>NZ_JACCBN010000001.1:3699892-4933190 GCF_013409505.1 Actinomycetospora corticicola | reverse complement strand
CCGGCGGCGAGCAGGTGGTGATCGTCGAGACCGAGACCGGCCGCATGCTCGGCACGGTCGACCCGGGGGCGGCGCACTCGACGGTGCACGAGGGCGCGGTGCACCTGCACCAGGGCACGAGCTATGTGGTCGACTCGCTCGACCTCGAGGAGAACATCGCCCACGTCCACGCCGAGGAACCGGAGTGGACCACCCAGTCCCGGTCGGTCACCGACATCGCGGTGGTCGAGACCGAACACTGCTCGTCGTTCGGCGCGATGGCCGACGACGGACCGGAGCTGCAGGTCTGTCTCGGCACGGTCGAGGTGACGAACCAGGTGGTCGGCTACCTGCGACGGATGCCCTCGGGACAGGTCGTCGAGCAGGTGCCGCTGGACCTCCCGGAGCGGACCCTCGCGACCCGGGCGGTCTGGTACACGCTCGCCGAGTCGCTGCTCGCCGGGATCGGCATCGACCCGGCCCGGGTGCCGGGGTCGCTGCACGCCGCCGAGCACGCGGCGATCGGGCTGATGCCGCTGGTCGCCACCTGCGACCGGTGGGACATCGGCGGCGTCTCCACGGCGCTGCACCCCGACACCGGCCGGCCCACCGTGTTCGTGCACGACGGGCACCCGGGCGGGGCGGGGTTCGCCGACCGCGGGCACGAGGCGCTGCAGGTGTGGCTGTCGGCCACCCGCGACGCGATCGCCGACTGCGAGTGCCGGTCGGGCTGCCCGTCCTGCGTGCAGTCACCGAAGTGCGGCAACGGGAACGACCCGCTCGACAAGGCCGGGGCGATCGCGGTGCTGACGGCGGTGCTCGCCCGTCTGGGCTGAACGCCGGCCCCCGGCGAGCGAACGGCACTCTCGCTCACATAGACGCTGCGAACGGCACTCTCGCGCACATCCGGGGATGGGCTGAACGCCGGCCCCCGGCGAGCGAACGGCACTTTCGCTCACCTAGAGGCTGCGAACGGCACTCTCGCGTACATCCGGGGGCGGGACGTGGGTTCCGCCGCGGGCCGGGAGCTCGTGGCTCCCGACCCGCGGGGAGGTCTGCCACGCCGCAGGGCGGGGATCGGCTCGACCCGCCCTGCGGCGCTGTACGGGCGGCGGTGGGCACACGGTGCGCGCTCCACGCGATCGGCGGCGCGTCTCCCGTGGCCGCCGGCGCGGGCTCCGCGTCGTGACCGGTGCCCACCGCCGCGGGTCTGCCGGACCCGGACGTCCCTGCTGCGGGCAGCAGCGGGGCAGGCGCGCTCCGCGGGACGTCGTCGGCGGTCCAGGCCGACCCGAGTCTTCAGTTGTGTCTTCGGTTGTGGTGGTGCGTGGTGCCGGTCGTTACGAGCGGATGCCCGTGGCGACCGTCGCCAGGCGGTAGGTCGAGCTGCCGCCGAGCCCGCGGTGCGGGCGCTCGCGGACGGCCTCGGCCATCGCGTCCTGGACGCTGTAGGGGTCCGGGAGCCGCCAGCCGGACACCGCCGGGCGGACCCGCCAGTGGATCGAGCCCTGCGGGAAGGTCGACGGGGGCGCGGTGAGGTAGCTGCCGCGACCGTGGAGCGTCATGCCGGGACGACCCGCGAGGTCGGGCCGCAGCGGCTCGCCCGGCAGCACCGGGAAGAGCCATTCGCCGGTCGGCGTGGCTGCGATCGGCACCGGGACACCGACGGCGCGCAGCGCCGCGGCCGCCCGCCGGCCGATGCTCGCCGGCACCTCGATGACGTCGAACGTGAGCCCGGTGGGCAGCAGGATCGAGTAGGGCAGGCCCGACCACCAGTCGGCGATCTGCGTCGTGTCGGTCGTCGCCTTCGCCGCCCAGTCGTCCAGCACCGGGACGGGGCCGGCCTGGGGGGCCTCCGCCCGACCGGTCCAGACCTCACCCTGCGGGAAGGTCCCGGGAACCACCGCCCAGCCGTGGTCGGCGAGCACCATGGCCTCGGCGCGGAGCTCGGTGCCGTAGACGGCGCGGTAGCTGTCCCACCACTGCATGCGGGTCCTCCCGGTACTGGTCCACCCCGTGCGGTGTTCCTGCTCCAGTAACGGCAGGTTCCGGCCTGATTTCCACCCGTCGTCGCCCATCGGACCCGCCGGAACGCCGAGTGCCCGTCCTGGCACCGTCGAGCGGGCGAACGCGCATTCGGTGGGCGCTCGGCGTACCACTCGTCCCGGCTGCACCATCCGTGTCGCCGCTCGACGGGGGCACCGGCCCGCTCGTCCCCGTAGGACACGGTTCGATGACGATCCGTCACCGGGGCTCCGGCGATTCACCGCATGATGTTCACCACAGGGCCCGCCCGGGCGCGGACGGTGGCCGTGTCACCGATGGGGAGACATCCGCAGGTCGAGGCCACGACGACCTCCAGATCCCAGCCCTGCCACGCGCACGCCCGCAGTTCGCCGCCGTTGCGCCGCGCGAGGTCCTCCGCGCGATCGCACCCCGCCTGTCGTCCCCGCACGCCCTCCGCCGCCCCGCCGAGGGCGGCGAGGTCGGCCGCGACCGCCGCGCGGTGCCGGGTGGCGACCACCGACCCGAGGACGAGCACGGTGGCGAGCAGCAGGACGAGCACACCGATCATCGCGGCGGCCACGACCGTCGCCGCGCCCCGGTCGTCGGCCATCGCCACCCGGACGGCGCCCCTCACGGCGGCAGCTCCTCGGGGACCGCGGCCGGCGGGAGCCGGGCCGGCTCGGGCTCGCCCGCCGGGCCGGGGGTGGGCGGGGCGGGCGGCTCCGGGCTGCGCGGCTCCGGGTCGGACGGCTCCGGGTCGGACCGCTCCGAGCCGGGCGAACCGGGGCTCGCCCCGTCGGACGGCGAACCGTCGGGGACGCCCGTCGGACCGGCCGCCGAGGGCTCCCGGGCCGCCACCGCCTCGGCCGTGACGTGCAGGCCGCGCAGCGCCCCGCCGAGCGGTGGCAGGGCCACCCGCACCCGCACCGTGTCGCCCTCGACCGCCACCGTGACCTCGGCACCCGGCGGGAGCCCGGCCGCGAGCTCCCCGGCACCGACGCCGTCGTCCCGCGCGGCCCGTCGGGCGGCCTCCCCGGCCGCGTCCACGCATCGGATGCGCGCGACCACCGCACCGAGCCCCGCGAGCACCACCACGAACACCAGGACCAGCGCCCCCAGCGCGATCGCCGCCTCGACGGTCGCCATGCCCCGGTCGTCGTCGATCACCCTGCGGGGGCGAGGGCCCGTTCGATGAGTCCGGTCAGGGCGTCGAGGACGCCCGCGCCGTTGATGATGACGATCAACAGCCCGGCGAACGCCGCCGCGGCCACGAGACCGACGGCGTACTCGACCGTCGACATCCCGTCGTCCGACCGCATCACCGCCGTGCACCGCGCCGTCAGCAGCGCGACCGTCGTCGTGGGTTCCATCGTGTTCTCCTTCCGTCCCGGGCCCCGGGTGGGCACCGGTCGTCACGTCCGCTCCAGGAGCGGGCTCGCCAGCCCGATGACGACCGGGGCGATCCCCAGTGCCAGGAAGGCCGGCAGGAAGCACAGCCCGAGCGGTCCGGCCACGAGGACGCCCGCCCGCTCGGCGCGTGCGGCGACCGCCTCGGCGGCCTCGGCGCGCACGTCGACCGCGACCGCCGCCGCCACGTCGGCCACCGCCGCGCCGCTGCGGGCCGACCGGCGGGCGGCCCGGGCGAGGCGCGCGGTCGACGGCTCCTCCAGGGCGGGCGCCCAGGCCGCGCCCGGGTCGGCGCCGAGGGCGACGAGGTCGGCGACGCGGGTGAGGGCCCGCGCCGTCGCCGACGGGGCGGACTCGGCGACCGCGCGCACCGCCAGGTCGAGGGACAGTCCAGCGCGCAGGCAGGCGGCGAGCTCGTCCCAGCCGCCCGCCTCCCGCCACGGATCCCGGGGCTCCGCTCGCCGCCGCTCCCGACGGGGCGGGGCCACGCGGTCGAGGGCCGCGAGCCGGAGCGCCGCGTCGACCGGCCCGGGCGTGACCAGCAGGGCGGCGGCGAGGAGCAGTACCGCGAGCACGAGGGCGGTCACCGGACGACCCGCGCGGTGAGGTGGGCGCTCCACTCCAGTCCCACGGCCACGAGGACCGCGCCGACGACGAGCAGCCCCTGCCCGAGCGCCGAGCCGGTCAGCACCGCCCAGGGCCGGGCGCCGAGCAGCTGTCCGAGCAGCAACCCGACGACGGGCAGTCCCGCGAGGACGGCCGCGGTCGTCCGCGGACCGGCGAGCTGGGCTCCGAGTCGCCCCTCGAAGCGGACCCGGGCGCGGAGGTCCTCCGCGACCGCCTCCGCCAGCCCGGCCAGCCCGATGCCGTGCCGGTCCGCGAGGGACCACGCGTCCGCGAGGCGCCGCACGTGGACCCCGACCAGGGCCTCCCCGACCGCGAACTCGCGCAGGGCCGTCGGGACGTCGCCCCCGAGCCGTGCGGTCGCCTCGACGAGCGCCAGCGAGCGCGCGCACACCTCGTGGGCGTCCCGCGCGGCGGCGCCGGCCGCGGCGGCCGGGGGGTGACCGGCGCGCAGCTCGGCGGCGAACCCGGCGAGGCCCTCGGCGAGCCCGTCGACCGCATCGCGCCGCGACCGGTCCCGACGACGGGCGCTGCGGGCCCGCCACAGCACCCCGCCGACCACGAGGGCCGCGACACCGCCTCCGGGGCCCGCCACGAGGACCACGAGGCCGAGTACGGCCACGGCGAGCACGACGGGCGGCGGCCGACGGAGGCCCCCGCTCGACGCCACGTCCGTGCGCAGGGCCCGGACCCGGGTCGCCGCGGGGGACGCAGGCCAGACGAGCAGCGCGGCGCCGCCGAGCAGGAGGGCCACGGTCGCGCTCATGCCGACACCGGGCGCAGGCTCGCGACCCCGTGGTGCAGGCGCGGCGACGGTGCGACGACCGCCCGGTCGGGGCCCGCGCCGAGAGTCGGACCGACGGCGGGTGCGGGGACCGTTTCGGCACCGACGGCTCGCGACAAGGTGCCCGACCACGGGGCTGCGACGCCGCGGTCGGCCAACATCGACCCCAGGTCGGCCCGCCCGACCGCCCATCCGTCCTCGCGACCCCAGGCGGGGACGACGGTCACCGTGTCGCCGTCGGTCCGGCGCAGCACCCCGACCGCCTCGAGGACCCGCCGCCCGTCGGCGACGCGCCGGACGTGCAGCACGGCCTGCACCGCGGCCGCCATCTGGCTGCGCAGGGCCGAGGGCGTCATGCCGCCCAGCGCGGCGAGGGCCTCGAGCCGGGCCGGGACCTCGCGCGGGGAGTTGGCGTGGACGGTGCCCGCCCCGCCGTCGTGCCCGGTGTTGAGCGCGGCGAGCAGCTCGCAGACCTCGGCGCCGCGGACCTCGCCGACGACGAGCCGGTCGGGGCGCATCCGCAGCGCCTGCCGGACGAGGTCGCGCAGCAGCACCGTCCCCGCGCCCTCGACGTTGGCGGGCCGGGAGACGAGCCGCACCACGTGGGGGTGCGCCGGCCGCAGCTCCTCGGCGTCCTCGACGATCACGATCCGCTCGGCGGCGGGCACCCGGGCGAGCAGCGCCGAGAGCACCGTCGTCTTGCCCGACCCGGTGCCGCCGACGACGAGGAACGCCAGCCGCGCGGCGACCACCGCCTCCAGCAGCGCCCGCCCCGTCGCGTCGACCGTGCCGCCCGCCTGCAGGGCGTCGAGGTCGTGCCGGGCCGGCCGGAGCACCCGCAGCGACACGCACGTCCCGTCGGCGGCCACCGGCGGCAGGACCGCGTGCAGCCGCACCCCGCTGCCGGGCAGCCGCGCGTCGACGTAGGGACTCGCGTCGTCCAGCCGCCGCCCGGCCGCGGCCGCGAGCCGCTGCGCCAGGCGCCGCACCGCGTCCTCGTCGGCGAACGTGACCCGCGCCCGCTCCAATCCGGCGCCGCGGTCGACCCACACCGTGTCCGGCGCGGTGACCAGCACGTCGGACACCGCCGGGTCGCGCAGGAACGGCTCCAGCGGACCCGCGCCGACGAACTCCCGCTGGAGGGTCCGCACCGCCGCGAGGACGTCGGCGTCCCCCACCACCCCGCGCGCCTCGGCCCGCACCGCCGCGGCGAGCTCCGCCACCCCCGCCTCGCCACCCGCCGTCGCGAGCCGCGTCCGCACCCGTTCCACCAGGTCCGGCACCGCACCGTCCGACATCCCCGCACCTCCCCCACCCCGCTTGGTGATCGACACCGACGACGCTGCCCGAGCACGGTCACTCGCGGCGAATCCCGGCCCGCGCCCTGTGGACAACCCGCACCACGGCTGCCGGTGGGGACAACCCGCTGCTCCGGACGCCACGACGGGCGCGCACGACGACGACCCGGCTCCCCCAGGAGGAGCCGGGTCGTCGGACACCGTCGATCAGGCCGCCAGCGACGCACCCGTCGCGTCCAGCGCGTCGAGCACCGCGGCCGCCGCCTCGGCCAACGGGCCGCGGCGTACCCCGGGCACGGTGCCGTGGTCCATCGCGGCCGCCAGCCCGGGCTCGGCCTCCACCGACGCCAGGACCTCCAGGCCGAGCGCGGCCGCCACGTCCTCCCCGGCGAGCCCGCCCGGCGACGGGCCCCGCACGACGACGCCGACCGCCGCTCCGTGCTCGGCGACCGTGCGCGCGACCCGGGCGGCAGCGGCCGTGGCCCGGACCTCGGCGGGCACCACCAGCACCGTCAGGTCGGCCACCGCGAGGACTGCCGCGGCCGCGTCGGTGAGGTGCCGCGGGAGGTCGCACACCACGGTGTCGCCGGCCCGCCGCCCCGCCTCGACCACCGCGACGGCGGCGTCGGGCGCCGGCCCCGGTCCGTGCCGGTCGCAGGAGAGCACCGTCAGCGGCCCACCGGCGCGCGGCAGCGCCTCGTGCAACGACGAGGCCGCCACCCGCCCGCCGCCGAGGGCCAGCCCCGGCCAGCGCAGCCCGTCGACCTGCTCCGCCCCGACCACGAGGTCCAGTCCGCCGCCCAGCGGGTCGCAGTCGACCAGGAGGACCCGCGCGCCGTCCTCCCGCGCCCGCACCGCGACGGCCGCCGCGAGGACCGACGCGCCCGCCCCGCCCCGGCCGCCGATGACGCACACGACCCGCCCGGGCCCGCCGTCGGGAAGCCCTCCCGCGGCGTCGGAGAGCGACGTGACCAGCCAGTCCTCCCCCTCGGGGAGCGAGACCACGTGCTCGGCCCCGACGGCCACCGCCCGCTCCCACACCGTGCCCGGCGGTTCTCCCCGGCAGAGCACGATCACCCCGTCGCGACGTCCCGGCCGCGCCGAGGAGGCCCCGACCGCGTCCGCCCCGCCCTCGTCCAGCAGCACCATCGCCGCGCCCGTCCAGCGGCGGCGCAGCGCCACCGCGTCCGGCACCCGTTCCAGTTCGGCCCCCGCGGCCGCGGCGACCCGCACCGCCTCGTCGGCCAGGTCCTCGTCGTCGCACAGCAGGATCACTCGTCGTCCGTCCACGTCCCGCAGCGTGCGGCGACCATCCCGACGACGGGTACGGGCGCGGCCCGGGCTGGGGACAACCGCACCCCGTGCTGCCGGTGGGGACCGGCAGCGGGGCCGGACGGTCTAACCCGCGGCGTCCGCGATGCCGGTGGCCTCCTTGGCCCCGGTGCGCCAGGCGGTCACCTCGTGGGCGAACCAGCGGGCGAGACCCTCGTGGGTGCCGCTCGCGAAGTCCTGCGCCGCCGCCGAGTACTCGCCCGACGCCCGCAGGTGGCCGACCTCCGGGATGACGAGCCCCTTGGGGTCGAGCCCCGTCGAGATGGCGGTGAGCCGCGCGGCGGCTCGCGCCACGACGCCGTTCGCGACGAGGAACGGTGCCAGCGCCAACAGCTCGCCGTGCACGACGCCGACGAGCACCGGGCCCGGCACGGAGGTGCCGCCGACGACGAGACCGGCGAGCGCGTCGAGCCGCGCCGAGACCCAGGCGCCGGGGCGGGGCCGCCCGAGGTCGGACTCCGAGACGCGATCCGTCGCGGCGAGGACGTGCAGCCTCGCGAGGGCCTGCAGCGGCGCCCGGCGCCACGTGGGTAGCAGCCCGCCGAGCGCCTCGGCGACGCGGAGCGCTCCGGCGAGGACCGGGTCGGTCACCGGGCCGTCGGTGGGCAGGTCGGCCGACCCGCCGTCCAGGGCCGCGGACGCCCGGGCGGCGCGGGTGCTCGCCTCGGCGGCGGTCGTCGGCCAGCCGCGGCGGTTGGTGCGGTGGGCGTGGACGGCCTCGACGTGCCGGCGGATCGACTCGGCGCCCTCGGCGACACCGGGCAGGTCGAGCAGCGGCGCGAGCGGGTCGGTGGTCGGGGCGGTCATGGGCTCCATCGTCCCAGGCAGGAGCGGATCGACGATGTGGCGTTCCTGCCACTGGATGACAGCAACGACGCTCCGCCGCCACGTGAGGGGGTTAACGCCTCGACACAGCGAGCACACTGGAGGCATGGACAGCACCGAGCTGCTGCCCGAGCGTGCCCTGACCTGGCGGTTCTCCCGGTCCTCGGGGCCCGGCGGGCAGGGCGTGAACACCACCGACTCGCGCGTGGAGCTCGTCGTCGACCTCACGGCGCTCCCGGACCCCGAGCGGCTCGTCGAGCGCCTGGGGCCCGTGCTGCACGTGACGGCGTCGGAGCACCGGTCGCAGCTGCGCAACCGCGAGGCCGCCCTGGCGCGGGCCGTGGAGCGGATCGAGCGCGCCCGGCAGCCCGACCCGCCGTCGCGCAAGGCCCGTCGTCCCAGTCGGGGCGCGAAGCTCCGTCGTCTGGAGGACAAGCGCCGGCGCAGCGACCGCAAGGCGTCGCGGCGCGCCCCGTCCGAGTAACCGACGTCAACTGCAGGACTGGACGCCGTGATGATCGGGAAGACACGGGCCGTGCTGTCGTGTCACCGGTCGCGTCCGTCGCGGTCGTGGCACGATGTGCCCCCGCTCGACCCGACCCGCCAGGAGGGCCTGTGACCTCGCCGTCGTCCCCCGGAGGCCCGCCCGTGGTGCCCTCCATCCCGCTCCACGCCGAACCGGCGCGCCAGAACGGCGACGCCTCCGTCGGCGCGCTGGTGAAGGAGGTGACCACGCACGTCTCCACGCTGGTGCGTGCGGAGGTCGAACTCGCCAAGCAGGAGATCACCGGTGAGGTGAAGAAGGGTGTGCTGGGCAGCGTCTTCTTCGTCGTCGCCGCGGTCGTCGCCCTGTTCAGCTTCTGGTTCTTCTTCTTCGCCGTCGCCGAGGCCTTCAACCTCATCTGGCCGTCCCAGCGCTGGGCTGGCTTCGCGGTCACCTTCGTGCTGATGCTGGTCATCGCCGGGATCGCCGGGTTCCTCGGCTACCTCAAGGTCCGCAAGATCAAGGCGCCGGAGCGCACGATCGAGACGGCCAAGGAGTCCGTCGAGGCGCTGCGCCGCGGCCGCTCCGACGCGTCCCCCTCGACGTCGGCCGTCGCCGAGCGACGCTGAGCCGGCCGCACCGACCCGAGGACCCGGCGGCGCTCGCCGGGCCGTGGCGGCACCGCGAGGTGTCCGCCAACGGGATCCGGCTGCACGTCGCCGAGTGCGGGCCCGCCTCCGGCGAGCCGGTCCTGCTGCTGCACGGGTTCCCGGAGTTCTGGTGGTCCTGGCGCCACCAGCTGACCGCGCTCGGCGCGGCCGGGCACCGTGCGGTGGCCGTCGACCTGCGGGGCTACTGCGGGTCGGACCGGCCACCGCGCGGCTACGACCTGTGGACCCTCGCCGGTGACGTCGCCGGGCTCGTCCCGGCCCTCGGCGCCCGCCGCGCGACCGTCGTCGGCGCGGGCTGGGGCGGCGCGGTCGCCTGGACCCTCGCCACGCTCCACCCACGCGTCGTCGCACGCCTCGCCGTCGTCGCGACCCCGCACCCGCTGGCGCTGCGCCGCGCCGTGCGCCGCCGGCCCTGGCGCTGGACCCGGGCCCTGCGCGACGTCGCCTTCTTCCAGCTCCCGCGCCTCCCCGAGCGGTCCCTGCGCCGCGACCACGGCGCGGCCGCCGGAGCCTTCCTGACGGCGGGTGCGGCTGCGGGCTGGTCCGCGAGCCCCGAGTTCGCCGGGGTCGTCGCCCGCCACGCCGAGGCCCTGCTGACGCCCCGCACCTCGCACTGCTCGCTGGAGTACTTCCGCTGGGCCGTGCGGTCCCAGGGCCGGCCGGACGGGTCCCGGTTCGCGGCGGCGCTGGACCGGCCCGTCGAGGTGCCGGTGCTGCACCTGCGCGGCGCGCTGGACCCGTGGGTGCCCGAGGACGTGGTGCGGGCCTCGGCGGGCTGGGCGCCGGAGCACGAGCTCGTCACCGTCCCCGGTGCCGGGCACTTCCCGCACCAGGAGGCCCCGCGCCACGTCGGCGAGGTGCTCCTCCGGCGCCTGTGAGTACTTCTCCGTGCTCTGACACGGAAGGGTGCTCACAGGCTAGCTAGCACATGAGCCCGTCGACACCCGCGCCGTCGAGCCCTGCGCGGCGTCGAGCGCGGCCCGCACCTGGTCGGACGTGAGCACGAAGCCCGTGTCGCCCTGGTCCACCGCCGCACCGAACACCACGCCGATCACCTGGCCCTGCGGGTTGATCAGCGGCCCGCCCGAGTTCCCGGACTTCACGGTGCCGCGGATCGTGTAGACGTCGCGGGTGACGGTCTGGGAGTCGTAGATGTCCGGGCCGCGGAGCTGGATGCGCTGGCGGATCTTCGCGGGGCTCGACGAGAACGGCCCGTCGAGCGGGTAGCCCAGCGCCACCGCGTTGTCGCCCGTGTCGGCGCCCGCGTACTGGATCGGCAGCGACCGCGCCTCGAGCCCCGGCACGGCGAGGACGGCGACGTCGACCTCCGGGTCGTAGTAGACGACCCGCGCGGTCTCGGTGTCCGCCCCGCCGCCCGACCGCGGCACCTCGACCGAGACCTCGTTGGTGCCGGCGACGACGTGTGCGTTCGTCATCACGCGCTCGTTGCCGATGACGAAGCCGGTGCCCTCCAGGGCCCGCGAGCACGACGGCGCCCGACCGCGGATCTTCAGCACGCTGGCCCGGGCGCGCTGGACCACCGGGTCGCGCACGAGGCCCTGGTCGGGGGGCGCCACCTCGGCGGTGCCCGGCGTCGGGGAGAACGGCGAGAGCACGTCGGGGAACCCGGACGCGTCGAACATCGCCCGCAGCTCGTTCGGCAGGGCGCGCAGCGGATCGGGCATCACCGAGTCGACCGTCGAGAGCACGGCGGAGTTCTTCAGGGCCGACGACAGTGCGACGTTCGACGAGGACGCCAGCGGCAGCGCGATGAGCCAGGCGACGACGAGCGCCGTGAGGGCCTGGAGCACGGCCCCGAAGCCCGAGTCCACGGTGCGCACGGCGCCCAGCCGCATCCGGTCCCGCACCGCGCGTCCGAGGTAGACCCCGAGCGTCTCGCCGAGGGCGACCAGCGCGATCACGATGAGCACGCTGACCACGACCCGGCTGGTGTCGCTCTCGAACAGCCCGACGATCAGGGGTGCCAGCTTGAGGCCGAGCAGCGCGCCGCCGATGACCCCCAGGAAGGACAGGGCGGCCACCGCGAGACCGTGCCGCCAGCCGGAGATGGCCGCGGCGACGGCGAGCAGCACGACGACGATGTCGACCCAGCTCATCGGATCGCTTCTCCCTCGTGCCGACGGGCCCACGCCTCGCCGAGATCCCGTACGTCGCCGTGCTCCCACGGGACGGTCCACCCCGCGAGGTCGAGCACCCAGGAGAGCACGCCGGCGGTGAACCCCCACACGAGCAGTCCCCGCACCGTGAAAGCAGGACCCTGGTAGCCGCCCGGCGAGGTCACGGTGAAGCGCCGGGCCGGGTCGGTCAGCTCCGCGAGCGGGACCCGGACGACGGCGGCGGTCTCGGCCGGGTCGACGACGCCGATCGGCACGGGCGCCGCCCAGTGCGCGAGCACCGGGGTCACCGCGAACCCCGACACCGGGATCGTCAGGGGCGGCAGCGTGGTCAGCGGGACGATCCCGGCGGGGTCGGCGCCGATCTCCTCCTCGGTCTCACGCAGGCCCGCCGTCACGAGCCCGTCGAGGCCGGTGCCGTCGGCCGGCTCGAGGCCGCCGCCGGGGAAGGCCGCCTGCCCGGCGTGCGAGCGCATGTCGGCCGCACGCTCGGTGAGCACGATGTCCGGGCCCGCGGCGTCGTCGTCGCCGAAGAGCAGCACGACGGCCGCCTCGCGCCCGTTCCCGCCCGGTCGGCGGCGGAAGGGCACGTCGTCCGGCGACACCCGGGCGCAGGCCGCGACGAGGCCGGCCAGCCAGTCGGGGGCCTCCGCGGGCCGCAGCAGCCCGCTCACGCGGCGGCCCCCGCCACCGCGGCCCGGACCTGCTCGGGCGTGCTGAAGACCTCCGGGGGCAGCGGCACGACGGTGCCGTCGGCCCGGACGACGAGGCTGGCGGGGAGCACCGGGGCCGCCCCGAGGCGCCGCGCGACGACCTGGTCGGGGTCGGACACCGAGGGGTAGCGCGCACCGAGGGCCGACATCAGCGCCAGCGCGTCGGTGGCGTCGTCGGCCACGTCCACGCCGAGCACCGCGGCCGCACCGGGCTGTGCGGCGTAGGCGGCGATCGCCGGGATCTCCTGGCGGCACGGCCCGCACCAGGACGCCCAGAGGTTCACCAGCGTCACCCGGCCCGGCAGCGCTGCGGCCAGGTCGACCGCCCCGGGCGCCCCGAGGCACTCCAGGGTCAGCCCGGCCAGCGGCGGCCCGGCCGACGGCCGACCGGCGGGAGCGGGGCACTCCGCGAGCCCGGCGCGGGTCCGCGCGTCGGCCAGCGCCTGCGGGTCGGCAGCGACCGCGCTGCTCGTCGGCACCGACCCGGCGTCGGGACCGGAGGCGGAGTCACGCGGCCAGAGGGCGATGACGCCCACGACGACGAGGATGAGGACGAGCAGGGTCGAGCCGACCTCGGTGCGCGTCACCGCTCGAGACCGACGAGGGCCAGGAGGTGGTCGGCCTCCGGCCCCTTGACGAGCTTGGCCGCCTTGACCGGGTCGTTCTCGCCGATCCCGGCCGACGGGCAGTCCTTCGCGATCGAGCACGCCCCGCAGGCGGGCTTCTTGGCGTGGCAGACGCGGCGGCCGTGGAAGATCACGCGGTGGGACAGCATCGTCCAGTCCTTGCGCTCGATGAGCTCGCCCACCTCCTTCTCCACCTGCACCGGATCCTCCGAGGCGGTCCAGGCCCACCGACGGGTGAGCCGGCCGAAGTGCGTGTCCACGGTGATCCCCGGGACGCCGAAGGCGTTGCCGAGCACGACGTTGGCCGTCTTGCGCCCGACGCCGGGCAGCGTCACCAGGTCGGCCAGGCGGCCCGGGACCTCGCCCCCGTACTTCTCGACCAGCGCCTGGCCCAGCGTGATGACGGAGTTCGTCTTGGCCCGGTAGAAGCCGGTGGGACGGAGGATCTCCTCCATCTCCGTGCGGTCGGCGCCCGCGTAGGCCGGCGCGTCGGGGTACCGGGCGAAGAGCGCGGGCGTGACCCGGTTGACCGTGACGTCGGTGGTCTGCGCCGAGAGGACGGTGGCGACCAGGAGCTCGAGCGGGGAGGTGAAGTCGAGCTCGCAGTGCGCGTCGACGTGGGCGGACGCGAGCGCGCGGTGCATGCGGCGCGCGCGGCGCACCAGCCCGAGGTGCGTCTCGCCCGGCTTCGTCGCAGCAGGGGTGGCACCCGAGGTCATTCGACCAGGGTAGAGAAGTCCCCCGACACCGTGGCGTCCCGGGAGCACCCCGCGACACGCCGGGCACCCCCGGTGCCCGCTCCCGGGCGCCGGTGCGGGACGATGCCTCTCACCATGACCGCCTGGATCGCGATCCTCATCCCCCTGCTCATCATGGTCTTCGCCCTGGGCATGGAGCGCCTGGAGACGAGACTGCGCTCGGGCACCGTCCGTGAGGACGAGGTCGAGGACTTCCTCGAGCGCGCCCGGCCGGACGAGGTGAAGGCCCTCTTCCGGCAGGGCATCGGCGGCGCGCTCACGCTGTTCCGCCTGCGCAACCTCGGGAAGCGCGGTGGACCCTCCCGCCGCGGCGGGCGGACGTCCGGCACGTCCGGCCGGAGCACCAGCGGCGTCTGACGCTCACCCAGCGGCGTCATGATCGGCGAGTAGGGTCGTCCATTCGGGGGGCATCGCTCGCGCACGACGACGGAACAAGGCTAGATCCGGGGATCGTCGGCCGTGTGCGGCGTGATCATGACGGTGCACGCGATTAGACTTGCGGCAGACGTGACTGGTGACACAGCGGAGTCCCGAGGTGCAGGATGCCCGGGCCCGTGGGGGTCTCAAGAGTCGGCGAGGAGCGGACGACGGTGGACGAGGTACTGGCGCGGGCAGGGATCTTCCAGGGAGTGGATCCGGCCGCCATCGAGGTGTTGACGGAGTCGCTCGATCGCGTCGAGTTCCCGCGGGGCACCGTCATCTTCAACGAGGGCGAGCCCGGGGACCGGCTGTTCATCGTGCAGAGCGGCAAGGTCAAGATCGGCCGCCGCTCGCCGGACGGCCGGGAGAACCTGCTGTCGATCTTCGGCCCGTCCGACATGTTCGGCGAGCTGTCCATCTTCGACCCGGGTCCGCGCACGTCGACCGCCACGTGCGTCACCGACGTCCGGGCCTACTCGATGGACCGCACCGCGCTGAAGGAGTGGATCGGGCAGCGGCCCGAGATCGCCGAGCAGCTGCTGCGGGTCGTCGCCCGTCGGCTGCGTCGCACGAACAACCTCCTCGCGGACCTCATCTTCACCGACGTCCCCGGCCGGGTCGCGAAGGCGCTGCTGCAGCTCGCGCAGCGCTTCGGGTCCCAGGAGGCCGGCCTGCTCCGCGTGACGCACGACCTCACGCAGGAGGAGATCGCCCAGCTCGTCGGTGCCTCGCGCGAGACGGTCAACAAGGCCCTCGCCGACTTCGCCGCCCGCGGGTGGCTGCGTCTGGAGGGCAAGAGCGTCCTCATCCTCGAGCCCGACCGCCTGGCCCGGCGCGCCCGCTAGGACGTCCCGACCCGGACGGCACCCCCGCGATGGCGGGGGTGCCGTTCGTGCGTTCCGGGGCTACTCCGACCGCAGGTACTCGAGCTGCGCGGCGACTGACATGTCGGCCGCCGGCCACAGCGACTCGTCGACGTCCGCGTAGACGATCTCGACGACCTGCCGCGGCTCCGGGTCGCCCGGCAGCTGCTCCAGGGCCGCCCGGACCTGGTTCAGGCGCTGCTCGCGGTGGGCGAGGTAGTCGCGGGCGGTCTGCGGGGCGTCCGGCAGGTCGGGCCCGTGGCCGGGCAGCAGCCTGGTGCCCGGGGGCAGCGCGGCGAGCCGGTCCAGGGAGCGCAGGTAGTCGCCGAGCGCCCCGTGGTGGTCGCCCAGCACCGTCGTCCCGCGGCCGAGCACCGTGTCGCCGGTCAGCACGGACCCGTCGCCGTCGACGACGAAGCACAGCGAGTCGGTGGTGTGTCCCGGCGTCGCCAGCACCCGGATGTCCAGGCCCGCCGCCCCGACGGCCTCCCCGGCGCCCAGCCCCTCGGCCCCGAGGCACAACGTCGGGTCGAGCGCGCGGACCGGCGCGCCCGTGAGGTCGGCGAACGTCCGGGCCGCCTCGGAGTGGTCGAGGTGGTGGTGGGTGAGCAGCACCAGTTCGACCGGCCCGTGCTCGCGGAGCCGCTCGAGGTGGCGCGGCTCGTCCGGCCCGGGGTCGACCACCACGCAGCCCCGGTTCCCGGGGGCGCGGAGCACCCAGCTGTTCGTGCCGTCCAACGTCATGCCGGACGGGTTGTCGGCGAGGACCACCCCCGCCGCCGTGGTGACGGGACGCAGGACCTCGTACGCCGGATGCGTGTCGGACACGTCGCGACCCTAGAGGCCGCGGCGCGGCGGGGCTCAGGACGCCGGGTCGGGTCCCCCGGGCAGTCCGTGACCGTTCGTGCGGCCGGGGGGCGGGCCCTGGCCGTTGCGCCGCTCCGGCGGCGGTCCGGTCGGGCGGGGCGGCTGCGGGCGGCCGGACGGGCCCGCGAACGGGTCCGCCCCCTCGGCCCGCTCCCGCTGCGCGAGCTCCTCGTGCAGCCGCGCCAGGAGCTCGCGCTCCCGGTCGGACAGCTGCGCGACGGAGTCGTCCGTGTCGGGCGACCAGCCACCGGTGGTCTCCGGCGGCGCGACCGGCTGCTCCTGCGGCGGCCGGTAGGCGGGCGGCACCGGCGCGGGGGCGGGCGGCCAGCCGGGCTGCTCCTGCGGCCACGCGGACCCGTCGGCTGCCGCCCACGGCGGGGCGACGTCGCCGACCGGGCGCGGACCGGACGCGTCGTCGACCGGGGCGCCCGGCCCGGGCCGGGGCGCCGAGGACCAGGACACGGGGCCGGTCGGCGGGTCCACGGGCTCGGCCGGGACCGCGGGCGCCGCGTCGTGACGGTGGCCGTTCGTCCCCAGCGTCACCGGCTCCTCGCCGATCTCGACCGGGGAGGTGAACAGCGTGTCGGGACCCGGCCGGTCGCCCGTGACGGGCGCCCCCGGCCAGGCCGGGCCCGGGCCGGCCCCGAAGCGGGCGTCGTGCCCGGAGCGCGCGGGCGTCTCGGGCTCCTCGCCCCGGCCCCGGCTGTGCCGGGCGCGCTGCACCTGGGCCGTGGCGTCCGCGGGATCGACGGCCGTGCCCTCGGGCGGCGTCGGCTCGCCGGGGTCGACCTCGTCGACGTCGTGCGGCGTGTCGGCCCCGCCGCTCGGCTGCTCGCCCAGGTGGTGACCGTTGACGTACGGGGTGGGACGCGGCGGACGGGCGGGGAAGGCGTCCGTGCCCGGGTCGACCGCCGGCCCTCGGCCGTGCCGGCCGATCGGACCGTCGACGATCGTGCCGGTCTCCTCGGGGAGGTCCTCGGGCTCGTCGACGTCCTCGAGATCCCCCAGCTCGTCCTCGTCGACGCGGTCGAGCGCCGCCGGGGGGCCGTCCGGCACCGACCCGACGTCGGGATCGCCCGGCGGCTCGAGCCGCGTCCGCTCGAGCGACTCCGGCGGCAGGGGCGCGGAGAAGTCCTCGGGGACCGGACGGGCCCACAGGGCCGCGATCCGCCGCGCGGTGAGGGACAGGTCGTCGTCGATGGAGGTGGGCGCCGCGGTGGCCTCGGGCCCGGTCGGCTCGACGACCTCGCGGTCGGTGTCCGCCACCGGCTCGACCTCCGGCTCCACGTCCGGCTCCACGTCCGGCTCCACCGCAGCGACGGGCTCGGGGGCCGGGCTCTCGACGGGAGCACGCCGGTCGGGAGCCTGCGGCGGCGCCATCCGGGCGGCGCCGGCGTCGGCGACCGTCCGCCAGGTCTCACCGTCCTCCCGGACGACCTCCTCCCGCGCGACGTCCTCCCGCGCGACGTCCTCCCGCGCGACCTCCTGGCGCAGGACGTCCTCCCGCGCGACCTCCTGGCCGCGCGTCGGCAGCGGGTCGGCGCTCAACGGGCGGGCCGCGGCCAGGGCGTCCCGGTGGTAGGCGGGCAGCGCGACCCCTGCGGCGAACACCTCGACCGAGGTCCCGCCCAGCCCGCGGGCGGCGTGCGCGAGGTGGTGCACGACGTGGTCGCAGTCGTCGGGGTCGGCGGTCTCCACGAGGACCACCCGGTGCGGGACCGGGCCGGGTGCGGCGCCGGCCGGGGTGACGCGCCAGCTCTCGCGCACCGAGAGCACCCCGGACAGCCGCCGGGCCGCCCGGGCGAGCGTGGCGGCGGGCGTCGCCCCGGTCGTCGTCGGGACGAAGCGGTGCCCCGAGCGCCGGAGGGCGTCGGGGTCGACGGGGAGGCCGCTCAGCAGGTCGGGGTCGACGCGCGCGGTGGCGAACCAGGGGGCGAGGACGCCGCGCTCGTCGGCGCTCAGCCCCACCTCGTCGGCGAGCAGGCAGCCACCGAGGAGCTCCGCGGCCTCCGCGTCGTCCTCGGCCGCGACCATCTCGCGCACGGCGGTCAGGGCGTCGTCGTCGATCCGACCGGCGAGCCCGAGGAGGACCTCGTGGAGGCGGCCCGGCGCGGGCGGACCGTCGTCGGGACGGACCCCGGGCGACGCGGCCACGTCGACGGGGCGGCCCGCGAGGGGCTCGCGGGGGGCGTCGCCCGCCGGGTCCCGGACGACGGGGACGCCGTCGGGCGGACCCGTCCGGGACGGCAGGGCGGGCTCCGGGACGTCGAGCCGGGCCGGCACCGCGGCCTCGACCACCGGCCCGGTCCCGACGACGGGCTCGACGGGCTCGGGCTCGACGTCGTCCGTCCCCGCCGACCGGCGCCGCTGCTCGGCGACCCGGCGCCACGCCGCGAGCGCCACCGGGTCACGGCCGCTGCGGGCCCGGGCGGCCCGGTCGGACCCGTCGGGCGTCCGCGGCTCCGGCCGCGGCCCGTCGGGATGCGGGACTCCGGCCTCAGCCATGGCGCACCAGCTCCGGGGGTGACGACGGGACGCCGCGACGCGGGTCCGGCAGTCGTGCGTGGTCGGGGGCGCCGGCCGTCGCGGGGGCACCGGCCCGCCAGAGGACGTCCGACGCGGCGAGCGCCGCACGGTGGTAGCCGGTGGTGAGCGTGCCCGCGCCGATGACCTCGACGCGGGGGGCGGCGTCGCCCTGCGCGCGCAGGGCCCGCTGGACGATGCCGGTCAGGGCGGCGAGGTCCCCGGCGGCGCTGACGAGCACCACGCGGGAGCCGCCCGCGCGCCACGCCCGGCGGACCTCTCCGACGTCGCCCGCGGCCGGGACCACCGCGCGCAGCACGAGATCGGCGGTGTCCCACGGCGCGGCGCCGGGCTCGGCGAAGGCCGTGCCGGCCTCCGGCGCGGTGTCGGCGTGCAGCACGGCGTCGACCAGGCGGGCCGATCCGCGCCAGGCCGTCACGGCCTCCCGGAGCAACTCGCGCTCGGTGTCGGTGACGCCGATGCGGTGGCGCAGGAGCGTGCGCGGGACGGCGGTGCGCAGGGCGGCGTCGGCCCCGGCGGCGAGCCAGTCCCGCAGGCGCCACAGCGCGCGGTCGGGCACGCGCCCGGCGAGGGCGACCAGCAGGTCGTGGCACGCGCGGGCCCCGGCCGGGCCACCGCCGGCCACGGCCGTGCCCGTCGCGTCCGCCGTGTCCGGGCCCGTGCTCGCCACGTCCGTCACCCCTGTCCGCCACGGTGGGTCCGCGGCACTCGTCCTACGCAGCTCACGCGAGGTCGACGACGACCTCAACCTCGACGGGGGCGTTCAGCGGCAGCGCCGCCACCCCGATCGCCGAGCGGGCGTGCTCGCCCGCCGGGCCGAACACCTGGCCCATCAGTTCCGACGCGCCGTTCACCACCTGGGGCTGGCCGCCGAACCCGGGCGCGGACGCCACGAAGCCCACGATCTTGGCCACCGAGGCGACCGCGTCGAGGCCGACGAGCGCGTCGATCGCCGCCAGCGCGTTGAGGGCGGCGATCCGCGCGTAGGCCGCCGCGTCGTCCACGGACACGTCCGCGCCGACGAGGCCGGTCGCCGGGAGCTCGCCGCCGACCAGCGGCAGCTGGCCGGAGGTCCACACCTGGGCCCCGACGCGCTTCGCGGGCACGTAGACGCCCTTCGGCGGAGCGACCGGCGGCAGCTCCACGCCGAGCTGGGCGAGCCGCGCCGTCGGGCTCGTCACGACAGCGGACGCTTGAGGTAGGCGACGTGCTGCTCGCCCGTCGGGCCCGGGAGCACGGTGACGAGCTCCCAGCCGTCGGACCCCCACTGGTCGAGGATCTGCTTCGTCGCGTGGGTCAGCAGGGGGACGGTGGCGTACTCCCACGTCTGGGCACTCATGGACGCCGAGGGTAGATGTCCACCCCGACACTCCCGGCCGCGCCCCGAATCGGCCCACGTGTCGTCACACCGGCGGGGACGACACGGGCACGCACCGTGATCATCGGTCGCAGGCGGTGTGACCGAGCCCCTCCGGCCGGGGCCCGCGTCCCGTGGGGCACGGTCCTACGCTGGTCGCCGTGAGCAACCAGCGGCAGTCCGGAGGGGTCGGCCTCTTCGACGAGGCCGGCGTCGAGCGATGGCCGGACGCCCTCGCCGGGGCGCGCCTGCACGTGGTGACCGGGAAGGGCGGCACGGGCAAGTCGACCCTCGCGGCCGCCCTCGCCCTCGCCCTCGCCGCCGGCGGTGGCCGGACGTTGCTCGTGGAGGTCGAGGGCCGGCAGGGGATCGCCCAGCTCTTCGACACCCCGCCCCTGCCCTACGCCGAGCAGCGGATCGCGGTGGCCCCGGACGGCGGCGAGGTCCGCGGGCTCGCGGTCGACGCCGAGGAGGCCCTGCTCGAGTACCTCGAGATGTTCTACAACCTCGGGCTCGCCGGCCGGACCCTGCGCCGCATGGGCGCGGTCGAGTTCGCGACGACGCTCGCGCCCGGTCTGCGCGACGTACTGCTCACCGGGAAGGTCAAGGAGTGCGTCGGGCGCACGGTCGGCGACGACCGGCGCTCCCGCGGGCCGCGCCGCCCGCTCTACGACGCCGTCATCCTCGACGCGCCGCCCACCGGCCGGGTGGTGAAGTTCCTCGACGTCACGAAGGCGATGGGGACGCTCGCCCGCACCGGGCCGATCCGCACCCAGAGCGAGGGCGTGGTCGAGCTCCTGCACTCCCCGCAGACCGTCGTGCACGTGGTCTCCCAGCTCGAGGACCTGCCGGTCCAGGAGACGCTGGACACCGTCGACGAGCTCGCCGAGGCCACTCTCCCCCCGGGCGCGATCATGGTGAACCGGGTGCGCCCGGCGCGGCTGCCGGTGTCCGGCCGGGTCGACGAGGGCGGGCTGCGGGCCGGCCTCGAGGCCGCGGGCCTGTTCCTCAAGGACGACGAGGTGGGCGGGCTGCTCACCGAGGTCGACGAGCACACCGAGCGGCTCGCCGTCGAGGCCGGGGTCCGGTCGCGGCTCGACGCCGCGGGCATGCCGCAGATCGAGCTCCCCGAGCTCGCCGACGGCGTCGACCTGGGCGGGCTCTACGAGCTCGCGGAACTGCTGCGTGAGCAGGGGGTGCGCCATGACCGCTGAGACCGTCCCGGACGCCGGCCGTGGTCGCCGACCGCAGCACCTCGACCTCGACGCGCTCGTCGACGACCGCGCGACCCGCGTGCTCGTCTGCTGCGGCTCGGGCGGCGTGGGCAAGACGACGACGGCCGCCGCCCTCGCCCTGCGCGCGGCCGGACGGGGCCGGCGCGTCGTGGTGCTCACCATCGACCCCGCGAAGCGGCTGGCCCAGTCGATGGGCCTCGAGGAGCTCGACAACGAGCCCCGCGTGGTGCCCGGTGCCGACCCCGCCGGGGGCGGCGAGCTGCAGGCGATGATGCTCGACATGCGCCGGACCTTCGACGAGATGGTCTCCGGGCACACCACGCCGGACCGCGCGCAGGCGATCTTCGACAACCCCTTCTACCAGACCATCTCCTCGTCGTTCTCCGGGACGCAGGAGTACATGGCGATGGAGAAGCTGGGGCAGCTCGCGGCGACCGGACGCTGGGATCTCATCATCGTCGACACCCCGCCGTCGCGGTCCGCGCTGGACTTCCTCGACGCTCCGCAGCGCCTGTCGTCGTTCCTCGACGGCCGGATGATCCGCCTGCTCTCGGCGCCCGCCCGGGCCGGCGGCAGCGCGCTGCGCAAGATCGTGGGCTCCACCTTCAACCTGTTCGCCAAGGCCGTCTCGACGATCCTCGGCGGGCAGATGCTCGCCGACGCCTCCGCCTTCGTGCAGGCCTTCGACACGCTCTTCGGCGGGTTCCAGGAGCGGGCCAACGCCACCTACCAGCTGCTGCGCGCCCCGGGGACCGCGTTCGTCGTGGTCGCGGCACCCGAGCCGGACGCGCTGCGCGAGGCCTCGTACTTCGTCGAGCGGCTCGGCACCGAGCGCATGCCGCTGGCCGGGATGGTGCTGAACCGGACCCACCCGGTGCGCGCCACGCTGTCCGGCGCGCTCGCCCGGGAGGGCGCCGAGGCCCTCGAGGCCGCCCGCGGCGACGCGACGACCGCCGCGGTGCTGCGCCTGCACGCCGACCGGGTGGAGACCGCGGAGCGCGAGCGCCGCGTGCTCGCCCGCTTCACCCGCGCGCACCCGACGGTGCCGATCGTGGACGTGCCCGCCATGGCGACCGACGTCCACGACCTCGACGGGCTGCGCGCCATCGGGGAGCTGCTCGGCTCCTGACGTCGGGTCCCGCGTCAGCCCACCCGGCGCGTGGGCCCCTCGGCCGGACGGGGCTCCGGCTCCGCCGGCCGCAGGGCCGCCCGGCGGGCGGCCTCGAGCAGCGCCGACCAGGAGACGACGTCGGGGCGGCGCTTGAGCAGCGCGCGGCGCTCCCGCTCGGTCATCCCGCCCCAGACCCCGAACTTGATCCGGTTGTCCAGGGCGTGCGCGAGGCACTCGGTGCGGACCGGGCAGGCCCGGCACACCTCCCGCACGTCGCGCTGCTGGGCGCCCTGCACGAACAGGGTGTCCGGGTCCTCGTGGCGGCAGCGTGCGTCGCGCCGCCAGTTCCTCGTGCCCGCCTCGTCGTCCACGTCATCCCGCCCTCGTACGGCCCACGGCTCCCGGCGGCCCCCGACCGCCGGTGCGCGCGGCCCCGCCGGCCGTGCGCCCGCCCCTTCATGGGCTCCGACGCACTCTAGGAGCGATCGGTTCCCCCGAGAAAGGCCGAATCCGGATCTCCGGTGTGAACACCGTCCCCGCGCCCATCGCACGCGGCGAGCGCGAACCACACCGGTCGGCCAGTAACCTGGACGACGATGACTGGGGGAACGGAAACCGACACGGGTGACGGCGAGCGGGGCGGCGGTCGTCGCGGGCTCGCGGCGCGCCCGGTCGCACGGCTGCTCGGACTGTGTCTCGTCGCGGGGCTGATCCTGGCCGGGGTCACGTTCCCGCTGGTGGGCGGCCTGGGGCTGATCTCGAACGACGCGAGCGACACCGTCAGCGCCACCTCGTCGGACCTCGCGGCGGGTCAGCTCCCGCTCGTCACCACGGTCACCGACCGGCAGGGCGCCCCGATCGCCTACCTGTACGACCAGAACCGGCAGAACACGCCGCTGGAGCAGATCTCCCCGACGATGCGGGCCGCGATCGTCGCGATCGAGGACCGCCGGTTCTACGAGCACGACGGCGTGGACTGGACCGGCACGCTGCGGGCCCTGGTGACCAACCAGTCCGCCGGCTCCACCCAGCAGGGCGCCTCGACGCTGACCCAGCAGTACATCAAGAACTACCAGCTCTACGTCACCGCGCGGAGCGCCTCGGAGCGGCTGAAGGCCACCGAGGCCACCTACGCCCGCAAGCTGCGCGAGGTCCGGGTCGCCCTGCAGCTCGAGCGCCAGCTCGCCGAGGGCACCTCGAAGCGCCAGGCCAAGGACGAGATCCTCCAGCGCTACCTCAACATCGTGTTCCTCGGGAACAACTCCTACGGCGTGGGCGCCGCGGCGCGCACCTACTTCAACACCACGCCGGACCGGCTGACGATCGCCCAGGCCGCGATGCTCGCCGGCATGGTGCAGTCGACCGCACAGTTCGACCCGGTCGCGCACCCGCAGGCCGCCACCGGCCGCCGCAACGAGGTCATCAACCAGATGCGGCTGCAGGGGATGATCACCCCGCAGCAGGCCCAGGAGGCCACGGCGAGCCCGCTCGGCGTCAGCAGCGCCGCCCCGCCCGCCAACGGCTGCATCGGCGCCGGCGACGCCGCGTTCTTCTGCAAGTACGTCGTGGACTACCTCGACCAGGCCGGCCTGTCCGCCGAGCAGCTCAACCGCGGCGGCTACACCATCCGCACCACCCTCGACCGGCCCGCGCTCACCGCCATGACCGCGGCGCTGCGCAACGAGGTGCCGGCGCAGCAGCGCAACGTCGCCGACGTCATGGCGTCCGTCGCCCCGGGGCAGGACCGCCACGAGGTCGTCGCGATGGGCTCGAACCGCGTGTTCGGCGTCGACGGCGCCGCGCTCGAGACGAGCTACGGGCTCCCCTGGGAACCGGTGAACCTCGGCGCCGGGTCGGTGTACAAGGTCTTCACCGCCGCCACCGCCCTCGACAAGGGTCTGGGCATCGACTACCAGATGCAGATCCCGCCGGACGGGTACGCGTCGCCGATCTACCGCGACGGCCAGGGCAACCCGTTCCCGGTGCGGAACGCGGGCAACTACGCCCCCGTGCTGTCGATGACCGACGCGCTCGCGCAGTCGCCGAACACCGGCTTCGTCAAGCTCATGGAGTACACCGGGGTGGCCCCGGTGGTGGACATGGCGGTCAAGCTCGGCATGCGCTCGCTCGCGGAGCCCCAGGGCAACGGCGGCAAGTCGATCGCCGAGATCGCCAAGGAGCAGAACCAGGGGTCCTTCACCCTCGGCGTCACGCCGACCAGCGTGCTGGAGCTCTCCAACGTCGGCGCCACCCTCGCCTCGCGCGGGAAGTGGTGCCCGCCGACCCCGATCGTCGGCATCACCGACCCCGCCGGTGCGCCCGTGCCGGTCTCCGAGCAGCCCTGCGAGCAGGTCGTGCCGCCGACGCTGGCCGACACCCTGATGACCGGGATGAGCAAGGACGACCAGCCCGGCGGCACCTCGGCCGCGGCCGCGGGGGAGAACGGCTGGACCCGGCCCATGTCCGGCAAGACCGGCACCACCCAGCAGAACAAGTCGGCCGCGTTCCTCGGGTTCACCCCCGGCATCGCCGGCGCGGTGATCACGTTCGACGACTCGTCGTCCCCGCGCCCGCTGTGCGACGGCGGCGGCGACTCCCCGCCCTACGCCTGCTCCGACGGCAACATCTTCGGCGGCAAGACGCCGGCCCGGACCTGGTACAAGGCGATGAACCCCGTCGTCGCGGCCACCCCGGTGCAGCCGCTGCCCGCCACCGACCCGCGGTACGTGCAGGGCGGCACCAACGAGCAGATCCCCGAGGTCACGGGCCAGCAGGTGGACGCGGCCGAGCAGACGCTGCGCGAGGCCGGGTTCACCGTCGTGCGCAGCACGGTCGGGAACCGGGCGCCCGCCGGTACCGTGGTCGGGCAGTCCCCGCGCGGGTCCGCGCTGCCCGACCAGGCCATCACGCTGCAGGTCGCCAGCGGCACCGTGTCCGCGCCGCCCCCGCCACCCGGTGCCGTGGCGGCCCCGGCGATCGGCCCGGCACCGGGCGGCTGACACGGAGGATCGGGTGGCGCAGCACGGCTTCCGGACGGCGGGTCGGGTCGCCCTGGGGGCCGTGGCCACCGGGGCGCTCGGGTTGGGCTGGGCCACGGTCGTCGAACGGCAGTGGTTCGCCCTGCGCCGGGTCACCCTGCCGGTGCTCGCGCGCGGGGCCCGGCCGATCCGGGTGCTGCACGTGTCCGACCTGCACCTGCGGCCCGGCCAGGACCGCGAGGAGCGCTTCGTGGCGGGGCTCGCCGACCTGGCGCCCGACCTCGTCGTGAACACCGGGGACAACCTGTCCCACCCGCGGGGCGTGCCGGTCGTGCTCCGGGCGCTCGGGGGCCTGCTCGACGTCCCGGGCGTCTTCGTGTTCGGCAGCAACGACCACCACGGGCCGCGACCCAAGAATCCCCTGGACTACCTGTTCCGCCCGGAGCACCGCGTCCTGGGCCCCGAGCTCCCCTGGCGCGACCTGCGGGCCGCGTTCGTCGAGCGGGGCTGGCAGGACGCCACCCACGCCCGGTTCGAGGTGACGGTGGGCGGACAGCGGATCGCCGTGGCCGGGGTGGACGACCCGCACGTGGGGCGCGACGACTACGACCGGATCGCGGGACCCGCCGACCCCGGCGCCGACGACGCCGACGGCACCGCCGACCCGCCGGTGCTGCGCCTCGGGCTGACCCACGCGCCCGAGCCGCGGGTGCTCGACGGGTTCGCCGCCGACGGCTACGACCTCGTGCTGGCCGGCCACACCCACGGCGGCCAGCTCTGCCTGCCGGGCTACGGCGCCCTGGTCACCAACTGCGGGATCGACCGGAGCCGGGTCACGGGACCGTCGCGCTGGGGGTCCCACACGCGGCTGCACGTCTCCGCGGGTCTCGGCACCTCCCCGTGGGCCCCCGCCCGGTTCTGGTGCCGACCGGAGGCCACCCTCCTCGACCTCGTGCCCGTCGGAGCGGACACCCGGCCCCTGTCCGACACCGCCGGACCCACCAGGTAGGCTCGTCCACAGAGCGACAAGCTCGGGGTGTGGCGCAGCTTGGTAGCGCGCCTCGTTCGGGACGAGGAGGTCGTGGGTTCGAATCCCGCCACCCCGACACACACGGTTCGGCCCCGGTTCTCCCAGGAGAGCCGGGGCCGTTCTCGTTCCCGGGCCCTATCGCCTCGGTCACAAGGTCGCGACCATCAATTGGTCACCGGCAGGTAACGGTGCCATGCTCCGTCCCGATACCTCGGACGGGTGATACCCGGAAGGGTGTCCGACACCGATCGGGGACGGCAGGGAACGAACCATGGCGAATCACCGCGCGACGGACGACACCGCACGCCGCTATACGGTGCTCGACTCCTCCGATCGGAGGCCGGTCGGCCCCCTCCCGTCACAGCGGGCGATCACCGCACGGACGGTCGCCGTGCCCGCTCCCCGCACGGTCGTGACGCCCCTGCAGGTCGCTCCCGCCCGGCGCAGCAGCCCCGAGGAGCTCCGGGCCGCGTCCGCCCGGCGCAGCTCCGCGGACGACATCGCCGCCCGGGCCACCACCACGCTGATCCCGAACTCGCCCGGCGACCGGGCGAAGTCCGGGCCGATCTTCGTGGACGGCAGCGGACGCCGTGCCCGGCGCTTCAAGGGCCTCGCGGCCGCCGCCGCCACGCTCGCCGCGGGGTACGTCGGCGTCGTCGTGACCGGGGCGCTCGCCGGCGCCACCGGCCCGGTCGGGGTCGGCCCCGCCCCCGTGGCGAGCGGCGCCTCCCTCGCGCCGGCTCCGGCCGTCCCCGCGCCCGTCGTCCCGAGCCCGATCGTGGCGACCCCGGCCGACGACGTCACCACCACCACGAAGAAGGCCCCGGCGACGAAGCGGAGCACCGCGAAGAAGGTCGCACCGCGCACCACCACGCCGCGGAAGGTCGTGCCGGCCCCGGTCGTCCCCGCGCCCGTGGCCCCCGCACCGGTCGCCCCGGAGCCGCAGGTGCAGACCCCGGCGGCGCCCGAGCAGCCGAAGGCCGACGAGAAGCCCGCCGTCGAGAACCCCACGACGCTGCGCGACGCGTGATCGTCGCCCTGCGCGCGGCCCTCGCGGGCGCGTTGCTGACGGTGCTGCTCGTCGTCCTCGCGGTGCTGCCCTCCCCGGTCCGCACCGCGCAGAGCGCGCCCGCCGCCGCGGGACCGACCACCACGGCTTCGACGCGCCCCGGACCGCGGGCCCCCGACGGACCGTTGCCGACGGTGCGGGTCGCGCCGTACGTGGACCTGACCACGCCGCCCCTGCCCGACCTCGGCGCGGTGGCGGCGGTCTCCGGGCAGCGCGACGTCGTGCTCGGCTTCGTGCTCGCCGGGTCGGGCTGCGACCCGACCTGGGGCGGCACGACCCCGCTGACCGATCCCGCGGTCCAGGGCTCGATCGCCGGGCTGAAGAGCCGCGGCGGGACGGTGACGGTGTCGTCGGGCGGCGCGATCGGGGACTACCTCGAGACCCGGTGCCCGGACGCGGCGTCGCTCGCGCGGGCCTACGGGCAGGCGCTCGACGTCGTCGGGACCGACCACCTCGACGTCGACATCGAGACCGACAAGGGCCGCGCGGTGTCGATGACGCGCGTGGCGGACGCGCTGAAGCTCCTGCAGGACGAGCGGGGGGCCCGGATCACGCTGACGGTCCAGGTCGAGAGTGCCGACGCCGGCATGACCGACGACGCCCGGGAACTCGTCGAGACCGTCTCGGGGCGCGGCGTCGCCGCCCGGGTCAACCTCATGGTCATGAACTTCGAGCAGCGGGGGACGTGGTCGGAGTCGATGCTCGACGCCGCCGACCTGTCGCTCGCCGCGCTGCAACGGCTGTGGCCGGGCAGCGACCCGGCCGACGTGGCCCGCCGGATCGGCGTGACGCTCATGATCGGGCGCAACGACACCGACGCGACGACCTCGCTCGCGGACGCGGGCGCCGTGGTCGACGGCGCCCGCGCCCGCGGGTACGGCTACGTCGGCGCCTGGTCACTGCTGCGGGACAACGGGGGTTGTCCCGGCACGGCGACCGAGGCCGACGACTGCAGCGGGATCGCCCAGGAGCCCTGGGCGTTCACCCGCACCCTGCGGGGCTTCGGCTAGTTGCCCGTCGTCAGGACCATCCGGAAGCGTGCGTCGTTCGCCATCATCTTCTCGTAGGCCTCGGCGGCCTGCTCCAACGGCATCGTCTCGATCATCGGGCGGACGCCGGTGATGCGGGAGAAGTTCAGGGTGTCCTCGGAGTCCTTCGAGGTGCCCGACGGGTGGCCGGCGACCTGGGTCGCGGGTCCGATCAGCGACATGGCCTCGATGGTCAGCGGGGTCTCGGCGGCGCCGACGACGATCAGCTGGCCGCGGGGCGCGAGGCCGGGCACGAGGCGGGAGACGGCGCCGCCGTCGGTGGCGGTCGCGACGATGACGGTCGCGCCGCCCATCGCGGCGAGGGCCTCGCCCGGGTCCCCCGCCTCGGAGTCGATGTGCTCGTGCGCCCCGAGCTGCTTCGCGAGGTCGGCCTTGGCGGTCCCCCGCGAGATCGCCACGACCTCGCAGCCCATGCGGGCGGCGAACTGGATCGCGAGGTGCCCGAGGCCGCCGATGCCCAGCACGGCGACGCGGTCGCCGGGACGGACGACGCTGGAGCGCAGCGCGTGGTAGGTCGTCACGCCCGCGCAGAGCAGCGGCGCGGCCTCCTCCGCCGAGAGCTCCTCGGGCACGCGTGCGAGCGCGTCGGCCGGCACGACGACGGCGTCGGCGTACCCGCCGTCGAAGGTCACGCCGGGGATGCGGCCGTTCGCGCAGGTGATGAAGTCCCCGCGACGGCAGGACTCGCAGTGGTAGCAGGCGCCGCCGAACCAGCCGACGCCCACGCGGTCGCCCGGCTTCCAGTCGCCGCGCACGTTCTCGCCGAGGGCGTCGACGAGGCCGACGATCTCGTGCCCGGGGACGATCGGGAACGGCGTCGCGTCCCCCATCACGCCCTCCTTGGCGAACATGTCCGAGTGGCAGACCCCGCAGGCCTGCACCGTCACCCGGACCTCGCCCTCCCCGGGCTGGGGCAGGTCGCGCTCCACCAGCTCGAACTCGCCGCCGGCCTGGGGCACCTGTACTGCGCGCACGTCACGTCTCCTCGCGATGGAACCTCGGTCGTGACATGCGTACCCCTGCATCGGAACCGCGACGCGTGACGATCACCGGTGCCGGTCGGCCGGGTAGGGTGGTTCCACCTGCGCCGGCCCCGTCCCGGCGGGCGCGGGCTTCGGCGCGGGAGGTGCACACCGTGGGAGCTGAGCCGGTCTCCGCCGCGTTTCCCCTTCCCGACGACAGGTCGGGTCCGCCGGGGAGCGTCGTGTCCCGGCCCGGGCCGGGCGGCCTGCCCGACTCCGGTGACCGTCACCTCGTCGTCCTCGTCGACGCGCCGAGCGTGCTCGAGCGTCGGCTGATCGACCGGTGGCTGACGGCGAACCGTCCCCTCAACGGCCGCACGGTGGAGACCGTGCCGGCCGAGGGCGGAGAGCTCGCGGCCCGCCTGACGCGGGGGGACAACCCGCTGCTCGTGCCGGTCCGCCTCGTGTGGGAGCCGAGCAGCGAGACCGAACCGACGAAGCCGCTGCTGCGCGTCCTCGACGCCGTCACGCGCCGCTCCTGGCTGCGCGACCGCGCCCGGGCCGCCCGCGCCCAGCAGGAGCGCACCGACCGGCAGCGCCACCGGGTGGTGGTCGGGCGTCCCGCGACCGTGCGGGAGCTGCTGGTGCGGCACCGTCGCGAGCGGATGTCCACCGAGACCGCCGACTTCGTCCGCTTCGTCACCCAGCAGGCCAACCTCGCGCTCGACCGCGCCGAGCGCAGC
Organism: Actinomycetospora corticicola; assembly: GCF_013409505.1. Taxonomy (NCBI): domain Bacteria; kingdom Bacillati; phylum Actinomycetota; class Actinomycetes; order Pseudonocardiales; family Pseudonocardiaceae; genus Actinomycetospora; species Actinomycetospora corticicola. The sequence goes on along the minus strand of NZ_JACCBN010000001.1, from coordinate 4,903,319 downwards.
GTGCTCGGCAACCGCTCGAAGGTGCCCCGCGAGGTCGCCGACCAGATCGTCGGTGGCGCCGCCTTCGCCCGCGAGGTCCGCCGGCTGGCCCAGGAGACCGGCGAGCCCGAGGAGCAGGTCGCCGCGGAGGCGGAGAAGGCGCTCCAGGGCCTCGTCGCCGCGATGGACCCCACCGCGGTCGACATGTTCTCCGGCGTGCTGCGCCCGATGCACGAGCGGGCCTGGGAGGTCCACGCCGACACGAGCGGCCTCGAGCCGCTGCGCGCGCTGAACGCCGAGCACGCGCTGGTCTTCCTGCCCTCGCACCGCTCCTACACCGACCCGTTCGTCCTGGCCGAGGTGCTCCGCGCGAACGACTTCCCGCGCAACCACGTGCTCGGTGGCAACAACCTGCGGATCTGGGGCCTGGAGTCGCTGGCCCGGCGCAGCGGCATCATCTTCATCCGCCGCAGCTTCGGCAAGGACTCGGTCTACAAGGCGATGGTCCGCGAGTACTTCTCGTGGCTCGCGGCGAAGCGGTTCAACCTCGAGTGGTACATGGAGGGCGGCCGGACCCGCACGGGCAAGCTGCGCCCGCCGAAGTACGGCCTGCTCTCCGACGTGGCGCACGCCGTCGAGACCCGCCGGACCTCCGACGTGTTCCTCGTCCCGGTCTCCATCACGCACGACCAGCTCCAGGAAGTGCACCAGATGGCCGCCGAGCAGATGGGCGGGGCGAAGACGCCGGAGGGGGTGCGCTGGCTGGCCGGCTACGCCCGCGCCCAGCGCCGCCGGGTCGGCTCGCTGCACGTGGCGTTCGGCGAGCCGCTCTCGCTGCGCCAGGCCCTCTCCGCCGCGGGCGACCCCGCGCTCGAGCGGCACCCCGACGAGCTCGACCCCGAGATCGGGGACTCCCCGGCGCGGCGCCTGGCCCTGCAGAAGACCGCGTTCGAGGTCTTCGTGCGGATCAACCGGGTCACGCCGGTGACCCCGATCGCGATGGCCGCCCTGGCGCTGCTCGGTGTCCGCGACCGGGCCCTGACCCTGTCCCAGGTCCGCCGCGTGGTGGAGCCGGTGCTCGACTACGTCGAGGCCCGCAAGCTGCCGCACACCGGGATCGGGTCGCTGCGCACCAACGGCGGCGTCGCCGAGGCCCTGCTCGCGCTGCGCCAGGAGAAGGTGGTCACGGCCTACACCGAGGGCACCGAGCCGGTGTTCTCGATCGAGCCCGGCCACCACATCGTGGCCGCGTTCTACCGCAACTCCGCGATCCACCACTTCGTCAACCGCGCGATCGTCGAGCTCTCCGTGCTCGAGGTCGACGACGCGGACGACGGCCGCGAGGCGCTCGCCGCGGGGTTCACGCACGCGCTCGCCCTGCGCGACCTGCTGAAGTACGAGTTCTTCTTCCCCGACAAGGAGACCTTCCGCGCCGAGCTGGCCGACGAGCTGACGCTGATCGACCCGGACTGGACCGAGGTCGGGCGCCCCGTCGCCCGGACGAAGGAGGTCCTGCTCGCGAGCAAGTTCCTCTGCGCGCACCGGGTGCTGCGGTCCTTCGTCGACGCCCAGTGGCTCCTCGCCCAGCGCCTCGCGGCGTGGGACGTGGGCACCGCCGTCGTCGACGACGAGCTCTTCGACGACTGCCTCGCGGTCGGCCGCCAGCTGCTCCTGCAGGGCCGGCTGCACGGTCCGGAGGCGTTGTCCCGGGAGCTGTTCGCATCAGCGCTGCGCCTGGCGGGCAACAGGGGACTGGTGACCCTTCCCGACGACCCGACGCCCGAGGTCCTCACCGGCCTCGCGACCCGTCGTCAGGAGTTCGCCGACGAGATCCGCGCCGTGGTCGGCCGGGTCGTCCGCATCGACGAGACCGATGCCCGCAACCGACAGGAGAGCACCGGTGTCAGGCCCTAGCGTGTCGAGACCCAGCCCCGAGTCACTGCTCGACGACGTCCGGAACGCGCCCGAGGGCCCGTCCGTCGGTGCGTTCTTCGACTTCGACGGGACCGTCATCGCGGGCTACTCCGTCGTGTCGTTCATGCGCCACCACATCACCCACCTCGACATCGACGTCCCGACGACGGTGCGCACCCTCGCGGCCGCCGGGAGCCAGTCGCTGGAGACCGAGGAGGACTTCACCAAGTTCCTCGGGATCACGCTGCGCAGCTGGGCCGGCCGGACGCCGGAGGAGCTCGAGAAGCTCGGGCGGCAGCTGTTCCGCGACGAGATCGGCCCGTCGGTGTACCCGGAGGCCTGGCGCCTGGTGCGCGCCCACCTCGAGGCGGGGCACACCGTGGTGCTGGCGTCGTCGGCCACCCGCTTCCAGGTCGGCCCCGCCGCGGACGCCCTCGGCGTCGACCACACCATCTACACGTCGCTCGAGGTCGGCGAGGACGGCCGCCTCACCGGTCGGCCCGACGGCCGCAGCCCCTACGGCGAGGGCAAGGCCGCGGCGGTGAAGGACTTCGCGGCCGCCCACCAGATCGACCTCGAGGCGAGCTTCGCCTACTCCAACGGCAACGAGGACGTGCCCTTCCTCGCGACCGTGGGCCGCCCGACCGCGGTGAACCCGTCGTCCGGGCTGCGCCGGGCCGCCGCCGAGCGCGGCTGGCCGACGATCGACTTCCCCGGGCGCCCCTGGACCGGCCCGCTGGAGGTCGCCCGCACCGTCGGCACCTACGCCGGAATGATGGGCGGCTTCGTGACGGGGCTCGGGCTGGGCCTGCTCGGCGGGTCGCGTCGGGCGGGACTCAACCTGGGGATCGGGCTCGGCGGCGACCTGTCGCTGCTCGCCTCCGGGGTCACCCTCGACGTCGTCGGCGGGCACCACATCTGGGAGAACCAGCCCGCGGTCTTCCTGTTCAACCACCAGAGCCAGCTCGACGTGCTCGTGCTCGGCGGTCTGCTGCGCGGCAACTTCGCACCGGTGGCGAAGGTGGAGCTGGCCAACAACCCGCTGTTCGGCCCGCTCATGCGGCTGCTGGAGACGGCCTTCATCGACCGCGCCGACTCCACGCAGGCCCGCAAGGCCCTCGAGCCCGCCGTCGAGCGCCTGCGCTCCGGGGTGTCGGTGGTCATCGCGCCCGAGGGCACGCGGTCGGCGACGCCGAGCCCGGGCCGGTTCAAGAAGGGCGCCTTCCACCTCGCGATGCAGGCGGGCGTGCCCGTGATCCCGCTGGTGTTCCGCAACACCGGCGAGCTCATGAGCCGCAACGCGATGGTGATCCACCCCGGGACCGTGCAGGTGGCCGTGCTGCCGCCCATCGACGTGTCGTCGTGGGACCCGGCGGACCTCGACGAGCACGTCGAGGGCGTGCGTCAGCAGTACCTCGACACGCTCGCGAACTGGCCGGGCGAGGACTGAGCGGCCCGCGGGTGTCAGCGGTGGCACACGGCTGACGTCCGGTGGCAGCAGGTCGCCACGCTCACCGGCCGACGAACCGCGGGGCCCGCTTCTCCTCGCGGGCCCGGCGTCCCTCGGCGAGGTCCTCGCTGGCCCAGCAGGCGCTGAACCCGGCGGCGACGGCGTCGAGGGTCTCCGCGTCGGTCGGGTCCTCGAGCAGCCGGTTCACCGCGAGCTTGTTGTAGGCGAGCGTGAGCGGGGCGAGCGCCGCCACCTCGGCCGCCCACGCGAGGGCGGCCGCCCGGGGGTCGTCGGCGGTGCGGTCCACGAGCCCCGCGGCCGCGGCGACGTCGAGCCGCTCGCAGGTCAGCAGCATCCGTCGGGCCGGGCCACCTCCGGCGAGCAGGGCCAGCCGCCGGACGGTCCACGGGTCGACGGCGAGCCCGAGCGCGGCGGTCGGGAGCCCGAAGACGGCCTGCGGCGAGCAGACCCGCAGGTCGGCGGCGACGGCGAGCTGCGTGCCCGCCCCGATCGCCGGCCCCTGCACGGCGGCGATCACCGGCACCTCGACCGCGACGATCCGCTGCAGCATCGCGTAGAGCGCGTCGAGGAACCCGGCGTCGCCGACGGTGTGCAGGTCGGCGCCCGCGCAGAACGCCGTGCCCTCCCCGGTCAGCACCACCGCCCGGGTCCCGCCCGCCACGGCCTCGTCCAGCGCCGCGTGCAGGTCCCGGCAGTGGGCGGTGTCCAGGGCGTTGCGCCGCTCCGGGCGGGCGATCCGCAGCTCGGTCACCGCGTCGTGGGCCTGCGTCTCGATCACGGGGTCATCGTGTCAGCTCCTGATCCGTGGGAGGAAAGCGTCGATGCTGTCACCTGATGACAGCAACGACGCTTTCCTGCCACCCCGGGGGCTGACACCCGTCGTCCGGAATCCGTCGCGGCGGCGTAGGCGGCCGCCAGCTTCTCCGTCGCGGACGGGCCCTCGGGCGCCGGCGCGCCCAGGTGGACCGCGCGCAGCTCCGCCATGAACTCCGCCCACAGCTCGGGGCCACCCGCCTCGAGCAGCTCGGCGCGCACCCGCAGCGGCGTCGACGTCTCGCGGTGCCGCAGCCCCCACGAGCCGAGAACCGCGTAGACCGGTACGAGCTGGATCGCCGCCTCGGTCAGGCTGTAGGTGGCGCGGCGACCCCGCCCGGCGTCGTCCCGGGTGAGCAGCCCGCTCTCGACCAGCCGCTTCAGGCGGTCCGCGAGGATGTTCGAGGCGATCCCCTCCTGCGACCCGGCGAGCAGCTCCCGGAAGTGCCGGCGGCCGCCGAAGGTGATGTCGCGGAGCACGAGCAGGCTCCAGCGGTCGCCGAACGCCTCCACCGCCTGGTTGATCGGACAGCCGGACCGCGTCTCCATGGTGCTTGCACTTTACCACTACTTGCCGCTACAACTGGTTGCATGTTGCCAGCGGTTGAGTCCCTCGGTCCCGACGACGGGTGGCCCGTGCTGCTCATCGGGGGCGCGACCTGGTCACGGGACTGGTGGGACGAGATCGCCACGGCACCGCTCGTCCGCGCCCGCGCCCGTGTGGTGCGCTACGACCACCGCGACACCGGCGAGGCGGAGCACTGGCCGCCCGGCGCGCCGGGCTACACCGGGGCGGACCTGACGGCCGACGCGCTCGGCGTGCTCGACGACCTCGGCATCGCGTCCGCGCACCTGGTCGGGCTGTCGATGGGTGGCGGGATCGCGCAGGAACTGGCCCTGGCGCACCCCGACCGCGTCACCGGGCTCACCCTGATCGCCACGACCCCCGTGGACCCGCGCGTCACCGGGCTCCCGGGCCCCGACCCGTCGCTCGCCCCCGGGCCGGAGCTCGACGACCCGGTGGAGGCGATCGTCGAGGGCGAACGGCCGTGCGCCGGCCCCGGGATGTTCGAGGAGGCCCGCGTCCGGGCCATCGCCCGTCGGGTCGTCGCCCGGACCCGCGACCTGGCGTCCGCGGCCAACCACTTCCTGGTGATCGGGGACGCGACGGGCGGGCCCGACGACCTGTCGGCGCTCGGCGGCCTCCCGGTCACCGTCGTGCACGGCAGCGCCGACCCGGTCTTCCCCCTCGCGCACGGGCGGGCCCTCGCCGACGCGGTCCCCGGTGCGGAGCTCGTCGTCGTCGAGGGCATGGGCCACCAGCTCCCGCCGGAGCGGGAGTGGGAGCCCGTCGTCGGGAAGGTCCTCAGCCGAGCGAGGCGATGATGCGCGGACGCATCTCGCTCGCCGAGATGACGGCGTCCACCGATCCGACCTCCACCGCCCGGTGGATGCTGTGCACCCGGTCGAACTCCGCGGCGACCGCGCCCAGCTGCTCGGCCCGGACCGCCGTGCGGACCTCGCGCAGCCGGGCCGCGATCGGCGCCCGGTCGACCTCGTCGGCCGCCCGGACCGCCTCGGTCAGCTCGGTGACCCGCGGGTCGGCCTCGGTGCGCTTGTCGACCTCGGCGGCGAACACGACGGCCGCGGCCGGCGCCCCGCCGATCACCGAGGCGAACGAGCCCTCCACGGCCAGCACCGTCATCCGCGGGTTCAGCGCCTTCGAGAACACCACGAACGCCCCGCCGTGGTACCGCGAGATCACGCAGAACACGATCGGGCCGTCGAAGTTGACCACCGCCCGGCCGATCTCGGCGCCGTACTCGAGCTGGATGTTGCGCATCGAGTCCGGGGAGCCGTCGAAGCCCGAGAGGTTCGCCAGCACGACGACGGGCCGGTTCCCGCTGGCCGCGTTGATGGCCCGCGCGGCCTTCTTCGACGACTTCGGGAACAGCGTCCCCGCCGTGTAGGTGTCCGGGCCGTCGGTCGGCGGGAAGCCGCGCCGCGGCACCGACCGCGACTCGATGCCGAGCAGGCAGACCGGGTGGCCGCCGAGGTGGGCGTCGAACACCACCGCCGTGTCCGCGTCGGCCATGCCCGCCCACCGCTCGAGCGTCGGGTGGTCGGCGTCCGCGAGGGCCCGCATCACGGTGCGGATATCGAAGGCCTTCTTGCGGTCCGGGTTCGTGGCGGGCGAGAAGATCTCGCCGATGGTGGTGAACGTCGAGTCCGGCGAGTCGTGCGGGGCCGTGGTGATGTCCCGGTCGACCGGGTCGGTGGTCGGCAGGCGCCGCGGTCCGGGCTCGCCGGGGACGACGTAGGTGTGCTCGTGGTGGGCGAGCACGATGTCGCGGGCGCTGCCGAGGTCCGGCGCCCAGTACTGCGCCTGGCCGTTCGGCCCCATGACGCGGTCGTAGCCGCCGATGCCGAAGTTGTCCTCGGCCGAGACCCCGCCGGAGAAGTCCAGGGACTGCTTGCCGGTCAGCACCATCGCCGACTCCGGCGTCATCACGAGGATGCCCTTGGTGTGCATGAGCATCGTGGCCTCGGCGTTCCAGTACGGCTGGGCGCCGACGTTGATGCCCGCGACCACGATGTCGATCTCGCCGCCGGCCTGGGTGAACTCGATGATGCGCTTGAGGCCGCGCGCCACCCAGTCCATGTTCTCGGTGCCGGACTGCATCGCGATCCGCGCGCCGGCCGAGAGCGCGTACCACTCCACCGGCACGCGCATGGTCTCCGCGAGATCGAGCGCCGCGATGATCCGCGAGCACTCCGGCTCCGAGACCGCACCGAGCGCCTTCGTCGGGTCGCCCGCGAGGACCACGCGGGTGACGCCCTCGGGGTAGCCGTCGGTGGGGGTGGTGACGACGGCGACGACGATGCCCGCGACGTTCCCGCCGGGCGCCCGGTACACGGGGACGAGGCGGCCGTCGTCGAGGTCGTGCTCGACGATGGTCCCGGTGTCGCCGGCGACCACGTTCAGCACCTCGTAGGGGTGCACCGTGTTCCGACGGCGGGCGCGCATCACCTTCTGGCCGTAGTCGTCCATCGGGGCGAGCCGCTCGGTGGGCGGCGGGCCCACCGAGTACTGCACGCCCGCACCCGGCTGGGAGTAGAAGCGCCCGGCGATCGGATAGGTGCCCTCGGGCGTCGTGATCCGCCCGGACACCAGGACCTCGTCGATCCCGGCGCCCGAGGTGATCGGGGCGATGCTCGCCCGGACCGCCGTGACCTGCTCCAGCTCGGCCTCGATCGCCGGCCAGATGTGCAGCCACACGTGGTTCATGTCCAGCGGGACGGCCCGCGAGGACCGGACCGCGCGGACCCGCCGGATGCCCTCGACGCAGTCCGCGATGGCCCGCTCGACCTGGGGCAGCGACGACACCCGGCCGTCGGCGTCCCGCACGACGGCGAGCTCCCGGACCTGGGCGAGCGCCACGAGCCGCTGGTCGGACGGGTTGTCCTTGGCCGTCGCGTGGTAGAGCAGCACGTCGTCCGGCGCGTCGACGCGGACGATGTCGAAGTCGCGCAGCCGCCACAGGTCGAGCCGGCGCCCGACCATGGGGTGCACCCCGCGCACGAGGTCGTCCTCGACGAGCCCGCCGTCGTCGGTGGGCCGCATCGTGAAGTAGCCGACCGGGCGTCCGGGGGCGCAGACGGCGACGGCCACCCGCCGCACGTCGTGGGCGAACGCGGTCGCCCCGAGCCGCTCCCGCAGGGCGGCGCAGCAGGCCTCGGCGTCCTCCGGCGCGTCCGGCCAGGCGAGGTAGAGGTCGACCACCGTCGCCTGGCCCGGGGCGTGGGCCGCCACGCGCTCGGCGAGCCCGGTCGCCAGGGGCCCGTCGGGCGTCAGCTCGGCCACGGTGCCGACCGTCGACACGAGCCGCGTCGGCCGGCCGTCGAGGACGTAGTCCGCCTCGACCGACGGGCGGTCGGCGACCGTGGGCGTGCGCAGGTCGTCCAGGTCGTAGCCGCGGTAGTGCCGTCGCGTGAGCACGTCGAGCAGCGGCTCACGCACCGGGACGCCCGCGAGCAGCCGGTCGGCGAGCAGCCCGACGACCCGCTCCGGGGTCGCGGCGAGCGCCTCGATGCGCTCCTCGCGGTCCGGGGCCTCGGGGTGCTCGTCGAGGGAGGCCAGCTCGGCGGCGACCCCCTCGAGCGCCGCGGCCCGCTCCCGGGCGACCACGGGCTCGTCGAACCAGCGGTAGCGGACGCTGCGGGCCAGGTCACCGACCGCGGGGAAGCGACGCTGCATGGCGCGGACCAGCCGGTCGAGCAGCTCGCGCACCCCGACGGCCCGGTCGTCGTCGATCGCGGGCTCCACCAGCCAGCGCTGCAGGATCGCGGTGACGATCACGAGGTCGGGGGCGGAGCGGCCCTGGGCGAGGAAGACCCGGAACACGACGCGCTCGAGCTGCGGCGTGCGGGTGAGGTCGTCGACGCCGTAGTGCGCGAGCACGCTGCGCAGCTTCGCCGTGAACATCTCCGGCAGCGCCCCGCGCTCGGCGTCGAGGCTCTGCAGGTAGGTGTGGAAGTACTCGCGGGGGCTGTGCACCCGCAGCTCGGCCCGCGCCTCCTCGTCGGCCGGCCGGTTGCGCGAGAGCTCGGCGAAGTCGGCGAACACCGCGAGCAGGCCGATCTCGGCGTCGTGGACGTCCTCCCCCGCCGCCGCGCGGGCGTCGCGGTCGGCCAGGTAGCGGGCGAGCGCCGCCTCGGTGCCCCAGCCGCCCTCCTCGCCCGGCCCGACGTCGTAGCCGAGGAGCACCGCGACCAGGTCGTCGAGGGCGCTGCCCGCATCGGCGTCCGCGGCGGGCAGGTCCAGCTCGGCCGCGGCCGGGTCGGCCTCCTCGACGACCGCGTCCGGGTCCTCGAGCGGTTCGAGCCGGGCCAGCGGCGTCCCGGTCTCCACCTGGCTGCCGGTCGACACGTGCAGCTCGCGCAGGACGCCCGCGAACGGCGCGTGGAGCTGGGTCTCCATCTTCATCGACTCGAGCACGAGGACCGGCGCCCCGGCCGCGACCTCGTCGCCGACGGCCACCGGGACCGCCACCACGAGCGCCGGGGCGGGGGCCCGCACCACGCCGCCCTCGTCCCGGCTGACCCGGTGGGCGATCCCGTCGACCTCGACGAAGTGCACCGGGCCGTGGGTCGCCGAGAGCACCCGGTGGCCCTGCCCGCCGACCACCACGCGGCGGTGGTGGTCGTCGAGCAGGTGGACGGTCACGTGCACGACGCGGTCGTCCGCCCCGTCCCCGCCGACCACCGTGACGCGGAAGCGCTGCGCGCCGATGCGGGAGACCTCGAGGCGGTGGCTGCGGCCGCGCAGGCTCAGGTCGAACGGCCGCGCGGAGCGGTGCCCCACCTGCGGTCGCCCGCCGCGCGCGGTCTCGAGCAGCCGGGCGACGTCGACCAGCTCCTCGCTCTCGTACGCCTCGATGGCGGCACTGACCAGGGCGATCCCGGAGTGCCGCTCCTCGAGGAGACCGCCCTCCGCGCGGACCCGGTCGATCCAGCCGGTGTCGGCCGACCCGTCGATCACCTCGGGGCGGTCGAGCAGGTCGAGCACGAAGCTCTTGTTGGTGACGCCGCCCTCGACCACCACCGCGGTCTCCGACACCGCCCGCCGCAGCCGCGCGAGCGCCTCGTTGCGGGTCCGCCCGGAGGCGATGATCTTCGCGATCATCGAGTCGAAGTCCGGCGGGATGACGTCGCCGCGACTGACGCCGGTGTCGACCCGGATGCCCGGCCCGCTCGGCAGCTCCAGCAGCTCGATGCGCCCCGGGGAGGGGGTGAAGTCCCGGTCCGGGTCCTCGGCGTTCAGGCGGGCCTCGACCGCGTGCCCGACCTCCGGGGGCCGCGTGCCGGTGAGCCGGCCGCCGCTCGCCACGTGGATCTGCAGGCGCACCAGGTCGGTGCCGGTGGTGACCTCGGTGATCGGGTGCTCGACCTGGAGGCGGGTGTTGACCTCGAGGAACGAGAACGCCTTGTCCCCGGGGTGGTAGAGGAACTCGACGGTCCCGGCGCCGCAGTAGCCGACCCGCAGCGCGAGCCGCTCCGCGGACGCCTTGAGCTCGTCGGTCTGCTCGACGGTGAGCAGCGGGGAGGCCGACTCCTCGATGATCTTCTGGTTGCGGCGCTGGATCGAGCAGTCGCGGACCCCGAGCGCCCACGCCGTGCCGTGCGGGTCGGCGATGACCTGCACCTCGACGTGCCGCGCCCCGGTGACCAGCCGCTCGAGGAACACCACGTCGCTGCCGAAGGCCCGGCGGGCCTCGTCGCGGGTGTTCTGGAACGCCGACCGCAGCTCGTCCGCGCCCCGGATCGTCCGGATGCCACGACCGCCGCCGCCCGCCGCCGCCTTGAGCATGAGCGGGTAGCCGATGGCGTCCGCCGCCTCGAGCGCCGCGTCCAGCGACTCCACCGCGCCGCCGCTCCACGGGGCGACCGGGACCCCGGACTCCTCGGCCAGCAGCTTCGCGCCGATCTTGTCGCCGAGCCGGCGCATCGCCTCGGCGCTCGGACCGATGAAGGTGATGCCGAGATCGGCGCACCGCTGGGCGAAGCCCGAGTCCTCCGCGACGAAGCCCCAGCCCACCCACACCGCATCGGCGTCGGTGGCGCGCAGCGCGTCGACGAGCCGGTCGTGGTCCAGGTACGGGCGGTCGGCGGCCGCGCCGAGCGCGTACACCTCGTCGGCCTCCCGGACGAACATCGCGGCCGGCTCCGCGTCGGTCGCGAGGGCGATCGTGCGGATCGGCTCGGCGTCCGTGCCGCGGCGCTCGGCGTTGATGTCGCGGACCGCGTGGATGAGCCGGACCGCCGCCTCACCCCGGTTGACGATCGCGATCCGTCGCACGGCTCGGAGCGTGGTGCCTTCGTCGGACGCCATGGCGTGAAACTTGCCGTTTCCGGCGCGTACTCGCCAGTCCGTGTGCTGCGGCACTGCGCACACGGACCCCCGGGTACGCGCTACCCCGGGTCCGTCCCGCCCTCGCGGTCGGGCCGGAGGGGCATGATCTCCGGTGTGGAGACCCGACGCGATCCCGCCGTGGACGTCCCCGAGGCCCTGTTCGCCGACCCGGAGGCCGAGGCGCGCTGGCGCGGGCGGTTCACCGCCGCCCGCATCTCGGTGCCGGACTGGGCCCGCGACGCCCCGGAGCGCAGCGTCTACTCCTCGAACGCCAGCGGCACCTGGGAGGTCTACGCCTGGGACCGGGCCTCCGACACCCACCGGCGGGTCACCGACCGTCCGAACGGCACCCGCGGCGCCACCGTGTCCACCGACGGCGCCTGGATCTGGTGGTTCGACGACACCGACGGCGACGAGTTCGGCACCTGGGTGCGGGAGCCGTTCGCCCCCGACGTCGCGAAGGCCGTCCCCGCCGTGGAGGGCGCGCAGCGCGGCTACCCCGCGGGCCTCGACCTCGGGACCACGACGACGGCGATCGGCTGGTCGACCGACGACGGCTCGACGCTGGCGGTGCAGGTCGGCGACGCCGACCTGCGCACCGTCTACACCCACACCGAGGACGCCGGGATCGGCGCGCTGTCGCGGGACGAGACCCTGCTCGCGATCTCGCACTCCGAGCACGGCGACTCCCGCCACCCGGCGATCCGGGTGCTCCGCCTGCCCGGCGCCGAGGCGGTGGCCGACCTGTACGACGGCGAGGGGAAGGGCCTCGAGCCGGTCGAGTTCGCCCCCGTCGCCGGGGACCCGCGGCTGCTCGTCCAGCACGAACGGCGCGGCCGGGACGAGCTGCTCGTCTGGAACCCGCTGACCGGGACCGAGACCGAGCTCGACATCGACCTGCCCGGGGACCTCTCGGCCGGCTTCTACCCCGACGCCTCGGCGCTGATCGTCGCCCACACCCGGGCCGGACGGACCACGCTGCACCGCTACGACCTGGAGAGCGGGGAGCTCACCGACCTCCCCACCGCCCGCGGGTCGGTCGGGGGCGCGGACGTGCGCCCGGACGGGTCGGTGGAGTACGGCTGGTCCTCGGCCGAGCAGCCGTCGAGCGTGCGGGTGCTGCGCCCGGACGGCACGGACGAGGTGCTGCTGACCCCGCCCGGGGACCGGCCCGCCCCGTCGGTGGTGCTGGAGGACGCCTGGGTGCCGGGACCGGGCGGCGACGTGCACGCGCTGTACTCGCGCCCGGCCGGCAGCACCGGCCCCGTGCCGACGCTGTTCATGATCCACGGCGGGCCGCAGGCGGCCGACGAGGACCGCTACTCCGCGGTGCGCGCGGTGTGGCTCGACGCGGGCTTCGCCGTCGTGCACGTCAACTACCGCGGCTCCTCCGGCTACGGCTCCTCGTGGCGCGACGCGATCGAGGGCCACCCGGGGACGACCGAGCTCGAGGACGTCGCGGCCGTGCAGTCGTGGGCCGTGGAGTCCGGGCTCGCCGACCCCGCCGCGTGCGTGCTCGAGGGCTGGTCCTGGGGCGGCTACCTGACGCTGCTCGGACTCGGCGTCCAGCCCGAGCGGTGGGCCGTGGGCGCAGCCGGTGTGCCGGTGGCGGACTACGTCGCTGCCTACGAGGACGAGATGGAGCCGCTGCGGGCGTTCGACCGGTCCCTGTTCGGAGGCTCGCCGACCGAGGTCCCGGAGCGCTACCGCACCGCCTCGCCGCTCACCTACGTGGACGCGGTCACCGCGCCGGTGCTGGTGCTGGCCGGCGAGAACGACCCGCGCTGCCCGATCCGCCAGATCGACAACTACCTGGACGCGCTCGCGGCGCGCGGCACGCCGTACGCGATGGTCCGCTACGACGCCGGGCACGGGTCGCTCGTGGTGTCCGAGACGCTGAACCACACGGCGGCCGAGATCGCGTTCGTCCGCCGGGCGCTCGGCATGTCGGTCCCGGTCGCGGGGTAGGAGGACCTCCGTGCTTGCGGACCAGCTGCGCAGCGGCGCGCGGACGATCGGCTACTGGGTGCTGTCGGACAACCCGCAGGCGGTGGAACGGGTCGCGGGCGTCGGGTACGACTACGTCTGCTTCGACGCCCAGCACGGGCTGCTCGACTACCGCGCCCTGCTGAACGGCCTGACCGCGCTCGACGCCCGCGGGACCGCCGGGCTCGTGCGGGTGCAGGACAACCAGCAGTTCTGGATCGGGCAGGCGCTCGACGCGGGTGCGGCGGGCGTGATCATCCCGATGGTGAACTCGGCCGACGACGCCCGCGCCGCGGTCGCCGCGTGCCGCTACCCCCCCGACGGGCCGCCGGTCCATGGGGCCGGTGCGGGCCGAGCTGCGCTTCCCGGCCCGGCCCGCGGAGGCCGACGCCGCCGTCCTGTGCCTGCCGATGATCGAGACGGCGGAGGGCCTCGAGGCGGTCGAGGAGATCGCCGCGGTGCCGGGCGTCGACGGGCTCTACATCGGTCCCTCCGACCTGCGCCTCGGCCTCGGCGGGGCCGCACCGGACGACCCGGCCTACGACGACGTCTTCGACCGGGCCCTCGAGCGGGTCCGGGCGGCGTGCGCGTCCGCGGGCATCATCGCCGGCATCCACACCCCCAGCGGCGCCGTCGCCTCCCGACGCTTCGCCGAGGGCTTCACCTGGTGCAGCGTCGCGAGCGACCTGACGCACCTGGAGGAGGCGGCGCGCAGCCACCTGGGCGACGCGCGGGGGTAGTCAGGCCACGACGGCGCGGAGGGCCTCGACGGCGGCGTCGAGGTGCCACGCCAGGTCGTGCTCGCCGGGGTCGGCGACCCAGGCCGTGAACGCGAGCCGGAAGGCCGCCATCCCGGCCTCGGCGGCGAGGACGGCCTCGTCGCGGGCCACACCGCGCTCCTGCAGCGTCGTGGCCATCGCGGCGCTCGCCCGGGCGAGTTTGATCAGCTCCCGTTCCTGCAGCTCGGGATGGGCGTCGATGATCTCCTGCCGCGCGCGGGAGCCGGGACGGCGCTCGTCGTCGAGCCAGCTGCCCGAGGCCGCGAGGCCCCGGAGGACGGCCTCCAGCGGACCGAGCTCCGCCGGCGCGCCGGCGAGCGCCCCGACGACGACGTCGTTGAACTGCTCCTGCCCGGCGAAGAGGATTTCGCGCTTGTCGGCGAAGTACCGGAAGAACGTGCGCTCGGTGAGCCCCGCGCGCTCGGCGATCTCCGCGACGGTCACCCGGTCGTAGCCGCGCTCGACGATGAGCGCCATCGCCGCCTGCTGCAGGCGTCCCTGCGCGCCCGGCTGCCATCGACCCATGCGGACCATCCTAGGGATGTCAGACTCTGACATCGAGGTGTAGCGTGCATGTCAGTCGCTGACATCAGCGGCATCGTTCCTCTCGGAGGTCCTCGTCATGCACGTGTTCGTCACCGGAGCGTCCGGCTGGGTCGGCCGGGCCGTCGTCCCGGAGCTGCTCGCGGCCGGTCACACCGTCTCCGGGCTCGCCCGCTCCGACGGCTCCGCGGCCGCCGTCGAGGCCGCCGGCGCCACCGCCGTGCGCGGCGACGTCACCGACCTCGACGTCCTGCGCTCGGCCGCGGCCGCGTCCGACGCCGTCGTCCACCTCGCCTTCCGCCACGACATCGCCTTCTCGGGCGGCTTCGCCGACGCCGTCGGGTCGGACCTCGCCGCGATCACCGCCCTGGGTGACGGTCTTCCCGACGGCAGGGCGCTGACCATCGCGGGCGGCATTCTCGGCCTGGCCTCGGGCGAGCCCGCGACCGAACGCGACGTGCCGGCCGCGACCTCGATGGCCGCGGGCCGGCAGGCCTCCGCGACCGCCGTCCTCGGGCTCGCCCCGCGCCTGCGCACGTCGGTCGTGCGGCTCTCCCCGACCGTCCACGGCGACGGGGACGCCGGCTTCGTCCCGACCCTGATCGACATCGCCCGCCGTCGGGAGGTCTCCGGCTATCCGGGCGACGGGTCGGCCCGGTGGACGGCGGTCGCCCGGGAGGACGCGGCGCGTCTGTTCCGCCTCGCGATCGAGGTCGCTCCGGCGGGCTCGGTTCTGCACGGGGTCGCCGACGAGGGGATCCCGCTCCGCGAGATCGCCGAGGTCATCGGCCGGCACCTGGACGTGCCGGTCGAGTCGGTCCCCGCCGAGCGGGTCGACGAGCACTTCGGGTTCCTCGGCGGCTTCCTCGGCCTCGACAGCCCGGCCACGAACGCGATCACCCGTGCGGTGACCGGCTGGGTGCCGACCGGCCCGGGTCTGCTCGAGGACCTGGAGAAGGGGCACTACTTCGACCCCTCGAAGGGCTCGAAGTACTGATCCGGAACGAGCGAAGGGCCCCTCCGGTCGGTCCACCCGACGGAAGGGGCCCTTCGGTCACTCCAGGTCGTGCACCGAGATCAGGCGGCCTGCTTGGCCTGCCACATCCAGTGGGCCTCCTCGAGCTTCGCCGTCTGCCCGATGAGCAGGTCCTCGGTCACCGGGTCGGGCTCCGAGGTCTCGGCGATGCGGGCGCGGTGGCGCTCGATGACGACGGCGAGGATCTCGACGATCTTCGCGGTCACGTCCTCGACGGAGTGCCAGCCCTCGTCGAAGGTCGGCAGGCCGCTCTCCTTGCCCACGGTCTCGGCGCGCCCGTCGGGCGAGACTCCCAGCGCCGCGGCGCGCTCCGCGACCTCGTCGGTCTGCGTGCGGGCGAGGTCGACCAACTCGTCGAGGTGCAGGTGCGCGTCCCGGAAGGTGCGGCCGAGGACGTTCCAGTGCGCCTGCTTGCCGATCAGCGACAGGTCGGTGAGGTCGGCGACGGCCTGCTGCAGCACCCGGCCGACGACGTCCTGCGCCTCGGCGGGCAGCGGGCTCGTGATGGGCGCGGTGGTCATGGTGTCTCTCCTCCCGCGGCCGGTCGTCCCGGCCGCACACGGTGGGTTCAACACCGGGTTCACCCGGTTCGTGCCCGGATATGCCGAGACCCGCCCCACGATAGGTGAGGCGGGCCTCAGCGGAGGCTGATCAGCGAACGACCGTCAGCTCTGCGCGAGCTGCCGTGTCTCCTGCCCGAGCAGCTCCCGCGTGGCCTGCTCCACGCGGTCGCCCATGCCCTGGTCGATCGAGCGCCAGTAGTCGAACGCCCGCACGAGGACGTCCTCGCCCACGCCGCCGGCGAGGTGACCGGAGACGTTGGTGACGAACCGGTCCCGGGCGTCGTCGTCCCAGACCTCCATCATCAGCGTCCGGGCCTGACCCTCGTCGGAGTCCTCCGGGTGCTGCACGTACGCGGCCCGCTGGATGTCACCGTCGGCGTACCAGGTGGGCGGCTGGTTCACGTGCCCCTGCGGGACCTGCGCGCCGCCCTTCGAGTTCGGCACGTAGACCGGGTCGACCGCGTTGACGACGCGCATCGCCCCGGCGTGGGTCTGGCTGTTGACCGGGTTCTTCGGCGCATTGACCGGGATCTGCTTGTAGTTGACCCCGAGCCGGGCGCGGTGCGCGTCGGCGTAGGAGAACCCGCGGGCCAGCAGCATCCGGTCGGGCGAGAGGCCGAGCCCGGGCGGCTGGTTGTTCGGCTCGAACGCCACCTGCTCGATCTCGGTGTGGAAGTCGACCGGGTTGCGGTTCAGCGTGAGCCGCCCGACCTCCTGCAGCGGGTAGTCCGAGTGCGGCCACACCTTGGTGAGGTCGAAGGGGTTGAACCGGTAGGTCTTCGCGTCCTCGAAGGGCATGATCTGCACCTTCAGCGTCCAGGACGGGAAGTCCCCGCCCGCGATCGAGTCGAACAGGTCGCGGCGGTGGTAGTCGTTGTCGATCCCGCACATCTCGTCGGCGCGGTCCTGCGTCATCGTCTGGACGCCCTGGTCCGAGATGAAGTGGTACTTGACCCAGAACTCCTCGCCGGCGGCGTTGATCCACATGTAGGTGTGGCTGGAGTAGCCGTTCATGTGGCGCCAGGTCTCCGGGACGCCCCGGTCGCCCATGAGCCAGGTGACCTGGTGCTTCGACTCCGGCGAGAGCGTCCAGAAGTCCCACTGCATGTCGTGGTCGCGCAGCCCGTTGTCCGCACGGCGCTTCTGCGACCGGATGAAGTTCTGGAACTTCATGGGGTCGCGGATGAAGAAGACCGGCGTGTTGTTGCCGACCATGTCCCAGTTGCCCTCGCGGGTGTACAGCTTCAGGGACCAGCCGCGCGGGTCGCGCCAGGTGTCGGGGCTGCCGCGCTCACCGGCGACGGTGGAGAAGCGGATGACGCCCTCGGTCACCTCACCGGGCTGGAACACCACCGCCTTCGTGAAGGCGGAGACGTCCTGCGTCACCTCGAACGTGCCGAACGCGCCGGAGCCCTTGGCGTGCGGCTGGCGCTCCGGGATGCGCTCCCGGTTGAAGTTCGCCATCTGCTCGATCAGGTAGTGGTCCTGGAGCAGGATCGGGCCACCGGGCCCGACCGTCATCGAGAACTCCTGGCTCTGCACCGGGATCCCGGCGTCGTCGGTGGCGACGCCGGTCGTCAGGTCGTTGCTGTTACCGGGACGTGTCACGGTCACCTCGTGTCGTTGGCAGTGGTGGCAAGCTCCTCGGCTACCCACTGCCCCCGTCGGGCGACACCCCCGTCGTCAGGGACGCACGAGCTCCTCGGCGATCTCGTAGGTGTTGAGCGCCGCACCCTTGCGCAGGTTGTCACCGCACACGAAGAAGTCCAGCGTGTTGGGGAAGTCCAGCGCCTGACGGATGCGGCCCACGTAGGTGGGGTCCTCCCCGACGACGTCGGCCGGCGTCGGGAAGCGCCCCTCGCGCGGCTCGTCGAGCACGACGATCGACGGCTGCGACGCGAACACCTGGCGGGCGGTCTCGACCTCGACCGGCGAGGCGAAGGTCGCGTGCACGGCCAGCGCGTGGGTGGTGACGACGGGGACGCGCACGCAGGTCGCCGACACCTTGAGGTCGTCGATCCCGAGGATCTTGCGCGACTCGTTGCGGACCTTGAGCTCCTCGGAGCTCCACCCGCCGTCGCGCCAGGACCCCGCCCACGGGACGACGTTGAGCGCGAGCGGCGCCGGGAACGGCGACTCCGCCGGTAGCCCGGCGGCCGAGAGCGCCTCGCGCACGTCGCCGGCGCGGTGGCCGACGTCCTTGCCGGCCACGGCGGACACCTCGGCCTGCAGCCGGTCGATGCCCTCCTGGCCCGCGCCGGAGGCCGCCTGGTAGCTCGCGACGACGAGCTCGGTGAGACCGAAGGCGCGGTGCAGGGCCCCGATCGCCGCCATCATCGACAGCGTCGTGCAGTTCGGGTTCGAGACGATGCCCTTGGGCCGGGTGTGCGCGGCCTGCGCGTTGACCTCGGGCACCACGAGCGGGACGTCCGGGTCCATCCGGAACGCGCCGGAGTTGTCGACCGCGATGGCGCCGCGGGCGGCGGCGACGGGCGCCCACGTGGCGCTGACCTCGTCGGGCACGTCGAACATCGCGATGTCGACGCCGTCGAAGGCCTCCTCCGACAGCGCGATCACCTCGATCTCCTGCCCACGGACGGTGAGCCGCTTGCCCGCGGAGCGCGGCGAGGCGATGAGCCGGATCTCCGACCACGGCACGGTCTCCCGCGCGTCGATGATGTCGATCATGACGCTGCCGACCGCGCCGGTGGCGCCGACGATGGCGAGGGTGGTCACTGCAGGTACTCCTTAGCGCCCGGTGCCGGCGTGGACGACGGCCTCGGTCTCGCCACCGAGGTCGAAGGCCTCGTGCAGGGCACGGACGGCGTCGTCGAGCTGGGTGTCGCGGATCAGGGCGGAGATGCGGATCTCCGAGGTGTTCATCATCTCGATGTTCACGCCGGCCTCGGCGAGCGACTCGCAGAACGTCGCGGTGACGCCGGGGTGGCTGCGCATGCCCGCACCGACGAGGGTCACCTTGCCGACGTGCTCGTCGTAGATGACCTCCTCGTGGCCGACCTCGGGCTGCACCGCGGAGAGGGCCTCGACCGCGCGGGGACCGTCCTTGACCGGCAGCGTGAACGTCACGTCGGTCTTGCCCGTCTTCAGGTGCGAGATGTTCTGCAGCACCATGTCGATGTTGATGTCGACGTCGGCGACGGCCCGGAAGATGCGGGCGGCGAAGCCGGGCTGGTCGGGCACGCCGACGACGGTCACCTTGGCCTCGGACCGGTCGTGCGCGACCCCGGTGAGGACGGCCTGTTCCACGCTGAGCTCCTCGATGGACCCGACGATCGTCGTGCCGGGCTGGTCGGTGTACGAGGACCGCACCCGCAGCGGCACGCCCTCGCGGCGCGCGTACTCCACCGCGCGCAGGTGCAGCACCTTCGCCCCGCACGCGGCCATCTCGAGCATCTCCTCGTAGGTGATGGTCTCGAGCAGCTTCGCGTTCGGGACGATGCGCGGGTCGGCGGAGTAGACGCCGTCCACGTCGGTGTAGATCTCGCAGACGTCGGCCTTCATCGCCGCCGCCATCGCGACGGCGGTGGTGTCCGAGCCGCCCCGGCCGAGCGTGGTGATCTCCTTGGAGTCCGCGCTCACGCCCTGGAAGCCCGCCACCAGCGCGACGCCGTCCTCCGCGAGCGCGGAGAAGATGCGGCCCGGCGTCACCTCGATGATGCGGGCGTCACCGTGCTTGCCCGTGGTGATCATGCCGGCCTGCGAGCCGGTGAAGCTCCGCGCGCGCCCGCCCAGCGCGGTGATCGCCATGGCGAGCAGCGCGTTGGAGATGCGCTCACCCGACGTCAGGAGCATGTCCAGCTCGCGCGGCGGCGGGCTCGGGTGCACGGCCAGCGCGAGGTCGGTCAGCTCGTCGGTGGTGTCGCCCATCGCGGACGCCACCACCACGACGTCGTTGCCGTCCTTGCGGGTCCGCATGATCCGTTCCGCGACGCGCTTGATGCGCTCCGCGGACTGGACGGACGACCCGCCGTACTTCTGGACGACGAGCGCCACGGCGACCGACCTCCGGCTCCTCGGGTGGACGTTTGCCCGACCACCCTAGCCGAGGTCAGATCGCCCGGACCGGGCCTGTGATCAGGGCGCCAGGGCGTTGAGGATGCGCGCCACGACCGCGCCGATGACCAGCCAGACGACGGCGGCGAGGCCGTAGTTGAGGATCACCTTGAGCGACTCGCTGGCCGGCAGGAACAGGTCCCCGATGCCGAGGGTGAGGCTGTTCGCGGCGTCCGCGAAGAACGTGGTGATCCCGTTCTGCGGGTTCGCCGAGGCCACGGTCAGCACGATGTGGATGACGAGGATGGCGGCGAAGATCGTGCACAGGATCTTGATGACCGAGGCGGCGAGCGACATGGACTTGCTCGCGAGCGCACGCAGATCGGCCGACGTGTTCGCCTTGCGCTGAGAGCCGGTGTCGGCGTCCTGGGTCATGGCGGAGATGATGGCACGCATCACTACCGACTGGTAAGCCGAACCGGTATGGCGCATCCGGGTGTTCGCCGAGCGGTGGCCCCCGTCACGACACGCGCCCGCTTGCCCGCCCCGGGGTGGTTGGGTCTACCGTGACGGGCGATGTTCAGCGTGCTGCTCCTTCCCAGCCGCGGCGGGGTCTGACCGAGACCGGCCCCCTGCCGCGGGTGATGCGCGCTCGCCGGTCGGCCCGGACCCACACCTCCGGGATTCCTGCACCGCCGCACGGAGACCCTGATGAGCATCACCCCTGACATGCCGGCCGCCGGCATCCGCGAGACCGTCGTCCACCCCGACGGCGAGATCCCGGCCGACCAGCCGTTCTGGAACACCCAGCGGCCGAGTCACATGCCGGTACACCGGTACCAGCCGTTCGCCGAGGTGGTCGAACGCGTCTCGCTGCCGGACCGCACGTGGCCCGACCGTGTGATCACGAAGGCCCCGCTCTGGGGCGCGGTGGACCTGCGCGACGGCAACCAGGCCCTGATCGACCCGATGTCGCCCGCGCGCAAGCGCCGCATGTTCGACCTGCTCGTCCGCATGGGCTACAAGGAGATCGAGGTCGGCTTCCCGGCCGCGTCGCAGACCGACTTCGACTTCGTCCGCGAGATCATCACCCAGGACGCGGTCCCGACCGACGTCCGGATCCAGGTGCTGACCCAGGCGCGGCCCGAGCTGATCTCGCGGACCTTCGAGTCCCTCGAGGGCGCCCACTCCGCCGTCGTGCACCTCTACAACTCGACGTCGATCCTGCAGCGCCGCGTGGTGTTCCGCTCCGACCGGGACGGCATCACGAAGATCGCCACCGACGGGGCGAAGCTCGTCCGCGCCGAGGCCGAGAAGCGTCCGGACACCGACTGGCGCTTCCAGTACTCGCCGGAGTCCTACACCGGCACCGAGCTCTCCTACGCCAAGGAGATCGTCGACGCCGTCGGCGACGTCTGGGAGCCCACGCCCGAGCGGCCGATGATCGTCAACCTGCCGGCGACGGTGGAGATGGCGACGCCGAACGTCTACGCCGACTCGATCGAGTGGATGCACCGCAACCTGGCGCGCCGCGACTCGATCATCCTGTCGCTGCACCCGCACAACGACCGCGGCACCGGCGTGGCCGCCGCGGAGCTGGGCGTGCAGGCCGGGGCCGACCGCGTCGAGGGCTGCCTGTTCGGCAACGGCGAGCGCACCGGCAACGTCTGCCTGGTCACCCTGGGCATGAACCTGTTCAGCCAGGGCGTCGACCCGCAGATCGACTTCTCCGACATCGACGAGGTCCGCCGCACCGTCGAGTTCTGCAACCAGCTGCCCGTCGGGGAGCGCCACCCCTGGGGCGGCGACCTCGTGTTCACCGCGTTCTCCGGCTCCCACCAGGACGCGATCAACAAGGGCCTCGAGGCGATGAAGGTCCAGGCCGACGCGGCCGGGCACTCGATCGACGAGCACCCGTGGGAGGTCCCGTACCTGCCCATCGACCCGAAGGACGTCGGCCGCACCTACGAGGCCGTCATCCGGGTCAACTCGCAGTCGGGCAAGGGCGGCGTCGCCTACCTGATGAAGACCGAGCACCAGATGGAGCTGCCGCGGCGGCTGCAGATCGAGTTCTCGCGCCGCGTCCAGGAGGTCACCGACACCGAGGGCGGCGAGGTCTCGGCCAAGGAGATGTACGACATCTTCGCCGAGGAGTACCTGATGCGCCGCAGCCCGCTGGAGCTCGTCAGCTCCCGGGTCGCGACGCACGACGACGGCAAGGCCGAGCTGACCGCGACGCTCAAGGTCGAGGGCGAGGTCCACGAGGTGACCGGCGTCGGCAACGGGCCGATCGCGGCCTTCGTCGACGCGCTCGCCTCCGTCGGCTACGACGTGCGGGTCCTCGACTACGCCGAGCACGCCATGGCGGCCGGTGACGACGCGCGGGCCGCGGCCTACGTCGAGGCCGCGGTCGGCGACGGGGCGGGCGCCGACGTCGAGGTGTGGGGCATCGGCATCGACGGCTCGATCCTCACCGCATCGCTCAAGGCCGTGGTGTCGGCGGTGAACCGGGCACTGCGGTAGGTGCGCTTCGCGCCCGTGAGCACTAAGGGGGGCTATCGCCCCACTTAGTGCTCACAGGGCCGTAGGCCGCCTCCCGGCCAGCGCCCGGCCGAGCGTCAGCTCGTCGGCGAACTCGAGATCCCCGCCCATGGGCAGGCCGCTGGCCAGCTTCGTCACGGTGAGGCCCGGGAAGTCGCGCAGGAGCCGGACGAGGTAGGTCGCGGTGGCCTCGCCCTCGGTGTTGGGGTCCATCGCGAGGATGACCTCGGCGATCTCCGGCTCCTGCTCCCCGCCCTCGGTCGGCTGACCGCCGATGCGACGCAGCAGCTCACGGACGCGGAGCTGGTCCGGTCCGATGCCGCCCATCGGGTCGAGCGCGCCACCCAGCACGTGGTAGCGCCCGCGGAACTCGCGGGTGCGTTCCACGGCCATGACGTCCTTCGGCTCCTCGACGACGCACACGAGCGTCGCGTCACGCCGGGCGTCGGCACAGATGCGGCAGCGCTGCTTCTCGCTGACGTTGCCGCAGACCTCGCAGAACACGACGCCCGCCTTGACGCGGCCGAGCGCGTCCTGCAGGCGCGTGATGTCGGCCTCCTCGGTCCCGAGGAGGTGGAACGCCAGGCGCTGGGCGCTCTTCGGCCCGATCCCGGGGAGCCGGCCGAGCTCGTCGATCAGGTCCTGGACCGGGCCTTCGAACACTCCGCTACATCCCCAACTGCGGGCCGCCGCCCATGTCGAGCCCGCCCGCGAGCGGACCCATCTTCTCGGCCTGGAGCTGCTGCGCGGCGTCGGCGGCGTCGGCGAGCGCCCCGAGCACGAGGTCCTGCAACGTGTCGACGTCGGTCGGGTCGACGACCTTCGGATCGATCGTGATCCCGCGGATCTCACCCGCGGCGGTCTGGGTGACCGTGACGAGACCGTTGCCGGCCTGGCCGGTCACCTCGGTCTCCGCCAGTTCGGCCTGGGCGTTCATGAGCTGCTCCTGCATGGCCTGGGCCTGCTGGAGGAGGGC
This sequence comes from Actinomycetospora corticicola, assembly GCF_013409505.1. NCBI lineage: Bacteria > Bacillati > Actinomycetota > Actinomycetes > Pseudonocardiales > Pseudonocardiaceae > Actinomycetospora > Actinomycetospora corticicola. Next base: position 4,879,791 of record NZ_JACCBN010000001.1, on the reverse strand, counting down.
ACCCATGTCGGGCATGTCCGGCTGTCCTGGCTGCACGTTCCCCAGGGTAGGGGTCTTCCCGACGACGGGTGTCGCGGCCTGCTGGCAGGGTGGGGCCGTGAGCGACACCGCCGAACTCGTGACCCGCCTGCTCTCCGCCCGCACGTGGCGGGCCTTCGACGTGGCGGCCGACGGCCGGGTCCTCGCCGGGGACGACACCTCGGGGACGGTGCAGCTCGTCGAGCTCGCCCCCGACGGCACCCGCCGTCCCCTGACCGCGCTGCCCGGGGCGTGCTCCGGGCGCTACCTCAAGGGGATCGAGCCGCGGACGATCGTCGTCTCGCACGACACCGACGGCGACGAGCGCGCCCAGCTCTCCCTGCTGCGCCCCGAGGAGGTCGACGCCCCGCTGGGGACGGCCGACCTCGAGCCGCTGGTCCGCGACCCGCAGTTCATCCACTCCCTCGCCGAGGTCCTCGACGACGGTCGGGTCGTCTACGCGACGAACCGTCGCAACGGCGTCGACTTCGACCTCGTGCTGCGCCAGGTCGCCTCCGGCGAGGAGACGGTGCTCTACGACGGCGGGGGCATGGTCGGTGGCGCGGCCGTCGCCCCCGACGGGTCGGCCGCCCTCATGACGCGCCCCGGCACCCCCGCCCTGAGCTCCCAGGTCCTGCGGCTCTCCGGCAGCGGCACCTCCGAGATCACGCCCGCGGACGAACCCGCGATCTTCGGCGGACTGCAGTGGCTGCCCGACTCCTCGGCCGCACTGGTCACCACGAACACCGGCCGCGACCGGACCGGCATCGCCCGCCTGGACCCGTCGGCGTCGTTCCCGGACAACGTCTCCTACCTCGTCACCGACGACGCCCACGACGTCTCCGGGCGCCTCTCCCCCGACGGCCGCCTGCTGCTCGTGGTCACCGACGACGACGGGTCCTCACGGTTCGCGATCCACGACGCCGAGAGCGGGGCCCACCTGCGTGACGTGGTCACCCCCGGCGTCGGGGTGGGCGACTTCCTGACCCTGCCGCGCTGGTCGGCCGACTCGCAGGGTCTCGCGCTGACCTGGACCTCGCCGACGGTCGCGGCCGACGTGGTGCTGGTGGACGCCGCGACCGGACGGACCGGCACGGTCGCGTCGTGGGCCGAGGACCTCGACGGGCTCGACCTGGTGGCCCCGACCAGCGTCGGCATCCCGACCCCCGACGGCGAGACCGTCCCCTGCTTCGTCTACTCGCCCGCGGCGCCCACCGGGTCGAGCGTGCTGATCGTGCACGGCGGCCCGGAGGGCCAGTCGGTGCGCTCGTTCTCGCCGATCACGCAGGCCCTCGTCGCACAGGGGCACACGGTGCTGGTGCCGAACGTCCGCGGTTCGGTGGGCTACGGCAAGCGCTGGTACTCCCTCGACGACGTCGAGAAGCGCCTCGACTCGGTCGCCGACCTCGCCGCGATCCACGACTTCCTGCCGAACCTCGCCCTCGACCCCGCGCGCTCCGCGCTGTGGGGCGGCTCGTACGGCGGCTACATGGTGCTCGCGGGCGTCGCGTTCCAGCCGGAGCGCTGGGCGGCGGGCGTCGACATCGTCGGCATCTCGTCACTGGTGACGTTCCTGGAGAACACCTCGCCCTACCGTCGCGCCCACCGGGAGCGGGAGTACGGCTCGCTCGAGCGCGACCGCGAGTTCCTGGAGTCGGCCTCCCCGCTCAACCGGATCACCGATGTCCGCGCCCCGCTGTTCGTCATCCACGGCGCCAACGACCCGCGGGTGCCGCTGTCCGAGGCCGAGCAGGTCGCGGCGGCCGTGCGGGGGAACGGCGTCGAGGTCGAGCTCGTGGTCTACGACGACGAGGGCCACGGGCTGGCGAAGCGTGCCAACCGGTTGGACGCCTACCCGCGGGCGATCGACTTCCTCGGCCGCGTCCTGGGCTGATCCGCGCCCGCCGAGGGTCACACCACGCAGGAAAATTGCCCCCGCAACCTGCCCTGTGTGCACCTCGGCCCGGGGCTCGGCGCCCCCGGCCCGCCGAGGTTCACATCAGGCAGGAGCCGGAGCCTCGGAACCTGCCCCACGTGAATCTCGCGCCGCGGCGCGTCGACTCGGCGTCGCCGAGTTTCACATCAGGCAGGGATCCGGGCCCTGGAACCTGCTCCACGTGAACCTCGCGACGGGTCCGGCCCTCAACGGCCGTCGACCCGGCGGGCACCGAGGTGCTGGGTGAGCAGCTCCATGGCGGCGTCGTCGGGATTGCGGGCCGCGACCCGCTCGCCACCGCCGGGGTCCGCGTGCGCCTCGGCGTACATGTCCTCCTCGGTGACGTCGTCGTCCTCCGGGGGCTCGGGCGGCGGCGGGATGTCAGCCGGGGCGCTCGTCGGGCGGGGACGCTCGGGTGCCTGGGCGCCCCCTCCGTCCTGGGCGGCCGCAGCAGCGCGGGCGGCACTCGGCCGCTGGAACTGCGGGCGACCACCGGCCGCGCCGGCACCGGCACCGTTCCCCTGGCGCTGCGGTTCAGGACGGCTCTGCTCGGGTGCGGGCTCGGGCCGCTGCGGGCGCTGCGGGGCCGGTGCCGCTCCCCGAGCCGCAGGGGCCTGGCCACCGCGACCGCCGTCCGACGCGGGCGGCGCCGCCTGCTGGCCCGCCGCGTCGGTCGCGCGCAGCGACCACTCGCCGGAGAGCACCCGGGAGAGGGCGGCCGTGACGTGCCCGGCGCGGTTGGGCTGGGAGAGCTGGCGGGCCAGGGGCGCCGTGGGCATGGCGAGCACGACCGTGGTGCCCTCGACCGCCGCCACCGTGGCGTTCTGCAGCAGCGCGTGGGTCGGCTTGTTGCCCTCGCGCACCGCCGCCATGACCTCCGGCCACACCCGACGCAGGTCGGACGCGTCCATCGCTCCGGGCGCGGTCCCGGCGGCCGGGGCCTCCGCCGGCGCCGGCGCCTCCCGGCGCGGCGCCTCCTGGCGATCAGGCTGCGGACGCTCCGGCTGCGGACGCTCGGGCTGCGAGCGCTCGGGCTGCGGACGCTCGGCCGGCGCACGGTCCGACTGCTGCCGGGCGGCGGGCTCCTGGGGCCGACCAGCAGGCGGCTGCTGCCGGGCGGCCGACTCCTGCGGGCGCGCCACGTCGGCGTCCTGGCGCGGGGCCTCGACCGTGGCCGTGGGCCGGCCGGTGGCGGGCGCGACCGTGGCGTCCCGCTCGTCGGCGCGCGGCGGCGTGGCCGCCGGCCGGGGCTCACGCGGCTCGGGCTCCGACGGCCGCTGCGACGCCCGCTGGAACCGGGGCTCGCCCGCCGGCTCCGGCCCGGCGTCGGGAACGACCAGCGGACCGCCGGCGCTCGCCGTCGCCCCCGCCTGCAGCCGACGCTCGACACCCTCGAGCCGCTGCACGAGTGCACCGTCGGACGCCGAGGCCGCGGGCAGCAGCATCCGCGCGCAGACCAGCTCGAGGAGCAGCCGGGGCGCCGTGGCCCCGCGCATCTCGGTGAGCGCGGTGTGCACGAGTTCGGCGTGCCGGGCGAGCGCCGCCGGGCCGAGCCGTTGCGCCTGGTCGACCATGCGCGCCATCTCGTCGGCGGGGACGTCGACCAGACCCTTCTCGGCGGCGTCCGGCACCGCGTGCACGAGGATGAGGTCCCGCAGGCGCTGCAGGAGGTCGGCCGCGAAGCGCCGCGGATCGTGCCCGGCCTCGACCAGCCGGTCGACCGCGCCGAAGACCGCCGCGCCGTCCTGCGCACCGAGGGCGTCGACGACGTCGTCGAGGATCGCCACGTCGGTGACCCCGAGCAGGCCGACCGCGCGGGCGTAGGTGACGCCCTGGTCGTCCGCGCCCGCCAGCAGCTGGTCGAGCACCGAGAGCGAGTCACGGGCCGACCCGCCGCCGGCCCGGATCACCAGCGGGTAGACCGCCGGCTCGACCCGCACGCCCTCCTCGTCGCAGATGCGCTCGAGGAGCGCCCGCAGCGTGCTCGGCGGCAGCAGGCGGAACGGGTAGTGGTGCGTGCGCGACCGGATGGTCGGCAGGACCTTCTCCGGCTCCGTCGTCGCGAACACGAAGATCAGGTGCTCCGGCGGCTCCTCGACCACCTTGAGCAGCGCGTTGAACGCCGCCGTGGTGACCATGTGCGCCTCGTCGATGATGAAGACGCGGTAGCGGGAGCTGACCGGCGCGTAGGCCGCCTTGTCCCGCAGGTCGCGCGCCTCGTCGACGGTGCCGTGGCTGGCCGCGTCCATCTCCGTGACGTCGAGCGACCCGGGTCCGTTCGGCGCGAGGGCGACGCAGGACTCGCACACCCCGCACGGATCGGGCGTCGGCCCCCGCTCGCAGTTGAGCGAGCGCGCCATGATCCGCGCCGACGAGGTCTTCCCGCAGCCGCGCGGACCGGAGAACAGGTAGGCGTGGTTGATCCGTCCGGCGGTCAGCGCCGTGCGCAGCGGATCGGTGACGTGCTCCTGCCCGACGACCTCGGCGAAGGTGCCGGGTCGGTATCTGCGGTAGAGCGCGAGTGCCACGATCGCGAGATTACGCGGGGGGTCCGACAGTCCCGGCCCGGGGAAGAAGGGGACCCCGCGCACCCGCCAGAGCCCGCTTACCCTTGCTGCCTTCCGGCCCTGGGGGAGTTCACAGGATGGACGCCGCGCGGGGTCCGGGGACGACTGTACCGGTCCGCGGACGGGCTGCCGACGGGGTGGGGGTCGGGCGGCCGACGTCGCGAGGAGCCCCTGTACCCTCGTCGACGGAGGATTGGCCGAGTGGCCTAAGGCGCACGATTGGAAATCGTGTTGGGCTAACCCCCTCACGGGTTCGAATCCCGTATCCTCCGCCAGCTCCACCGGACGCCGGGCACCTGCACAAGGGCCCGGCGTTCGTCGTCCCGGGCCACGGCCCCCCGGAACGACCGTGTCCCGATCCTGCCGCCGGGTGCGCGCCGTGTGCCACCGCTGACGCGGGCGACCGGAGGACCCGCCGTCAGGAACGCAGCCCCTGCACGAGCAGACCGGCGAGCTGCTCGTAGGCCTCGGCGTCGTCCAGCCCCGTGGTCGCGGCGACCCGCCGCCCCTGGATCGCCTCCATCGTCGAGGCGACGACCTCGGCCGCGAACGCCACGTGCACGTCCCGGAAGGCCCCGGACTCGACGCCCTCGGTGATGATCTCGCGGACCCGGCGCGCCGCGGCCCGGGTGTTCCGCTGGTAGATCGCGGCGGCCGGCGCGAACGAGGCGACGTCCTCGAAGAACGTCGCCGACGCCGGGGCCAGCTCGGCGGACACCGCGCGCAGGTAGGCCGCGAGCCGGTCGGCGGGCTCGGACCGCGTCGCGACCGCCGCCTCCACGTGCACCGTCGCCGCCCGGAAGAACCGGACCACGGCCGCCGTCACCAGCTGCTCCTTCGACCCGGCGAGCCCGTAGAGCGTGCGCTTCGAGCAATGCAGCCGGGCGGCCACGTCGTCGAGGGTGAAGCGGGCGAACCCCTCCGCGAGGAACAGCTCGATCAGGGCGTCGGCGAGCTCGTCGCGTCGGGCCGCGCCACGACGCACCGGGGAGGCCATCTGGAAATCCTAGCCGCTCACCGCTACTGTCAACGGTACTGGCGTTCCGATCTCAGTACCGTTAGGACGTGACATGGCCGTCGACCGTCTCCTGCCCACCGATGAGGCCCGCGCGCTGATCGAGCTCACGCGCGAGGTCGCCGACAAGGAGCTGGCGACCCGCGTCGACGACCACGAGCGGGGCGACGGGATGTATCCCGAGGGTCTGTTCCGCACCCTCGGCGAGACCGGCCTGCTCGGCCTGCCCTACCCCGAGGAGTACGGCGGCGGCGCCCAGCCCTACGAGGTCTACCTCCAGGTCCTCGAGGAGCTCGCGGCACGCTGGGCGACGGTCGCGGTGACGACGAGCGTGCACGGCCTGGCGTGCTTCCCGGTCGCCACCTTCGGCACCGAGACCCAGAAGCAGGAGTGGCTCCCGAGGATGCTCGCCGGCGAGCTGGTCGGCGGCTACAGCCTCTCCGAGCCCCAGGCGGGCTCCGACGCGGCCGCCCTGCGTTGCCGCGCGGAGCAGGGCGAGGACGGCGACTACCGGATCACCGGGGAGAAGGCCTGGATCACGCACGGCGGCAGGGCCGACTTCTACGCGCTGTTCGCCCGGACCGGCGAGGGCAGCCGTGGCGTCACCTGCTTCCTCGCGCCCGGGCAGACCGAGGGCCTCACCTTCGGGCGACCCGAGGAGAAGATGGGCCTGCACGCCGTACCGACGACGAGCGCCACCTGGGACGGCGGGGTCGTCGAGGCCGACCGCCGGATCGGCGACGAGGGCCAGGGCCTGCAGATCGCGTTCGCCGCGCTGGACTCCGGACGGCTGGGCATCGCCGCCTGCGCCGTCGGGCTCGCCCAGGCCGCCCTCGACGCGGCCGTCGAGTACGCGAACGAGCGGCAGACGTTCGGCAAGCGGATCGTCGACCACCAGGGGCTCGGCTTCGTGCTGGCCGACATGGCCGCCGCCGTCGACTCGGCCCGCGCCACCTACCTCGACGCCGCCCGCCGCAAGGACGCCGGCGTGCCGTACTCGCGCCAGGCCTCCGTCGCGAAGCTCGTCGCCACCGACGCGGCGATGAAGGTGACCACCGACGCCGTGCAGGTGTTCGGCGGGGCCGGCTACACCCGCGACTTCCCGGTCGAGCGGTACATGCGCGAGGCCAAGATCATGCAGATCTTCGAGGGCACCAACCAGATCCAGCGCCTGGTGATCTCGAGGCACTTCGCCCGCTGATCCGGCCGTGGCGGACACTGACGGGTGATGCGTGGATTCCTCATCTTCCTGGCGGTGCTCGTCGCCCTCCTCGTCGGCGTCGACCTCGGCGCCCGCTTCGTGGCCCAGGACCGGGTGGCCTCCCAGCTGCAGACGCAGTTGAAGCTCGACAGCGAGCCGAGCGTCGACATCCACGGCTTCCCGTTCCTGACGCAGGCCGCGGCCGGCGAGTACCCGTCGGTCACCCTCACCGCGGAGCACATCCCGTACCGGCAGCTGCGCGACATCACGCTCGTGGCCGACCTCGGCGACGTGACGCTGCCGCCGCAGTCGCTGATCGACGGCACCGTCCGCTCCATCCCGGCGCGGACGGTGACCGCGCGGGCCGAGGTGGACCCGGCGGACCTCGCCCGCATCCTCAAGGTCTCCGACGTCACCGTCGAGCCGGTCACCGAGCAGACCCTGGCGGCCCGCGGCTCGAAGGTCTCGGGGATCGACCCGTCCCAGGCGGTGGAGCTCACGTCGACGACGACGGTGCTCGGGCAGCAGGTGCGGGCCTCCGTCATCGCCACCTTCCGACTCTCCGGCGGCCAGATCGTGCTCTCCGCGCGGGACATCGCGGTGGACGCCGGTGACGCCCCGTCGTCGGTCTCCGGCCCGGTGACGAGCGCCCTGCGCTCCCGGCTCGGGAACTACTCGGCCCGCCTCGACCCCGGCCAGCTGCCGTTCTCGATCACGGCGACCGACCTGCGCGCGGAGAACGGCAAGCTCGTCGTCTCCGGCACCGCCGAGGACGTCGACCTCCTCGGCGGCTCCCTGTAGCTCGCTGTAGCGACCCGCGTGACAGGCTGGCGCCGTGCAGACCATCCGCTGGGGCATCGCCGGACCGGGTCGGATCGCGGCAGGAGTCGCCCGGGACCTCGTGGCGGTGGAGGGCACCGAGCTGGCCGCAGTCGGGTCCCGGTCGGCCGAGCGGGCCGAGGCGTTCGCCGCGGAGCACGGCGCGTCGCGGGCGCACGGCTCGTACCGCGCGCTCGTCGACGATCCCGAGGTCGACGCCATCTACATCGCCACGCCGCACCCGCAGCACGCGGACCTCGCGGTCGCCGCGCTCGAGGCGGGCAAGGCCGTACTGGTGGAGAAGACCTTCACCGCGACCCTCGCGGGGGCCTGGCGCGTGGTCGACACCGCGCGTCGGCACGGGGTGTTCGCGATGGAGGCGATGTGGACGCGCTTCCAGCCCGCCGTCGTCCGGGCCCGCGAGATCTACGAGGCCGGTGAGATCGGGGAGGTCCGCTCGGTGCAGGCCGACCTCGGCACCGTCCGGGACGTCGACCCCTCCGACCGGCTGTTCGACGCCGAGCTCGGCGGCGGCGCGCTGCTCGACCTCGCCGTCTACCCCGTCTCGTTCGCCCAGATGGTGCTCGGCGGGAGCCCCACGCGGGTTCACGCGGTCGGGCGGATGGAGATGACGGGCGTGGACGCCGAGAACGCCCTGCTGCTCGCCTGGGAGGACGGCCGGTTCGCCACCGCGCAGACGTCCTTCCACAGCCCCTCCCCCGGTCAGGCCCGCATCTTCGGCTCCACCGGCTGGATCGACGTGCTCCCCCGCTTCCACCACCCGGCCGCGATCGTGGTGCACCGCTCCCCCGACGACCCCGGCGAGCGCCTCGAGCTGCCCGCCACGGGCGCGGGGTACTCGCACGAGATCGTCGAGGTGAACTCCTGCCTGCGCGCCGGGCGCACCGAGTCGACCGTGATGCCGCTCGACGACACCCTCGCCGTGCAGGGCGTGCTCGCCGAGGCGGCGGACCAGCTGGGCCTGTCGTTCAGCGAGGCGGCCCTGGCGCTGTAGGCGGCAACCACAGCCGTCCCTCGCTTCCCGACGCCGGGTCGGTGCGGGCGGGCAGGGCCGCGAGCTCGTCGGCGTGCTCGGCCATGCCGAGGGCCGCGAGGGCGGCGTCCATCGCGTCCTCCGTGTCGGCTGCGGCGGCCCGCAGGTCCGCGGGGATCCGGTCGTCCCCGTCGACGAGCGCCCGGCGTGCCACCGCCGAGGACTTCACCACCGGGCCGGTCATCGCCCGCGGGTAGACCTCGACGACGAGCACGCCCCGCGGCCCGGGGGCCGGGTCCAGCGGCCACACCCCGATCCCCGCCCGTCGCCACCGGCCCAGCAGCGCCATGCCACGCACCGACCCGGTACCGACCGCCCCGGCGCCGCCGACCTGGAAGGTCGAGAGCGGGTTCAGTCCCCGCTCCCGCGCCTCCTGCTCGGTGTCGCGGTAGAGCTCGACGTCGACCGGCTTCCGCGTCCCCGCCCGACCCCAGAACGGCGGGTCGCACGCCCGTAGCCAGGCCTCCCCCTCGTCGCGGGCGAGGTCCCACACCTGCGGGAGCGTCGTCGCCCCGGACCGCGCGGGGAACCAGGCGGGCAGGCCGAACGAGAAGTCCATCCCGACGACGGCGGGCTCGCCCGCGTCGCGGAGGTCCAGGAGCAGGTCGCCGACCGCCTCACGGTCGAGCCCGCCCCGCACCCCGAGCAGCCGGCCGGGCACCGCCTCCGCGACCCGGATGCGCCTCGCCGCCGCTCGCAGGTCCCCGGACCAGTCGACGGCGAGGATGCGCACGGGCGGCATCCTCCCGCGCCGGAGCGAGATCGGCCGGTTCCGAGCCGGACGGGTCGATCACCCGTTCGTCGCAGCAGAACGGCCACTGGACCCTTCTACCGGACCGCTCGTCCTCGCGCACGGCCGGCCACACCATCCGGGCGGAACTCCTCGCACCAATGGCCCCACCCGCCCCAAGGGCGGAGAGTCCGCGTCGACCGCTCGTCGCGGGGCAGCTGCGCCGAACGGTCGACCGCACTACTCCACAGATTCGAGGAGGACCCCGTGGCCAAGCACCGCGCCCCGCGTACCGCCACCCGGCGTGCCGCTACCCCCATCGCCGCCCTCGCCCTCTCCGCGGCGGCCCTCACGGCCGTCGCCCCCATGGCGTCGGCCGCCCCCCGTGACGGGCGGGACGGCCCCTCGGGCGACGGCAACGTCGGGGTGCTCAACGACCTCTCGCTGCTCCCCGTCAACGCCTGCGGCCTCCAGCTGCCGATCCTCGGCAGCATCCTGTCCGGCCCCTCGGGGAGCTGCTCGCAGACCGACGACTGACCGACCGGGTCCGATCGACCGGGTCGATCGACGAGCACGACCGACGGCGAGACGTCCCCCGGAATGTGGTCGGGGGTCGGGGGACGCTCTCAGCCCACGAGGAGCCGGCCGGCCGGCGGCTCCTCGACGTGCTCCGCGGGGACCCGGACCCGGACCGTCGTCCCACGTCCGGCGCGGCTGTCGACGTGCAGGTCGCACCGCCCGCCGTAGGCCGCGCGCAGCCGGCGGGTGACCTCCGCGATCCCGCCGTGCCGGGCGTCGACGAGCGAGGCGGCGCGGGAGGCCTCCGGCCCCATTCCCGCGCCGTCGTCGCTGATCGTCAGCACGCAGTCCGCGCCCGCGCCGGCGGCCGTGATCCGCACGGTGCCGCCGCCCAGCACCGGTTCGACCCCGTGCCGCACGGCGTTCTCCACCAACGGCGCCACCACGAACGGCGGGAGCACCACGCCGCGGACCTCGGGCGCCATGGTGATCTCGACGCCGAGCCGCTCCCCGAACCGGGCCTGCTCGAGGGTCAGGTAGCGCCGGGCGTTGCGCAGCTCCTCGTCCACGGTCGTGGAGGTGTCGGACGAGCGGAACGAGTAGCGGGTGAAGTCGGCGAACTCGTTGAGCAGGTCGCGGGCCCGCGACGGGTCGACCCGCACGTAGCTCGCGATCGCGGTGAGCGCGTTGTGCACGAAGTGGGCGGAGAACCGGGAGCGCAGGGCCGCCTCGATCTCGGCGTCGGGCAGCAGCACGTCGGCGCCGGCGGGCACGAGCACGGCCGGTCCGGCGCTCTCCCGCGACACGACGGCGTCCACGCCGGGGGAGTGCCCCGTGGCGAAGGCGGCCGGGCGTTCCACCGTCTCGAGATCGTCGAGCGCGAGATCCGTCGCGACGACCGGCGCCGCCAGCACCGGGGCGTGCACCGTCGCAGGGTGGGTGCCCGCCCGCAGCCCCTGCCACACCGGTCGACCGAGCAGACCGGTCGCGGTCCAGCGGCGGTGCTCCACCCGGCCGACCAGGCGGGGCGCCACCCACCGGGCGGCGCTCTCCACGTCGTCCGGCAGCTCGCCGTCGAAGGGGCTGACCAGGCGGTCCAGGCCGACCGACGCGTCGAGGATCTCGCGGCGGGCCGCCGCGGTGACGCCCGTGGACACCCGGCCGACGTAGCGCAGCACCCCGTCGCTCGGCACGCCCAGCAGGAGCGACCCCACCCCGTCGGTCCGTCCGCGCGGCGGCAGCCAGCCCCCGACCACGACGTCCTGCGACTGCGTGATCTCCGCGGTGATCCAGCTCCGGGACCGTCGGCCGCTCTGGTAGGTCGACTCGAGCCGCTTGGCGACGACGCCCTCGAGCCCGTACTGCCGGGCCGCCGACACGATCTCCTCGGCCGCGACGCCGGTGAACGAGGGCGGCACGACGAGGTTCCCGCCCGCCAGGTCGACCTCGGTGAGCAGCTCGCGCCGCTGCCGGTACGGCATCCGGGCGGTGGAGCGGCCGTCGACCTCGAGCACGTCGAACACGTAGTAGGAGACGGGCGTGCCGCTCACCAGCGCCTGCGAGGGCCGGGCGACCCGCCGCCGACGGCGCAGCCGCGCCATGCTCGGGCGTCCCACCGGATCCTCGGCCACGACGACCCCGTCGAGCACCAGCCCGTGCGCGGCCGGGAGGGCGAGCTCCGGGAACCCGGCCGTGACGTCGTGCCCGTCGGCGTCGACGAGCCGCAGCCGGCCGTCCCGGGCACACGCGAAGCAGCGCAGGCCCGACCACACGAACTCGAACGCCCAGCCCGCGCCCCTGGGCAGCTCGCCCGCCGAGGCCAGCATCGGACGGGCCGCGCCGCGGGGACCGGGCACCCGGGGCAACACGTCGGCCGGGGCAGCCGCACCAGACGCCATGCGCACGCCTCCCCGTCCTCGTGCCGCGCCGGCCCGCTCCGGTGCAGCCCGTCGGGACACGCTGACGTCGCGTGTTCCCGACGCCCACCACGGTAGCCAGACCCCCCGACAGTGACGCCGGACGACGCGGCGCGCCACGGCGTGCTGCGGCCGGACAGCGGCACGACGCGACGAACGGCGGACCGGTCATCATCGCCCGCGCCGGCGGGTGGTGCACGGCGGAGTCCGGCCGCCGGACGACGGGGCTCGTCCGGTCGGCCCGGTACGCGCGGGCGGCGCCCCGGCCGGAGCGCCACCCGCGTGGGCGGCTCAGATCAGCGGGCCGCTCGCCACCACCGACGACGGGCGGGCCGGCACCGGGCCCGCGAGCTCGGTCGACACGGCGTAGGCGCCCTGCGCGAGCCCGGCGCTCGGGCGCACCCCGGTCGAGGTGAACGTGCCCGAGGCGTCGAAGGACCCGACCGCGGTGGCGGTCCCGCCCGCGACGCGCCAGAGCACGAAGGTGTGGTCCGACCCGATCGCGGGCGCGTCGACGGGCACCACGCGGGGTCCGTTCCGGTCGTCGAGCACCACGGCGAGGACGGACCCGCCCGGCTGAACCAGCGCCGCGTGGCGCACGTCCGGGTCCCGGGCCTCCGCCGACGTGATCACCTGGTCGGCCCGGGCGGCCGAGGCGGCGCGCGCGTCGGTGTCCGGACCGGTGGCGATGCCACGGACCGAGAACACCACCACGGCGGCCACCACCGCGACCAGGGCGAGCACGGCGGCCCCCCGACGACGGGGCGCCGGTCCGGCCGCGGCCCGCGGTGCGGGGGTCGCCGGCGGCGCCGGGACCGACGCGACCGGGGTCCGGGTCGACGTGGCCGGTGCGGCCGGCGGGACCGGCGGCAGGGGCTCGGCGGCCGCCGCCGCGAGGATGCGCGAGCGCAGACCGGCGGGCGGCTCGGCGTCGGCGACCGCGTGGGCCAGGGCCGCCATGGTGGCGTGGGTCTCGGCGAGCAGCGACCGGCACGGCCCGCAGGTGCGGAGGTGCTCGGTGACGCGGTCCTCCTCCTCGGGCTCGAGGGCGTGCAGCGCGCGCCCGACCACGGCGCCCGCGAGCTCGCCGTCGTGCGGCATCCCGGGGGCGCTCACCAGGTGTCCCCGAGCAGCTCGAGCCCCGACGTGCCGAGGACCGGGGCGAGCAGCACACGCAGCTTGGCCACGCCGGTGAACATGCGGGACTTGACGGTGCCGATCGGGACCCCGGTGATCGAGGCGACCTCCCGCTGGGTGTAGCCGCCGTAGTAGGCGAGGCCGAGCGCCTGCCGCTGCTCGGACGGCAGGTGGCGCAGGGCGGCCCGGACGTGCTCCGCGATCACCGAACCGAGGGCGGCGCGGTCGGCCGACGGGACGGCGGAGGAGCCGAGGTCGGCCTCGGGCTCGTCGGTGGGCACGTGGTGCCGACGACGGGTCGCCTCCCGGCGCACCGCGTCGACCGCCTTGTGGTGCACCAGCGTCAGCAACCAGCTGATCACCGAACCGCGCGTGCGGTCGAAGCGCTCCGGGTCGCGCCACAGCACGAGGAACACCTCCTGCACGACGTCCTCGGCGAGCCCCTCGTCCACGCAGATCCGGCGGGCCAGGGAGAAGGCCGCGCGCCCGTGGCGGGCGTAGAGGAGGTCGAGGGCGCCGGTGTCGCGGGCCGCGAGGCGGGCGACCAGGTCGGCGTCGGTGACGTCCGCGTCGACCCGCGCGGGACCGGGGGCGTCGGCGTCCGGGCGGGACCGCGGGGGTGCAGTCACGCCGGGACCGGCCGCGCGGGACGGTGTCATGGCGGGTGGGGCTCCTTCGGTGGGGACCACGTTCCCGCTCGTGGAGCGGGAACGTCCGAGCTTTCGTCCCGACGGCGGGGGTCGGTTCGCCCGGACGGCCGCGAGTTCGCGGCCGCGCGACCCGTCGTCATGAAGGCCGGTGACGGACCCTGCCCTGACGGACGGGATCGATGCCGTCCTCGCGAGCGGCGCGAGGGTGAGCCGTCCCACTTACCCTCGGGGGACAAGCGACTGCGGAAGGTGCTCATGGCTGGTCAGTGGTTCGAGTCGGTGGCGGAGGCCCAGCGGCGCGCGAAGAAGCGGCTGCCGAAGTCGGTGTACGGCGCGCTCGTGGCGGGCAGCGAGGCGGGCTACACGCTCGACGACAACACGGGCGCCTTCCGGGAGCTGCAGTTCGCCCCGCACGTGGCGGACCTGCCCTACGAGAAGTCGCTCGCGACGACGATCATGGGGCAGGAGATCTCCATGCCCGTCATGATCTCGCCGACCGGCGTCCAGGCGGTGAACCCCGAGGGCGAGGTCGCCGTGGCGCGGGCCGCGGCATCGCGCGGCACCGCGATGGGGCTCTCGTCGTTCGCGAGCCGGTCCATCGAGGACGTTATGGCCGTGAACGACAAGACGTTCTTCCAGATGTACTGGGTCGGCGACCGCGACACCCTCGCCGCCCGCGCCGAGCGCGCCAAGCGCGCCGGGGCCAAGGGCCTCATCGTCACCCTGGACTGGTCGTTCTCCCACGGCCGCGACTGGGGCAGCCCGTCCATCCCGGAGAAGATGGACCTCAAGACGATGATCAAGTACATCCCCGAGGGCATCACCCGCCCGCGCTGGGGGCTGGACTTCCTCAAGGCCCGGTTCATCCCCGACCTCACCGTGCCGAACATCCCGGTCGACGGCTCCGAGCCGCCCACGTTCTTCGGCGCGTACGGGCAGTGGATGTTCACCCCGCCGCCCACCTGGGCCGACGTCGCCTGGCTGCGGGAGCAGTGGGGCACCGACCTGCCGTTCTGCGTCAAGGGCATCACCCGCGTCGACGACGCCAAGCGCGCGGTCGACGCCGGCGCCACGGCCATCCAGGTGTCCAACCACGGCGGGAACAACCTCGACTCCACCCCGGCGCCGATCCGGGTGCTGCCCGGGATCGTCGAGGCGGTCGGCCGCGACGTCGAGGTGATCATGGACGGCGGCGTGCGCCGCGGCTCCGACGTGGTCAAGGCCCTCTGCCTCGGCGCGAAGGCCGTCGCGATCGGCCGCGCCTACCTCTGGGGCCTCGCCGCCGCCGGGGAGACCGGTGTCGGCAACGTCCTCGACATCCTGCAGCAGGGCATCGGGTCCGGCCTCATGGGTCTGGGCAAGTCCTCGGTGCAGGAGCTGGCGCCCGAGGACCTGATCATCCCGGCGAACTTCACCCGGCAGGCCGGGGTCGCGTAGCCCCCCTGGAGTGAATGAACGGCACTCTCGCGCACCTCGATGCTGCGGGAGTGCCGTTCGTACGTTCCGGGCCCGGACACACGAACGCCGGGCTCTCCCTGACGGGAGACCCGGCGCTGCTGGCGGTAGCGGTGGGATTCGAACCCACGGTGGGCAGAACCCACACACGCTTTCGAGGCGTGCTCCTTTGGCCGCTCGGACACGCTACCGGCGAGAACTCTACCGGTCCGGCCCGCCCGGTCCGGCAGCACCCCGGAACCACTCCCGCAGCAGGTCGGAGCAGGCCTGCTCGCGGACACCGCCGACCACCTCGGGGCGGTGCGTGAGGCGTCGGTCGCGCAGGACGTCCCACAACGAGCCCGCCGCCCCGGTCTTCGGCTCCCAGGCCCCGAACACCACGCGGTCCACCCGGGCCAGCACGGCGGCACCGGCGCACATCGTGCAGGGCTCGAGGGTGACCGCGAGGGTGCAGCCCGACAGCCGCCACCCGTCGTCGTGAACGATGGCCGCGGCGCGTAGCGCGAGGACCTCCGCGTGCGCCGTGGGGTCGCCGAGCGCCTCGCGCGCGTTCGTGGCGCACGCGAGTTCGCGCCCCGAGGCGTCGACGACGACGGCCCCCACCGGCACGTCGGCGGGGTGCGCCGTCCGCGCGACCTCGAGGGCGCGGTCGATCAGCGGCTCAGGACGCAGGCGCGGTCTCCACGATCCGGGCCAGCTCCTCGGCGAACCCGCAGCGGCGCGCGATCGCGGTCAGCTGCTCGTCCGGGTACAGGTCGATCTCGTCGACGAGGACGGCGAGCTCGTCGGCGGGGACCCCGAGGTCGGCCAGCATCCCGAGGTCGCCCTCGGGCCACGGGTCGTCGTCGACCTCGTCCTCCTCGGGCACGTCGAGGCGCAGCAGGTCGAGCACGTCGGCGGCGACGTCGTAGTCCAGCGCCGCGACCGCGTCGGAGAGCAGGAGCGAGACACCGCCGGGCACCGGGCGCACGAGGACGAAGAACTCGTCGTCCACGTCGAGCAGTCCGATGACCGCTCCGGTCGAACGCAA
Source organism: Actinomycetospora corticicola (assembly GCF_013409505.1). NCBI lineage: Bacteria > Bacillati > Actinomycetota > Actinomycetes > Pseudonocardiales > Pseudonocardiaceae > Actinomycetospora > Actinomycetospora corticicola. Next base: position 4,863,744 of record NZ_JACCBN010000001.1, on the reverse strand, counting down.
CGCCCGGAGTGCGGTGATGGCGGAACTGAGGTCGGCCAGCGCGGTACGGTCCATCGAGACCGCACGCCACCGACCCTCCTCCCGGGTGACCGCGACGGCCCAGCCGTCCAGGGGCACGACGGTGCCCTGTCCACCGCCTCGGGGGGCGGTCTGTGCGCCCTGTCCTGCCATGGTCACCACGGTAGGACCGCGGGTCCGCACCGTGAAGGGCGTGGACGCCGAGCGCACCGAATCGACACCTTCCGCGCGCCGGACGGTCGCCCGCCGGAGGCCGGGGGTGCAGGATCAAGGGTGTGGCGACGTCTCGCGAGGCCCGGCAGGAGGTCCGGCGGCGCGCCGCCCACCGCGCACCGGAACGGGCGCTGCTCGCCGAGGCCCGCTCCCTGCAGCCGGACACGGTCGCCCTGCGCCGCACCCTGCACCGCCGGCCCGAGCTCGGCCTCGACCTGCCGCAGACCCAGGCCGCGGTGCTCGCCGTCCTGCGCGACCTCCCGGTGACCATCACCTGCGGCCGGTCGTCGACCTCGGTGGTCGCCACGCTCACCGGCAGCCGACCCGGGCCCGTCGTCCTGCTGCGGGCCGACATGGACGCGCTGCCCCTGGACGAGGACACCGGGCTCGCCCACGCCTCGCAGGTCGAGGGCGCGATGCACGCCTGCGGGCACGATCTGCACACCGCGATGCTCGCCTCCGCGGCCCGCCTGCTCTCCGGACGACGGGACCGGCTGGCCGGGACGGTCGTGTTCATGTTCCAGCCGGGCGAGGAGGCCCGGCACGGCGCGCTCGCCATGCTCGCCGAGGGCGTGCTCGATGCCGGCGGCGCGACCCCGTCGTCGGCGATGGCCCTGCACGTGACCTCACGGCTGAGCTCCGGGAGCCTGCAGACGCGCGCCGATTCGATCATGGCGTCGTCGGACGACTTCACGGTCACCGTGCACGGCGCGGGCGGCCACGCGTCCGCGCCGCACGACGCACTCGACCCGGTCCCCGCCGCCGCGGCGATGGTCGGCGCGCTGCACACCATGGTGGGACGCCGGGTCAGCGCCTTCGACCCGGCCGTCCTCACCGTCGCCCACCTCACCGCGGGCACCACCACCAACGTCATCCCGGAGACGGCGACGCTCGAGGGCACCGTGCGCACGCTGTCCGAGGACACCCGCGAGCAGTTGCTGACCGAGCTGCGCCGGGTGGTCACGGGGACCGCCGAGGCCTACGGCTGCACCGTCGAGGTCGAGATCGACCGGGGCTACCCGGTGACCGTGAACGACGGCGAGGTGGCGGAACGCGTCGCGGACGTCGGGCGCTCGGTCCTGGGGTCGCGCTTCGTCGAGCCGATGCCCGACCCGATCATGGGTTCGGAGGACTTCTCCTACGTGCTCGGCCGCGTGCCCGGGGCGCTCGCCTTCCTCGGCGCCTGCCCGCCCGGGGTCGATCCGGCGGAGGCGCCCCCCAACCACTCGAACCGCGTCGTGTTCGACGAGGAGGCGATGATCGCGGGCGTGGCCCTCTACGCGGGGTACGCCCTCGAGGTCCTGCGCCCCTGACCCGTCGCTCACGTGGGTGAACGGCGGTCACCGCCACGGTCCGTCCTACGCTCCGGGGCGTGGGGACAGTGGAACCGGACACGTCAGCCGTGCTCGCCGCCGCGCTGACCCGTCCCGTGTGCGTGCTCGGGCTCGGGCTCATCGGCGGGTCGCTGCTGCGCGCCGCCACCGACGCGGGCCGCGAGGCCTGGGGGGCGTCGGCCTCGGAGACGACGATCGGGAAGGCCCGCGCGGACGGCTACGACGTCAGCGACACCGTCGCGGACGCGCTGCGCCGGGCCCGCGACGCCGACGCCCTCGTGGTCGTCGCCGTGCCGCTCACGTCGATGGACGACGTGCTGGCGCTCGTCGGCAAGGAGGCGCCGGACTGCCGCCTCACCGACGTCACGAGCGTCAAGGAGCCGGTGCGCGACGCCGTCGAGCGCTGGGCGCCGGCGACCCGGTTCGTCGGGGGCCACCCGATGACCGGCACCGAGTTCTCCGGCTGGGACGCGGGCTCCCTGCAGCTGTTCCACGACAAGGTGTGGGTCGTCGCCACCGACGACGACACCGACCTCGCCGTCTGGACCGACGTCGTCGCCCTGGCCCTCGCCTGCGGCGCGACCGTCGTCCCCGCCGCCTCCGACGAGCACGACGTCGCGGTGGCCCGCATCTCCCACCTGCCGCACCTGCTGGCCGCGGTCCTCGCCGCCGTCGGCGCCGACGGGGGCGAGCTCGCGCTGGCGCTCGCCGCCGGGTCGTTCGCCGACGGCACCCGGGTCGCCGCGACGCGCCCCGAGCTGACCGCCGCGATGTGCGAGGGCAACCGCGCCGCGCTGCTCGCCGCGCTGGACGACGCCCTCGGCCGGCTCGGCGCGACCCGCGGCTCCCTCGCCTCGACCGGCGGCCTGCTCGCGACCCTCACCGCGGGTCACGACGGCCGCCGCGCCCTCGACGACGCCCGCCTCGACCGCCGGGAGGTCCGCATCGACCTCGTCGACTCCCCGGTCGAGCACCTCGAGGCCATGCGGGAGCTCGGCCGCACCGGCGGCCGGATCATCGGCTGGACCGCCGAGGCGCTCGAGGCGGCGGCCCCCGAGGAGGACTGAAGCTCCGTCCCGACGCCGGGCGGGGCTCGGTCAGGCGCGGACGGTCTCCTCCAGGGAGAGCCCGGTCAGCTCCTCGACCGCCGACCAGTAGCGGGCGGCGAGGTCGGCGTCGGCCGCCGCGCGCGGCGCCCGGACCTCCGCGGTCCGGCCGCGCATCTGCAGCAGCGCTGCGCACGTCCCGAGCGCGGGCGCGAGGCCGCCCCACCCGCCGTCGGGACGCCCCGGGAGCGCGTGGACGCGCTGGCCGACCTGCTCGCGACCACCCTGACCGACCGCCCCGTGCTCTGCGACCTGCTCGCCGCCCAGTCCGCCGTGCTGGAGCGGAACATCTCGACCGACGTCGCGCTGCGCTACGAGCAGGGGCTGCGTGAGCACGGCCTCCGGCTCGCGGCGGTCGTCCGGGCGTTCCTCGCCGAGCTCGACGACTCCGACGCGTTCCAGCTCGGCGCCGGCACCCTGCTCTGCGCCGGCACCCTGCTCTGCGCCGGCACGGTGTTCACCGCCTGCCGCCCGACCCCGGCGATGGCCGCCGCCTACGACCTCGACCCGTCGTCGGCCGCGATGCGCGTGCAGCTGCCGGACACGTCGCGCCACCTGGTCGCCGTGTTCGCCAGCGGGCTCGTCGCCCGCGCCTGAGGCTCACCAGAGGCCGGGGGGCTCCTCCCCACCACGGCTGTGCCGGCCCCGCGGGACCTTTCCCGACGGAGCAACCGAGGACGCCGATAGGGGGTGCGGCGGCTTCGGCGGCAGCGCCGAGAGCGCCGGGCCGGCCGGGGGCTGCTCGGCGGTGGGCAGGTCGACGGCGGTGGCCGCGGTGGGGGCCGTCGGGGCCTCGGCCGGCGCGACGACCCGCAGCCAGTCGCCCTCGGCGTCGGGATCGTGCGGCGTGTCGCGGCGGCGCGCCATGACCCCCGGGAGCCCCTGCTCCCGGACCCCCGCGAGCAGCGCGGGCCCGTCGTCGTAGACCGGGGAGACCTGGATGCGACCGACCTCGTCGAGGTTCAGCCGCCCCAACGTGGCACGGCGCTCGTCGAGCGGGCGCGCGGTGAGCGGGACGCCGTAGAGGCGCAGCACGTCGTACACCATGAGGATCGCGGGCCGGGCGCGCGCGAGCGTCCGGGCCTTGCGCGGGTCGGCGCGGCGCAGCCGGTCGAACAGGGCGAGCGACGACGGCTGGCCCGCGTCGAGCAGCACCGCCTCGCCGTCGAACAGCCCGTCGGGCACCACGTCGGCCAGGGGGGCGAACTCGGGGAAGCGCGCCGTGACGTCGTCGCCCTCGAGGGTGCGCAGGCACAGCGTGCCGTCCTCGACGTCGGCCAGCAGCCGGATGCCGCTCCAGTCCACCTCGTAGGACCACTCGGCGCCCACGGGCAAGCGACCCGGCACCGGCTGCATGGGCCGGATCCCGGCACCGAGCACGCCGACGTCCTGCATGCCCCACATCGTGCCCCGAGGGTCCGACAGCCTCGCCGCCGACACCCCGTGGCGACGAGACTGCGCCCGTGCGCGACGAGACTGCGCCCGTGCGGGACGAACGGGAGACCGGCGGGAGGTGGCGCCACCACCAGCGCCACGAGCACCTCGCACCCGGTCCCGCCCTCGCCCCCTGGGTCGACCATCTCTGGGCCGTCGACTGGGACTACCCCGAGCCGTACGCCCAGAAGGTGCCCCCGTCGGCCTCGGTGCACCTCACCGCCCGGGACGGTGCCCCGCCGCACTGGCACGGCGTCACGACCCGGCACGTCGTGCGGGAGCTGCGGGGGCGGGGCCGGGTCGTCGGGATCGCGGTGCGCCCCGGCCTGGCCCGCGACCTCGTGGCCGGCGCCGTGAGCGAGCTGACCGACACCGGCCGGGCGGCCGGGGGTCCGCCCGGTCTCGTCGGGGTGGCGGCGCTGGGCGACTGGCTCGCCGCCCGGCTCCCCGACGCGCCCGACGCGGCGGCGCTCGAGGCGGCCGCCGCCGTCGACCTCGTGCGGGACGACCCCGCGCTGCTCCGCGTCGAGGACCTCGCGCGCCGCTGCGGGAGCCATCCGCGCCGACTACAGCGGCTCTTCGCCGAGCACGTCGGCGCCGGACCGAAGTGGGTCATCCGGTGGTACCGCCTGCGCGAGGTGACCGACCGCATGGCGGCCGGCCGTCGCATCGCGTGGGCCCCGCTCGCCCACGACCTCGGGTACGCCGACCAGGCGCACCTGATCCGCGACGTCACCGCGCTGCTCGGGGAGACCCCGACCGCGTACGCCGCGCGGTACCCGCCCGCGGAAATCCTGTGAGGCGGGACGCCTGTGGGGCATCCTGGTGACGAGCACCGGTGACGCCCGGTGACCGAGGAGGGGAGCCGCGCGATGCGCGCGATCTGGAGCGGCGCGGTGTCGTTCGGGCTGGTCAACGTCCCGGTCCGGCTCTACGCCGCGACCTCGAACCACGACATCCGGTTCCACCAGGTGCACGAGGTCGACGGCGGGCGCATCCGGCAGAAGCGCACCTGCTCGGTCTGCGGGGAGGAGGTGGCCTACTCGGAGATCGCGAAGGGTTACGAGACCGACGACGGCCAGCTGATCATGCTCGACGACGACGACCTCGCCACCCTGCCCACCGCGACCGGCCACGAGATCGACGTCGTGCAGTTCGTCCCGGCCGACCAGGTCGACCCGCTCCTGCTCGACAAGAGCTACTACCTCGAGCCCGAGAACAAGGCGCTCAAGCCGTACTCGTTGCTGCGCGAGGCCCTGCGCGAGACCGACCGGATGGCGGTGGTCAAGGTCGCGCTGCGCCAGCGGGAGACGCTCGCCCTGCTCCGCGTGCGCGAGAACGCGATCGTGCTCCAGACGATGCTCTGGCCCGACGAGGTGCGCGAGGCCGAGTTCCCGGTGCTCGACAACGACGTCGAGGTCCGCCCGCAGGAGATGGCGATGGCGTCGTCGCTGATCGACTCGTTGTCCGGCGAGTTCGAGGTGGACCAGTTCGAGGACGAGTACCGCAAGGCCGTCGGCGAGCTCATCGAGTACAAGCGCGAGCACGGCGGTGGGCGCCCGGCCCCGCAGGAGGCCCCGGCCGAGGACACCGACGACATGACCGACCTGCTCACCGCCCTGCGCCGCTCCGTGGAGGCCGCGGGCGGAAAGGCGGAGGCGAAGCCGGAGAAGCCGGAGAAGTCGGAGAAGGCCGCCGAGGAGAAGGACGAGGAGCCGGCCCCGAAGAAGTCGACCCGGAAGCGGTCGTCCGCGAAGAGCGCCGACGAGGCCGGCGACAAGGCCGAGGACGAACCGGCGACGGGCACGAAGAAGGCCACGACCACCCGCACGCGGCGCAAGAAGGCCGACGACGCGGAGGAGAAGGCGAGCTAGTCGCCGAGGGTCACACCACGCAGGGATCCGGGCCCCGGACCCTGCCCCCCGTGACTCTCGCGGGCCGGTTCGCCGTGCGGCCGACCGCGAGAGTCACACCTTGGAGGAATCCAAGCGCCGGGACCTGCCCCACGTCACCCTCGCGGCGCGGGGTCCGGTGACGCCCGGTCCGACCCGACGGAGTGGCGTTCCTGGCACTGGGTGCACGCAGCGACGCTTTGCTTGCACCCCGCCGGGCTCAGGAGGCCCGCACGTAGGCGTCCCGGTTCGGGACGTCGTAGCCCTGGTCCTCGATCGCCTCGACGACGGAGCCCAGCTGCAGCTCGTCGTCGTGCTCGACGTGGACCACGCGGTTCTCGAGGTCGACGTCGATGCCCTCCACCCCGTCGATCGGCGAGAGCGCACCCTCGATCGCGGCGCGGCAGTGGTCGCAGTGGATCTCGGGGACCGAGAGCGTCGTCGTGGCCATGGGGAGTCCTTCCGAAAGCTGGTGTTCTCGCCCGCGACGGTGCCACGCCCGCCACTGCGGCGTGGCGCCCACCCCGTGGGCGTTTCGCCGGGCGTCCGTCGGGGATCCCCGGCCTGTCCGTCGGCCGTCGCGCCGACGTTACCCCCGAGGGTATCCCCACCTGCTGTTTCCAAGGAGTGTCGTATCCCCATGGCCACATCGGACCGCCCGCTCGAAGGCCGCACCATCGGGTTCCTCGCCGCCAAGGAGGGCACGGAGCAGGTCGAGCTCACCGAGCCCTGGAAGGCCGTGCAGGAGGCCGGCGGCACGCCGATGCTGATCTCCGAGACGCCCGGGTCCATCCAGGCGTTCAACCACCTCGACAAGGGCGACCGCTTCGACGTCGACGCCGTGGTCAGCCAGGTCAAGACCGACAACTACGACGGGTTCGTGCTGCCCGGCGGGGTCGCGAACCCCGACCTGCTGCGCACGATCCCGAACTTCGTCCGGCTCGTCGGCGAGGCGTTCGCCGTCGGTCTCCCGGTCGCCGCGATCTGCCACGCGCCCTGGCTGCTCATCGAGGCCGACGTCGTGCGCGGCCGCCGCATGACCTCGTTCCCCAGCCTCGCCACCGACCTGCGCAACGCCGGCGCGGAGTGGGTCGACGAGGAGGTCGTGGTCGACAACGGGCTCATCACCAGCCGCAACCCCGACGACCTCCCCGCCTTCTGCTCCACCCTGGTCGAGGAGTTCGCCAAGGCCGAGAAGCAGGCCGAGATCCACGCCGCCGAGGTTCGCTGAACCACGTCGGTCGGGGCGACGGAGGTCTCCGGGGCCGACCCTGGGCCCGCCATCGCCCCGACCACACGTGACGAACGGGATACTCCACCCATGCCTCGACGCCGAGCACGCGTCCTGATCCTCTCCGCCCTCGCCGTGAGCCTCACGCTCACCGCCTGCGGCGGGCAGGCCCCACCGGCCCCCGCGCCCACCTCCTCCCCGAGCGTCGCCCCGACGACCGGGCTCCTCGTGCCGGGTGTTCCCACCGAGGGCACCCGCCCCGACACGACGAACCTCTCGCTGGCCGCCGAGCCGCAGTCCGCCCCGGTCCCCACGCAGACGCCGCCCGGTCGGCAGGTGCGGGTCGGGGACGCCGCCGAGGGCGTGGTCGTCGACCCGGTGACCCGCACGGTCGCCGTCGCCGTCCGGAATCCGAACACCCTGGTGCTCCTCGACGCCGACACCGGCGCGATCCGTGCACGGACGCCCCTGCCCGGCTTCGTGCGACACCTGCAGCTCGCCGCGCCCGGCGGACCGGTGCTGGTGCCCGTGGAGAGCGCCAACGCGCTGGTCCGGGTGAGCCTGCCCGGCGGGCAGGCCGCCGCTCCGCTGTTCGTCGGCACGGTGCCCCACGACGCCACCGAGGCCCCCAACGGCACGGTGCTGACCGCGGACGAGCTCGGCGGGACCGTGTCCGCCGTCCGCGGTGACCGCGTCGTGAAGATGTTCACCGACGCCGTGCAGCCGGCCGGGCTCGCGCCGGTCGGCGACCTCGTCGGGCTGATCGACGTCCGCAAGGACGACCTGACGATCTACAACGTGAACACGCTGAGCATCGTCGGCAGCGCCCCGTCCGGCCAGGGGCCGACGCACCTCGTCGCCGACCGGCACGGCCGGATGATCGCCACGGACACCCGCGGCAACCAGGTCATCGTGTTCCAGCCGAACCCTTCCGGCCCGCCCACGCAGGTCGGCGCGGTGCCGCAGCCGGGCGGTCCCTACGGGATCACCTACGACCCGGTGCGCGACCGGGTCTACGTGGCCTCCTCGGGCACCAACGAGGTGATCGCCTACGACATGACCGACCCGCAGCCCCGTGAGGTCGGCCGCATCGCGACCGTGCAGGGCCCGTACACGCTCGGCGTCGACCCCACCTCGGGGCGGCTCTACATCGCCGGCGTGAACACGGGCGTCATCCAGATCGTCGACGCGCCGTAGGTCAGCCGACCTTCCGGAACACCCCGAGCCCCGGGATCTCGTTCCAGGCGTTCACCGTCAGCTGCGGGCCGGCGAAGACCACCCCGGAGTTGCCGAACGCGCTCTCCCCGCGCGGGGTGAACCAGAAGGTGTCGCCGGTGTAGTGCGCGAGCGCGTACTGCTGGCGTTCCGGGCCGACCACGAAGGAGAGCGTGCCGTCGGGCGCGGCCGTCACCACGAGGTCGCCCCAGAAGTCGCTGCGCCAGGTCCCGACGTAGGCCGTCGGGGCCTGCGGCGGCGTCACCTGCGGGGCGGGCACCGTGTAGTCGGTCGGGTCGACCGGCGCGGAGAGCGTGGCGAAGGCCTTCCGGTACTCGGCGAGCCAATCGAGGCTCTGCCGGCCGTTCTCCACCTGGTCGACGAATCGCTTGTTGATCGCCTCGGGCAGACCGACCGGGGTGCCGTTGGTCAGCGTGACGATGCCGAGCTGCTCGGACGGGATGAGCTGGACGTTCGTGCCCGAGCCGGTCTGGAAGGCGCCGGAGTGGTTGACGACCAGCCGGTCGGAGGAGTCGCGGTCGACGTTCCAGCCCTCGCCGTAGAAGGCGAACGACCCGCCGACCTTCTCGTTGGGCTCCCGCACCACCTGCGGGCCCCAGATCTGGTTGAGATTCGCGTCGTCGATGACGATGGCCGCTCCGTTCTTCCCGTCGGCCAGCAGCATCGTCATCCACTTGGCCAGGTCGTTGACGCTGGTGCTCGCTCCGCCCGCCGGCGCCTGGGAGTCGACGTCGAAGGTGAGCGACGGGGTCCAGGACCCGTTGGCCTCGCGCTTGTGCAGCGCCGCGCGGTCGGGCCGGGTGGCGAGGTCGGCGTACCGGTAGCTCGACGAGGTCATCCCGAGCGGGCCGAAGATCTGCTGCTGCGCGAGGTCGGCCCACCCGACCCCGGCGGCCGCGGCGGCGGCCTCCGCGCCCGACGTCAGGCCGTAGTTGGTGTAGCCGTAGGAGACGCGGAACGGGTCGAGCGGCAGCAGCCGCTGCCGGGCGAGGATGTCCTGCTGGGAGTACCCGAGGTCCTCGAGGATGTCGGTCGAGTACTGGCTCTCGGGCAGCCCGCTGCGGTGGGCGAGCATGTCGGCGACGGTGGCGGTCGCCCCGACCGACGGGTCGGAGAGCGTCCAGCCGGGCAGGCGCGACGCGATCGTGTCGGTCCACGCCGCCCGCTTCTGCGTCACGGCCGACCCGATCACCGTGCCGGCGATCGCCTTCGACACGGAGGCGACCTGGAACACGGTGTCCGCGTCCACCGCCTCCGGCCGCCCGACCTGGCGCACCCCGAAGCCCTTGGCGTAGACGACCCGGCCGCGGTACACCACCGCGACCGCTGCGCCGGGGATCCCGGTCGCCTGCAGGTCGGTCGTGACGATGCCGTCCAGGGCGCCGACCGCCGCGTCCACCGCCTCAGGGGTGATCGACCCCGATGCCGACCCCGATGCCGCCGGAGCTGGTGCCGGCGCCGAGGGCGACGAGCACCCGGCCACGACGACCCCCACCGCGACGGCCAGGACCGCAAGCCTCGTCACACCCTGTGCTCTCACACGATGGAACGTACGAACCGGACGGACGAGGGGGAATGGAGCTGGGTCCCCGGACGGGACGGGACCTGGGTCCCGTCGTCAGGAGGCCGCAGCCACCGCCGACCGCTCCCCCGCCGCCTCGAGGACGATCTCCGCGACGTCGCCGTCGGGGTCGGTCGGCCACGGGGAGAGCGGGGAGGTGCGGGACACGCCGTCGAGCACCTCGGCGAGGGCCTCGGGCGTGGTGGGCCACGGGGCGAGACCGGCGTCGGCCAGGACCGTCGCGTTGGCCCGGCCGTGGCCCGGGATCGGGCAGTAGGTCACGGCGGGCAGGTTCGCGACGAGCGCCTCGGTCACCGAGAGCCCGCCCGCGTTGTGCAGCAGCACGTCGCAGGCGCCCATGAGCGCGGGGACGTCGTCACGCCAGCCGAGTGCGGTGACGCGGGCCATCGCGTCGAGCTCGGTGCGCAACGTCGTGTTCCGCCCGCACAGCACGACGACGTGCGCGGCCGGGTTGGTCAGCGCCGCCGACACCAGCGACGGCACGTCGCCGAGGCCCAGCGAGCCGGCGCTGATCAGCACGGCGGTCTCGTCGTCCCCGAGGCCGAGCGCGTGCCGGGTCTCGGTGCGGTCGGCGTCGGTGTGGGCGCGGGAGAACGCCGGGCCGACCAGGGGGCCGGCGGGCCGGACGACCACCCCGTACATCGCGTCGGCGGCGGCCGCGCACGCACTGGTGACCGACAGGTGCGTGTCGACGCCGGGGTGCAGCCACATGCGGTGCGGCGCGGGGTCGGTGAGATAGCTGATCACCGGGACGGTGATGCGGCCGGCGGCGCGCATGCGACCGAGCGTCTGGCAGGACAGCGGGAACGTGGAGACCACGACGTCCGCGTCCCGGGTCCACCGGCGCACGGTGCGCTCGGAGAAGGTGAGGAACGTCAGGATGATGCCGCGGACGTCCCACCGGTGCTCGAGGGCGTAGAAGAGCCAGTCGAAGAACCGCGGCATCCGGTTGACGGTGAAGCCGTACCCGTCGCCGATGATCACCTGGCCGTAGCGCGGCAGGGCGTCGAGGTAGTCGTGCACGTCCACCACGGCGCCCCGCGCCCGGAGCCGCGCGGCCAGCTCGTAGGCCGCCCGGTCGTGGCCCGCGCCCACGCGGGCCGTGAGGACGACGACGCGGGGAGACCGGTCGGGCCGGTCCCGGCGGAAGTCCTCGGGCGGGCGGGGGCCGCGTCGGAGGACCCGCAGGTGCCGGGCACGCGGAGGACGACGCCGGGTACGCGTCGACCTCGGGACACCGAGTGCGGTCATCGGTCGGAGGGCTCCTCTCGGGCGTGACGACGGCCGAAGGGTCGGGTCGTTCCAGCCCGCCGACGATCGTCCGGGTGCCGTGACCCTGCCGTGAACCTACTGTGACCCACGGTGGACCTCGACGCGGGACTCATGATCGGCGCGTCCGGAGGACGGCCGATGAGGGGCCGGTGAAGCGTCGCGGAAGGTCGCGGTCCGGGGTGAACGGGAACCGCCTCCCGTGTGAACGGCACACCCGGACGGGTGCGCCACCCGGGCGATCGGGAGACTGGACGCCGTGACGAGTCCGCCGACCGACCGCGCGACGCGGCTGCTGATCGTCTCCGGCGAGATCGGCGAGGGGCACGCGGCGGTGGCCCGTGCGGTGGCCTCGATCGTCGCGCGCGACCGGCCGGACTGCGACATCCGGCTCGCGGAGGCCTTCGCCCGCATGGGCCACGGCTCCGGGCCGGTGTTCCGCTGGCTGTTCGAGTTCGCGGTGCAGTGGACCCCGGTCCTGCAGGAGGCCTGGTACTCCGCCGTCACGCACTCCCGGCTCGTGCGGTGGTTCTACCGCGAGGTGATGGGCGCCTGGGTCGCCCGCGCGCTCGCCGCCGACCTCGAGGGCCCGCACGCCCGCCTCGCCGCCGGCGGGGCACCCGACGTCGTCGTCTCCACCCACCAGCTCGCGACGGCGGGTCTGGCCTGGCTGCGCCGGCGCGGCCGGCTCGACGCCCGCGTCGTCGCCGCGATCTGCGACTTCGCGCCGCACGCCTACTGGACCTATCCCGGCGTCGACGAGTACCTCGTGCTCGACGACCTCGCGGCGGCACCGACGCGTGTCATGGACCCCGGAGCCGGGGTCACCGTCCGCTCCGCCCTCGTGGGGGCGCCCTTCACCCCCGTTCCCGACGACGAGGCCGCCGCGGCCCGCGACCGCCTCGGGCTCCCGGCCGATGCCCTCGTCGTCGTGGTGACGGCGGGGTCCCTCGGGCTCGGCGGGATCGCCGCCGCGGTGCGGGCGGCCCTCGCGGCCGACCCGCGCTGCCACGTCGTGGCGCTGTGCGGGCGGGACGAGCGGGCCCGGCACCGGCTCCGCGCGCTCGCGGACCGCGTGGGTTCCGAGCGCCTGCGGGTACCCGGCTGGGTGGACGACGTGCCGACCCTGCTCGCCGCCGCCGACGTCGTCGTCAACAACTCCGGGGGCGCGACCGCCCAGGAGGCGCTCGCCTGCGGCCGCACCCTCGTGCTCTACCGGCCGCTGCCCGGCCACGGCCGCGACTCGGCCCGGCTGCTCGTGCGCGCCGGGCTGGCCCGCACCTGCCGTCGTCCGCGGGAGCTGACCCGGCTGCTGCGCGGCTGGCTCGACGACCCTGCCGCCCTGCGCGCCGCGCACGCCCGCGCCGCGGCGTGGTCCCGACGCCAGGCCGGGGTCGACCTCGCGGCCGTGCTCAAGCTGCCGACCACGGAGAAGATGACGTGAGCCCCGCGATCGCCCTGCTCGCCGCGCTGGTCGGGGCCGCGGGCATCTCCACCGGGACGGTGCTGCAGCAGCGCGCCGGGCAGGAGATCGACGAACCCGGCTCGACCCGGGAGCTGCTCGCCCGCGTGCTGCGCCGGCGCCGGTGGTGGCTCGGGCAGGCGGTCATCGCGACCGGATTCGGCTCCTACGCGTACGCCCTGCACATCGGTCCGATCGCCCTGGTGCAGCCCGTCCTCGTGACCGGCCTCGTGTTCGGCACGATCGCCTCCGCCGCCCTCGCCGGCCGGCGCCTCGACCGGCGGCTGCTCGGCACCTCGGTCGTCTGCGTCGTCGGGCTCGCGGCGTTCCTCGCGATCGCCCACCCCCAGGCGCCCGCCGTCATGCCGATCCCCGCCGTCACGCCGCTCGTGGTGGTGGGGCTGCTGGCCGGCGGCGTCGGCCTGCTCGGGCTGCGCGGTGACGGCTGGTCGGAGCCGCTGCGGGCGGCGTTGCTGGCCCTCGCCACGGGCGGGTTCTACGGGTTGACCGCCACGCTGTTCGCCACGGCACTGGCCGCCTCGAACCTCGTCGCCGCGGTGATCTCCTGGCCCTTCGCCGCCGCGCTGGTCACCTCGCTGTGCGGCTGGGTCTTCTCGCAGCGCGCCCTGCACCTCGGCCGACTGAACGCGCCGGTCAACGCCGTCATCGGCACCACCGACCCCGCCGTGGCGGTCACCCTCGGCGTCCTGGTCCTCGGGGAGTGGGTGCGGACGAGCCCGCTCGCCCTCGTCGGCCAGGTGGTGGCCGCGGCGGTGGTGGTCGCGGGCACCGTGGCGATCACCCGGCAGAGCGCGGCCCTGCTCGACACCGCCCGCGCCGGCAGCGGCTCGGCCTCCGGCGACCGCGCACCGGCCTGGGGCTGACATGTCCTGGGACACGATCAACGCCGTCCTGCCGATCGCCCTCATCGTGCTGGGCTGCACGGTCCTCGCGGTCCTCTTCGCGCGGGACCGCTGAGCACCCTTCCCCGTGGCAGGAAAGCCCTATCGGCGTGCTGCATGGGACTGCTGTCAGATCCAGTGGCAGGATCTCCCCGTCGTCAGGGCCCCGGGGTGACCAGATCCGCCGGGATGTCGTCGCCGGTGCGCAGGGCGGTCCACAACCGCTCCGCGTCGTCGTCGCGCCACTCCACGGCCCCCGAGACCGACCTCGAGGGCCGCACCGGCACCGTCGTCGTGACCCCGCCCGAGCCGACGGAGTGCATCCCCCAGCCGAGGCTCGCGAGGTGCCAGACGTGGGTGGACTCGTCGACGGTGAGGGTGCGCACCGCCGACGTCGCGAACGGGACCGTGGCGAACGGGTTGACGAGCGTCAGCGGGCTCGCGGCCTTCGCCATCAGGGCGGACAGGAACTTCCGCTGGTTCTGCACGCGCTGGAGGTCGGCGTTCGGGAAAGCGCGCGTCCGCACGAAGCCGAGCGCGTTCGGGCCGTTCAGCTCCTGGCATCCCGACGGCAGGTCGATGCCGGCCTTCGGGTCGTCGATCGCCTCGTCGAGGCACATCTCGACGCCCCCGACCGCGTCCACCATCGACGCGAACCCCTCGAACCCGATCTCCGCGTAGTGGTCGATGCGCAGGCCCGTCGACTGCTCGACGGTCCGCGCCAGCAGCTGCGGGCCGCCGGAGGAGTACGCCGAGTTGAGCCGTGCCGTGGTCCCGTCGACGTCCACCAGCGAGTCACGCGGCAGGCTGACGATCGAGGTCTGGCCGCCGAACGAGCCGACGTGCACGATCATCATCGTGTCGGTCCGGTTGCCGTCCGCCTCGCCGGTCGAGAGCTGCCGCTCCTGCGCGGACGAGAGCCCGGCGCGACTGTCGGAGCCGACGAGCAGCCAGTTGGTCCCCGACCCCGACGACGGCCGACCCGCATACGACGACAGCGCCTCCGTCCGCGTCATCTGCGTGTCGAGGTAGACCCCGAACCCGACGACGAGCAGCAGGAGCACCCCGAGCAACGCCCCGATCCGGCGTCCCCAGTGCGCCCGGTGTCGCGGGGGCCGCGGCGGTCGCTGCGCCGTCCCGACGGCAGGTGGGGGCCCGACGCGGGTCGGCTGCGGCTGGGGCCGGCCCTGCGGCGGCATCGGCTGCGGCATCGGCTGCGGCGGCAGCCGGCGCGGCGGCGGGCCCTGGGGCGGGCGGGCTCCCGGCGGCGGGCCCTGGGGACCGCGCAGCGGGGGTCCCGGCGGCGGGCCCTGCGGCGGCAGGGCGAACCCGCCGGGCCGTGGGGGTCGGGGGCCGGGCGGACCCGGGGCTGGAGCCATCGGCCGTCTCCCTCGCTGCTCGGCTCCCCCACCTCCGGACCCCGGCGCGGGAGGGACGCCGGGGACGAGACCGGACGCCGCGTTGGTTCCGGCGACGATAACGACCATCAGGGTGATCGGCGCGCCCGGGACGTCCGGGCCGCCGTGAGGTTGCCCCGGGTCGCCCGGCTGGGACAGCGCCGAGGTCTGCATCAGGCATCCCCACAGGCCCTCGGACCTGCCCCACGTGTACCTCGCCGCAGCCCGACCCGCCCGCTCCCCGGCTCGCCGCGAGCCTCACGCCAGGCACGCTCACGGGACGCAGGACATGCCTGATGTAGCCCTCGCCTCGCGGGCGAATCCCCGACGACGGATCGGGTCCTCTCGTCGATGATGCCGAGCGTGTACCTCGAGAACGTCGTCCAGGACGCCCGGGACCCGCACACGGTCGGCCACTTCTGGGCCGCCGCGCTCGGGGCGAGGGTGCTCACCGACGAGCCGGACGCCGTCGAGGCGCGCCTGGAGCTCGGGCCGGCCGGCTACCTCGACCTGTGCTTCCCGCGGGTCGCCGAGCCCTCGGGGTCGCCCGCGCGGCTGCACCTGGACCTGCTCGGTGGCGACCGCCGCCAGGAGATCACCGATCGTCTGCTCGGCCTGGGCGCGCGGCACGTCGACATCGGGCAGGGCGAGGTGCCGTGGACGGTGCTCGCCGACCCGGCGGGCGAGCCGTTCTGCGTGATGGAGACCCGCGAGGCCTACCGGGACACCGGTCCGATCGCGGCCCTGCCGCTCGACAGTGCCGCCCCCGAGCGGGACGCCGCGTTCTGGTCGGCCCTCACGGGCTGGGTACCGACCACCGGCACGCCCGGCATCGTGAGCCTGCGACACCCCTCCGGTGTCGGACCGCTGCTCGAGCTCTGCCCGGAACCGGCGGCGAAGCAGGGGAAGAACCGGCTGCACCTCGACGTCCGAGCTGAGCGCTCCGACGGCGACCCCGTGCCGACGGTGCGCGCCCTCGGCGCCCGGCTCCTCGAGGACCCGGCGCTGCCCTGGACGGTGTGGGCCGACCCGTCGGGCAACGAGTTCTGCGTCCTCGACGCCTCCTGAGCCCGCGGCGAGACGCACACCAGGCATGGCTGTGGGCCCCGGGACCTGCGCCACGTGACCCTCGCCGCCGAGGCCCGCCCCAACTACGGCGCGAGATGCACACCAGGCATCCGCACGGGCCGCGGGACATGCCCCACGTGACCCTCGCGGCGGGGACTACCGGTCGAGGACCGCCACGCCCAGCTCGGTCACGGTGTCCCCGAGCGCCAGGATCGCCTCGGCCATCTGCGGCGCCGCGACGTCGGCCGACTCCACGGCCTCCAGGACGAGCTCGTTGATCCCGCCGACCAGGGCCTGCGCCACCCCGCCGGAGAGCTCCCGCCCGCCCGCCGAAGCCAACGCCACGAGACCGTCGGCGAAGCGGCGCATCACCTCGCGGCGCACGGCGAGCCCTGCGGGGCCGGCCGAGCCGACCTCGGTGAGCATCGCGCGGGTGAGCAGCGGGTGCTCGGCCATCGCGGCGAGGTAGGCACCGGTGACGCCGGCGATCTCCTCGCGCACCGGCCGCCCGGTGCCGACCGTGGACGCCGCCGCCTCGGCGATCCGGTGCAACGGGGCCTCGGCGACCACCCGGTACGTGGCGAGCAGGCACTCCTCGCGATCGGCGAAGTGCTGGTAGAAGGTCCGCTTCGACACGCGGGCCCGGGCGACGACGTCGGTGACCGTCACGCTCGCGTAGCCCTGCTCGGCGAGGAGCTCCCCCATCGCGGCGATCAACCGGTCGCGGTGGTCCGAGCCCGGGGCGGTGCCGGTGCGGATCGCGACCACGACCGGGTGTTCGCCGGACTCCGTCGTGTGCGCGCTCACAGTCACTGGCCTATGGTACCAGCTCGTACCATCCTTCCCGGAGGAACGGTACGCAGATGTACCGCCGGGAGGGGATCGTGACCACCGAAGCCGCAGCACCCGTCGTCGGGAAGACCGACGTCCCACACCTGTCCGTGGCGATCGTCGGCAACGGCTTCTCCGGGCTGGGCACCGCGATCCGACTGCGCCAGGCCGGCGTCGAGGACTTCCTCGTCTTCGAGCGCCACGGCGACGTCGGCGGGACCTGGCGGGACAACTCCTACCCGGGCTGCGCGTGCGACGTGCCGAGCCACCTGTACTCGTTCTCGTTCGCGCCGAACCCGGAATGGAGCCACGCGTTCTCCCCGCAGCCGGAGATCCACCGCTACCTCCAGACGATCCACCGCGAGTACGGGATCGACCGGTTCACCCGGAACCACCACGAGGTGACCGAGGCGCGCTGGGACGACGGGACGCAGCGCTGGACCGTCACGACGACCGGTGGCACCTGGACCGCCGACGCGCTCGTCCTGGGCAGCGGGGCGCTGTCCGACCCGTCGTTCCCCGACGTGCCCGGGCTGGACGACTTCGCGGGCGAGGTCTTCCACTCGGCCACCTGGCGCCACGACCTCGACCTGCGCGGCCGCCGCGTCGCGGTGATCGGCACCGGCGCGTCGGCCATCCAGTTCGTGCCGGAGATCGCGCCCGTCGTCGGGAAGATGACCGTCTTCCAGCGCACGCCCCCGTGGATCATGCCGCGGCGCGACCGCCGGATCACGCGGCTCGAGAAGTGGGCGTTCCGCCGCTTCCCCGCGCTGCAGAAGCTCAACCGCGAGGCCATCTACTGGGCGCGCGAGACGTTCGTGCTCGGGTTCAAGGACCCGCAGCGGATGGCGAAGGCCGCGAAACTCGCCGAGCGGCACATGCGGACCCAGGTGACCGACCCCGCGCTCCGCGAGAAGATCACGCCGAGCTACTCGATGGGCTGCAAGCGCATCCTGCTGTCGAACACCTACCTGCCGGCGCTGGACCGCCCGAACGTCGAGGTGGTCACCGAGA
The DNA here is from genome assembly GCF_013409505.1 of Actinomycetospora corticicola. Taxonomy (NCBI): domain Bacteria; kingdom Bacillati; phylum Actinomycetota; class Actinomycetes; order Pseudonocardiales; family Pseudonocardiaceae; genus Actinomycetospora; species Actinomycetospora corticicola. The sequence continues at coordinate 4,845,755 of NZ_JACCBN010000001.1, read as the reverse complement.
AGATCACCCGCGTCACGGAGAACGCCGTCGTCACGGCGGACGGCGTCGAGCACGAGGTCGACACGATCATCGCCGGCACCGGCTTCGCGATCAGCGACCTGCCGATCAGCCACCGGGTGTTCGGCCGCGACGGGCGCAGCCTCTCCGAGCACTGGGGCGACACGATGTTCGCCCACAACGGCACCATGATCAACGGGTTCCCGAACCTGTTCACGCTGCTCGGACCCAACACGGGCCTGGGCCACAACTCGGTCGTGTTCATGATCGAGTCGCAGATCAACCTCGTCATGGACGTGCTGCGGCGTCTGCGGACCCGGTCGGTCGGGGCCGTCGAGCCGCGGCAGGACGTCCAGGACCGCTTCGTCGCCGAGATGCAGCGGCTCACCGCGGGCACGGTGTGGACCGACGGCGGCTGCCGGTCGTGGTACCTGGACGGACACGGCAACAACTCGGCCCTGTGGCCGACGTTCACGATGCCCTTCCACCGGCGTCTGAAGCACATGAAGACCGACGAGTACGTCCTGCACCCCCGACGGATCCTGGAGCGTTCGTGACCTACGACATCACCGGCCGAGTCCTCTTCATCACCGGTGCCGCGCGCGGCATCGGCGAGGCCGTGGCCCGGGCCGCCGCCGCGCAGGGGGCCCGCGTGGCCCTCGTCGGGCTGGAGTCCGACCGCCTCGAGCGCATCGCCGGCGAGCTCGGCCCGCAGCACACCTGGGCGCCCTGCGACGTCACCGACCAGGCCTCGCTCGACGCCGCGGTGAAGCACACCGTCGCCGAGCTCGGCGGGATCGACGTCGTCATCGCCAACGCGGGCATCGCCAACCACGGCACCGTCGCGGAGTCGCCCGCCGACGTGGTCGCCCGCGTCATGGAGGTCAACCTCATCGGCGTGTCGCGGACCGTGTCCGCGACGATCGCCGAGGTGGAGAAGCGTCGCGGCTACTACCTGCTCGTGTCCTCGCTGGCCGCCTTCACCGCCCTGCCCGGCATGGCCGCGTACTGCGGGTCGAAGGCCGGCGTGGAGAACTACGGCAACGCGCTGCGCTTCGAGCTCGCCCACCGCGGCATCGGCGTGGGCACCGCCCACATGGGGTGGATCGACACCGACCTGGTGCGCGACGTGAAGGCCGACTCCTCGACCTTCGAGGACACGCTGCGCAAGCTGCCGCCGCCCCTGGGCAGCATCGCCTCGGTCGACGAGTGCGTCGCGGGCTTCCTCGAGGGCATCGCGAAGCGCAAGCGGCGGGTGTTCGTCCCGAAGTCGGTCGGCCTGCTCGCCGGCCTGCGCCCGATCACCTTCTCCTGGCTGGGCGACCTGCCGATCATGGCGCAGGCGAAGAAGATGGTGCCGCAGCTCGAGGCGCAGTTCCGGAAGACCGGGCGCGCGTTCGGGCGTACGTCGGTCGGGATGGGTGAGCCGAAGGGCTGAAGACCCTGCGTTCGTTGAGGGAACCCTCAGCGAAATCACCTCGACCCGACGTCGGGAATGGTCTGATGGGGCCGTGACCGACCTCGCGACCGGCCCCGTGTTCACCGACGACTACTGGGCCGACCCGTACGGCACGCTCTCGCGCCTGCGCGAGATCGCGCCGGTGCGGGAGGTCGACCTTCCCGACGGCGGGTCCACGTGGCTCGTGACGCGCTACGCCGACGTCCGGGCGGCGTTCGTCGACCCCCGCCTGGCCAAGGACTTCCGCTCCACGATGCCGCCCGAGCAGCGGCCGGCGGAGCCGCTGATCCCGGGCCCGGCGGGGCACATGCTGCTGCTGAACGACCCGCCGGTGCACACCCGGCTGCGCAAGCTCGTCGTCTCGACCTTCACCGTGCGCCGGATCGCCGCGCTGCGGCCCGCCATCGAGCAGATCGCCACCACGCTGCTCGACCGCGCGGAGCAGGCCGGCGAGATCGACCTGGTGAACGACTACGCCGTGCCGCTGCCCATGCAGGTGATCTGCGAGCTCCTCGGGGTGCCGCTCGACGACCGCGACGCGTTCGCGCTGTGGTCGCGCACGATGATCGACGACACCTCGTCGCAGGAGGAGAAGCACCAGGCGCAGGCGAGCCTCACCGGCTACCTCTCCGAACTGGTCGCGGCGAAGCGGGACGCCCCCGACGAGGCGCTGATCTCGGCGCTGATCCGGGCCTCCGAGGACGGCGACGCGCTGTCCCACGACGAGATCGTCGCCATGGGCATGATCCTGCTGATCGCCGGCCACGAGACGACGTCGAACCTCGTCACCAACAGCGTCCACGCGATCCTGCGCGACGACGCCCTGCGCGCGCGGGTGGTCGGTGCGGAGTCGCTGACGCCGGTCGTCGAGGAGTTCCTGCGCTGGACCTCGCCGGTGGCGAACGCGCCGCTGCGGTTCGCCACCGAGGACATCGACATGGACGGCGTCACCATCCCGCGCGGCGCCGTCGTCACGCTGTCGGTGGCCGCCGCCAACCGGGACCCCGAGCGCTTCGACGCCCCCGAGCTGCACGACGCCGACCGGGACCTCACCGGCCACGTCGCCTTCGGCCACGGCATCCACTTCTGCCTGGGCGCCTCGCTCGCGCGCCTCGAGGGCGAGGTCGCGCTGACCGCGCTGTTCGGGCGGTTCCCGCACCTCGCGCCCGCCGTGCCGCTCGACGAGATCGTCTACCGGCACAGCATGCTGATCCACGCCCTGGCCGCGCTGCCGGTGCGGCTGTCGCCCTAGGTCCTGACACACTGCGCCCATGGGCGACGTGCGCTGGGTGCTGGCGGTGGACCACGGCACCTCCACGACGACGGGGGCGGTCGCCGACGTCGATCCCGACGACGGGTGGACGCGGGTCTCGACCGTCTCCGTGGACGGCGCGACGGAGCTCCCCTCGGTGGTCCTCTCCCGCACCGACGGCGCCGTCCTCGCCGGTCGCCCGGCCCTGGAGGCCGCGCACGCCGAGCCGCAGGCCGCCGTGCTCCGCGCCCGGGACTACCTCGGCGCGGCGACCGGCGGCCGCGACGACGCCCTGCTCGCCACGTGGCCACGCCCGACCACCGCGGTGAACGTGGCGACCGCCCTCGTCGCCCGCGTGCTGCAGGCCGAGGCCGGCCGCCGCGGCAGCGCGCCGACGGTGCTCGCGCTCGTCCACCCGCCGTCGTGGACCGACCCGACGACCGGCCGGGCCGCGCTGACCGCGGCCGGGCGCTCCGCGCTGCGGGCGGTCGAGGGCGCGGGCGACACCGAGGTCGCACTCGTCCCCGCGCCGGTCGCCGCCGCCGTCCGGCTCGGCGGGAGCGGACCCGTCGTCGTGGTGGACCTGGGCGGGGGCGGCACCGAGATCGCGGTGGTCGACCGCAGCGAGGGCGCGCACGGCACCACCGCGGCCCGCCTGCGGCCGGGCACCCGCACCGTCGAGGTCGGCGCGGAGTCGCTCGACGACGCCCTGACCCAGATGGTGCTCGACCGGGCCCGCCCCGCCCTCGCCGACCGCATCCGGTTCTCGGCCGACCCCGAGGCCCACCGCGCCTGGTTCTGGCTCCGTCGCGGCGTGCACGACGCGAAGGCGCGCCTGGGGACCGACGGCTTCGTCGACATCGCCGTGCCCGTGCTGCCGCCGGAGAACCCGGGTCCCGGCACCGTCCGGATCACCCACGCCGACCTCGGCCCGCTGTTCGCGCCCGCCCTCGAGCAGGTCGGCGCGGCGACCGTGGACCTGCTCGACGCCTCCGGCGGCGAGCGCCCGCCGCTGCTCGTGCGCGGCGGGATCGCGGCGCTGCCCGGCGTCCGGGACTGGCTCGCCGCCCGCACCGGGTGCGGGCTCGCGGGCGTGGAGGACCCGGGCGCCGGGTCGTCGACCGGCCTCGTGTGCGGGGCGGCCGCCTGGGCGGCCGACCGGGCCTCGCTGGGCCGCTGACGCACCTCCGGTGCGGGTACACCGGAGCCCATGGAGGGCGACGCCGTGCACCGGGCGGCCGCACGGCTGAGCACGCTCGCCGGCGCCACGGTGACCCGCGCCGAGTTCCGCAACCATCTCGCGGGCGCCGACCTCCGCGGCGCGACCCTCGACGCCACGAGGGCCCACGGCAAGCACCTGCTCACCCGCTTCGCCGACGGGCGGACGCTGCACTCGCACCTGCGCATGGACGGCTCGTGGACGATCGTCCGCAAGCACCGCCCCGACGGCCGCCCCGCCCTGCCCCGCCACCTCCTGCCGAACCTCCGGGTGACGATCACCCTCGACGACGGCCGCAGTCTCGTCGGGCTCGGCGTCCCGATCACCGATCTGCTCGCCACCCGCGACGAGCACCGCGTCGTCGGCCACCTCGGCCCCGACGTCCTCGCCGGGCAGCCGACCGCCACCCAGGACCACTTCGACCTCGACGAGGCCCTCGCGCGGCTCGGGAAGGTCCCGGACCGACCCGTCGTCGAGACCCTCCTCGACCAGCGCACCGTTGCGGGCTTCGGCAACCTCTGGGCCGTCGAACTCTGCTTCCTGCGCGGCCTGCACCCCTGGCGGCCCGTCGGCGACGTCGAGCTCGAACCGCTCCTCGCGCTCGGCCGGAAGATGATCCGGCACTCCCTCGAGCACAACACGGGCATGACGACCACCGGCGTGAAGCGCAAGGGGCAGAACCACTGGGTCACCGGGCGGTCAAACCGTCCCTGCTACCGCTGCGGCACCCTCGTCCGGTTCCGCCCGGCCACCGGCGCGCCCTACGCGCGTGAGGTGTGGTGGTGCCCGTCGTGCCAACCGGTCCAGGATGTGCGTCGTGGAGAACGCGCCGGAACCGCGGATCGGGGACCGTGAACGTCGCGAGGTCGACGAACGGCTCCGACGGGCCCAGGACGACGGCATGATCACGCTCGCCGAGTACGACGAGCGCGCCCAGGCCTGCTACGCCGCCCGCTACCGCAGCGAGCTCGCGCCCCTCACCGCGGATCTTCCCGACGACGGGGCGTCCCCGGCCTCGACCCCGACCTGGGCCGCGCCCGAGCCGGCGACCGTCGTCGCCGAACCGGCCTGGCAGGACGACACCCGCACCCCGGCGCGCTCCGGGCCCCGCCACGGGTTCCGCGGGCTCGTCATCGCGGCGGTCATCGGCGTCGCGGCGATCGTCGCGCCGGGCGTGCTGTCGGCGAACCAGGGCGCGGCGGTGTTCGGCAGCAAGGTGGTCCAGGTGGTGCCCGGGCAGAACGACGTGAAGGTCGGGGTGCTGTTCGGCTCGACCAAGGTCGTGGTGCCCGACGGGACGCAGGCCACCACCTCGGGCACCACGATCTTCGGGTCCACGAACTGCGAGACCGCCTGCGCCCCCGAACCGCCCGGTGCCCCGCAGGTGCAGGTCAGCGGGCGCGGGGCGTTCGGCAGCGTCCAGGTCCTCACGGCCACCGAGTACGCGCAGGACCAGGACCGCAAGAACCGCGACGACTAGGGCGCCGGGAACGCCGAGGGGTCGGCGACGGGCCCGATCACCACGACGGCGGGTGGCCGCAGCCCGGCGTCGACGATGGCCGACGGCAGCTTCGCCAGCGGGGCGCGCACCGTGGCCTCGCCGGGCAGCCCGCCCTCCTGGATCGCGATCGCCGGGGTCTCCGGGTCGCGCCCGCCGTCGACGAGCGCCTCCGCGATGTGCGGCAGGTTCTCCACCGCCATGAGCAGCACGACGGTGCCGGTGAGGCGCCCGAGCGCGGCCCAGTCGACGAGGGACTGCGCGTGGCCGGGCGGCAGGTGCCCGGAGACGACGACGAACTCGTGGGTGATCCCGCGGTGCGTCACCGGGATGCCGGCGAAGGCGGGCACGGAGATCGCGCTGGTCACGCCCGGGACCACGTCGACGGTGACGCCCGCCGCCGCGCAGGCCTGGATCTCCTCGTAGCCGCGGCCGAACACGAACGGGTCGCCGCCCTTGAGCCGGACCACCCGGTTCCCGGCGAGCGCCTCGTCCACCAGCACCGCGTTGATCGTGTCCTGGCTCATGTACCGCCCGCGCGGGAGCTTGGACGCGTCGATGACGGTGACGTCGGGCGGGAGCTCGTCGAGCAGCGCCTGCGGGGCGAGCCGGTCGGTGACGACCACGTCGGCCTGGGCGAGCGCCTGGCGGCCCCGCACCGTGATCAGGCCGGGGTCGCCCGGTCCGCCCCCGACGAGGGTGACACCCGGGTTCCGGTCGCCGCGGTGGCGCCGGTCGGCCAGCGTGCCGCTGCGCAGGGCCTCGACGACGCCGTCGCGCACGCCGGCCGCCCGACGGGGGTCGCCGCCGCCGATCACGCCGACGGTGACGTCGTCGTAGCGCCCGACGGCCGGGGTCACGGCCGTCCCGTCCTCCGCGCTGTCGGCGCGCACGCAGAACACCCGCGAGGCCTCCGCCTCGGCGGCCACGGCCGCGTTGACCTCGGCGGAATCGGTGGCGGCGACGCAGTACCAGGCGGCGTCGAGGTCGCCCGCGGCGTACCCGCGCTGCTCCCAGACGACCTCGGAGGACGCCGCGAGGGCCTCTAGCGCCGTGGTGATGGCGGGGCTCACGACGTGCACCTCGGCCCCCACCTCGAGCAGGCCCGCGACGCGGCGCTGGGCGACCGACCCGCCGCCGACGACGACGACGCGGCGGCCGGTGAGGTCGAGACCGACCGGGTAGAGAACGGCGCTCACGATCCTGCCTCCGGGGTGGTGTTCTTGTCCGCGACCCCCGCGCTGTCGAAGGTGGCGACCTCGGCCAGCGCCCGCGCCGCGGCGGCGACCAACGGAGCCGCCAGGAGGGCTCCGGTCCCTTCGCCGACCCGCATCCCGAGGTCGAGCAGCGGCTCGAGTCCCAGGTGGGCCAGCGCCAGGGTATGGGCAGGCTCCACGGAGCGGTGCCCCGCGATCCACGCCTGTGACGCATTCGGGGCCAGGGCGGCCGCGACCAGGGCCGCCGCCCCCGCCACGACACCGTCCACGACGACGGGGGTGCGCAGGGCCGCCCCGCCCAGCAGCAGCCCGGCGATCCCGGCGATCTCCAGCCCGCCGACGGCCGCGAGCGCGCCGAGCGGGTCGTCCGCCGCCGCGTGAGGGGAGGATTCGAGCGCTCTTGTGGCATCAGGATTCCCCTCACGCGGAGGGGAGGGGAGCAGGCCGTGCCGGGACAACGCCGTCCGGATCACGGCCGCCTTGCGGGCCAGCGTCGCGTCGTCGATCCCGGTGCCACGCCCGGTGACCACCTCCGGCGAGGTGCCGGTGAACGCCGACACGAGCGCGGCCGACGCGGTCGTGTTCGCGATCCCCATGTCGCCGGTGACGAGCAGCCGGTTCCCCGCGGCCACGAGGTCACGCGCCACCTCGACGCCGGCGACCACGGCGGCGCGGGCCTCGGCGAGGGTCATGGCGGGCCCCATGGTCATGTCCGCGGTCCCGGGGCGGATCTTGCGGGGCAACAGCCCGGGCGCCGGGTCGAGCGACGCCGCCACCCCGACGTCGACGACCACCACCTCCGCGCCCACCTGCGTCGCGAACGCGTTCACCGCCGCACCGCCCGCGAGGAAGTTCGCCACCATCTGGTGGGTCACCTCCTGGGGCCACGGCGTCACGCCCTGCGCGTGCACCCCGTGGTCGCCGGCGAACACCGCGACGACGGCGGGCTCGGGCACCGGCGGCGGACAGTCGCCCGCCAGCCCGGACAGCTGCACCCCGACCTCGGCGACCTGCCCGAGCGCGCCCGGCGGCACCGTCATGCGGGTCAGCCGCTCACGGGCGGCGGCCTCCCCCGCGGCCACGTCGAGGGAGGCGCACGCCGCCAGCGCGTCGTCCAGCGCGTCCCCGCCGACGTGCGTGCCCCAGGTGCCCTCGTGCACGGCCCACTCCAAGGGTCGGCGCCGGGCCCAGCCGGCGCTCTCCAGCTCCGGCGCGTCTGCGAACGCGGTCACGTGCCCCACGCACAGGTAGGCCACGATCTCGAGGTGCTGCGGCAGCCCCACCCGCTCGCCGAGCAGCGCGGCCATCTCCCGCTCGCGGAAGAACGACACCCACCCCACGCCGAGCCCCTCGGCCCGCGCCGCGAGCCACAGGTTCTGCACCGCGCCGGCCACCGAGTGCGCGGCCATCCGCGGCTGGGTCGCGCGCCCCAGGACGTGCCGACCGCCCCGGGTGGGGTCGCAGGTCACGACGACGCCGAGCGGCGCCTCCCGGATCGCCTCCACCTTCAGCCCCGCGAACGCCCGGGCCCTGGCGGCCGGCAGGGACGCCGCGAAGGCCGTCCGCTGCGCCGCGGCGAGGTCCGCCAGCTCGGCGCGCAGGCCCGCGTCGCGGAGCACGAGGAAGTCCCAGGGCTGGGAGAACCCGACGCTCGGCGCGGTGTGCGCGGCGGCGAGGACCCGGCGCAGCGCCGCGTCGTCCACGGGCTCGTCGGTGAAGCCGGTGCGCACGTCCCGCCGGGCCGCCAGCACCCGGTACAACGCCTCCCGGTCGTCCGGTCCCAGAGCGCTCACAGCACCTCCCGCAGCACGTCGACGAAGGCGTCCATCGTCGTCCGGTCCCGGACGGCCACGCGCACGTGCTCCGCGTCGAGCCCCGGGAACGTGTCCCCCCGGCGCACGGCCCAGCCACGGTCGCGCAGCCGGGCCCGCACGTCGGTCCGCCCGGGGAAGCGCAGCAGCAGGAAGCTCGACGCGGGATCGGAGCCCCGCACCTCCACGCCGTCGAGGTCGCGGAGCGCCGCCAACAGGTGCTCCCGGTCGGCCGCCAGCGCGACCGCCGCGCGGTCGGCCTCCGCCCGTGCCCCCGTCGTCGTGCAGGCCTGCATCGCGACCAACGCGGGTGTCGAGACCGACCACGGCGGCGCGGCCGCGGCCAGCTGCGCGACCAGGTCCGCAGGAGCCAGCACGTACCCCACGCGCAGCCCCGCGAGCCCCCAGGTCTTCGTGAGGCTCCGCAGGACGACGAGCCCGGGCAGGTCCGTGCGCCCGGCCAGCGACTCCGGCTCGCCCGGCACCGTGTCGGCGAAGGCCTCGTCGACGACGAGCACCCGCCCCGGCCGGGCCAGCGCGGCGATGGTGGCGGCGGGGTGCAGCACGGAGGTGGGGTTGGTCGGGTTCCCGACGACGACGAGATCGGCCTCCTCGGGCACGTCGCCCGGGTGCAGCGTCAGGTCGCCACCGAGCACCACCCGCTCCACCGCGTGCCCGGCCGCCCGCAGCGCGGCCTCCGGCTCGGTGAACTGCGGGTGCACGACGACGGGCCGCGCGGGCCGCAGGGCCCGGGCGAGCAGCACGAACGCCTCCGCGACCCCCGCCACCGGCCACACCTGCGCCGCGTCGCGGCCGTGCGCGGCCGCCACCGCCCTCCGCGCCGACCCGGCGTCGGGATAGGCGGCGAGATCGGCGAGGGAGGCGGCGAGCCGCTCGGTCAGCCAGGCCGGCGGGGTGTCGGCCCGGACGTTGACCGCGAGGTCCACCAGACCGGGACCGACCTCGGCGTCGCCGTGGTGGGCGAGGTCGTGCGGGTCGTCGGTGGCGGGAACGGGTGGCTCGCTGGGGAGGAGCGCCGTCACCGCATCTCGCCCTGGCGCGCGCCGGCGGCGGCCCGCAGCAGCGCCGCCTCCGCCGCGGGCACCGACGCGGCGAGCACGGAGGTGACCGCGCGCGGTGCCGCACCCGGGTCCCAGTCCTCGGCGTCCATCCGCTCCAGCAGGGCTCCGGTCAGCGTGTCGATGCGGGCCGCGAGGTCGGCGCGGGAGCGCACCGGTCCCGCGCCCAGGAGGTCGAACGGCACGGTCGCGTCGTCGCCGAGACAGGCGAGCGCGAGGGCGGCCCGGACGTCGTCGGCGGCACGGGTCCGCCAGGTGGTCGGGCGGGGGCAGGCGGTGTGGCGGCGCAGGAAGCGTCGGGGTCCGAAGGGTCGTCCGGTCTGGGGGGCGTGCGTCATCGCAGGCAGGCCTTCCTCGGGTTCCTCGCCCGATCGGCCGGCGACCCGTGGGTGGAGCCGTCGGCGTGCTGGTGGCACCTCACGACGGCCGGAGTCTCCTGGCTCCCGGATCGACACTCGCCCCGGCCTTCCCGCCGGTCTCCCGGCCGTGGCCATGCATGGGGTCCGCTCCCCGGTGACAGTGGCGGGACCGCGCCGGATTCACACCGGCTTCCTCCGCGTCCGTCGAGCGATGAGCCGACCACACCACGGGCCGGGGGTCAACGACGTGGGCGTCACGTGCGCCCCGCGGACCTCAGTGCAGGATGCCCTGGCGGAAGCCGCGCGCGACCGCGTCGGCGCGGTCGCCGGCGCCCAGCTTGCGGAAGAGCCGCCGCGCGTGGGTCTTCACCGTGTCCTCGGCCAACGTCAGCGAGGCCGCGATCTCGGAGTTCGACAGCCCCTCGCACATCCCCAGCAGCACGTCCAGCTCGCGCCGGGAGAGCTCGGTGGTCGCGGGACGGCGGCCGGGGGCGCCGAACGGGCGCGGCCCGGTCTCCTCCCCGCCGCGCAGGAACCCCTTCGCCCCGCGCTCGAGGGCCAGACCCGCCATCTGGTGCTCGTCGGCGGGGCCCCCGACGACGAGGACGGCGACGTCGGGCGCCGCGGTGCGGACGGTGTCGAGCACCGCGATCCAGTACGCCCCGCCGGGAACCGTGCCGTGCGCGTCCGCGGCGACCAGCACCAGGTCCGGGCGCTCCCGCTCGATCGCGGCCGCCAGCTCGGCTCCCGGCCCGACCCCGTGCACCGTGTCGAACCCGGCGTCCACCCCGCGGGCGACCCGCTCCCGGGCGGCGGCGTCCGGCGCCACGATCAGGCAGACGGGCACGGCGGCTCCTCGGTTGGGGTGAGTGGCGTCAGACTCCCACACGGAACCGACATCCAGACCCTCGGCCTCCCGACACGTTTGAGGACATCACCCGTCCGGGTCGTCGGGCCACCTCACCTGCATCTCCCCCACCGGACGCCCCTTCCCGACGACCGGTGGCGCGGCCACCGCCCGCAGCGCGGCGGGCACGGCGACCCCCACCGTGTCGAGGACCGCGAGCAGGGTCGGTCCGAGCGCGCGGCCGGCGCCGTCGGCGACCTTGGCCGCGACCGCGGTGCCGTCCGGCAGCGCCGCCACGAGCACCCCCTCGGCGCCGGACTTGGCGACGCAGCCGGGGAGCTCGGTCATGAGCACGGTGTCGAGCCGGTCGGTGCCGGCCACGAGGTCGGGGCGGCCCCGCATCGCCGCGGCGACCCGCGCGACGGCCGGGTCGGCGGGGCGCGCCAGGGCGTGCGCGAGTCGGGCGAGGCCCTCGAGCGGGGTGACGAAGGCCGGGGCGCCGCACCCGTCGACGCTCGCGCCGAGCACGGGCCCGGCCAGCTCGTCGACCGCCGCCCGGCACGCCTGCTGCAGCGGGTGGGTCGGCTCGAGGTAGTCCGGGTCGCCGCCGGCCGCCACGAGCATCGCGGCGTGCTTGCCCGAGCAGTTCATCGCGAGCCGGGTCGGGCCGTGACCGGCCGTCAGGTACGCCCGCATCGCCGCGGCGCCCAGCGGCAGGTCCTCGACGCAGCGCAGGTCGTCCGGGGTCAGGCCGTGGCGTCCGAGCAGCGCCGTCACTGCGGCCAGGTGGACCGGCTCCCCGCTGTGCGAGGCGGCCGCCAGCGCGACCTCGTCGTCGGTGAGGTCGGCGCCGGCGCGGAGCACCGCGACCGCCTGGGCCGGCTTGAGCGCGGACCGGCCGTAGACCGGGGCGGCCGGGTCACCCGCCGTCCGGAGGACCGTGCCGTCCGGGCGGAGGACGACGACCGAGACCGCGTGGACCGACTCGACGACCTCGCCACGCGTGTGCGCTACGCGCAGGTGAGCACTAAGGGGTGTCATAGGCCCTCGAAGTGCTCACTTGCGCGCAGCGCACCTAGAACGCCGCCCGCTCCGCCAGCCGCCGGGCCTCGCCCGCGCGCTCCTCCGCGTCCTCGACACGCGGGTCGGCCCACGCCTCGGGACCGTCGGCGATGTTGATCCCGACCAGCGCCGACGCCGCCTCGGCGGCGCCCGCCGCGAGCAGCGCGGCCGTGACGGCGTCCCCGGAGAGCGCGTCGGGGCCGTGCTCGGCCAGGGCCGCCGCGATCTCGGTGACCCGCACCGCGAGCCCCAGCACGTCGAGGGGCACCTGGACGATCGCCTCGGTGGCGCCCGCGTCACCGCCGGGGGCCTTCCGGGCGGCGAGGAAGCCTGCGAACGCGGCCACGTCGTCGTCGGCCAGCCCGAGCGCGCGGGCGCGCAGGCCGTCGAGCTCGTGGGACAGGTCCACGGCCGACGGGTCGGTGCGCGCCGCGGCCTTCGCCACCTTCCCCGCCAGCCCGGCCGCCAGCGCCGCGGTGATCGCGGCGGTCGACCCGGCCGCGGGGCCGGGTCCCTTCGCCGCGAGCGCCTCGCCGAGCTTCGCGACCGGGACCTCGCCGAGCGGGCGGGGACTCCCGCCGGTCACCTAGAACAGCCCCACGATCGTCCCGTCGGGCTTGACGTCGATCGAGTGGGCCGCGGGCGCCTTGCCCAGGCCCGGCATCGTCCGCATGTCCCCGCAGATCGGATAGACGAACCCGGCCCCGACCGACGCGCGGACCTCGCGCACCGGCATCCGCCAACCGGTCGGGGCGCCGAGCAGCTTCGGGTCCGACGAGATCGACAGGTGCGTCTTCGCGATGCAGACCGGCAGGCCGCCGAACCCGTTGCGCTCGTAGAGGTCGATCGAGGTGTTCGCGGCCGGGGCGTAGTCGACGCCGTCGGCGCCGTAGACCTTCGTCGCCACCGTCTCGATCTTCTCGCGCAGCGACGCGTCGTCGGGATAGAGCAGCTGGAAGTCCGACGGCTCGTCCGCCGCCTCCGCGACCGCCTCGGCGAGCTCGGCCGCGCCCCGGCCACCGTCCGCGAAGTGCGTCGACACCGCGACCCGGGCCCCGAGCGACTCGGCGATCTCACGGATCGCGGCGTGCTCGCTCGGATGGTCGGTGGGGAAGGCGTTGATGCAGACCACCGGGGAGACGCCGTGCAGGCGCATGTTCTCGATCTGCTTGCGCAGGTTCGCCCCGCCGGCGTGCACCTCGTCGGGGTTCTCCGCGAGCAGCGCCTCCGGCAGCTCCTTGCCCGCGACGATCCGGTGGTTGCCGCTGTGCGCCTTGAGCGCCCGCACGGTGGCGACGACGACGGCCGCGTCCGGGGTCATCCCCGACGCGCGACACTTGATGTTGAAGAAGCGCTCGGCGCCCATGTCGGCGCCGAACCCGGCCTCGGTGACGAGGAAGTCCCCGGCGTGGATGCCGATGCGGTCGGCGACGATCGAGGAGTTGCCGTGCGCGATGTTGCCGAACGGCCCGGCGTGCACCAGGACCGGCGTGTTCTCCAGGGTCTGCATCAGGTTCGGCTTGAGCGCGTCCCGCATCAGCGCCGCCATGGCCCCGGCGCCGTGGATGTCCTCGGCGGTCACGGCGTCGCCGTCGGGGGTGTAGCCCACGACGATCCGGCCGAGGCGGTCGCGCATCTCCTCGAGGGAGTTCGACAGCGCGAGGATCGCCATCACCTCGGAGGCCGACGTGATGTCGAAGCCCGACTCGCGCGGGACGCCGTCAAGGCGCCCGCCGAGCCCGGTGACGACGTTGCGCAGCGCGCGGTCGTTCACGTCGAGCACGCGGCGCCAGGTCACGCGGTAGGGGTCCAGCCCGGCCGCGTTGCCCTGGAAGAGGTGGTTGTCCAGCACCGCGGAGAGCATGTTGTGGGCGCTGGTCACGGCGTGGAAGTCGCCGGTGAGGTGGAGGTTGAACTTCTCCATCGGCACGACCTGCGAGTAGCCGCCGCCCGCGGCGCCGCCCTTGATGCCGAACGTCGGCCCCATCGAGGGCTGGCGGATCGCGATGACCCCGCGCTTCCCGATGTGCGAGAACGCCTGCCCGAGACCGACCGTGGTCGTCGTCTTGCCCTCGCCGAGCGGCGTCGGCGTGATCGCCGTCACCACGACGTACTTGGCCGTCGGCCGGTCGCTCATCACGTCGATCGCGTCGAGCTCGATCTTCGCGACGTCGCGGCCGTGCATCTCCAGCAGGTGGGAGGGCAGGTCCATGGCCGCGGCGACGTCGTCCAGCGGCTTCAGCGTCGCCTTCTGGGCGATCTCGAGGTCCGACGGGATGCTCATGACGGATCACACAAGCAGAGACCGTCCCGGCCGTCGACGTGAAGTGACCTCGCGCCTACTGCGCGCATGCGCACTGAATCGTCGGAGAGAGTGGTGTCCCGTGGACCCTGCGACCCTCCTGACCCAGATCGCGCCGATCTTCGCCGTGATCGCCGTCGGCGCGGTCGCCGCCCGGTGGGAGCGGTTCTCCGAGTCCGCCGCCGCGACCCTCAACGACCTCGTCTACTACCTCGCGCTGCCCGCTCTGATCTTCGACAGCGTCGCGGAGGCCGACCTCGCCACCGGGGTATCGGGGGTCGGCGTCGCGGTGACGTTCGGCCTGCTGCTGGCGGGTTACGGGCTCGCGCTCCTCGCGGCCCGGCTGATCCGGATGCCGCTGCGCGAGGCCAACGCGGTCGGCACGGTCGGTTCCTGGGGGAACGTCGGGTACCTCGGCATCCCGCTGTCGGTCGCGGTGCTCGGGCCGGGGGCCGGCCTCGCCGCGTCGCTGGTGTCCACCATCCACACCGCGGTGGCGATCTCGCTGTTCGTCGTCGCGGCCACGTTGATCGACCGCGACCGGTCCTCCCGCGGCCTGCTGGTCCGCACCGTCGCGCGCCGCGTGCTCGGCAACCCGATCGTCATCGCGATCGTGCTCGGGCTGCTGGTGGCCGCGAGCGGGTGGCAGCTGCCGCGTCCGGCCGCGACGACCGTCGAGCTGATCGGCGACATGGCCGCCCCGGGCGGGCTGTTCGCGCTCGGCATCCTGCTGCGCGGGGCGGTGCCCGCCCTGCGCGGCGGGCGGGTCGGCGGGATCGCCGTCGCCGTCGTGGTCAAGCTCGTGGTCCTGCCCGCCCTCGCGGTGGCGGCGGTGCACCTGTTCGCCGTCCCCGCCCCGTGGGCGGCGGTGCTGGTGCTGATGTGCGCTCTCCCGGACGCGGCGACGGTGTTCGTCCTCATGGCCCAGTACCGCACCTGGTACCGCGAGAGCACCGCCGCCGTCGTCCTCACCACGGTGGGGTCGGTCGTGACCCTGCCGCTGGTGCTGACGCTCGCGCTCTAGTTCGACATCCAGAGGCTGCGGCGCTCCTCGTGGGTGCGGGCGTGGGCGATGCGGTCGACGGCCGCGCGCTGCTCCTCGCTCGCGGTGCCGAGGGCGACCGCGCGCTCCGCGTCGGCCATCTCGCGGTCGGCCTTCGCCTCGTCGACGTCGGTGGGCAGCGCCACGACCTGTCCCCGTCGGGCGTCCTCGGGCTCGCCTGCATACCTGCCGGCCATGACTGGTCACTCCTTCGTTGCACGGTGGGCCTGCTGCTCAAGCCCCGCCTCGTCCGGGGTAGACGCAATGTGCGCGCAACAATCGACGCTGTGTCCCAGACGACTGCCGCCGCCGTGGTCCTCGCCGGCGGCCGCTCCCGCCGCATGGGCCGGGACAAGGCCGGGCTGAGCTGGGGCGACGGCACGTTGCTCGACCACGTGATCGGCGTGCTGCGACTGGCGGTGAGCGGCCCGGTCGTCGTGGTCGGCGCCGCCGGGTTCCCCCGTCCGGTGGACGCCGCGGACGTCCTCTCGGTCACCGACGACGCCCCCGACCGCGGCCCGCTGCAGGGCATCGCCACCGGGCTCACGACGGCGGGTGCCGCGGGGCGGGACCGCGCCTTCCTCTGCTCGGTCGACCTGCCGCGCCTGCACCCGGCCTACGTCACCGCCGTGCTCGCCGCGCTCGGGGACGCCGGGGACGTGGAGGTCGCCCTCCCGGTGCTGCACGGGCACCGCCAGCCGCTGGCCGCCGCCTACCGGACCGCGCTCGGTCCGCGCGCGACGCGCCTGCTCGACGCGGGCGCCCGCCGCCCGGCGGAGCTGTTCGCGGCGAGCGCGGTGCGCGAGCTCACCGCCGCCGACCTGCTCGCCGACCCCGCGCTCGCCGCCGTCGACCCCGGGCTCGAGGCGGTGGCGGACGTGGACACCCCGGACGAGTACGCCGCCGCCCGAGCCCGTGAGCAGCGGTGACGCCACCGGACGAACCGGACGACGACCCGCCGTCGGGACCGCGGACGTGAGAGGTTGATCGTCATGACGTCCCCCCGGTGGCAGCGGTTCCTGGGCACGTCGGTCGCCGGGATGGCCGTGGCCGCCGTCGTGGTGGGGCTGGGTGCCGGCCTGGGCGCCGTGGTGTTCCGGGAGCTGATCTTCCTGGTGACCCGGCTCGTCACGGGCACGACGGACTACGCCGCGACCCCGGGCGCGCCGCTGCCCTGGTGGCCGGAGATCGGTCGCTGGTTCCTCGTGGCCGCGCCGGTGGTCGGCGGCCTGATCTACGGCCCGCTCGTCTACCGCTACGCCCGCGAGGCGCGCGGGCACGGCGTGCCCGAGGTGATGCTCGCGGTGGCCGAGAACGACGGACGCATCCGGCCCCGTGTCGCCGTCGTGAAGTCCCTCGCCTCCGCGTTGACGATCGGCACCGGCGGGTCCGTGGGCCGCGAGGGACCGATCGTGCAGATCGGCTCGGCGATCGGGTCCAGCCTCGGGCAGTGGATGCGGATGCCGACCTCCCGGCTGCGGCTGCTCGTCGCCTGCGGCGCGGGTGGCGGCATCTCGGCGACCTTCAACGCCCCGATCTCCGGGGTGTTCTTCGCCCTCGAGATCATCCTGCTCGACTTCACGATGCTCTCGTTCGTCGTGGTGGTGACCGCCTCCGCGGTGGCGAACCTCGTCGCCCGGGGGTTCGAGGGCTCGTCGACCTTCCTGAAGCTGCCGCCGTTCTCGGTCGACTCCTTCGCGCAGTTCGGCCTGTTCGCGCTCGTGGGTCTCGTCGGCGCGCTGGTCGGGGTCCTGTTCACCCGCACCCTCTACGGCCTGGAGGACCTCGCCGACGCGGTGTGGAAGGGACCGGAGTGGCTGCGACCGGCGGTCGGCGGCGTGCTCGTCGGACTCGTGCTGGTCGCGCTGCCCGAGATGTACGGCGTCGGCTACCCCGTGCTGCAGGCCGGGGTGGCCGGGCAGTACGCGCTGGGCTTCCTGCTGCTCCTGCTCGTCGGCAAGCTGATCGCCACCAGCCTGACCCTCGCGATCGGCGGCTCGGGCGGCATCTTCGCGCCGTCGCTGTTCCTCGGCGCCATGACCGGCACCGCGCTCGGCCTCGGGTTCGCCGCGGTCGCCCCGGGGGTCGCCGGGCCCGCGGGCGCCTACGGCCTCGTCGGGATGGCGGCCGTGCTCGCCGGCGCGACCCGGGCGCCGATCACCGCCGTCGTCATCGTCGCCGAGATCACCGGCGAGTGGTCGCTCATCGTCCCGCTGATGATCGCCGTGGCCCTCGCGACCGCGCTCTCCCGGCTCGTCTCCCGCGAGACGATCTACACGATGAAGCTCTCGCGGCGCGGGATCCGGCTCATCCCGCCGGGCGCCCGCGAGTGGCGCCCGTTCGGCCCCGGCGAGGTGCTCGAGCTGCCCGAGGGGCGCTGCCTCGTCCGCCTCCCCGTTCCGGACGACCGGTGGAGCCCGCCCCCAGCGTTCGCGCGGCTGGACGGCGGAGCGGACGATGCGCGGGTGCTCCTCACCGGTCCGGCCGACGCCCTCGACGCCCTCGCCGCCTCGCTGGACCGGGACGACGCACGATGAGGCGCCTCGTCGTCCTCGCCGCGGTGCTGCTCGGCGTGCTGGCCGGGTGCGGCGGCACGGACAACCCCGCGAGCATCCCGTCCGGGCAGTCCTCGGAGGCGGCGGCCCCGGGCGTGGAGAACCGGTCGCCCGACGCTGCCCGCAACAAGCTGCGCCTCGCCCTGGCCGACCCCTGCTACACGAGCTCCGACCCCCGCGCGGTGTGGCCGCGCTGCGGGCGCTGGGTGGAGGAGACCGCCTCCACGGCGCGCACCGCGGCGAACGCGCTGCCCGACGACCCGGCGGTCACCGCCGCGGCCGCCCAGGTCGGGGCGGCCCGGGACTCCTACGTCGCGCGCGGCTGCCCGGCCACCGCCCCGGGCGGCACGGTGGACGTGGGCGCGTGCGTCGGCGGCCTCGTCACCGCCCGCACGGCCGTGGACGCCCTCTCCCGGGCCCTAGGGTCGGCCCCATGAGCAGCCTGACCGATCCCGCCGTCCGGGACTTCCTCTCCCACGGCACCCGCACCGGCAAGCTCGGCTGGACCGCGAGCGACGGCCGCCCCCTCGTCGCCCCGATCTGGTACCTGCTCGAGGACGACACGCTGGTGTTCAACACCGGGCGCGACACCGCGAAGGGCAAGGCGCTCACCCGCGACCCGCGCGTGGTGCTGTGCGTCGACCTCGAGGAGCCGCCGTTCGCGTTCGTGCAGGTCCAGGGCACGGTCACGCTCTCCGAGGACCCCGACGAGCTGCTGCGCACCGCCACCGCGCTCGGCGGGCGCTACATGGGGGCCGACCGCGCCGAGGAGTTCGGGAAGCGGAACGCGGTGCCCGGGGAGCTCGTCGTCCGGATCACCCCGACGAAGGTCCTCGCCTCGCTGGACATGACGGCGTGAGCACCCGGCCGGCCCTCGCGGAGGAGTTCGACCTCGAACCCCACCCCGAGGGCGGCTGGTTCCGCCGGCTCTGGGCCGCCCCCGTCGTCGTGACCCCCGCCGGCTACGCCGGCCCGCGCCCCACCGCGACGGCGATCCACTACGCCCTCGCGCCCGGCGAGCGCTCGGGGTGGCACCGGGTGCGCTCGGACGAGCTGTGGCTGTGGCAGCGCGGCGGGCCGGTCTCGGTGTGGGTGTCCGAGGGTCCCGACGGCGGGGTGGAGCACCGGCTCGGTCCCGACGACGGGCTCTCCGTCCTCGTGCCGGGCGGGACGTGGCAACGGGCCGAACCGGCGGACGCCGAGGTGCTCGTCACGTGCGTGGTGTCCCCCGGCTTCGACTACGCCGACTGGGAGCTCACGCCGGAGTGATCAGCCGTCCGCGGCGGGCTGCTGCGCAGGCTCCTCGGGCTGCTGAGCGGCGGGGGCCTCCGGGGCGGCCCCCTCGGCCGGGGCGCCGGGCTCCACCGGGGCGGGCTCCGGTGCCGGGGCCGGGCCCGCGCTCGGCGTCGGCGGCGCGGTCGTGGTCGTGCCGGGCGCCTTGCTCTCGGTGGTGGGCGCGGCCGCCGTGGTGCTGCTGGCCTGCTGGCCCTCGCCGGTGGCCGTCGTCCCCGGGTCGTCGCCGGCGACCGGCACGAACTCCCCGAAGGTCTGCTTCGGCGTGCCCTGCACGGCGCCGTTCATGAACTTCTGCCAGATGTCGCTCGGGATGCCGTGGCCGTAGATCGGGCGGCCGTCGGGGTACTGGATCGGCGTGTTGTCGTCGGTGCCGACCCACACCGACGCCACGACCGACGGGGTGTACCCGACCATCCACGCGTCGTTGTTCTGGTTGTCCAGGTGCGACTGGACGGTCCCGGTCTTGCCCGCGGCGATGCGCCCGCCGGCGAGCTGCGCGCCGTCGTAGGTCGGGACGTCGCGCATGGCCTCGGTGACGTTGCGCGCCACCTTCGGGTCGATGCGCTGCTCGCCCTGGTCGGCCGCGCCGTCGTAGAGCACCTCGCCGCTGGCCGTCGTGACCTTCTGCACCAGGTGCGGCTTGTGGTAGACGCCGTCGTTCGCGAACGTGGCGTAGGCGGCGGCCATCTCGACCGGGGTGACCTCGGCGTTGCCCAGGGCGAGGCCCGAGTTCGGGTTCTCCAGCTTGGCGGTGATCCCGGCCTGGTGGGCGGCGTCCGCCACCGCCTGCGGGCCGACCTCGTTGCCGAGCGCGGTGAACACGACGTTGTTCGACAACGTCATGGCCTTCTTCAGGGAGCAGTTGGCGCAGTCCGCGCCCTCGACGTTGCGGACCGTCTTCCCGGGGACCGACTGCCCGTCGAACTGGGTGCTGATGCCGATCGGCGGGTGCTGCTGCAGCGCGGCCAGCAGCACGAACGGCTTGAACGTCGAGCCCGCCTGCTTCTCCACCTGCGCGTAGTCGAGGCCCGATCCGTTGTCGCCGCCGTAGTACGAGAGGATCGCGCCGGTCCGCGGGTCGATCGAGACGGCGGCGCTGCGCAGGTTCGCGGGCTTGCCCTGCATCTCGTCGCGGACCGACTCGGCCGCCTCGGCCTGCTTCTCCGGGTCGATCGTCGTCTGGATCTGCAGGCCTTCGGTGACCAGCGCGTCCTCGTCGATCCCGAGGCTCTTCAGCTCGTCCTTGACCGCGTTGTAGATGTGGCCGCGGTCGTCGTCCGGCACGCCGTTGCCGACCTTGCGGGGCGGGATCGTCATCGGGAACGTCGCGTTCGCGCGGTCGCCGGCGGAGAGCCAGCCCTGCGAGACCATGCCGTCGAGCACGTAGGTCCAGCGGCGCTGGGAGCCCTGCAGGTTGACCGCCGGGTCCCACTGCGACGGCGCCTGGATGAGGCCCGCGATCATCGCGCCCTCGGCCGGGGTCAGCTGGTCGACCGACTTCGCGAAGTACGCCTGCGAGGCGGCCTGGATGCCGTACGCGCCGCGCCCGAAGTAGATGCTGTTGAGGTAGTCCTCGAGCACCTGGTCCTTCGAGTACTCCTGCGTGATCTTGGCCGAGATGATCAGTTCCTTGAACTTGCGGAAGTACGAGTGCTCGGAGCCGACCATCGCGTTCTTGACGTACTGCTGGGTGATCGTCGACCCGCCGCCCTGCCCGCCGGTGACCTGCTTCCAGGCCGCCTTCGCGATCCCGGAGACGTCGAAGCCGGAGTTCGTGTAGAACGTCCGGTCCTCGGCCGAGAGCACGGCGTGCTGCACCGGCAGCGGCACCTGGGCGATCGACACCTTCTGCCGGTTGCCCTGCTCGCCAGGCGCCACGCGGGCGAGCACCGTGCCGTCGGAGAAGGACACCGTGTTGAGCTGGCTCTCGACCGCCGAATCCGCGTTCGGCACCGGGACGAGCAGCCACCCCAGCGTCAGCGCCAGGACCGGGACCCCGACCGCGGTCGCCAGCGTCGCGTAGCCCATCCGGCGGCGACGGCGCCACAGCCGGGCCGCGACCGGCAGCGACTCGCCGTCCTTGCCGTCGAGGTAGCGCTGGACGCGGTCGTCGACCAGGTGGCCCACCCGGACCAGGCGCTCGCCGCCCGGCCAGTGCACGACCTTGGCCGCCACGGCCGCGACGAGCGCGGCCACCGCCGCGGCGATCCGCCCGCGGGGCGGGGCGGAACGGTCGTCCCGGAGCGGCGCCGCCGACCGCGCGGTGCGGGAGCGCCCGGTGGTCGCCGTCGTGGTGGTCCGCGTCCCGGTCGCCCGGCGTCCGGCTGCGCGTGCGAGCCCGTCCTTGCCGGCCGCGCGACGCTCGGCGCGGGTCTGCATCGACTGGGGGGTCGAGGCGCCGCGCCGCGTCGTCGTGGTGGCGGCGGTGCCCGTCGAGCCGGCCGTGGTCGTCGGCGACGAGGCCCGGGTCGGTGCGGCGGAGGCGCCGGAGTCCTCCCCGTCGACCTCGGGGCCCTTCTCGCGCCCGTCCTTCCCGACGGCGGGTGCGATGGCGGTGCCGTCGGGGGTGCGGCGCGGGGCAGCGTCGTGTCCATCGAGCACCGTCGGTGCGGGCGCCGCCGAGGGTGCCCGCTCGCCGGACGGTGCAGGGCGGGCGGGTGCGACCGGCCGCGACCCGGCGGCCGGGCCCTGCGGAGCGGCCGGACCCTGCGGAGCGGCCGGGCCCTGCGGAGCGGCCGGGCCCTGCGGAGCGGCTGGGCCCTGCGGGCCGGCGGGCCGCTGCGGGGTGACCGGGTTCTGCGGGGCGGCGGGCGACCCGGGGCGGACCGGGGCGACGGCACCGGCGAGAGCCTGGGGCGGGCCGGCGACGGTCCGGGACGCACCGGGACCGGCGTTCGGCTGCGGGCCGGCAGGACGGGCCGGCCCGGACGGCCGCCCGGGCGCAGGCGCCGCGCCCGGGGCGGAGGGCCCGGGTCGGACGGGTGCCGATCCGGTCGCGGGCGCGACCGGCGCACCGGGACGACCGGGGGCCGCCGACGGGCGGGCCGGACCACCGGGCCGCGCGGGGGGCGGCGTGCCGGGCCGGGGCTGGGGGCCGGAGTCGGTGCGCGCGCCGGGCACGGCGCGCGTCCCGGTCAGCGAGGGGGCGGGCTCGGAGCCGGGGAACGACGGGTGCCCCACCGGACGGCGGGTCGGGGCGCCCGGACCGCGACCGGTCGGGCCCTGCGCGGGCGGGTTCGCCGGAGGCGGTGGCGCAGCCGGCGGGGGCGGCACCGACAGCGGCTGCTGCAGGGCGGTGCGGGAGGTCGTGGCGGGGGCACCGCCACCGGCGGGACGCGATCCCGTCAGCAGCGCCGCGCCGGAGCGACGCTCGGCCATGGGCCGGCCCGCGGGGGCGCTCCCGCCGGGCGTCCGGAAGGACGACGAGGAGAGCGCGTTCGGGAACCCGATCGGCGGGGAGGGCGGGGCCGGGTCGTCGGCCGGGCGGGGGCGGAAGATCTCGCCGTAGTCCCGGTCACGGTCCTCGGCGTCGAGGTCGGGGCCCGGGGGCGGAGGCACCTCGAGGGGGTCCGGACGCTCGTGTCGAGAGGACCGGGAATGCGCTCCCGCCACCGCTCCACCTCCCGCGTCCGTGCGGTGGGCCGGCCCCACCGGTCTCGATGGGATCACGGCCCGGTCTCCGTCCGGCGACCGTCCCCCGCGTGGAACCGCCGATCGGAGAGTCCGCCGCGTAGGCGATCCCGTCGAGGTCAACGGCTGCGGCGAGGCCCGGATACAGGGGGAATCTGGCGCGCTCCGTGACCGGATGGAAACATGCGGCGAGCGGTGTTCGGTGTCCCCGCACATGGGTGACACTGTCCTTCGCTCGACGACGGGCCACCGGTCACCGATCGGACCCGCCCGTCCCATCAGGTCCGCACGACCCAGCGACACCGAGAGGTGACCATGACCGACGACCCGGCCGATCCCCGCGGGGAGGCTCCGGACGGGTCGGACGCCGCGGGCGGCGACCGCCCGGGGCTGGTCGCGGGCGAGGCGGCCGCCATCGCCCGGTTCGGTGACGGTCCGGCCCTGTTCTCGGCCGACGTCCCCGCACCCCGGCACCCCCACGTCGGACCGCTGCTTCCGCACCGGCGCACCGCCCGGCCCGGCGCCGTCCGGGCGCCCTCCGGGCCGGCCGAGCGCCCCGACCCGTCGTCGGGAACGGAGCTCGTGCTCGCACCGCGGCACCTGCCCGCGCGGCCGACCGAGGACCTCGCGAGCCGGTGGCGGCGCGCCGGTGCCGCCACCCGGTACGGGGTGGAGGTGGCCGTCGACTGGACCGCCCGCACCGTCGTGGCCGCGGTGGGAGCGGTCGGGGCGGCGGCGCAGGCCCTGGTCTCGCTGATCTTCGGCCCGGAGCGCCCCGCTCTGCCCGAGGGCCGGCAGCGCTAGAGCTGCACGCCGCGGGTCAGCGCGCCGTCGACCACGAGGTTGGTGCCGGTCACGAACGACGCGACGGGGCTCGCGAGGAACGTGACCGCCACGGCGATCTCCTCCGGGCGCGCCATGCGGCCGGTCGGGTTGAGCGCGAGCGCGCGGTCGTAGAGCTCGCGGTCGCCGGACTCGATCGACTCCCAGACCCCACCCTCGAAGTAGGTGTTGCCGGGCGACACCGAGTTCGCGCGGACGCGGCCGGCGAGCTGATGGGCCAGCCCCTGCGTGTAGTGCACGATCGCGCCCTTGAAGGTGCCGTACGGACCCGCCGCGAAGTCGATCTCGCGGCCGGAGACGCTCGAGATCGTGACGATCGACCCGGCGCCGGAGGCCTCCAGGGCCGGCAGCGCCGCCTCCACGAGGCGCACGGTACCGAGCATGTCGGTGCGGAAGGACGCCTCCCAGTTCTCCTCGGTCGGCGGGATGGCGAGCGCCGACACGTTGGCCACGACGACGTCGATGCCGCCGAGGTCCTCGGCGCACCCGGTCACCCAGGCCCGCAGCGCGTCCCCGTCGGCGACGTCGACCGCGGCCCCGCGCACGTCGTGCCCCGCCGCGGTGAGGTCGGCGACGCAGGCCTCGACGCCCTCGGCACCCCGCGCGCAGAAGGCGACCGTCGCGCCCTCCCCGGCCAGGCTCTCCACGACCGCCCGGCCGATGCCCTTGCTGCCCCCGGTGACCAGGGCCTTGCGTCCGGCGAGCTGCAGATCCACGGGGTCTCCTAGAGCGACGCGGCGCGGGCCCGCAGGTCGGCGTGCAGGCCGCCGTACGGGTCCACGCGGGGCAGGAACGCCTTGGACACCTTCGTCACGGCGCTGTAGTTGGTGTCGACCACGTTGGCCAGCGGGGCCAGCGAGATCTGGGTGAGCAGTTCGTACGCGTCGAGGCGGTCCAGCCCGTGCAGCGTGCCGAGCCAGGAGATCATCTCCTTCTGCCCGATGCGCCACGCGTCCTCGAGCGGGCGGGAGGACCCGACGGTGATGAGCTCCTCGTCGCTCTCGATGCGCGGCCACAGGGGCGCGGGCGCGACGTCGGCCTTCACCAGCTCCACGATCAGGGTCACGTCCATCGCACCCTCGACGGCGGTGCCGCAGGACTCGCCCTCGCCCTGCCGGTAGTGCCCGTCACCCACCGAGAACAGCGCGCCGGGCTCGTTGACCGGCAGGTAGCAGGTGACGCCGGCCCGCATCTCGGGCGTGTCCATGTTCCCCCCGAAGGCGTCCGGGGTGAGCGAGGAGCGGACCTCGCGGGCCGCGGGCGCCACCCCGACGGTCCCGAGCATCGGCGCCACGGGCAGGTCGACGCTGAAGTCGCTGCGCCGCGCCACGAACGTGACGGTGTTCCGCGCCCGGTCCAGCTCGTAGATCCAGGTGAGCTCGGGCAGCGGGTCGTCGAGCAGGGCCGTGCGATCGGTACCGGTCAGGCCGCCGAAGAACGGCACGAGCGTGGAGGCGCCCCACTCGCGGGCCGGGGTGAGGTCGACCAGGTGCAGCACCAGGGTGTCGCCGGGCTCCGCGCCGCGGACCGCGAACGGCCCGGTCTGCGGGTTGAGGAAGCGCGCGTCGAGCACCGCGCTCGGCAGGTCGGTGACCGCGCGGATGCGCCCGCCGAAGGCGTCGTCGCACCACAGGCGCATGACGGTGCCCGGCTCGACCTCGCGGACCGGGGCGACCCCGCCGAAGGTCCAGGCGTACTGCTCGGGCGTCGGGGTGAACTCGAGCTCGGCCACGCGGTGATCCTGCTGGGTCCGCGCGCCGAGGTCCAGTCAGAAGTGGTCGGCGCCCGTCAGCTGCTGCTCGAGGCGGTCCGCGGTCTCGGTGACCAGGCGGAACGGCCCCTCGAACTCGGCGAAGCTCATGTCCTCCAGCGGCGCGGCGTGCCGGAACACGGCGACCCCGTCGACGGCGGCTGCGCCCCCGACCACGGCGTCCTCGGCGAGCTCGAGCAGGCGCCGGGCGTCGATCTGGTCGAGCTTCGCGATCGGCGACTCGATCTGCATCCAGTCGTGCCCGTCGACCGCGCCGCGGTGCCGGACGTAGACGAGCTGGTCACGGTCCTCGCCCGTCGGGAGGCGGAAGGTGAGGCTGTCCGCGCTCTGCGCCATCACCTCGTAGCGGACCCGCACCCACAGCACCAGGTCGTCCCAGCTGGCCACGTGCCCGCCCCTCCTCGGTTCGGTCGATGCGAGCCGAACCGTAGCAGCGGACGTCCCGACGACGGGGGTGCCTCAGCGGGCGCCGACGAGCTTGTCCCAGGCGAAGCTGCCGACGGTCGCGGTGGCGCCCGAACGGTCCAGCAGCCGCAGCAGCGCCGCACCGTCGCGGGGTCGGTCGGCGGCGTCCTGCGCGGTGGCGCGCCGCAGGACCGGGACCAGGCGCGGGGAGAGTCGCCCGACGCCGGTGAAGGCGTCGGCGGGCGGCCCGTCGAGGATGCGCCGCGCGATGTCGACGATGTTCTCGCCGTCGAAGAGGTGGTCGCCACGGGCGGCGAAGACCACGCAGCACGCCCACGCCCACACGTCGGTCGCCGGGCCCGCGCCGTTGCCGGTGACCTGCTCGGGCGCCATGTACCCGGGCGTGCCGACCATGTTGCCCGCCGGGGTGTGGTGGGTCTGCCCGACGACCCGGGCGATCCCGAAGTCGACGACCTTGGGGCCGGCGGAGGTCAGCAGGATGTTGCCGGGCTTGAGGTCGCGGTGGGTGATCCCGTCGTTGTGCAGGGCGGCGAGGGCGCGGGCGAGCGCGATGGCCATCCGCGTCAGGGTCTCGGCGTCGCGCACCGCGCCGCTCTCGCACACGTAGGCGTGCAGCGACGGGCCGTCGAGCCGCTCCATGACGATGTAGGGCATCGAGCCGTCGAACCCGACCCCGAGGACGCGCGCGGTGTAGTCGCCGGTGACCTTCTGCAGGGTCTGGCCCTCGCGCAGGAACCGGGTGCGGGCATCGACGTCGTCGAGCAGGTGCGGGGCGAGCACCTTGATCGCCACCTGACCCGCGGTGCCCGCCCGGTGGCCGAGGTAGACGGTGCCCATGCCGCCGGAGCCGAGCCGCCCGGTGAGCTGGTACTCGCCGACCGTCCGCGGGTCGTGCGGGTTCAGCGGCTGCTCCGGCGGCGCCATGTCGATCAGGCGCGTCGCCGTCGTCGGCGGGCGGGGAGCGGCGGTGGAGCGCGGCGGCGCGACCGGGGGCGGTGTGCGGCCCGGGCCCGAGCGGGGTCCGGCCGGGGGGATCGGGCGGGCCGCCGTGGGCGGCCGCGCCCCGGTGGCGCCGGCGGCACCGACGGCCGGCGCCGGGCCGCGCCGCGACCGGATGAGGCGGCGCTCCTTCGGGTCGGGCAGCCGGGCGGCGCGCAGGGCCTCCGGCAGGGCGGGCGCCATCGTGCAGAGCTTCGGTCGCAGCGCGCGCAGCGTCATCTGGTGGCCGAGGAGGTACAGGCCGGCGGCGAGTGCGCCGTTCTCCAGCCCGATCAGGAGCAGCAGGGCGAACACCAGGACGGCGAGCAGCCAGGTCGTGCGGCGCCGGGACAGCGGCCACGGTCGCGTCACGGGCATCGCCCGGCGGCGCTCGACGTCGAGGGCGGCCACGTGGAGGGTGGCGACGGCGAGCGCGAGCAGCACCGAGACCACCGACGCGACCACGAGCACGGCCGAGCCCGCACCCGGCGTCGGGAGCCCGGCGTCGTCGAGGGCCCCGAGCAGACCGTCGATGACCGCCCGGCGGTCGGCGTTGCCGCCGGTCGTGGCGCGGGCGGTGAACAGGGCGCCGACCACGGAGATCGTGCCGGCCAGGGCGGCGAGACCGAGCACCATCGGCACCGGGTCGCCCGCCTGACGGTGCAGGTGGCGGACGGCGCGACGGCGTTCCGGACCGGTCAGCCGGGCCACCCGGCCGGTGACCACCCGGTCGACCAGGAGCGCCTGGCGGCGGCGCGCGACGAGGGCCCGGTACAGCGGGGAGGCGAGCAGGGCGACGAGGACGCCGACCGCCAGGGGGGCGAGGAGCCGGAGCCCGGCGCCGGGGTCGAGCGTCACGGGGTCCCTCCTCGGTGTCTCACGGGCTGGCGTCGCGGGTGCTCGACGTTACCGCCCCGGGCCGTCGGATCGGCGTGCGTCGGGCCGGGCGGGTCGGTGGACCCGGGTCACCCTCCGGGCGACCGAGCGGGGCGCCTCGGCCGGCAGGGCCCGCAGCCGCTCCCAGCGTCCGCGGACCGGGTGGCGCAGGACGACGTCGCCGAAGGAGTGCCGTCCACGCACGCTGACGTGCAGATCCCCGCGCTCGCGGCGGTGCACCGTCTCGTCCCGCACGGCGCCCGCGGAGATGCGCAGGTCGTCCACGTCGGCGGTCGCGCCCTCCGGCAGGACGATCGTCGGGGTGCACATCCCGGTGACGAGCTCCACGGCCGTGACCGCGGTGGTGGCCTCGGCCTCCGAGAAGTCGAGCAGCACCCGCCCCACCCAGCTGCGCACCCGCACCGTCGGCGGGACCTTCCAGTACCCGCGGCGGGTGATCGAGCCGCCCAGCCCGGCCTCGAGGTCGAGCACGTCGCTGCCGTGCGAGGAGTGCAGCACGAACCCGGGCAGGTCGGAGAGCAGCCCGTCGAGCTGATCGCGGTACCGCGCGGCCTGGGCGATCGCCGCCCGGTCCGAGTACTCGACCGGCGTCAGCCGGCCCGCCACCATCGCCCGCGCGAGCATCGCGGCGACGTCCTCGCGCTCGGCGTCGGAGGCACGCTCCCGCGGCGGGTCGACCGGTTCGGGATCCTGCGCTGCGCGGCGCGCCATGCCCTGATCATAGGTCGCGGCGGGCCCGGACGATGATGCTCACCGTGGCGGACGGGCGGGGCGACGGGCGCACGCAGGCGCTGGGGGTGCTCCTGGCGCTGGCGCTGGCCGCGGTCCTGGGGTTCGTGGTGCTGGGCGGGCGCGACGCGCCCACCGGTCCCGCCGCGGCCACGCGCACCGCGACCGCCGGGATGTCCCCGCTGACCGGAGAGCCGGGCGACCCCGGCCGGGCCGTGCTCGCGGTGAAGGTCGACAACGCCCCGGAAGCACGGCCGTGGATCGGGGTCGGCGACGCGGACGTCGTCTACGTCGAGCCGGTCGAGGCCGGGCTGACCCGGCTGCTCGCGGTCTTCGCCTCGCGGCTGCCGCCCACCGTCGGCGCGGTCCGCAGCCTGCGGGAGTCCGACCTCGACGTGCTCGCTGCCTACGGGCGCCCGGCGCTGGCCTACTCCGGCAACGCCCCGGAGCTCGACCGGGACGTCGCGGCCGCGGCGATCGACGGCGTGTCGGCGGAGCGGGTGCCGGCGGCCTACCGCCGGGCGCCGGACCGGCCGGCGCCCCACGACCTGGTGGCGGACCCGGCCGCGCTGCTCGCCGCGGCCCCCGACGCCGCCGCACCGCGCGACGTCGGCTTCCGCTTCGGTCCCGTGGACGCCGGCGCGACCCCGGCCGCGGAGGTCGTGGAGCGGGTCGGACGGACCGAGGTGCTCGCCCGCGCCGACGGCGACCGGTGGGACCTCACCGTCGGGGGCGCGCCCACCGACGTCCGCCCCGCGACGATCGTGGTGCAGCGCGTGCCGGTGCGGACCTCGGCGATCCGCGACGTCGCCGGCGCGCCCTCCCCCACGGCCGTGACGGTGGGCTCCGGGCCGGTCGACGTGCTCCGCGACGGCCGCCGCTCCACCGGCACCTGGTCCCGGGCCGCGCCCGCCGACCCGACGGCGTTCACCGCCGCGGACGGCACCCCGCTGACGTTCGCGCCCGGACCGGTCTGGGTGCTGTTGGTGGCGGCCTGAGTTCGGGTATCCCCTGCTCATGGCTACCGGTGACAAGATCGACAACAAGGCTGACGAGCTCAAGGGCAAGGCGAAGGAGACCGTCGGCAAGGTGCAGGACGACAAGGAGCTGCAGGCCGAGGGCAAGACCGACCAGACCAAGGGCAGCATCAAGCAGGCCGGCGAGAAGATCAAGGACGCCTTCAAGTCCTGATCCGCGTCCCGACGACGGGTCCGCCGCGCGGACCCGTCGTCTCCGACGAGGGCTCAGTAGCCGCGGGTGTGGCGCTGCCCCGCGAAGCCGTAGACGGGGGTGCCGTCCGGGTCGCGTCGGGCGAGGCGGTGCACCGCGAAGACGTTGACGCCCGGGATCGTCCCGCCGTTCACGCCGTCGGTCGGCGTGCGCGGGCCCTTCTCCACCAGCACCAGGTACTCCTCGGGCGGCGGTGCGGAATCGATGACCCGCACGTCGTGCTCGCCCGCGCAGGGACCGTCCTGCAGTCGGATGCGCATCACGCTCTCCCCTCCGCCGGCGCACATGGTCGCACGGACCCGGACGGATTGAGTGACACGGCACAGCTCGGACGTCCGACTGTTCCTTGACGCCGCCGACCACGGAGAGGAACGTTAAGAGGGTCGATCATGCCCCCCGTGATCGACACGAGCCCGGTCGGTGTCCCCCCGCCGACCGGGCTTCCCCATGTCCGGGACAGGACGTGTCGGCGCCGGTCACCCGATCGCGTCAGCCCCGTCCCGATCGGCCCATCGCGGCCTCCGTCGTCCCGCGTTCACCGATCCGTGACCTCCGGGCCACCGACGCACGTGTGAATCGCGTGGGGTCGGGCACTCTGCGTGGGCCGGGACGGGTCACGGCGCGGCGGAGGAGGCAGGTCTCGTGGACGACGAGGGACGCCGCCGGTTGACCGAGGCGGTGCGGCGGGCGCACGAGACGCTGGGCGAGGTCACCGAGATGCAGGCACGCTGCCCCGACGGGGTGGACCGCTTCGACTGGTCCGCGGACCTCCTCGACGACCTGGCCCGGATCGCGCTGCAGGTCGGCGACGCCGCCGCCGCGCTCACCGGCGGCGAGGACGACGAGCTCGAGGCCCGCTCCCGCGACCTCGCCACCACCATCGTCCGCCGGCGCAACGACGCCCTCACGCCGCTGCGCTCCCCCCGTCGCCGCATGCCCCGCGCGACGGTGCCCACCCAGCTCGACGCCCGCGCGGTGTCGCGGTACGCCTGACTAGCCTGTCCGCGTGTCACGCCCCGCCGACACCGTCGGCCGCCTCCTCGTGCGCTGCCCCGACCGGTTCGGGATCGTCGCCGCCGTCTCGTCGTTCCTGTCCGCCTCGGGCGCGAACATCCTGTCGCTGGACCAGCACACCACCGCGACCTACGACGGCACGTACTTCCAGCGCACCGAGTTCGCCCTGCCCTCGCGGGACCTCGACCGGCTCCGCGCCGCCTTCGACTCCGACGTGGCCCGGCACTTCGCGATGGAGTTCTCGGTCACCGACACCGCGGTGCCCAAGCGCGTCGGCATCCTCGTCTCGCGGATCGACCACTGCCTGCTCGACCTGCTCTGGCGGACGCAGCGCGGCGACCTCGACGCGACCGTCGAGGTGGTCGTCTCGAACCACCCCGACCTGGCCGCCGCCGTCGAGTCGTTCGGCGTCCCGTTCGTGCACGTGCCCGTCACGCCCGAGAGCAAGCCGGAGGCGGAGGCCCGCCAGGCCGAGCTGCTCGCCGGCCTCGACCTCGTGGTGCTGGCCCGCTACATGCAGATCGTGTCGGGCTCGCTGCTGGAGGCCGTCGGCGCACCGATGATCAACATCCACCACTCGTTCCTACCCGCCTTCGTGGGCGCCGTGCCCTACCGGCAGGCCAAGGAGCGCGGGGTCAAGCTCGTCGGCGCGACGGCGCACTACGTCACCGAGGAGCTCGACCAGGGCCCGATCATCGAGCAGGACGTGGTGCGGGTGAACCACCGCCACACCGCGGCCGACCTCACCCGTCTCGGCGCGGACGTCGAGCGCTCGGTGCTCTCCCGCGCGGTGCGCTGGCACTGCGAGGACCGCGTGATGCGCGACGGGACGACCACGGTCGTGTTCTAGCGGTCGGTCAGGCCGTCCAGGCGACCCACATCGCGAGCACGATCACGAGGAGCACGAGCAGCAGGGCGAGCGCGGGGATGCCGGTCGGCGTCCTCGGGGTGGGCACGGCCATGACGTTCTCCTCCAACCGGGCGGGGTGTGTGCCCCCTCATCGCCGCCGGTACGCCGCGTGTGAGCCGGTATCACCCGATCGTGATGCAGCCGCCCGTGCCCCGTGACAGGAATGGCCCATCGCTCGCACCGGACGCGCGAGCGGCGCCATCGATGCGTCCGGGCCGGACAGCTGACCCGCTCAGAGCTGGAGGTGGAGCCGGAGGGCGTCGTCGAGCTCGGCCAGCGTCTCGGGAGGGAGCCGACCGATCACCCCGCCCAGGCGCTCCACGGCGACGGAGCGCACCTGCTCGGCCTGCGCCTTCGAGTCACGTCGGAGGCCGGTCGCCGCGGCGGGGAGGAGCGTCTGGAACGGGTAGACCCGGTCGACGTTGCCGGTCACGGGCACGACCGTGACGACCCCGCGACCCAGCCGAACCGCCGCGGAGTTGGCCCGGTCGTTGCTGACGACCACCACCGGTCGACGCTTGTCGGCCTCGGCGCCGCGCACGGGGTTCAGGTCGGCGACCCGGATCTCACCGCGCAGCATCGGCGACGCCGTCGCCGGCCGCGGCCTCCCACGCCTCGGGATCACCCGAGCCGGCCCACTCGTCCCACGCCGCCTCGTAGTCCTGCTCGAGGTGCGGCAGCCGGAGCATGCCGACGGCGTGGTGGACCGCCGCCGACCGGGACGGCAGCCCTCGCGTGCGCGCGAACTCGTCGAGGATCGCCACGTCCTCGTCCGGGAGACTCACACTGAGCTTCACACCTCGATACTACCGCCTTCCTACCGCTCCTTCCTCCACCTCGGGGGAACGGCTGGCATCCTCGCCGGGTGAGCCGCATCCAGCGTCACGACGACGGGCTCGAGGTCGAGGTCCATCCCGGCTGCGAGGAGTTCGCCGCGCGCGTGGTGGCCGAGCGCGAGGCCCTCGTCGGGAAGGCCCTGCACCTGCTGTCGCTCTACCTGCACCACGACCGACGCGGGTTCTGGCTCGACACCATCACCGTGCCCACCGCCGGCGAGGCCGAGCTCAGCTTCTCCTGGTCGTCCGCCGAGGAACCGGAGGCCGAGGCGTACACCCGGTTCGACGTGTTCTTCTCGGCCGACCTGCACCCGGTCGGCTTCGCCGTGCGCTTCCACTGAGCACCCCGGCGCGAGGGCCACACCAGGCAGCCCCGGGACCTCCGGAACCCGCCCAGCGTGAACCTCGCCTCCCGGGCCCGCGTCAGTTCCCCAACCAGCGCTGCGGCGCCACCGCGGTGACCGCGCTGGCGGCGGCCTTGGCCGTCGCCGCCGTGGGCGCGGGCACGTTCACCGCCGTCGGCGTGGGCTGCGGGGTCGGGGCGCACTGCGCGTCGGCACCCCCACCGCCCGAGCGGGCCGGCAGGGTCCCGTCGCTCAGGTAGCGCGCCACGATCCGGTCCTCGCACGGCGCCTGCCCCTGCAACGTCCCCGCGTGGGTCGTGCCGCCCGTGCCCTCGACGAGCGCGGACCTCGGGAACGACTGCCGCACGGCCAGCGCACCGGTGAAGGGCGTCGCCGCGTCGAGGGTCTCGGAGACCAGCAGGATCGGCGGCGCGGCGGCCCCGTTGACGGCCGTCGGCCGACCCGCCGGGGCCGGCCAGAAGGTGCAGGGCGCGTTGAACCACGCGTTGGCCCAGGTCTCGAACGGTGCCTGCGGGAAGAGGGCCGTGTTCTTCGCCCGGAACTGCGGGTAGCGCGACCAGGGGGCGTCGGTGCACTGCACGCCGAGGTAGACCGCGTAGCCGTTGTCGTCGGTCGGCGGCGGGTACAGCGCCAGCAGACCGGCCGGGTCGTTCTGGTTCACCCAGGCAGAGAACGCCGAGGCGATGTCCTCCCAGCCGTACACGTAGTAGCCGGCCTGCAGGAAGATGTCGTTCCACTCCGAGGAGCCGATCAGGCCGCCGGCGGGCTGGGTGCGCAGCTTCTGGTACTGCCCGTCGTAGGTCGCGCGGACGGCCTGCTCGGTGGTCCCGAGGTGGTAGACGGAGTCGTACTTCGCCACCCAGGCGAAGAAGACGCCGATGCTCTTCTCGAACGCGACGTCCTGGTCGTCGTTCGCCTGCTCCCACACCTTCGACGGGTCGACGACACCATCGAGCACCATCCGCCGGGTCTGCTGCGGGTGGAGGGTGGCGTACACGGTGCCGAGGTAGGTGCCGTACGAGAAGCCGTAGAAGTTGATCTGCTGCGCGCCCAGCGCGAGGCGGATCGACTCCATGTCCGCGATCGTGTCGGTCGTCCGCAGGTGCGCCAGGAGTGGCCGGTTCGCCACCGCGCAGGCCGCGGCGTACCGCGCGGACTTGGTCAGCCACGCGCTCTCGGCCCGCGGGTCCTGCGTCGCCACGTAGTACGGGCGGTTGTACCCGGCGTAGGTCTTGTCGCACGACAGCGACGGCGTGCTCGCGCCCACGCCGCGCGGGTCGAACCCGATCCAGTCGTAGGCGTTCCCCGCGCCGTTCGGCACCCGGGACTGCAGCCGGGACAGCCCGAGCCCGCTCCCGCCGGGGCCGCCCGGGTTGGTCAGCATGATCCCCTGGTACTGCGCGTCCGGGGTCTTGTGCGCGACCCGGGAGATCGCGATCCGGATCTTCTGCCCGGCCGGGTTCGCGTAGTCCAGCGGCACGGTGACGAACCCGCACTGCGCCCCCGCCTGGACCAGCGACGCGCTGGTGCACGGGCCGAACGTCACGGGCGGCGGCTGGTAGGCGGCCGGGGCCGCCTGGGCGGGAACGGCGGTGAGCGCTCCCAGCACGGCGAGGAGCAGGACGGCGGCGAGACTGACGACCCGAGTGCGCAGCGGATTCTCCTCACGTGGATCCCACGACTCCGGCGGACTCTAGACACCCACACGGGCTAACGGCTCGCCCCTGCCCGATTTCTCCTGATCGTGCCGCGCAGATCCACCGGACGGACCGCGGGTGTCACCATCGGTGGTGTGGAGTTCGTGGACTGGTCGGACGAGGGCCCTGCCGTGGTGCTGCTGGACCAGCGCGCCCTCCCGCACACGACCTCGTGGCTGACCCTGCGCACCGTCGACGAGGTGGTCGACGCGATCCGGAGCCTCGCGGTCCGCGGCGCACCGAGCCTCGGGATCGCCGGCGCGTACGGCGCCGCCCTCGCCTGTGCGCTCGGGACCCCGGAGGCCGCGGAGCGGGTCGCGACCGCCCGCCCGACGGCGGTCCCGCTGAGCCTCGGCGTGCGCCGGGTGCTCGCCCGCGCCGACGACGGGCCCGCCGCGGCCCTGACCGAGGCCCGGTTCGTCGCGGCAGAGGCGGCCGTGGTCAACGCCCGGTCCACCGAACGCGCCGCCGACCTCGTGCAGGAGCTGCGCCCCGGACCCGTGCGGACCCTGACGGTGTGCAACACGGGCGATCTCGCGTGCGGACCGGGCGGCTCCGCCCTCGGCGCGATCCTGCGGCTGCACGACCGCGGGGCGCTCACCGAGGTGCTCGCGTGCGAGACCCGACCCCTGCTCCAGGGCGCCCGACTCACCGTCTGGGAGCTCGCCCGGGCCGGCGCCCCGCACCGGCTCTGCGTGGACTCGGCCGGGCCCGCGGCGATCGCGTCCGGTCTGGTCGACGCGGTACTGGTCGGCGCCGACCGGATCGCCGCGAACGGCGACACCGCGAACAAGATCGGCACCTACTCGCTCGCGTGCGCCGCCGCCCGGTCCGGCGTGCCGTTCCTCGTGGTGGCCCCCGAGGAGACGATCGACCCGCACACGCCGACGGGCGCGGACATCGTCGTCGAGGAGCGCGGTGCCGACGAGGTCCGCGGGACCACGACCCTCGCGGACACCCCCGTCTACAACCCCGCCTTCGACGTCACCCCGTTCGACCTGATCACGGCCGTGGTCACCGAGAAGCAGGCCTGGCGCTAGGCGACGAGGCGCTCCGAGACCTCCCACAGCCGCTCCGCGTTCGCCGGGTCCAGCGCGAAGGGCGCGACCCCGTGCCGGCCGTCGGCCTGCGTGCGGTCGGTCAGCACGGTCGCCTCGTGGCAGTCCTCGAAGTACCGACCGCCCACGCCGTCGAGCAGCGGGGACACCGCGCACAGCACCGAGGTCGACGCGCCCTGCTCGACGGTCTTCATCTCGGGCGACGCCCCCGCCGCGCGACGGACGGCCATCAGCGCCTCCATGTCCACATGGCGCTGCAGCCCCGTCGCGATCCCACCCGGCATGAGGGCGTTGACCGTGATCCCGTCGTCCGCCCAGCGCCGCGTCGCCTCGACGGCGAAGAGCACGTTCGCGGTCTTGGACTGGGCGTAGCCGATCCAGGGGTCGTAGGCGACGAACGAGAAGTTGAGGTCGTCGAACAGCACCGGAAGCCGCAGGTGCGCCGAGGACGACACCGAGACGACGCGCGCCCCGTCGGCCGCCGCGAGCGCCCGGTGCAGGCCCGTGGCCAGGGCGAAGTGCCCGAGGTGGTTCGTCGCGAACTGGGCCTCCTGTCCGTCGATCAGCGTGCGCTCCGGCAGCGCCATCACGCCGGCGTTGTTCACCAGCAGGTGCAGCGGGCCCTCCCACGCGTCGACGAACGCGGCGATCGAGGCGCGGTCACCGAGCTCCAGCGGTCGGACGTCGACCTTCCCGCCCTGGCCGCGGATCTCCGTCGCCACCCGTTCGCCCGCCTCGAGGTTCCGGACGGCGAGCGTCACCTCGGCCCCGTGGGTCGCGAGGGTCCGCGCCGTCTCCACGCCGATGCCGGAGGACGCCCCGGTGACGACGGCTCGCCGACCGGTGAGGTCGATCCCCTCGGCGACCTCGTCCGCAGTCGAGAACTCGCCGAAGGGGGTCTGGATGGTCATGGTCGTGCTCCTCAGAAACGTAGGGTTCCTACGGTTGCGACTCAACCGTACCACCGAAACGTAGGCCGCCTACGCTTGTCGTGTGTCCCCCCGTGCCGACGCCCGCGCGAACCGCGCCGCCCTCCTCGAGAGCGCGGCCCGCCGGTTCGCCTCCGACGGCCCCGACGTCGCCCTCGACGTGGTCGCCCGCGACGCCGGGGTCAGCATCGCGACGCTCTACCGGCACTTCCCGCACCGCGAGGCCCTGGTCGCCGCGGCCTACGCGCAGGAGATCGAGGCGCTCGGCTCCGTTCCCGACGACAGGTCGGGGTCGGTCGCGCTGGCGCGCTGGCTCCTGCGCTTCGTCGAGTTCGCCCGCACGAAGCGCGCGCTCGGCGACCTGCTGCACGCCCCGGGCGCCGACCATCCGCCGGCGCGGGGCGTCATCCTCGACGCCCTCGACCGCATCCTCGCGCGGGGCGTCGCCGACGGGACGCTGCGCGAGGACCGGGACTCCGCGGACGTCCTCGCCCTGCTCGCCGGCCTGTGGACGCTCCCGGACGACGACACCTGGTCCGAGCGGGCCGACCGCCTCGCCGGCTTCGTCCTGGACGGGCTGACCGTCCCGAGCTCATCGGGCCCGGACTGATCCGACCCGGGCCGACCCGCCCGAGGCCCGCCGGACGGCCGGCCCGTCAGCCACGGAAGGCCCGTGCCGCCGCGACCCCGGCGTCGAGGTCCCACTCCGGCACGTCGGCGACGGCACGCAGCGTCTCGCGGTCCAGGTCGGCGCCGGCCGCGATCAGCGCGTCGACCGCCTCGGGACGGACCGGGTGCGGGGCCTCGTTCTCGACGAACTCGACGATCAGGTCCCGGCACCGCTCGTCGTCGACGAAGACCGGGTGCAGCGAGGCGAACCCGTCGGACAGGTCGTAGGGCGCCCGCCACCAGCCCTCGCCGTCCCAGCCGTAGACGAAGCCGACCCACATCTGGCGCGCCATCCCGTCGATCGCCGGCGCCTCCCACCAGTCCGGCGCGCCCGCGAGGAGGTCGGTCTCCTCCTCCTGGAAGTACGTCGCGGCCTCGCGGAAGTAGGTGTCGGAGTACTCGTGGTCGTTCCCGACGAGCACGGCGCGGCCGTCGCCGACGAGGTGCAGGTCGGCCCAGTTGCCCCCGCCGTCGTCGTAGTGCCAGCGGGCGGGTTCGGCGAAGGCGCCGCTCCCCCAGCCGCGGGCGCCGAGGATCGCGGCGAACGCGGCCCAGCGGCCGCGCATCGTCGTCGGGGTGGGCAGGTCGACCGGGACGAGAGCCATACGCGGCATCCTGTCGGCACCCGATCCGGGTGCGGGTGGGGGGAACTACCCGGTTCGGCAGAATGGGCGCATGTCGGTCCTCCGGGATCCCCTCACCCTCGCGGTGCCGTTCTTCATCGGATTCGTCGTGCTCGAGGCGGTCTCGTTCGCCGTGTTCGCCGACGACGACCTGCGCGGGTACGACGGTCGCGACACCGTCACGAGCGTGATCAGCGGGATGGTGGCGCTGCTGTTCAACACGGTCGCCCGGTTCGTGGCGCTGCTCGGCTACGCCGTGCTCTACGAGCTCACACCGCTGCGCCTGGACCCCTCGAGCCCGTGGACGTGGGTCGGCGTGCTGCTCGCGGTCGACCTGCTCTGGTACGGCTACCACCGCACGGCGCACCGGGTGCGCCTCGTGTGGGCCGCCCACCAGGCCCACCACAACAGCGAGTACTTCAACTTGTCCACCGCGGCCCGCCAGAAGTGGAACCCGTGGTTCGAGATGCTGTTCTGGGTGCCGCTGCCCCTGCTCGGCGTCCCGCCGTGGATGATCTTCACGGCGTTCTCGTTCAACCTCGTCTTCCAGTTCTTCGTGCACACCGAGCGGATCGGGCGGCTCCCGGCACCGATCGAGTTCGTGTTCAACACGCCGTCGCACCACCGCGTCCACCACGCGAGCGACCCGGAGTACCTCGACCGCAACTACGGCGGGGTCCTCATCGTCTGGGACCGCCTGTTCGGCACATACGCCGAGGAGACCCACCGTCCCCGCTACGGCCTGACCACGCCGCCGCCCACCCAGAACGTGGCCGGCCTGCAGTACCACGAGTTCGCCGCGATCTGGCGCGACGTGCGGGCGGCGACGACGTGGCGTGCGCGGCTCGCGCACGTGTTCGCCCCGCCGGGCGGCCCCGCCGTCGAGAAGGTCAGCGCACCGAGCTGAGCGCCTCGCCGATGATCGTCACGCCCCGGTCGATCTCCTCCCCGGACGCCGTCAGCGGCGGCGCGATGCGGAACGTCCCTCCCATGCCGGGGAGCTGGACGATGTTCACGTGCAGCCCGAGTTCGGCGCATCGCGCGGTCACCCGCGCGCCCCGCTGATCGGCGTCCGCGCCGCCGAGTTCCAGTCCCACCAGCAGGCCGCGGCCCCGCACGTCGGCGACCACGTCGTGCGGCAACGACCGCAGGCCGGCCTGCAACCGCTCCCCGAGCTCGGCCGCGCGCCGGTCGAGACCGTCGCGCTGCAGGACGTCGAGCACGGTCAGGCCCACGGCCGCGGGCAACGGGTCGTTCACATGGGTGGTGAAGAACAGGAACCCGCGCTCGTGCGCCCGCTCCTCGATCTCCGCGCTCGTGACGACGGCCGCGAGCGGTAGCCCGGCACCGAGGGTCTTGGAGAGCGTGAGGATGTCCGGCACCACGCCGTCGCGCTCGAACGCGTACCAGTCGCCGGTGCGGCAGAGCCCGGTCTGCGCCTCGTCGACGATCAGCAGCATCCCCCGCTCGCGGCATTTCTCCGCCAGCGCGGCGAGGTAGCCCGGCGGGAGGTCGACGACCCCGCCGGAGCTCAGGACCGGCTCCACCAGGCACGCGGCGAGCGCGCCGACCGACTGGGCGTCCACCAGGTCGAAGCCGAGGTCGAGCTGCCGGCGCCAGTCCAGCTCGCCGTCGGGACCGACGATCGAGGGTCGGAAGCGGTCGGGCACCGGCAGCGCGAAGTTGCCCGGCGCCGCCGGCCCGTAGCCCACCCGGCCCGCGCTGTAGGTCGCGTTCGCGGCGCCCTGCGTCATCCCGTGCCACGACCGGGCGAAGGACACGACCTCGTGGCCCCCGGTGACCAGCTTCGCCATCCGCAGCGCGGCCTCGTTGGCCTCCGCACCCGTCGTCAGGAAGACGGCCTTCTCGAGCGGGGCGGGCAGGGTGGCGACGAGCCGCTCGGCGAGGTCGAGGACCGGGCGGCTGAGCATGCCCGAGTGCAGGTGGTCGAGGCTCGCGACCTGCTCCTGCACCGTCGCGACGATCTCCGGGTGCGAGTGGCCGAGGATCGCGCTCATCTGCCCGGAGGTGAAGTCGAGCAGTTCCCGGCCGTCCTCGGTGAACACCGAGCTGCCCGCCGCCCGGGCGATGAGGTCGCGA
This sequence comes from Actinomycetospora corticicola, assembly GCF_013409505.1. Classification (NCBI taxonomy): domain Bacteria; kingdom Bacillati; phylum Actinomycetota; class Actinomycetes; order Pseudonocardiales; family Pseudonocardiaceae; genus Actinomycetospora; species Actinomycetospora corticicola. Next base: position 4,806,055 of record NZ_JACCBN010000001.1, on the reverse strand, counting down.
GCGAACGCCCCGCGACCCGAGTAGCGGATGAGGTGCTTCTCGTCGCTCACGTCTCCGGATGCTTCCCGACGTCGGGTCGCTCGGCCAGGGCCTCGGGGTCCCAGCGCGCCCGGAACCGGTGCACCATCCGGTTCAAGACGTCGAGCTGGGCCGGGTTGTAGAGGTCCTCCATCGCCCGCCGGACCGTGCGCAGGTACTGCGGGATCCCGCCGGGGGCGTCGAGACCGAACGTCGTGATCCGGGGCTCGGCGGCGGCGCGGGCCAGGACCTCGTCGGCGAAGCGCTCCGCGAGCCGGTCCCGGGTCGCCTCGTCGGCGTCCGTGTCGAGCGCCTCGAACTCCTCGGTCAGCTGCGGGTCGGTGTCCTCGGCCCGCACCAGGTCGGCGTAGACCTGGCGGCCCTCCGCGCCGAGGGTCCGGCCCATGACGGTCACGAGGTTCCGGTCGGTGTCCGACAGCGTCGCGGTGGACACGGCGGCGAGGTCGTTCGGCAGGTCGGTCGGCACCTCGTGCTCGAGGATCTCTGCTAGCTCCGCCCGGAGGTGCTGGAGCCGGTCGACCTGCGCGGCGAGGTCCTCGTCGAGCGCGCGCAGGGCCTCCGCCGGGTGCTCGTCGCCCGCGCCGAGCTCGGCGATCTGCGGCAGGGAGAAGCCGAGGTCGGCCAGCCGCTTGATGCGCAGGAGCCGCACGAGGTGGGCGACGCCGTACTGCTTGTAGCCGTTGCTGCGCCGCTCGGGCTCGGGCAGCAGCCCGACGTCGTGGTAGTGCCGGACCGAGCGCAGGCTGGTCCCGGCGAGTTCGGCGAGTTCCCGCGTGCTCCACCCCACGCCGGGGAGTCTGCCCTTGACCGTGCCGCGACGGCACGGTGTCCGCTGGGTCCATGACACCGCTGATCCCCGTCGAGGACCTCGTCTCCCCACCCGAGCGGGCCGGCGCCACGCTCTCACCCGACGGCGGGCGGATCGCCTTCCTCGCGCCGTGGAAGGACCGCCTGAACGTCTGGGTCGCCCCGGTCGACGACCTCGACGCGGCCCGGTGCGTCACCGCGGACGAGACGCGGAGCATCCACCAGTACACCTGGGTCGACGACCGGTGGCTGGTCTACGCGCAGGACTCCGGCGGCGACGAGCACTTCCACGTGTACCGCGTCGACCTCGACGACCTCTCCGACACCGCCGCGCCCGCCGTCGACCTCACCCCGTTCCCCGGCGCCCGCGTCTTCGGCCACGCCGTGCCCGTCGGTCGACCCGGCCGGCTCGTGGTCGCGATGAACCACGAGCGCCCGGAGCGCGTCGACACCAGCGAGATCGACGTCGCGACCGGCGCGCTGACGGTGATCGCCACGGGCGACGGCGAGGTCGGGGGCACGATGGTCGCGCCCGGCGGCGACCTCTACGGGATCGGGCAGGACGACGAGGGGCACTGGACGGTCAACCACCGCCGGCCCGACGGGACCGTCCGCGTCGTGGCCGCATTCGATGGCGCCGACCACCCCACCGGCCCCTTCCCGACGCAGCTCACCCCGGACGGCACGGGGCTGTGGATCGGCCGGCACGGCCACACCGACCGGCTGCGCCTGGTGCACCTCGACCTGACCACGGGGGTGGAGACGGAGGTCGCGGGCCACCCGGAGTTCGACCTCGACAGCCGAGGCCAGGTCTTCCCGACGATCCCCTCGCCGCTGGTCCTCGACCGGCACGGCGAGCTCGTGGCGGTGCGGTACTCCCACGCACGGCAGGTCGTGGTCCCGGTCGCGGCGTGGTTCGCACCCGTCCTCGAGCGGCTCGAGGCGTTGTCGGACGGTGACCTGGGCGCGGTGTCGACGGACGCGGCGGGACGGCGCTGGCTGGTGACGTTCGGGCACGACCGGGACTGGGGCGCGACGTGGCTCTACGACCACGCCACGGGCGAGGCGCGCAGGCTCTTCGGCAGCCACCCGCACCTGGACCCGACGACCTTGGCCCCGACCGTGCCGGTGACCGTCCGCGCCCGCGACGGACGCGACCTGCCGTCGTACCTGACCCGTCCGCCGGGTGCCGACGGTCCCGGACCGCTGGTGCTCGTGCCGCACGGCGGCCCGTGGACCCGCGACGCGTGGGGGAACGACCCGGTCGCCCAGCTGTTCGCCAACCGCGGCTACGCCGTGCTGCAGGTGAACTTCCGCGGCTCGACCGGCTTCGGCCGTGACCACATGCAGGCCGGGATCGGGGAGTTCGCGGGGGCGATGCAGGACGACCTGCTCGACGCCGTGGAGTGGGCGGTCGCGCAGGGGCACGCGGACCCGGAGCGGGTGGGGATCTTCGGCGGGTCCTACGGGGGCTACGCGACGCTGACGGCGGTGACGCGGGACCCGTCGGTGTTCGCGGCGGCCGTCGACTACGTCGGCATCTCGAACCTCGCCACGTTCATGCTGGCGCTCCCGGCGGCGATCCGGCCGGGTCTGGTGAACAACTGGTACGCCTACGTCGGCGACCCGGAGGACCCGGTGGCGTACGCGGACATGATCGAGCGCTCGCCCATCACGCACGCGGACCGCATCGTCACGCCGCTGATGGTCTTCCAGGGCGCCAACGACGTGCGGGTGCCGCAGGCGGAGTCGGACACGATCGTCGCCTCGTTGCGCTCACGCGGGGTGGAGGTCGACTACCGCGTCTACGCCGACGAGGGCCACATGTTCGCGCAGACCGAGAACCTGATCGACATGTTCCGGGCGACCGAGCGGTTCCTCGCCGAGCACCTGGGAGGCCGGTCGCTCACGCCGTGATCGGGACGGCGGCCGCCTCCTCGACGCCGTGCACCGCCAGCCGGTCGAGGTAGTCCGATCCGCTTGGGGCTGTGGGCCGGGTCACGCGGGCCTTGAGTGTGCCGCAGCGGCACGGACTTCCCTCGAGGGCATGAACGAACAGCACACCGACGCCCCGACGCGGCCCACGCCCACCGCGACCCCGACCGTCCTCGACCAGATGGGCGGCCCCCTGGGGTTCGTCTACTCCACGATCCCGGTGGTCGTGTTCGTGACGGCCAACGCCTTCCTCTCCCTGCCGATCACACTGGCCGTCTCCCTCGCCGCCGGCCTGGGTCTGACGATCTTCCGGCTCGTGCGCGGCGAGAAGGTCGCGTCGGCGGTCGGGAGCCTGCTCGGCGTCGGGGTCGCCGCCGCCCTCGTGGCGTTCACCGGGTCGGCCAAGGACTTCTTCGTCATCGGCATCTGGGCCGCCCTCGCCGGGTTCGTGGTCACCGCGGCGTCCCTGCTGGCGCGCCGGCCGATCACCGGCATCGTGTGGAACCTGGTCCACGGCGGGAAGCACCCGTGGCGGGCCCACCGCCGGGTGCTGCGCGCCCACGACCTGGCCACCCTCGCCGCCGCCGTCGTCTTCGGCGCCCGCTTCGTCGTCCAGCAGTGGCTCTACCTCGCCGACGCGACCGGCGGTCTCGGCATCGCCCGCGTCGCCATGGGGACCCCGCTGACGGTGCTCGCCGCCCTCGTCGTCGTGTGGGCCTTCCGACGCAGCTCGAAGGCGCTGCTCTGAGCGCGTCGGCCCCCCGCGATCGAGCGGGCGCGCGCGGAGTTCGACGCGGAGGTCATGGGCGGGTAACACGCTGGTCAGCTCGTCCGACAACAGCCACGACACACGAGGACGGTCGGGGGGACGACGAGGGTGCGCACGGCATACAAGGTCTGGTCCGGGATCGCGGCAGGGGTGTTCTGCCTCGTCGCGATCAGTGACCTGTCGGACGGCGGGACGAGCACGACGGCGGCCCCGGCCGCGGTCAGCGCCCCCGCGGCTCCCAGGTACGTGGCCCCCGCCGCGGCGGCACCGGTTGCGGCGCCCGAGCCGACCGGGGACACCGTGACGGTCACCGACGTCGTCGACGGCGAGACCTTCGTCGCGGGCGGGCAGCGCATCCGGATCCTCGGCATCGACGCCTGCGACGCCTCCACCTACGGCGGCCGGCAGGCCACGTCCACCGCCGAGACCTACCTCGAGGGGCAGCAGGTCACCCTCCGCACCGAGCCCGGCGTCGAGAAGGACCGCAACGGCCGGCTGCTGCGCTACGTCGACACGAGCGCCGGCGACTACGGCACCCTCGCCGTCACCTACGACCACACGCAGGCCGACGGCGCCAGCAAGGCCGACCCGACCTACCTGGACGAACTGCGCTCCGCCGACCCGAACGGCCGGACCTGCTCCGCACCGGAGACGTCGAGCCCGTCGTCCTCGTCCGATGACGACGACCACGTCTACGTCCCCCTGCCCCGCCGGGGCGACAACGGCCTTCCCGACGGCGCCCTCACCGGCGGGTACTGCGCGAAGAAGTGGTGGTGCTGACGATGGCCTCGCGACGCTCGAACCCGTCCGGCCTCGGCGCCGTGATCGGGATCGTCCTCCTGATCGGCCTGGCGATCCTCATCATCAAGTGGGCCCTGATCACCGCAGCGATCCTCGCCGTGCCGTTCGGGATCTGGTGGGTCTACGACCAGGTCCAGCAGCGGAAGGTCGTCGACCGGCGCGCCGAGGTCGAGGGCCGCGCGGTCGTCGACGCGGCCGGCGGCTGCGGCTGGTGCGGCTCCCGGATCGCGCACCGGGACGACTACACGGGCAGCCTCGTCCAGCCGGCCGACTTCCACCGCGAGGAGATCGAGGCAACCCTGGCCGCTTGACACGACGAAGGGCCCGCCACCGGTGGTGACGGGCCCTCGTGATGCGCGCCCGAAGGGATTCGAACCCCTAACCTTCTGATCCGTAGGCGCCGAGACCCCGTCCGGGAAAGTCCGCGCCGGTCCGGGCCCGTGGTCCAGCCACTGCCCGCCGCTACCCCGCGCTGCCGACGTCTGCTGTCGTTGCGGTCAGAATCCGCGGTCAAGCGGACCGACCTGACCGCCCCCATCGATCTCGCCGAGCGACCCGGCTGCGCTGCTGAACCGGGACGCTCGGCGTCGTCGTGTTCGCGGCTTTCTGCCGCAGGGTTCGTCTTCGGGGTCTCTCCCTCGGCGGCGCGGGCTCTGCCCTGCGGGGCCGGTCGTGCGGGTGCAAGCGCCCCTTCTCCTCGTGGCCGGCTGCTCGCTGGGTGGTGGGCGCTTGCGGCCGTGCGGGCGGTCTGGCAGTCCTCGGACGCGCCGTCGTGGGTGAGGCCCCGTCCCGACCACCACCTCCGCCTCCTGGCCGTGCTCGAGCTCGTCCCCGTCTCTCCTGAGGCCGGTGTCCTGGGTTCAGGGGCGGAGCGCCCTGGCCGCCGGAGGCCTTACGTCGTCACCGCCGCTTGCCTCGGGTCGGTTGTCGGTGTCGTGCTGCTGGGTGGGCCCGGCCCCCGGGGTGGGCGCGCGCCCCGGGTCGAAGACAGGAGGGGTGGCGTGCCCGGCCCGAAGGGGCCGGGCCGCGCCAGTGCTCCGGCGCTGGCGCTGACCTGCGGGGGTGGTCGGTGATGGCGGGGTCTCTCGGTAATGGGCGAACAACTCTTCACCCGGCCCGGACCCGCCGGGGAGCGAACGAGCGTCTGACGCCTGGTGAGCGGCAGGCGAAGGCGCAGGCGCGGCGGGCTGGTCGGTGGGCTCGCCGTCGCCAGCTCCAAAAGATCACCGGACTCCGCCGGGTCCGGAACTGCGGGACGGTGCTCGATCAGGACGCCGGGGTCACGCTCGCGGTCACCAACAACGCGGACGGAACCCGGACGGCGGGGTTCTCCGGGCTGGCGACGTGTGGGTCGGTGTGGTGCTGCCCGCAGTGCGCCGCGAAGATCGCCACCCGCCGAGCCGATGAGCTGGCCCGGGTCATGCGTGCGGTCGAGGAACGGGGCGGGTCGGCGTTCCTGCTGACCTTGACGATGCGCCACGCCCGCGGCGATCGGCTCGGGCTGACCGGCGACGAGCGCCGCCGCCTGTCCCGGCTCCGCGAGAAGGCAGCCGAGTACGCGACGGCGAACGAGTTGGGCTGGGACTTCGACGAGCGCCAGGCCGAGGCCGACGCCATCGAGGAGCAGACGCTGCGGGAGCGACGTGGGTGTTGGGACGTGCTCTCCGACGCCTGGGCACGAGTCACCTCGGGGGCAGCCTGGAAGGCCGACCAGGAGCTGTTCGGAGGGCTCCTCGGGTGGGCGCGCGTCGTCGAGGTCACCGACGGAGGCAACGGCTGGCACGTTCACATCCACGCCCTGCTGTGCTTCTCCGACAACGTCTCCGCCGACGTCGTCTCCGCCTCCGTCGGCGCCCGGGTGTTCGCCCGCTGGAGCAATGCCCTCGCCCGCGCCGGGTTCGACGCGTCCGAGGAGCATGGGTGGGACCTGCGCAAGGTCCAGCTCGGCGACGGGGACCTGGCCGACTATTTCACCAAGATCGCCCACGAGGTCACCGGCTCGCACCGAAAGGAGGGCCGACGCAAGGGCGGCCGGACCCCGATGCAGCTCCTTGTCGACGCAATCGAGACCTACGAGGAGTCGACGCTGGCGCGTTGGTGGGAGTGGGAGACCGCGTCGGAGAACCGGCGTCAGCTGACGTGGTCCACCGGCGCCCGCGACCTGCGCAAGCTCGCCGGGCTCGTCAAGGACATGACCGACGAGGAGATCGCCAGTGAGGACCTGCCAGCGGATGAGCACTTGGCACTGCCGGCTGATAATTGGCGGTCAATCGTGGCAGGTCGCTGGGAAGCGGAGCTGCTTAGCAAGGCGGAGAATGCGCCTTTCCATAGCATCCGAAATTGGATACTCGAACGTACCGCGGGTCGCGGCCCACTCAACAAGCATCGGGAAGAATAGGAACGATGCGTCGAGCTAGGTCGTGGTCGACAATGAAGAAGTCGGAATTACACCGTCATTCCCGTGCCGGAGGAAAACTTCGGAGAACGTCTCCCCGACATGGTGGTTAGCGCGGAAGATCACCTGGTGCGAACCATTACTCGTGGACATCCAATCACCCTGCTGCTTCGATACTCCAGACACGGAACCTAGAGTGACCGCGCGAACATAAGAAGAGACGGTGACGCCCTCTCGATCTGCCTCCGCCTTGATGCGATCGAGTTCCTCCGGCGCAAAGCGCACGGACAGGACCGACCGAAGCTGGCGCCGGGAGGCAGCTGAGGCAGGCACGGGAGCGGGCACCGGCTCCCACTCGTCGCCATCTGGGTTGTCGTCGTAGTGCTTGGCCTCAGCTTCAACGGCGCGATAGATCGACTCATCAGACACGTTCGACTCCTCCCTAGAGGTACTTGTTGACGTCGGCATCTGCCGCTCTCCACCCCGTCACCGGGACCAGGAGCGGCTCTCCTTCGGGATCCCACATGATCTTGATGTCGAGCGCACGTCCAGCCACAGTCCGCCCCAACATCCTCCAGCTCGCTCGACGGTTCTTCTTGTTACGCAACCACACCGGCGGCTCCCAGAACACCTCGTCGACCTCGCTCGGCTGGATGTTCTTGCGCGCCAGGTGCTCGATGGTGCCCTCGAACCCGGCCGCCTCGTCCGGAGGCAGGAACTTGATCCCCTCGGCCGTGCTCGGGTGAGGCTCCATCATGCTCCGCTCGTGTATGACACGACCATCCTGGTACGGTCTTGTGTATGACACGTTACCCTACCGTTGTCATACGACACCCCCAAGGAGGCCCGCGTTGCACGTTGACATGATGATCGCCGACTTCGCTCAGGTGCACGGAGGGAAGCTGTTCGTCTCCGGCGGAGCGATCAACCTCCTTGCGCCGCTCCGCCCCGAGGCACCCTTCGCGGTGAACTTCGCCGTCGCACTGTCGATCACGATTCCGTGGCAGGCCACAAACCAGATGCACCGTCTCGCAGTGTCGATCTCCGACACCGACGGAGAGCTCGTGCCTATGGGGGACGAACTGCCTCCAGGAGCTGCCGCGGAAGATCGTGGGAAGTTCCTGGCAGAGTTCAACATGGGTCGCTCGCCAATCATGGTTCCCGGCGAGGAATCCGTCCTGCCCGTTGCAATCCCACTCTTGGGTCTTCCACTTCCACATCCCGGCAGTTACCAGGTCATCGCCGAGCTTGACGGCAGCGAGGAAGCTCGGCGAACCGTCCGCTTGCTCGACCCAAACTCACAAGGCAGATGGGGTCAAGGCTTCTAGCAGCGTCGATCAGGCTGCCTCCGCCTTCGGTCAGACGTTTCGAAGGATGACAACTTCGATTGCAGCTCGCGGGCTGCCGCGAGCATGGCGGGGTAGGAGGCAGGGTGGTATCCGCCGTCGACGACGCCGAGGATGGCGGCGAGTCTGCCGATGAGGACGTCGCGGGGGTCGTCCAGCTCCTCAGAGGCGTACGGTCGGGTGCGAGCGGTCTCCCACGTGGCCGGCGTCGGGCCCGCCTGCATCTCCTCCAGGGCGAGGGTCGCCGCACGATGTAGCACCTCGGGCCGGCGCTTGCGGACGGTGCCCGCGAGCATGAGGCCGTCCTGCTCGTAGCGACGCCTGATCTGGTCGACCATCGCCGCCGCCTCCTCGTCGGCTGCCGTTCCCTCGTCGGTCACAGGACTCCCCACGCCGTCAGCAACTCTCGTGCCTGCTCCTGCAGCGGCGGGGACGACAGCGAATTGTCGATGACCGCGTAGGGCAGGGTCGGCGTGAAGTCCTGGTCGACGCCCTGGAGGTAGTCGTCCCAGTGCGCGAGCTTGTGGGTGTCCCGCGCAGCGCCCCGGCGGCGGATGTAGGTCTGCATGGTGTCGGCGTCGGCTCTGATCCAGATGACGCGCAGGGTCGCGCCGAGAGCTTCGGCGTCGGCAGCCATGTGCCGAGTCCAGGCTTCGTCGCGCAGCTCGCGGATGAACGGCGCGGTCATGATCGCGGAGTTGCCGCAGGCGACGTTCTCGGCGGTCAGGGTCCGTAGGGCCTCGTACTCGGCGGGGCGGACCTTGGACAGATAGAGGTCGGACTCGCGGTCACTGGGGGCGCTGCCGAGTTCCACCAGCGCCATCTCGACGACCGGTCGGGTGGCGCTGTCCTTGTCGAACAGGGGCCAGCCGGTGAGGCGAGCGATGATCCGCCCGAGTTCGCTCTTGCCGGATCCGGCGTAGCCGCCGATCACGAGGATCGTCGGGGCCTCGGTCTCCTGGCGAGCTCGGCGCTCCTCCCCCGGGTAGTTCACCACCCGGCTGGAGCGGTCGCGGGAGATGACCAGACCCTCGGCGGTAAGCATCTGCATCGCCCGGGTCACCGTGGCCACGCTGGTCTCCCACTCCGCGGCGAGAGCGCGGGTGCTGGGGAGCTGCTGCTCGTGGCGGTAGGTGCCGGACTCGATCTCGGTCCGCAGATGCCGCGCGATGGACTCCGCGCTCGTGCCGCGGGTCAACCGCTCCGGGGCCTGGGACATCACTGCCGCATCTCCTCTGATCCGTACTGCTCGACGCAGTTAGTAACAGCTGAACCGTATCGCGTCAGTCCTGACGGCCACCACCAGCAGAGATGGGCGGCACCATGTGTAACAGTTGCTTCAGCCTGCTCCTGTTTGTTAGCGTCTGAGCCAGAGAGCTACACCAGACTGGAGCAGAAGGAGACAGACGAGATGGCGCTCTTCGAGTTCACCGGGACCCTCGACGGGTCCGACTACACGCCGGTCGCCACCGGCCACGTCGCGGCGGTGATGCAGTGGGAGGACACCGCCAACGGCCGCCGCCCGGGCTCGACGCCGGAGGTCGACGAGGTCACCGGCGCCCGGGTCTACGTCGCCGACGTGATGCTCCCGCTAGGTCGCGACGGGCGCCCGGAGCTGTTCGGGGTCCGCTTCGCCGCCGCCGACGAGCCGGAGTTCGCCCCGTACGCGCCGGTCGAGCTGGTCGGGCTGCGGGTCAAGGTCCGGGCCTCGCGCACCGGCAAGGGCGTCGACGTCTCCTTCACCGCCAACGCCGTACGCCCGGCCGGGCCACAGCGCACCGGCCGCCGCTCCGCCGAGCAGACCGAGGCGGCGTGAGTCATGGGCTGGCAGAAGAACGCGGCGTGCCGCGACACCGACCCGGAGCTGTTCTTCCCCGCCTCCGACGACGACACGAGCGTGCTCGTGGCCCGCCACCGCATCGCCGTGGCCCCGATCTGCTCGGCCTGCCCCGTGGCGACCGGCTGCCTGCGCTGGGCGCTCGACACCGGCCAGGACCACGGCCTGTGGGCCGCCACCACCCCCACTGACCGGCGCGCGATCCGCCGCGCCCGCCTCGCTGGCACCCCCGACCCGGTCGCCGACACCGATCCGATGTGCCCGGCCTGCGCGCTGCTCTTCCCGATGCCCGCGGTCGACGGCGACCTGTGCTCGCGCTGCACCGAGAGGAACGCGGCATGACCACCGACCGCACCCGGCCCCTCGTGGCCCGCCAGCCGGTCCGCTGGCACACCGGCGGCCCCGGCGGCGCCCGCCGCCTCATCAACCGCCTCCGGGCCCGCGTGGTCGAGCAGCAGCGCCTCGAGGCCCACCGCCTCCTCGAGGCCGACATGCGCGGCCTGTGGCGCGAAGCCTGCACCGGGGTCGGGCTCTGCCAGTACATCTCGGCGGCCGCCGGGCTCACCGTCCGCACCCCCCGCTTCGGCGGCCTGCGGCTCGCACCGACCGGGACCTCGTTCACCGTCGAGCTGCTGCCCGGCGGCGAACCCACCGAAATCGAGACCCACGCGCTGCGCCTGGCGCACTCCCTCGGCTTCGCCGGGCTCCGCGTCCAACCGATGGCCGGCCGCTGGGTCCGCGTCGTCCTCTTCGACGTCGACCCCCTCGCGTCGACCTTCGCCCTCCCCCACGCCGTCACCGGTCGGGCCGACGACCCGATCCTGCTCGGCCGCCGCGAAGACGGCACCCTCGTCGACCACGCCCTCGCGCTGCCCGGGCACATCGCCGTCCAGGGCCAGAACGGGTCCGGCAAGTCCCAGCTCTCCTACGGCCTCCTCGCCCAGCTCGCGGCCGCCGGTGACGTCGTCATCGCGGGCTCGGACATCACCGGCCTGCTGCTCGGCCGAGCCTGGGACGGCACCGTCCACCGAGCCCACCAGGTAACCGGCTCGAAGGACCTAACCGCGCACGCCGCGCACCTCGACCGACTCGTGGCCTGGATGGACGACCGCCTCGACACCATGCCGCCCCGAGCCGACAACATCGCCCCAACCGCGCAGACGCCGCTGGTGCTCGTGGTCCTGGAGGAGTTCCCCGGCCTGCTCCGCGCCGCGCAGGCCAAGGACCGCAAGCTCGCCGAGCGCATCACCTCCGCCGTCCTCCGCCTGCTGTCCGAGGGCCGCAAGGCAGCGTTCCGGATGCTGATGCTCGCCCAGCGGTTCGAGGCCAACGCCGTCGGCGGCGGGTACGCCCGCGACCAGTTCGCCGTCCGCCTCTCCTTCCGCGTCCCCGCCGAGTCGCTGGCGATGCTTCACGGCGACGACGCCCGCCGCCTCGGAGCTGAGCACGCCAACACCGAGCCCGGGATCGCGTACCTGTCGGCCCCGGGCCAGGACTGCGTCCGGCTCCGCGCGCCCTACCTCGGCGGCTACGGCGCCTACTGCGACCGCATCGCCCGCGACGGCCGGAGAGCGGCATGAGCCCACTCGCCCTGGTCCTCATCGCCGCCCTCGTCACCGCCCTACTGGCCAAGAGCCACAAGGCCGGCCCCGCCGTCCTCGCCGGCGTCGTCACCGTCTGCCTGCTCTTCGCCGCCATCCCCGCCCTCGGCCCCGCCGTCGCCAACAGCACCGCCGAGTTCGCCCGCCAACTCGGCGACGCCTCCGAGCGCGCCGCCACCGTCCCGCAGGAGGTCCGACGATGACCGACAACGCACGGCTCCTGCGCCTGCGCGCCGAGGAAGCCTCCGCCGCACTCCGGGCCGCCAACCACGCCACCTTCCGCGAGACCGTCACCGTCCCCGACGTCTACGACATCGTCGGCGACCTCGACGACCTCGTCCGCCGCCTCCCGCAGCTGTTCGGGTTCCTCGGCCGCTCCGTCGAGCGCGCGCCCGGCCGCCACTTCGACGACCGCGGCCACCACCCCGCGACGACCCTCCAGGCCGCCGCCCACGCCCTCGCCGGGGCCACCGGCTACGTCGACCTCGTCGCCGTCCAGCTCGCCACGACCCAGGTCCACCTGGGCCACATCGGCCTCGTAACCGCGGAGGACTGACCTATGCAACGAGTACTGCTGACGGTCGAGGAGGTCGCCGAGGCGCTCCAGGTTGGCCGCTGCACGGTGTACGACCTCCTCCGCAGCGGCCAACTGGAGTCGATCAAGATCGGCCGACTCCGCCGGGTCCGCCCGGAAGCACTCGCCGCGTTCACCGAGCGGATGGCGCAGGAGCAGAGCGCGTGAGCGGCCAGAACGCCAACGGCGAGGGCAGCGTGTGGCTGCGGACCGACGGTCGATGGTGCGCGGCGGCCTACGTCCCGGTCGTCGGCGGCGGTCGTCGTCGCGTGTACGGCTACGGGAAGACCCGTCAGGAGGCGCGCCGCAAGCTCCGCGAGCTGCTCGACAAGGCCGAGAAGAACGTCCCCGTAGCTCCGGCGAGCCTGACCGTCGCCACCTTCCTCGACGAGTGGCTGATCTACCTCAAGCCGCACGTGCGGCCGTCGACCTGGGTGGGGTACGAGACCAACGTCCGGCTCCACGTCGTGCCGAGGATCGGGAAGAAGAAGCTCACGGCGCTGTCGGTGCGGGACGTCCGGGAAGTGCTCGTCGACGGGATGCGCTCCGACGGGCACGGCGCTCGGGTGATCCAGTACGCCCACGCCACGGTGCGGGCTGCCCTGGAGCACGCCTTTCGGGAGGAGCTGGTGCCCAGGAACGTTGCGAAGATGGTGCGCGTCGCTCGCCCGGCCAAGCAGTCGACCACGGAACCGATGACGGTCGACGAGGCCAAGGCCTTCCTCCGCGCGGTCGCACCGGACCGGCTCGCGGCGATGTGGACCGTGCTCGTCATGCTCGGCCTGCGCCGCTCCGAGGTCTGCGCGCTGGAGTGGGAGGACGTCGACTTCGGCGCCCGGTCGCTCCGGATCGCGAAGAGCCTCCACCGGACCGGTGGCCGGCTCCAGGAGCTACCCACCAAGACCCGACGCTCGACGCGGACCGTGCCCCTGCCAGGTCGGGTCCTCTACGCCCTGGCCGCCCACCACGTGACTGCCCAGCTGGTGGGCGCCGAGCCCGGACGCCCGACCCGGCCGAAGGGCTATGTGTTCGTCACCCGCAACGGCACTCCGTTCGACCCGGCCAACATCACGCACATGTTCGGCGACCTCTGTGCCGAGCACGGCCTCCGCCGGGTGCGGCTGCACGACCTCCGACACACCTGCGTGAGCCTGCTGCTCGCGCTCGGCATCCACCCGCGGGTCGTCATGGAGATCGTCGGCCACTCCGCGATCGAGATGACCATGAACGTCTACGGCCACGTCAACCTCGACACCCAGCGCGCTGCCCTGGACGCCCTCGACGACGAGATGGAGGCCTGATGACCCGCGTTGCGGTCAGCCGTCGCGGTCACCGAGACGCAAGAAGGGCCCGCCACCGTGGTGACGAGCCCTTGACCTGCATCTTCGTGTGCGCGCCCGAAGGGATTCGAACCCCTAACCTTCTGATCCGTAGTCAGATGCTCTATCCGTTGAGCTACGGGCGCATGATCTTGAGTTGTTCCACGACAGACTGGTGCCCTGCCGCTGCGGAGGCTCCGGGATTTGAACCCGGGATGGGGGGTTACCCCAAACCGCATTAGCAGTGCGGCGCCATAGACCAGACTAGGCGAAGCCTCCCGGAGCCCTGGGGCCCACCGGGAGAAGACATTACACGCCGCCCGCCCGGCCCTTGACACCCCACCCCCACCGGCCGACCCCCGGCAGGGCGACCGAGGTCCTTCGGCGGCCCACCCGTCGTGCGGCGGCCGCCGTCGGCACCCGAGCGGAGCCACACCCGCCGTCGGGAAGATGAACTTCGCTGGTGGGCGGTGTGAGCCATCAGCATCTCCGCATGCATGCAGGGCCCACGGGTAGCCCTCGGGCATGAAGGCGACACTGATCTACGGAGCAGGCGACATCCGGGTCGAGGAGGTCCCCGACCCGAAGCTGGAGAACCCGACCGACGCCATCGTCCGGATCACGCACTCCTGCATCTGCGGCTCCGACCTGTGGCCGTACAAGAACCGCGAGGCGACCGAGCAGGGTGGCCGCATCGGCCACGAGTTCATCGGGGTCGTCGAGGAGACCGGGTCGGACATCAGCCGGGTGAAGCAGGGCGACGTCGTCGTGGCGCCGTTCTTCTACGCCGACGGCACCTGTGAGTACTGCCAGGCCGGTCTGACCACGGCGTGCCCGAACGGCAGCGCGTGGGGCGCGGAGACCGACGGCGGCCAGGGCGAGGCGGCCCGGGTGCCGTTCGCCGACCACTCTCTGATGAAGCTCGACGTGCCGGTCGAGTCGGAGCTCATGCCGAGCCTGCTGACGCTCTCCGACGTCTTCGGCACCGGCCACCACGCCGCGGTGTCGGCGCGGGTGGAGCCGGGCAAGGACGTCGTCGTCGTGGGTGACGGGGCGGTCGGCCTGCTCGCCGTCCTCGCGGCGAAGCGCCTCGGCGCCGAGCGGATCGTCCTCATGGGCCACCACAAGGCCCGTACCGACCTCGGGCGCGAGTTCGGCGCCACCGACGTCGTCGAGGAGCGCGGCGAGGAGGGCGAGCAGAAGGTCCGTGACGTCCTCGGCACCGACGGCGCGCACTCGACGATCGAGGCCGTGGGCTACGACCAGTCGCTCTCGACGGCGTTGAACGTGACGAAGCCGGGCGGGTTCGTCGGGATCGTCGGCGTGCCGCAGAGCGGCACCATCCCGAACGCCGGGCGGAAGTTCGGCGCGAACATCACGATCGCCGGCGGCATCGCGCCGACCCAGGCGAACATGCACGAGCTCCTGCCCGACGTCATGGACGGGAAGATCGAGCCGGGCAGGGTCTTCGACCGGACCATCGGGCTCGACGAGACCCCCGAGGGCTACCAGGCGATGAACGACCGCGAGGCGCTCAAGGTGTTGGTGCGTCCCTGACGCCTGTGAGCAGAAGGTGGGCCTGTAGCCCACTTTCTGCTCACCTGCGCAGAATGCGCAACATCGCGGGCGGCCTGCCGCCGTAGCCCTCCGCCTCGAAGGCGGCCACGGCGATCCGCGGCAGGTCGCGCACCGCGTCGAATACCAGGAACCGCGGCACCCAGGTCGGGCCGAAGCGGGCGTTGAAGCGGTAGAGCGTCTCGATCTGCCACCACCGCGAGGCGATCCGCAGGAGCCGGGCCCAGAGCCGTGCGACGGGGCCGGCGCCGATCCGCTCCCCCCGCTCCAGGGCCGAGCGGAAGACCGCGAAGTTCAGCGACACCCGGTCGACCCCGAGCCCCCGGCAGGCGGCCAGCAGGTCGGTGATGAGCAGCTCGTTGAGGCCGTTCTCGGTGACGGCGGGGTCGCGGATCATCAGGTCCAGCGACAGCCCCTCCGTGCCCCACGGGACGAACTGCAGCAGCCCGCGTGGCGCACCCTCGTGCACCGCCACGACGACGACGGCCTCCGGGTCGGCAGCGGCGTCGGCCACGCGGGAGAGCGCCATGGAGAAGCCGCGCTCGTCGGGGCCGCCACGCCACCGCTCCACACAGGCCGCGAGCTGACCGAGCTCCTCGGGCGGCACGTCCCGCAGCCGCCGCACCGTCGTCTCGTAGCCGGCCCGCTTGATCCGCGAGACGGCCTGCCGCACGGTCCGCATCGAGCGGCCCTGCAGCGAGAAGGTCGCGACGTCGACGACGGCCTCGTCCCCGAGTTCCAGCGCGTCCAGTCCGGCCTCGCGCGACCAGACCCGCGCGCCGGTCTCCGAGCACCCGAGCACGGCGGGGACCCAGCCGTGCCCCCGGCACACCGCGACGAACGCCTCGATGGCGCCCGGCCACGCCTCGACGTCGCCCAAGGGGTCCCCCGAGGCGAGCGCCACCCCGGCGACCACGCGGTAGGCCACGGCGGCCTTCCCGGACTCGGAGAACACCACCGACTTGTCCCGCCGCAGCGCGAAGTAGCCCAGCGAGTCGGCCTTGCCGTGCTTCTCGAGCAGCCCGCGGATGCCGTCGACCTCGTCGGGGGTGAGTTCGGGGCGCGGCTCGGACGAGCGCAGCAGGAAGTAGCCGCCGAGGACCAGCGCGCCGATGCCGAAGGTCAGGCCGACGGCGGAGGTCAGGTCGTCGTACCACTCGAACCGGAACTCGACCGGACCCTCGACCCCGATCAGCGAGAGCAGCGCGTGCAGCAGCTTCTCCCCCACCGACGGTCGGCCCACGAG
The DNA here is from genome assembly GCF_013409505.1 of Actinomycetospora corticicola. NCBI lineage: Bacteria > Bacillati > Actinomycetota > Actinomycetes > Pseudonocardiales > Pseudonocardiaceae > Actinomycetospora > Actinomycetospora corticicola. The sequence continues at coordinate 4,789,811 of NZ_JACCBN010000001.1, read as the reverse complement.
GAAGCTGGAACGGACGAACAGCAGCATCGCGCTGACGATCACGAACCCGGCGAGCACCAGCTGCAGGACGACGCGCAGGGCGACCAGCCGGCCCACCGGGTCGGGCGCCGCGTCGAACTCGCGGCGGGCCCACAGCAGCCCGAGCAGCAGGATCACGGCGACGACCAGCGGCGGGATCGGGTGCCGTCCGAGCGCGTGCGACGCGACGATCACCACGCACAGCACGACGGCGAGCTGCCAGGCCCGCCGTTTCCGCCGCCGCAGCCCCGTGGCCAGCAGCATGAGGCCCACCCCCGCCGTCGCGAGGACGACGGTGCCCACCAGCGACGCCTCGACCGGGAGCCCGAACCACGCGGCGGGCTCCAGGCGGCGCCGGGCGGCCGGGGCGAAGATCGAGACGATGGACAGCAGGCCGACGATCCGGGCGGACCACACCACGATCCGGGCGATCCGGGCCCGACGCCGCCGTTCGCGGCGGAGCTCGTCGTCGGCCCCCTCCTCGGGGTCCACGACCCGAGTGCTCGTCACTTGTGACCTCCGGTCTCGTGAGCACCAAGGGTCGTCATAGCGACCTTTACTGCTCACCTGCGCGCAGCGCACATGCCTACCTCAGGTGCGCGTCGAACCAGTTCAGCACGCGGTGCCGGGCCTCGCTCCTGGTCCCCTCCCCGCCCTCGGCCTCGTCGTCGTCGGGGACGACGGTGGAGGCGTCGGACGGGTCGTCGAACCGGTGCTCGGCGGCCGGGTAGACGATCACGTCGACGACGGCCCCCGAGGCGTGCGCCGCCTCGCGCAGCCGGTCCACGTCCTCGGGGTCGACCGGGTCCCCGGACTCGCCGTAGAGCCCCAGCCAGGGGCAGGTCAGCTCCCCGACCACGTCGAGCAGCGGCGGCAGCCCGTCGGCCAGGGGCTGGGCCACGCCGGCGGCGGCGACCGTGACGACGGCGCCGAGCGAGCGCTTGGAGGCCACGACGAGGGCCGCGGTGGCGCCGAGGTCGAAGCCGAGGACGCCCATCAGGTCGGCCGCGACGCCGCGGTCGGCCAACCACCCGAACGAGGCGTCGGAATCCGCCAGGACCGACACCCCGGAGACCTCCCCGGCCGAGCCGGAGCCGTGGAACAGGTGCGGGGCCACCGCGAGCCAGCCCTCGTCGGCGAGGCCGTCCACGATGGCCTCGGTGCGTTCGGTGACGCCCTGCGAGGAGTGCAGGACCACGATCCCGCCGCGGACCGGGGTGCCGTCCGACTCCCCGACCGTCATCGTGAGTTCGGAGCCGTCGACGAGCGGGATCGTCTCCGTGCGGGTCGTCATGGGAGCAGCCTTCCATGTCCCGGCGCCCGGGTGCCCCCGGACCTGACCCGATGGGCGCAACCGGTTCCCCCGCGTCGACGCCGCACTACGGTGGCGGGGTGACACCGCTGCGTCCGGACCTCTCGTCGCTGCCCGCCTACGTCGCCGGTCGCACCGTCCCGGGTGCGGTCAAGCTGGCGAGCAACGAGGTCGCGCTGCCGCCGCACCCCCACGTGCAGCAGGCGGTGGCCGAGGCCGTCGCCGTGGCGAACCGGTACCCGGACATCACGGTCACCACGCTGACGCAGCGCCTCGCCGACCACCTCGGGGTCGCCCCGGAACGGATCGCGACCGGGTGCGGCTCGGTGGCGCTGTGCGGGCAACTGGTCGCGGCCGTCTGCTCGCCGGGCGACGAGGTGGTGTTCGCCTGGCGCTCGTTCGAGGCCTACCCGATCGTCTCCGTGATCGGGCACGCGACGCCCGTGCCGGTGCCGAACACCGCGGGGCACGAGCACGACCTCGAGGCCATGCTCGCGGCGATCACCGACCGCACGCGGATCGTCTTCGTCTGCAACCCGAACAACCCGACGGGCACCGCGATCCGTCGTCGGGAACTGGTCGACTTCATGGCGCGGGTGCCGGAGCACGTGCTCGTCGTGCTCGACGAGGCCTACGCCGAGTTCGTGTCCGACGAGGAGATTCCGGACGGCCTCACGCTGCTCGACGCGCACCCCCACGTCGCGGTGCTCCGCACGTTCTCCAAGGCGCACCGGCTCGCGGGCCTGCGGGTCGGCTACGCGGTCACGGCGCCCGACCTCGCCTCCGCGCTGCGCAGCGTGTCGGTGCCCTTCTCCGTCTCGGCCCCGGCGCAGGCGGCCGCGCTCGCGGCGCTCGACGTCCTCGACGACCTGCTCGCCGACGCCCGGGCCGCGGCTGCGGAGGCCCGGCGGATGGCCGCGGAGCTGCGCGCGGCGGGCTTCGAGGTCCCGGAGACGCAGGCGAACTTCTGCTGGCTGCCGCTGGGGGAGCGCACGCAGGCCTTCGCCGAGCACGCGCTCGACCACAAGGTGGTCGTCCGGGCCTTTCACCCCACGGGGGTGCGCGTGTCCGCGGGCGCGCCTGACGAGAACGAGATGCTGCTCGAGGCCGCGCGGTCCTTCCCGCGCGCCTGAGCCCCTTCCCGACGACGGGTCAGGGCCCGGAACGCGGGTCGCTCGACGCACCGGGTGAGGAGCCACCCGAGCACGAAGGCCAGCACGAGCACCCCGAGCAGCCGGCCCCACCCCGTGACGCCCGCGTAGTCCTGCGCGAGCCAGGCGAAGAAGTAGCCGATCTGCTGGTTCATCAGGTAGACGCCGTAGGAGACGCCCGCGGCCCAGCCGATGATCCGCGGGAGCGGGCCGATGCGCAGGAAGTCCCAGTCCGGGCCCAGCGTCGCGGCGGCGACCAGCAGGCAGGCCGCCGCGAGCACGATCGTGGAGTCGGTGTCCGGGGTGATGACGGCCTCGGCGAGGACCCCGGCGGCGGTGAGCGCGGCCAGGTGGGTCAGCGAGATGCGCCGCGTGCTCGCCAGCCACATCGCGAGCCCGATGGCGAAGAGCTGCCAGCGCCACATGACGAAGCCGTCGGAGAGGAACTTCAGCCAGCCGGTCGCGTAGGTGGCGAGCAGGACGGGCGTGATGACGCCGAACCACGCGAGCGCGGGCAGCACGCCCGGGCGGCGCCAGAGGTCGCGGCCGAGCAGGCCGACCGTGAGCGCCACCAGGCTGAACACCCCGAGCTGCAGCGGCAGCGTCCAGTAGGAGTGGTCCATGTACGTCACGGCCGGGTCGAATCCCTGCACGAGCAGGAGGTTGCCGACCAGGTCCCGCACCCCGGGCCGCCAGTAGCCGTAGTCGGCGGCGACCAGGGTCGCGCCGTAGGTGACGAGCACGGCGACGAGGTAGGCGGGCAGCAGGCGGGCGATGCGCTGGTACCACCAGCGGCCGGGCCGGCGCTTCGCGACGGTGACGCAGATGAAGAAGGCCGAGACCACCATGAGGGTGTTCGCGCCGGCCTCGACGCTCCAGATGAACGGCGGGGCCGCGAGCCACGGCATCACGCCCTGGGCGGTGTAGGTGGCGTGCTGCACCACGACCGAGAGCACCGCGAGGACCCGGATCACGTCCCACGACAGTCGCCGCTCACCCGACGCGGCGGGACGCAGCAGCCGACCCGTGGGCTCGGCGCTGCGGACCGTGGTGGGGCGTTCGTCGAGGAGCGTCATCGGGGCCGGAAATTACGGACGGCTCCTGAGTGGTCGCTGAGAGGCGCGTGTGTGCCCGCCGTCGGGCCGCCGAGCGGGCTGTGACGCTCGGCAACCGGGTCGGACCGACCGGTCGCAGAGGAAAACGGGTATGAGGAGCGCGATGCGGACCATGCGGCTGAGCCCGGTGTCCGATCCGGCGACCGACCTCGCCGAGATCGCGCGCCTCGAGCTGAACTACGACCCGTCGACGACGAGCGGCACGGGGTGGCACCACGACCGGCTCCGGCACACGCTCGCGACGGAGGCACCCGGCCCGCCCACGCCCGGCGGGGCGTGGGAGATCGCGTGCGCGCTGGTGCACGACTACGAGTTCGCCGACCGCTGGATCATGTCTGCGCTGTTCCACGGCGACGCGCCGCTGAAGGGCCGCGACATGCTGCTCGAGGGGCGCTTCGTGGTGCTGCGCTTCCCCATGGGCGTGCGGGTGGACACCGTGGTCGACGAGACCCGGGCCCGCGCCGACGGCACCGAGGAACGGGTGTGGGGCTGGAGCTACCAGACCCTCGGCCGGCACCTGGAGCGCGGTCGCCTGGTCTACGAGGTCGTCAAGAACACGACGACGGGGCGGGTCGAGTTCGTCATCACCGGCGTCTCGTCCCGCGCGTCGATCCCGAACCCGGTGATCGCGCTCGGCTTCCTCGTCTTCGGCCGGTACACCCAGCGGCGCTTCTACCGGGCGGTCGCGGCGAAGCTGGAGGAGCGGGTCCGGGACGTCCTGGCCGGGCAGCCTCGGCCCACCCCGGCGCACGTCGGGCCGGGCGACATCGTGCGGGCCCCCTCCGCCTGACACGGATCTGACAAGCTGCCGGGCGTGACGAGCCCACGCACCGAGTGGCGGCGGCCGATGGTCGCCCGGGATCCGCAGGAGTCGCACCGCGCGGCGTCGCCGCTGGAGCTGCTGTTCGACCTGGCGTTCGTGGTCGCGATCGCCCGGGCGGCCGCCGAGCTGCACCACGCGATCGCCGAGGACCACGTCGGCGCCGGCCTCGCGAGCTACCTGCTCGTGTTCTTCGCGATCTGGTGGTCGTGGATCAACTTCACCTGGTTCGCCTCGGCCTACGACTGCGACGACGCGCCCTACCGCGCCCTCGCCCTGCTCAAGATGGCGGGCGTCCTGGTGCTGGCGGTGGGCGTCCCCGACGTGTTCCGCGGCGAGCTCGGCACCGTGATCCTCGGCTACACGATCATGCGCGTCGCGATGGTCGCGCTCTGGCTGCGGGCCGCCGCCGGCGATCCTTCCCGACGACGGGTCTGCCGCACCTACGCCGCCGGGCTCGTCGTCCTGCAGGTGCTCTGGGTGCTCCTGGTGCTGGTCCCGTCGCCGTGGATCTACGTCGGCGCGGTCGTGCTGATCGTCGCGGAGGTGTCGCTGCCCCCGCTCGCCGAGTCCCGCGGGCCCGCGACCCCGTGGCACCCGGAGCACATCGCCGAGCGCTACGGCCTGCTGACGCTGATCGTGCTGGGCGAGGTGATCCTCGGGATCACGAACGCCTTCGCGGGCGCGCTGAACGAGGCGGGCTTCTCGATCGGCCTGCTGGTGCTCGGGCTGGGCGGGCTGTTCGTGGTGGTCGGGCTCTGGTGGATCTACTTCCTGGCCGGGGACGACGAGGGGCTCACCTCGCTCCGGGTCGCCCTGACGTGGGGCTACGGGCACTACCTGGTGTTCGGCGCCGTGGCGGCGGTCGGCGGCGGGATCGAGGCGGCGGTCGACGTCGAGGAGCACATCGCGCACGTGTCGCCGGTGACGGCCGCGTTCGCGGTGGCGGTACCGATCGCCGTGGTGCTGGTGACCCTCACCCTGCTGCGGCGCCTCACGTGGGCGTCCGGCTCGTTGGTGCCGGGGCTCGCCGTCGGCGGGGCGGTCGGGGTCCTGGTGTGCGCGGGTCTCGCGGGACTGGTCGGCGACGGGGTGTCGATCCTGCTCATGGGCCTCGTGCTGCTGGCCGTGCTCGTGGCGTTCCTGCTCACGGCGCGGCGGCGGGCGGGGAGCTCCGGAACGTCAGCGGTGGCACACGGCTGACGTCCGACGTCAGCAGGTCGCCACGACGGCGGGCAGGATGCGGCCGCGCCCGACCCGCACCCGGCCCGGACCTGTCGTCAGGAAGCCATCTCCTCGAACATCCGCACCAGCGAGTGCGGAGAGTCCGGGCCGTACAGGATCTCGGCGAGGTCGCCCTCCGCGGCGGCCGCCTCGCCGCGCGCGAACATGCCCGCCTCGAACGCGGCCAGGGCGGCCTCGACGTCGTCGGGGTGGGCGGCGAGGGCCAGGGCGAGCTCGGCGCCGTCCCGCATCGCGAGGTTGGCGCCGTCGCCGTTGGGCGGGGCGAGGTGCGCGGCGTCGCCGACGAGGGTCACGCCGGGGACCCGGTCCCAGCGGTGGCCGGCGGGCAGGGTGTGGAGGCGCCGGATCACGGGCTCGGTGTCGCTCTCGATGAGCAGGGCCGTGAGCTCGGGGGCCCAGCCCGCGAAGTGCGCGGCGACCCGCTCGGTGACGGTGGCGGGCTCCAGGGCGTCGAACCACGCGAGCGGACGGGTCAGCGCGACGTAGCCGTGCAGCGTGCCGCCGCTCTCGCGGTGGGCGGAGATGCCCTGTCCGGGGGCCAGCGCCATGAGCGCCCCGTCGCCCACCGCCGCGGCGGCCTCAGGGTGGCGGACGTCGCCGTCGTACAGCCAGGTCTCGACGTAGCAGCGCCCGCTGTAGGTCGGGCTGGCGTCCGAGACCAGCGGCCGGACCTTCGACCAGGCGCCGTCCGCGCCGACGAGGACGTCGGTGGTGACGGTCGTGCCGTCGGCGAAGGACACCTCGTGGCGGCCGTCGCCGAGCGGCCGCACCGCGGTGACCTTGTGCCCCCACCGCACCGTGCCCTCGGGCAGCGAGTCGAGCAGCAGGCGGCGGAGCTCGGCGCGCTGGACCTCCGGACGGCCGCCGGTCCCGTCGTCGGAGTGCTCGAGGAGCACGGTGCCGTGGGCGTCGACGATCCGCATCGCCTCGCGACCCTCCAGGACGAGGGCCCGGAACCCCTCCGTGAGACCGGCCGCCTCGAGCGCGGGCTGCCCGTCCTCGGCGTGGATGTCGAGCATCCCGCCCTGGGCGCGGGCCTCCGCCGAGGCCTCCCCCTCGAACACGACGGCCGGGATGCCGTGCACGTGCAGGACGCGGGCGAGCACCAGGCCACCGAGGCCGGCGCCGATGATCGTGACCATGTGAGCTCCTCTGGAACGTTGTTCCAGCACAGCTTGGAACGACGTTCCAGACGTGTCAAGATGGTGCCGTGGCCCGACGCTCCGACTCGCTCTCCCGGGACCGCATCGTGGCGGCGGCGATCGAGGTGCTCGACGCCGCCGGCGAGAGCGGGCTGACCTTCCGGGTGCTCTCCGAACGCCTCGCGACGGGGCCCGGTGCGATCTACTGGCACGTGGCGAACAAGGGCGAGCTGCTCGCGGCCGCGACCGACGCCGTCGTGGTCGCGGCCCTGACGGAGGAGCCCGCGTCCGGGTCGCCGCAGGACCGGCTGCGGGCGGTCGCCCTCGGCCTGTTCGACGCGGTGGACGAGCACCCGTGGATGGCGGCCCAGCTCTCGGCCGGCGCGTGGCAGGCGGGCGGACCGCGCATCGTGGAGGCGGTCGGCCGTCAGGTCCGGGCGCTCGGGGTGCCGCCGCGGGACTGGTTCGTCACCGCGACGGTGCTGGTCCAGTACATCCTCGGCGCGGCGGCCCAGAACGCCGCGAACGCGCGGTCGGCCGGGCCGGACACGAGCCGCGAGGAGATGCTCGACGCGATGGCGACGCGGTGGGAGGCGCTCGACCCGCAGGAGTGGTCGTTCACCCGCACCGTCGGCGACCAGATGCGCCACCACGACGACCGGGACCAGTTCGTCGCCGGAATCGACATCGCCGTGGCCGGGATCGCGGCGCTCTACCCGGCGTCGTGAGTCACTGACTGCCAGGCGGGCGGTGGTGTCGGAGGCGGTCCTCCTGCGCAGCCCGGACGTAGGCGGACCCGGCCGCGGCGGGCTGCAGCATCGTGTTCCGGTGCGCCACGATCGCGTCGACCAGCTTCTGGGCCTCGCGGCGCACGGTCGGGCTCTCGTCGCCCGAGGTGTGGTCCACCGCCCGGCCGAGCAGCTCGGCCACGCGGGCCAGTTCGTCGAGCACGTCCACGGTCCACGCGAAGCGGTCACTGCCCGGCGGACGCAGGTCCGGGCCGTGCGCCTCGAGCGCTGCGAGCGCCTGCGCGGCCTGCCGGGCCAGGGCGACGCCGGTGTTCTCGATCGTCACGGCACCGCAGCGTAGGACGCTCTTTGACCTGGATCCAGGAGGGGCCGCGCCTGGCGGAAGCGGGGGGATTCGAACCCCCGGTCCATTTCTGGACGTCCGCTTTCAAGGCGGGTGCAATCGGCCGCTCTGCCACGCTTCCGCGGGCCAGGGTAAGCAATCGGGGGCCGATCGTCGCGGCAGGGCGCACGACGAGATGGCGCCCATCGGTCCGCCGGACCACCCGCGGGACTCATGAGCGACGTCTCGACCGCAGGGCGACCCGACCCGTCGTAGGGGCTCCTAGGGACGGAGCTTGGCGACGATGCGCTCCATGACGTCGCCCATCACCCGGCGCTCGTCCTCGTCGAGGAGGTCGACGAAGTGCTCCCGGACGCCGCGGAGGTGGTCCGGCGCCGCCTTCTCGAGGCGGGAGAAGCCCTCGGGGGTGAGGACGGCGAAGACGCCGCGCCCGTCGGAGTCGCACACCTCGCGGCGGACCAGGCCCTGCCCCTCGAGGCGGGCGACCTGGTGCGAGAGGCGGGACTTCGAGGCCACGACCTCCTCGGCCAGCGACGTCATCCGCTGGCGGTGGTCGGGCTTCTCGGAGAGCCGGACCAGGATCTCGTAGTCGGCGAACGCGAGATCGTGGGTGTCGGACAGCTCCCGACCCAGGCGGCCGAGCAGGAGCGCCTGCCCGGCGATGAAGTTCCGCCAGGCACGCCACTCCTCGGCGTCGAGCCAGCGCGGCTCCTCCGAGGTGGACATGTCTCGCATCCTAGCCGTAGGCAACCGCTTCCGGGTCGCGCTTCTGCGACGCCGCGTCCGGCCCACTAGCGTCCGCCGTCGTGTACGGCATCGCCATCCGTGAGCCCGGCGGACCCGAGGTCCTCGAGTGGACCGAACAGCCCGACCCCGAGCCGGGGACCGGCGAGGTGGTCCTCGACGTCGTCGCGGCGGGGGTGAACCGCGCCGACGTCATGCAGCGGCAGGGCAACTACCCGCCGCCGCCCGGCGCCTCGGAGCTGCCCGGCCTCGAGTGCTCGGGCCGCGTCAGCGCCGTGGGCTCCGGTGTGAGCGGCTGGAACGTCGGTGACGAGGCCTGCGCGCTGCTCGCCGGCGGCGGCTACGCGGAGAAGGTCGTGGTCCCCACGGCGCAGCTGCTCCCGGTCCCGGCGGGCGTCTCGCTGGTCGACGCGGGCGGCCTGCCCGAGGTGGCCTGCACGGTCTGGTCGAACCTCGTCCTGACGGCGGGTCTGCGCTCCGGCCAGACGCTGCTCGTCCACGGCGGGAGCGGTGGGATCGGGACGCACGCCATCCAGGTCGGGAAGGCCCTCGGCGTGTCGGTGCTCGCGACGGCGGGCCACGACGACCGGCTCCAGCTCTGCCGCGACCTCGGGGCGGACGCCGCGCTGGACTACCACGGCGACCTCGTCGAGCTGGTCAAGGAGGCCACCGACGGTCGGGGCGCCGACGTCGTCCTCGACCACATCGGCGCCCGCAACCTCGACGCCAACCTCGACTCGATGGCCAACGGCGGCCGGATGGTGATCATCGGGCTGATGGGCGGCGCCAAGGGCGAGATCAACCTGGCGAAGATGCTCACCCGCCGACTCTCCGTGGCCGCCACGTCCCTGCGCGGACGCCCGACCGACGGGCCCGACGGCAAGGGCACCATCGTCGCCGCCGTGCGCAGCGACCTGTGGCCGCTGGTGGAGTCGGGCCGGGTCAAGCCGGTCGTCCACGAGCGCATCCCGATGCCCGAGGCCGCGCGGGCCCATCAGCTGATGGACGACGGCGGGGTCGTCGGGAAGATCATCCTCGAGGTGCCGGAGGCAGGTGAGCACTAAGTGGGGCTATAGAGGCTGTCGGATTTTGTAGACGGCTGCCACCGGTCCTGATTGGATCTTGTGGTGGCTCGTGGGTTCCGTCCGGTCGATCGTGACACCGGGTTCTTGCTGCCCCCGGACATGCGGGACTGGCTTCCGGAAGGCCATCTGGCATGGACGGTGCTCGACGCGGTCGACGCGCTGGACCTCAGCGCGTTGACCGGGTCCTACCGGCTCGGTGGGCGGGGCCGGCGGGCCTACGACCCGGCGATGATGCTGGCGCTGTTGATCTACGCCTATGCGGTCGGGGAGTCCTCGTCGCGCCGCATCGAGGCCCGCTGCGAGCACGACGTGGCGTTCCGGGTGATCGCCGCCGGGGACGCACCGGATCACAGCAGCATCGCCGGGTTCCGGGTCCGGCACCGGGACACCTTCGCGGACCTGTTCGTCCAGGTCCTGCGGCTGTGTCGGGAAGCGGGGCTGGTCAAGGTCGGCACCATCGCCCTCGACGGCACCAAGATGCGCGCCAACGCCTCCTCCGGGGCCAACCGCACCGCCGCCGGCATCAAGGCCGCGCTCGACGCCGAGACCGCCCCTGACGCCGAGACCGCCCCTGGGGCTGGGGGTGACGCGGCGGTGGTCGCCGAGCAGCTGCGGCGCGCGGAGGCGACCGACGCGGCCGAGGATGCCGAGTTCGGCTCCGATCGCGGCGACGAACCGCCGCCGGGGATGCGGGACCGGTCGGGGCAGCGGTCCCGGTTCGCGGCGGCCGCGGCGCGGATCGCGGCCCGCGAGGCGGCCGAAGCCGCCCAGCAGCAGGGGGCGCAGGCCCGCTACGAGCAGAAGGTCGCGGCGCGGGAGGCCTACCGGGCCGAACACGGCCGCAACCCGCGCGGGCGGCCCCCGAAGCCACCGGCCGCTCCCGATCCCGACCGCAAGCCGGGCCGGGCGAACACCACCGACCCGGACTCGGTGGTGATGGCGACCCGCCAGGGCTTCGTGCAGGGCTACAACACCCAGGTCGTGGCCAGCGAGGACCAGGTCATCCTGGACGCCGAGGTCGTCACCGACACCAACGACACCCAGCAGCTCGCGCCGATGACCCGCGCCGCGCTGATCATGCTGCGGCTGCTCGGGCTCGAGGTCCCGCACACCGTGCTCGCCGACGCCGGCTACTGGAACACCACCGCCATCACCGAGATGGACACCGCCCACGACCGAGGTCTCGGCCCGGAGCCGGTGGTGCCGCCCGACCGGGCGGCGCTGCGACCCGAGCCCGGCGGGCACGACCCGCAACGCCAGTCCACCCGCGCCCGGCGCATGCGTGAACGGCTCCGCGAACCCGACCGACGCGCCCACTACCAGCGCCGCTCCGGGATCATCGAACCCGTCTTCGGGCAGATCAAGCAACGCACCGGCGACCGGTTCCGGCTCCGCGGACTGGCCGCGGTCAACGCCGAGTTCAAGCTGATCGCGATGACCCACAACCTGCTCAAACTCCACGTCGCCAGCCCCTGAACCGCTGGGTGGCGGCGCCCTCCGGGCGCCGCCACCCCGCCATCAGCAACCCGCCGTCAGGAATCACCTACCGCGGGGCAGTCATCGAACTACAAAGTTCGACAGGCTCTATCGCGACCGTTAATGCTCACGTGAGCGCAGCTCACATGCGCGACAGGGCCCCCAGCAGCGCGTCCACGTCGGCGCGCGAGGTGTAGTGCGCGAGGCCGACCTTGACGACGCCGCCGATCTCGGCCCCGCCGATCACCTCGAGGGCCCCCTGGTCCCCGGGGTCGATCAGCACGCAGACCCCCCGGTCGGCCACGCGTTCGGCGACCTCCTGGGCGGTGCGGCCCGCGACCACGAACGCGACCGTCGGGATCCGGCGGGCCGGGTCGCCGATGACGGTGACGCCGGGCAGGTAGCGGAGTTCCTGGACGAGGTGGGCGGTCAGCTCGTCGTGGTGGGCCCGCAGCGAGGACATCGAGGTCAGCACGCGGTCGCGGCGCGAACCCCGGGCGCGGTCGTCCAGCTCGGCGAGGTGGTCGACCGAGGCGGCCAGGCCCGCGAGCAGCGCCACGGGGGCGTCGCCGAGCTCGAGCCGCTCCGGCCCGCGGGCGGCGGCGTCGTAGGACACGGCGGGCAACCGGTCGAGAATCTCGGGCTGGCGGAAGACCAGCGCGCCCACCGACGGGCCGCCCCAGGCCGCGGCGGAGAGCACCATGACGTCGGCGCCCATGGTGTCGAGGTCCAGCGGGAGGTAGGGCGCGGCCGCCGAGGCGTCCACGACCATCAGCGGCTCCACCCCGGAGGACGGCGTCGGCAGGGCGTGCACCTTGCGGGCGATGGCCGCGATCTCCGTGCGGGTACCGAGGTGACTGCACGCCGCGGTGACGGTGACGACACGGGTGCGCGGCCCGAGCAGGTCGTCGTACTGCCAGCTGGGCAGCTCGCACGACTCGATGTCGACCTCGGCCCACCGCACGGCCGCGCCCGTCCGCGAGCAGGCGCGGGTCCAGGGCAGTACGTTCGCCCGGTCGTCCAGCCGGGAGACGACGACCTCGTCGCCCAGGGACCACGTCGCGGACAGCGCGTCGGCCAGCCGTTCCAGCAGCGAGCCCACCGACGCCCCGAGGACCACGCCCTTGGGATCCGCGCCGACGAGGTCGGCCACCGCTCGACGGGCGGCGTCGATGATCGCGCCCCCGCGCTGCGAGGCGGGGAACACCGAGCCCGGCGGCGACACCGGCGCGCGCAGGGCGGCGGACACCGCCGTGGCGACCTGCTCGGGCACCTGCATCCCAGCCGGCGCGTCGAGGTGGACCCAGCCGTCACCGAGCGCGGGGACCTGCCCCCGGACCCGAGCGACGTCCACCGTCATGCTCGGGAACGCTACGTCGGCTGCCCGCCGTGACCGAGCCCGGTCGGTCGACCGCTCGACCGGCGGAGGGTACCGGTCGGCAGAGGGCTCGACCGGCGCAGTCAACGGTGGGCCGGCTGACGGTGCGGCGTCACGCCACCCGACACACCTTCCGCGCACGGGTCGCACCGGGTATCCGTCAGGATGACGGACATGAGCGAGCAGTCAGGCGACGGTCCCGGGGTCTCCGCGGGCGACCAGGTGATGATCGTCGGCGCCGACGGCCGGCCCGTGGGGACCGTGCGGATGCCGTCCGGCGAGAACGGCGAGGCGGGAGAGGAGCCCGAGGGCGGGCGCGAGGACCTCTCGTCCGCCGTCGAGGAGCCGGCGAAGGTCATGCGGATCGGCACGATGATCAAGCAGCTCCTCGAGGAGGTGCGGGCCACCGAGCTGGACGACGCCAGCCGTCGTCGGCTCAAGGAGATCCACGCGTCGAGCCTCGCCGAGCTCGAGTCGGCGCTGTCCCCCGAGCTCCGCGAGGAGCTGGCCCGCATCATCGCCCCGTTCGAGGGCGACGACGCCCCCTCCGACGGCGAGCTCCGGATCGCCCAGGCCCAGCTCGTCGGGTGGCTCGAGGGCCTCTTCCACGGCATCCAGACGGCGCTCGTCGCCCAGCAGATGGCCGCCCGCATGCAGCTCGAGCAGATGCGTCGCGGCCTCCCCGCGGGGTCGGGCGGCAGCACCGGGTCGCAGGGGGCGACCGGCCAGTACCTCTGAGGCTCCGACCGCCCTGCCCCCGGGGACCACACACCCCGCTGGGTACGCTCACTGACCGTGGCCGTCCCTGCACTCGCGCGTCCCGGCGCCGACGATCCGTCGGGTGACGACGCCGCGGAGTCGCGTCTGCACGGGGCGTCCCCGCGCTCCTGGTCGCGCGCCTTCGCCGACATCCGCCAGGCGGTCGCCCAGCGCGAGCTGTGGGGTCACCTCGGGTGGCAGGACATCAAGCAGCGCTACCGCCGCTCCACGATCGGCCCGCTGTGGATCACGATCAGCATGGCCGTGACGGCGGCGGCGCTCGGCGGGCTCTACTCCCAGCTGTTCGGCCAGCCGATCGGCACCTTCATGCCGTACGTGACCGTCGGCTTCATGATCTGGTACTTCATCAGCGCCTGCGTGCTGGAGGGGACCGAGACCTTCATCGCCAACGAGGGCCTCATCCGCTTCCTGCCGGCCCCGCTGATGATCTACGTGTTCCGCACGGTGTGGCGCCAGGTCCTCTTCTTCGCCCACAACGTGGTCGTCTACGTCATCGTGCTGGTGATCTTCTTCAACCAGCTCGACGAGCCCTACCGGATGATCGCGAAGGTGCCCGGGACGCTGGACCTGCCGGGCACCCTGCACCCCGGGCTCTCCTGGGCGGCGCTGCTCGCGATCCCCGCCTTCGTCCTCATCGTGGCGAACGGCCTCTGGGTGACGCTGCTGTTCGGCATCATCGCCACCCGGTTCCGGGACATCCCGCCGGTGGTCTCCAGCTTCATGCAGCTGTTCTTCACGATGACGCCGATCATCTGGACCCCCGATCTGCTGCGCGGCGGCGAACCCGGCAGCGCGCGGGCGATCGTCGAGCAGCTCGCGAAGCTGAACCCCTTCTACCACTTCATCGAGATCTTCCGGGCCCCGCTCGTGGGGCAGGTGCAGAGCTGGACGCACTGGGCGGTCGTCGGCGTGATCACCGTGGTCGGCTGGACGCTGGCCCTGATCGCGCTGCGCAACTACCGCTCGCGCGTCGCGTACTGGGTGTGAGCTGACATGGTCTCGATCGAGGTCCAGGGCGCGAGCGTCGACTTCCCGATCTTCGACGCGAAGAACCGCAGCCTCAAGAAGTCGGTGCTCGGCCGGGCGGGCGGGCGCATCACCGATGCGAAGGTCCCGGTGGTGGAGGCCCTGCGCGACATCGACCTGTCGCTGCAGGCCGGCGACCGCGTCGGGCTCGTGGGGCACAACGGCGCGGGCAAGTCCACGCTGCTGCGTCTGCTCGCCGGCATCTACGAACCGACGCGCGGCCGCGCACGTATCCGGGGGCGTGTCGCCCCGGTCTTCGACCTCGCCGTCGGGATGGATCCCGAGATCTCCGGGTTGGAGAACATCCTCATCCGCGGGCTCTTCCTCGGCATGACCCGCCGCGAGATGGAACGCCGGGTCGACGAGATCGCGGAGTTCACCGAGCTCGGCGACTACCTGCGGATGCCGCTGCGCACCTACTCGACGGGCATGCGGGTGCGGCTCGCGCTCGGCGTCGTCACCTCGATCGACCCCGAGATCCTCATCCTCGACGAGGGCATCGGCGCGGTCGACGCGGCCTTCCTCGAGAAGGCGCGCGACCGGCTCCGCGACCTCGTCGCCCGCTCCGGCATGCTCGTGTTCGCCTCGCACTCCGACGAGTTCCTCGTCGAGCTGTGCGACACCGCGATCTGGATGGACACGGGCGAGATCAAGGAGCAGGGCACCCTGCGCGAGGTGGTCAGCCACTACAAGGGCCGGGATCTCTTCGAGACCCTGAGCCCCGAGACGCTCGAGCGGATCGGAGCGGGACGGGCCCCGGACGGCGGACGGGTGCACCCGTGACGGGCGGCACCGTCCACGCGGTCGTCGTCACCCGGCACCGCCCCGAGCTGCTGGCCGACGGCCTCGCGGTCATCGCGGGCCAGACCCGCCGTCCGGACCATCTCGTGGTGGTGGACAACGGGCCGGACGAGAAGACCCGCGAGGTGGTCGAGTCCTGCGGGCTGCCGGTCACCTACCTGCCCTCGCAGCACAACCTCGGCGGCGCCGGCGGCTACGCCCTCGGCCTGCTCACCGCGCTCGCCGCGGGCGCGGACTGGCTCTGGATGGCCGACGACGACGGGCGCCCCGCCGACGAGCACGTGCTCGCGACGCTGCTCGAGGTCGCCGAGCGCCGGGGCCTCGCGGAGGTCTCGCCGGTGATCGCGGACGCCGCCGACCCGGAGCGGCTCGCGTTCCCGCTGCGCCGCGGCCTGACCTGGGTGCGGCGCCGCAGCGACCTCGACGGGTTCGGCGACGGCGAGCTGATGCCCGGCATCGCGCACCTGTTCAACGGCGCGCTCTTCCGCGCCGGGACACTCGATGTGGTGGGCGTCCCCGATCTCCGCCTGTTCGTGCGCGGTGACGAGGTCGAACTGCACCGCCGCCTCATGCGCTCGGGTCTTCCCTACGGGACGTGCCTGACGACGGCCTACGTCCACCCCGACGGGTCCGACGAGTTCAAACCGATGCTCGGCGGTCGGCTGCACGCCCAGGATCCGGGCGACGCGACCAAGCGCTACTACACCTACCGCAACCGCGGCTACCTGCTCGCGCAGCCGGGTCTGCGCAAGCTGGGCGCCATCGAGCACCTGCGCTTCGGCTGGTACTTCCTCGTGGAACGACGCGACCCGCGGGCACTGCGCGACTGGCTGCGCCTCGTCCGGCTCGGTCGCCGCGAGAGGTTCCGCCGGGCATGAGCCCCGCTCCCCTCCCCGCCACACGGTCGCGCACCGCGCCGCGCCGTCTCCCCCCGGAGGTTCGCCCCATGTCAGGACGCACCACGTGCTGACCTCGGACTCCGTCCCGCCGACCACGCACTCCACGAGCAACGGCACCCGCCCCGCCCCGGCGTCGGGCGGGGACGAGCGCGTGCTGCGCCGCTGGCGCTGGATCGCGATCGTGCTCGGCGGGCTCGGCTCGGTGCTCGCGGTGCTCTACCCGTTCCTGCCGGTCGTGCAGGACACCGCGACGATCCAGTGGCCCAGCGCCGCGAACGGGACCCGCTCGGTCGACGCGCCCCTGGTCGCGTTCCGGCCGGAGTCGATGACGGCGACGATCCCCTGCGCGGCCATCCGCAGCCTCGACGCCCGCGCCACCCAGCGCGCGACCGTGCTCTCCACGACCCCGCCGCTCTCGCCGCAGGGCGCCCAGGTCGGCATGCAGCTCTTCGTCGACGACGGTCAGCTCACGGTCGCGGACCGCGGGCAGCAGGCCGCCCAGGAGCCGATCCCGACCGGTCCCTGCAACGTCACGATCACCTCGGACTTCTCCGAGACCGTCATCAACCTCGGCGCCGGCGCCGACACGGTGCTGGGCGGGGACTTCCGCCCGCAGGTCGTCGGGATCTACTCCGACCTCGACCAGAACCGCGACCCGGTCTCCGGCACCAGCGTCTCGATCACGCCGGACACGCGCTTCCAGACGACGGCGACCGAGTTCAAGACCCTGGCCGGCATCCTCGCGATCCTGTGCTTCCTCGGCGCGGTGTGGGCGCTGCACGTGCTCGACACCCGCGCCGGCCGCCGGGCCCCGCGGCTCGCACCGCGCCGCTGGTGGCTCCCGACCTGGCGGGACGGCGTGGTCGTCGCCGGGCTCGCCGTCTGGGCGGTGATCGGGTCCCAGACCTCCGACGACGGCTACATCCTCGGCATCGCCCGCGCCCGGGAGAGCGCCGGCTACATCGGCAACTACTACCGCTGGTTCAACGTCCCCGAGGCGCCGTTCGGCTGGTTCTACGAGCTGTACGCGGTGTGGGTGCAGGTCAGCGACAACGTCCTCTGGATGCGCCTGCCGTCGGTGTTCATGGGCATCGTGTCCTGGATGCTGATCAGCCGGGAGATGCTCCCCCGGCTCGGCCAGCAGGTCCGGCGCTCCAAGGCCGCGGGCTGGGCCGCCGCGATGGTCTTCCTGATGTTCTGGCTGCCGTTCAACAACGGGCTGCGCCCCGAGCCGGTGGCCGTCATCTCCGCGCTGCTCGCGTTCTGCTCGGTGGAGCGGGCCGTGGCCACCCGCCGGCTCGCGCCGGTGGCGCTCGGCCTGGTCGCCGCCGCGTTCGCCCTCGCCGCCACGCCGACCGGCCTCATGGCGGTCGCCCCGTTCCTCGCCGCGGCCCGCCCCCTGTTCCGCCTCGTCCAGGAGCGGGTCCGCCGCCTGGGCTGGCTGCCGGTGCTGCTGCCGATCCTCTCGGCGGGCCTGATCGTGCTCGTCGCCGTGTTCGCCGACCAGACCTACGCGGCGGTGATGGAGGCGAACCGGGTCCGCTTCCTCCTGGGCCCGAACTACACCTGGTACCAGGAGGTGGTCCGCTACGAGTCGCTCTTCTCGGTCTCCGCGGACGGCTCGCTGGAGCGCCGGGCGCCGGTCCTGCTGCTGATCCTCGGGCTCGTGGTGTGCCTGGTGGTGCTGCTGCGCCGCAACCGCATCAAGGGCGCCGCCCTCGGCCCGTCGCAGCGGCTCATCGGCACGACGCTGCTGGGCTTCCTCGTGCTCGCGCTGACCCCGACGAAGTGGACCCACCACTTCGGGGCGTTCGCCGCGCTCGGCTCCGGCATGGCGGCACTGACCGCACTCGCCACGTCGTCGGACGTGCTGCGCTCGCGGCGCAACCGCTCGCTGTTCCTCGCCGCCGTGTTCGCGACCCTCGCGCTCGCGTTCACCGGCCCGAACACCTGGTGGTACACGAACAACTGGGGCGTGCCCTGGAACGACAAGCCGCCCTCCTACCACGGCTACCAGGCCTCCACGCTGCTCCTCGGGGTCGCGTTCGTCTTCCTCGTCGTGGCCGCCATCGAGCACCTGCGGGGTGTGCCGCAGGAGCCGCGCGACCCGTCGTCGGGACGGTGGACGAAGCTCCTCGCGTCGGCCGGCGGACCGTTGAAGAAGCTCCGCGGCTCCCGCTCCGGGAGCGCCGTGGAGCGACGGGCGCGGGCGCTGCGGATCGGGTCGGCGCCGATCGCGGTGATCTGCGGGGCGCTCGTGCTGTTCCAGATGGCGTCGATGGGCAAGGCGATCGACAAGCAGTGGGACAGCTTCTCCCTGGGCGGCGACGTGCTGCGCACCGGGTTCTCCACGTCGTGCGGGCTCGCCGACGACGTCAAGGTGGAGGGCAGCCCGGCCGCCGGGATCCTGCCGGACGCGCCGGCGCCCACCGGCCTCGTGCCCTCGGCCCGCGGCGTGCTGCCGATCGTGGCGCCGCAGGTGCCGCTCGCCCCCGGGCAGCAGCCCGCGCCGCTGCCGCCGGACACCGTCCCCGCGTCCAGCCCGCTCGCGCAGCTCGTCGACCCGACGCCGGTGAACGACGGCTTCCACGCCGAGGACGCCGTGCCGCCGACCGGTGGCGGCACGGGGGTGTCGGGCTACGAGTACACGCTGCGCAACGACCTGTCGTCGCAGATCCTCGGCACGTACGACCCCACCGGGCGGGCCACCGGCGTGCTGCGGACGCCGTGGCAGTCGGTGGACGACTCGCTGCGCTCCGGGAACACGCCGCTGGTGATCTCGGTGGCGGGCCGGCTCGACGGCGGGAACAGCCTGTTCCTGCAGTACGCCAAGCGCTTCCCCGACGGCCGGATCCAGATCCTCGGCTCCGACCAGCTCGGCGGCGGGGGCGGCAACGAGCCGCCGTGGCGCGAGATCAAGGTCAACCTGAACACCACCAAGGGCGCCACGGCCGACGAGGTCCGCCTCGTCGCCCAGGACCGCTCGCTGGGCCCGGACGGGTGGATCGCGGTGGCCCCGATGCGCGGGCCGAAGCTGGTGCCGTTCACGCAGGCGGTCGGCACCCAACCGGGCTACCTGGAGTGGCCGGTGCAGTTCGCCTCGCCGTGCCTGCGGCCGTTCGACGTCTCCGACGGCATCGCCGAGGTGCCGACCTACCGACTCATCGCCGACGCCTCGCAGTTCCGGATCGGTGGCGAGACCTGGTCCCAGCCCTCGGCCGGCGGGCCGATGGGGTGGATCGAGGTCCTCGAGCGCCAGCAGGACGTGCCGTCCTACCTGGAGGGCGAGGCCTCGCTCGACTGGGGCCGCATCGAGCGGCTCGAGCCCTACGCGCCCGGGACGGTGGCCCCGGACGTCGTGCGCGGCGAGAAGACCGTGTGGGGCAACCACAGCGAGGGCGAGATCGGCGACCCGCCGCCCGGGATTCCGTCGCCGGAGAGGTGACTTCGTCCTGTGAGTACTAATCCGTGTCAGAACACGGATTAGTACTCACAGGCCGCAGGCACCTGGAACCGAATCGCCGGTCCGGCACTCCAAGCCCCTGTGAGGGTTGAACTCCTGGAACTGGCCGCCGAGCAGGACCAGCTGCTGACGCGTGAGCAGATGCTCCGCCACGGCATGACCGACGAGATGATCGAGGCGAACGTCGCCGCCCGCCGCTGGGTGCCGGTGTTCCACGGGGTGTACGCCCTGACCACCGGAGAGCTGACCCCGCACGCGCGTCGCCGGGCCGCGCTGCTCTTCGTGCGCGGGGCGGCGACGTTGAGCCACTCCTCGGCCGGCGCCCTCTGGAACTTCCCCGGCTGCACCGACGAGGGGCCCGTACACGTGACCGTCCCCTACACGTCCTCGGCGCGCGGCTGCGAGGGCGTCGTCGTCCACCGCAGCCGTGCCTACCGGTACATCGTCGCGGACGCCGATCCACCGGTGACGACGAAGGTCCGGACCCTCGTCGACCTCGCCGCCGAGGCCTGCAGCCCGCGCGAGGCGATGCGCATCCTGACGGCAGGTGCCGCCGCGCGTCGGGTGGACGCGGCGGAGCTCCTCCGGGAGCTCACGGACCGGCCACCACGGCGCTACGGGAAGGTCCTGCTGGCAGCGGCGAACCTCCTGGTGGACGGGGTCGAGTCCACGCTCGAGGCGGACTTCTCGACCGACGTCCTCGCCGCCCACGGGCTCCCGACCGGAGTCCGCCAGGTCCCGCGGATCGTCGAGGGCCGGCGTCGCATCGAGGACCACGAGTGGGAGCTGCCGCGGGGCACGCTGACCGCGCGCCTCGACGGGTGGCGGTTCCACGCCAACCGGCGGACCGCCCACGCCGACCGCCAGCGGGACAACGCTGCCGAGCTGGAGGGCCGGGCCCGGCTCACGTTCGGCACCGAGGAGGTCGGCGACGCCTGTCGTACCGCGGCGCTCCTCGCTCGCCGCATGGTGCAGCTGGGCTGGGAGGGAGAGCTCACGAGGTGCGCTGCCTGTGAGTAGTAATCCGTGCCCCAGCACGGATTACTACTCACAGGCGCGAAGCGCACCTAGCTCCTGAAGAGGACCCACTTCATCACCACGAAGTTGATCGTGGTCGCGCACGCCTGGGCGACGAACCAGGACAGCAGGGACGCGATGAGGGGCGGGTTCACCGACGGGGCGTCCATGAGGTGCAGCACCAGCGACGCGACGCCGACGTTCACGGCGAAGGTCGAGCCGTAGAGCACCACGAAGCCCAGGAACTTCGCGCCGCCGCCGGAGGACGAGGCGAACGTGAAGCGCCGGTTGAGCAGGTAGGCCGTGGTCGTTCCGAGGATGAACGACACCCCCTTGGCCAGGGGCGCCCACACCCCGAGGGCCAGGAGCAGCTGGTAGATGCCCAGGTCGACGCAGGCCGCGACGCCGCCGATCAGCACGAAGCGCACCAGCTGCGCCCTCAGGCCCAGCGCGACCGGGGCGACCGCCGCTTCCGCGGGGCCCACGGCGTTCTCCTCGACACTCACGCCTGCCGATGGTAGGAGCCGCCCCCCACCGGTGCGTCACCGCACCGTCGATACCGTTGCCACCCATGGCCGTCGTCGAGGACACCCCTGTGCGCGCCACGGAGGGTCCGCCGCGATCCACCCCCGGCACGACGGTGCGGTCCGGGTGGTTCCTCGCGGCGCTCGCGGCGGTGACCGTGCTGCTGGGCGTGGCGATCCCGTTCGCGCCGGTCACGGCGGACGACCCGGTCGTCACGTGGCCGAAGGCGGGGCAGCCCGCGGCCTCGACGAGCGTCCCGCTCGTGCCGTACCGCCCGCTGGCGATGACCGCCGAGGTGCCGTGCCAGGCCCTCCGCGGCGGCGGGGACGCCCTGCGCACCCAGCCGACGAGCGCCGGCACCCCGGGGCGCGGGCTCACCGTGTCGAACTCGGGCGGCCGCGTCACGGTCACCAGCGACGGCGCCACCCTCGTCGACGAGGTCCTCCCCCTCACGCCCTGCGTGTACCGCTTCGCCAACGACGGCACCACCACCACGCTGAGCCGCGACGGACAGCAGCTCTACGCCGCGCCGGGCCAGGCCCCGCAGGTCGCCGAACTCGCCACCGACGCCCCCGGGACGCCCGGCCTCGCTGCCACGATCCATCCCGACGACCGGTACTCGAGCGTCCCGTCGGGCCTGAAGCTGACGCTGCTGATCCTGCACGTCCTCGCGCTCGCCGCGACCCTCGTGCTCGCCGGACGCCGCTGGTGGGGCCGGGGCGGGCACGGCTTCGTCCGGCCGCGGTTCCACGGCGCGGACGTGGCGGTCGGGGTCGTCAGCGCGGCGTGGGTGATCCTCAGCCCGCTGCAGAACGACGACTCCTGGTACCTGCTCATGGCCCGCAACGCCGGGGCCACGGGATACGTCGGCAACCAGATCTACATGTTCGACACGACGGAGAACCCGTTCGTCGGCAGCCAGTACCTGATGTCGATGTGGGGGTCGGTCGGGAACTGGCTCGGCATGCCCGGCTGGGGCCTGCTCTGGATGCGGTGCCTGCCGCTGCTCCTGGGCCTGCTCACGTGGTTCCTGCTGCGCGGGGTGCTCTCGACGGCGCTGGGGCGTATCGAACGCCGCCGTTGGGTGCCGTGGACCCTGCTCGGCGCGCACCTGGCCTGGTTCCTGCCCTACGGCATGGCGCTGCGGCCCGAGGTGTTCATCGTCCCCGTGTTCGCCGCGGTGCTCCTGCTCGCGGAGATCGCGCGGCGCCGGGAGGCCGTCGGCCCGCTGATCCTGGCCACCGCCCTCGCGGCGCTGTCGGTGACGATCTCGCCGTCGGGCCTGGTCTCGGCCGCACCCGTCGTCGTGACCCTGCCCTGGCTCTTCCGGTGGCTGAAGACGACGAGCTGGCGGACGCGGCTCGGGGTCGTCGGCGCGGTGATCGCGGCAGGGACGATCGCGATCCCGGTCGGGTTCGGGGACGCGACCTTCGGCGACGTCGTCGAGGCCACCGGCGTGCACTCCTGGTACTACGTGACCTTCCCCTGGTACGAGGAGTGGGCGCACTACCGGACGCTGATCGAGACCGGGACGTGGGGACGCCGGCTGCCGGTGCTGCTCACCCTGGTCCTGCTCGTGATCGTCTCCATCGGCTCCGGACGACGGGGCCGCAGCGACGGCCCGATCCACGCCTACACGCTCTCCACCGCGGTGACGACGGCGGTGGCGCTGTTCCTGCTGGCCCTCGGCCCGACGAAGTGGGTGAACCACTTCGGCGCGATCGCCGCGCCGGGCACGCTGCTGCTGACGCTGGCGATGCTGCAGACCCCGCTGCCGCGCCGACCGGGCGCGCTCGTGACCGGCGCGGGCGTCGCCCTGCTCACCGGGGCGACCGTGCTCGGGTTCGCGGGCCCGAACGTCTGGAAGCCCTACTCCGACCGCGGCCAGCCGTTCGGCAAGCACCTCGACCCCGACATGTCGATGCTCGACATGGAGGGCCTCGCCCCGCACATCGGCCCGTTCTTCCTGCGGCAGTTCTTCTGGTGGATCGGCCTCGCGCTCCTGGCCGCGCTGTTCGTGGCGTGGCGGCGCCGGAACCGGAGGCCGACCTTCGGCATCACCCCCGACCGGGCCGTGCTGGTCCCCTCCGTCGTCATGACCGCCCTGCTCATGGTGGCCGTGATGGTCTACGCGCCGGTGATCCAGGCGCCGGGCTGGTCGGTCGCGGGCGCGCAGCTGCAGGCACTCGTCGGGCGTCCGTGCCAGCTGTCGAACTCCGTCGAGGTGATGGAGCGGACCCCCGCCGACCTCGGCGGGCCGGTCACCCCCGCCGTCGCGACCGGGGACTTCGCGCTGACGCAGCCGGGCAACGGCGGCCCCGACGAGGCCCCGGTGCCCCCGCCCGGGCCCGCGCCCGGCGGCAGCGGCCCGGAGCTGTGGCACGACGCCGTGACCAGCGACCCGAACCTCCCGCAGCAGGGCACGGGCCTCGGGACCCTGACGACGGGCTGGTACCCGGTGCCCGCGCAGTCGACCGCGACGCACGTGGTGGTGCCGGTCGCGGGCAACGACCCGAACTCCCAGCGCATCGTCCTCGAGTTCGGCTACGGGCCCGCCGCGGCGCCCACACGCACCACAGCCGTCACCGTCAACCCCGCGCCCGGGCTGACCGCCCGCCAGTGGCAGGAGGTCCCGGTCCTGCTGCCCGGCGAGCGGCCCACCGCGGTGCGTCTGGTCGCCGAGGACCGCGTCGCCGGCCCGGACACCGCCCTCGCCGTCGCCCCGCCGCACCTCGCGGCGATGCAGCCGGTGCAGTCGCTGGTCGGGCCCGACTCCTACGGCCACGACCCGGAGACCGGCCCGCCGGTCTTCGCCGACCAGCTCTCCGCCGTCCTCTGGCCGTGCGTGAACCAGGTGGCCGTGGCCCACGGGATCGCCCCGACCCCCGTCGTCCGGCTGCAGGCCGCCGAGAACACGCCCGAATTCATCCTCACCAACCCGACCTACGAGTCGTGGGGCGGGACGATGGTGCAGTCCGAGCGGACCTGGGCGACGGTGCGCATCTACTCGACCGTGACCGCGGGCGGCCCGCCCACGCTGCAGTGGGGCAACGTCGACCGGATCGTCTACGACCACCCGACCGACAACTACGACCTCACCGTCGGCTCGGTCATCCGCAGCGGCCTGACCCGGTTCCCCACCCTCGCGACGGAGGCCTACTCGGGCCGTGAGTACCTCGGCTGATCCTGTTCCCGACGACAGGTCGGGGCGGCTCGGGCTCGTCGCCCTCGTCGCCGGTCTGGTGTCGGTGCTCGCAGCCCTGGCGTTCCCGTTCGCGCCGGTGAGCCAGCCGGTCGTCACGTACGCGTGGCCGACCTCCGCGGCGCCGACCGGCGCGGCGATCCCGATGCTGCCCTACCAGCCGCAGTCGCTGACCGTGACGGTGTCCGCCGACGCGGCGCGGGCGACGGGTCCCGGCACCGTCCTGTTCTCCACCGCGCCGCTCGTGGCCGACCCGCTCGCCGAGCCGCTCCAGGGCCTCACGGTGCGGGTGGACGCGGACCGGACGCTCGACGTCACCTCCGGCGGGCGGACGTTCGACCCGGTGCCGCCCGGCTCCCTGCGCGTGGAGTCCACGATCGCCGCGACCACCCTGTCCGTGGACGGTCGCGAGGTCGCCCGGGCCGACGGGGACGTCCGCCCGGCCGTGGCGGGGGCGTTCACCGGCGCGGCGACCTCGGCCGGCCTGAGCTTCTCGGCGGTCGGCGACACCCGGTTCCAGACGACGGCGGGCGGGTGGAAGGTCGCGCTCGGGGTCGTCGCGGTCCTGGCGTTCCTCGTGGCCCTCGGGGCGCTGCTCCTGCTCCGTGGCAGGAAAGCGTCGTTGCTGTCGTCCAGTGGCAGGAACGCCACATCGTCGAGGGGTCCGCGCGCCCGCCTGGCCGACCTCGGCGTTGTCGGCGGCCTGCTGCTGTGGCAGGTGATCGGGCCGCTGACGGTCGACGACGGGTACATCGCCGGGATCGTCCGGTCGCTCGGCCAGAACGGGCAGGTCGGCACGGTCTTCCGCTGGCTGAACTCCCCGGAGACGCCGTTCGGCTGGTTCTACGAGGTGCTGGCGCTGATCGCCGGCGTCGACCCGGCCCCGTTCTGGCTGCGCCTGCCCGCCACGGCGTTGGGCATCGTCGGCTGGTTCCTGCTCTCCCGTTGCGTGCTGCCCCGCCTGACCGCCCCGTCGATGCCCCTGCTCGCCGGCGTCGTCTACCTGGCCTGGTGGCTGCCGTACGACCTCGGCGTCCGCCCCGAACCGTGGGTGCTCGTCGGGTCGGCGCTGGTGTTCGTGCTGGTGGAGCGGGCGATCGAGCGGTCGAGCCCGGTCGCCCTCGTCGGGGCGCTCGCGATCGCCGGGTTCACGCTCGCCGTCACCCCGACCGGACTGATGGCCTTCGTCCCCCTCCTCGTCGGCGCGGCCGCGCTCCTGCGGCTGCTGAAGCCGACCACGCTCGTCGTCGGGATCGCGGCCCTCGGCCTCACCCTCGTGCTGGTCTACGCGGGGCAGACATGGGCCTCCGTGCTCGACTCCGTCGGCATCCGCACCCTCATCGGCGGCGACCGGCCCTGGACCGACGAGTACGTCCGCTACGCCTCGCTGCTCACCGTCGGCGACGCGGAGGGCAACCTCGGCCGCCGCGCGCCCGTGCTCCTGCTCGTCCTCGCGTTCGCCGCCCTCGCCTTCGGCGCCCGCGACCGGCTGACCGGGACGAGCCGCCGCGTCGTCGTGGTCACCCTGCTCTCCCTCGTCTCGCTCGCCTTCACCCCGACGAAGTGGACGCACCACTTCGGCGCCTTCGCCGTCCTCGGCACGGCCACCACGCTGCTCGCCCTCGAGGCCTGGCGGCGCTCTGTTCCCGACGACGGGTCGCGGCGGCTGCGCCGCGCGTCGGTCGGGGTCGCGGTGGCCGCGGGCGTGTCGGGGCTGACGCTCGCGGGCTACAACCAGTGGCACTGGATCTCGAGCTACGCGATCACGTGGTCGACGCTGTCGCCGCAGCTCGGTGGGGTCCGGTTCGCCGATGCCGTGCTGGTGCTCGGCGCGGTCGTGGCGGTCGTCCTGGCGGTCCTGGCGCTGCGACGAAGCGGCGAACCTGCCACTGGACGGCAGCAACGACGCTTTCCTGTCATGAGAGGAGGAGCTGCCACCGAGTGGGGGCCCGCCCTCGCGATCGGCGTCGTCGTGCTGGTCGTCGCCATCGAGGTGCTCTCGTTCGCCCGCACCGCCTACCAGCGGCGGGACTCGTACACGTTGGCGTCGGACTCGGTCGCGTCGTTGACGGGCCACTCGTGCGGCATCGCCGACCGGCTGCGCGTCGAGCGCGACCCGCTCGCGGGCCTGCTGCCCGCCGAGCAACCGGGCGCCCTCCCGACGACCGGACCCGACGGCCCGAGCATGGCCGGCGCCGACCTCCCCGCCTGGCGCGGACCCGCCGTCACGACCGGCTGGTACCGCCTCCCCGGCCGGGACTCCGCGACCTACCCGCCGGGTGAGGAGCCCGCGGCGCCCGGACCCGTCGTCGTGACCCTGACCGGTCCCGTCCTGACGGGCGACGTCGTGGCCGAGTTCCGCGCCGCGGACGGGCAGGTCACGCGCGTGCCGCTCGACGAGGGCGCGACCCAGTACGCGGAGTCGGCGAGCGTCGACGCCCCGCGCTCGCGCGACCTGCGCCTCGACCCCGCGCTCTCCGTCGACCAGGTCGCGGTCCGCCTGGTCAGCAGCCGCGACACCCCGGAGTCGCAGGGCTTCTCCGTCCCACGGATCGCCCGCCTCGTGCCGTGGAACGACGTCCTCACCCCCGGCACCCCCGCCGCCGTCGACTGGCCGGGCGCGTTCCTCTTCCCGTGCACCCCGTTCCCGACCCTGCGCGACGGTGTCGCCGAGCTCCCCGGCTGGCGGGTGTCCACCGACGCCCGCAGCGAGGCGCAGTCCGGCTACATCAGCTACACCGCCTCGCAGGGCGGGCCGTGGCTTACCGCCCGGGCACTGGTCCGGCAGGTGCGCTACGCGGTCTACCTGCCGGGACTGCCCCTGACCGACATCGCGAGCCTCGAGCGCTGGGTCCCGACGACGCCGCTGGTCCCGCCCGCGGTCACCTCCCGCGAGGTCTCCCTCAGCGGGTTCTCGACCCCGGGTCCGCTCTCGATCGGGGAGAGCTAGCCCTGGCAGCCGGCCCGGACAGTCGCGCGCTAGCCTCGATACCGATGGCTCGCACCGTGAAGACCCTGGTCGGATGGGCCCGCACCGCCCCGAGCCGGGCAACCGTGCTCTCCGGCGACGAGGTCGCCTCCGACACCCAGCTCGCCGAGGCCGTCACGACGGCGGGTCCGCGCGGCGTCATCGCGCGCGGCCTCGGCCGCTCCTACGGCGACCCGGCGGTCAACGCGGGCGGGCTCGTGGTCGACATGACCTCCCGCCACCGCGTGCACGCGATCGACGCGGAGAGCGGGCTCGTCGACGTCGACGCCGGCGTCTCGCTGGACACGCTGATGAAGGTCGCGCTGCCCTTCGGCCTGTGGGTCCCGGTGCTGCCCGGCACCCGCCAGGTGACGATCGGCGGCGCGATCGCGAGCGACATCCACGGCAAGAACCACCACACGAACGGCAGCTTCGGCAACCACGTCGTGTCGATGGACCTGCTGACCGGCACCGGTGACGTCCGCCATCTCGAGCCCGACGGCCCCGAGTCGGAGCTGTTCTGGGCGACCGTCGGTGGGATCGGGCTGACCGGGATCATCCTGCGCGCGACGGTCCGGATGACGAAGACCGAGACCGCCTACTTCGTCGCCGACACCGAGCGCACCGCGAACCTCGACGAGACGATCGAGCGGTTCTCCGACGGCTCCGACGAGGCCTACGACTACTCCTCGGCCTGGTTCGACTCCATCTCCACCGGGCCGAAGCTGGGTCGCGCCGCCCTGGGCCGCGGCTCGCTGGCGCGGCTCGACGAGCTGCCGGAGAAGCTGCGCCGGGACCCGCTGAAGTTCGACGCGCCCACGCTGCTCGACCTGCCGGACGTCTTCCCGAACGGCCTCGCGAACAAGCTCTCGTTCTCCGCGATCGGCGAGCTGTACTACCGGAAGACGAAGAACAAGCGCGGCCAGATCCAGAACCTCACGGCCTTCTACCACCCGCTGGACCTGTTCGGGGACTGGAACCGGGCCTACGGCTCGAAGGGCTTCCTGCAGTACCAGTTCATCGTTCCGCTGGCCGCCGAGGCGGAGTTCCGCTCGATCATCGCCGACATCGCGGCGTCCGGGCACGTCTCCTTCCTCAACGTGTTCAAGAAGTTCGGGGAGGGGAACCGGGCGCCGCTCTCGTTCCCCATGCCGGGCTGGAACATCTGCGTGGACTTCCCGATCGTCGACGGGCTCGGCCGTTTCTGCCGCGACCTCGACCGCCGGGTGCTCGCGATGGGTGGCCGCCTCTACACCGCCAAGGACTCCCGCACCGACGCCGCGACGTTCGCCGCGATGTACCCGCGGCTCGACGAGTGGCGCAAGGTGCGCGACGCGGCCGACCCGGACGGCGTGTTCGCCTCGGACATGTCGCGTCGGCTCGCGCTGACCAGCTGATCCTCTCGACTGGAGACCCATGATCGACGCCGTCGGGCACCCGTCCTCCCTCCTCCTGCTCGGGGGCACCTCCGAGATCGGGCTGGCGATCGCCGAGCGCTACCTCGCCGACGGGCCGGTGCGGGTCGTGCTGGCCGGGCGCCAGTCGCCGCGCCTCGCCGACGCCGCCGCCCGCCTCCAGCGCGCCGGCGGGCACGTCGAGACCGTCGAGTTCGACGCCAAGGACGCCGCCGTCCACACCGAGGCCGTCCGCAAGGCGTTCGCAGGCGGGGACATCGACGTCGCAGTGGTCGCGTTCGGGCTGCTGGGCGACCAGGAGAAGGCCTGGCAGGACATCGACGTCGCCGTCGAGCTGGCCGAGGTCAACTACGTCGCGACGGTGTCGGTCGGGGTGGCGCTCGCCGCCGAGTTCCGCCGCCAGGGCCACGGTCACGTCGTCGCGTTGTCCTCCGTCGCCGGGGAGCGCGCCCGCCGCTCGAACTTCGTCTACGGCTCCACCAAGGCCGGGATGGACGCCTTCTACACCGGGCTCACCGAGGCGCTGCGCGGCGAGGGGATCGGCGTGACGATCGTCCGCCCCGGCTTCGTGAAGACGAAGATGACCGCCGGCATGGACTCCGCGCCCCTCGCGACAACGCCGGAGGAGGTCGCCCGGATCACGGTCGACGCGGTGACGAAGCGCCGCGAGCTGGTCTGGGCCCCCGCGCAGTTCCGCTACGTGATGAGCGTGCTCCGCCACATCCCGCGGCCGATCTTCCGGCGCCTGCCCGTGTGAGCTCCGCTCATGTGAGCACTAACGGTCGCTATAGCGGCCGTTAGTGCTCACCTGCGCGTCAGCGCACCCCGGGCCGGCTCCTCGATCCACCGGTACGCCAGGTGGGCCAGGAGCACCGACGCGACGAGCACGTGCGGGATCGCGAGAGCCGCGAGCGAGGAGTTCGGGGCCAGCGCCGGGAACCGGGTCATGGCCACGACCGTGATCTCGATCAGCGGGAAGTGCACCAGGTAGATCGCGTAGGAGATGCGGCCACCGTGCTGCAGGCGCGGCGAGGACAGCCAGTCCACGAGCCGACCCCGGGCCACGCACAGGGCGCCGAGCAGCACCGGGAACATCGGGACGGCGAGCCAGAGCCGGTCGGCGGCGGGCACCGACGCCGTCGCCGGGGCGGACGCCGCCCAGTAGGCCACGAGCACGGTCTCGGCGAGGACGGCGAGCACCAGCCGGCCCGCCCACAGCTCGACGACGGGCGTGCGCGGCAGCCGGTCGACCACCAGCCACGTGAGCATCCCGGCGGTGAACCCGCCGGCGATGCGCAGCAGCCACACCCACGCGCCCGACTCGCCGGAGCCCGCCGTCAGGAACGGGACCACCGCGACCGGGGACGCGGCCAGCACCGCGAGGACCGACAGCACCGGCAGGGGCCACGACCGGATGCGCCACGCGCCCAGCACCAGCAGCGGGAAGCACAGGTAGGCGAGCCACTCCGCGCTCACCGACCAGGCCGGCAGCACGAACGAGACGCCCTCGATGCCGGACGAGGTCCACATCTGGGTCATCGTCAGCTGCCGGATCCAGCCGAGCGGGCCGAGCGAGGGCTGCGGGGTCTGCCACGCGACGATCCCGTCGCGCCCGAACACCAGCCGCGCCGCGCACCAGCAGCCGAACGCGACCGTCACCGCCGCGTACAGCGGCCACACCCGGGCGATCCGTGCGCGCAGGAACCGGGCCGTCCCACCGACCGACGGCCGGGTCCCCATCCGCGCGAGGTACGAGCGGGTCAGCACCAGCCCGGAGAGCACGAAGAACAGGTCCACCCCGAGCGGTCCCGCCGCCACCAGCGGCGCGATCGGGGCGGTCCACCGGCTGAACACGTCACCCGGGATGTAGGAAGCGTGCAGCAGCAGCACCCACACCGCGGCGACGAAGCGCAGCCCGGTCAACTGGGCGATGTCCTGCGGCTTGGTTCCCGACGCCGGGTCGGTGCCGGTCGGGCGCCCGGCCGCCGGCGGGACGACGGCGGGGGTCGGCGAGGTCCCCCGGGTCCGGGGGAGCGGGAGGACGGTCCCGCTCCCCGCACCCGGCGTCCGGAAGCCGACTGGGGAGGGCGCGAGGGCCTCCGCGGACGAGAGGGGCACGGCGACGAGCGGCGTCGTGCGCAACGTGGAGACCCGGGCCGGCTCCGCCACCGACCCGTCCGCACGCGTCCGCGACGTGAGCGACGTCAGCGTTCCCATCGTGCTGCCTCCCCGACCCCGTACTTCCCCGACGAGCTCCCCGATCAGGTCGACCGCGGTGCTCGACCTGAGGAACGGCACGGCTCGTCCGAATCCTGATAGGCCATTCAGTGGATCGAGCGACGGCCGTCCGGTCGCGGTCAGCGACCCGGGTGACGTCGGCACGCACGGTGACGGGAACGGCGCCCGGAACCCCGGGAACCGACCCGACCGAGCGGTGGACGGCCCCTCCCCGGTGGAGGGGTCGAGCCCGGCGTCGTGAGCCATCGCTCCTGGTCACGCACCGTGTGTCCCCCGCCCCCGACCGCCGGCGGTGTCGGCGGGCCGCCTACCGTGGCGGGGTCGCCGCGCAGGAGGCGTGTGACGAGGAGGAACAGCTGTCGTGACCAGGGGCCCGACGATCTCCGATCCCGACCTCGAGCCGGACCCGACGCGCCCGGCCGCCCGTGCGGATCACCCACACGGGGAACGGGTGCAGCCCCACTGGAGGCGCCTGGTCGGTGACCGCGCGCTCGTGGGGGTCGGCGCGCTCGCCCTGCTGGCGGCGCTCGCGTTCCTCGCGGTGGACGCGGCGCACAACCAGGGCCGCTTCGTGCCCCCGCTCGACGACGTCTACATCCACCTGCAGTACGCCCGCCAGATCGGCCTCGGCGAGTTCCTGCGCTACCAGGCGGGCGCCCCGCGGACGACGGGCGCGAGCAGCCTGCTCTACGTCCTGCTCCTGGGCGCGGCCTCGGTGGTGCTGCCGGCGGGGCTGCTGCTCTACGCGGCGGTCGCGTTCGGCGTCGTCTGCTTCGTCGTGACCGTCGTCCTCGTCGCCCTGCTCGGCCGGGAGCTCGGCTCGAGGAACGTGGGCACCGTCGCGGGGGTGCTCACCGCCCTGTGCGGCCCCCTGCTGTGGGGCGCCACGAGCGGGATGGAGGTCGCGCTCGTCGCGCTGCTCGTCGCCGCGCTGCTGCTCGCGTTCGTGCGGGAGCAGCCGGTCGGGCACTTCGTCGTCACCCCGGTGGTCGCGGTCCCGCTCGTGATCACCCGGCCCGAGGGCCTCGTCCTCGTCGTCGCCGTGCTCGCCGGCGCCGTGGTGACGCTCGTGCGCCGCCGGCGCCGACCTCCTATCGGCGTGCTCAACTGCTCTGTCGGGAAGAACGCCCTCCTGCTGGTGCTGCCCCTGCTGGTCGCGCTCGCGCAGTTCGGGCTGTACCGGCTGCTGACCGGTTCGGCGGAGAACACCGGCGTCGAGGCCAAGTCGATCCTGAGCCTGCCGCTGGGGTCGCCGCTGGAGGTCGTCGACCGCGTGACGACCACCGCGCGGACGGCGCTCGAGCTCGTCGGTGGGGTCACGACGACCCTGGTGGTCGGGCCCGGCGTCGTCGTCCTGGCCGCGATCGGGCTCGCGGCGGTCGCGTCCCGACGACCGGCCGTCGCCGGCGTCCTGGTGCTCGGGCTCGCCGGGGTGCTGTTCGCCGTGTCGACGTTGCAGACCGCCCTCTGGCACGACGGCCGCTACCTCCAGCCGTTCCTGCCCGTCGTCGTCCTGCTCTCCGTGCTCGGCGTCCGGGCGATCGGCCGTGCGGCCGCCGACCGCCGCACCGGCCGGGTCCTGACGACGGGTCTGGTCGCGGTGCTCGCCGCGTTCGCCGTGGTCTCGACACCGACGTGGGCGCTGCGCCAGGGCGAGCAGGCCGCGGGCATCCGTGAGTCGGCGGTGTCGGTGGCGCAGTGGCTCAAGGGCAACACGCCGCCGGACGCCATCGTCGCGGTGAACGACGTGGGAGCCACCGCCTACTTCTCCGACCGACGGATCGTCGACCTCGTCGGCCTGGTCACGCCCGGCTTCGCGCGCGCCGCGCTCGACGGCCCGGGCGCGATGTACGAGCAGCTGGCCCACCTGCCCCCGGCGCAGCGCCCCACCTACTTCTCGATCTTCGAGGACAACGGGCTGGTGTCGGTCGGTGAACTCCCGAAGGCCCGCATCCTCGGCGACGAGCCGCTGACCTCGTTCCAGCTCAAGAGCCCCGTCCGGGACGACGCGCCGTTCGGCGGCATCTGCCAGACCGCCGGCGGGTGCCCCCTGATCAGCGTGTGGCGCGCCGACTGGTCACACGTCGGCAGCGGCGACCTGCCCGATGACCCGGTGCCCGGGCGGATCGTGGACCGGGTCAACGTCGGCGACCCGTCCGACGAGGCCGCACACGGCTACGGCGTGGACCGGGCCCTCGTCGGGATCGTCCCGAAGAGCGAGATCCGCAACCAGGACGTGGCCGGCCGCGTGGTCGTCGACAGCGGACGCCACGTGGTGGGCGGCGAGCACTTCACGCTGCGCGGCCTCACGCCGGGGCGCCCCGTGACGCTGACCGCGCGGGTCGACGCCCGGGAGCCGGTCGAGGACCGGAACACCGGGGCGGGCGTCGTGGCGGTGGGGGTCGACGGGCGTGGCGTGGGCGACTGGGCGTTCGCCACCGAGGTGCCGGGGCTCCCGGCGGGGGCCGAACACTCCTGGGCGCAGTCGTCGTTCACGATCCCGGCGTCGGCGGTGACCGCGCCGGAGATCACCGTGTCGTTGGGGCCGCGCCAGCCGTTCCTCGCGCCGTACCCCGACTACCGGTCCTTCTCGTACTGGGTGGCGCAGTAGGTGCGCTGCGCGCACGTGAGCAGAAAAGGTCGCTATCACGACCGTTAGTGCTCACACGCGGAGCACCTACCTGTCCTGGTGCGGGATCCGCCCGGCGGTGCCGCCGTCGTCGCGCCGGGGGCCCCGGGACTGCTCGCGGAGCAGGTCGCGGATCTCGGTGAGCAGCTCCACGTCGGTGGGCTCGGCCGGCCCGGCCTCCTCGCCCCGCTTGCGGCGCTCCGCGACGATCTTGAGCGGCAGGACCACGAGGAAGTAGATGACGGCCGCGGTGATGACGAACGTGATGAGGGCGTTGATGAACGACGCGTAGTCGAACACGACGCCGTTGACCGTGAACGTCCCCGCGAGCTGCCCGCCGCCGCCCGTGGCGAGCTGGATGAGCGGCTTGAGGAACGCGCTGGTGAACGCGGTGACGACCGCGGTGAACGCGGCTCCGATCACCACCGCCACCGCGAGGTCGACCACGTTGCCGCGGAGCAGGAAGTCCTTGAACCCCTTCAGCACCGGGTCCTCCGTCTCGCTGGAATGCCACAAACGCACACCGAGCGTAACCGAATTTCCACGCACGGACGCGCCCGCCACGCCGGTGGGGCCGGCGGGACGGGCGCGTCGTGGTGGTTCAGGGCGCCGTCAGCGGCGCGGCCGAGCTCAGTTGTCGGCGTGGATCGGGTTCGCGCAGGACTTCGCGATGCCCGCCGAGTTGCCCTTGCCGGCCTTCGACAGCAGCGGGATCGACCCGGCGTTGTCCTGCACCGGGACCTGGACGCCCAGGACGTTGACCGGCACGTCGTTGTTGCAGACGTTGATCGGGGTGTTGGGCGCGAAGTCGCTGGAGTTGATCAGCCCCTTCTGCACCGTCACGTCGTCCCCACCCTCGTGTGCGAACGCGGCGCCCGTCGTGCTCGCGAGGCCCGCGCCGATGAGCGACGTCGCCAGCAGGGCCTTGCGGATGACTCCCACCATCATGTCCTTCCGATCGAGTCCGCGATCGGGATCGATCGCGTGACCGGAACGTAATCAGGCGTGCGCGAAACGTGTCGGAAGCAGGTGAGGCGGAGCGGTCACCCGTCCGCGCACGCCCTCCGTGCCCCGTCCCCGTGACGTCGGCGCCGCACCGTGAAGAACCGCGACACCCTTCTCGACGCCCACCACGCCCGTGCGACGCATCCTCGTCACGGCCCGCACCCACCACCGCTTCGCCGCAGCATGACGACTGCGCCGAACGGAGGAAGACGCGCGCCGGGCGGGGCAGTGCGTGTCGCCCGTCGTCGGGAAAGGGCGGTTCGAGGCCCGGGTGGGCTAGCGTCCGGGGCGTGTCCACCGGGTCGGCCGTGCCGCTCACTCCCGCTCCCACGCCGCGCACCACCGGGGCACTCGTCCGCTGGGCGGCGTGGGACTGGGGATCGGCCGCGTTCAACGCCGTCATCACGACGTTCGTCTTCACCGTCTACCTCACCAACGGGGTGGCGGCCGACGAGGCCAGCGGGTCCGCCGCGCTCGCCACCACGATCGCGATCGCCGGGGTGCTCGTCGCCCTGACGGCGCCCGTCTACGGCCAGCGCAGCGACGCGACCGGGGCGGAGCAGGGGCGGCAGCGTCGGCTCGGGGTGCTGACCGCGGTCATCGTCGTGGCGAGCGCCCTGATGTTCCTGGTGCAGGGCGCACCGGACTATCTGCTGCTCGGACTGATCCTGCTCGGCGTCGGGACCTTCGCCTACGAGCTCGCGCAGGTCGAGTACAACGCGATGATCTACCGGCTCGCCCCGCCCGGGCGGACCGGCTGGGTCTCGGGGGTCGGCTGGTCGGCGGGCTACCTCGGCGGCATCGTGCTGCTCGCCGCCTGCCTCTTCCTGTTCATCCCGCCGATCGGGGTGATCACGTTCGGGTCGGAGGACCTCGCGCCGCGGGTCGTCGCCCTGCTGGCCGCGGTGTGGTTCGGGCTCTTCGCGATCCCCGTGCTCTTCATGCGCTTCCCCTTCCCCGCCCCGCCCGGGGACGCCGAGGCCGCGTCGGTGAGCTGGGTCGGCTCGTACAAGCTGCTGGTCCGGCGCCTGATCCGGCTCTACCACTCCGACCCGCACCTGCTCGGGTTCCTCGTCGCGAGCGCCGTCTACCGCGACGGCCTGACCGCCGTCTTCACGTTCGGCGGCGTCCTTGCGGCCGGCACGTTCGGGCTCGACGCGTCCGAGGTCATCATCTTCGCGATCGTCGCCAACGTCGTTTCCGCGATCGGCGCGGTCGTCGGCGGCCGCCTGGACGACCGGATCGGCCCCAAGCCGGTGATCCTCGTGTCCCTCGCGGCGCTCGTCGTGGTCGCCGCGGCGCTGCTGCCGGCGTCGGGGAAGACCGCGTTCTGGATCGGTGGGCTCGTCCTCTGCCTGTTCGTCGGACCCGCCCAGGCGTGCTCGCGCAGCTACCTCGCCCGCCTCGTCCCGCCCGGACGCGAGGGCGAGATCTTCGGCCTGTACGCCACGACCGGCCGCGCCGTCAGCTTCCTCGCCCCCGCCCTCTTCGGGCTCTTCATCACCCTGTTCGGCGAGCAGCGGTGGGGCATCCTCGGCATCGGGATCGTGCTGCTCGTCGGCCTGCTCGCCCTCATCCCCGTGCGCGGGGTGCCGGGGGCGGCCGGCGCCGGGAGCGCCGCCGCGGAGAGCTGATCGCCGCGCCCGGAACCTGCTCCACGTCACTCTCGGAGCCGCGCTGCGGCCCGGCCCGCCCGGCGAGGTGCACACCAGGCATGGCTCGCGGGCGCGGAACCTGCCCCACGTGAGTCTCGCGGCGGCGGGACTCGGCTACCCCTTCCCGACGACGGGTCGGGGTCGGCCACGTGCGGACCCTTCCGGACGAGGTGCACACCAGGCATCCCGGGCGGACCAAGAACCTGCCCCACGTCACTCTCGGAGCCGCGCCGCAGCCCGGCCCACCGCCGAGGTGCACACCAGGCAGGGCTGGCACGCCCGGAACCTGCCCCACGTGAGTCTCGCGGCGGCGGGACTCGGCTGTCCCTTCTTGACGGCGGATCGGGACCGCCCTGCGCGGACCCTCCTGGGCGAGGTGCACACCAGGCATCCCGGGCGGGCCAAGAACCTGTCCCACGTACATCTCGCGGCCGCGCCGCAGCCCGGCCCACCGCCGAGGTGCACACCAGGCATCCCGGGCGGGCCAAGAACCTGCCCCACGTCACTCTCGGAGCCGCGCCGCGGCCCGGCCCACTCGAGGTGCACACCAGGCAGGGCTGGCGCGCCCGGAACCTGCCCCACGTGAGTCTCGCGGCGGCGGGACTCGGCTGTCCCTTCTTGACGGCGGGTCCGGACCGCCCTGCGCGGACCCTCCTGGGCGAGGTGCACACCAGGCATCCCGGGCGGGCCAAGAACCTGCCCCACGTACATCTCGTGGGGCAGGGTGGTCGGCCTACTTGACGCGGGCGGCGATGAAGCGGATCAGACGGGAGAACAGTTCGCCGACGAACACCCAGAACACGGCGGCGACCAGGGAGTTCACGATCAGCGCGATCTTCGGGTCGCTCGGTACGAAGAGGTCCCGGAAGCCCAGGATCACGGTGTCCGCGACGCCGCCGATGAACTGGGCCACCCCGTTCGCCGGGTTCACCCCGACGAGCACGAGCACCACGTTGACGATCAGCACCAGGGCGAACAGGAACGCGAGTGTGCGCACGACGGTCGCGATGACGTTGCCGGCGCGCCAGACGATCTCCCCGACGTCCACGTGGCGACGCTGGGTCTCGGGCTCGGCCCACGAGGTGTCGGCGGAGCCGCGCCGGTGCTGCTCGGTCGGCGCGTCGTCCGGGGCCGACTGCTTCTCCGTCTTCGCCTCCGACGGGGACGACTGCTTCTCCGTCTTCGACTCCGACGGAGCCGCCTGCTTCTCCGTCTTCGACTCCGACGAGGCCGCCTGCTTCTCCGTCTTCGCCTCCGACGGGGCTGACTGCTGCTCCGACGAGGCTGACTGCTGCTCCGACGACTCGGTGGACTGCTCCCCCGACGACTCCGCCTCCTTCGACGAACCGTCGGACTCCGACGACCCCGACGTCTGGTCGGCCCCCTCGTCGCTCGCCCGGTGTTTCCCGGCCGCCTCGTCAGAGGACTGTTGGTCGGACGTCTGCTCGTCGGTCCCCTGCTGCGCCATCCGCCGATTCTGGCACCGCCTGCCATCCGAATCCCCACGACCGGGGGGACGACGCTCCGAGCGAAATCGGTTGAGACGGGCCGGTGTCCTCGGCGACGGTGTGACGACCGTGAACCGCACCGAGGCGCAGGAGGGCCGCACCGTGACCGGCACCGCGACGACCCCGCCCGTGAGCGTCATCCGCCCCGCCCTGCGCGACGCCCCGTTCGCCGCGGAGCTCGCCCTCTGGCTCGGGGAGGGCATCGCGACCCACCACGCGGACGCTCGCGACGAGCACATCCGACCCGCCGTCGTGATCGTCCCGGAGTACCTGCACGGCGCGCCGCGGACACTCCTGGCCGACCTCGCGACCGCCCGGTGGTCGGGCCGCACGGTCGGCCTGGTCGGCTACGGCGGGCGGACCCGCGCGCGGTACGCGCTGGAGGACGCCCGCGACGCCCTCCGGGAGGCCGGCGCCCGGCTGGTCGGCCCGTCGCTGGGGCTCGACGTCGCGCGGGTGCGGGCGTCCGGGTTCGACGTCGCGGACGTGGTCCTGCGCGACCTCGTCCTCGACGAGCTCGCGGCGGGTTAGCGGAACCGCGAGAAGACCTGGGCCTCCCACGCCTCCCGGCTGACGAGCTCGCCCATGTTCTCCCGGTAGCGCCGGCGCAGCGACGGCCACGACCGCTGGACCTCGCGGTGCATCGCGAGCGAGGTCCGCAGCAGCCGCCAGAACTCCGCGCGGTCACGGTGCCGGAAGGTGACGCCGGTGCCGTCGGAGGTGGAGACGGTGACCCCGTCGAGCCGGGACAGCAGGAACCACGTGCCGTGCTCGGCGGGGACGTTGCGCTGCGGGCGCTCGGCGGCGCCCGGGTCGGTGGGCCGCAGCTGGTGGCGCAGGGCGCCGGCGAGCGCCTTCACCTGGGCGACCCTGCCCTGCGGCGGCTCCGGCCACAGCTGCGCCGCCAGCGCCCCGATCGCGGGCTCGGGCAGGTCGCGGGCGCTCGCGACGACCTTCCCGTCGGGGTAGCGCGCCCGCAGCGCCCGGACCTCACCGAGCGCGGTGGGCAGCGAGCCGAACAGCGCCTTCGGCCCGGACAGGAAGTCGCGCATCGCCATCTGGTGCAGCGCGATCGCCGAGTACTCGAGCAGGAACAGGTGGCGCAGGGTGCGCTTGAGCGAGTCGACCAGCATCGCCTTCGGGTCGTCCGGCCCGTGCAGCGCGGCGACGACCAGCCGGTTGCGGGCGTGGAAGTACGCCTGCCAGTCGGAGCTGTCGTCCTTCTCGACGAAGCTCATGTGCCAGATCGCGACGCCGGGCACGGTCGCCGTCGGGAAGCCGTGCGAGCCCGCACGCAGGCCGTACTCGCAGTCGTCCCACTTGATGAACAGCGGTAGCGGCTGGCCGATCCGCTCGGCCACGACCCGGGGGATCAGGCACATCCACCAGGCGTTGTAGTCGACGTCGGTGCGCCGGTGCATCCACAGCGTCTCGCGCAGCGAGTCGACCGCGAAGTCGTGGTCGTCCTCGGTGTTCGGCGCGAGCTGCCAGAAGAAGGTGTGCCGGTCGACCACCTCGCCCATGGCGTGCAGGTGCGAGCGCGCCTGCAGGGAGAGCATCTGCCCGCCCACGAGCATCGGCGCGCGGGCGAACCGGGCGAAGGCGAGGGCGCGCAGCACCGAGTCGGGCTCGAGGACGACGTCGTCGTCCATGAAGAGGATGTACTCGGCATCGGTGTGCTCGAGGGCCTCGTACATGATCCGGCTGTAGCCGCCCGACCCGCCGAGGTTCGGCTGGTCGATGATCCGCAGCCGGTCGCCGAGCAGCGCCGCCGCGTCGGAGAAGCCGTCCTGCTCGCGGACCTTCGAGGTGCCCTGGTCGGGGATCACGACGGCGGTGAGCACGTCGCGCACCAGCGGGTCCTCGCCGAGCGCGCGCAGCGTGTTCACGCAGTCCGACGGCCGGTTGAACGTCGGCATCCCGACCGTCACCGCCGCCCGCCCCGGCGCGGGCCGGTCGGCGTACCACCCGCCGTCGAGCAGCTCGAGCGGCTCCGCCCCGCTCGACAGGTCGAACCAGATCCACCCGCCGTCCTCGAACGGGCGCAGCGCGACCGGCACGTCGATCGCACCCTCACCGGTGACGGCCTCGCCGTGCACGTGGACCGGCACGCCGCGGGCGGTGGACCGGTAGACGTCGACCCGCCCGGCGCCCCGCAGCCGCAGCCGCAGGTGCACGGCGTCGAGCACCGACCAGCGCCGCCAGTACGACGCCGGGAAGGCGTTGAAGTACGCCGCGAACGAGGTCTCGGTGTGCTCGGGCACCCGGACCGACGTCCGCGAGAGCACCTCGGCCCGGCGCCCGCCGGCGGTGGTGAGGTGCAGGACGAACTCGTCCTGCTCCTCGTTCACCGTGCCGGGACGCTCCGCGGTGGGCGCCGCCGAGCGCAGCGACGTCGCCGTGCCCTCGTCGAGGTAGAGCGACCGCACGGTGGTGGGGTCGGCCGGGCGCGGCAGGATGATCCGCTGGAGCAGGGCGGACTCCAGCTCGCGGGCGCTGAGCTCCACGGGAGCCTCCTGCGTGCTCGTCATGCACCCGACGGTAGCGCCCACCCCCGACAGCACCCGTCCGCCCCCACACGGCACGGCCGGTCGGCCCAACCTGTCGTTCTGCTGGCAAATGTCCGTTTCCTCCCGTCCGGACGACGGGAAGTACGCGCCATGCCCTCGACCGCCTCCGTGGCCACCACGTCGTCCCGTCCCCCCGGCCCGACGACGGGGGTGCTCGGCGATCTGGTCGGGCCCGTCGTCCGGGCCCTGGGCCTCGCCCCCGCCCGGCGGCACAGCGGCCGGCCGGGACGCACCCACATCGAGGTCCGCGGGGTCGCCACCCCGGGCGAGCGGTCGACCCGCGAGGACCTCGTCGAGGAGCTGCTCGCCGTGCCGGGCGTGCAGGGCGCGGTGGTGAACGCTGTGGTCGGCCGGGTGGTCGTCGACCACTCCCCCGACGTCGAGCTCGCGCGGCTCGTCGGGGTCGTCGAGGACGTCGAACGCCGCCACGGGCTCGACCGCGCCCCCGCCGACACCTCGGGCAAGCACCCCGCCGACGTCACGCCGTGGTCGCGGCAGGTCCTCGCGCTCGGGGTCGACCTCGCGGGACTCGGGCTCGTCGGGGTGGAACGGTGGCTCGGCCTGGTGCCGCTGACCCGCTCGATCCCGCCGCTGCTCACCGGCACGCTCTCCCTGCTCGACGCCGTACCCTCCTCGCGCTCCGCGGCGGAGCGGACCGCGGGCGGGGCGACCACCGAGTCCTGGTTCTCCCTCGGCAGCGCCACCCTGCAGGCCCTCGGGCGCGGACCGGTCGGGCTCGTCGTGGACGCCTGCTACCGGGTGGTCCGCGCCGACGAGGCCGCCGCGCGCACCGCGGCGTGGACGGCCTGGGACGCGCGCGCCCCGCTGGCCACGCACGCCGCGGAACCCCTCGGCCCGACGCAGCGGCCCGGGTCGCTGCCCCGCGGCCCGGTCGACGTCGTCGGCGACGCCTCCGGCGCCACCGCCCTCGCCGCGTTCGGCACGGTCGCGGCGCTGGTGCCGGAGCGCGCCGCGGCCGTGCTGCTGGCCGGCGTGCCGAAGGCCGCCCGCTGGGGCCGCGAGGCCTACGCCGCGGCCGCCCACCGGGCCGTCGCGGACCTCGGGGTGGTCAGCATGGACCCGGCGGCGCTGCGGACGGCCGACCGCGTCGACATGGTCGTCCTCGGCGAGGGGCTCGCCGACCGGCTGGCGGACGCGGCCGCGACCGTCGGGCGCGTGGTGGTGGTCGACGACGACGCGACGGCCGCCGCGGTGGTCCGGCTGCAGGCCGCCGGGCACGGGGTCGCGCTGGTCTCCGCCGACGACGACGAGGGCCTCGCGGTCGCCGACGTCGGGATCGGGCTCGGCGCGGAGCTCCCCTGGAGTGCGGACCTGCGGTGCGCCGACGCCGACCAGGCGCGGGCGGTGCTGCTCGCCGTCGCCGGGGCGCGGGCCGCCTCCTGGCGGGCGGCGGTCCTCGCCCTGACCGGCTCGGCGATCGGTGCGCCGATCGCCGTCACGTCCTCGCTCGTGGGCCTCACCGGGCGGACCAACGCCCCGGTGACGCTCGCGGCGCTGGCGGCCCTCGGGGTGAACACGTGGGCGGGCCGCCGGTCCGTCGGTGAGGGGAGAATTCGGCCGCTCTAGTGGGCTGAGGGTTCCCCTCGCGCGG
The DNA here is from genome assembly GCF_013409505.1 of Actinomycetospora corticicola. Lineage (NCBI taxonomy): Bacteria > Bacillati > Actinomycetota > Actinomycetes > Pseudonocardiales > Pseudonocardiaceae > Actinomycetospora > Actinomycetospora corticicola. Next base: position 4,747,920 of record NZ_JACCBN010000001.1, on the reverse strand, counting down.
GGAGGGGGGTCCGCCAGGCCACCGGGTCGCGGTGGGACCGGAAGGTGGGCGCCCGGCTGGCCTCGAACTCCTCCGGCAGCGCGTGCACACCGCCGTCGCGCCCGATGTTGTCGCTACGGCTCGCGAGAGGCCCGACGAATCGCAACCCGGCCCGTGCCGCGATCCGCTCGACCCCGAAGTCCCACCCGGCGCCCGCCCCGTCCCACGGCGCCCGGGCGGCCTCGAACCAGTCGTCGCACAGGAACCGGGACCACCGGTCCGCCCAGGTGCTCCACACCCAGGCGGAGAACCCGGTGTCGTCGAGGACGTCCTCGGGCTGCGGGTCCGGCCGCGTCGAGAAGGCGCAGGCGGCGAGCACGTCCGGGTCGTCGGGGACGGCCTCGAGGCACTCCAGGACGTCGTCGCCCACCACGATGTCCTCCTCGCACAGCACCACCGACGCCGCACCGGTGGCGAACGCCGTCGCGAGGGCGTGGTGCGGGTTGGCCCGCACGCCGCGGCGCTCGGCGTTGACCTCGACCTCGACGGCCCGGGCGACCTGCCGTCGGGAGAAATCCTCGATGACCGCCCGGCACCGCGCGAGCCCGTCGCCCGGCTCGACGACGAAGTGGAACGGCCGGCTCGACAGGCCGCGCACCGCGGACCAGGAGTCGAGGGTCTCGGCGAGGTAGCCGGGGCGGTCCCCGGAGACGGTCATGGTGATCACGCGGGCTGGTACCCGATCACGTCGAGGAACAGCCGACCGCGCGCGAGGGGAGTCCGAGCCGGGCCGCCATCCAGGGCAGCGAGTCGGCGAACCCCGCCGAGAAGACGTCGAAGGTGTGGCCGCCGCCGGGGACGATCACCGCGCACACGGCGACCCCCGACCGGCGCGCGAGCGGCACCAGCGCCTGCTGCGCCGCGAGGGGCTCGGCGTCCGCGTCGCCCACCTCGAACCAGCCGCCGAGCCGCGGGAAGCGGCGGGACTGCAGCAGGGACGACGGTTCGTGCGCGCGGAAGGCCTGCTCCGATCCGCCGAACAACCCGCTCACGGTCGACGCGGTGTCCGCGTTGGTGTCGCCGACGCGGGGGCCGGCGAGGCCCGCGTAGTCGCCGAAGGTCTCGAACGTCGTCGGGTGGCGCAGGGCCAGCATCGTCGCGCACGCGCCGCCCTCCGACAGGCCGGCCACGGCCCACGCCCGCCCGGTGGGCTGCGTGCGGAAGGTGGACGTGACGAACGCGGGCAGGTCCTCGGTCAGCGCGGTCTCCACCCGGCCGAGCGGGGAGTCCACGCACTCGGTGTCGGCGTCCTCGGTGCCGTTGATGTCGGGCGCCACGAGGATCGGAGCCGTCCCGCCGTGGGCCGCCGCGAAGGCGTCGGCCGTGGCGGCCGCGAGGCCCGGGCCGAACCAGTCCGACGGGGTCCCGGGCGTGCCGTGCAGCAGGACGATCACCGGCAGCTTCGGGCGGGGCCGGTGGAACCAGGCGGGCGGGACGTAGACGAGCGCCTGCCGGGCCGTGAAGCCGGACCGCCGCGTCGGGATCGTGACGGCGGCGATCTCGCCGTTCGCGGGCACGGTGGTCTGGCGCAGGAGCCGGGCCAGCGGCTCCTCGTCGGCCGGCTCGACGCCGAGGACGGCGCCGAGGGTGCGGTCGTAGTCGACGTAGGTGTTGACCGCCGCGGCGAGGTTGAGCAGGAGAACGACCACCGCGGCCAGCACGGCCGGTACCCGGATGCTGCGACGACGGGCGGCGGCCGCCGCGACCACGGCGAGGACCAGCAGCGCGGCCAGCAGCGCGTGGAACGGCCACGCGGTCACCGGGACGTCGCGGGGGTCCCCGCCCGCGGCCACGAGCAGCACCGCCACCAGCACCACGACCGCGCCGACGAGCACCGCGAGCACCCGCCGCAGCGTCCCGACGGCAGGAGTGGTCCGGTCGGTCACGCCGCGGCCGGCGCGGGTGCGCCCGCCGCGCTCGACCGCGCGAGCACCGTGGTCGCCACGACGGTCACCACCACCAGCAGCCCGATCAGCACCCACTCGGCACCGTCGGCGCGGACCTGCTCCCCGAGCACCGTGAGGCCCAGCAGCGCCGCGACGAGGGGCTCGGCCACGGTGATGGCGGGGAGCGTGGTCGCGAGGTCGCCGGCCTGGAACGCGGCCTGCTGCAGGTAGGTCCCACCGACGGCGGCCACCACGAGCACCCAGGTCTCCCAGCCGAGCAGCAGCGGCACGATGCCGTCGGTGAGCAGGTCGACGACCGACTTCGTCAGGGCGGCGAGCACCCCGTAGGCGATGCCGGTCGCGACGGCGAGCGCGGCCGCCCGGACCCGGCCGTGCCGGCGCGCGGCGAGGAGCAGGCAGCCGAGCAGGACGACGACCAGCACCGACCCGGTGGGCACCCACGTGGCGACGGGCGCGCGGTCCAGCCCCTGGGTCGGCTCGCCGATCACGAGGAAGAGGGCCAGGGCGGCGGCGAGGACGAGCGCCCACACCCCGTCGCGGACGGCGATCCGGCGGCCGCCCGTCCACGCCTCGAGCGGTAGGGCGAACAGCAGCGTGGTGACGAGCAGCGGCTGCACCAGCAGCAGCGAGCCGACCCCGAGCGCGGCCGCCTGCACCACGAACCCGCCGGCGTCGCCGACGGAGCCCGCCCACCACACCGGCGACCGGACGAGGCGACGCAGCAGCCCGAGCCCACCCGCCTCGTCGTCGGGAACCTGCCCCGCCGCGCGGCGTTGGGCCACCGAGCCGACCGCCAGCAGCAACGCCGCGACCAGGGCGAGGGCGACCGCGAGACCGGTCATGAGTCAGCCCTCGAGCGGGTCCGCGCCGTCGAAGTCGGTCCCCTCGGTGAACCACGGGGCGATCCTGTTGTCGAACATCGTCAGCGCCGACCCGATGGCCATGTGCATGTCGAGGTACTTGTAGGTGCCGAGCCGACCGCCGAAGAGGACCTTGCGGTTGGTCGCCTCCTTGCGGGCGAGCTCGCGGTAGCGCTCGAGCTTGGCGCGGTCCTCGGGCGTGTTGATCGGGTAGTACGGCTCGTCGCCGGACTCGGCGAAGCGCGAGTACTCCCGCACGATCACGGTCTTGTCGGTGGGGTAGTTCTTCCGCTCCGGGTGGAAGTGCCGGAACTCGTGGATGCGCGTGAACGGGACGTCGCGGTCGGCGTAGTTCATCACCGGCGTGCCCTGGAAGTCGCCCGTCGTCGTGACGACCTCGGAGGTGAAGTCCAGCGTGCGCCAGCCGAGCTCGCCCTCGCTGAAGTCGAAGTAGCGGTCGAGCGGGCCGGTGTAGACGGTGGGCACGTCCTCGGGCAGCGCGTCGCGCAGGTCGAACCAGTCGGTGTCGAGGCGGACCTCGATGTTCGGGTGGTCGGCCATCCGCTCGAGCCACGCGGTGTAGCCGTCGACCGGCAGACCCTCGTGGGTGTCGTTGAAGTAGCGGTTGTCGAACGTGTAGCGCACCGGCAGGCGGCTGACGATCGAGGCGGGCAGGTTCTTCGGATCGGTCTGCCACTGCTTGGCCGTGTAGCCCTCGAAGAACGCCTCGTAGAGGGGGCGGCCGACGAGGGCGACGCCCTTCTCCTCGAAGTTCTGCGCGTCGTCCACGTCGATCTCCGCGGCGTGCTCGGCGACCCAGGCGCGCGCCTCGTCGGGCGTCATCGCCTTGCCCGCGAACTCGCAGATCGTCGCGAGGTTGACCGGCATCGGGTAGACCCGGTCGCGGAAGATCGTGAACACGCGGTGCTGGTAGCCGGTGAAGTCGGTGAAGCGGTTGACGTACTCCCAGACCCGCTCGTTGGAGGTGTGGAAGAGGTGCGCGCCGTAGCGGTGCACCTCGATCCCGGTCTCCGGGTCGGGTTCGGAGTACGCGTTCCCGCCGAGGTGCGAGCGGCGCTCGACGACGAGCACCCGCTTGTCGAGTTCGGTGGCGGCACGCTCGGCGACGGTGAGGCCGAAGAAGCCGGAACCCACCACGACGAGATCAGGCTGGGCCATGCCACCCACGGTAGCCGGGCGGGCCTGCGGGTAACCGTCCGGCATGCCGACCGTGACCCGGACCGTCTCCACCCCCGCCCCGCTCGACGTCGTACGGTCCTACCTGCGCGACTTCGGCAACGCCCCGGAGTGGGACGCCGGCACCGTGACCTGCGAGCCCGTCGACCCGACGACGCCGGTCGCCGTCGGCAAGCAGTGGACCAACGTCTCGGAGTTCCGCGGGAAGCGGACGACGCTGACCTACACGCTCGAGGCCGACGAGCCCACCCGCCTCCGCATCGTCGGGCGGAACAAGACCGTGACCAGCGAGGACGAGATGACGTTCACCGGCGCCGACGGCGGCGGCACCACGGTGAGCTACACCGCGACGTTCACCTTCCACGGCCTCGCCAAGGCGGCGACGCCGTTCATGGTGCCGGCGCTGAAGGGCCTCGCCGACGACGCCGAGCGGTCGCTGGGCGACGCGCTGCAGAAGCTGCCCACTTCCTGACGCCTGGTCGTCCCCGGGCTCAGTTGACCTGGTCCCGGGTGTTCCCGACCTTCGCGCCCTCGATCGTGTACTGGGCCTGCTGGGTGATCGCCGAGTCGCGGTAGATGCCCATCTTCCAGTACGAGCTGCTCGTGGCGGTGTTCTTCTTGTCGGTGGGGTACAGCGTCCCGCCGGCCGGCTTGTAGCCCGCGAGCACCTGGGTCCCGTTGTTCCAGACGTCGACCGTGCCCTTGCTCGGGTCGCGGGAGAAGAACACGTGCAGTACGAGGTCGGTCCGCTGCCCGGTCACCGCCGGGGCCAGGGGCTGGGCGAAGGTCCGGGGCCCGGCCGGGTAGCCGTAGCCGCCCTCGAGGTTGAGGTTGCCCCCGCCGACGGTGATCTCCAGGGGCGGCGACCCCGTCCCGTCGTTCTTCCACTGGGTGATCACCTGCCAGGTGGTCACCTGCGTCGGGAAGCCCGCGGGCAGGTAGAAGGAGAACCGGAACCAGCGGTCCTGGCCCTCGGTGAACTCCGCCGTCGTCGGGACGATCTCCGAGCGCGTGCCGCCGCCCGGCATCGTGAACTGCGCGGCCTTCGCACCGGAGGTCACCGGCGAGTCGACGATGACCGGCGCGCTCGCGCCCACGTTGTTCCACGGGGTGTCGTCGAACGTGCCGAAGCCCGACGAGGTGAAGCTCGCGTCCCAGGACTGGGTGGTCTGCGTCGGCAGGCTGGTCGACGTCGTGGTGGTCGTCGTCGGTGGGGCCGTGGTCGTGGTGGTGACCGGCGGCGCGGTGGTCGTCGTGGTCACGGGCGGCGCGGTGGTCGTCGTGACCGGCGGGGCGGTCGTGGTGGTCACCGGCGGGGCGCTCGTCGTGGTGGTGACCGGCGGCGCGGTGGTCGTGGTCGGCGGCGGGGTCGTCGTGGTGTCCGGCGTCGAGAGCGCGGGCAGCGTCCATTTCTGCGGGTTGACGTTCGCGCACGTGGCGATGGTGATGACGACCTTGGCGGCGATCTTGTTGTTCTGCGGCGCCAGGCACAGCTTCGACTTCTGGTTCTGCACGTAGCCCGCCGCGTACGGCGTCCACTTCTGCGAGGTCGACGTGGTCGAGCAGACGACGAGCACGACGCGGGTGCCGTTGGCGGTCCCGCCGTTCAGCGTGTCGATGCACCGGCCCTGCACGCGGATCGTGCCGTCGGACCACCGGGACCACTGCTGCCCGAGGTTGGTGCCGCACGTGTTCAGCCACTGGGCGTTGTTCGTCGCGGTCGAGTTGTTGGAGTTCTCCAGACACCCGCCGCCGACGTTGCCGATCTGCCCCGTCACGGTGGCGGCCGACGCCTGGCCACCGAGCCCCACCAGCAGGCCGACCAGGAGCGCCACCGCCCCGATCCCTGCGAACACCCGTCGTCCTGACCGCACCACATCGCCCCCCGGAATCTCACGTCCGGTGGTCATGTCGCCTGGGTCTCGCGGAACATTACGGCCGACACTCACCCGGACGGCCCTACTTCGTGACGGGGTGTCGAAAATCCGCGTCCAGGATCGACGACCGACGACGACCACTGCAGAGGAGCGACGACATGAGCGACGCAGCACAGCAGTACCGGGAGACCGCGGGCCGGTTCGGGGAACTCGTGGCCGGCGTGCCCGACGCTGCCACCTGGGAACGGCGGTCACCCGTGCCGGAGTGGACCGCCCGGGACGTCGTCCGCCACCTCGTGGAGTGGTTCCCCCCGTTCCTCGCGGGCGGGACCGGCATCGACCTGCCGTCGGGACCTCCCGTGGACGAGGACCCCGAGGGGGCGTGGCGGGCGATGAGCGACGGCGTCCAGGCCCTCCTCGACGATCCGGCGTCGGCGGACAAGGAGCTCGTCAACCCCTACATCGGCACGGTCCCGCTACCCGAGGCGGTGTCGCGCTTCTTCACCACCGACGTCTTCATGCACTCGTGGGACCTCGCGCGGGCGACGGGTCAGGACGCCGGGCTCGATCCCGACCGCTGCGCCGCGATCCTCGAGGGCATGACCCCGATGGACGAGATGCTGCGGGCGTCGGGTCAGTTCGGCCCCAAGGTCGAGATCGACCCGGACGCCGACGCGGTGTCCCGGCTGATGGCGTTCATCGGCCGGGACCCGCGTCGGTCCTGACTCCCGAGCCCTAGCTCGCGACCTGCGCGTAGGTGTTGCCGATCTTCGCGCTCTCGATCGTGTACTGGGCGGTCTGCGTGATCGCCGAGTCCCGGTAGAGCCCCATCTTCCAGTAGGAGCTGAGGCTCGCCGTGGATGCGGTGTTCGTCGGGTAGAGCGTCCCGCCCGGGGGCTTGAAGCCGGCGAGCACCTGGGTGCCGTTGCGCCAGACGTCGACGACGCCCTTGCTCGCGTCCCGCGAGAAGAACACGTGGACGACCAGGTCGATCCGCTGCCCCGTCGTCGCCGGCGCGAGGACCTTCGAGAAGGTCCGCGGGCCGGCCGGGTGGCCGTAGCCCCCGGAGAGGTTCAGGTTGCCGTTGCCGACCGTCAACTCCAGCGGCGGCGAGCCCGTCCCGTCGTTCTTCCACTGCGTGAGCAGCTGCCACGAGGTGACCTGGGTCGGGAAGCCCGCCGGCAGGTAGAAGGAGAACCGGAAGTAGCGGTCCTGCCCCTCGGTGAACGACGCCGTCGTCGGGACGATCTCGGTGCGCGTGCCGCCCCCGGGCATCGTGAAGCGCGCGGCCTTCGCGCCGGAGGTGACCGGCGAGGACACGATCACCGGCGCGCTCGCCCCGACGTTGTTCCACGGGGTGTCGTCGAAGTTGCCGAAGCCCGCGCCGGTGAAGTTCGCGTCCCACACCTGGCGAGTCTGACCCGGCAGCGACGTGGTCGTGGTGGTGGTCGTGGGCGGCGGCACCGTCGTGGTGGTGCGCGGCGGCGTCGTGGTCGTCGGGGGCGGGGCCGTCGTGGTGGTGCGCGGCGGCGTCGTGGTCGTCGGGGGCGGAGTGGTGGTGGTCGGCGTGGACGAGAGCCCCGGCACCGTCCACTTGTGGGCCGCGACGTTCGCGCAGGCCACGATCGTCATGACGACCTTGGCGGCGATGCGGTTGGCCAGCGGCGCCAGGCAGAGACCCGACTTCTGGTTCTGCACGTAGCCCGCGACGTAGAAGTTCCAGCGCTGCGAGGTCGCGGTGGAGCACGCGGCGAGCACGACGCGGGTGCCGGACGCGGTCGCGCCGCCGGCGGTGTCGGCACAGAGGTTCTGCACGCGCAGCGTGCCGTCCGCCCAGCGCGACCACTGCTGCCCGGCGTTCGTGCCGCAGTTGTTGAGCCACAGCGGGTTGTTCACCGCCGCGACGTTGTTCGCGTTCTCGAGGCAGCCGCCCGCGGTGTTCGCGACCCGGCCGGTGACGACGGCGGCCTCGGCCCGACCCGCCGTCAGGCCCGAGGCGAGCACGCCCGCGAGGAGTGCCAGAGCACCCAACACGGACACGAGGGCCCATGTGCGACGGTGTGGCGCCCGCGCCCGCTCGCTCTCACTGTCCGTCATCCCGTACCTCCGTTGCGTGACCGTTCGCTCCGGGGTTCGCTCCGCACCGCCCCGGCATTAGCCCGAATGGCCGTACACGATCAGGTGATCACGGGATGATCACGGCAGGGGAAGGTCCCTGACGATGCCTCGCCCGGCCGCTCTCGCCGCCGCCGCACTGCCTCCGCTGCTGCTCGCGGGGGTCGGACTGACCCATCCGACGGTGCTCACGCCGGAGACCGCGCCCTGGTGGCGTGACCTGCACGTGATCGGGCTGGTGGCGTTCCCGCTGCTGGCGCTCGGGCCCTGGGTGGTGGTGCGGGGCCGCGGCCGGGTGCTCGAGGGGGTCGTGATCGTGCTCGGCCTGGTCTACGCCTGCTTCTACACCGCGCTCGACGTGCTGGCCGGGATCGGCGGCGGCCACGAGACGATGACGCTCGGCCCGGGACCGTGGGTCTCGACGCTCTTCTCGATCGCCGACCAGCTCGTCGTCCCGGGGGTCTACGCCTACCTGGCGACCGCGGTCATCGGCGGCGTCACCGCGATCCTCGTGGCGCCCGGCGCCGGGCGAGCCGTGGCCGTCGTCGGGACCGTCCTCGTCGTCGGCGGGGCCTACTCGTTCCTGACCAGCCACATCTACTACCCCGTGGGGGTCCTGACGATGGTGGTGCTCGCGGTGGGCTGGACCGCCCTGGCGGTCGTGGTGCCCTCGCCGGTCAGGTCGTCGCCGCGGCGGCGGCAGCCTGTTCCCACATGAGCAGCACGACGGCGAGGGTGAAGACGGCGAGCGGGGTCGGCATGCCGGGGAGCTCCGCCTCGGCGTCGCCCCGCCACGTGCCGGTGCGGCGGATGGCGCCCACCGGCTCCTCGGTCTCCAGGTCGGCCACCCACTCCTGGTCGGCCTTCCAGATGGACCGACGCCGGAAGTGGAACGTGCCCTCCGGCGTCACGATCGACCAGCGCTTGCGCCCGACCCGTTCGGCCCGGGCGAGCTCGCTGCCCGCGCGGGTGAGCGTGTACTGGGTGCCGGTCCAGGTCGACTGCACCTCGTAGTCCAGGCCGTCGAGCGTGTAGCGGACCGCCGAGCGCCAGCCCTTCGCCTCGAGGACGAGCAGGGGCTCGTCGTCCTCGCGGACCTCCCAGCGAGAACGCAGCGACGACACCCGGTGGGCCTCCAGCACGGAGGAATGAGATCAGTCGGACAGGTCCGCTTCAAGCCGGACGCCCGACTCGTCCCCTCCTCCGTCGGGGTGGCCGTCGGGTCGGCGAGGCGTGGAGGTCATGCTCGACGGGAAGGGAGCGACCGGAGGGCCGTTCGCTCGTTCACCTGGACAGGGGTCGTCGCGGACGGCGCGTCGGACTCCCGAGAGGCGGTGGGTGTGCTCGCTCCGGAGGCACGGACCGCCCGCATCGCCCGGGTCGTCCCGACGCCGGGTGCCACCACCCGCGAGGATCCGTCCCGCTGGCGGCCCGAGCTGCAGGGCCTGCGGGCCCTGGCCTGCGCCCTCGTCGTGATCTACCACGTCTGGTCGGACCGGGTGTCCGGCGGCGTGGACGTCTTCTTCGTCATCACCGGGTTCCTCTTCGCCGGGCAGCTGGTCCGGGCCGCCGAACGCGGCACGCTCGACCTCGTCACCACCTGGGGCCGCATGCTGCGGCGCCTCGTCCCGACGACGGCCGTGGTGCTGGCGGGCTGCGTCGTCGCGGGCTGGTTCGTCGTCCCCGAGAGCCGCTGGCCGCAGACGATCCGCGAGGTCGGTGCGTCGGCGCTGTTCCTGGAGAACTGGCGGCTGGCGGCGGACTCCGTCGACTACTACGCGGCGCACAACACCGCGAGCATCGTCCAGCACCTCTGGTCGCTGTCGATCCAGGGACAGTTCTACCTGCTGTTCCCCCTGGTCGTCGGCCTGCTGGCCCTGCTCGCCCGGTCGTCGCGGACGCCGGTGCGCCATGTCGTCGTCGGCGCGCTCGCCGGGCTCACCGTCGTCTCGCTCGCGTACTCGGTGTACCTGACCGGCACCGACCAGAAGCTCGCCTACTTCCACTCCCTGACCCGGCTCTGGGAGTTCACGCTCGGGGGGCTGCTCGGCCTGCTGATCGCCGGGGTCGCGCTCCCGGCGGGCGTCCGGGTCGCCGCCGGCTGGATCGGCGTCGTGGCCCTGTCCGTCTGCGGTCTCGTGCTCGACGTGGAGGGCGGGTTCCCCGGCTACCTGGCGCTCTGGCCGGTGCTCGCGGCCTGCCTGGTGCTGGCGGCGGAGCGGACCGGCTCGGCGATCGGCGCCGACCGCTGGTTGTCCTCGGCGCCGATGCAGTACCTCGGACGCATCAGCTTCCCGCTCTACCTGTGGCACTGGCCGGTGCTCCTGCTGGCGCTGCTGGCGACGCACCGCGAGCAGGCCGGCCTCGTCGGCGGCGTGCTGGTGGTCGCCGTGTCGCTCGCCCTGGCCGCCCTCACCGACCGGTTCGTCGACCAGCCGATGGCCCGCGCACGCCGCTGGCGCGGGGCCGGCTACCGCTCGGGCGCGATCGCGATCTGCGCCGTCCTGCTCCTGACGGCGGGCTGGCACGCGGTCGCCCTCGCCCGCGCGACGCCCTCGGGCGTCCCCGGCGACGCGAACCACCCGGGCGCGGCCGCGCTCGCACCGGGTTTCGTCTACCGCGGCGAGCCGGACCCGAAGCCGATCCCCCCGGCCGTGTCGGCCTACGAGGACTGGGTGCAGTACCAGGGCGACTGCACCTCCGCCGCCGCCGAGCCGGGTCTCGAGCGCTGCACCTACGTCGCCGCGCCGCGCCCGGACGCACCGACGGTCGTCGTGGTCGGCGACTCCCACATGCAGCAGTTCCTGCCCGCCCTCGCCCCGGTCGCGCGGGAACGGGGGTGGCGGATCGACACCCTGATCCGGCCGGGGTGCCCCTTCTCGACGACCTCGGAGTCGAACGTCGGCGAGGTGGCGTGCATCGACCACAACCGCGCGGCGATCGACGACATCCTGCGGACGCGCCCGGACGCCGTGGTCGCGGCGGCCAGCCACGACGTGCGGACCGGCGATACCGAGACGACCGGGCCGGGCATGCTCGACGCCTGGCGGATCCTGGCCGGCGCCGACATCCCGGTCCTGGCCGTGCGGGACAACCCGCGCTACGGCTACCCGCCGTCGAGCTGCGTGGACAACTACCGGCGCGGCGCCCCGGAGTGCAACGTCCCCCGCACCGACCTCTACCCCGCGACGCCGCCGATCCGCTCGATGGAACTGCCGCCGACGGTCTCCTACCTGGACCTCGCGGACTGGATCTGCGGGCCGCGCACCTGCGACCCGGAGGTCGGCAACGTGACGGTGTACCTCGACGACAACCACCTGACGGCGACCTTCACCGCCTCGCTCGCCCCCGTCGTCGGTCCCCGACTGGCAGCGCTCGTCGACCGCTGAGCGACGCTCCGCCGCCTCTCGCGCGCCGGAGGTCGCCCCGAACCTCGACGCACCTGCCGGCACGCGCTTCCATGACCGCGTGGAGCCCCTGCACCGACGCGCCCGGCACGCCCTCCGCGTCCGCCTGATCGAGGCGATCCAGGACGCCGTGACCCCCCTGGTCGCGGACCTGCGGCGCGACCAGAACCGGCGCTTCGAGGAGCTCTCCGCGCAGGTGCAGGACCTCCGCGACGCGCTGCACGACAGGGAGGTCCGGGACCGGCGCGACATGCTCGCGGCGGGCGAGCGGGAGGCGGTGGAGTCGAGCGCCGCGTTCGTCCGGGAGGCCATGACGGGCGCGCGGACGTTCCCGGAGCCCCGTCAGACGCTCGCGCACGCGCTGTCGCTCGCGCCGAGCGGCGGGATGGCCCTGGAGTTCGGCGTCTACAGCGGGCGGACCCTGAGCCAGATCGCCGCGGCCCGCCCGGGGACCGAGGTCTACGGGTTCGACTCCTTCGAGGGCCTGCCGGAGGACTGGCGGGCCGGCTTCCGCGCGGGGACCTTCGCCGTCGACGCGCTGCCGGAGGTCGAGGGCGCCGAACTCGTCGTCGGGTGGTTCTCCGAGACCCTCCCCGACTTCCTCGCCACCCACCCGGGCCCGGTGGACCTGCTCCACCTCGACGCCGATCTCTACTCCTCCACGACGACCGCGCTCGAGCTGGTCGGGCCGCGTCTGCGGCCGGGCTCGGTCGTCGTCTTCGACGAGTACCTCAACCACCCGGGCTGGCAGGACGGCGAGCACCGGGCCTGGCGCGAGTTCGTCGCCGCGCACGACGTGGAGTTCGTCTACGAGGCGTTCACCCACGACAGCGAGCAGGTCGTCGTGGTGATCACCGGGATCCGGCAGGTCGAGGCGCCGACCGCGCGACGGACCTCCGGCACCGGCGGCCAGGCCTGACCGTCACGTCTCCTACCCTGCGAGGAGCACTGTCGGCGAGAGGGTTGGGCTTGTGACGGACCTGCAGACCGCAACGAGGACGCCCGGGCATGCGTCCGCTCCGGCCGGGCGGCTCGTCGTGCAACGGGGTCTGTTCAGCGGGCCGACCGCCGACATCCCCGACGAGATGTACGTCGAGGTCGCCGCCGGCCACGCCGAGCGCCGCCGCGGGCACGTCCGGGTGGGGGCCTTCGCCCGCGTCTCCACCAACACCTACTTCGGCCGCTTCCCCGCCGCCTACTGGCAGCGGTGGACCACCGCGCGCACCGTGCGCTTCGAGGGCCGGGTCAGCGGCGCCGGGCGAGTGCTGCTGCGGGCCTCGGACACCAACGGCGTCCCGCGCACGATCGCGGTGCACGACGCCGAGGCCGAGGAGATCCGCCTCGAGGCCCGGCTCGACCGCTTCCTCGACGGCGGCGGCCTCTGGGTCGAGGTCGTCACCGACGACACCGAGCTCCTGCTGCGCGACGCCCGCTGGACCGTCGACGCCCCGCCGACCCGGCGGCACACCAGCATCGTCATCTGCACCCACAACCGTGCGGACGACTGCGCCGCGACCCTCACCGCGCTCGCCGGGGACCCCGCGGCCACCGCGCTGGTCGACGAGATCATCGTCGTCGACCAGGGCACCGATCCCGTGGAGAGCCGTCCCGCCTTCGCTGCGGTGAGCGAGACCCTGGGGGCCCAGCTCCGGTACATCCGGCAGCCCAACCTCGGTGGCTCCGGCGGCTTCACGCGCGGCCTGCACGAGGTCGTGACCCGGGCCGGGAACCTCCCGACCGACGCCCTCTTCATGGACGACGACGTGCGGTGCGAGCCCGAGGTCGTCGTCCGCCTCTCGACCTTCGCGCAGTACACGGCGCACCCGACGATCGTCGGCGCGCAGATGCTCAACCTGCTGCATCCCACCCAGGTGCTGGCCGGCGCCGAGTACGCCGTGCTCGAGGACCTGACCAACGGCCACGTGTCCCCGGGCGCGGTCGGGGAGTCCGACGTGACCGCGTACCTGCCGGACGGCACGAAGAACGTCCAGGACCGCCGGGTCGACGCGGGCTACACCGGCTGGTGGTCGTGCCTCATCCCGGTCGAGGTCACGCGGACCATGGGCTATCCGCTGCCGCTGTTCTTCCAGTGGGACGACGTCGAGTACAGCTACCGCGGCCGCGCCTACGGCTTCCCGACGGTGACGCTGCCCGGCGCCGGCCTGTGGCACGCCGACTTCCCGTGGAAGGACTGGGACGACTGGCACCGCTACTTCAACCTGCGTAACGCCATGATCACCTCGGCGCTGCACAGCGGGTTCCCGGTGCGGCACGTCGCGGCGACCCTCGGTGAACTGCTGGGGCGCTACCTGCTCTCGATGAACTACGGGCTCGCCGCGACCCTGATCCGCGCGGTCGAGGACTTCCTCGCCGGCCCGGAGGTGCTGCACGACGGCGGGGTCGACGCGACCGCGCGGATCCGGGCGGAGCGGTCGGCGTACGGGGAGACGGTCATGCACCCGATCTCCGAGGCGCCGGCGCTCGGGACCGCCCAGATGCCCGTCGTCCGCGCCGGCGGCAAGCCGACCCGGATGAAGGCCGTGTGGGCCAAGCGCATCGTCCAGCAGGTGACCGGTCGGGTGCCGTTCCACGAGGGACTCGTCGGCTCCGGCGAGGCGCACTGGTGGCACGTGGCCCTCTTCGACCGGGTCGCGGTCACCGACGCCGGGCAGGCAGGCGTCCGCGTGCGGCAACGCGACCCCGAGCGTCTGAAGCGGCTCGGCCGCGACGGCGCGAAGGTGCTGTGGCGCCTCGTGCGCGAGGGCGACGGGGTCGCCGCCCGCTGGCGGGCCGCGACGCCGGAGCTGACCGGTGCCGGCAACTGGCGCCGGCTGTTCGGCATCGGCTGACCGAGGGCGGACGCGGTCAGCGGCGGACGGCCACGAGGTAGGGCCCGACGTCGCGGACCGTGAACGCCGGGGACGCGAAGAGCCGCGCCGGGAAGCTCGCCGTCGTGAACGCGACATTGGGCGTCGCGGGGAACACGTCCTCGACCAGCCGGGTGGTCCCCGACCCGTCGGGTTGACGGAGCAGCACGAACACGCGCGGCGCGGGCCAGGGCGACGCGTCGAGCCGACGCACGAGCTCCGCCGCGTCGGCGGCGCCCGCCCAGGAGCGGATCTCCTCGTTGCGGTCCTCGTACTGCGCGAGCGGGTTCGCGTAGTGCGGGGTGGACTGCTGGAAGCCGTGGAAGGGCTCCGCGACGTAGAACTGGGTCGGTCCGCCGAGCGTCACCAGGTCCGTCGCCGGAGTGGCGGTCGCCGCGTGCACCGCGGCCAGGAGCTCCGGGGTCCAGGCGTCGATGCGCGAGCGGTCGACGCCGCCGGTCGGGGTCGCCCCGGTCGGGTAGGGGTCGACGTAGGCCTCGGCGACCGGGCCGCTGTCCGGCGAGATCGCCCCCTGGGCCGCGGCGAACAGCACCAGGGCGGCGAGGACCCCTCCGGCGGCCCGCACCTCGGGTCGGTGGTCCCGCACACGCAGGGCGAGGTCGATCGCCGTCAGCACCCCGGCGCAGACCAGGACGAGCTCGATGACCGGGGCGAGCCGGAAGGCGAGACTCGTCTGTCCCACCAGCAGGAGCGGGACCGTGAGGGCGAACCAGGCGAGGACGAGCAGCGCCAGCACGCCGAGCGGGCGCGCGAGCCGTGCCCGGGTCGTCCACCCGAGCACGATCCCGATCAGCCCGACGAGGCAGAGCGCCCCGAGCGGGGTCGGCTGCAGCATCGGCAGGGACCAGAAGGCCCCGTCCGAGGGCAGGTAGCGCTGGGCGTAGCTGCGGGTCGGGTCGCCGGACAGGACCGCCAGGACGTAGGGCGCCCAGACGACCAGGGCGAGCGCCAGTCCGATCAGGACGACGAGCCCGGCCCGCGCGAGCCGCGGCACCATCGTGGCGATCCGTCGACCGCGGGTCGGGACGACGGCCGCGAGCACCACGAAGACCCCGAAGAAGCCCGCGTGCAGCGAGTACGTCATCGCGGCGACCCCGAGGAACACGCCACCGCCCGCGAGCGCCGCGGGCCGGTGACCGGCGTCGTCGGCGCGGACCGCCCGCCACACGAGGATCGCGACGGCGGGCATCGGGGCGACGAGCAGCCACGCGTAGGGCTCGGCAGCGGACACCCCGAGCCCGACGACGGCCGTGGCCAGGGCGACGAGCACCGCGCGGGCCGGCGACACCACGAGCCGCCACGCCACGGACGCGGCCCACGCGGCCACGCAGAGCGTGAGGATCGACCAGGGCTTGTAGAAGGCCCAGCCCGGGATGCCGCCGAGGTCCGCGAGACGTCCGCCCAGCCAGAACCAGGC
This sequence comes from Actinomycetospora corticicola, assembly GCF_013409505.1. Classification (NCBI taxonomy): domain Bacteria; kingdom Bacillati; phylum Actinomycetota; class Actinomycetes; order Pseudonocardiales; family Pseudonocardiaceae; genus Actinomycetospora; species Actinomycetospora corticicola. The sequence continues at coordinate 4,732,213 of NZ_JACCBN010000001.1, read as the reverse complement.
CGCCGGGTAGTACGACGGGAGGTCGACGTAGTTCATGTCGACCAGGGCGGGCGTCGAGGCGAAGCGCGTGAGGATCTGCGTCCGGAAGCTCTGGTCGATCGAGATCCCGCCGAGGTACCAGCGGGTCCCCTGCAGCAGCAGCCCGAGCCAGAGGGTCACCAGGGCGGCGAGCAGGGCCGGGACCCCGACGGTCGCGACGGCGGAGCGCGCCCGCCGCTCGGCGGATCCGAGCCACACGAGCACGGCCACGAGCACCGCGCTCGCCGTCGCGGCGACGGCGACCCCGGCGTAGGTGGGGAAGGGCAGCCGCAGCCGGCCGAGCAGAGCGAGGAGGACGACGCACGTCGCGCCCGCGGCGACCAGGCCACCCGCGTGCAGGATCACGCTGCGTACCGCGGTCCGCGGAGCGGGCTCTGCGACGTCGATCGGGATCACCCCTCCTGCCGGTCACGGTGACCCTACGAAGGTGGTGTCGGGCGCCCGGGGCGGGGCCGGTCGACCGTCGGAACCCGCACGACCGGGGCCGTGGGCTGCAGCGCCGACCTGCCCCCGGTGGTCCCGCGGCACATTGCTACGTTCGATCGACCCACGATCGTCACGGTGACCTGGAGCACGTCGCTTGACCTCCACCTCGCAGGACACCCCGGCCGCCGGTTCGTCCGTCGTCGACGACCCGCCGGCCCGTCCCGGTGGACCTGCGGCCCGGTCGGCGGGCGCCCTGCTCGCCGCGATCGGCGGGGTGGTCGCGGTCGTCTGTGCGGTCCTGATGCCGCTGCTCCCGGTCTCGGTCGAGCGACCCGTGATCTCCTGGCCGCAGCAGCCCGGCGTGCCCCAGTCGACGAACCTCGGGCTCACCGCTCAGCGTCCGCTCGAGCTCGACGTCCGCTTCGGGTGCGCGGACGTCGCGGCCGCGGCCGCCACACCCGACGGCGTGGTCGTCGCGACCTTCCGGCCCGGCTTCCCCGCCGCCGAGAGCGCCGGCCTGATCGCCTCGGTCCGGGGCGACCGGCTCCTGGTGACGACGCGCGGGGAGACGCTCGTCGACGGGCCGGCGGCGGCGTGCGACGTCGCGATCCACGGCGACCTCGGCGGGGTCGAGGCCCGGGTGGACGGAGCGGTCGTCAGCCGGCTGCCCGGCACCTCGCAGCCCGACGTCGACGCCCTGGTCAGCTCGGCGACCACGGCCCCGGGACTCCAGGTGCGCCTGTCCCCGGACGACGAGTTCGCGACCTCGCCGACCGTCCTCAAGCTCGTCGTCACCGTGGTGCTGGGCCTCGCCGTCCTCGCGGCGCTCGCCGGACTGGCGCTGCTCGACCGCGAGGGCGCGTCGAGCGGCACCGACGGACGGCGCCGGGGACCACGGCTGCGCCGGCCCGCGGTGGTGGACCTCGCCGTCCCCGTCGTCATGGTGGTGTGGACGTTCATCGCGCCGACCACCGACGACGACGGCTACTACTCCGCCATGGCGGCCAACGTGCCGTTCTCGGGCTTCGTCGGGAACTTCTACCAGCTCTACGACCAGGCGTTCACGCCGTACACGTGGATCTACTACGCGCTCTCCTGGTGGCAGGACCTCGCCGGCACGAGCCCCGTCGTCCTCCGCCTGCCCGCGCTGGCGTTCGGCCTGCTGACCTGGTTCCTCGTCCGCGCCTTCACCCGACCGCTCCTCGACGGACCGGTCGTGTCGCGCGTCCTCCCCGTCGTCCTCGGCGTCGCCTTCCTGGGCTGGTGGCTCCCCTACGACATGGGGGTGCGACCCGAGGCCGTCGTCGCCGCGAGTGTCATGGCGAGCGCGGTCGCGCTGATGATCGCGGTGGAACGCGAGCGGCTCCTCCCCATGGGTCTCGCCGTCGTCGCGGCCGGCATCGGGTTCACCGCCGGGACCACCGGCTTCGTCGCGCTCGCGCCGCTCCTCGCGGCTGCCCCGGGCTGCTGGCGGGTGCTGCGCTCGCGCGGGTGGCGGGTCGCCCTGCCCGCCGCGCTCGGGCTGCTGGCGGCCGGTGGCGTGGTGGCCGTCCTGGCCTTCGCGGACGGCTCGCTGCGCGACTTCGTCCGCGCCCAGCAGATCTTCCGTGGCCTGCAGTACCCGGAGAGCTGGTCCACCGAGATCGTCCGCTGGAACTACCTCTTCAGCGACACCGCCCCGATGGGCAACTACGCCAAGCGGCTCCCGGTCCTGCTCACGCTCCTCGCGCTCGTCGGGTTCCTGCTCTTCCTGACGGCGGGGCGGCGCGGCTGGCCGGCCCGGCTGCGGTTCGCCGGGCTCAACACCCTGCTGGGGTTCCTGCTGCTGTGGATGACCCCGAGCAAGTGGACCCACCACTTCGGCTCGCTGGCCGGGATCGGCACCGTGGTCCTGGCGGGCGTCCTCGTCCTCGGGCCCGGGTTGGCCCGGGGCCTCGCCGACCGACCCGTCCGGTGGCCGGTCGGGGTCGGGGCGCTGGTCGGGCTGGCGTTCGTCGTCGCCCTCGCGATGAACGGGGCCAACTCCTGGGCCTACTCGTGGATGCTCGGGATGCCCCACCCCACCGAGCCGCCCCAGGTGTCCGTCGTCCGGTTCGGGTCGCCGGTGTGGTGGCTGCTCGGTGCGGCGATCGTGACGACGGGCCTCGCCGTCGTCTCCCGGCGGCGCGGGACGGGACTGGGGAGCAGCTCGGCCCTCGTCGCCGTGCCCGTGGTCGCGACGGTCGCGCTGCTGGTCTCGCTGACCTACCTGCTCGGCAGCTTCGGGTTGGCGGCCGTGCGGACGGCCGGCACGTACTCGCCCGGCGCCGATGCTCTCCGCGATCCCCTCGCGAGCAACTGCGGCGCGGCGCAGGCCGTCGAGGCCCTCGATCCGCGGACCGCGCGCGCCCTGCCCGCGCTCTCGGGGGCCGTGGTGACGACCGGCGACGCGTTCACCGGCGGCAACTGGTCGCCGTCCAGCCCACCGCCGGTGGCCGGCGTCCCGGTCTGGGGGAGCCACCGCCCCGGGCCGGACGGGGCGACCCCGCCCGACGGTGCGGGTTCCGGAAGCGTCACGACCCCGTGGTTCGCGTTGCCGCCGTCCACCCCGGCCGACGCGACGTCCGTCTACGTCGCCGGCCGCACCGGGAACGGCAACGAGTTGACGGCCGAGTACCAGGTCGGCGGCGCCGTCGACCGGGTCGACGACCTGGGTCAGAAGCGCGATGGCGACGCCGTCGACGCCCGCGAGTGGCGGTCGGTGACGCTCGCGCCCCCGGCCGGTGCGACGGCGGTCCGGCTGGTCGTCGCCGACGAGTCGGACGACGTGGGCGGGTGGATCGCGGCCACCGCCCCGGTCGTCCAGCGCTGGATCCCACTGCTCGACCTGATCCCACCCGGGTCGGCGACGGCGGTCGGCTGGCCGACCGCATTCCTGTTCCCGTGTCTCCGCGCCCCGGTCCAGGCGGACGGTGTCAACGAGCCGGTGTCCACGGTGGTCACCTGGGGCGGGGACCCGCTGTCCGGGGTCGCCGACAGCGCGTTCCTCCCCCAGCGGGGCGGACTGTTCGTGCCGAGCTACCGCAACTCCGCGGTCACCCAGCTCTCGGCCCGGTTCCGCGACGCGCCCGCCACCGTCGGTATCGAGGTCTACACCCTGCGGAACCCGCTGCCGTCCGGCCGCTACGACCTCGACCGACGCTCCGAGGTGGTGCCGGGCTGGCAGGCGCCGCCGAACACGTCGTTCTCCGTGCCCGTCGGCCCGGACGCCGTCGTCCGGCCCTGAGGGCCGGACGAGGCGCGCCTCACCCGGCGCTCGGCAGGCCCTCCGGCGCCCGGGTGAGCACCGCCAGACGGGTCCGACCGTCGGCCCCGGTGACCGGCCAGGTCCCGAGGGGGCTCGTTCCAGGACGCGGCCTGTCCCCGTAGGTGATGACGTAGCGGTACGGCAGAGCGGGATGTGGCTCGCGGAACCGGTAGTTGGTGGCGGTCCAGGGGTGCTCGGTCCGCCAGGTCGTCACGAACCGATCGGTGGCGTGCGGATCGGCGAGGAGGTCGTCGACCACCCGGCAGCCGCGGTCCAGGCAGAAGAAGGCCAGGGCACCGATCTCGCCCCGATTCAGCACGAGCCCGTCGTCGGGCAGCGCGTCGGCGATCGCCGCGTACTGCGCGTTCGACGCCCAGTTCGTCCGCAGCGGTGCGAAGCCCGCCGACCATCCGCCGAACTGACCCGAGAACAGGACGGCCACGAGAACCACGCCCGACACGGGCACCCAACCGCAGCGGCCCTGCACCCCGACGAGGACCGCGGCGAGTCCGAGCGCCGCCACGGCGGGCGCTGCGTAGTAGGACGCCGGGGGCCCGGCGGCAGCTGCGACGAAGGCGAGATCGGCGATACCCCCCGCCGCCAGGGCAACCGCGGGCCAGGCCTTGCGCTCGACGGCCACCGGGAGGGCGAGCGCACCGAGGATCAGGAGGCCGACCGAGAGCCAGGTGGCAGCCGGCCACGACGCTGCGTAGAGCGGGACCGACCCGAGCAGGTGGACCGTGCCGTCCCCCCATCCGGGCATGGTGCCCTTCAGGGGCACGGTGTCAGGCCAGGCCGACCCGAGCCGCAACCATGAGTACGCGAACCACGGCACGGTCGCCGCACCACCGAGGACCGGGACCACCAGCAGCCGGCGACGGTCGGCCGTCGACCTGGCGGTCGCCGCAGCTGTCCCCACGACGACGAGCGCTGCGGCCGCCAGGTCCGGGCGGGTGAGGACCATCCCGCCGATGAGCAGGGCCGGGACCGCCGTGTCGACGACGTGCACGACGAGCGTCCGTTCCACCAGCCAGGCGAGCAGCGACACGGCGAGGAAGCTCTCCATGCCCACCGCCGAGGACATGACCGGCGCCGACGCCACCAGCAGCGTCCCGAGTACGGCGGCCACCGGCCCGCCGAGTCGACAGAGGCACACCGCCAGCGCGGCCAGGCAGCCGGCGAGGAGGAGCGCGACGGCTGTGATGACCGATCCCGTCACCAGCGCCCCGCCGGCGAGCAGCCAGACCCACAACGGAGAGGTCGCGGTGTTGGCCGGGATGCCCGGGACGAGCCCCCACTCGCCGCGTTCGATCAGGTTGCGCGCGTAGCTCGCGTGGATGAGCGCGTCGTCCGGCATCGCCTGGTGCGCCGCCGCGAACAACACGAGCCCCGCGGCGGCCCCGCCTGCGGCGCACCACCAGGAGCTCGACGTCGAGGACCGACCTGTGCCCGATCGAGGTCGTTCGATGACCAACGTTCGTCCACTGCGCACCGTGATCGGTGGCGCAGCCCCCCCGAGCAGCGTCATGGACCAGGAGGGTGCCCACGCATCCGGACGGGGGCGCGAAGGCTACTTCCTCAGCGGCGTGTCGGAGTCCCCCGTCGGGCCGGACGACGCCAGGTGGGTCAGGCCGTCGTCGTGATGTAGAGCCGGCTGTCCCAGCGCGGGCCCGCGCTCGTGTCGGGGTCGGCCGCGACGACGCGCGCGCCCAGCGACTCGACCAGGCGGTGCACCTGGGGCTCCGGGGTCCCGTGCATCTCCATCCCCCGGCGCAGCAGACGGGCCACCGACACCGGGAGGGCCGAGAGAACGCGGCCGGCGAGGGACGACGACGGCTGGGTGGGCATCTGGAAGACCACCACGGCGCCCGGCCTGGCCACCCGCCAGAACTCGCGGATGTAGCCGTGCGCCAGCGCCGGCGGCATGTGCTGCAGGACGCGGCAGGAGTAGACGAGGTCGACCGAGTCGGTCTCGACCGCGGCGAGGTCGGTGCCCATCACCTGCACGAACCGACAGGCGTCATCGGTCACGAGTTCGCGGGCCTTGGCAAGCATCGTCGGCGAGATGTCGCAGCCGAGGACCTCCTCGAAGCCGGCCTGCGCGAGGCCGTGGCTGAGCCGCCCGGCGCCGCAGCCGAAGTCGACGGCGCGCCCCCGTCCCGGCCGGAGCCCCAGCGCGTCGAGACGCTCGACCAGGGCGGCGATCTCCTCGACACCGGTGGCCAGGAAGTCCGCCGGCTCCCAGCGGTTCTTGTCCTTGCCCTTGTCCGTGAGCACCGCCCACATCGGGTCCTCGTCGCCCAGCTTCGTCCAGGTACGGGAGACGTCGTCGATGTCGCGGTCGGTGGTCACGGGGGGTGGCTCCAGAGGGTCGGGGATGGTCAGCCGGCGGCCTTGGTGAAGACCGCCTCGTAGGCGTCGAGCACGGCGTCGACGCTGAAGTTCGTGGCCGCGGCGGCTCGACCGGCCGCGGGGTCCGGCGGGGTGTCGCGCAGGGCCTCGAGCCCGTCGCGGAGGGCGGGGACGTCCGCGGGCGCCGCGATCCGGCCGAACCCGGTCCGCTCGACGGGCAGCCGCACCCCGGGGAGGTCGCTCACCAGCGCGGGGACGCCGGCGAGCATGCCGACGACCTGGACGATCCCGAACGCCTCGAAGGCGTTGACCGAGGGCAGCGCGAAGACGTCGATCGACGCGTAGAACTCGCCGAGCCGCTCGTCGGGCACGAAGCCGAGGAGCTCGACCCGGGGGTCGTCACCGATGTGGGCGCGGACGCGGTCGACGACGCTACCGCCCGCGATCCGACTGTGGTCGCCGCCGATCAGAAGGCGGGCGTCGGGGTCGTCGAGGGCCAGGAACGCGTCGACGAGGTGCTCGACGCCCTTCTCCTCGACGATCCGGCCCAGGAAGCCGACGTGGAAGCCGTCGCCACGGCGATAGGTCGGTTCGGCCTCGGCCACGGGCAGGCAGGGCGGCGGGATCGCGACCATGTGCGGCGCGATCTCCGGCCACAGCCGACTCTGGCGCGCGTAGTCCTCGCTCGTCACGACGGTGGCGACCGATCGTCGGAGCCCGGAGCGGTTCGAGCGGTCGACCGCCTCGCGCTGGGCGACGTTGACCATGCCGGGCGGCAGGCTGACGTCGCAGTGGTAGGTGGAGACGACCGGGATCGGCGCGAAGCGGGTGAGCAGCCCGGCCTCGATGAGGGGCAGGTGCAGGTTCGCCACGCGCGAGCGCCGCATCTCCCGCAGCGCGAGGCGGGTGAGATTGATGCCGAGGGTGCCCTTGCCGACCTTGGCGAGCACCGGGGCACGCACCACCCGGACCCCGTTGAGGATCTCGGTGTTGGGCAGCGACGGGTCGTGCTTGCTCGCCATGACGCACACCCGCCACCCGCGTGCCGCCAACCCCTCGGCCACGTCCCGGGCCACGTTGGTCAGGCCCGACACGTACGGGGAGTAGTAGGTCAGGACGATGACCAGGTCGTTCTCGGCAGGCTCCTCGGTGCGAGCGATGGCCGTGCCCTCCCTGCTCGGCGACGATCGACCCTCCGGACGGCGTCGGCGACGACCCGTCCGGTTTCGGTCGATTTCTCGATGCACCACCCACGGTAGCGGTCGCGGGTTGCGGTTCCCGTCACGGGCCGTGAGAACTCGCCGAGGCGGCTCAGGGACCGGATTCGACGAGGACGACCTGCCCGGTGTGCCCCCGGGGGCTCACGACCGGCCACACCTTCACCACGCGGTCGGACGATGTGCGCGGGTCGATGAAGCGCAACCGCCAGCGCGTCTCGATCGGCGTCGACGGCCGGCGGTGCTCGGTGCTCCACCGCATGAGGGTGGTCCGGAGGCCGCCCTCGGCCGCCCGACGGGCCATGACGGCGTCGGTGCGCGCCGGCTCGGACAGGAAGTCGAGGACCGGCACCGTCGAGTGGAACGCGAGGGCACCCAGCTCGCCGGGACCCTGCACGGGGCGGCCCCCGGTCAGGCCCGACAACTCCTGCCCGATCTGCGCGTACTCCGAGGTGAGCGCCATGTTCGCGACGAGGGGTGCCGATCGCCACGGCACCGGACCGGCGACGAGCGTCGCGCCGAGGGCGGCCACGACGACCGCGCCCGTCAGCAGTTCCGGGGTCCGTCGTGGCGCCAGCGCACCGATCGCCAGAGCGGCCGCGGCCGCGGAACACGCGACGACCGGCGCGTAGTACCACCCCGCGCCCTGGGCGTGGATCGTCTCCATGGCTCCGAGGTGCGCCCAGCCGGCCGCGACCAGCAGGAGCGCCGTGCGCGCCCAGGCCCGCGCACGGTGGATGACGGCGAGGACGGCCGCGCCCAGCGCCACCGCGACCGGGAGGACGCTCCCGATCCCGGCTGCCGGGAACGCCTCGATCCATCCCGGGACCGAGCCGAGGATGGTCGAGCCCGACCTGTCCCCGGTGCGCACCCACGTCGTGTCCGGGACCGCGTCGCCGAGCGCGAACCAGGACCAGACGTGCCACGGGAGCGCCACGGCGGCCGCCACCAGGGCCGCGGCGGCCAGCGTGACGACTCGACGACGGGCGACCAGGACCAGGGCGAGGGCCAGGACCCCGGCCGGCACCGCGAGGTCGGGGCGGGTGAGGACGGCGAGGCCGACGCCGAGTCCGGTGAGCACGACCCTCCCGCCCGAAGCTGCAAGGCAGACCGCGACGAGGACGGTCGCTCCCAGATACGCCTCGAGTCCGACGGTCGAGGCCAGGACGGGCGACGTACCGACGACGGCGACCGCGAGCCATCCCGCACCGTCCCGGGCTCCCGCCCGGCGGACGAGGTCGACCAGGAGCCATCCCAGGACCGCGAGGCAGACCACGAGCAGGAGGCCGACGACCACGATCGGGCGGGGCAGGAGCCACATGCCTCCGGCGAGCAACCACACGTTCAGCGGGCTGGTCTGGGTGTTGGCGGTGATCCCCGGGAACACGCCCCAGGTCCCGGACTCGGCCAGCGTCCGGGCGTACGCGACCGAGATCAACGCGTCGTCTCCCAGCGCGTCGTGCATGATCCACCAGACGACGGCGCCGAGGGCACCCCCGAGGGCAGCGCCGACCAGGTGGGCTCGACGTCCCGACGTCCCCGCGTCCACGGACCGTCGCAGGACTCCGCCCACGAGGACCGTCCCCCCGGTCATCGTCATGCGCGACAGCCTGCCGGAAGCCGGTCGGCCTCCACGCCCAGGGTGACCGTGGGCGGCGTGTCGCCACCGGGCGGACGTGCGGTCAGCGCAGCGGGATCACCCAGCTGCCCTCCACCAGCCGCCCGGGACTGCCGGCGACCGCGCGGGACCAGGCCAGTGCGCCGTCGGGGTCGGGCACCTGGTCGGGGACGATCACGATGACGTCGACCTGCTTCGCCGCCAGGTCGGCGCGGGCCGCCGCGACATCCCCTCGCCCGCCGTCGAGGACGCCCTGCTGGAAGGCCCCGATCTCGCCGTCGTGCAGCACGGGGAACCGGTCGCTCCCCCCGATGAAGTAGCCGCCGGTCTGGCGGTAGGAGAAGCCGGCGACGGCCTGCCAGCGCACCGGCACGCCGCCGTCGCGCACCCAGTCCTGGGATGGTCGCGGGACCAGTTCGACGATCGCGCCGGGCGGGATCCCCGGAGTGCCCGCGCGGAAGAAGGCCGGCGCCGAGGCGTCGGTCGTCCCCTGGTGGTCACCGCCGGGGACCCAGGTGACGGCGGCGGCGAGCACCAGCCCTGCTGCGACGAACCGCCCGGCCCGCACCCACCGGCCGTCGGGACGGGGCCGAGTGAGGTGCGCCAGGGCCAGGGCCCAGATCGTGACGACGCCGAGGGCCACGAACGGCGCGAGCCGGCCTGGCTCCGCCTGCCCGAGGAGCGGCAGATCCACCAGCAGCCGCCACGGCAGCCACACCCCGGTGTCGCGGTCGAGCACCGCGAGCGAGGTGCCCAGGGAGAGCACGCCGAGCACGATCGTCACCACGAACGTCACCAGGACGGTGCGGGACGCCACCACGACGACGGCCGCGAGGACGACCAGCAGCATCGCCACGCCGAGGTACGAGCCCTGCTCCCCGGGGTAGACGCGGAGCTGGGCGGCGAGGGCGTCGGTGCCCGGGCGGATCGCGGTCAGCGGCGAGGGGATCAGCAGGTTGGCGGCGTCCGCACCGGTTTCGGTCGCCTCCCGGATCGACGTCCGGGGACGGGACGGCCCCGCGAGGAGCACCCACACCGGATAGGCGCACAGCACGGCGATCACCCCGGCCGTCGCCGTGAGCGACCGCAGCAGCGCGGGCACCCGGCGCAGCGCGGCGCGCGGGGCGGACAGGGCGAGGACGAGCGCGACCACCACGAGCGCGAGGGCACCCAGCGCGACGGTCTGCGTGTAGAGCCCCATCTGCAGGGAGAACGCGACACCGAGCAGGGCACCGGCGAGCCAGGGCCGGCGCGGCGCGGCCAGGACGCGCACGGACGCCCAGAGCACGATCGGCGGGAAGACCGACCACACCAGGTTCACGTGCCCGACCCAGGCGTGGGCGATGAGGAACGGCGAGAACCCGTAGACCAGCCCGGCCAGCGCCCGGATCCACCGCGGCCGCACGAGCACCGCGAGGCAGCGGTGCGCGAGGTACGCGGACGCCACCGGCCCGAGGATCATCGCGACGTTGTCCGCCACGACCGGCCCGACCGTCGCCGTCACCGGCGCCAGGAGCACGCCGAGCACCGGCACGCCCGTGTTCCACATGCCGTTGACGCCCGCGGGCGCGTTCTGCCAGGTGGAGACGAACGGGTCGAGGCCGTGCGAGATCGCGTACCAGGTCCAGCCCAGCCACCAGGTGAACAGCGAGGAGTCGGAGGCGACCACCCCGGTGGCGCGACCCCCGAGCGCCCCCAGGGCGCGGTGGAACAGCCAGACCGAGGCCGCGAGATAGGTCAGGAGGATCCCGGCCTCCGCCACGAGCGGCTGCCAGGAGGGGCGCCTCCCCGACGGCGGGCCGGTGACGACGGGGGGCGCGGAGGGGGTCCTGGTGGTGGTCAGCGACCCTCCTCCTGGGTGACACGGGTGATCCCGAGCGTAGTCGGACCCGGCGCGGGCGTGGCTTCACGACGGGCCCGCAGCACCGGTTGTTAGCGTTTCCGCGACCGGGCGGCGGCGGACGGAGCACGTGCAGTGGCAGAGGACACCGATCGGGGTGTCGAGGACTCGCCGCAGCCGTCGGGGTCGGGGAGCACGACGACCACCCCGCTGCGCCTGCTGCGCCGCAAGCTCTCGACGGTGCGGCTCGTCCCCCGCGCCGACCGCGGTGCGCTCGACGCGGGGACCGAGCGCCTGCCCCCGGAGTCCGACGCGCCGGACGTCGACGCGCGGGACGCCTTCACCCCCGACGACGAGCGCCCCGACCGCTGGGGGCCCGAGGACTGGGGACTCGACGGGCTGCTCGTCGCCCGGGTGATCGCGGTCGCGTCGGCCGTCGTGGCCGTGGTGTGCGGGCTGCTGTTGCCGTTCGCGCCCGTCGTCCAGAACTCGCCGGAGATCCGGTGGCCGCTGGACGTGAACCGGCCCGAGTCGACGATGCTGATGCTCACGGCCTACCAGCCCGAGTCGTTCTCGGTGCGCTTCAGCTGCCGGACGGCACGCGAGGCGGGTGCCACGGCCGACGGCTACGTCCTCACGACGATGGACCCCCGCGCCGGCGGGTTCGACGACAAGGCCCTCGCCGTCCGGGTGCGGTCGGACACGCTCACGGTGCGCAGCGGCGGGCAGGACATCGTGGCGGAGCCGTTGCCCCCGGGCGACTGCTCCTACCAGGTGCGGGGCGACGCGGCGGCCGTGCAGGTCGACCGCGACGGCCGCGACCTCGGCCGGCTCGTGCCGCGCTTCGGGGAGGCCGACCCGGACGAGGTCAAGAACACCCCGCCGAACTCCCTGCCCGATCCGAAGCCGATCAGCGCGCTGCCCGACGTCGACGTGCTGTCGACCTCGCTCACCACGCTGCCGGGCGCCGGTCCGCAGGACCTGTCGGTCAGCATCACCGCCGACGACCGCTACGCGAGCACCCCGACGCCGTTCAAGCACGGCCTCATCACGGCCGCGATCGTGGCCGTCGTGCTCGGCGGGCTCGCCTCCACGGCGTCGATCCTGCTGGCCCGCCGTAAGCGGCGCAGGAGCGGCCCCGAGGCGCTGCGACCGACGCCGTGGTGGGCCCGGGTCGACCGGATCCTGCTCGCCCGCCTGTCCACCTGGCGGCCGCGGCTGGTGGACGCCGTCGTCGTGGTCGCGCTCTGGTCGTGGCTCTACCTCGCGCCGCTGACCGACGACGACGGGTACTACTCGGCGATGGCGGCCAACGTGCCGCACAACGGCTACGTCGCGAACTACTACCAGCTCTACAACCAGGGCTTCACGCCGTTCTCCTGGCCGTACTACCTGCTCTCGTGGTGGCAGCAGCAGGCCGGCTTCTCGCCGGTGGCGCTCCGGGTGCCGTCGGTGGTCCTGGGCCTGCTCACCTGGATCGCGATCCGGGTGTTCGTCGCCCGCTGCCCCGGGCTCACCCACCCCTGGAAGGAGCACCGGTGGCTCGCCACCGCCTCCCGCGTGACGCTCTGCGTCGCCTTCCTGACCTGGTGGCTCGCCTATGACGTCGGCACCCGGCCGGAGCCCTACACCGCCGTGTTCGCGGCCGGTGCGCTCGCGCTCGTCGCCGAGGGCGTCGAGCGACGGCGGCTCGACCTGCTCGGGATCGCGGTGGGAGTGGGCTCGATCGGCCTGATGACCGCGCCGACCGGCTTCATCTGCCTCGCCCCGCTGCTCGCGGCGACCCCGACGGTCTGGCGGCTGATCCGGGAGCGTTCGGCGCACTGGTGGGAGATCCCGCCGCGGTTCCTGGTCGTCATCGCGCCCGGGGCGCTCGGGGCCGTGTTCGGCTTCGCCGACGGCACCTTCGGCGACTTCGCGCGCTCCCAGGCGATCTTCGCGCCGATCCAGCGCGCCCAGACCTGGTACCTCGAGTTCCAGCGTTACGCCTCGCTGCTGGACGAGACGTCCCGCTTCGGCACCTACACCAAGCGCATCACGGTGCTGCTGTGCCTGCTCGCCCTGGTCTGGTTCCTCATGACGGCGGTCGTGGCGCGGGTGCGGGAGCTCCCGGTCCCCGGCCGGCTCATGCTCGCGGGCTGGTCGACGATCCTCGCGTTCGTCCTCCTGCTGCCCACCCCGTCGAAGCCCTCGCACCACTTCGGCGCGATCGTCGGGGTCGGCGCCCCCTTCCTCGCCCTGCTGCTGGTCGCCGCACCCGGGCTGGTGCGCGACTCCGTGCGCGCCGGGAAGGGGCGGGTGCCCGTCGCCGCGATCCTGTCCGCCGCCGCCGCGGCGATCGCGGTGATCGCGCTGTCCGGGCACGGTCGCAACCGGTGGGGCTTCATGTGGGGGCTCGGCCAGCCGTCCTGGCTCGACTACCCCTCGGTCAAGGGCTTCTACTTCGACCAGCCGCAGTACTGGGCGGTGCTGCTCGTCGTCCTGACCCTGCTCGTCGCCCTCGTGACGTCGTTCCGGGGAAAGGGCTGGCGGCCGTGGTCCGTGCTCGTCGCCATCCCGATGCTCTGCGTCCTGGCCATGGCCGCCAGCACGACCCGCACGATCGCCGACTTCGCGCTCGCCGCCGACCGGACCGCCACGACCTACTCCCCGGCCGGTGACGCGTGGCGGGACCCGTCGGCCACCCGGTGCGGCGCGGAGCAGGCGATCGACGTGCTCACCCCGCAGCGCTACCCGCTCGCACCGCTCGTGCCGGTCCCCCCGCCCGGGGCGTTCGGTGTGGGTCCCGACGGCGGGTCCGACGGGGAGCTCGGGGGGCAGGCCTTCCCGCGCGACGCCTACCTGCCCACCAGCCCGCCGCCCGCCGACCTCGGCCGGGACCTGCCGGTGTGGGGCAGCTTCGAGGCCCCGTCCCCGGGCCGGTCGCCCGACGCGCGGACCGGGTCGTTCACCACCGGCTGGTACCGGCTCCCGCCCGGGCCCCCCAACGCCGTGGCGATCACCTCCGAGGTCTCCGGCCGCATCGGCGAGGGCAACACGCTCGCGGTCGAGTTCGGTCGACCCGGTCCGGGCGGGGTGGCGTCCCTCGGGGTGCGGACCGTCCAGGAGACCAGTGACGACACGGCGTGGCGTCCCGTCGACATCACGAAGTCGCAGAGCGCACCCGCCGACGCCACGCTCGTCCGCCTCGCCGCCACCGACGGGGCCACCGACGTGGGCGGATGGCTGGCCTTCTCGGCGCCCCTGTTCCAGCGCTGGGCCCCGATGACCAGCGCGCTACCGCGCGCCGGGGTGTACACCGTCGCGTGGGAGAACGCGTTCCTCTTCCCGTGCATCACCCAGCCGATCCAGCAGGACGGCGTCACCCAGCCGATGGACGGCTTCCTGGGCTACGGCGAGACGCGGGGATCCGCCCTCGCCGACTTCGTCGCGAAGACCGACAGCGGCGGCATCGTCGGCAACGCCTACCGCGAGGCCGACGTCACCGAGCTGCGCACCCGGTTCCGCGACTTCCCGGACGTCGACGACGACGTGCTGCTCATGCTCTTCGAGCAGCCGTACCCGACCGGGCGCTACACCCTGGAGCCGGGCTCCCGGGTGGTGTCCGGCCTGTCGCAGTAGTCCGTCAGGTGGCGTGGAGCACGAACATCGACGACTCGCCCGCGCCCGGGCGCAGCATCATGCGGCCCGAGAGGAACTGCGCGAAGGCCGGCACCGCGTAGCGCGCGGCGTCGAGGAGCTTCGGCAGCCGCGAGTAGGGCACGTTCCACAGGCCGTCGGTGCCCTCGCGCTCGACGGTGAAGCCGTGGTCGACGAGGACCCCGCGCCACTCGGCGTGCGTCTTCAGGTTGATGTGCGTGGGGTCCGCGAAGCCCATCCAGTCCGCGCCGGCCAGGGCGCGGCCCCGGCCGGAGGGGTCCGGCATGACGACGAACGCGTACCCACCGGGGCGCAGGATGCGCCGCCAGGTGCCGAGCACCTCCTCGACGACGTCGTCGGCCAGGTGCTCGAGGACGTGGATCGCGGTCAGCGCGCCGAACCCGTCGTCGGGAAGGTCCTCGACCGCCGTGGAGATCGTGGCGCCGGGCGCGTTGCGCCGGGCCGCGGCGGCCGACCACTCCGAGAGCTCGAAGCCCGCGGCCGGGCCGAGCGCGGAGAGGCGGCGCACCAGGTGCCCGGTGCCGCAGCCGAAGTCGAGGTACGGCCCGCCGTCGCAGTAGCGACCGACGAGGCGGGTGTAGTACCCGAGCGCGGGCCGGTCGCCGGCCTGTCCGTTGGCGTCGTAGTAGGCCGCGTCGTAGTGCTCGGCCTCGCCCTGGTGGGGCTCGAACGTCATCAACGTCTCCCGGTTCCACGTGCCAACAACAGCGTGCTCACCACCGCTCCCACCAGGGACCCCACCCCGAACGCCACCTCGCCCGCGACCACGACCCCCGGGGCCAACCAGAACGTCAGCCCCGCCACGGCGAGCCCGGCGAGCCAGCTCAGGGCGACGTCGGTGTGGCGGTCCCGGGCGACGTGCACCTGGGTGACCACCACCAGGCCCACGTGCGCGAGGACGCCCGCCACGATGATCGCGAGCTCCACGCCGTCGATGCGGTAGGCGGACCCGAAGATCAGGCGCACCAGGAGCGGCCCGATCCACCAGGCCAGCGGGACGCCCACGACGACGAGCGCGAGCAGCCCGGCGGCCCCCCGACTGAGGAGCCGGACCACCTCCCGACGGCGGCCCGCGGCGAGCAGCCGGGTCAGCGTCGGCACCACCGCGGACTGCAGCGGCACCACCATCGACAGGGGCGCCTTCGCGATGGTGAATGCGGCGACGAAGACCCCTGCCGCCGCCTGCGCCGGCCCCTGGGCGAGCGCGACGACGACGACCGGGAGACCGTTGAGCAGCAGCTGCGCGCAGACCGACCCCACCAGCAGGGGCAGGGCCGAGGTGGTCAGCGCCCGGGTGCGGTGGTCGGTGGCACCGTGCTCGGGGTACTCCCGCTCGGCCCGTCGCCAGACCGCCGGGATCAGCGGCAGGTGCGCCAGGGCGATCGCGGCCACGAGGGCCCAGCAGTAGAGCGCGGCCCGGTCGGTCCCGAGGACCACCAGCACCACGGCGAAGGTCAGACGCAGCAGCGCGTCGAGGACCATCACCGCGCCGTGGCGCACCAGGCGGTCGGTGCCGATGAGGATGCCGCGCAGCAGGAACTGGCCGGCCGAGACGACGCAGAGCGCGACGAGCGCCGCGAAGGCGTTCGCGTGGGCGTCGAGCGAACTCCACACGAGCGGCGACGCCGCGCCGAGTACCGCGAGCGCGAGCCCGCCGAGGATGGCGGCCGTGCCCGCCCCCGCGACCAGGACCCGGCGTCGGGACTCCCGCATGGCGAGCCGGCGCGCGAGCTCCTGCTCCAGCGGGAGGAACGGGCCGAACCCGAGCACGAGCGCCAGCGCCCAGAAGGCGCCGAACGTCGCGTACTCCGAGGGGGTCAGCCCGCGGGCGACGACCGCGAGGTAGACGTTGACGAGGAGGCCGGAGATGACCACGCCGAGCCCCGCCGAGCCCACGAGCCGCCGCGCGCCGGGCCCCTCGCGGGACTGCGAGCGGGGCGGATCGGTCGTGGTGCTGATGGGAGGACGATAGCGGTGCTCCACGTGCCCCCCGCCCCTCGCCCGACCTTCCGCGCGTTCTCGACCATCCGCGTGATGGTGGGGTCGGACCCCTGTGTGGTCCACCGTGTGTATGGGTACGGTGACGCTGTGAACGTGCAGAAGGCCGTCGGCGTGCTCGTCGCGATCCTCGTCGTCTTCTGGATCATCAGCTCCCCCGGCACGGCCGCGGGGACGGTGAACGGGATTCTCGACAGCCTGGCCTCCGCCGGCTCGTCGCTGATCACGTTCCTCCGCGGTATCGCGCCGGGCTAGCGCCTCAGACCGCGGCGACCGGCGGGGCGGCGGGGTCCTCCGGCTCCGCCCCGGGCAGGACGACGTCGGTGACGACGATGTTCAGCTCGGTCACGCGCACGCCCGCGATCTGGTCGACCGCCTCGGGCACGTGCCGGCGCAGCGCGCGGGTCAGCTCCCGCGCCCCGGCGCCGTACTCGATCGCGACGTCGAGCCCGACCGTGGCGGTGTCGCCCTCCATCGTCACGCGCACGCCGGCGACGTTCTCCGTCGAGCCGGTCAGGCTCTGCCGCACGGCGCCGACCGCACGCGCGGCGCTGCCGCCCAGGCCCGCGATCCCGGGGATCTCGCGGGTGGCGAAGGCGACGACCTTCTGCACGACGGCGGGGAGGACCTCGGTGGTGCCGGTGACGGCGATGGGGTCGGTGGGGGGCAGGGGCGGCGTCGGTGCGGTCATGCCCCCGGTGTACCCGCTCGTGCCCGCCCTCGTGCGGAGCCACGCAGCACGATCGTGGCCGGGCTGCTGCCCGGGGATTGCTGGTGCGGCCGTCAGGATCGGCGGCGCAGCACGGCCCGCGCCGCGAGCACGGCGAGGAGGACGTAGGACAGCACGAGCAGGAGTCCCGGGAGGTCGGTCACGTCCTCGACGGTGCCGCGCGCGGTCGCCGTCCGGCGACGACCTTGACGGCTCCTTGACGCCTCCGGGCCTGATGTGGACGCTGCGGTCTCAGTCCGACGCGACGGCGCGGGAGCGGGCACTGAGTCGCAGCACCGCCGCGGCCAGCAGTGCCGCGAGCAGCGAGGCGACCACGATGCCGACCTTGACGTGGTCGTCGGCCTCGGTTCCGCCCCCGAACGCGAGCTCGCCGATGAGCAGCGACACCGTGAACCCGATGCCGGCGAGCAGCGCCAGGCCGAACACGTCGACCCAGCGCAGGGACTCGTCGAGCTGCGCGCGGGTGAACCGCTGGACGAGCCACGTCGCCCCGGTTACTCCGATCGCCTTCCCGGCGACGAGCCCCGCGACCACCCCGATCGTGATCGGGTTGACGAACGTCGCCGCCAGGTCCGACTGCCCGACCACGGTGACCCCGGCGGCGAAGAAGGCGAAGACCGGCACGGCGACGCCGGAGGAGATGGGGCGCCAGCGGTGCTCGAACCACTCGGACAGGCCCGGCCCGTCACCCGGGCTCCGCCGCACCACCGGGACGGCGAACCCGAGCAGCACACCGGCCACGGTGGCGTGCACGCCCGACTCGTGGACGAGGACCCACGTGATCGCCGCGAGCGGCAGCAGCAGCCACCAGGAGCGCACCCGCCGTTGCACCAGGACCGTGAACAGCACGAGCGGGATCAGGGCAAGCAGCAGGGGGCCGACCGCGAGGTCGGCGGTGTAGAAGATCGCGATGATCGTGATCGCCAGCAGGTCGTCGACGACCGCCAGCGTCAGCAGGAACGTGCGCAACGCCGTGGGGAGGCCGCGGCCGATGACGGCGAGGATCGCGAGCGCGAAGGCGATGTCGGTGGCGGTGGGGACGGCCCACCCGACGAGACCGTCCGGGTTGCTCAGGTTGATCACCGTGTAGATGACGGCCGGTACCGCCATGCCCCCGACCGCCGCCGCCACGGGCAGCACCGCGCGGGCCGGCTCCCGGAGGTCGCCCGCGACGAACTCGCGCTTGAGTTCCAGGCCGGCGACGAAGAAGAAGATCGCGAGCAGACCGTCGGCCGCCCAGGTCGAGAGGCTGAGGTCGAGGTGCAGCGCGGCCGGCCCCACCGTCAGGTTCGCGAGACCGGTGTAGGCGTCCCGCCACGGCGTGTTCGCCCAGATCAGCGCCAGCGCCGCGGCACCGATCAGCAGCGCGCCCCCGACGGTCTCCTTGCGGAGGATCTCGCCGATCCGGGTGGACTCCCCGGGCGACGGCGGGACGAACAGCCGCCCGGCACGGCTGCGGCGCAGGCGGTCACGGCGGGGAGTGCCGGTGGCGGGCTCGGTCACGGGATTACCTCCGGGCAGGCGGGCACGACCGCCGACCAGACTTCCCGGCACACCGTGTCCGACCCTACCGGCGATCAGGGCGCCGTTCCCGCCGGCGAGGCACACGCCACGCAGCGTCTGCCCCGCGTCGGCGTGCCTCACGTGACCCTCGCGCTAGCCGGACGCCTGCGCTCGCGAGTGCCCCCGACCATCCGAGTCACCGTGACCCGGATGCGCCGGGGACGTCGGCTTCGCCTCCCCGGGAGCTCAGCAGACCGCGATCGCCGACGGCAGCGTGAGCGAGATGAGGTAGCGGTTGACCTGGTCGTCGACGCAGGTCTGGCCCTGCCCGTAGATCGTGTGCCCGTCCCCGCGGTAGGTGAGCAGCGCCGAGCCGGGGAGCCGGCGGGCCAGGTTCTGGCTGTTGGCGTACGGCGTGGCCGGGTCGTTCGTGGTGCCGATGATCAGCGTCGGCGGCAGGCCGGCCCCGGTCGGCGGGGTCAGCGGGTCCTGCGGGACCGGCCACTTCGCGCACGTCAGCCCGGACACGAGCACGTTGCCGCTGAAGTGCGGCGCCCGGAGCTCGGCCGCGCGCGCCTGCGCGAACACGTCGTCGGGGTTGCGGGGCCAGGAGTTGTCCAGGCAGGTCACCGCGTTGTAGGTGTCGGAGTTCGAGCCTTCGAAGTACGTGGCGGCCAGCCGCCGGAAGGGCCCGCCGTCGCCGCCGTCGGCGGCCTTGAGCGCCTTGGCCAGGGTCGGCCAGTTGCCCTTGGAGTACAGCGGCAGCACGACGCCGAGCTCGAGCAGCCCCGGCGACAGGGGCGACATCCCCGGCACCGGGAGCGGGGCGGCCTCCACGCGGGCGCGCACCCGGTCGAGCATCGCGATCGCGTCCGGGCCCGCCTCGCAGTCCGGGCGCGTGGCGCAGTCGGCGGCGAACTGGCGCAGCGAGTTCTCGAAGCTCTCGGCCTGGCTGGGGTCGAGGCCCGGCAGCGTCACGTCGACGACGCCGTCGAGCACCATCGCACGGACGCGCTGCGGGAACTGCTCGCCGTAGACCTGCCCGATCGACGTGCCGTAGGAGTAGCCCAGGTAGGAGATCTGCTGCTGGCCGAGCGACGCGCGGATCGCGTCCATGTCCCGCGCGACGTCCCGCGTCCCGAGGTGGGGCAGCAGCTGCCGGTTGGCGTCACCGCACGCCTGGTCGTAGCGGTCGACGGCCTGCGCCGTGGACGCCTCGCCCGCCGGGTCGCCCGGGTCGGGGTCGCCGTAGTACGGGGTGTCCGGACCGATCGGGCAGGCCAGGTTCGCGCTGCGGCCGACGCCGCGCGGGTCGAAGCCGATGACGTCGAAGCGGGCGGCGACCGCGGCCGGGACCTGCCCGCTCTCCACCGTCTCGATCCCCGAGCCGCCGGGGCCACCGGGGTTGACCAGCAGCACGCCCAGCTTGTTCGCCTGGTCGCTCGCGGGCTGCCGGACGATGCCGATCGTGATGGTGGGGCCGGTGGGCACGGAGTAGTCGACCGGCACGGTGATCTGGGCGCACTCGAAGCTGCCGTCGCACGGGACGAACTGCGCGGGCGCGCCGAGCGGGGTCGCCGGCGCCGCCGGGGCGCTCGAGGAGGTCGGCGCGGCACCGGACGGCGTGGACGACGCGAGCGGCGGCGCGCTCTGACTCCCGCCCGTGCAGCCGGCGACGGCGAGGCCCGCGGCGAGCAGAGCACCGGCTATCTTCACCCGTGCGGACGTCCCTCGTGGGCTCATCGCGTCGCTCCTCGTCCCCCGACCAGCCGACCCCCGCCAGGGTCGGCGCTGGAGGGCATCCAACCGCACCGGCGGATCCCGGGCCGCGCGCCCCGTCGTCGGGACCGTGTGGATTTCCTGGCGTCAGGTGCGAGCAGTGACGCATTGCTTGCGCGCAGCGCTACGGTCACCGCATGGTCGAACCCGATCTCGTGCTGGTGCCGGCGCTGGTCGGGCTGCCCGCCGCCGACGCGCACGAGCTCGCGATCTCCTCGCGGGTGGTCGCGGTCGACCCCGACCCCGACACGCCGCCCACGGTGAGCGGCACGGTCACCGACCAGGAGCCGAAGGCGGGCTTCCAGGTGCCGGCGGGTGCGCCGGTGACGATCTGGGTCGAGCCAGACGACGACGGCGGGGGCGGGAACATGCCGCGGATCGAGCCCGACAAGCCGCTCGACGGAGCCGGGGCGAACGCCTGAGGATCGGGCACCCCCGTGGCGTGAAGATCGGATACAAGCTCATCGCCGAGGCCTACGGGCCCGTCGAGATGGTGCGCCAGTGCGTGCTGGCCGAACAGGCGGGATTCGACTTCGTCGAGATCTCCGACCACTTCCACCCCTGGGTGTCCGAGCAGCAGCACTCGGGGTTCGCGTGGTCGATGCTCGCGGCGATGGCGGCGAAGACGGAGCGCATCGAGCTCGCGACCGGGGTGACGTGCCCGATGATCCGCTACCACCCCGCGGTCATCGCGCAGGCCGCCGCGACCACGCAGATCCTCGCCGAGGGACGCTTCACCCTCGGGGTCGGCAGCGGGGAGCGGCTGAACGAGCACGTCGTCGGGCAGGGCTGGCCGCCGGTCCACGTGCGGCACCGGATGTTCCGCGAGTCGCTGGAGATCATCAAACTGCTCTGGCAGGGCGGTTACCAGAGCTACGAAGGACAGCACCTCACGCTCGAGGACGCCCGGGTGTTCGACCTGCCCGAGGAGCTGCCGAAGATCGTGGTGGCGGCCGGGGGCCGGCGCGCGGCGGCGCTCGCCGGGGAACTGGGCGACGGCCTGTTCGTCACCGAGCCGCGGGGCGACCTCGTCGAGAGCTACCGGGCGGCGGGCGGCGCCGGCCCGACCTACGCGGAGGTGCCGCTGGCCTACGCGAGCACCGTCGAGGAGGCCGCCGAGTCGGCCCGCGCGCTCTTCCGGTTCGGGATTCCGGGCTGGAAGGTGCAGGCCGAACTGCCGAACCCGGTGAACTTCGACGCGGCCACCGCCCTCGTCACCGCGGACGTCATGGCGGAGAACTTCGGCTGCGGGCCCGACCTCGAACGCCACCTCGCGGTGACGAAGCCGTTCGTCGACGCGGGCTACGACCACCTCGCGCTGATCAACGCGGGGCCCGACGTCGACGGCTTCTTCGAGCACGCCGCGAACGGGCTGATCGAGCAGGTGCGGGGCCTGGGCGGCTCGTGATGACGACGACGACCGGCCCTCTCCCCCCGGGAGGGCCGGCCGCCGCCTAGACGGCCACACCAAACCGGGCGGTCCGTCCGTGAGCAGTGTGCCAAGGGATCGCGCCCGGTCCCAGCGGGCGCGCGTGTGATCCGGTCGACGGTTCCCCGGAGGCGCCGAGCGACCCCCGGGGGTCCGCCGTCCCCCGAACGTCGGCCACACGGCTGCTCCCCGTAACCTGATCGACGATGGGTACTGGCGTCGGGGGACGAGGACCAGGGGACGGGCGATGACCGTGACGTCCCCGCACGCGGGGCCGGGCGGCACGCCGACGGCCGAGGCACGTCGACGGCGGACGTTCGCCGTGATCTCCCACCCCGACGCGGGCAAGTCCACGCTCACCGAGGCGCTGGCGCTGCACGCCGAGGTCATCTCGGCCGCGGGCGCCGTGCACGGCAAGGGCGGGCGCAAGGGCGTGACGTCCGACTGGATGGACATGGAGCGCGAGCGCGGGATCTCCGTGACCAGCGCCGTCCTCCAGTTCGCCTACCGCGACCACGTGATCAACCTGCTCGACACCCCGGGGCACGGCGACTTCTCCGAGGACACCTACCGGGTCCTCGCCGCCGTCGACGCCGCCGTGATGCTCCTCGACGCCGCCCGCGGTCTCGAGCCGCAGACCCTCAAGCTCTTCGACGTCTGCCGCGCCCGCGGCGTGCCGGTGCTGACCTTCGTCAACAAGTGGGACCGCCCCGGGCGCGAGCCCCTGGAGCTGGTCGACGAGGTCGAGCAGCGGATCGGGCTGCGGCCCATGCCGATCACCTGGCCGGTGGGGATCGCGGGCGACTTCCACGGGCTCGTCGAGCGCGCCGACGGGACGATGCGCCGCTTCACCCGCGCCGCCCACGGCGCCTCGAAGGCCGCCGAGGAGATCCTCGACGCCGAGCGGGCCGCCGCCGAGGAGGGCGTCGACTGGGAGCGGGCCACCGAGGAGCTCGAGCTGCTCGGCGAGATCGGCGCCGACTTCGACCCCGTCGACTTCCACGCGGGCACCGCCACCCCCGTCATGTTCGGGGCCGCGCTGTCGAACATCGGCGTCGCGCGCCTGCTCGACGCGCTGGTCGAGCTCGCCCCGCCGCCCGCGCCCCGGCCCTCGGCGAGCGGGCCGGAGCGCCCGATCGAGTCGCCGTTCTCGGGCCTGGTGTTCAAGGTGCAGGCCTCGATGGACAAGTCGCACCGCGACCGGGTCGCCTTCGTGCGGGTCTGCTCGGGGCGCTTCGAGCGCGGCATGGTGCTCACCCACGACGCCACCGGGCGCCCCTTCGCCACGAAGTACGCGCAGGCGATGTTCGGCCGCGACCGCTCGACGATCGACGAGGCCTTCCCCGGCGACATCGTCGGGCTGGTCAACGCGAACGCGCTGCGTCCGGGCGACACGCTCTGGGCGGAGAAGCCGGTCACGTTCCCGACCATCCCGAGCTTCGCCCCCGAACACTTCTCCGTGGCGAGAGTGGCGGACGCGTCGAAGACCAAGCAGTTCCGGAAGGGCATCGAGCAGCTCGACTCCGAGGGCGTCATCCAGGTGCTCTCCTCGGACCTGCGCGGTGACCAGGCCCCCGTGCTGGCCGCCGTCGGCCCGCTGCAGTTCGAGGTGGTCTCCGCCCGGCTGGGCGACGAGTTCTCGGCGCCGATCAAGCTCGAACGGCTCGACTACACGATCGCCCGCCGCACGGACGCGGCCGGCGTCGAGGCGCTGAAGGGGGCGGTCGGCATCGAGGTGCTGACCCGCCGCTCGGACGGCGAGCTGCTGGCCCTGTTCCCGCACAAGTGGCGGCTCCAGGCGGTCATGCAGAACCAGCCGTCGCTCACGCTCGAGCCGCTGATCGCCGAGGGGACGGGCCAGTGAGGACGCACGGCGTACTCGGGGCGGCGGTCGCGCTGCTGCTCGTCGCAGGCGTGGTGGTCGGCTGCTCGACCGACGAGCCGAGCCGGTCGACCGGCAGCGGCGGCGGCTCCGGCGTGACCGCCACCGACACCCCGCCCCCGCTGACCGGAGCGCCCGACCCGGCGACCGTGCCGCCGCCGATCTGGCAGGCCTCGCTCTCCGGCCCCGACCCGCTGCGCAACTTCCGCGACACGCCCTACAACAACGACGGGGCCCCGGCGCCCGAGCTCGTCGACGCCCCCGGCGTCTCCGGGGCCAAGGCGCTGGAGTTCACCGTCCCCGGGGGCGGGCGGCGCAGCGAGCTCGAGCCCAACATCCAGTTCTACCGGGAGGGCGACGAGGCCTGGTTCGGTTTCGCGTGGAACCTCCCCGACGACTTCCCCGTGAACGCCGAGGGCTGGCAGGTCCTCGCGCAGTGGAAGAACTCCGGCGACGGCAGCCCGCCGATCGAGGTCAAGGTCGAGGGCGGCCAGTTCAAGCTCGACGGCGGTGCCGGCGGGGACGACCCGGGCGGCAACTACTTCTCGGTGCCGATCGGCCCGGCCCTCACCGGACGGCAGACCGACATCGTGGTGCACATCGTCTTCTCCACCGACCCCTCGAAGGCGTCGGTCGACGTGTGGCAGAACGGCCAGCAGCGGATCACCGGCTACAAGCCGCCGGGCGGGACGCGCTACCAGGGCGACGACTCGTACCTCAAGACCGGCATCTACCGGGACTCCGCGATCTCCCAGACCGCGAACCTGTTCCTCGTCGACGCCCGCGTGGCCCGCAGCTACGAGTCCGCGTCGGCGCTGGTCGGGCCCAAGAGCTGACCAGTCCCGACCCCGGGTCGGTGCCGGTCAGGCGGTCGGGCGCCGCCCGGCGGGCAGGCCGCGGGGCGGGATCGCGTCGTTGATGACGCGCGACAGCGTCTCGGGGTCGTCCACCTCCACCACCACCCGGTGGTAGGGCTCCCCGCGCAGGTAGATCGCCAGCAGCGTGGTCGCGGCGTGCACCATCCAGAGCTGCCGGCGCTCGCCGACGCCGTAGGTGCCGGCGCGCAGCAGCCCGGGCACGCTGATGCCGGGCAGGTGGACGCGCGGGCTGGCCACCACCGCGTCCCGGCGGCCGAGCGTGCGGGCGCCGAGGACCCGGTCGATCGGCAGGAAGAGCCCGGCCCGGAACGCGTAGACGCGGTCCCGCCCGCTGAAGCGGAGCAGGACCCCCTGCTCGGTCACCCTGGTGTGGACGCCCACCCCGCGGCCCCCTCCCGCGCGTGTCGTTCTACGGACGGCCCGCCCGGACCGACGACTGCTCGTAGGCCTGCTCGGCGGCCCGCCGGGCCTCCTCGTAGCCCTGGGCGACGGCCGAGTGCCCGTCGTCGTGCGCCTCGGCGACCGCCCGCTGGGCCGCCTTCGCCATCTCCGCGAGGGCGCGGTCGGCCTCGTCGGCCGCGGCCGCCAAATCCGAGCTCGCCCCGCCCGACGCCGCGTCGGAGGCCGGCGCGGGGGTCGGGACGGCCGAGCCGTGGCGGGACCGGTCCGCGCCGTGGCGGCCGTGCGTGGGCTCCTCGTGGGCGCCGTCGGCCGACGGGCTCCCCGGCGCTGGGGTCGATGAAGTCACTGCGTCTCCGTGCTGCCGACTGATCGGGCCACCCGGGAGGACGACACGCAACCGATTACGTGGCGTGTGACCGGCCCGGGCCTGCGTCCGGCCAGCATCGCACCCGGGTCGTGCCGGAGGGCAGCCACCCCCCGCTCATCGGGGGTACGCCGCCGCGTAGCTGGTGCCGATCCGCCAGTCGTCGAAGAACAGCGTGCCCGGCTGGCCGATCGCCGTGCTCCGGTAGATGCCGGTCTTCAGGTAGCTCGTCGTCCCCGGGTAGAGCGTGCCCGCCGGGGGACGGAAGCCACGAATCGTCTGCTTCCCGTCGACCCAGGTGTCCACCGACCCGCCGCCCTCGGCGAAGCGCACGTGCACCACGACCGTCTGCGCCCGGCCCGGCGTGGCGGCCCCCATGGGGATCTCGAACGGGGCGCCGCGGTCGAACCCGCCGTCGAGCTGGAACTGACCGCCCCCGACCTTGACCGAGATCGGCGGCGACCCGGTGCCGTCGTTCTTCCACTGGGTGATCACCTGCCAGTCGTCGGTGCCCGCCGGGAAGCCCGGCGCGAGGGTCACCGAGAACCCGAAGAACAGGTCGTCGCCCTCGCGCAGCGACCGGAAGTTCGGCTCGAGCTCGGCACGTTGCCCGCCGCCGGGCATCGTCACCTGCAGGGCGGGGCCGGCGGGCGAGCCCACGACGGCGGGCATCGCCGCGCCCACCAGGTTCCACGGCGTCGAGCGGTAGTTGGCGAGCCCGTCGGCGTAGTCCGCCTGCCACAGCAGCTTCCCGCCGTCGGGCGCGGGACCACCGGGCACCGCGGCGGGGCCGGTCGGCGCCGCTCCGGGGGTGCCGGCGAGGAAGCCGACGACATCGAGCACGACGTGCATGGCCGACCCGGCGTCGGCGACCTGGACCGTGCCCTGCGGGCTGACCGGCACCACGGCGAAGCCCGGCCGCACGGCGCCCGCGGGGACGACCACGGCCGACGTCGTCGGCGGCGGTCCGGCACCCCAGACGCCGATCGCGCCGTTCGCGGCCGGCGAGAGGCCGGTGACGTTCAGCAGGACCGACGAGACCCCCGTCGTCGGGAGCCCCGCGCGGCCGAGGACGGGGACCGTGCGGATCTGGCCCGGTGTCAGCGGCCCGGTCCCGACGGCGGCGGTGGCCGGATCGGGCGTCCGGCTGTCGTAGAGGCGCGCGGGCGTGACCGCCCGGCCCACCGCGACGGGCACCACGGCCACCAGGTCCGCCAGCACGTCGACGGTGCCGGCCTGGTTCGCGACCGTGATGGACCCGTCGTCGCCGACCGGCACGATCGTCATGTTCGGCAGCGTGTCGCCCGGCACGAGCGTGAGCTGCGGGGCGAACGGCTTCACCCCGCCGGTGCCCCAGGCAGTGACGGTGGTGGGCTGCGAGGCGTCCGTCCCGGTGAGCGAGAGCAGCACCGACGAGCCGGGCGGCGCGGGGGCGAACCCGCGGCCGTCGACCTGCACGCGACGCTGCTCGCCCGGCCGGAGGGCGCCCTCGGCCCGCGTGTCGAGCACCCGCTGCGGCACCCCGGAGGCGAGCGGGGAGTTCTCCGGGAACCAGCCGACGACGTCGACGGTCGCGTCGGTGAGCCCCGTGACGTTGAACAGGCTGACCGCGCCACCGCCGCCGAGCTTGGTGACGATCGTCTTCGTGACCGGGACCCCGGGGGTGAGGGAGAGCGACGAGGTGGGCGGACGGGGCGCGTCCTGCGGCCACAGCGTCATGTAGGTCGAGCCGAACAACGTGGTGCCGGTGACGTTGAGGACCACCGTGCCCGCGCCGGTGTCCGGCACCCCGCCGCGACCGGCGACCGGGATCGAGACCGTCTGACCCGGGCCGAGGGGACCGGCCGTCGTGAAGCCCTGGTCGACGACCTTCGTGGGCACGCGGGAGTCGAAGAGCCGCGCGGCCTGCAGCGGGACGAACGCGCCGGCACCGGCGGCCGGAGGAGCGGCCGGCGCGGCCGGGGCGGTCTGCGCGAGCGCCGGTGGCGCCGTCCCGAGCAGCGCCGCGACGAGCAGCAGTCCGAGCACCCAGGGGCTCCGCGGTCTCATGGGCTCCTCGGGGCGACGGCCGGCGGTGGAACCGCCGTTCCCCCGATCGGGCGGTGCCGGACGAAGATGCCACACGGTCCCCGGCACCGGTCCGCCAGGTGGGCCGTGTCCGCCGTGCCCCTGAGTGGCAGGAACGCGTCGTTGCTGTCGCCGGATGACGGCGACGACGCTTTCCTGCCGTCCCCCGGTGGCGCCACGATGGCCGCCATGAGCCTCGAGGTACAGGTCACGGTGGACGCGGAGGACCCCGGCGCGCTGGCGGCGTTCTGGGCGACGGCGCTCGGCTACGTGGTGCAGGCTCCCCCGCCGCCGTTCTCGAGTTGGGACGAGGCCCTCGAGGCCTGGGGCGTCCCGGCCGGGCGCCGCAACGACGCGTCCGCCGCCGTCGACCCGGACGACCGCGGGCCGCGCCTGTTCTTCCAGCGCGTGCCGGAGGGCAAGACCGCGAAGAACCGCGTGCACCTCGACCTCCGCGCCGCGCCCGGACTGACCGGCGAGGAGCGGATGGCGGCGCTGGAGACCGAGGCGGCCCGCCTCGTCGGGCACGGCGCGACCCGGCTGCTGCGCGTCGACCCGGAGCCCCCGCTGATCGGCGGCAACATCGTCATGGCCGACCCGGAGGGCAACGAGTTCTGCCTCGACTGACCCCCCTCCCCCACGGGGTATCGTCTCCGGGACCACTTCCGGGTGGCGTCGGGTGAGCGAGGTACGTGGTGGACGGACGAGTGCGGTCGACCCGTCTGCGGACGCCCCTTCCCGACGCCGGGTCGTTCCCCACCGATCCGGCCGGCCTCCTGCCCGAGGCGCGGCGCACCTGCCCGCACTGCGACGCCCCGGTCGGGCGCGGGCGCGACGGCCGGCCGGGTCGGCTGACCGGGACGTGCCCGGCGTGCCGCCGGTCGGTGGACCTGCGCCCCGACCTCGTGCCGGGCACGGTCCTGGCGGACCGGTACCGGGTCGTCGACGTCCTCGCCCGCGGCGGTGACTGGCTCTACCTCGCCCACGACCCGTGGACCGGCGACGAGGTGGTCGTGGCGCGGGGGCGCGGCGACGCGACCGCCGCGACCCGCCTGCTCGGCCGGCCCCACCCCGCCCTCGTGCCGCTGCGCGACGTGGTCGAGCACGCCGGTCCCCGGCTCGTCCTCGACCGGCTGGACGGCACCCCCGTCCGCGGCCCGCTGACCGCCGGGGAGGCGGCGCGGGTCGTGGTCGCGATCGCCCCCGCCGTCGGGCACCTGCACGCCCTCGGGCTGCTGCACGCCGACCTCAAGCCGTCCAACGTGCTCCGCACCCCGGGCGGCCCGGTGCTCGTCGACCTCGGGTCGCTGCGACGGGCGGACGACCGCACGAGCCCCGTGTGGGGCACCGACGGCTTCCTCGCCCCCGAGATCGTGCCGGGGGGCGCCGGGCCGTCCGTGGCGTCGGAGGTGTTCGCCCTCGGGCGGTCCCTGGACGTGCTGCTCGGCGCCCCGGAGCTGCCCCACCTCGGGCCGCCGCGGGCGCCGTCGGCCCTCGACGACGTGATCCGGCGGGCGACGTCCCCCGACCCGGCGGCGCGCCACCCCGACGTCGCGGCCCTCGCCGACGACCTGGCCCTCGCGCTGCGCCGGACGGGGCCGTGGACCACCCTCCCGGGGCAACCCGGCGATCACGGCGTGGGTCTGCCGGACCTCGGGGGCCGCGTACACCAAGATGACTCCCTGCCGTCCCCCGCACGCTCGTCCCAGTTCGAGACAGGAGTCCGCCCGCCGTGACCGAGTCCACCGCGCCGCCGTCCCCGACGAACGGCCCCGGCGACCCGGATCCGGACGGCCCGGACCAGGACCCGGCCGCCGTCACGCAGGACCCGGCCGTCGACGACCCCGACCCCACCGGCGGCGTCCCGGTGCAGTCCGTGGGGCCAGCGGGCAGCGCCGGCGAGCACACCGATCTGCGGGCGGTGCTGGAGGCGACGCGCACCCAGATCGAGACGGCCGACTGCCCGGAGTGCGGCGCGAGCGTCGACGAGGCGCAGGACGTGGTGTGCGGGCGCTGCGGGACGCGCCGACCCGCCGTGCGCGACCACGTGGAGTTCCGCCTCGGCCCGGCCGCGGCGGTCACCGACCGGGGGCTGCGCCGCCGACGCAACGAGGACGCGTGCGCGCTGGGCCGCATCGCGACCGCCGAGGGCGAGGTGCTGGTCGCGTCGGTGTGCGACGGCGTCGCCTCGGCGCGGCGCGGGGACGAGGCCTCGCTGGCGGCCGCGGAGGCGTGCGTGGCGGCGGTGCTGACCCGGATCACCACGTGGGAGATGCAGCGCAGCGGAGCTCGACCCGACGGGCGGGGTCCGCTCGGTCTCGACGACCTCGCCGCGACCGGGGCGGGGGCGGCCGCGGAGGCGGCGGCCGACCTCGTCCGGCACGGCGACCCGGCCGACCCGCCGGCGACGACCTACACCGGGGCGGTCACTCGCGGCGGGTCGGCGGTCGTGTCCTGGGTGGGCGACAGCCGGATCTACTGGCTCGCCGGGGACGGCACCTCGCAGCTGCTCTCCACCGACGACTCGTGGGCCGAGGAGATCGCGGCCGCGGGCGTGATGAGCCGCGAGCAGGCCCACGCCGACCGCCGCGCGCACGTGCTGACCCGCTGGCTCGGATACGACTCGCCCGACGGTCCCGCGCGCGCCCGCCGCTTCCGGCCGGCCGGTCCGGGCTTCCTGATGCTCTGCAGCGACGGGATCTGGAACCACGTCCCCGACGCCGACCGGCTCGCCGCCGTCCTCGCGTCCGGGCGGGGCGAGGCCGACGTGCTCGGCGACGCCCGGGCCCTCGTCGACGCCGCGCTCGCCGACGGCGGGTACGACAACGCGACCGTGGCGCTGGTGCCGCTCGACCCGGCCGACGGCGCGGGCGGCGAGTGGGACCCGCGGGCCGACGGCAGCGAGGACACCGGCCCGATCCTCATCCCGCTCGACGTCGAGGACACCCCGCGGCGCGACACCTCGGCGGAGTCCACGGTGGACCCGCCCGACGACGGGTCCGCGTGACGGGCTGGACCGCGCACGTCCGGGCGGACCGGGACCACTACGAGCTGGTGTGCGCGCGGGACGACGGGTCGGCGCCGGTGCCCGACTTCCCGCGCGACCCCCGCGAGTTCACCGTCGAGCTCACCGGCGAGCAGGTCGCGATCGGGCGGCGGCCGGTCGCCGACGAGGCGACCGCGCCCGCACGGACCGGCACCGACCCGGCGTCGGGCGCGCCCGGGATCGACCTGACGGGCCCGCCGCGCGATCCCGGCGTGTCCCACCGGCACGCGGTGCTGCTGGCCGTGGGCGACGACCGCTGGGTGGTGCTCGACACCGGGTCCACCAACGGGACCACGGTGAACTACGGCGCCGAGCCGCTCGCGCCGGACACCCCGGTGCCGCTGAGCCCGGGGGACACGATCCACGTCGGGGCGTGGACCACGATCACGATCCGGCGACGGGACGACGCGGCACGGTGAGGCGCAGGGTGGCCGGGTCGAGATCGACGGCCACCTCCGCCACCTGGGGTCGCCGGCCCCGGGCGAGCACGAACCGGGCCGCGAGGAAGCTCGCCGGGACGGCGAGCACCGCCGCGGCGAGCGGCGCGATCCGCTCGTCCACCCCGAGGCCCACCAGGGCGACCACGCCGATCGTGGTGGCGGCGATGTTGACCGCCTGGGACGCCGGGTAGAGCACGAAGCGCCGCCAGGTGGGGCGGAGCCGGAAGGTGAAGCGGCAGTTGAGGAAGAACGAGGCGACCATCGCGACGCCCAGGCCGATCACGTGCGCCGTCAGGTAGCCGACCTCGGCGAGCACGAGCAGGTAGACGGCGTAGTAGGTCGCGGCGTTGACCACGCCGACGAGCGCGTAGCGCACCAGGGCGGCGATCGTCGAGGTCATGACCCCGTGTCCGTCCCCGCGGCGCCCACGGTTCAGTGCACGGCCGAGGTGGACACCGCGAGGAACAGCAGCACCGCCCACGCCAGGCCGAGCACCTGCAGCACCCGGTCGTTGATGACGATCTCCTCGGGCTCCCCGCCGTTGCCGCCGTCGACGTCGACGGCGTAGCGCAGGATGGCCACCACGAACGGCACCACCGAGATGATCGCCCACATGCTCGGCGGCGTCGGCAGGGCGTTGCGGACCGGCTGGACGCCGATCTGGAAGGCCCACAGCGAGTAGGCCAGGATCACGATCGTCGCCGACAGCGACCACACGAACCGCAGGTAGGACGCGGAGTAGCGCTCCAGCGACTTGCGGATTTTCGCCCCGGTCTGTTCGGCGAGCCGCATCTCGGCGTAGCGCTTGCCCGAGGCCATGAACAGCGAGCCGAAGGCCATCGTGAGCAGGAACCACGGCGAGAGGTACAGCGAGGCCGCGGCGCCGCCGGCGATCGCGCGCATGAGGAAGCCGGAGCTGACGATGCACACGTCGATGACCGGCTCGTGCTTGAGCCAGAGGCAGTACGCGAGCTGGACCACCACGTAGACGATCACGACGATCGCGAGGTTCAGCGTGGCCACGAAGCCCAATGCGATCGCGCCGGCGAAGAGCACCACCGCGGTCCCGTAGGCGACCCCGGGCGGCACGATGCCGGCCGCGATCGGGCGGAAGCGCTTCTTCGGGTGGGCGCGGTCGGCCTCGACGTCGCGAGCGTCGTTGACCAGGTACACCCCGGACGCCGCCAGCGAGAACGCCGCGAAGGCCACGAGCACCTGGATCCAGACCGACGCCTCGCCGAGCCGGCCCGCCGCGAAGGGCGCCGCGAACACCAGGACGTTCTTGACCCACTGCTTGGGCCGCATGGTTTTGAGCAGCCCCAGCGGGACCGCGAGCGGCCCGGTGCGGCGCACCGGGACGACGTCGTCCTCCGGGGCGTCCTCGGGCTCGCGGTTCTCCTCGAGGGCGGCCTCGTCGGCGGGCTCCTCGGGAAGAGCGGCGGCCTTCTCCTGCGACGTGGTCATCGGGTCCTCCAGCGGCCCAGTCGGCCCCGCTCGGTCACACGGCGCGTGACGAGGGCGCACGCGGCTCCGAGGGCGGTTCCGGCCAGGACGTCGGTCGGGTAGTGGACACCCAGCACGAGGCGGGAGAGCGCCATCGCCGGGATCAGGGAGGTGAGGGGGACGGTGGCCTCGGACCGGCGCAGCAGGCCCGCGTAGAGCACGACCGCCGCGGTGGTGGACGTGGCGTGCGAGGAGGGGAACGACAGTCGGCTCGGGGTGCCGACGTGGACCGCGATCCGCGGGTCGTGCGGGCGGCGGCGACGCACCACCTGCTTCAGGGCGATCGAGGCGCCGTGCGCCCCGGCCACGCCCACGGCGGCGGTGGTCCATTCCCGACGACGGGTCGGGTCGAGCGCCGCGCCCGCGGCACCGAGGGCGAGCCAGCCCGCGGCGTGCTCACCGAACAGGGACATCGCCCGCGCGGCCCGGACCACGGTGGGGTGGTCGATGCGGCGCTGGACGGCGACCAGCAGGGAGGCCTCGTCGACTCCTCCGGGTGCCCGGTCGAGCACACGTCCTCCTCGCGCGGCGGCAGGTCACTGGCGATCCGATGCTACGCGGGGGTTGACACCGGCCCCCCACCGAGGCAGGGGAGCCGGTGCGCGTGTCGGGCCGCCGCGCCCGCGAGCAGCGTCAGAACCAGCGCTCGAGGACCATGGCGACTCCGTCGTCGTCGTGGTGGCCGGTGACCTCGTCCGCGAGCTCCGCGAGCTCGGGGTGCGCGTTGCCCATCGCCACCCCGTGGCCGGCCCAGCGCAGCATCTCGAGGTCGTTCGGCATGTCGCCGAAGGCCACCACCTCCTCGGCGGGCACGCCGTGGTGCGCGGCCGCCAGGGCGAGGCCGTGCGCCTTCGTCACGCCCGGCACCGAGCACTCGACGAGACCCTGGCCGGTCGAGAAGGTGACGTCGACCAGGTCCCCGAGCCCGGCGCGCACCGCGGCCGCCATCGCGTCGCTGGCGAGCCCCCGGTGCCGCGCGAGCACCTTGACCGCGGGGCGGGCGGCGAGGTCGCCGGTCGCGATCTCGACGTGGTCCGACCCCGGCCACGCGGGCTCGTAGGCGGGCTCGCAGCAGAACTCCGGGGCGTCCACGCGTTCGACGGCGAGTCCGGCGCCGGGCAGGGCGACGCGGAGCCGGTCGATCACCTCGGCGAGCGCGTCGGTGTCGAGCTCCGCGGCCTCGACGACGCGGCGGCTCCCGGCGTCCCAGAGGACCGCGCCGTTGGCGGCCACGCACAGCCCCCGCAGGCCGATGGCGTCACAGACCGGGTCGATCCACCGCGGCGGCCGGCCGGTCGCGATGACCAGCGGGACGCCCGCCTCCGTCATCCGCTCGAGCACCCGCACCAGCCGCGGGCCCGGCCGGTCGTCGGCGCCGAGCAGCGTGCCGTCGACGTCGCTGGCGACCAGGCGGGGAGCTCTCATGGGATCGATTGTCACCCCGCCCGCGCATCGCGCGCCGGAGCCCGGGTATGCGGACCGTATGAGCCAGAAGCAGACGGCCGCCCGGCTGCTGGACGACGCGGGCGAGACGTTCGCCGCCGAGGCCGGCATCTCCCTCGACGACAAGCCCGCCCCGCTCTACCGGTTGCTCGTGCTCGCCGTGCTGCTCTCCAGCCGCGTGCAGGCGAAGCTCGGTACCCGTGCGTGCCGGGAACTCGTCGACTCCGACCTGGGCACGCCCGCGAAGATGGGTGCCGCGACCCACGAGCAGGTACACGACGCGCTCGACCGCGCGAAGTTCCTCAGCAAGGACCAGACCGCCGACGCCCTGATCGAGGGGGCGCAGCTCGTCGCCGACCGCTGGTCCGGGGACCTGCGCGGCATGCGCACCGAGGCCGACGGGGACGCGGCCCGGCTCGCCGAACTGCTCACGGAGGTCCCGCGGCTCGGCCCGGTCGGCGCCGACATCTTCACCCGCGAGGTCCAGGCGGTGTGGCCGGAGTTCCGTCCGCACCTCGACGGCAAGGCGACCGCGGGAGCGCAGGCGCTGGGGCTGCCGCAGGACCCGGCCGCACTGGCCGATCTGGTCACCGGGGACGAGCTGGCACGATTCGCCGCGGCGCTGGTCCGGGCCGGTCTGGACGACGACGTGGCGGGCCGGGTCGGGGGTTGACGACGGTCTAGTCTGCCGCCGGACTCGCCGTCACCCGACCGGACGAGCCGTCGACCCGAGGGGGACCCCCGGTGCTCCTCGAGGATGCCGCGCTCCCCGATCCACCGTCCGCGGGCGGGCGCGTGGAGCTCGACCGGTCGGTCCCGGCGCTGCTGCTGAAGCTCGGGTCCTACCCCCTGCACCACGGCGGACTCGGCGTGGTCCGCAGCCTCGGCCGCTGCGGGGTGGACGTCTACGCGGTGACCGAGGGGCGGTTCACCCCGGCCGCGGTCTCGCGCCACCTGCGCGGGCGCCTCTCCTGGCCCACCAGCGGCGGGGAGGACCCCGCCGAGCTCGCCGAGGGGCTGCACGGCATCGCCCGGAGCCTGGGTCGCCGCGCGGTGCTGGTGCCGACCGACGACGAGAGCGCGATCGCGATCAGCGAGCTCGGCGACGACCTCGCCGACGACTTCCTCTTCCCCCGCTGCGTCGATCCCGGCCTGCCCCGGCGGCTGGCGAGCAAGGAGGGACTGGCAGCGCTCTGCGCCCGGCACGGCATCCCCACCCCGCACACCGTCGTGCCCGCCGCCCTCGACGACGTCGAGGAGTACGCGGCCCACGGCTCCTTCCCCGTCGTCGTGAAGAGCCGGGCGCCGTTCGAGCGGCACTCGAACCCGACGGTGCGCTCCTCGACCGTGGTGACGACCCCCGACGAGCTCCGGGCGCTCGCCCTGGACTGGCGCGACGACCCCGGGGTGATCCTGCAGGAGTACCTGCCGCGCGAGGACTCCGAGGACTGGGTGGTGCACGCCTGGACCGGCGCGGGGGCGACGAGCGTGTTCACCGGCGTCAAGCTCCGTTCCTGGCCGCCGCGCGCGGGGGTCACGACGGCGGGTCGGGCCTGCTGGAACCCCGAGCTCGCCGAGCTCGCCACCCGGCTGTTCACCGCCACCGGGTTCTCCGGGATCGCCGACCTGGACTTCCGCCGCGACCGGCGCGACGACCGGTACAAGCTGGTCGACTTCAACCCGCGGGTCGGCGCCCAGTTCCGGCTCTTCGAGGACGCCGGCGGGCTGGACGTGGTCCGCGCCCAGCACCTGGCGCTGACCGGGCGGGCCGTGCCGCACGCGGCGTTCCCCGAGGGCCGGGCGTTCGTGGCGGAGGACTTCGACTACGTGGCGCGCCTGGCCTACCGGGGCGAGCCGACCGACGCGCCCGCCCCCGTCGGCCGGGCGCCGTCCACCGAGCGGGCCTGGTTCGCCCTCGACGACCCGCTGCCGGTGCTGCCGATGGTGCTCGGACGCGCCCGCCCGGTGCTGTCCCGGGCGCGCCGGAAGGTGCGGCTGCGCCGCAGGTGAGCAGAAAGTGGGGCTATAGGCCCACTTTCTGCTCACCTGCCGAAGGCACCCACGGGGTAGGCGACCCGCAGCGTCGGGCCCCGTCGGCCCGCCACCCGGCGGGCGAGCTCCGGCCCGGCGTACCAGGTGCCGGTGACGAAGCGGTTGACCGGACCGAAGGAGCGGACGGCCGGGGCGCCCAGGACGTGCAGGCCCCGGACCGAGGTCTCGAAGCCCGGGCCGAGCACCGGGGACCCGTCGGCGAGCGCGAGCCCGTCGAGCAGGCCGTCGTCGAGCAGGCCGTAGCGGGCGACGTCGATGTCGTAGCCGCTGCCGATCATCACGTGGTCGGCGGTGAGGACCGTGCCGTCGGCGAGCGTCACGGTGACGCCCGTGTCGCCGGCGGTGGCCGACGTGATCCGGCGGCCGAGCTCGAAGGGCACGTGCTCGAGGCGGGCCCGCAGGTTGTGCGACCCCGCCGGGAACAGGCAGCGGCGGCGGACCTCGGCCTGCAGCCGCTCGGGGAGGCGCCGGTAGGTCTCGGGCGCGGCGGCGAGCCAGCCGGTGGCGCGGCCGCCGACGTCGGTCGGCGGGACCCGCCAGCGCTGGCGGAAGGTGGGCGGCGGGGCGTCCGCGGGCCGGTGCGGGCCCAGCCAGTGGACGGCCGTGGCGCGGGCCGTGACCGTCACGTCGACGCCGAGGTCCGCGAGGATCGCCGCGTTCTCCAGGGCGCTCTGCCCGAGCCCGACGACGAGCACCCGCCGGCCCGCGAACACCGACAGGTCCTCGTGCTCGGCGACGTGCGAGACGGTGCCCTTGGGCAGGTCGGCGAGCTCGGGCACGCCGCGCTCCATGTTGTGCAGCCCGACGGCCAGCACGACGCGCTCGGCGTGCACCCGGTCGCCGTCGGCCAGGGCGACGGTGAAGCCCGACCCCTCGCGGGCGACCCGGGTCACGCGCCGGGTGTCCAGGTCCGGGACCACGCGCGCGGCGAACCAGTCGCCGTAGGCCAGGAAGTGCTCCAGCGACGCCGGGTTGTCCAGCGTGACGCCCGTGGCCCGCGCCCAGGCGGTGATGGTGTGCCCCGGGACCGGGTGTCCGATCGACGAGGCCCGCTCCTTCGAGCGCAGGATCATCCCGCGCGGCATCTGGTGGCGCCAGGAGCCCATCACCTCGCCGAAGGTGTGCGTCTCGGTGCCCTGATGCCGCAGGAAGGCGGTGGCGGCGAGCCCGTACGGCCCCGCACCGACGACTGCGACCTCCGTGGTGTCGGCCATGGTCCCCCTTTTCGTTCCCGCGCCGTGACAGCGCGTGAGGGGCATCTGACCAGACGGGGTGGTCGGTCCCGACGGCGGGTCGGCAGTGCCAGTGCTCTGACCTGGGACT
This sequence comes from Actinomycetospora corticicola, assembly GCF_013409505.1. Lineage (NCBI taxonomy): Bacteria > Bacillati > Actinomycetota > Actinomycetes > Pseudonocardiales > Pseudonocardiaceae > Actinomycetospora > Actinomycetospora corticicola. The sequence goes on along the minus strand of NZ_JACCBN010000001.1, from coordinate 4,694,936 downwards.
ACGGGACATCGGGGACGGATCGGGCACGAACCGGGTGGGCACGGACGAGTGACGGCCGTGATCACCTTCGGTGATCAACTCGCTCCGGACCCGACCGCGAGTGCGCGGACGGCCCAGTGGGACCACCGGCTACGGTGCGAGCGCACCGCACCTGTGGGGGAGCCCATGTCGACCGAGACCCTGCCCGACGAGTCGCCGACGCGGGCCGACGACGGGGCCGCACCGTCCGCGGCGGCACGGGCGTGGCGCGTGTCGCCGGACCTGCCCGCCGCGCTGGGCGGCGCCCTGGCCGGGGTCGTGCTCTTCCTCCTCGCACACCGCGGGATGCCGGACGACACCTACATCACGCTCGACTACGCCCGGAACCTCGCCGAGCACGCGCACTGGGGTCTCACCCCGTTCCGCGACTCCAACTCGGCGACCTCGCCGCTGAACGTCTGGCTGCTCGCGGCGGGCATCCTCGTGACCGGGCGCCCGGCGGTCGCCGTCGGGCTCGTGCTCGTCCTGGCGACCACGCTCCTCGGGCTCTGGGCCGCCGGCCTCGCCGGCCGCCTCGGGCTCCGCCGCCCGGTGCTCGCCGCCCTCGTCGTCGGCCTCACCGTGTCCTCGCCGGTCTTCGCGAGCGTCGTCGGGATGGAGTCCTTCCTCGGCGCCGCACTGCTGCTCGGCGTCGCCCGGTACGCGGCGGACCGCCGCCCCGTGGCGGCCGGCGTGGTGCTCGGGTTCGCCGTGCTGTGCCGCCCGGACCTCGCGGTCCCCGGCCTGGTCCTCCTCGGCGCCCTGCTCGCCGGCCGGACGCCGTCGGCCGTCCGCCCCCTGCTGCCGGCGCTCGCGGCGACGGTCGTGGTGGCGCTCCCCTGGCACCTCTTCTCCTGGTTCGCGCTCGGCGGCTTCGTGCCGGACACCCTGGTGATCAAGACGGGCGGGGCGTTCCCGAACGGCGAGGTCTTCGGCAACGGGCCGCTGTTCTGGGCCGAGCGGTGGCCGGTGCCGATGGTCCTGATCGGCGCGGTGGCCCTCACCGGCCTGGCCGCGACCGCACGGTCGCTGGTCGCCGTGCTCCGGGGCCGCCACACCCCGGTCGACCGGGTGGTCGTCGCGTGCGGCGCCGCCGGGTTGCTGCACTACGGCGTGTACGCGGCGATGGGGGTCTCGTCGTACATCTGGTACTACTGCCCGTCGTCGTTCCTGCTCACGGTGTGCGCGGCGCTCCTCGCCGCCGACCTCGCGGGACGCCGGGCGGGCGCCGGGGTCGCGACCGCGCTCGCCGTGGTGGCGGGGATGGCGGTCGGCATCCAGGTGGTGGGCCCGCTGCCGTGGACGCAGCCGGTGATCTTCGGCAACTGGGCCACCTCCGCCCAGTACATCGACGCCGGGCGCGCGCTGGGGGCGGCGCTCCCGCCGGGGCGCAGCGTCGCGGCGCCCGGGGAGATCGGAGCCCTCGCGTACGGCTGCCGGTGCGACATCGTCGACGTCTTCTCCGACCACGACCGCGTCCGGGCCCTGGCGGAGGAGCGCGAGCGGGCGGGCGGCCCGCTGACCCGTGCGTTCCTGGGGGTCAACTACCTGTTCTCGGACACCGACGCGCCCCGGCCGACCGATCAGGTCCTGCGCTGGGAGGCCGGGACCGGGCCGGGCTGGCCCACCGACGTACCCGGCCGCGGCCCCGGGCGCCTGGTCCTCGGCCCGTAGGGCAGGGACCTCAGCCCACCGCCCCCTGGTAGTCGACGTCGGCGTAGTCCTCGGTCGCGATCGTCGGGCCGCGTTCCCAGCCGGGTGTCGACCGCGTGGTGGTGGCGACGTCCACGAGCCCGACCGGGCGGTCCCGGACGACGAGGTCGACCCGTCCCCAGGGCTTCGTGCGCGGACCGCCGGGCTGCACCGCGGTCGCCAGGCGCACGTACGTGGAGTTCGCGTCGTCGAAGCGCCACGCCCCGCCGCGCTCGAGCTTGTCCTGCAACCCCCAGTAGCTCTGCCCCAGGTCCTCGTCGGCGTGGATGCGGACGTCGGGCGGCGGTGCGATCCCGTGGGCGACGGCGGCCTGGTCCACGCACGGCCAGAGCACGGTCGACATCTGGTCGACGAGCACCGACCGGCCCGCCAGCACCTCGGTGATCGGGCGCGGGACGGCCAGCCGGGGTGCCGCGACCGCGATGCGGTCCTCGCCGACCGCCGGTCCGGGGACCACGCGCACGCGGACGAACTCGGGGCGGACCGGCTGGTCGACCAGCGACACCGGGCGCTCCTGCCAGGTGCGGCCGTCGGCGTTGGGGAGCGGCACGATCTCCCGGCCGCCCGTCACCGCGACGGCACCGGCGGGTCCGCGCCCGAACTCGACGACCACGCGCTCGTCGGGCGAGTCGGCGAGCAGCACCGGCACCACGACGTCGGTCGCGTCGCCGCCGGCCGGCACCGGGTACCAGCCGGTGGTCAGACCGGCCCGGCCGTTCGAGGTCGGGGTCGCGTCGTGCCACACCGGCCCCAGGTCCGGCACCGGGTGCGGGGACGGGAACCGCGTCGAGTCGACCATGTCGCCGTCGAGGACGGCGGGGCCGGTGGGGCGCCCGAGCGGGACCGACGCCGGACCGAGCGCGGTCACCTCGTCCTGCAGGCCGCACAGGTTCCCGCGCAGCACGTCCTTGGTGTTCCCCAGCGCGACGGTCCAGCCCGGGTACTGGGTGGCGGGGGCCAGCACGAACACCCCGAGCATCCCGACGACGAGCGTCCCGCACGCCACGGCGAGCACCGCGCGGTCCGGCCCGGGGCGGGGCAGGCGTCGGTCGGGCCAGTGCCGGACGGACCAGGCGACCCAGGCGGCGGCGAGGACCGCGACCGCGACCCACACCAGCGGGTTGCGCAGGAACACGGGGCCGAGGTGCGGGGCGAGCAGGTTCTGGCTGAGCGGGGTGGGCGCGGGGTCGGCGTGCGCGCCGAACGGCTGGCCCCGGTCCGAGTAGGGCGTCCACACGTTCCAGCCCGCGAAGGTCACCGAGGTCACGACGACCAGGACCGCGAGCCCGACCGCGGTCGCGAGCGCCCGCTCCGTCCCGGGCAGCGGCGCCCGCAACAGGGCGACCGCGAGGAGGACCGTGCCGGCCGCACCGACCGCGGGGAAGTGCAGCACCCACTTCGTCGGGCTGGCCGCCACCAGGGCGAACGCCACCGCGCTCGTCGCGGCGGAGTGCAGCAGGAGCCGCCGCAGGTCGTCGTCGTCGGGACCCCGCCGCGCGCTGCCCGCCGCGACCAGCACCGTCACGCCGAGCGTCAGCAGGATCGGGCCGCGCCCGCCCCACGAGGTCCGGCCCGGGGACAGGAGCGTCTGGTAGTGCGTGAGCTCGTCGTACCAGGGGACGGTGTTGTAGTAGTACGAGTGGACGGCCGAGGCCTCGAGGAAGTCGCCCAGCGACGTGTCCGCGAAGGCGACGGGGACCGCCACGGACGCCGCCGCGGCGAGGACCGCGAGCGCCACGAGCCGCTCCGCCGTGGTGGAGGCCCGGATGCGCGGCCACCAGCGCGGCAGCTCGACGAGCAGCGGCGCCCAGGCGACCAGCCCGGTCGGTGAGCAGGTCAGGGCCAGCGCCGCGGCCGCGACGGCCACCGCGTAGAGCACGGGGGCGGTACGCAGCCGGGCGAGCTCCACCAGCAGGAGCACCACCACCGACAGCAGCACGATCAGCGGCTCGGGCCGGAGGGTCAGTCCGAAGGGCAGCCACCACACCAGGTGGCCGACGAGCAGCGCCCACGGCACGTAGCTGCGGCGGACCTCGGCCCGCCGCAGCGCGATGGCCAGGTACACCCGCAGCAGGGCGTACGCCAGGAGCCCGAACGCGAGTGGGAGCAGGCGCAGCCACACGAGCGACCAGCCGCCGAGGGCACCCCACACCTGCATCAGGTACTGCGAGGCGACGAAGGGGTTCTCCGTCACGTTGAACATGTAGACGGCGTTGCCGAGGTAGCCCGACGCCCCGGCGTCGCGGGCCATCAGCGGGTACCAGCTGTCGTCGAAGTTCATCGGCGCGAGGACCACCCACGCCCCGGAGACCACGAGGACGACGGCGTCGGCCCACGACAGGTGGCGGCGCAGCACCCGCCACGCGTGCCGCCGGCCCTGCCACCAGCGGCGGACCGCCGGGCCGTGATCGCGCGCGAGCAGGACGAACAGCACCACGAGCGCGAGCAGGTGGGCGCCGAGCAGCACGGTCTTCAGCGGGCCGGGCGTCGAGGCGTACCGGTCGTCGGTCTGCAGCGTGACCTGCGGGGCGACCGCCCCCGGCCCCTCCGCGCTCGTGCTGAGCTCGGAGACCTGCGGGGGCGCGATGTCGGCGCAGGACCCGCAGGCCAGCGGGACCGCGGCACCGTCGAGGGTGGCCCGCAGGCCGTCCGCCCCGAGGTGGAGGGCGAGGGCGCAGTTGCCCGGCGGCAGGGCGGTGGAGAGCATCCGCTCGCCGGAGACGACCACGTCGACCCGGCCCGCGACGGAGGAGACGACGAGCCCGCCCGCGGCGACGCGGTCGGGGTGGGCGGTGGGCCGGCGGTCCTCCGGCGCGACGTCCTCGGTCAGCGCCTTCGGCACGGCGCCCGCGGGCATGGTGCGCAGGACGTCGCCGCCGGCCCGGAGCGCGGCGCACGGGACCGTGGCGTCGAACGAGGCCGGGCGCGGCGGGCTGAGCGAGAGGACCGTCGAACGCACCGGCCCGGTCCCCGCGGGCCACGACACGGTGGTCACGTCGCTGGTGACGGGGGCGAGCGGCACCGCCAGCCCGAGCAGCACCGCGACCAGGGCCCAGACGAGGACGCCGCTCGGCCGGGACCGGGGCGGTACCGGCTCCTCCACCGGATCCGCCGACCTCAGCACTGCCGTCATCCGCCCACTCCGGTGCCTCTCCCCGACACGGTGTCCCGAGCAGAGTAGGGGTGCTGCGGAGCGCGACGGGTCCTCCGACGCGCCGTGCGGCCGTCCGGGTCAGATGATGGCGACGGCCACGACGAGCCCCAACGCGACGTGCATCCCGGCGATCATCGCGGAGACCGGGGTGTAGCCCTCGTCGTGCAGGCAGGCCCCGACGTCGAGCCGGGAGACCGCCTCGAGCCCGCGCACGGCGATCACCTGGGCGATGATGCCGACGAGGCCGAACACCAGCGTGTTGACGATGCCGGTGAGGAAGCCGCCGCCGGAGACGTAGATGGCGGTGACGACGATCAGCGCCATGGACACCAGGCCGGACGCGGCCACCACCACGGCGTTTGGACGCCCCTCGCGGACCAGCCCGCGCAGGTCACCGGGCGTGGTCAGGTCGATGGCGAAGTAGCCGACGTACATCAGCACCGCGCCGATGACCGCGTAGACCGCGATCAGGCCGATGCCGGAGAACAGGGTCGGGAAGAAGTCGGGCGTGAGCACGCGGCCCCCAAGGCGGGTGGTCCAACCGGACGAAAGGGGCGCCAGACTAGCGGGTCAACCCGACGGGGTTGGGCGACGGCACGACGTTCCAGCACGCGTCGGCGATCGGCGCGAGCAGCTCGGCGAGCCGGTCCGTCCGCTCCGGCCCCAGAGCCGCCCACGGCGTGGCGGCCGCCCGGTCGGTCGCGTCCTCCACCGCAGCGTGCAGGTCCGCCGCCTCCGCCGGGGTCCACCGCGCGACCGCCGCCTCCCACCCGTCGTCGGGAAGGCGCCGGCCGAGCCGCAGGTCGCGTTCCGGGGACTCCCCCGCGAGCACCTTGAGCACGTGCGACTCCACGGCCGACACGCCGTGCACGGTCAGCGCGGCGAGGTGCCCGTCGCCGCGGTGCTCGCGCAACGTCGTCGTCGCCTGCCACAGGGCGAGGTGCGGGTCGGCGGGACGTGGCAGGGCACGGTTCGCGGCGCCGAGGACGCGGCCTGCGTCCTCGCAGGCCCGCGACGCCTCCCAGGCGAGGTCGGCGGCCTCCTGCGCCCACCCGGCGTCGGGAAGGCCCTCGAGCTCGCGGACGGCGGCGTCGATGCCGCGCAGCCGCCGTTCGAGCGCGACGCCGGGGGTGACGGTGACGCCCTCGAGCGCGTCGGCGATCCGGTCGGGCGCGAAGCCGCCGAAGGCCGCCGTGATCACCGCCGACGGCACCGCGCCGAGCGGCGCCGCGCGCTGCGCGACGTAGCGCGACCAGAACGACGGCCCGAGGTCCTCGGTGGCCCGCAGCGACGCGGGCGCGAAGTAGATCAGCGCGTGGACCGGCTCGACGAGCCGCCACATCCGCCGGGCGACGTGCATCTAGTCCGGGATCCGGTGCGGCACGAACGCCGCGCCGTTGTCGGTGACCAGCCCCGCGGACTCGCGGATCCCCATGCCGGCCGCCTCGTCGCCGACGATCCAGGCGCCGAGCACCGGGCGGTAGCCGTCGAACTCGGGCAGCGGGTCGAAGAGCTGGTAGACGTAGCCCTCCTCGCCGTAGACCCCGCCGGTCTCGACGACGGGCTCCCCGGCCCCGGCGACGATCTGCACGTTCGCGCCCTCGCGGCCCAGCAGCGGCTTGCGGACGTACTCGGTGAGGAACCCGGGGTCGTTCAGGCTCGCGGGCAGCAGGTTCGGGTGCCCGGGGTACATCTCCCACAGCACGGCGAGCAGCGCCTTGTTCGACAGCAGCGTCTTCCACAGCGGCTCGACCCACTGCGTCTCCGGCAGGCTCCGCGTGACGTGCTTGCCGAAGTCGTCGCCGAGGATCCACTCCCAGGGGTAGAGCTTGCAGACACAGCTCATCGGGGCCTCCTCGAGGTCGACGAACCGGTCGAGCGCGGAGTCCCAGCCGATCTGCTCGATCGCGAGTCCCACGGTGTCCAGCCCGGCCTCGGCGGCGGTCTCCTGCAGGTAGGCCGTGGTGACGTGGTCCTCACCGGTCGCGTCGGCCTGCGACCAGCAGAAGTGCACGTCGCCGCGCGGCAGGTTCGCCGCGATCGTCCCCCACTGCGCCACCAGCTTCTCGTGCAGCGAGTTCCACTGGTCCTGGTCGCCGAAGACGTCCTTGAGCCAGTACCACTGGCAGATCGAGGCCTCGAGCAGCGACGTCGGGGTGTCGGCGTTGTACTCGAGCAGCTTCGCGGGCCCCGACCCGTCGTAGCGCAGGTCGAAGCGGCCGTAGAGGTGCGGGTCGTGCCGCTTCCACGACGCGGCCACCTGCTCCCAGCACCACTCGGGCAGCGCGAAGTCGCGGAACCGCTCCGTGGTCACGACGTGGTCGACCGCCTCGAGGCACATCGAGTGCAGCAGCTCGACGTCCGCCTCGAGCGAGAGGATCTCGGCCATGTCGAACACGTAGTGCACCGACTCGTCCCAGTACGGGCGCGTGCCGTTGCCGGCGCTCGTGGCGGGCGTGCCGAAGACCAGCCCCTGCTCCTCGATCTTCTGACGCCAGTCGGGGCGGGGGGTCGATCGTTCGCGTCGCACGCCGGTGAGCCTGTCAGCTGCCGGAGCTGGAGCCGCCGCCGGACGAGCCCGAGGACCCGCGGCTGCCCGAGCCGCCGGTTCCCGACGACGAGCTGCCGACGCCGAGGCCGCCACGGCTCACCGTGCCGCTGCTGCCGTTCGAGGTGCCGACGCTCGAGCCGGACGTGCCGCGCAGCGAGGTGCCGCTGGCCGGCGGATTGGTGCTGCCGCCGCGCGCGACCGTGCCGACGGGCGCGTTCGACCCGTAGTTGTAGTGGTACTGGTTGCCGAACCCGCCGAGGAAGATCGGCACGAAGGCGCCACTGGAGTTGTAGTAGCCGCCCTGCTGGGCGCCGGTGGCGCACTGGTTGTCGTCGACGACCACGCCGTTCTGGTCGACGCACTGCGCGGTGGTCTCGTCGTCGCTGCCCGAGGCGGCGTAGGCGATCGCGACGATCGCGACGATGCCCACCGCGACCCCACCGCCGATGAGGATGCGCTTGCGCGTCTTCGACTTCCGCTGCTCCGCGGCGGCCGCCGCCTCCTCCTGGGCGCGACGACGGCGCTCGGCCTCCCGCCGGGCGCGCTGCTCGGCGACCGTGGGCTCGCGCGGCGTGGTCGTCTCCGGGTCCTGGTAGCGGATCCCGCCCTTGCGCTTCTCCGGCTCCGGCGTCGGCGCCACGAGGGTGCCGTCCGGGCCGGTGCTCGTGCTCGTGCCGGCGTCCGGTTCGGCCGCCTCGCCGCGCTGCACGGCCTGCCACTCCTCGGCGGTGCGCTGCTCGGTGTCGGGCGCAGCGGGGGTGCCCTGCGGCGGCGTCGGGGCGTCGTCCGCCCGATGAGTGCCGCCCGGCTGGTCCGTCATCGCCCGTCGCCCCCGTTCATCGCTCCACTCCATCACATCACCGGGCCCGTCGTCCCCCCGTCAAGGCGACGAACCGGGCACGCGGCATGATGGCAGGACCATGCTCGTACGGGAACGCCCGTCCTCCGGCGGAGGGGACGAACCAGACACCGACCGGGACGACCACGCCGGGCGGCGACTCATCGCGCGCCGCGGCGTCGTGGGGATCCTGGTCGGCGCCCTCGTCATGCTCCTCGCCGCCTCCGCCCTCGCGGCCACCGGATCCAGCCTCGGATTCCTGGGGCTGGCCTCGAACGAGGGCGGGTCCCCCGGCATCCTCGGCGGTTCCAGCACCGGTCCCTCGACCGACCGCACGGAGCTCCCCTCGACGCCCGGGACGTGCCTGACCTGGACCACCGCGGACGGGTCGGACGTCTCCCAGGTGCCGTGCGCGCAGTCCCACCTGTTCGAGACGGCGGGTGCGGTCCAGGCCCCGCTGCCCGACGGCGCGCCGTTCCCGGCCGACGCCGCGTGGCAGCAGCTGGTCGCCTCGCAGTGCGGGCCCGTGGTGCAGGGCTACCTGGCGAAGCCGCTCGACCCCACCGGCCGCTACAAGGTCGGCGCGCTCAAGCCCACGCAGTCGGCGTGGGAGGACGGCGACCGCACGGTCCGCTGCGGCCTGCAGGCCCCCGGCCGCTCCGGCGCGCTGTTCTCCTCCACCGGGAAGGTCGCCGACACCGACCAGGCCGTCGTCTTCGCGCCCGGGACCTGCCTCGGCCTCGCGGGCAAGGAGGTGTCGGACCCGGTGTCGTCGTGCACGAAGACGCACGCCGCCGAGGTCGCCGGCACCGTGGACCTCGGCAGCAAGTTCCCGAACGGCCTGCCCTCGGTCGACGACCAGGACAACTTCCTCCAGCCGGAGTGCACCCGCGTCGCCCAGGATGCCGTCGGCGCGCAGAAGCTGACCGACTCGAAGCTCACCGTGTACTGGACGAACGTCAACCAGGCCTCGTGGGACGCGGGCACGCGGCGGGTGAGCTGCAACATGGGTTCGCTGCTGGCCGACAACTCCGGCTTCGCCCCGCTGACCGGAGCGGTGAAGGACGGCGTCACCATCGGCGGCGCGGCCCCGGCGTCGGCCGACCCGCTGCCGCCCGCCGGTGCCCCGGCCGAGGCGCCCACCACCTCCGCGTCGACCGCCCCGAGCGCCGATCCGGACGTCCCCGCACAGCCCGTCGCCCCGCAGCCCGGCCTGCAACTGCCGGTCCCGCTGCCCGGGCTGGGGCAGCCGGCGCAGACGTCGGCCCCCGCTCCGGCCAACTGATCCCTCCGGTGGACGGGGTCGGACCCGAGCGGTTCGAGGAGCTGGTCGGCGAGGCGCTCGACGAGCTCCCGCCCGAGCTGCTCCGCGCCATGGACAACGTGGTCGTGCTCGTCGAGGCGCGGAACGTCGAGGACCCGGAGCTGCTCGGGCTCTACGAGGGCGTCGCACTGACCGAGCGGACGTCCGACTACGGCGGCGTCCTCCCCGACCGGATCACCCTCTACCGGGACGCCCTGGTGGACATGTGCGCCGACGAGGACGAGCTGCGCGACGAGGTGGCGATCACGGTCGTGCACGAGATCGCGCACCACTTCGGGATCGACGAGGAGACCCTGCACCGGTACGGCTGGGGCTGACCGGCGAGGGTCACGTCAGGCAGGCGCCGCGGCCCCACGGGCTGCCTCACGTGCACCTCGCGGCGCGCGGGGTGGACGGGTCGCCGTCGAGCGGGCACCGTGGCCGCCCATGGCCGACCTGATCGCGGAGTTCCTGCAGGCCGTGGACGGCGCCGGTGAGCGGGTGATCCCGGAGTCGGCGCTGGCGGGCGGTGTCGCCGAGGACCAGCAGGCCCAGTTCGACGCGTTCCTGGCCCAGCTCGAGGCGGCCGGTCTCATCGCGGACGTGAGCCCGGCCGACGTCGGGCGCCGCTTCGTCCACGTCGCGGTCACCGACGCCGGGCGCAGGTACGTCGCCGACCAGGGGGCGTAGGGACGTCGAGGTGCACACCAGGCAGGTCCACGGCCACCGGGACCTGCCCCACGTGAACCTCAGTGTCAGGGTCGGTGGTGCCGCTGTTGCGGTGGTCGGGATCCTGGTCGTCGGTGCTCTGGCTCTCCATGTGACTGCCCCTGATGGGCCAGCGCGAGCTGTGCCGGGCACCGGCGGCCAGGCCGGCCGGCGTGACTTGATAGGAGCGTGGCAGCGCCCCCACTGAGGTGTGTCCGCCGACCGGCCCGGCCTGTTGTCCCCCGCAGGCTAGGAGCAGGAGACCCTTCGATGGTCCTGATGGTCGGAGTCGATGTCCACAAAGACACCCACACCGCGGTGGTGGTCGATCAACTCGGGGTGCGCCGCGCGCAGCGTCGGGTGCAGGCCACCGACGCCGGACACCTGGAGTTGTTGGCGTGGGTCCAGGGTGTGGGTGAGGAGTTCGCGGTCGCGGCTGGGCCCGAGATCGAGTGGGCGGTGGAGGACTGCCGGCATGTGTCGCTGCGCCTGGAGCGGGCGTTGCTCGCCGCGGGGCAGCGAGTGCGGCGGGTGCCGCCGAAGCTGATGGCCGGTGCCCGGAGCTCGGCGCGGGAGTTCGGGAAGTCCGACCCGATCGATGCGACCGCGATCGCCCGGGCCGCGTTGCGGGAGCCGGACCTGCCCCTGGCCGAGCACACCCCGGCCAGCCGGGAGCTGAAGCTGCTGGTCGATCACCGTGAGCACCTGGTGGCGGAGCGGACCGCGATGATCTGCCGGCTGCGTTGGCACCTGCACGAGCTCGATCCCGAACTCGAGCGCAGCATCCCGGCCCGCGGGCTGGACAAGCCCACCCGGCTGGCCTGGCTCGCTGAGCACCTGCCCGCCGCGCACCCCGGGCTGGTCGGCGAACTGGCCGCCGAGCTGGTCGGCGACATCGCCGCACGCACCACCCGCATCCGCGCCCTCGAGCGCGAGATCGCCCGGCGGGTCGCCGTGTTGGCCCCGCAGCTGCTCGAGTTGCCCGGCTGCGGGCCGCTCTCGGCGGCGAAGCTGCTCGCCGAGACCGCCCGCCCGGGCCGGTTCCGCTCCGAGGCCTGCTTCGCGATGCACGCCGGGGTCGCACCGATCCCGGCCTCCTCGGGGCGCACCGACCGCCACCGGCTGGCCCGCGGCGGCAACCGGCAACTCAACGCCGCCCTGCACCGCATCGCGCTGACCCAGACCCGGCTACCCGAGAGCCTCGGACGGGCCTACTACGACAAGCGTCGAGCCCGCGGCGACCGACACAACGACGCCCTCCGCGCCCTCAAACGACGCCTCGCCCGCGTCGTGTTCAACCTGCTCCGACAGACCGAACCCACCCCAACCCCCGCCGCCGCTTGACATAGGAGCAGCTCGCGGAGCGGCCGCTCAGCCGCCCGTCGCGTCGCGGGTCGAGGCGAGGCCCCCGGGAGCCTCGCGGCGCCACGCCACCAGGCGCCACCCGCCGTCGGGAAGGGCCTCGAACTCCAGGCGGCCGCAGTTGTCGAGGTGGTCGTCCCCGTCCGGGCGCAGGTCGCTCGCGCCGGCGAGGGCGTGCCCGACCAGGCGCAGCACCGCACCGTGGCTGACCAGCACCGTCGTGCCATCCGGGTGGCGGCGGCGCAGGTCCTCGACGGCGGGCAGGTAGCGGTCGAGGACGTCCTGTCCCGACTCGCCGCCGGGCATGCGCGCGGAGAGGTCGCCGTCGCGCCAGGCGTCGTAGACCCCGCGGAACACGTCGACCGACGCGTCGTCGGAGCGGCCCTCCAGGTCGCCCACCTGCACCTCGTGCACGCCGTCGACCACGCCCGGCGTCATCCCGAGCACCGTTCCGACGACCCCGGCCGTCTCCTGAGCCCGGCGCGCCCGCGAGCCGTACAGCGCCGTGACGGCGAGCGCGGACAGCTCCTTGCCGAGCGCCTCGGCCTGGAGCCGGCCGAGGTCGGTGAGCCCGGGCCCGGGCAGCAGGGTGTCGAGGATCTTCGCGACGTTCGCCGGCGTCTGGCCGTGCCGGCAGAGCACCAGGGTGGTCACGGTCTCCACCTCTACCCGACGACGGGCCCCGCGGCCGCACGGGATGGCAGGGATCGCAGTGCGTGCAGCCACTCCGCGGCGGCCGCGTGGTCGGCCGGGGTCTGCCCCGGCACCGGCGGTGCGACCGGCGGGGACGGTGCGGTGGAGCCGGGCGGGACCGTCGCCCGCGGGTAGGAGCCGAGGAACCGCAGGTCGGTGCACCGCCGGTGGAGCGCCGCCAGCGCCTCGCCCATCGCGGCCTCGGCGACGTGGCCCGCGCCGTCGAGGAAGAACCAGTAGGTGCCGAGACGCGCCTTCGAGGGGCGCGACTCGATGCGGGTGAGGTCGACGCCGCGGATCGCGAACTCGGTGAGGATCGCGAGCAGGGCGCCCGGCTCGTTGACCGTCGTCGCGGCGATGGAGGTGCGGTCCGTGCCGGTCGGGGCGGGCAGCGTGGAGTCCGCGCGGGCCACGACGACGAAGCGGGTCACCGCGTCGCCGGTGTCGTGCACCCCGTCGGCGAGCATCTCGAGCCCGTAGTGGCGGGCCGCGACCGGCGCGCACACCGCGGCGTCGACCTGTCCGTCGGCCACGGCCGCGGCGGCCGCCGCCGTCGACGGCGTCATCCGCACCTCGGCGTGCGGGAGGTGGGCGGCGAGCCAGCGACGGGTCTGTGCCTCCCCGTGCGGGTGGGAGGCCACGGTGGCGACGTCGGCGGCGGTCGTCCCGGGGCGCACCAGCACCCCGAAGCGCACCGGCAGCAGGATCTCCCGGATCACGACGACGGGCGGGGTCTCCACCAGGCCGTCCATGGTCGCGGGGACCGCTCCCTCCACCGAGCTCTCGATCGGCACGCACGCGAGCTCCGCGTCGCCGGCGCGCAGGGCGTCCAGGGCGGCGGTGGTGCTCGCGGCGGGCTCGGTCCGCGCGCCCGGGAAGTCGTCGAGCACCGACCCGAGCGCCTGCTCGCAGAACGTGCCGTGCGGGCCGAGGAACGCGATGCGCATCAGACCAGCCCCAGGCGCGCCATCTCGGCGCCCTGGTCGGCCGGGGCGGTCGACCCGAACGACGACAGGTGCGCGCGGACCCGGGTCGCGGTCGCCTCGTCGACGGCGCCCATCTCGCGGGCGAGGGCGTCCGCGTCGGTGGCCTCGAGGGCGTGCCGGACCTCCTCGACGAGCTCGTCGGAGACGTCGCCGTCGGACGGCGCGGCCCGCAGCGCCCGGGTCACCGCGACCATCAGGTTCAGCCAGCCGTGGTGGTCGAAGCCGGTCTCCGGGTCGACGTGCCGGGCCGCGGACTGCAGCCCGATGCTCGCGGTGAACGAGCGTCCGGAGGCCGCGACGACGGCGAGGAAGCGCGACACGTCGGTGACCCCCGGGAACGCCCCCGCCCGGTCGCCGCCGCAGCGCAGCTTCGGCCGGCACCCGTGCCCGACCACGCGCTGCACGCCGTCGATCCAGTCCTGCGAGCCGTCGACGTCCGGACGGCGGGGCTCGACGACGGCGACGACCTCGTCGGGCACGAACTCGGTGACCCGCTCGAGCCAGACCGAGTCGACGTCGTGCGGGGCGGGCATCTCGACGGTGCCGGTGGTCAGCAGCGCGGCGCGCGAGGACGTCAGCGACAGCGCCTTCGGCACACCGCCGAGGCCGGTGTCGACCGACAGCGCCACCGGGAGCGGGGCGGACGGACGCCGCTTGACGAGCTCGGCGACGAACTCCTGCAGCCGTGAGACCGGGACCACGAGCGCCCCGAGCAGGTCGCCGTGCTCGCCGACGCGGGCGTCGAGGTGGGCGGCGACGACGTCGGCCATCTCCCGGCGCGGGCCCGGCGAGACCAGTGCCGCGTCGTCGAGGATGCCGGCGAGGAGCGTGGGCACACCGTCGACCGGTGCCCCACCGGCCTGGGGGACGGTGGACACGAGGGCACGGTAGCGGGCGACGTCCGCGGGGCCGTCCACCGGGCGACCCTTGCCTTTTTCCCGCTCGGTTCGGTTAGGCTCACCTAAGTTCGCCGACCGTGAGGAGCCCGCCGTGGCCAGGAGCTGCCCGCCTCAGCCCGCCGTCCCGAGTCCGGCGGAGCGCGCCCGGGCCACGGCCACCCGGGCGTCGTCCGCGGCCCTGATCACCGGGTCGCCGACGGGCGAGGACGTCGAGCGGATCGTGCCGACGCTGCACCACGTGCCCGCGTCCGGTGCGGCGACCCTCCAGGTCCCGGCCGACCACCCGTTGGTCGCCGCCACCCGCGCAGCGGAGCACCTGCCGGTGATGATGGAGCTCTCCGACACCGCCCCGGTCGCGGTGCGCCAGCCCGTCCGCGGCCTGGTCTGGGTATGCGGCCGGGTCCGCGTGCTCCCCGCCCGCGTCGCCCGCCGCGCCGCACTGCGGATCGCGGCCGACCGGCCCGACGAGCGCCTGCTCGACGTCGGGCACGCCGACGTCCTGCTCCGGCTCGACCCTGCTTCCGTGGTGCTGAGCGACGCCGAGGGCACCGGGACGTTCACCCCCGCCGAGGTGGCGGCCGCCCCGACCGACCCCTTCACCGAGTGCGGCGACGCCTGGCTCGCCCACCTCGCGGGCGCGCACTCCTCGCTGGTGGCGGGCCTGGCCCGGCACCTGCCGGTCGCGCTGCGCCGCCCCGGGCACACCCTCGTCCCGCTCGCCGTCGACCGCCTCGGGCTGCGCCTGCGGGTGGAGACGGCCCACGGCGACCACGACGTCCGGCTCGGCTTCTCCGGCCCGGTCGCCTGCCCGCGGATGCTGGGCGCGGAGGTGCGCCGGCTCGCGGGCCTGACCGACCCGGAGATCAGCCCGCGGCGCGCAGCGGAGCGGTGACCTTCCGCTCGGCCACGAACGACACGAACGGGATCGTCCCGGCCAGCGCCACCAGCAGGAGCTTCCCCACCGGCCAACGCGCCTTCACGCCGAGGTCGGCGGTCAGGGCCAGGTAGCCCATGTAGAGGAAGCCGTGGATCGGGCCGACGATCGCGACGAGCAGCGGCTGGTCGGCGAAGTACTTCAGCGGCATCGCCACGAGCACCAGGACCAGGAGGCCGACGCCGACGACGTAGGCCCCCACCCGGTAGCGGCGCATGGCGGCGACGACCTTGTCGGTGAGGGCGTCGGTCGGAGCGGTCACGGGGTCGACTCCTCGTTCCTGATGGTGTCGGTGTCGCGGCGTCCCAGCTCGGCCAGCATCGCGTTGTACTCGTCGGTGGCCCGGACCTGCGTGGGCCGACCCGCTCCCGCGCCCGGCTCGACGCCGGTCGGTCGCGGGGTGAACGGGCTGTCCGCCTCGGGGATCGACCCGGGCGCCGCCGCCGGGGACGACCCGGCGTCGGGAGGACCTTCCTGGATCTCGGCGAGGATCCGCGCCTCGGAGCGCAGCATGCGCCACCAGAGCAGTGCGAAGAAGACGCCGAACAACGGCCACTGCAGCGCGTACCCGGCGTTCAGCAGCGATCCCGTGGCCGATTCCGCCCGGATCAGCTGCCAGTAGGCCATGCCCATGCACACCACGACGGCGCAGAGCGCGAGCACGGTCCACCCCACCCACCGGGGGGTCGCGAGCACACGCAGGACCTGCACCCCTCCGAGGTTACCGACGCACGCGGTGTGACCCCCGTGGCGTGCGTCCTAGGCTGATCACCGATGAACAGCTGGTTGTCCCCGGCGCGGCCCGAGGTCGAGGTCGTGACCGGCCGCGAGCGCCGGCTCGTCGTCACCGAGATCCTCGTGGTGGCCACGGTGACCCTCGGGCTCTCCGGCCTCCGGTCGCTGATCTCTTTGCTCGACTCGCTCGCCGCGCCGGCCCCGCTCGCGCAGCGGAAGGTGACGATCGACCAGCCCCTCGCGACCGACGCCTGGGTGGACCTCGCCGCCCAGCTCGCCTCCTCGTTGCAGCTCGTGGCCTGGGGCGGGCTCGGGCTCTACCTCCTGGTGCGCGCCGGGTCCGGCCCGCGCGGCGTGGGGCTCGACGGGCGCCGCCCGTGGCGCGACCTGCGCGCCGCCTGCGGGCTCGCCGCGCTCATCGGCATCCCCGGGCTGGGGTTCTACCTGCTGACCCGCGCGATCGGGATCAACCTCACCGTGGTCCCGTCGGTGCTCGACGACCACTGGTGGCGGGTGCCGGTCCTGCTCGTCTCGGCGTTCGCCAACTCGTGGGCCGAGGAGGTGCTCGTCGTCGGCTGGCTGCTCTCGGCGCTGCGCCGGCTCGGGCTCACCGAGAACCGGTCATTGCTGGTCGCAGCCGTGCTCCGTGGCTCCTACCACCTCTACCAGGGCTTCGGCGGCGGCATCGGCAACCTCGTCATGGGCCTGGTGTTCGGGCGGTACTGGCAGCGCACGGGCCGGCTCTGGCCGCTGGTCGTGGCGCACACGCTCATCGACGTCGTGGCGTTCGTGGGCTCGGCGCTGCTCGCCGGGAAGGTGTCCTTCCTGCCCGGGAACTAGGGTCGCGCGATGACCCCGCGCGTGGACACCGAGGTCGGACCGCTCCGGACGGTCGTGCTGCACCGACCGGGCCCGGAGCTCCAGCGGCTCACCCCGCGCAACGCCGACCGGCTGCTCTTCGACGGCATCCCCTGGGTCGAGCGCGCCCAGCTCGAGCACGACCGCTTCGCCGACACGCTGCGCGCCCACGGCGTCGAGGTGCTGCTGCTCGCGGACCTGCTCACCGAGGCCCTCCACGACGCCGGGTCGCGCGACTCCGGCATCGCGGCGGCGGTCGACGAGCGGGTCCTCGGCCGGGAGCTCGGGGCGGCCGTGCGGGAGCAGATGACGACGATGTCCGCGCCCGACCTGGCGACCGCGCTCATCGGCGGGCTCACCTTCCGCGAGCTCGGTGACGGCGAGAACTCGCTGGTCCGCCGGATGCACGGCCCGGACGAGTTCGCCGTCGACCCCCTGCCCAACCTCATGTTCACCCGCGACTCCTCGATGCGGGTCGGCGACCGCGTGGTCGCCGCGGCGATGGGGATGCCGGCCCGACGTCGGGAGGCCTCGCTGGTCGCGCTGGCGCACGGCGGGCGAGCGGCGCTGGGCGGGGTGACGCACACCGAGGCCCGTGACACCTCCGCCGTCGAGGGCGGCGACGTGCTGCTGCTCGCGCCGGGGGTGCTCGCGATCGGCGTCGGGGAGCGGACGAGCCCGGCCGGCGCCGAGTCCTTCGCCCGCGCCATGTTCGCCGACGGTCTCGCCCACACCGTGCTCGCCGTCCCCATCACCCAGCGCCGGGCGACGATGCACCTCGACACGGTGGCGACGATGGTCGACGTCGACGCCATGGTGGTGTTCCCCGAGGTCCTGGACGCGCTCGAGGCGTGGACGATCACCCCGGGTCTGCAGATCACCGGCCCCGAGCCGTTCCGGCCGGCCGCCGCCCGGGCCATGGGCATCGAGGAGCTCCGGGCGGTGGACACCGGACCGGCCGGGGTCGCCGCCGAGCGCGAGCAGTGGGACGACGGCAACAACACCCTCGCCCTGGCCCCCGGCCTCGTCGTCGCCTACGAGCGGAACACCACGACGAACGGTCGGCTGCGCGACGCCGGCATCGAGGTCGTCACCATCGAGGGCTTCGAGCTCGGGTCCGGCCGAGGCGGTCCGCGGTGCCTGTCGTGCCCCTGGGCGCGCGACACCCCCTGATCGGGTGGCGCCGTCCTCGTTCGGCGCAGCCAGGCGTGCGTCCGGCCACAGACGACCACGCCCCACTGCACCGGTAGGGACGCGCCCCTAGCGTCCGTTGCGTGCTGAAGAAGCGCCCGGTCGGCCGAACCTCGGCGAACCCTCTGCGACGACTGTCCGGCGAACGCTGGGAGGCCATGGCGCCGACCTGGCGGGACGCGAAGCCGGGCATCATCCACGCCGCGCTCGAACGGGCCCAGGCCCGGCCGTCGGGCAACTGGTACGTCGTCGGCGCCTCCGACGACATCCGGGTCGGGTCCCCGACCGGCACCACGGTGGCGGGCGTCGAGCTGGTCGTCTGGCGGGCCCCCGACGGCGGGTTGCACGCCGGCCCCGGTGCCTGCCCGCACCTCGGGGCGGACATGTCGACCGCGCAGCAGTCGGGCTGCGAGCTGATCTGCCGCTGGCACGGCCTCGCGCTCGGCCCGTCCGGCCGCGCCGGCTGGCGCACGCTGCCCGCGCACGACGACGGGGTGCTCGTCTGGGTCCGGCTCGACGCGGTCGGCGGCGAGGAGCCCACCGACGCGCCGGTCCTCCCGGTGCGCCCGCCGCACACCGAGAGCCTCGTCGCGGTGGCCTCGATGGAGGGCACCTGCGAGCCCGAGGACGTGATCGCCAACCGCCTCGACCCGTGGCACGGCGCCTGGTTCCACCCGCACTCGTTCGCCGACCTGCGCGTCGACTCGGCGCCCGGCCGCACCGCGAGCGACGCCGAGGACCACTTCGACCTGCACGTGGCCTTCCGGCTCACCCGGCAGTGGGGCATCCCGGTCGAGGCGCGGTTCACCTGCCCCGACCCGCGGACGATCGTCATGCACATCACCCGCGGCGAGGGGGCGGGCAGCGTCGTCGAGACCCACGCGACGCCGCTGGCCCCGCACCCCGACGGCCGGGCCCGCACGCTCGTCACCGAGGCCGTGCTGGCCCACTCCACGCGTGCGGGGTTCGTGCACGCCACGAAGGCGCAGCGGCTCGTCCGCCCGCTCATGGAGTTCGCGGCGAAGCGGCTCTGGGTCGACGACATCGAGTACGCCGAGCGCACCTACGAGGTGCGCCGGCGTCGTCGGGCCGGGGCCGGATCCGGGGTCACCGGGACGTCAGCCGTGGCCCACGACTGACGTCGGACGTCAGCCGGGCGCCACGCTCAGGCAGGGCGGCGGCCGAGGATCGTGTGGACGATCCCCTTCTGCCAGCCGTCCACCGGCTCGACCCGGACGTCGTCGAGCCCGGCGTCGCGCAGTCGGCCCGTCAGCCGCGAGATCCCGTCGAAGTGCAGGACCGACCTCCACAGGTAGCGGTACAGCGACGCGTCGCCGGTCACCCGCCACCCCAGCGGGATGATGATCGCCCAGCACACGGCGGTCCACGTCGCGCGGGCGCGCGCCGAGTCGGCCACCGAGTACTCGTGCACCGCCAGCGGGGCGCCCGGCGCGAGCAGGCCGTGCAGGTCCTTCACCCCGGCCGTCACGTCGGGGAGGTTGCGCAGCAGGTACGCCGCGAGGATGCCGTCGAAGGGGCCCTCGACGCCGTGCGCGGCCAACTCCTCGGCGCGGGAGTGCACGAACCGCACCGTGTCGGGCCACGTCTTGGCCTGCGCCTGCGCGAGCATCTCCGCCGACGCGTCGGCCGCCACGATCTCGGCGGCCGGGTAGGTCTCCACCAGCGCCTGCGTGGACAGCCCGGTGCCGCACCCGACGTCGAGGAGCCGCAGCCCGCGCCCGTCGTCGGGAAGGGCCAGCCGCCGCGCGGAGAGCCGCAGGTGGTCGAGGTAGCCGGGGTTGGCGCCGACCAGACGGTCGTAGGAGGTGGCGTCCTGGTCGAACGCCGCCGGCACCACGGCGGCCTCGCGGGCACGGTCGAAGGTCACGAGCGGCCATCCTGCCGTGCCGTCGGCGTCGGGGCACTTCCGGCACCGGTGACGAAGTGCCCCGGAGCCCCTCGCCGGCGAAGCTGAGAGGGGTACCGACGAACGGCGCAGCGATCCCGCCCGTCGTCGCCGGATCCCGGTCGATCAGCGCGACCGGAGGCCCTCCGCTCTCAGAATCGCGGGTCACGCTCAGGTCACGGACCTAGCTTCTGCGGCCGTGCGCAGACGGATGACGACGATCGCCTGGACCGGGGCGCTCGCGACGATGACCGTGGTGCCGTTCGTGCTCTCGGCCTGGCGTGGGCACTCGACGGAGCCCGCGACGATGCTCTCGGTCGGGCTCGGGGTGCTCGGGCTCGGCGCCCTCGTGGTGGTCGTCCTCGTGCCCAGCCGCATCCGCACGCTGACCCGGGCCTTCGGGGTCGACCGGATCATGGGGCTGCACCGCTGGCTCGGGATGCTGGCCCTCGCCGCGGTGGTCGCGCACGCCGCCGTCGCGCTGTGGAACCACCCGGCGCTGATCAACCCGGTCACGGCGCGGGCCACGGCGAAGGTCGGCTGGGGCTCGCTCGTGGCGCTGCTCGCAGTCGGCGGGGTCGCCGCCGGCGGCCGGCGTCCGGGGGCGCGGTACGAGGTGTGGGCCCGCCTGCACGTGGCGCTGGCGGCCGCCGGCCTCGTGCTCGCCGGGCTGCACGTCCTCTGGCTGAACCACCTCGTCGCCGACCCCGTGATGCGCGTCTGCCTCGTGGTGCTGGCCGCGGCGCTGCTGCTGGTGCTCTCCCACCGCTGGGTCTGGCGTCCGCTGTTCTCCCGCCAGGGCGCCTACGTGGTCTACGGCGTACGGCGGGAGGGCCCGAGCGTGGTCACCCTCGTGCTCGCCCCCGTGCACCTGCGCCGCGGCGGGCTGCACTTCGAGCCCGGGCAGTTCGTGTGGCTGCGCCTGCGCCGCGCCGTGGTGGGCACCGAGGAGCACCCGTTCACGATCGCGTCGAGCGCCAACGTCACCGGGCGGCTCGAGCTCACGGTGCGCGACCAGGGGGACTTCTCGCACCGCGTCGCCGCGCTGACGCAGGGGCAGCAGGTGTGGCTGGACGGCCCGCACGGCTCGTTCACCGCGGAGGACCACGGCGGGCGGGCCGGGCTCGTGCTCGTGGCCGGCGGGGTCGGGATCACCCCAATGATGAGCATGCTGCGGACCCTGGCCGAGCGCGGGGACGTGCGGCGGCACCGCCTCGTGCTCGCCGAGCGCGGTTCCGAGCCGCTGTTCGCCCCCGAGCTGGAGGTGCTGCGGCGCCGCCTCGACCTCGAGGTGACCCGGCTGGCCGGGCGCCGGATCGACGTCGCGCTGCTCGCCGAGGTCCTGCCCCCGTCCCCGGAGCGGGAGCACCTCGACTACTTCGTCTGCGGCCCCGCCTCGCTCGCCACCGGCACGCTCGCCGCGCTCGAGCAGCTCGACGTACCGCCCGCCCGGGTGCACTGCGAGCAGTTCGGCTGGTCCGGGCCGCTGCCCACCACCACGACCCCCGGGACGTCCGTCCCGGTCGATCCCGCTCCCCCGAAGGATCCTCATGTCACGTCACACGGCCCGGCCGCGCATCCCGCGGTGGGCGGTCGCCGTCCCGCTCTCGATCCTGCTCGTCCTCGGGGCGGCACAGGCGTGGGCGTCCTCGCGGACGAGCGACGGCCCGACGTCGGGATCGACGAGCTCGCAGCACGGACGGGCCCCCTCCCTGCTCTCGCGCCTGACCTCGGCGATCACCGGCCGGTCGCGTCGGGAGGACGGGACGACCGGCGACGGCGGGTCGGACAGCACGACCGGCACGTCCGCGACGACGGGCGCCCACGACGCCGCCGCGGCGGCCGGCACGCATCGGTCTGACGCGCAGCAGCACCGGCAGCAGCAGCACCAGCAGCAGCAGGCGCAGCAGGCGCAGCAGGCGCAGCCGAACCCGAACTGCACGCTCGTCGTGCCGCCCGCACCGCTGACGGCCGCCGGGCTCGCCACCCCCTACCGACTGAAGGGCTCCGGCGGGCAGGGCGCGTGCCACGAGGCGGACACGGCGCAGGCCGCGTTCGTCGAGGCGACGGTGCTCGACCCCGCGACGGGCGCGCTGTCGGTCTACCACCCGCTGGTGGTCGACGACGGGTCCCGGCCCGCCGCCGCGCCGGTCACGCCGCAACTGCCCGCGGGCGCGGTCGTCGGCGTCTGGTTCGGCTTCAACGGCACCACCCTGACCCTCGACGGCGACCGGGCCGGCTGTGTCAACGGCACCCCCGGCTCGCCGTTCGGACAGTTCGCCGACTGTGGCGCGGCACCGTTCTTCGCCGCCGCGAACGCCTCGGTCGCCGCCGGCCGCACGGCCGTGCCCGCCCTCGGCACCGCCGCCGACGGGAAGCCGTGCCCGACCACCCGTGACTTCGCCGTGGTCGACCAGGACCAGAGCGACAACCTCGCCACCTCCTACCGCGTGCTCGACGACGGCCGGGTCGCCCAGGACGCGGTCGCGAACCGCGGTCTCGGCGGCACCGTGCTGACCAACGCCAGCGACAACGGGTTGCTCGACGCCTTCGTCGACCCGGCCCTGGGCTGTCACCCGATGACCGCGCCGGACCTCGGGGACGGCGGGCGCGCGGTGCCCTCCCTGGCGCTGAACGAGCTGCAGGCGGCGGCCCACCAGGGTGACCCCGTCGCACTCGTCCCGGCGAACGACCCGATGGTGCTCGCCGGCGACGCCCCGTCCCGCGCGAAGTTGACGCTCTACCGGCTCGGGGTCGACCAGTCGCCCGCCGCGTCGTCCGACGGTGCGGCCTACTGCCGCTCGCTGGTCGCCGTCGCGCCCGCCCGGCTGCAGGCGGACAAGGCCCGGTTCGCGGCGGCACCGTCGCCCGACCCGGCGGCGGCGAACTCGCTGTTCACCTTCCTCGCGCAGCGGCTGCAGACCTCGTTCCAGAACCTGAAGTGCGGCGACCTCGGCGTCGGGAAGCCCCCGGTGACGGTGCAGCAGGACGGTGACAAGGCCGTGGCCGCGACCATCGGCTGATCCGGGTCGCGGGGGTGTCACGAGGCGGACGCCATACCCCCGCGAGGTAAGGGCGCCCTACACTCACCGGATGGAAGAGCCGTCCGCGTCGAGGTTCCACGATCTCCTGCGCGACCAGATCCGCCACGAGTTCACCGCGTCGCAGCAGTACACCGCGGTCGCGGTCTACTGCGACGACGAGGACCTCCCGCAGCTGGCGGCGCACTTCTACGCGCAGGCGCTCGAGGAGCGCAACCACGCCATGGGCATGGTGCAGTACCTCCTCGACAACGACGTGGTCGTCCGCATCCCCGGCATCGACGAGGTCCGCAACGACTTCAAGTCGGTCGAGGACGTCGTCGAGCTGGTACTCGACCAGGAACGCCGGGTCACCGACCAGATCACGCTGCTCGCCCGCACCGCGCGCGACCAGGGCGACTACCTCGGCGAGCAGTTCATGCAGTGGTACCTCAAGGAGCAGGTCGAGGAGGTCGCCTCCATGACGACGCTGCTGCGCATCGTGCGCCGCGCGGGCGACAACCTCTTCCACGTCGAGGACTTCGTCGCCCGCGAGATGCCGGCGGACGCGGGGAACGACCCCACCGCCCCGCCGTCCGCCGGGGGCGTCGCCAGCCTCGGCGGCGGAGCCTAGGCGGTCCCCACCACGGTCGAGCTCCGCGTCGCCGCGTCTCCCCCGACCACCACGTAGCTCCGCCCCCGCTCCCGCAGCACCGGGGCGAGGAGCTCGGTGAGGTGCGCCGTGACGCGGACGGTCAGCAGGGCGACCACCACCGCGACGACGTCGGACCAGAAGTGCAGGACCACCCCGTCGGCGAGCGCCTGCGTGCTGTCGGCGAGTCCCTGCAGCAGGGTGACGACGCCGAGGACGACCCCCACCACCCACGCCGCCCACCACGCGAGCACCGGCCGGGAGGGTCGCGGACGCACGGTCGGGTCGGCGCCGGACCCGGCGTGCTCGATCTCGGCGAGCGTCGCGCCGGGCACGGTCAGCGTCAGCGGCGGCAGCACGCAGCCGAGGAGCAGCATCCGGGTGGACCGCCAGGGCCGGGTGTCCGAGGCGTCCGCCGCGATCCCCCGGGCCACCAGCAGCCAGCGCAGGAACACCACGCCTGTCGCCAGCGCCGCCATCGGGGCGAGCAGGCCGAAGAGGGCGACGATCGCGTCGGACCAGCCGAGCAGCGTCCCGGAGAGGGCACGGTCGCGGCTGAGGAGCAGCAGGACGTAGCGGAGGGCCTCGCCGGCCGCCGCGACGCCGCACAGCAGGGCGGTGGTGACGGCGAGCCGACGCAGCAGTCCCGCCGTGGCCCGGAGCGTCTCGGCCGGTTCCGCCGGGGTCCGCGCCGCGAGCGGGCCGTCGGGCGCACCGGGCTCGGGCCGGGCGGCCCACGGCCAGAGACTCCAGCGCGGGATCGACCGGTAGCGGGGCGGACCGGCGTAGGGCGCACGGCGCGGTGCGGGCGTGCTCGGCCGGGCCGCGTCGGGGGTGGTGGCCACCCAGCGCACGCCGCCCAGGACCCGGCCGCAGTGTACGCAGAACCGGCCGGACCCACCGGGCGGCTGCTCCCGGCCGCACCGCGGGCAGGTCACGGGCTCAGACCACCTGCGCGGGACCGGGCCCGTCGGAGACCACCGGACGCCCGGCGGCCTCCCACGCGAGCATCCCGCCGGTCACGTTCACGGCGTCCCGCCCCTGGTTGCGCAGGTAGGCGGTCACCTGGGCGGAGCGCCCGCCGACCCGGCACACCACTGCGAGCGGGCCGTCGGGCACCTGGTCGATCCGTTCGAGGAAGGCCGACATCGGGACGTGCACCGCCTCCGGGGCGTGGCCGGCGACCCACTCGTCGTCCTCCCGGACGTCGAGCAGCGTGGCGCCGGCGGGCACCTCGGACACCGTCACGGCCGGGACGTTCATGGTCCTCATTGTGCGCTCCGCGCATGTGAGCACTAAGTGGGGTCATAGCCCCACTTAGTGCTCACCTGCGAAGCACCTAGTGCGACACGGCCGTGTTCGACGACCCCGCCCCCGTCATGGAGCGGACCTCCATCTCGGCGGCCTTGCGCTCGTGCTCCTCCTGGTCGGCCGCGGTGCCCTTGTTCGCCCCGACGTAGGTGCCGATGACACCGAGCAGGAAGGACAGCGGGATCGAGACGATGCCCGGGTTCGAGAGCGGGAACAGCTTGAAGTTCACGCCCTCCCCGAAGATCGCCGTCGCCGACCCGGAGACCACCGGGCTGAAGACGATGAGCACGATGCAGATCGCCAGGCCGCCGTAGATCGAGAACAGCGCGCCGGTGGTGTTGAACTTCTTCCAGAACAGCGAGTAGAGCAGCGTCGGGAGGTTGGCCGAGGCCGCCACCGCGAACGCCAGGGCGACGAGGAACGCGACGTTCTGGCCGTTGGCGAGGATGCCGCCGATCACCGCGACGAAGCCGACGACGAGGGCGGTCCGCCGGGCCACCCGGACCTCCGATCCCGGCTCCGGCTTGCCCTCCTTGAGCACCGACGCGTAGACGTCGTGCGCGAACGAGGCCGCCGAGGTGATCGTCAGGCCGGCGACCACGGCGAGGATCGTCGCGAAGGCGATCGCCGAGACCACCCCGAGCAGGACCGTGCCACCGAGCTCGAAGGCGAGCAGCGGGGCGGCGTCGTTGACGTTCTTCGACGACAGCAGGTTCGCCGGGACGATCGCCGCCGCGCCGTACCCGATCACCAGGGTGAACAGGTAGAAGATGCCGATGATCCAGATGGCCCAGTTCACCGACCGGCGGGCCTCCTTCGCCGTGGGCACCGTGTAGAAGCGCATCAGCACGTGCGGCAGACCCGCGGTGCCGAGCACGAGCGCGACGGCCAGCGACAGGAAGTCGATCCGGCTGGTGATCGTCTTGCCGTACTGGTTGCCGGCGTTGAGCAGGTTGGTCGCGGACCCGTCGTTCGCGGCCCCGAGCAGCGCGGAGAGGTTGAAGCCGTAGAGGCCCAGCACCCACACCGTCATCACGGCGGCGCCGATGACCAGCAGGGTCGCCTTGATGATCTGCACCCACGTCGTGCCGCGCATGCCGCCGTACAGCACGTAGACGATCATCACGAGGCCGACGAGCGCGATGACGATCGACTGGCCGTCGAAGATCGTGCCCGGCGTGTTGGGGATGCCGAGCAGCAGCGAGATCAGGCCGCCCGCGCCCGCCATCTGCGCGAGCAGGTAGAAGAACGACACCACGAGCGTGGAGACCGCGGCGGCCGCCCGCACCGGACGCTGCTTCATCCGGAACGCGAGGACGTCGCCGAGGGTGAACCGGCCGACGTTGCGCAGCAGCTCGGCCACCAGCAGCAGCGCCGTCAGCCAGGCGACGAGGAAGCCGATCGAGTAGAGGAAGCCGTCGTAGCCGTTCACCGCGATCGCGCCCGCGATCCCGAGGAAGGACGCGGCGGAGAGGTAGTCGCCGGAGATCGCGACGCCGTTCTGCGGGCCGGTGAACGAGCTGCCGGCGGCGTAGTAGTCCGACGCCGTCGTCGCCGACCGGCTCACCCGGTAGACGATGAACAGCGTGATGACCACGAACGCCAGGAAGATGCCGATGTTGAGGTAGGGGTTGCCGAGCCGGGCGGCCCCGCCCTGGGCGAGCACTCCGGTCGTCACAGCTTCCCCTCCACCGTCTCCCGCAGCGCCTCGGCCTGCGGGTCGATGTTCTTCTCGGCGAACTTCGCGTACGCCACGGCGATCACGAAGGTGGACACGAACTGCAGGAGCCCGAGCAGCAGGCCGACGGTGAAGTTGGTCCCGCCGAGGCGGGTGTTCACGAGGCCGGGCGCGAAGTCGGCCAGCAGCACGTAGACCAGGAACCAGGCCAGGAACAGGCCGCTCATCAGGAAGATGTAGCGCCGCCACCGGTCACGGAGCGCCTTGAACTCCGGGCTGCGCTGCATCTCTTCGTAGGGGGTCGGAGCTCCGAGCGGGTCGGATCCTCTCGAGCTCTCCTCGGTCGCACTCATGCGTTCTCACCCTCCGGGGAGTCGGTCCGCGCTGTGCCGGAACTCCAACGGCCGAACCCTAGTGGGCGTCACTCCGTCGGAGATGGTCCTTTCGAGTGGCGAACGACCTCACGTGCCGTATGTGCCGTGTGAGGCGAAAGGGTGACTTCAGCGACCCACACGCATCTCGCCGAGCCCGAGGCGCTCGGGAGCGTGCAACCGCAACAGCGTGCGCCCCACCTGCGCGGGGATGCGCGAGGCCGTCGCCCGGCTGACCGCCACCATCGTGATCACCGCGGCGGGCACGGACACGGCTGCCGGTTGGGCGAGCAGCGTGCCCACCACGCCCTCGAGGCGGACCCCGGCCAGGGTGGTGATCGACGCCGAGAGCGACAGCACGCCACCCACGGCGATGCCGGCGATGGCACCGCGGTCGGTCAGGCCCCGCCACCAGATGCCGAGCAGCAGCAGCGGGGCGAACGTCGAGGCCGCCACCGCGAGCGCGAGCGACACCGCGTGGGCGAACTCGAGCCGGGCGAACACCAGAGCGCCGACGATCGGCACCACCCCGGCCACGTGCGCGGCGATCCGGAAGTCGCCGAGCCGCCCGGGCAGCACGTCGCTGGAGAGCACCCCGGCCACGGAGAGGAGCAACCCGGCGGAGACCGAGAGGAGGGTCGCGGCGATGCCCGCGGCGACGAGTCCGCCGAGCGCCGCCCCCACCGGGCCGCCGATCGTCAACGAGGGCAGCAGGAGCACGACGGCGTCGCCCTCGCCGGCGGTGAGCAGTTGGGGCGCGACCGAGCGGGAGAGCGCGCCGAGCACGATCGGCACGATGCTGAAGAACCCGAGCAGGCCGATGACCAGCACCGTCGTGCGGCGCGCGGCCCGGCCGTCCGGGTTGGTGTAGTAGCGCACCAGCACGTGCGGCAGCCCCGCCGTACCCAGGCAGGCCGCGAGCAGCAGCGAGTACACCCAGAGCGGGCCCCGCTGCCCGTCGCCGAAGGGGGTGTCCCAGGCCCGGTTGCCGGCCACCGCCTCCCCGACCACCGGCATCCGCGACCCGGGCGGGAACACCAGCGTGGTGTCGCGGGGGATCTCCTGCTGCCCCGGGCCCCACGAGGCCGTGCTCCGCTGCCCGTCGGCCGCGCGGATCTCGACGGTGACGGGGGCGACGACGGTGAGCTCGACGGGGTCGTGGATCGCGACGGTGGTCGGCCGGTCGAACACCAGGTCACCGCCCCGGTCGGGGGCCGCGGTGAGCCCGGCCCCGAGGAACCAGGCCACCAGCACGGCGGCGGGCACCACCAGGGCCACGCCCTTGAGCCAGAACCCGAACGCCTGCACGAGCGTCATCGACCGCATGCCGCCGAAGGTGACCGCGGCGGTCACCGCCAGGCCGACGACGAGCACGCCGACCCAGCCGGGCGCGCCCGTGACGACCATGAGCACCAGCCCGGAGGCCTGCAGCTGCGGGATGAGGTAGAGCCACCCGATCACCACGACGACGACGGTGGTCAGGGTGCGCAGGGCGGTCGAGTCGAGCCGGGTCTCGGCGAAGTCGGGCACCGTGTACGCGCCGGACCGGCGCAGCGGGGCGGCGACGAACAGCAGCAGCACCCCGAAGCCCGCGACGAAGCCCACCGGGTACCAGAGGCCGTCGACGCCGTGGGAGAGCACGATCCCCGCGATGCCGAGGTAGGACGCCACCGACAGCGACTGACCCGAGATCGCGGCCGCGTTCGAGCGGCTGCGCACCGTGCGGGAGGCCGCGAGGAAGTCGTCGGTGGAGCGGGTGACCCGGACCCCGAGCGAGCCGATCGCGATGACGGCGACGGCGGCGAGCCCGAACAGCACGAGGGCGACGATCGAGTCCGACCCGGTCACGGCCGCTCAGTCCTCGACGTCGTCGGCGAAGTCGAGCTCGTTGCGCTCGGCGGTGCGGGTGTAGAGCCATCCGAGCAGCAGGAGGAAGGGGAAGGCGAGCACGCCCAGCAGCACCCAGGGCAGCGAGACGCCGAAGACCACCGTCGCGCCGACCCGCGGCATCGTCACGAAGACGAGGGGCAGGACGCCGAGCACGATCACCGCGACGACCGCCAGCCGCACCGCGAGCATGAGCTGCGAACGCATGAGGTTGGACAGGAGCAGTTCACCGGTCGCGGTCTGCTGCTCGATCTCCGCGACCGTGCCGACGGCGCGCGTGGGCGAGCGTCGCTCCGCGAGGACGATGCGCTGCCGCGCGGGCACCGGCGCGTCGTGCGCCACGTCCGCTCCCGGCGTCGAGCCGTAGAGCGATTTCTTGTCGTCGAAGCGCACCGACTCGGAGGCGGTGACCCCGGAGGCGGGGAAGGTCGAGGCCAGCGGGAGACCGCGCACCGGGGTCGGGTCGATCTCGGTGTGCGGGGGCGCGGCCGGGGTCGGCGGGCCGGCCGGCGGCCGCAGCGGGACGGGCGCCGGGAGGGGTCCCTCCTCGCCGGGGGCGGCGTGCCGGGGCCGGTAGTCCGGCGGCGGGGTGTGGCCCGTCGCCGCGCCGTCCGGGCGCGCGTGACGGCCGACCCGGCGCGCGACGCCGGGCGGCACCGGGCCGGGCGAGGGACGCGGCGGTGCCCCGGCCGCGCGGGAGCGGACCCGGGCGATCGCCGGCCCGCCGTCGGCGGCCCCGTCGGACGCGTGCGCAGGACCCCCGGCGTCGGCGGAGGCGGGACCGGCGGCCGCGGGATCGGGGTGCCGATCCGGGTCCGGCGGGTCGGCCGGGCCGGGGTCGTCGCCCCCGGTCCGGGTCCGCCCGTCGGTCGCGGTCACCGCCGGCCCCAGGCCTGTTTCGTCGAGCGGACGAGACGGTCCTTGAGCTCACGGGTGTGGCGGCGGCTCACCGGCAGCTCCGCCACCTCGCCGGGCTGGTTGCCGTTGCCCAGCCGCACCACGTAGCCGGAGCCGGCGAGGCGCAGTTCGGTGATCAGCGGCAGCGCGACCAGGTACGAGCGGTGGATGCGCACGAACCCGGCGTCGGACCAGCGCTCCTCGAGCACCGAGAGCGGGATCCGGACGAGGTGGCTGCCCTCGGTGGTGTGCAGGCGGGCGTAGTCGCCCTGGGCCTCCACCCAGCGCACGGTGGAGCGCTGCACCAGCTTCGTGGTGCCGGCGAGCTCGACCGGGATCACCTCGTCGTCACCCTCCTCCTCGACGGCGGGCTCGACGGGGACCGTCGTGCCGCGCGAGGCGAGGATGCGGGTGAGCGAGGCGTAGAGCCGCTCCGGGCGCAGCGGCTTGAGCAGGTAGTCCACGGCGCCCACGTCGAAGGCCTCGACGGCCCGGTCGTCGTGCGCGGTCACGAACACCACCGACGGCGGGATGACGTAGCGCGAGAGGACCTGGGCCAGCTCCAGGCCGTCGAGGCCCGGCATCCGGATGTCGAGGAAGAGGACGTCGACGTCGGACTGCTTCGCGGGCGCGGCCATGCCCGACGGCGGGGTGCCGAAGCCACCGAGGTTGACCTGGTCGCCCCCGGTGAGGATGCGCAGCGCCGAGATGGAGTCGTTCGCCTTCAACACCGTCGTGACGCGTTGATCCTGCTCGAGCAGGTAGGCGAGCTCCATGAGAGCCGGTTCCTCGTCGTCGACCGCGAGGACGACGAGGCCGTCGTTGTCGTTGGTAGTCACTGTCGCGCCATCCTGCCCAAGGGTCGGTCCCACGTCCACGATAGGGACCCTGCCGGTGTCACCGTGCCCGGGTCGGCGCTCCGACGCGCGGCGCTACCGGGACTGACGTATCGCGTCACCCGATCGGATCACCCGTCGTCGGGACCGGGGCCGGGATCGAGGGAGTCGCGGATCGAGCGCTCCGACTCCCGCCAGGCCGCCGTGCCCTCCACCACCGCGCGGCGCACGGCGTCGAGCTGGCGGGCCAGGTCGTCGGCGGCGGGCACGGTGTCGGTGACGAGCAGCTCGCGGTACCAGGCGGCCATCTCGGTGTTCTCCTGGCCGGTGCCGGTGGCCAGCGGGTCCTCCGCCAGCCGCCGCAGGGCCTCGCGGGCCTCCGCGACCGTGCGCTCCAGGTCGTCCACCCGGCCGGCGAACCGTTCGGCGTCGGCCGGGTCGAGCGCCGCGAACCCGCGCTCGGACGCCGGGCCCGGTCCGCTCATGTCGTGCTCCTCCCCGGCTCCACCAGCAGCGCCTCGACCTCGGCCAGGGTTCCCGGGGACGCGGCGTCGTCCGGGACCAGCCGGGACCCCGGCGGCCCGCTGCGACCCCGATCGTGCCGCAGCCGGTAGCGACCGCGGGGCGAGTCGAGCCATTTGATCCGTGCATCTGCACGGTCGTCCGCCCAATTGACCCCGTTCGGAGTAACCGCTACTCCGAGCTGTGTCCACGCCACCGCGTGCTCGAGGACCGCGTCGACGTCCGTCCGCTGCCGTTCCCGACGACGGGTCTCCACGGCTGCCGCGGCCGGCGGCACCTCCAGCGGCGGTCCGGGAGCCGGTGGCAGGCGGGGCACCAGGGCCAGCACCGCGGCCGCGATCCCTGCGGGGGCGACCGGGCGGACGACCACGTCGGCACCCGCGTGGTCGGTCGAGGAGAGCAGCGCGCCCCCGCCGGGTCCGGCGAGCCCGACGGCCGCGGCCGACCCGCTCCCCCGACGCACCAGGTCGACCTGCCACCGCGCGTCGCGCACCGCCGTCCCGACCGCGAGCAGGGCCGCCGCCGGGTCCGACCGGAGCAGGCCCCGCCCGGCCAGCGCGTCCTCGGTACGCGCGCGGGCCAGGACGGTCTCGTCCTCGGTGTCGGCGGGCCACGCCACCGGGGTGAGCGGGTAGGGCCAGTCGCCGGCCCCGCACTGCTCGAGCACCCAGAGCAGCTCGTGGCGCCGCAGCACGATCACGGCCCCTCCCCCAGCACCGGCGGCGCCACCCGACGGCCCGGCGCACCCCATCCGGCCGGATCCGGGTCCACCAGCCACGTCACGTGCCGGACCGGGACCACGGGCTGCTCGGGGTCGGCCGCTGCGGGCTCGTCGGCCCCCGGGGACGTCGCGTCCGGCCCGAAGTCGCCCGGCCGCTGATCGTCGAGCATCCCCGGTGGTCCGGAGGGCCCACCGACCGCCGAGGGTGCTCGCTCGCGCCCGTCCGGCCCGCGGGGCGGCGCCGCGCCCGTCCGGCCCGGGGGAAGACCCGCGGCGGCTCCACGAGGTCCCACGACGCCCCGGGAGGGACCGACGATCGCGGTGCCCGCACCGTTCCCGGCCCCGACCGGGCCGCCGGCTCCGCCGCCCGGGGCGGTCGGGCTCCCCGCGACGGCGCCTCCGGGGCCTGCCCCCGCCGGGCGCGCACCGGTCCCGCCGGCCTCGCCGCCACCGGAGCCAGGAGCACCCGAGCCAGGGGCACCGCCGACACTCCCGACCCCCGGGCCACCACCGGCTCCCGGGCCGCCCCCGATCGCCCGGGCACCGCCGGTCCCCGGACCGCCGACCGGCGTAGTGGCCGACACCGGACCTGACGCGCGTACGGGGACCGGCGCCCCGGTGGCCGGGACCGGCGGGCGCAGGCCGGCGGCCGGCGGCGCAGGAGCGCCCGCACCCGCCGTCGGGACGGGGCCGGCGGCGCGTTGCAGCACCCCGCTCGCGGCCCCGCGGGCACCGACGGGGAGGGGAGCCCGGCCGGGCGCGACCGACGCGTCCCCCGCGGCGGGCGTCGGGCCCGCTCCGGCGGGACCGACCGCGCGGGCGGCCGAGGCGGTCTCGCCGAGGTAGGCGCGGTAGGCCTCGCGGGCCGCGGCCTGGTCGGCGGCGGCCGTCCGGAACGCGCCGTAGCTGTCGGCGGGCCGACCGGTCACGAGCGCGCGGAGCTCGTCGAGCACGGGAGTCACGCCCAGCGCGGGCAGGGCGGACGGCCGGGGCGGTCCGACCGCGGCCTGCACCCGGACGAGCGCGGTCCGCATCCCGTCGAGGCCGCGGGCCTGCCCGCCGACCGTCTCCGCGAGCTGCTCCATCCGCTGGGCGAGGATCCGCGTGCGGTTCCCCGCGGCGTCGGCGTCACGGCCCGCCCAGGTCTCCCCGACCCCGCGCTGCGCGGCCTGCAGCCGGTCGGCCGCCCCGCGCAGCTCGTCCGCCCGGGCGAGGTGCCGGTCGCGGGCGGCGGCGAGCGCCTCAGGGCTGGCGCCGTCGCGGGTCCACCGGTGGATCTGCTCATGGCTGAGCCCGGACACGTCGCGTCCGTCCCAGCCGACCGACGGCATGTGACTCCGTCCTGTGAGTAGTAATCCGTCCTCCAGCACGGATTAGTACTCACAAGGCGAAGCCACCTACAACCCGAACCGGCTCCACGCGGCGCGGTGCTCCAGGTACTCGAGCGCGCCGGCGACGGCGGCCGTCGGGTCGATCGCGCCGAAGCCGGGGACGCCGGAGAGGACGCCGACGCCCAGCCGCGCGAGCAGGGGCCTGCGCGGCTCGACCGTCACCGCCTCGGCGTCGGGATAACGCTCCTCGAGCACCTCCCGTACCGTGCCGAGGCCGTCGATCAGGCCGAGCTCGAGGGCCTTCCGACCGGTCCACACCTCGCCGGTGAACAGGTCGGCACCCGCGTCGAGCGTGTCGCCGCGCCGACTGCGCACCCACTCGATGAACAGCTCGTGCAGCTCGGCCTGCATGCCGAGCAGCCACTCGACGTCCTCGGGCTTCTCCGGCTGGAACGGGTCGAGCCGGGCCTTGTTCTCACCGGAGGTGTGCAGCCGGCGCTCGATGCCGAAGCGCTCGATCAGCCCCGTCAGGCCGAAGCCACCGCTGACCACGCCGATCGAGCCGACCAGCGACGTCGGGCAGGCGAAGATCTCGTCGGCCGCGCACGCGAGCCAGTAGCCGCCGGAGGCCGCGACGTCCTCGCAGAAGGCGAGCACGGGCAGCTCGTGCTCGGCGGCCAGCCCGCGGATGCGGTCGGCGACGAGCTGGGACTGGGTGGGGGACCCGCCGGGCGAGTTGACGACGAGCGCCACCGCCACCGCGTTCTCGGCCTCGAACGCGCGGGTGAGGGCGGACTCGACGGCCTGCAGGTTGATCACCGAGCGGGGCACCGGGCCGGAGGCCGAGGCGATGACGCCGTTCAGCCGCACCACCGAGACGGTGCCGCCGGAGACACGGGAGGCGAGGGCGCCGGGCAGGACCGACGACACCGCAGGCGGGAGCTTGAGGGCCCCGAGTCGCAGGGCCTGGGTCAGGCGGAGGTCCATACGCCCAGGTTATCGGCTCCGTGCGGGGTCCCCGTCAGACCCGGACGCCCGCCCGGAACTTCGGCACCCGCAGGCTGATCTTGGTCCCCGCGCCGCGCTCGGTCTCCACCACCAGGCCGTAGTCCGGTCCGAAGGCCGAGCGCATGCGGTCGTCGACGTTGCCGAGGCCCACGTGCGCCCCCGAGAGGTGCGCGTCCCGGTTGTCCTCCCGCAGCGCCTGCGGGTCCATGCCCACGCCGTTGTCCTCGACCGTGATGAGGCATTCGCTCGCCGAGTCCTCGGCGGTCAACGTGACGGTCCCGCCCTCGACCTTGCCCGCCAGCCCGTGCCGCACGGCGTTCTCCACCAGCGGCTGCAGGGCGAGGAACGGCAGCACCACCGAGAGCACCTCGGGGGCGACCTGCACCTTCACCGCGAGCCGGTTGCCGAAGCGCGCCCGCTCGAGCATGAGGTAGCGGTCGATGTTCTTGAGCTCCTCGGCGAGCGTCGTGTACTCGCCGGCCTGCCGGAACGAGTACCGGGTGAAGTCGGCGAACTCCATGAGCAGCTCGCGGGCCCGCTCCGGGTCGGTGCGGATGAACGAGGCGACCGTGTTCAGCGCGTTGTAGATGAAGTGCGGCGAGATCTGGGCCCGCAGCGCGCGGACCTCGGCCCGGTTGAGCCGGTCGCGGGAGTCGTCGAGGTCGGCGAGCTCGAGCTGGCTCGACACGTACCGGGCGACCTCGGCGGTGGCCCGCAGCAGCACCGGGCCGGGCGTCTCCCCGCTCACCGCGGCGAGGGTCCCGACGACGTTGCCGTCCACCTCGAGCGGGACGACGACGATGCCCCGGACCGGGCACCGGTCGTCGCCGCACTCGATGTCGCGCCGGCTCGCCATCTGCTGCCGACCGGTCTTCATCACCTTCTCGGCGTAGAACCGCACGTCGAGGTTGTGGTGCTCGGCCTCGCCGTCCCACGCGAGCGGGACGCAGTCCGCCGCCGTCATCGACAGCGCCTCGGTGTCGAGCAGGGTCCGCAGGTACGGCACGGCGAACTGGGCGGAGGACTCGGACAGTCCCTCGCGCAGCGCCGGGGCGGCCAGCGACACCGTGTGCAGGGTGGAGAACGTCGCCCGCTCGAGCGGCGACGCGAACGCGTGGCGGCGACGGAAGCGCTGGTAGACCACGACCCCGACGATCACCAGGACCACGACCACGCCGAGGACGACGAGGACGGTCGGGGAGGTCAACCAGCCGGGCACGGGCTCATCGTCCGCCAGCCACCCCGTCAGAGCAACGAGCCACACGTTCCCGACGACGGGTGATCATCCGTTCGGCGGTATCAATGGTCGAGCTCCGCGCCGCCGCGTCTCCTCCGTCCCTCACTTGACCAGGCGGGAGAGACGGCGGTCCGCCAACGGCTTGCCGCCGGTCTGGCAGGTGGCGCAGTACTGGAAGGAGCGTTCGGCGTAGGACACCTCGCGGACCGTGTCGCCGCACACCGGGCACGGGAGCCCGGTCCGGGCGTGCACCCGCATCCCCGAGCGCTTCTCGCCCTTGAGCAGCGCCGCGTCCTGGCCGACGGCCCGGTCCACCGCCTCGGTGAGCACCGCGATCATCGCGGCGTGCAGGCGGTCGGCCGCCTCCTCGTCGAGCCGGGCCGCGATGGCGAACGGCGACAGCTTCGCGACGTGCAGGATCTCGTCGGAGTAGGCGTTGCCGATGCCGGCGATCGTCCGCTGGTCGGCGAGCAGCGTCTTGAGCCGCGTCGAGGTCGCGGCGAGGATCTCGCCGAACTGCGCGCGGGAGAGCGTGAGAGCGTCGGGCCCCAGCGTCGCGATCTGCGGGATCGTGGCGGGGTCGGTGACGACGTAGGCCGCGAGCCGCTTCTGCGTACCCGCCTCGGTGAGGTCGAAGCCGGGACCGCCCACCGTCTCGAGGTGCACCCGCAGCTCCAGCGGGCCCTTGCCCGGCTTCGGCGGCGTGACCGAGGCCTGCTCGTGCCAGCGCATCCATCCGGCGCGGGAGAGGTGCACGACGAGGTGGAGCCCGTCGAGCTGCACGTCGAGGAACTTGCCGATCCGGCCCGCCCCGGTGACCAGGCGCCCGGTGAGCGCGGACAGCGGCGGGTCGAACGTCTTCAGCGCCGTCATGCTCGCGAGGTCGACCCGCGCCACGGGCCGGGCGATCGCGTGCGTGCGCAGGTGCTCGGCGAGCGCCTCCACCTCGGGGAGCTCGGGCACGACGGCCCCCTCTTCTCTACTGGGGTTGCAGCGGGCTGTTGGCCCGGGCCGGGGTACCGCGCTTCTGCAGCGTCCGGATGGCCTGCTTGTACTCGGCGCGCGCCTCGGTCCGCCCGCGCACGTACCCGCTCCAGGCCTCGCCGACGGCGGAGTCGTCCTCCGGCCAGCGTCCGCCCTCGACCATGAGCCGCCGCGGCCGGCGCAGCGCCCACCGCGCCGGGAAGAAGCCCGCGACGCCCAGCAGGATCACCACGATCCACCACGGCACGCTGACGGCGTCGACCTGGAACTTCCACGCGATGAGCGCGAACCAGAGCAGTCCGAGCACGACGATGATGCCGATGACGGCCCGCCGGCCGCCCTCCTTCTCGTGCTCGAAGTGCTCCGAGCGGTCGCTCCACATGATCTTCATGCTCACGAGCCACTCACGTCCGTCGACGCCGGTGACCGGTCTCGCACTCACGCGGCCAGCTTACGGCCGCGCGGTGCCCCGTGGTCGGTGTCGGCCGGTACCGATCAGTGCCGGTCGAGGAACGACTCCACGACGGGTCCGAGTTCCCCGGGACGCGTGAGCAGCCCGAGGTGACCGCCGCGGTGCAGGTGCACCTCGGAGCGGGGCAGCAGCGAACCCATGATGTGCGCGTTCACGATCGGGATGACCGGATCCTTGCGCCCGGCCAGGACGAGCGTCGGCGCCGTGATGAAGGGCAGCACCGGCAGGCTCGTCCACGTCGTCAGGGCGAACAGCTGGTGCAGGTAGGCCCGGGCCCGGACCGGCTTGACCCGCGCGAAGAGGGCGTCGACCGCGTCCGGGTCCTCGCCCACGTAGATCTCGCGGCCTGCGTCCCGGCGGTACGAGGGATCGTTGTAGCGGCGGGGGGTCAGCATCCGGGCCAGCACGCTGATGCGCGCGGGCACCATCATCACGCCGGTGCCGGTCGAGACGAGCGCGAGGCTGCCGGTGCGCCGCGGGTACTGCAGCGCGAACTGCTGCACGATGCCGCCGCCCCAGGACAGGCCCAGCAGGTCGACCACGCGGTGCGAGGTGCCGGTCAGCCCGTCGAGCTGGTCGAGGACGTCGGCCAGCAGCGTGGTCAGCGCCGCCATCGGCATCGGCACGGTCGAGAGCTGGGAGCCCCCGATGCCGGGCACGTCGAACCGGATGACCTCGCGGCGCGGGTCGAGGGCGTCGACGAGGGGTGCCAGCAGTTCGAGGCTGGCGCCGATCCCGTTGACCAGCACGAGCGGACGGGGCGCGGGGGTTCCGGACGGACCGGGGGCCGCCGGTCGGACCGCGACGCGGAGCCGACGTCCGGCCACGGACAGCGTCCGCTCGAAGGGGTCGGGCGGGGCGGGGTCGGGCGTGGGGCGCGTTCTCATGGCGGTCATCGGTGGACTCCCTCCGGCGTCCGGGGCGGAACCCCGTCGGCGGTGTCGTGCGCATCGGGGCCGTCGGCGGCGACGCCGTCGGTGTAGCTGCGGTACACCGCGATCAGCGCCTCCTTCTGCGCCTGGCTGAGCCGGGCGTCGGCGCGCACCGCCCGCTCGACGGCGGGATCGGCGGCCGGGCCGGCTCCCGAGGTGGGGCCGGCCTGCTCCCGGACGAGACCCGCGTGTTCGAGCAGGGTCTCCGCGGACAGGTCGAGGGCGTCGGCGATCGCCTGCAGCACGCGCACGGACGGCACGTGCAGTCCCCGCTCGACCTGGCTCAGGTACGGGTTCGAGATGTGCGAGAGCGCCGAGAGCTGGCGCAGCGAGAGCCGGGCGAGACGCCGCTGGTCACGGATGAAGGCGCCCAGCGCCTGGCGCTGGGCGTCCCACATCGAGCCCGCAGCGGCGGGACGCGCCCGATCCGACGCGCCGTTCGGCGAGGTCATCGCGGTCGGTCAGCGCAGCCGCATCGACGACACGGCGCCGAGCATCTGGTGGGCCATCGAGCGCTGCATCTCGAGCACGGCGATCCCCGTGTCGTAGGCACGGTCGACGAACTCGCCGGCCGACGACAGACCGACCGGGAGCGTCCCGGTGCCCGCGCGGCGCGTGGCGTCGTCGGCGCCGGAGAGCGCCGCGCTGAACAGCTCGGTGACGCCACCGGCCAGCTCGGTCATGAGCTGCTGGCCGCGGGCGACGGCGTCCGCCACCTGGTCGGTGACGTTCCCCGTGGGTGCGCTGCCGTTCGAGGTCGACATCCTCGGCTCCTCTCCTGCGACGGCGACCGGACGTGCTCGACCGGCCGATCAACCGCTCAGGATACCGAGCACGGCGCCCGATGTCAGGGCCGCGGCAGTGAG
This sequence comes from Actinomycetospora corticicola, assembly GCF_013409505.1. Classification (NCBI taxonomy): domain Bacteria; kingdom Bacillati; phylum Actinomycetota; class Actinomycetes; order Pseudonocardiales; family Pseudonocardiaceae; genus Actinomycetospora; species Actinomycetospora corticicola. The sequence goes on along the minus strand of NZ_JACCBN010000001.1, from coordinate 4,656,362 downwards.
GCGAGGATCGCGATCCGACGCCGGTCGGTCTCGATCAGGCAGTCCGGGCAGTCGCAGCGGGCCTCGGGCGTGGTCAGCAGGAGGTCCAGCCGCAGGAACGCGGTGTCGTACCGCGGGCCGACGGCCGCGTCGACGGTCCGCCGGAGCTCGACCGAGGCCGAGCGGACGAGGGGGCCGGTGGGGTGGTCCATGGAGGCAACCGTTCGCAGGCGATCGTGGCGGGAGCGCGTTGCGTTCCCCGCGTCGCTGTCGCGCTCTACGCAACACCGTGCCCGCGACATCGGTCGGCGTCAAGGCGGGTCACGGCGCGCCCACGGGGTGGTCTCGATACGGCTCCACCCCGAGACGCACACCAGGCATGCCCGGGGCCGCCGGAACCTGCCCCACGTCACCCTCGCGGCCGGGCGGACCCGACGGACCCGGGCGGGCGCCGACATGGCGCCCGCCCGGATCGACGATCAGTTCGTACCGAGCACGTACTGCCCGGGCGCGTCACCCAGCACCGGGTGCGCCTCGCTGCCGACCGTCGGCGGCTCCTGCTTCGGCCCGCCGTGCTCGCCGATCCACTCGCTCCAGGTCTCCCACCAGGAGCCCTGGATCTCGGTGGAGCGCTGCCGCCAGGCGTCGGGGCCGGGCGCGTCGGAGCCCGTGGCCCCCACGGTGCCGACCCAGTGCTTGGCCTTCGGGCTGGGCGGGTTCACCACGCCGGCGATGTGACCCGCCGTCGAGAGCACGAAGGTCACGTCGCCGCCGAGGAGCTCGGTGGACGTGAACGACGTCTTCCACGGCGCGATGTGGTCGTTCTCCGCGGCCACGATGAACGTGTCCGCCTGCACCGCCTTCAGCGAGAGCGGCTCCCCGTCGATCTCGAGCTCGCCCTTCGACAGCTCGTTGTCGAGGTAGAAGTGCCGCAGGTAGAAGGAGTGCATCGCGGCCGGCATGCGGGTGGAGTCGGTGTTCCACGCCAGGATGTCGAAGGCGGGCGGCGCCTTGCCCTCGAGCCAGTTCGGCCCGATGTAGTTGAAGATCAGGTCGTTCGCGCGCAGCAGGTCGAAGGTCGTGGCCATCGACTCGGCCGGCAGGTAGCCCTGCTGCTCCATCGACTTCTCGAGCCGTTCGGTGATCTCCGGGCTGACGAACGAGGAGATCGGACCGACACTCGAGTAGTCGAGCATCGTGTTGAGCATCGTCAGGGAGTTGATGCGGTCGTCCCCGCGCTCCGCGCACCGCGCGGTCAGCAGGGCGGCCATCAGCCCGCCGAGGCAGAGGCCCATCACGTTGACCTTGTCGGCCCCGGTGATCTCCTGCACGACGTCGAGCGCCGTGGCCGGGCCGAGCTCGAGGTAGTCGGCGAACGTCGTGGACGCCATCGAGCTGTCCGGGTCGCGGTAGCTGATCATGAACACGGTGTGGCCGTGCTGCACGGCCCACTCGACGAGGCTGCGCTCCGGCGCGAGGTCCATGACGTAGTACTTGTTGATCCACGGCGGGCTGCACAGCAGCGGGACCGCGTGGACCTCGTCGGTCTGCGCCTCGAACTGCACCAGCTCCATGAGCCGGTTGCGGTAGACCACCTTGCCGGGGGTCGCCGCGAGCTCCTTGCCGACGCGCAGCCCGCTCTTGTCGACCTGACGCGGCTTGCCGCCGTTCGTCGCGAGGTCGTCGAGCAGGTTGCGCAGGCCGGCGACGACGCTCGACCCCCCGGTCTCGAAGGCCCGCTTGAGCGCGGCGGGGTTGCCCGGCAGCACGTTCGTCGGGGAGACGACGCTCCCGATGAGGCCCATGAGCATCCGCGCCCGGTCGTCCGAGTCCTCGTTCAGCGCGGCCGCGCCGACCAGGTCCTCGAGGAGCGCGAGGAGGGCCAGGTACTCCTGCCGCAGCGCCCAGTACCCGGGGTTCTCGACCCAGGTCGTGTCCTTGAACCGGCCGTCCTTGCTGGTCGGCACCGGCTCGGTCGACGGGTCGTTCTCGACGGTCCCGCCGGCCAGCCCACGCAGCGCGCGGCCGGTCGCCGCGGCGCCGATCCGGGCCGAGAGCGCGGCGAACGACGACGCCGCGCGGCCGACCTCACCGGGATGGCTCACCCACCCCTGGGCGAGTTGGAGGACCGTGCGGCCGAAGAGGGCCGGGTCGGTCCGGGCGAGGACTGCGTCGGGGACCACCCGTTCCATCGCGGTCGCGATGTCGGGTGCTCGCAGTGCGGGGGGCCCGCTGCGTCCGGGGTCGCTGGTGGCGGCCATGCCTTCTCTCCTTGCCGGGCGGTCCCGCACCCCCTCGCGCCGGGCGTGCCTCTCGGGACCACCGTCCGCATGAATGTGTGCCCCTTCACAGTGCCAGGAAAACAGGACGACCGGCCGGGCCTCCAGGCCCGACCGGTCGGTAAGAGATGCACGTCCCACCGGGCGTCCGGCGGGGAGGGGCTCAGCCCAGCGGACCGCGCTTGCGCGCCACGATCCCCTCGTAGACGAGCGGGCTGGCGTCGGTGGCGAGCCGGTGGCGGAAGCGCTCGCGGCGCACCACCTCCAGCGCCCCCGAGGCGAGGCCGTCGGCGATCATGCGGGCGAAGCCCGAGGTGTCGTCCTCGGCCAGGAACGCGTCCTTCAGCGTGAGCACGACCCACCCGCCGTCGGCGATCTGGTCGTAGGCGGTGCGGAACGCGGCGGGCGGGATGTCCCCGAACCCGAGCGCGGCGACGACGGTGAGCGCGGTGAGCCGGTGGTCGGCGAGCGTCCGGGCCGCGTCGGACCCGAGGGCCGTCAGGTCGGCGACGAGGTAGTCGGCGTAGAGGCCGGGACGGTCCCGCTCGGCCGCGTCGCGGGCCTCGGTCAGGATGTCGACCCCGACCGCGTGCCGGACACCGATGGTGGCGAGCTCCTCGGCCATGATCCCGTTGCCCGCGCCGAGGTCGAGGACCCGGACGTCGTCGGCCGCCTCGCGGCTGCCGGCGAGGGCGTCGGCGAACAGGTCGGCCATGAAGCGCGGCGTGTCGCAGCCGAGGACGTCGTAGAAGATCTTCTCGTAGAGCCCCGGGACGTCGAAGATCCGGTGGTAGTCGTGGAAGCGGAACTCCGACCAGGACCCGTCGGGTTGCTGGACCACGCACCACTCGTCGTTCTGGTCGTAGCGACTGCTCGGCTCCGGCAGGGCGACGCGGAGGCCCTTCCGGGCCGCCGCGAGCGTCTCGGGCCCGCGGTAGGCGCCCTCGCCGAGCCGTCCGTGCTCCCGGCGGGCCGACTCCGTGCCGAGGTGACCCGCGTGTCCTGCTGCGGCGGCTGCGGCTCCGAGCCCGTTGACCGTCGACGTCATGCGACCACCCCTTCGGCCCCGCCCGTGGGCGTGACCAGCACGCGGACGAGCGGGAACGCCCGTCCGCAGGATCAGGACGGTCGATCGTCGTCAGGCCCGTCCGGACCGGTCAAGCCGATCCCGTGTGAAGGCGATGAGCCTCACGATCGCTTGAAACGGCGCCGCTCGGTCCGGACGCGATCACTGCTGGTGATCACGACAGGATCGCGGTCACCGCCACTGGCCGCGCTGATCGCGCGGGTCGTAACGCTGGGTGCGGTCGTTCGGGTGGCCGTACCCGCCCTGCGGCGGGTACGGCGGCTGGGGGTCGTAGGTGCCGTAGTTGGCGTCGTACCGGCCGTCGTAGGCGGGCGGCTCGGGGGCGCGGCCACCCCACCCGCCCCGCTGGGCCGGGCGCACCGACGTCGCCGACACGCCCGACAGCATCGACACGATCCCGATGCCGATCGCCGCGTAGAGGACGCCGGTGGCGATGTGGGCCGAGATCGACCCCTCGGCGAGGAAGACCTGCAGGATCAGCACGACGATCACGAGCACCGCGATCGCCGAGAAGAACGACGCCGGGCGGGGCGTCGTCATGAGCAGCAGGTGCAGCAGCGCCGTCCCCGCGAGCGCGGCGATGGCGGCCGCGACGGGGATGACGGTGGAGGCGTTGTCGACCAACGCCCCCGACCGCCCCGCCGTCTGGATCCCGACCTCGAAGATGCTGTTGATGATCAGCACGCCGACGAAGGCGATGCCGGCGGCGACGAGCGCCGTGGCCACCCCGCCCGCCCAGAGGCGTCCGGGCACGACCTCGACGTCGCCGTCGTTCCAGGAACGCTGCGGGTAGCTCACGGGCCGATCCTCCCCTGGCGGATACCGAGATGGTTGTACCGCACCGCCGGTGGTTCACGATCGGAGGACGGCTGACTTCTTCCTACGCCGCGGCGCGCTCCTCCGCAGGCCGCCGCCGCAACCGGGCGTGCTCGATCGCCGGCGGCGCGTAGGACACGTCGCCCGGGTCGACGTCGGTACCCGGCGGCACGATCTCGTCGATCCGGTCGAGCACCTCGTCGTCGAGGGTGACCTCGGCGCCCGCGAGCAGGTCGTCGAGGTGCTCCATGGTCCGCGGACCGATGATCGCGCTGGTCACGCCCGGGTGCGCGACCGCGAAGGCCATCGCCAGGTGGACCATCGACAGGCCGGCCTTCTCCGCGAGCGGGATCAGCTGCTCCACGACGTCGAGCTTGCGCTCGTGGGTCAGGCGGCCCGGCGCGAAGGACATGCGCGGCGAGTCGGTCTCCTGCCCCTTGCGGTAGCGGCCGGTCAGCAGCCCCATCGCGAGCGGGCTCCACACGAGCGTGCCCATCCCGTAGCGCTCGCAGGCCGGGAGCACCTCGCGCTCGATGCCGCGGTTGACGATCGAGTACGGCGGCTGCTCGGTGCGGAACCGCTCGTACCCGCGGCGTTCCGCGATCCATTGCGCCTCGACGATCTCCGAGGCCGGGAAGGTGGAGCTCCCGACGGCCCGGACCTTGCCGCTGCGCACGAGGTCGGTGAGCGCGGAGAGCGTCTCCTCGACGTCGGTGTCCGGCGACGGCCGGTGGACCTGGTAGAGGTCGATGTGGTCGGTCTGCAACCGGCGCAGCGAGTTCTCGACCTCCGCGACGATCCAGCGCCGCGAGTTCCCGGCGCGGTTCGGGTCCTCGCCCATCCCGCCGTGGACCTTGGTCGCGAGCACGACGTCGTCGCGGCGGCCCTTCAGGGCCTTCCCGACGATCTCCTCCGACTCGCCCTGCGAGTAGACGTCGGCGGTGTCGACGAAGTTCACCCCCGCGTCCAGCGCGCGGTGGATGATCCGGATCGAGTCGTCGTGGTCGGGGTTGCCCATGGCGCCGAACATCATCGCGCCGAGGCAGTAGGGGCTGACCTTGATGCCGGTCCGGCCCAGCGTGCGGTACTCCATGATCACTCCTAGGGCTTGAGGACGACCTTCGAGTAACCGTCCTCACGGGCGTCGAAGCGGGCGTAGGCGTCCGGCGCCTCGTCGAGCGGGACCTCCTTGGACACCACGAAGGACGGGGTGGCGCGGCCGGCCACGATGAGGTCGCGCAGCTGGGCGTTGTAGGCCTTGGCGTCGGCCTGGCCGGTGCCCATCTTCTGGCCCTTCTCGAAGAAGCGGCCGACGTTGAACAGCAGGCGCCCGTTGGCGGCGTTCTCGTCCGGCGCGCCCGGGTCCTGCGGCAGGTAGAGCCCGACGATGCCGAGCCGCCCGGTGTGCCGCACCGCGTCGACCAGCTGGTTCAGCACGACGGCGGGCTGCTCCTCCCCGCTGTCCGCGGTGGCCTGGTAGCCGACCGCGTCGACGCCCTTGTCGGCCCCGAGCCCGTCGGTCTGATCGACGACCTGCTCGACCGGGTCACCCGCGGAGAAGTCGATCGGGATCGCCCCGATGTCCTCCGCGAGCTTCAGGCGCGACGCCACCTTGTCCACGACGAACACCTTCGAGGCGCCCTTGAGCACCGCCGAGTACGCCGCCATCAGGCCGACCGGCCCGGCACCGAACACGACGATCGACTCGCCCGGGTTCAGGTCGGCGAGCACGGTGGCGTGGTAGCCGGTGGGGAAGATGTCCGCGAGCATCGCGTAGTCGTTCTCGTGCTCGTCGCCGGGCGGGAGCACGAGCGCGTTGTAGTCGGCGAACGGCACGCGCAGGTACTCGGCCTGGCCGCCGGTGTAGGGGCCCATGCCCACGTAGCCGTAGGCCCCGCCCGCGTAGGGCGGGTTGACCGTCAGGCAGAACGCCGACTTGCCGGCCAGGCAGTTCTTGCAGAACCCGCACGCGACGTTGAACGGCAGCGAGATCCGGTCGCCCTTCCGGATGCGGGTGACCCCGGATCCGACCTCCTCGACGATCCCCATGTTCTCGTGCCCGAACACGATGCCCGTCTCGGCGACCGTCCGACCCTCGTACATGTGCAGGTCGGACCCGCAGATCGCGGTGGTCGTGATCCGGACCAGGACGTCGGTGGGGGCCTCCAGACGGGGGTCGTCGACCTGCTCGACGGCCACCTCGTTCGTCCCCTTGTAGACCACGGCTCGCATGGCGCTCCTCCCGCAGGGCCGGGATGCACGGATGCGCATCTCCCCGGCCCCGCGGGGCTCCCCCGGAGCGCGGCGCTCTCAACCCACCGTGGCGATCTTTTCCCGACGCCGGGTGCGCTCGGCCAGGCCGGCGAACGCGGCGGCGACGAGACCCGCCGTCAGGAAGGAGGTCAGCGAGGCGGAGAGCCAGGACGGCGGCGTGAACCCGAGCGCCTCGCGGGCGGCGGTCCAGGCGTCCGACCAGACGGGCGCCCCACCGGGGTTGATCAGCTGGTAGACGGCGAGTCCGATCACCCAGGCGACGACCATGAGGGGCCGCGACGGCGCCCACCGCGACAGGTCCAGGCGCCCCTTGTTCACCAGGGCCTCGCCCACGCCGACCCCGAGCAGCGGGACGAAGATCGACCCGATGACCGCGAGGAACACCGCGTAGTCGTCGATCGTGACGACGAGCCCGAGCACGGTGATGATCACGCCGATGGCCAGGCAGAGCAGCCGCCGGTCGGCACGCGGCACGAGGTTCTGCGCCGACACCGCGGTCGAGTAGACGTTGGCGAAGGACTGGTCGGTCTCGCGCAGGGTGAGGATCAGCAGGGCGACGACGCCGAGCGGTGCGACGAGCATCGGCGCGAAGACCGCGTCCCCGTCCCCGGCGACGAGGGACAGGGCGGCGAGCCCGACGACGAAGCAGAGGATCTGGGTGATGCCGTAGCCGACGGTGGCCGCGGTGAACGCCGTCGAGACCCGCTTCGAGTGGCGGGAGTAGTCGGAGGCGACCGGGATCCAGGAGACGGCGACCGCGATGGCCGCGTCCGTGCCCGCCCAGAACCCCGACCACGAGCCCGCCCCACCGAGATCGGCGGCGGCCGGCCGCGTGAAGAGCCACCAGGCCAGGTAGGCCACCGAGATCGCGACCAGGATCGTCACCACCCGGCGCAGCAGCCGCAGCATGCCCAGCGGGCGGAGCGTCAGCAGCGTCGTCACCACCCCGGCCCCGACGATCCACGCCCACGTGGGGCCGCCGATCGCGAGCGTGCCCGCCTGGGCGATGACGACGAGCTCGAAGGTGCCCCACCCGATGAGCTGGACGACGTTGAGCACCGACGGGATCCACGAGAGGACCCCGCCGAACAGGCCCCGCAGGACCACCATCGCCGGCGCACCGGTCCGCGCGCCCGGGATCGCCGAGAGCCCGACCATGGCGCTGCCGATCACGGTGCCCACCACCGTCGCGACGACCGCGGCCGCGACGGTCAGCGGCGGTGCCCCGGCGGGCTGGAGCACCGCGAGGACCCCGGCGAAGCCGAGCAGGCTCACCCCGAGGTTGGCCCAGAAGGCGCCCTGGTCGAGGAACCCCAGCGACCGCGGCACCGGGCCGTCCAGGGTCGGGGCGACCTCGTCGGGAGCGGACGTGGACAGGGACGATGAAGCCATACGCGTCCTCCGCGGTTCCCTGCGCCGGCATGATCCGGATCAGGTTCGAACGGTCGGGACCGCCAGGTCCCCTCTCAGCCCGTCGCCCGGACTCCCGTAGGACGCACGCGCGCCCCGCCGCCGACGGTAGATCGTCGGGCGACGGGGCGCGAGGGGTGCGCGGACGCAGCTACACGTTGCTGCAGTTCCGCCCGGAGTTGATGCACTCCGCACCGGCCTCGTTCTGCGCCTTCGAGGCGAGGTTCTCGAAGTCGGAGTGGTCGGTGGCCGGGTCGTGCTGGTTGTCCGGGAACGAGTCGATGGAGAACGCCCGACCCGCCGGCTGGTCGTAGGTCAGCACGATCCGCAGGGCGGGCACCGGCGTGAAGCCGTCGCCGCAGTTGCCGTTCGAGTCCGGGAACGCCATGTGCGAGCGCAGGTCCTTCGACTCGAGGTTCTGGCCGTCCCAGCAGCTCGGGTAGTCGAGGATGCGCATGAGCTTCTCCCCGCTCCCGCAGATCGGGTACTTCGCGGTGATCCGGTCCGTGTGCCCGCTGCAGGTGTACTTGGCGTTGGCGTTCTTGCCGTCCTGCACCTTGGCCTTCGCGTTGCCCATGATGTTCATGAGGTGCTGCGGCAGCGGCTGGACGTCGGAGTCGCCGTGGCCGCGGAAGACCAGGCGCGCCGACGTCGGCGTCAGGATCCGGCCGACGTTGCCGTCGAGGCTGCCGCCGTCCTTCCCGACGTCGTCACCCACGCCGTTCAGGTCACGCAGGACCGGCCAGAAGAAGGTGCTCTTGTCGCCGTTCGCGCACGTCGTGCCGGCGGCCTCGAGCGACTCGTCGGTCGAGTTGCCGTTGGTCGAGGTGTTGCCGACGTAGTCGTGCGTGTGCTGGGCGCCGTTCCGCTTGCCCGGCGCCGCCATGTAGTTGTCGGAGTTGTTGTGGTCGCTCGCGCCGCACTCGACCTCGTAGCTGCCCTTGGAGAAGACGCCACCCTCACCGATGTTCTGGTTGACCTCCACGTCGTCGATGTCGACGTAGTCGTCGGCGCCGGCGGGGCGGGCCTTCTCGCGACCGGGGAACTCGACCTTCTTCTCGCCCTTGGCCTGCTTGTCCTGGTCGTCCTTCTTCTGGTCGTCGGACTTCTTGGCCTCGTCGGGGGACTGGTCCTTCCCGCCGTCGTCCTTGCCACTGCCGTCGTGGCCGGTGCCGCCGGCCTTGACCTTCTTCGACCCGTCCTCCGACCCGTCCTTCGAGTCGTCCTTCGAGTCGGAGCCGTCCTTGTCGTCGGACCCGCCGTCGCCGTCCTTGCCGTCACCGGAGGAGTCGTCGGACGAGTCGCCGGAGTCGGAGTCCGACTTCTCGGACTTCCCGCCGGTCAGGGCGGAGAGGATGCTGCTGCCGCCCCCGGAGTCCCCGCCGTTGTCCTTCGCGAGCGCGTTGCCGCCGAGGACGACGGCGGTGCCGCCCACGAGGAGAGCGGCGATGGCGGCGAGGAGCCGGAGCGGGAGCCGGGTGCGATGTCGTCCACGTCGGGGCATGGGCGAACGACCTCCAGACGTTCTTCGGTCCCGGTCCGCCGGGGAGAGCGGTCCGGGTCGCGAGCGGCGGCGTCCGGTCGATCGGAGCTCGGGTGTCGACCGGGGGAGCCCGGACGTCGCCGCTGGCGGGGGGAGCGGGACGAACGCTAGGAGCGCCGGCCGTCACCGGACCGTGATCTGAGAGTGAAGGCCCGGCAATGCCGTTGACCGCACGCCGGGGCGCGACGACGGGCAGATCCACTACTCCGCTCGGCGGAGCCGCTGCTCCTGACGCCGGTTCTCGCTCTCAGGGAACCGCCCGTCGCACACGACACACCGCCGTTCGGCGCGCACTCGTTGCCCCTGCGCCGCGCACACGGCAGCCTGGTCGGCGATGCAACCCAATCGTTATGCGGACGCGGAGCGGGGCCGCGTGCTGTGTGTGGCTCCTCCGCACCGCACAACGAGCGTGCTCGTCGGTGCGTTGCGGTCCAACGGCTTCGAACCTCAACTCCTCCGGGAGAGCTGGAGCGTCGGGGCCGCGGCCCGGGCCGGCGGCGCCCGCGCGGTCGTCCTGGACGTCGAGATGAGCGGGCTCCGGCCGGTGGAGGTCCTCGCCGACCTGCACCGCGAGAGCCCCCGGACGCCGGTGATCGCGCTGACCTCGCCCGAGGCGCGCGACCGCACGGTGTCCACGCTCCGCGCGAGCCACGACGACTACCTGGTCACGCCCTTCCCCATGGAGGAGCTCCTGGCCCGGCTGCGGCTGCGCCTCGGCGACGACCGCCCGACGGCGCAGCTCTACCTGCGGCGCGGCGAGGTCATGGTCGACACCGCTCTCGAGCAGGTGTTCGTCGAGAACAAGCCGGTGAGCCTCTCGCGCACCGAGTACGCGGTGGTCGACGCGCTCATCCGCCACCCGCGCGGGCAGGCGATGTCGCAGGACGAGCTTGTCACCCGCGTGTGGGGCGGCCCCCCGACCTCCAACATCGTCGAGGTCTACATCGGCTACCTGCGCCGCAAGCTCGGCGCGGAGCGCATCCGCACCATCCGCGGTCGCGGGTACGTCCTCGAGGGCTGACCGCCCCCGGAACGCACGAACGGCACCCTCGCAGCATCGATGTGCGCGAGAGTGCCGTTCGTTCGTGGAGGGTCGTTCGCGGACGGGCCACCCGGTGCGGCCGGCCGAGTCAGTCGGTGAGCGACGCGAGGGCGACCTGGCGAGCGCGGCGCTGGGCGTGCGCGACGGCGACGGCCTGGGCGCGCCGGGCTGCGGCGTCGGCCTTCGCGGCGCGACGGGCGCGCCAGCCGCGCGGCTCCGGCACGACGACGGGGGCCGGAGCGGCCTCGGGGGCCTGCCGCGGGGCGGGGATCACCGGGAACGGCGCCGACCGCAGGGCCGCGGACGACTCCGGCGACACCCGCGGGGCGGGGACGGCGAGCTCGACGAGCGCGGTGGCGGTGTGGTGACGGCCCATGGTGTTCTCCCCCGAGAAGTGCGGGCCCCTCAGCCCGCTGACACCGGGGATATCGCTGCGGCCACGGAACTGTTTCACCGCCGACACACCACCACCCGGACGGGTGTCGCTACATCGACCGGACGAACGCGATCTGCCGCTCGACCGAGGTCGCGAACGGTTCTCCGAGGTAGATGTCGAAGTGCCCGCAGTCGATCTCCACGGTCTCGACCGGCCCGCCCGCCGTCGCCGCGACCTTGCGCACCGCGGCCGGCGGGGCGATCGAGTCCGACGCCGCGACCACGAGCAGCATCGGGCACCGGACGCGCGGTGCCGCCGTGACCGGCCGGTTGAACGGGATCGTCAGGATGTCCCGCGCGGGCATGTCGTTGACGAACGACGGGCCGATGATGGCGCCGTACCCGCTCTGGGCGTCGGGCGAGGTGATCGCCGCGACCGCCCCGGGCGGACCGAAGACCGCCACCCGGTGGTCCGGCCGGCCGAGGGCGTGACCGACCGCGTCGGCGATCGCGTGCGCCGAGACCTTGAGCAGCTGCCACGGCCCGCCGTAGCGCAGGATCTCCACCAGCGCACCGAGCCCGTCCATCGCGGCGCCCTGCGAGATGACCCCGGCGATCCGGGGGTCCGCCGCGGCCACCGCGACCACGTGCCCGCCCGAGTACGACGAGCCCCACAGCACGATCCGCTCCGGGTCCACCCCGTCGATCAGCCGGGCCCGGGCGACCGCCGCGTGGTAGTCGCGGCGGTGTGCCCGGTGGTCGACGTGCTGCCGGGGGGCGCCCTCGGAGTCGGCGAAGCCGCGGTAGTCGACGAGCAGGACGTCCGCACCCGCCGTCGTGAAGGCCTCGGCGAACGGGCGCAGCCCGGAGTCGCGCGTGGCACCGAAGCCGTGGGCCATCACCACGCAGGGGCGGCCGCCCGGACCGGCCAGCGACTCGTCGGCGGCCCGCAGGTACGTCGTCCCCAGGCGGGCTCCGTCGGACTCGACCGTGATCTCAGTCTCCACGGCCGGGGAGACTAGGGCTGCTCGGCCGTGACGCCCAACCCGGTCGGGCACGAGACCCCGGTGCCGGCCATCGAGCAGTAGCCGTTCGGGATCCGGTGCAGGTACTGCTGGTGGTAGTCCTCGGCGTAGTAGAACGCGCCGAGCGGGGCGATCTCCGTGGTGATCTCGCCCTTCCGGGCGGAGGTCAGCGCCTGCTGGAACGCGTCGCGGGTGGACTCGGCGACCGCCCGCTGCGCCTCGTCGGCGTAGTAGATCGCCGACCGGTAGGTCGTGCCGACGTCGTTGCCCTGGCGCATGCGCTGCGTCGGGTCGTGGGACTCCCAGAACAGCCGCACCAGCTGCTCGTAGGTGACCACCGCCGGATCGAAGACGACGAGCACCACCTCGGCGTGGCCGGTGAGGTTGGTGCAGGTCTCCTCGTAGGTCGGGTTCGGCGTGTAGCCGCCGGAGTAGCCCACGGCGGTCACCCAGACCCCGGGCGTGTTCCAGAACAGCCGCTCGGCGCCCCAGAAGCAGCCCATGCCGAACACCGCGGTCTGCAGACCCTCGGGGAAGGGCGGCTTCAGCGGGCGCCCGGAGACCAGGCTGCGCTCGAGGGTGGGCAGCGGCGACCGACGTCCGGGCAGCGCGTCCGCGGGGTCGACCATCTGCCGCTTGTCGCGACCGAACCAGCTCATGCGGGCGACGCTACGCCGCGCCGGGGCCGAACAGGTCCGTCTCGAACGGTCCGCCCGTCGGCTCCCCGACCCGCAGGAACCACTCCGTGCCGAAGGCGGCCGCGAAGGCCTCGTCGGGCAGGGCGAGGAAGAACGAGTCGGGCGCGATCTGGCTGGCGTGGGCGCGCATGGCGTCGCGCTTGGCCCCGAGCCACGGGGTGACGTCGACGCGGGTGGTGAGCTCCGCCTCGGGCGTGCCCATCGCCGCCAGCTCGCGCTCGTCGGGCCCCTCGCCGTCGCCGAGCCCGAGGCCCATCTCCCGCGCCATCGCCATCAGGCGGCGCATCTCGTCGCGGTTGGTGGTGGCCTGGTAGACCCGCGGCGTGCCGGCGAGCTCGGCGGCGCGCTGCCCGACGTGGTGGACCTGCACGTGGTCGGGGTGGCCGTAGCCGCCGTGGTCGTCGTAGTGGGTGAGGACGTCCGCGTCCTCCTCGCGCAGGATCGTCGCCAGCCGCTCGGCCGCCTCCTCGACGTCCGCCGCGGCGAAGGCCCCCTCGGCGGTGTTGGTCGCGGTGCCGACCATCCCGGAGTCGACGTAGCCGAGGAACTCGGTGCGGGCGGCCCCGAGGATGCGCGCCGACTCCAGGGTCTCGGCGTGCCGGCGGTGGGCGAGGGTCTCCCCCTCGTCGAGCACGTTCGGGACGATCTCGCCGTGCTCACCGCCGGTGGCGATGACGAGCACCACCCGGTGGCCGGCGTCCGCCGCCGCCCGCATCACCCCGCCGCAGGTGATGCACTCGTCGTCGGGATGGGCGTGGAAGGTCACCAGCGTCGCCACGACCGCGCAGCGTAGGTCAGCCCAGCGTGAAGGACAGCACGAGGATCAGGATCACGACGACGACCACGGCCGCCGTGCCGAGCGTCGACGCCAGGTCGCGCCGCCCGCCGTAGAACACGTGCGACCCCGCCATGCCCGACGACGGGTCGCGCCGCTCCGGCGCGCGGTCCGCCCACGGCGGGGTGGTCCGCGACGCCGGGACCGGCGCCGACGGCCGCCGACCCGCCTCGATCCCGGGGACCACCTGGGTCCGTTCCGGGACGTCGGACGTCGCCGGCCAGGAGGTCGGCGGCCCGAACGACGGCGGCCGGAACGCCGACGGCGGCACGACCTGCGTGGCGTCGGCGGCGTCCGGCACCACCTGCGTGACGTCGGCGTCGGGGACGGCGGGGGTCGGGCTCCACCGGAACGGCGGCGGGAAGGGGTCCGGGGGAGCGACCGGTCGCGGGGGCGGGACCGGATGCTGCACGGGGAACGCGTCGGTGCCCGGTGCGGCCACCACGTCGCTCGGACGGGCGGGCCGGGAGCGTGTTCCGCCCGGTGCCGTCGGCAGGGGGTCCGCCGCGGTTGGCACGGGAGCCGTGGGCCCGACGGGGGTCGGACCGACGACGGGTGGGAGCGGGTCCGCCGCGGGCGGGGCGACCGGGAGCGGGTCCGACGCGGCAACCGGCTCGGGGGGAGCGGTCTCGGTGCGAGCCGACTCGGCGGGAGCGGCCACAGCGGGAGCGGCCACGGCGGGAGCGGTCTCGACGGGAGCGGTCTCGACGGGAGCCGGCGTTGCCGCGGCAGGTTCGGCAGCGGACTCGGCGACGGCGGCCTCGGCGGCAGCGGGTCGGGCGACGGCGGGCTCGCCGGCGGCCGGTGGCGGCGCCTCAACCGTCCGATCGGGTGTGGTCTTCGTCGCACTTGCCGCGGCCCAGGCGGGCGCCTCCTCCTCGCGACGGCGCGCGACGAGGGCGTCGCGACGGCGGCGGTAGGAGGTCGCGTCGATGCGTCCGGCGGCGAGATCGCCGTCGAGCCGCTGCAGCTCCTCGCTGGCGTCCACTGCCCGGCCACCCTCTCCACGATCCGCCGACGGCAGCACGGTAACCGACGAAAACCCCGACGGGAGGGTCGCCGGACGAGGCGGGCACGATCCTGCAGCCCCCGACCGAACCGCGCGAGATCGCCACCACCCGCCCGAACGATCGAGCCGTCGGCGACGAAGACGATGCCGACGGAACTCCGTCGCCCGTTGACACCCCAGCGTCGAGAGGGACCCCCGCCGTGTCGTCGACCATGCCCGTCCCCGATCCCACCCCGGTGCGCGGCGAGCGCATCGTCCCGCGTCCCGCGGAGGGGGTGTGGCCGGGTCTGCAGGATCCCGGCGAGAACCGGGTGCGGATGGTGATCGCCCGGTCGCTGCTGCGCGCGGCCGTGCGGCGGATGCCGATGCGTCTGGTGTGGCCGGACGGCTCGAGCGAGGGCGCGGGCGACGCGACCAGCCCGGCCATGCGGATCATCCGCCCGGAGGCGTTCTTCACGCGGCTCGGCACCGAGGGCCTGATCGGCCTCGGCGAGGGCTGGATGGTCGGGGACTGGGATTCCGACGACCTGGTAGGCGTCATGTGCTGCTTCGTCGAGCACATCGAGTCGCTCGTGCCGCGCCCGGTGCGGAACCTGCGCCGGCTCTACGACCGGGGTCAGCCGCGGGAGGAGCGCGCCGCCGACGCCGCCGTCTCGCAGGAGAACGTGCACCGGCACTACGACCTGTCGAACGACCTCTTCGAGCTCTTCCTCGACGAGTCGATGATGTACTCCGCGGCCTGGTTCGACGGCCCGGTCGGCCCCGACGGCCGCCCGCTGGAGTCGCTCACCGCCGCCCAGCACCGCAAGGTCGACGGCATCCTCGACCTCGCCGGGGTCCGCGACGGTTCACGCGTCATCGAGATCGGGACCGGGTGGGGCGAGGCCGCCATCCGGGCCGCGCAGCGCGGCGCCCACGTCACCACCCTCACCCTGTCGGTCGAGCAGGCGGAGCTGGCGCGCACGCGGGCCGAGAAGGCCGGGGTGTCCGACCGCATCACGATCGACATCCGCGACTACCGGGACGCGCAGGGCGAGTACGACGCCGCGATCTCCATCGAGATGATCGAGGCGGTCGGCGAGCGCTACTGGCCGGAGTACTTCCGCACCGTCGACCGACTCCTCGCCCCCGGCGGCCGCTTCGGGCTGCAGGCGATCACGATGCCCCACCACCGGCTCCAGGCGACGAAGTCGTCGTACACCTGGATCCACAAGTACATCTTCCCCGGCGGCATCGTCCCGAGCGTCGAGGCGATCGAGCAGACGCTCGCGCGCCACACCTCGCTGCGCATCGACGGCCGACGCACGATCGGCCTCGACTACGCCGAGACCCTCCACCGCTGGCGGGACACCTTCCTCGCCCGCGAGGCGCAGGTCCGGGACCTCGGGTTCGACGAGACCTTCGTCCGGATGTGGGACTTCTACCTCGCCTACTGCGAGGCCGGGTTCGCCTCCCGCTACCTCGACGACTGGCAGTTCGGGATCGCGCGGTCCTGACGACCGGCGTGGGCTCGGTCGGTGTGAACCCCCACCCGTAACGGTCAGGCCTGACCGTCGAGGGGATAGCCTCCGCGCGAAGCGGGACCACCCGACCCGAGCCTCCCGAGGAGTGCACCAGTCATGGACGCAACCGACGTCGCCGCCATCGTCACCGGAGGGGCGTCCGGGCTGGGCGGGGCGACCGTCCGGCGGCTCGCCGCCGACGGCGCCCACGTCATCGCCATCGACCTGCCGAAGGCGATCGACCACGCCGAGAAGCTCGAGCGCGTCGACTACGTCCCGGCCGACGTCACCGACGGCGACCAGGTGCAGGCGGCGGTCGACGCCGCCGTCGGCACCGGCCTGCCCCTGCGCGTGGTGGTGAACTGCGCCGGCGTCGGCACGGCGGGCCGCGTGCTGTCGAAGAAGGGCCCGCACGACCTCGGGGTGTTCTCGCAGGTCGTCGGGGTGAACCTGATCGGGTCCTTCAACGTCATGCGGCTGGCCGCCGCGGCGATCGCGCAGACCGAGCCGCTCGACCACAACGCGCGCGGCGTCATCGTCAACACGGCGTCGATCGCCGCGTTCGAGGGCCAGATCGGTCAGATCGCCTACGCCGCGTCGAAGGGCGGCGTGGTCGGCATGACCGTGCCGGCGGCCCGCGACCTCGCGCAGTACGGCGTCCGCGTGCTGACGATCGCCCCCGGGGTCATCGACACCCCGATGCTCGCGGGCGTCGAGGAGTCCTTCCGGGCCGACCTCGCGAAGGGCGTGCCGTTCCCGCAGCGCCTCGGCGACCCCACCGAGTACGCCAAGCTCGTCGCGATGATCGTCGACCACGACTACCTCAACGGCGAGGTCATCCGGATGGACGGGGCCCTGCGCATGTCGCCTCGCTGACCCGCTCGACCGGCTCCGGCCGGTCCGGCTCCGGTCCGGGCTCCCCGGACCGGAGGTCGTCGAGGTGCGGTACGGCCAGCACCGCGTCCGAGGTCATCCACGTCCGCAGGGCGTGGGTGGCCCGGACGTCGTCCTCGTTGTAGACCAGCAGCCGGTCGCGCATCGCGGGCTCGGGCTCCCCGCCGTCCAGGGCGACCGCGCGCCGGTACCAGCGCATCGAGTTCTCCCCGCCGGCCTCCGGGTCGCGCCACGCGAACCCGGCCGAGGGTGCGACCCGCTTCAGCCCCTTGCCGTGCGGACACAGGAACGACGTACTGACGGCCGGGAACAGGTCGATCCACTCGTCGGAGGCGATGAACGCCTCCACCTCCGCCGCGGGCGGGATGCCCGGCTCCCCGGCGAAGCGTTCCACCGAGCCCCGCAGCCACCGGTTCTCGGCCTGCTCGTTGTAGCAGTAGGAACGGAACGTCAGACCCCGCTCCGCGGCGCGTCGACGCACGTCGGAGAGCCAGGACCAGAACGCCGCGAACGACCGCGCCTCGTCGCGCGTCGGCACCGGGTCCCACGTCGCGAAGCCGCGGTAGCCGTGCTCGAGGCCGATGTCGGCCCCGGAGAGCAGCACGCCCCACAGGTAGGCGCCGTCCTCCCCCAGGCTCTCCATGTCCACGTCGACCTCGACCGCGCCCCGCGGCACGTCCGGCCGGGCCACCCGCCGTACCAGCGGCACGTCCGCCCGCCAGGCACGCGCCAGCGCCACGGCCTCGCGCAGGTCAGTGGAGAGCTCGCCCCCCGCGTGCTCGTCGGTCGCGTCCCCGGGCTCGGGCAGGCCCTGCCGGGGATCGAGGGCGGCGAGCATGCGCACCGTGGTGATGCCGCGGCCCCGCAGCCGCAGCGCGTCCTCCCCGCGCACCACGAGGCTCACGTCGTCGGCCCGGCGCAGCTCGGCCTCGCACACCGGCCACCAGGGGCAGCGGCGGCACTCGGTGATGCGGGACGGCTCCGCCAGCGCCGGCCCGCTGGTGCGGGCGGCCGTGGCGACGGCCAGCCGGTCGGTGAACCGCCGGTCGTACGTGTCGAGCGGGCTGCGACCCGCCTCCTGCCCCGGCCCGGCGGCGAGGTCGGTCCACACCACGCAGTCGGCGTCGAGCCCCACCACGCCGCCCCAGGCACGCAGGGCACCCAGGCCGGCGGCCGCGAGCATCCGGTGCAGGTGGGCCAGGCGCAGGACGTCCCGGGAGACGGCCCGGACCCGCCGGTGCGGGTCGACGGTCGCCGACGACGGGTGCGGACGGTCCAGCGGGGAGGTCAGCGCTCCGGCGCCCGGGTCGCTGACCCGGTGCCGCACCACGATGACCGGGTACCAGCCGCCGTCGTCGCCGTCCGCCCGCACGAGCAGCTCGGCGTGCCCCCGCCGGCCGGCGCCCGGCGGCAGCTCCGCGGCCCCGATGGCGCGCACCGTCGGATCGGCCGCCAGCGCGAGCGTCGCCTCCACCCGCTCGGCCCGCCGCCCGTCGGGCACCCGACGGAACGCCGCGCCGAGCTCCGCCGCGAACCGCGCGGCGAGCTGAGCGCGGTGTTCCGCGGCGTCGGCCACCCGCATCTCCACGCCGGGATCGGGTTCCGGGAGCACGATCTGACCGGCCCCCTCGACCCCCGTGGCGCCGTCCGCCCGACCGGCGGCCGGGTCGTGTTCCAGGTGGACCCGGCGGCGGCACCGCGTCGTGACGGCGGCGTCGAGCAGCACCGCGCCCGGAGCCGGCACCGACCGGTGCTCGAGGTCGAGCTCCGCTCCGCTGCGTCTCCGGTCGTCGGGAGAGCTGCTCATGGTCGTCAGGGTGCCACGGACCCCCGACGGTCTCCGTGTCACCGCCCACGGAGGGGGCACCACCGTTAGGGTCCGGCCCCGGGTGGGGAACATCCCCGCGAGGCGATCATCCCGGGTCCTCCCGGGGACGAGCGGGGAGGACCCCAATGGCACGGCGCACCAGTCACACGGTCGAGCTCGAGGGCGGCGACGGCGTCGTCATCTGGTCCCGCAAGGCGGCCAAGCACGCGGCGAAGGCCGAGAAGCACGCCGGCCGCGCCGCGAAGGCCGACCGCCTGGCCGCCGAGCGGCGGGCGGAGGCGGCCGAGGCCGAGAAGGCCCGGGCCGCGGAGGACACCCACCTCACCGGCGCCACCGTGAAGCGGTGGATCGGGATCGCGCGCATCGTCGTGCCGATCGCCGCGCCGTTGATCTACCAGGCCGTGGGCGCCGCCCGCTCCGCCCTCGACGAGCAGCGCGCCCGACGCTTCGGTGTCGCGCCCGACGAGCTCTCCTCCTTCTCCGGGCGCGGCACCGGGCTGTACGCGCGGGCCCACAGCATCGCCACCTCGATCCGCGAGATCGAGCGCCGCCGTGAGGGCGACGCCGACGTCCGCGCCTTCGCGCGCGACGCCCGGGACCGGCTCTCCGACCTCGAGGCCGCCGTCCGGTCCGCGGAGCAGATGCCGACCGCCCGGCGGCGCCGCGCCCACGTCGCCGTCGCCGAGGAGCTCGACCGCCTGGAGGCCCGTCTCCTCGAGCTGTGGGGCCTCGACGGGACCCCCGGCCTGCCCGCCGGCGGGAGCTGATTCCACCCCGACCGGTCGGCGGAATCTGCAACACGCCGATCCCCGGGACCGCCCGGCCGGGTGGATCTCGACGGATCACGCCGGGTCACGATTCGGCCTCGACGGCTTCACCCGCCCGAGACCACGTCGCCCTGACCAGCGGCGTTCACCCTCGGCTGCCCACGATTCCCACCGTGCGTCACGAGGTTGCTCCGTCGTTGCCGTGACGTGTCCACCAGAAAGACCCAACTTACGGGTGACAACCTGGTGGCCATCCCCTTAATCTCTGCGCGGCCGTTGCCACAGAAACAACGACCGTTGTCCCTCACGCTCCCCGCGTCAGGGGAGCCGAGAGGGGGGCCAGGTGAGTCCGCGAGCGCCGCGTCGACCGTCCGCCTCCGCCGCCCCGACCGCCTCGGTCTCCTCCTCGGACCACGAGCCGGACACCGGCGACGGCGTCGACCCCGGCGACGACGAGCGCCGCGCGCGGGGCTCGCTGGAGGGCGGCCAGGTCCACCGCGCCCTCGCGATCCTCGAACTGCTCGGCGACCCGGAGTCCCGCGGGCTCGGCGGTCCGGTCGGCAGCGCGGACGTCCCGACGTCGTTCGGCGTCGTGGAGATCGCCCGCACCCTGGGCCGGGACAAGTCGCAGATCTCGCGCCTCCTGCGCCTGCTCGCCGACGCCGGGTTCGTCGAGCGCGAGGCGGGCACGCTGCGCTACCGCATCGGCACCCGGCTGTTCTCGCTCGGCGTCCGGGCCGTGAGCCGGCGGCTGCGCGACGAGGCCGACGCCCTCGTCGAGCGCGAGGCCGCGCTCCTCGGCGAGCGGGTCGAGGTCTGTGTGCGCAGCGGCGGCTCCGCCATGACGGTGGCCACCGCCGCCCCGGACAGCGAGCTGCGCGCCATCGGCTGGGTCGGCCGCATCGTGCCGCTGTCCTGCACCGCCACCGGCCGCGCCCTGCTGATCGACCTCGACACCCCCGCCGTCGCCCGGCTGATCGTCCCGGAGGGCCTCG
This sequence comes from Actinomycetospora corticicola, assembly GCF_013409505.1. Classification (NCBI taxonomy): domain Bacteria; kingdom Bacillati; phylum Actinomycetota; class Actinomycetes; order Pseudonocardiales; family Pseudonocardiaceae; genus Actinomycetospora; species Actinomycetospora corticicola. The sequence goes on along the minus strand of NZ_JACCBN010000001.1, from coordinate 4,636,004 downwards.
CGCAGGCCGGCCCGGGCGCGCCGCGCTCGCTCGACGAGCTCGTCGCCCGCATCGGCGAGGACCGCGGGCGGGGCCTCTCGCTCGCGCGGCACGAGATGGACCGCGGACTGCTCGCCGTCGGCGCCCCGGTGCGCGACGCCACGGGCGGGGTGGTCGCCGCCGTCGGCGTCGCCGGCCCCGACTCCCGGATCGACCCGGTGCTCCCGGAGGTCAGCGCGGGTGTACTCCGCGCGGCCGCCGACCTCTCCCGGGCCCTCGGCGCCACCCTGCCGCCCCCGTCCACCGGACCGCCCCGACCACCACGGCAACGCCGCCCCCCGACCCCCAGTCCCGTTCCTCCGACCAGAAAGGAAGGAGTGTCGTGAACGTCTTCCAGTACTTCGGCGAGAACAGTGCCCAGATCCTGAACCTCACGATCCAACACGCCCAGTTCGTCTTCTACTGCGTCGCCATCGGCTCGATCATCAGCGTCGCGATCGGGCTGATCGTGTCCACCGGCGAGCCGAACCCGAACCGGTTCAGCTTCGACTGGTGGGCCACCGGCATCCGGGAGGGGTCGCTGCTCATCACCGCGGCCGTCCTCACGATCCCGTCGCTCGCCCTGTTCGTGCTCTTCCTGCCCATCACCGGGCTCGGCGTGACGACCGCGATCATCGTGCTCACGGTGTACACGCTCTACACGGTGCTCCGGAACACCGTCGCCGGCCTCACCGCCGTCGACCGGTCGATCCTCGAGTCGGCCCGCGGCCTCGGGTACGGCCGCATCCGCCGCCTCCTGACGGTGCAGCTGCCGCTGGCCTGGCCGGTCATCCTCAACGGCATCCGGGTCACCACGCTGATCTCGATCTCGATCGCGGTCGTCGCCTCGATCGTGCAGGGGCCGGGCCTCGGCAAGCTCCTGCTCACCGGCATCACCCGCATCGGCGCGGCCAACGCCTTCCCCCAGGTCCTCATCGGCACGTTCATGTGCCTCGTGGTGGCCGCCGTCTTCGAAATCGTCTTCGCCATCGTGCAGCGCCTGACCATCCCGAGGGGGATCCGTGTCTGAGACCGAGAACATGATCGTCCTGGAAGCCGTCGAGAAGGTCTATCCGGGGTCGACGTCCCCGGCCGTCGAACGGCTCGACATGTCCATCCCGCGGGGTGAGATCGTCATGCTCATCGGCCCCTCGGGCTGTGGGAAGACGACCACCTTGAAGATGATGAACCGGCTGATCGAGCCGACCGGCGGGCGCATCATCCTCGACGGCGACGACGTCACCGACGTCAACGGCGACCAGCTGCGCCGCAAGATCGGCTACGTCATCCAGCAGGGCGGGCTCTTCCCGCACTACTCGATCGCCGACAACATCGGCGTCGTCCCGAAGATGCTCGGCTGGGACAAGAACCGCATCAAGGAGCGGGCCGACGAGCTCCTCCACCTGGTGGGCCTCGAGCCGTCGACCTACCGCGACCGCTACCCGCGCCAGCTCTCCGGTGGTCAGCAGCAGCGTGTCGGCGTCGCCCGCGCCCTCGCCGCCGACCCGCCCGTCATGCTCATGGACGAGCCCTTCGGCGCCATCGACCCGATCACCCGTGACCGCCTCCAGGACGAGTTCCTCGAGATCCAGCGGACGGTCGGCAAGACGATCTGCTTCGTCACCCACGACCTGCAGGAGGCGGTCAAGCTCGGCGACCGCATCGCCGTGTTCGGCACCGGCGGCCGGCTCGCGCAGTACGACGCTCCCGACACCGTGCTGACCGCGCCCGCGGACGACTTCGTGTCCGACTTCGTCGGTGGGGGCGCGGCCGTCCGGCGCCTCTCGCTGCTCGAGCTCTCGCGCCTCGAGCTGCACCCGATCGAGACCGAGGAGAAGGCCGTCGGCAACCGCAACGGCACCCCGGTCGCCGAGGTCGACGGCTCCGGCCGGCCGGTGGCCTGGCGCCACCTGCCCGACCGGGACGCCGCGGGCACGACGCTCGTGACGGTCCCGCTCTCGGGCACGGTCTACGACGCGGTCGACGTCATGCTCGACGGCTCGGCCTCGTTGGTCGCGGTCGTCGACGAGGAGGGCCTGCCCCAGGGCGTCCTGCACTGGAACGACCTGGTGGCGGGCCTCAAGACGCGGGAGCGTGGCGCGTGACGGCCGTCGACCTGCAGCCGGGCGTCCCCACCCCGGCCCAGCAGCGCACCGAGGGCAGCGGCTCGCGCGGCTTCCTCGGCATGATCAAGGCGAACTACGACCTGCTGGTCGCGCCGATCATCGTGGTCGTCGGCCTCGTCGTCATGCTGCTCTACGTCGGCAACCAGACCCTCGACACGATCGAGGAGCGGGCCCTGGAGCCGGCGAACGTCTTCGGTCAGCTCGGCCAGCACCTGCTGCTGACGCTCTACTCGACGGTGCTCGTGCTGATCATCGCGGTGCCGCTCGGCATCGTGCTGAGCCGCCCGGGCGCGCGTCGCATCCAGGGGGCGGTGCTCGCCCTGGGCGGCTTCGCCCAGGCCCTCCCGCCCTTCGGCGTGCTGCTCCTGCTCGGCTTCTGGGAGTTCGGCGTCCGCAGTGCGGTCATCGGCCTCACGCTCGCGGCGCTCCTGCCGGTGCTGCGCAACACCGTGGTCGGGCTCCAGCAGGTCGACCAGTCGCTGATCGAGGCGGCCCGCGGCATGGGCATGTCCGCGCGCCAGACCCTCTTCAGCGTCGAGATCCCCCTCGCCGTGCCGGTCATCGTGGCCGGTCTGCGCGTGGCGCTGGTCCTCAACGTCGGTACGGCCACCCTGGCCACCTACATCGGGGCCGGCGGTCTGGGCGAGCTCGTGCAGCAGGCCCTGCGGCTCAACCGCATCAACCTGCTGTTCGTCAGCGGCGCGATCATCGCCGCCGTCGCCCTCCTCATCGACTGGCTGGCCGGGGTCGCCGAGCGAGCCATCGTCGCCCGGTCCGGATAACGGCCGGTCTGCCGTCCCGGGCGACATCGTGGGAGCCGCCCGGGGCACCACCTCAGGAAATCGATCATCGAGTGAAGGAGACACGTCCAGTGCAGTGGAAGCTCACGGGCGGCACGGGCCGCCTCCGCGGGTGGAGGGCCGGCGCGGTGACGCTCGCCGCCACCGCCCTCCTCGCCGCGGGTTGCGGCGGCCTGTCCGGCAGCGGACAGCCGGCGGCCTCGGGCGGCAGCCTCGCCGCCAGCGGCATCAACCTGCAGGGCCAGACCTTCACGGTCGGCGGCAAGGACTTCGACGAGCAGCTCTTCCTGTGCAAGGCGCAGGTCCAGGCGCTGCAGTCGGTCGGCGCGACGGTCAACGACCGCTGCGGCATCCAGGGCTCCGCGGCCGCCCGCGCCGCCCTGACGAGCGGCCAGGTCGACATGTACTGGTCCTACACCGGTACCGGCTGGATCACCGACCTCAAGCAGTCGCAGGTCATCAAGGACTCGCGGCAGCAGTACGAGGCGACGGCCAACCTCGACAAGCAGCAGAACAACATCATCTGGACGGAGCCGACGCCGTTCAACAACACCTACGCCATCGCCACGACGAAGGCGTTCGCGGACCAGAACAACATCCGCACGACGACGGACTGGGCCAACTTCATCAACTCCGGCAACCCGAACGCCACGCTCTGCGTGGAGCCCGAGTTCGCCGGTCGTGACGACGGCCTTCCGAACCTGCTGCGTACCTACGGCGTCACCAAGCCGTACAACTCGCCGCCGGCCGTCACCACGCTCGACACCGGCGTCGTCTACCAGGCGACCGCCAACGGCAACCCCTGCAAGTTCGGCGAGGTGTTCACCACCGACGGCCGCATCCCGGGTCTGAACCTGGTCGCGCTGCCCGACGACAAGAACTTCTTCCCGATCTACAACGCGTCCAACACCATCCGCGGTGACGTGGTGGCCCGGGCGCCGCAGGTGGTGACGGTCTCCAACGAGATCGCCAAGCGCCTCGACTACAACACGATGCTCGCCCTGAACGGCCAGATCTCCTCGCAGGGTCAGGACCCCGCGCAGGTGGCCCGCCAGTGGCTCCAGCAGCAGGGCCTGATCGGCCAGGGCTGATCCCGGCCGCTGTACGCCACGACGGCGGGGAGGTCCGGTTCGCCGGGCCTCCCCGCCGTCGTGTCCCACCCGCCGTCACAGGACCCGCCTCGGCCGGACCACCGTCCGGACCCGTCGTCGGGAACCTGCCGTCGTGAGCCTGCCGTCGTGACCTGGGGGAGCGAGCCGATGCGTCGACGCCTGCTGACCGCCGCGGTCGCCCTGCTCACCGCGACCCTCCTCGCGGGTTGCGGCGGCGACGCGCCGCGGGCCACCCCGCCCGGCAGCTTCGCCCGCGACGTCGACCTCACCGGCCAGACGTTCACCGTCGGCTCCAAGGAGTTCGACGAGCAGCTCCTGCTCTGCCGCATGACGATCGCCCTGCTGCAGTCGGCGGGCGCGACGGTCGTCGAGCGGTGCGACACCAAGGGCTCCGAGAACGTCCGCTCCGCGCTGACCACCGGCGCGATCGACATGTACTGGGAGTACACCGGGACCGCCTGGCGGACCTACCTGCGCCAGGAGGCCCAGCTCACCGACCCGCGGGACCTCTTCGAGGCCGTGCAGGTCGCCGACGCCGCCAACGGTGTCAGCTGGTTGCGCCAGGCCCCGTTCGACAACACCTACGCGGTCGGCGTGTCCGCGGCGGCCGCCCAGCGCCTCGGGGTGCGGTCGATCTCCGACCTGGCGCGCCTCGCCCGTTCCGGCTCGCCGGACGCGACGCTGTGCATCGACCAGGAGTTCACCGGCCGCGAGGACGGGCTGGTCGGGCTGCTGCGCACCTACGACTTCCAGTTCCCCGACGGCGCGCTCGACACCCTCGAGATCAACGGCATCTACGCCGCCGTCGCCGCGGGCCGCCCGTGCGTGTTCGGCGAGGTGTTCGCCACCGACGGTCGGCTCAACGCGCTGCGCATCAACACGCTGGCCGACGACCGCGACTACTTCCTGCCCTACCAGGCCGCCCTGACGGTGCGCACCGACGTCCTCACCCGCGCCCCACGCCTCGCCCTGCTCGGCGAGCGGCTCTCGCCGATGCTCACCGACCAGGTGATGCGCGAGCTCAACGCCCGCGTCTCCGTCGGACGCCGCTCCCCCGACGACGTGGCGCGGACCTTCCTGCGCGAGCAGGGCCTGATCGGCTGAGCCGATCACGGTTGCGATGATGCCCGGGTGCGGGTCCTGGGTGAACGGAGCGGCGGGAGGCGCACGGTCGCCGCGCTCGTCGTCCTCCTCGCCGCGATCCTGACGGCGGGCTGCGGCAACGCCGCGCCGCGGTCGGCCGAGGCGGACGGCGGACTGCTCGCGCGCCACGACCTGCGGGGGACCGGTTACGTCGTCGGCGGCGGGCCCACCACCGAGCTCCGGCTGCTGTGCCAGCTCACGATCGCCGCCGTGCAGGCCGCGTCCGGGGAGGCCACCGACGAGTGCGGCAAGGACGGCGGGGTCGACGTGCACACCGCGCCCGACCTCACCGACGTCGACACCGGGTGGGCGTCGTTGCGCACCCTCGGCCCCGACGGCGTCCCGGATCCGACCGGCGCGCCGGCCGACCCCGCCCCCGACCTCCCGGCGTTGCGGGCCGCCGACGCCGCCCGCGGCGTCACCTGGCTGCCGCCGACGCCGTTCCCCGACACGGACGTGGTCGTCGCCCGCGCCCCCGGCCCGGTGGGCGCGCTCGCCGTCCCCGGCACCGTGTTCTGCGCGGCCCCCGGCTCGGTCCCCGGCTCCGCCGTCGCACCCGGCACGGCGGCACTCGCCGCCGCGTACGGACTCCCCGCACCCGTCGTCGTGCCGGACGTGAACGCCGTGCTCGCCGGGGTGGCCACCGGCCGGTGCACCGCCGGCCTCGTGCCGGGCTCGTCCGGTCGGGTCCCGGCGCTCGGGCTGGCCGTACGCGACGACGACCGGCGGGTGCTCGACGACGGTCCCCCCGGGTCGCGGGGATACGCGCCGATGCTGCGGACCGGCGTCCTCGACGGTCGTCCCGCCGTGGCCGCCGCCCTCTCCGACGTCACGACCCGGCTGGACGGGCCCGCCGTCCGCGGGATGGTCCGGGAGGTCGAGGTGGACGGACGCGACCCCCGCGACGTCGCGCGCCGCTGGCTGGTGGCGCAGGGGCTGATCGCGACGGGCTGATCAGCCGCCGTGGACCGAGGGGCCGGTGCGTCCGCCCAGGTCGTCGATCGCGGTCCCGAGCGGTTCGGTGCCGTTGATGAGCTCGAGCGTCCGCCCGATCGTCGCCGGGGCGTCGAGCAGCGCGATCAGCGTCGTGGCGACGTCGGCGCGGGTGACCTCCTCGTGGCCCACCGGCTGCTCGGCGAGGCGCACCCGCCCGGTGGCGGGCTCGTCGGTGAGGACGCCGGGGCGCAGGATGGTCGCGTCGAGGTCCCGCCCGCGCACGCCCTGCTCGGCCTCGGCCTTCGCCCGGAGGTAGGAGCCCCAGACCGAGTCGTCGTCGGCCTCCGACGGCGGGTTCTCCGCGCCCATCGAGGACACGAGCAGGTAGCGCCGGACCCCCGCGACGGCGGCCGCGTCCGCGAGCAGGAGGGCGGCGTCCCGGTCGACGGAGCGTTTGCGCTCGGCCCCGCTGTTCGGCCCCGCGCCCGCCGCGAAGACGACCGCGTCGGCTCCGGCGAGGTGCGTCGCGAGGTCGTCCGGCGTGGTGGCCTCGAGGTCGACCTGCACCGGCTCGGCGCCAACGGCCCGGACGTCGTCGGCGTGGTCCGGGTTGCGGATGAGGGCGACCGGCGTGTCACCCCGCTCGGTGAGCTGCTCCGCGAGCAGCAGGGCGATCTTCCCGTGGCCTCCGGCGATCACGACGCGCATGGCGTCGGCCTACCCGGGACACGACCGACGCACGCACTGCGCCGGTTTTGTCCGTTTCGGCGCAGGGTGGAATCCCGGGTCTTGCACACAACCGAAGCCCGTCGTGTGATGGACACCGCTGCGAGCGGAGCGACGAGGCCCACACCACGTCCGGGTTTCGCCGGCGTCCGTCCCCACCACCGTTGCTTGGAGGACCGTTTCCGTGAAGGCCGTGCGGGTGCACCAGTACCAGCAGGACCCGTCCCTCGACGACATCGCCGAGCCCAAGCTCCAGGGCCCGCTCGACGTCATCGTCAAGATCGGCGGGGCCGGCGTCTGCCGCACCGACCTCCACATCATCAACGGCGACTGGGAGCAGATCCAGGACCCGACGCTGCCCTACGTCATCGGCCACGAGAACGCGGGGTGGGTCGCCGAGGTGGGCGACGCCGTCACCAACGTGGCCGTGGGCGACACGGTGATCCTGCACCCGCAGCCCTCCTGCGGACTGTGTCTGGCCTGCCGCGCGGGCCGCGACATGCAGTGCACCGGCGACGCCTTCTTCCCGGGGTTGTCGAACAACGACGGCGGGATGGCCGAGTACCTGCGCACCACCGCGCGGGCCTGCGTGAAGCTCGACCCGTCGACGAACCCCGCGGACGTCGCCGCGCTCGCCGACGCCGGCATCACCGCCTACCACGCCGTGCGCAAGGCCGTCCCGTACCTCTACCCGGGCACCACCGCCGTCGTGCAGGGCGCGGGCGGGCTCGGCCACATCGGGATCCAGTCCCTCGCCGCCCTCACCGCCACGAAGATCATCGTCGTCGACAAGAACCCGGCCGCCCTCGAGCTCGCGAAGTCCATCGGCGCGGACGAGACGGTCCGGGCGGACGGCGACCACGTGCAGGCCGTCCAGGACCTGACCGGTGGCGGCGCCACGGTCGTCTTCGACTTCGTCGCCGAGCAGGGCGCGGAGATGGACGCCTGGGCGATGACCGGGCCGGCCGGTTACTGCTTCGTGCTCGGCTACGGCGGACAGTTCTCCGCCCCGACCCTCGATTTCGTCGCCGGCGAGAAGAACGTCATCGGCAACATCGTCGGGACCTACAACGACCTCGCGGAACTGATGGTCCTCGCGCAGGCCGGGAAGGTCACCCTCCACACCGTCCAGTACCGCCTCGACCAGGCGCTGGACGCCCTGCACGACCTCGACGCGGGCAAGGTCCGCGGCCGGGCGATCCTCGTCCCCTAGTTCTTCGGCTCACCACCACCACACAGGGCGTGGCACCGCCATGCCCGAAGGAGGAAGTCCGTGTACGAGAAGAATGGCGAGAAGTACTTCGTCGTCGACTCCCACATGCACTACTGGGACGCGTCGCCCGAGAACTGGGTGCAGGGCGCCGAGCAGTACGCCAAGGGCTGGATCGAGTGCTTCCACGCCTACCAGTCGCTCGGCCCGGCCGAGACCCACTGGTCGATCGAGCACTTCCAGAAGTACTCCGAGGCCGACCTCATGAAGGACCTCTTCGAGGACGGCCACGTCGACATCGCCATCGCGCAGCCGACGTACCTCAAGGAGTGGTACTCGGAGGGCTTCAACACCACCGAGCGCAACGGGCAGCTGCTGCGCAACCACCCGGACAGGTTCCGCCTGAACACCCGCTTCGACCCGCGTGACGGCGACGCCGGGATGCGCGAGTTCGAGGCGAACGTCGAGGAGTGGAAGCCCCTCGGCGCGAAGCTCTACACCGCGGAGTGGAACGGCGACTCCCGCGGCTTCAAGCTGTCCGACCCCGAGTGCTACAAGTTCCTGGAGCGTGCGCAGGAGCTCGGCATCCGGAACATCCACATCCACAAGGGCCCGACGATCTGGCCGCTGGACAAGGACGGCTTCGACGTCTCCGACGTCGACAAGGCCGCGACCGACTTCCAGGGCCTGAACTTCATCGTCGAGCACGTGGGCCTGCCGCGGATCGAGGACTTCTGCTTCATGGCGACGCAGGAGCCCAACGTCTACGCCGGCCTCTCGGTCGTGCTCGGCGGCCTCATGCACGCCCGCCCGCGCTTCTTCGCCAAGGTCATGGGCGAGCTGCTGTTCTGGGTCGGCGAGGACAAGATGACCTTCGGCTCCGACTACGCCATCTGGGAGCCCAAGTGGCAGGTCGAGGGCCTCGTGGACTGGGACTACCCCGAGGGCCACGACTACGACGACTACCCGCGCCTGGGCGTCGACGGCAAGAAGAAGATCCTCGGCCTCAACGCCGCCAAGCTCTACGACATCCCGGTCCCCGAGGAGCTGCAGCTGAAGGCTGACTCGCCGGCCGCGCAGGACGACGCGGAGCTGGTCAACCGGGAGGTGGCCCAGGCATGACGGTCCTCTCCGACACCCGGGCCCTCGGCTCCAACGCGGACGCCGCGGCGGCCGCCACGGGGACGACGGCCCGGGTGTGGGAGGCGCTGCGCTCCGTGCGCGACCCCGAGCTCGACACCGACGTGGTCTCGCTGGACTTCGTCGCCGCCGTCGACGTCTCGGACTCTCGCGTCGCGCACGTGGAACTGCGCCTGCCCACCTACTTCTGTGCCCCGAACTTCGCGTTCCTCATGGTGGCGGACGCCCACGACGTGGTCTCGGCCGCCGCAGGGGTCGTGCGGGCCGACGTGGTCCTCATCGACCACTTCGCCTCCGACGCCATCAACGCGGGGGTGGCCGCCCGGGCCGGGTTCGTGACCTCCATGGCCGGCACCGAGGTCGGCGAGGCCGTCGCCGAGCTCGACGAGCTGCGGCGCACGTTCACCGAGCGGGCGCTGATGGCCGGCACCGACCTCGTCGTCCGCCCGCTGATGCGGGCCGGCGCGACCCCGGAGCAGGTCGCCACGATGACGCTGGGCGAGGCCGTGGAGTCGAGCGGGGCCTCGGACGACCTGCGTCGTCTCCGCGCCCGTCGTCGGGAACTGGGGATCCCCTCCGAGGACTCCGACCCGCTGGTGGTGGACCCGACCGGGCGCACCGTCGGGGTGGACGCCCTGCCGCTGCACCTGCGCAAGGCCCGCAGCTACCAGGTCGGCGTCGACGCGAACACCAGCATCTGCCGCGGCCAGCTCGCGGCGCGCTACGGGGTCTGAACCGACCCTCTCCGAACGAGCGGCACTTTCGCGCACATAGATGCTGCGAAGGTGCCGTTCGTGCGTCACAGGGGGGTGGCGACTGGCCGATTGCGCTGGTCCGAAGGGATCACGATCAGGTCCGGCGCGGGACGGGAGGCCGCGAGCCGGAAGTGGGCCCACAGCTCGTCGATCACGAGGGCCGGCTCGATCCGGAGTCGGCGCGGACGATGGTGCACCACCACCACGCCGGCGCTGACCATCCGCGCCCGCCGCCGTGCGGTGTCGTCCTCCTCGACGGGGTGGAACTCCAGGGAGTCCTGCTCCCACGCCATCCCGACCTCGGCGAGGTAGCCGTCGGGCCGCGCGAGGAACCGCCCGTCCGGCCATCGCAGTGTCGGGTTCCACAGCATCGGCGGCAGCCCGCTCCGCGCGTGGAGATCCCGTCCCCAGCCCTCGGCGGCCGACCGGATGCCGTCGGCGATCTCCTCGAGCACCTCGCGCACGAGCCCCGACCCCCGCTGATTGCCCACCCGCAGCTCCGCCTGCAGCCGCTCGACCGTGGTCCGGCCACGTTGGACGGCCTCGGCGAGCATCGCGCGCACCCGGTCGCGATCCGAGCAGTGGCGTGCGGCGTCCAGCACGGCCCGCTCCACCGGCGCGATCCGGACACCGCCACGCACGACGGGCGGCGGGAGACGGTGGGTGCGCTCCACGATGAGGTCCGTGACCGAGCGACGTCGGCGGTCCTCGGCGATCAGCAGGTGGATCGACCGGTCGTCGGGAAGACGGTTGAGATCGTGCCGGCGGGCGGCCTCGACGCCGGACAGGATGCTGTCCGTCCCGGCGTAGAGCATCGCCGCCACGACCAGCTGTTCCCGGGTCGGCGCACCGCTCTGCATCAGGACGACCCCGGGGAACAGACGCCGCCAACGCCCCGACCGGACCCGTTGGGAGATCGTGGCGGACGGCAGGCCGAGGGCCACCAGGTCGGCGACGCGGGCGACGGCGAGCGGGGCGAGGGCGGAGAGGTCGGACGGGTCGACCCGGCTGCGGCGTGGCATGGGGTCACGGTCCGGCCGGACCCGCTCACAGCGGTAACCGCGAACGGTGCTCTGGGGACGGACGGCCGGCTGTGGACCGACGGGGGGCAGCCCGCTCGGCCGGGTGCGCACCCGTCGTCATGAACGAGCGGCACCCTCGCGCACATAGAAGCTGCGAAAGTGCCGCTCCCTCAGGGAGGGCGGGGATCAGCCCCAGACGTCCTGCGCCACCGAGACGACCAGCTCGAGCTTGGCCACCTCCTGGTCGTAGGACAGCGCGTTGCCCTCCACGGTCGAGGAGAAGCCGCACTGCGGGGACAGGCAGAGCTGCTCGAGCGGCACGTACTTCGTGGCCTCCTCGATACGGCGCTTGAGGGTGTCGGCCGACTCCAGCTCGCCCGACTTCGTGGTCACGAGGCCCAGCACGATCTGCTGGTCACCCTGCGGGAGGTAGCGCAGCGGGGAGAAGTCACCGGAGCGGGCGTCGTCGTACTCGCAGAAGAACCCGTCGATCTCGAGGCCGCCGAACACCTTCTCGGCGACGTGGTCGTAACCGCCCTCGGCGGCCCAGGACGAGCGGTAGTTGCCGCGGCACATGTGCGTGGTGACCCGGAGGTCCGACGGCCGGTCGCGCAGCGCCAGGTTGATGGTGTCGACGTACCGCTCGTGCATGTGGTCGGCGTCCTCGCCGCGGGCGGCCATCGACTCGCGCTGCGCCGGGTCGTTCAGGTAGGCCAGCGAGGTGTCGTCGAGCTGCAGGTACCGGACGCCCGCCTCGTAGAGCCGCGAGACCTCGGACGCGTAGGCCGACGCGAGGTCGGCCCAGAACTCGTCCGGGTCGGAGTAGGGCGAGCCCTCGTGCACCGGTGCACCGCCGAGGCGGTAGTGCAGCATCGACGGCGAGGGGATGGTCAGCTTCGGCACCGCGCTGGTCACCGTGGAGGCCAGCATCGAGAACGCGTCGCCGAAGATCGTCGTCGAGAGCCCGATCCGCTGGTCGATCACGAGCGACATCGCCGCGAAGGTCAGGTCGCCGGAGGCGTTGCGGAAGGCCACCTCGACCGACGAGTCCTTCGAGGAGGACACGCCGTCGAGCTGGTAGAGGAAGTCCATGTGCCAGGAGGTGCGCCGGAACTCGCCGTCGGTCGCCGCCTGGAGGCCGACCGACTCCTGCATCGCGACGACGTCGCGGATCGCCTCGTCCTCGGCGGCGCGCAGCCCGGCGTCGTCGAGGCGGCCCTCGGCGTGGGCGCCCCGGGCCTCGAGCAGTGCGGGCGGTCGCAGGAGGCTGCCGACGTGGTCGGCGCGGAACGGAGCGGTCTCACGTGCGGGCATGCGCACACCTCACCGCATGCCGGCGGGTGTGATCAGCCCCGGTCCCACCTGACGGAAACCTCGTCCTCGAACGCCGACGCCGCTCGGGCGGCCGCGCCCCGCACCGCCCGCTCCATCCGCACGCGGCGGTCGAAGAGGCTGCCCGGGCCGCCGGCGGGCACGACCGGCACCGCGACCGACACCGCCCCGACCAACTCGCCCCGCCCACCGTCGGGAAGGGGTCGACGGACCGGCGCCGCCATGCAGGCCAGCCGCTCGTGGAACTCGCTGCGGTCCAGTGCGAGGTCCCGACGACGGACCTGGTCGAGCTCGTAGTCCAGCTCGTCCGGGTCGAGGATCGTGCGGTGGGCGAGCCGGCGCTGCCCGTCGCGGGCGAGGACCTCGATGAGGCGGGCGGGCGACAGGTCCGCGAGCAGGAGCTTCCCGACCGCCGTCGCGTGCAGCGCCCCCCGCCACGTCGAGATCGTGGGGACCGGGTGCGCCGGGCACTCGTCGACGTCGACGACGACGACGTCCGCGTCCCGGAAGGCGACGTAGAGCACCGCGGCCCCGGCCGCCGCGTGGGCCTCGCGCAACGTCGCGCCGAGACCGGGCGGGATGGGCAGCTGGGAGCGGAGCCGGTCGTGCAGGGCGGGCAGCTTGGGACCCAGCCCGAACCCGCGGGCGGGCTCCAGGCGCACCAGGTAGCCGTCCTCCACCAGGCTCGTCAGCAGGTGGTAGGTGGTCGAGAGGTTGTACTCGAGCCGCCGGGCGACGGCCTTCGCGGTGATCCCGTCACCCGCCTCGGCGACGACCTCGAGCACGCGCAGGGCGCGGTGCACCGAGTTGAGCGTCGCCATGGGCCTCATCCTCTCGGAAAGGCCGTGCTCCGTGACCTCTTCGGAATGGTTACAGTCCCCGGGTGATCTCGAACGTGTTCACGGTCGACCCCTGGTGCGTGCACGAGCCCGAGCTCGACGTCGACCTCCTCGGCCAGACGGAGTCGCTCTTCGCGCTGGCCAACGGTCACGTCGGGATGCGCGGCAACCTCGACGAGGGCGAACCGCACCGGATGCCGGGGACCTACCTCAACTCGTTCTTCGAGTCCCGGCCGATGCCGCACGCCGAGGGCGGCTTCGGGTTCCCGGAGGAGAACCAGACGCTGGTCAACGTGCCGAACGGCAAGCTGATCCGGCTGCTGGTCGACGACGAGCCGCTCGACGTCCGGTACGGCCAGGTGCACGACCACCAGCGCACCCTCGACATGCGCAGCGGGATCCTCACCCGCCACGTCGAGTGGACCTCGCCGAACGGGCAGCGCGTCGACGTCACCTCGCAGCGCCTGGTCAGCTTCTCCCAGCGGGCGGTCGCGGCCATCTCCTACGCGGTGACGATCCCCGAGGACTCCGAGAGCGACGCGCTGCTGGTCATCCAGTCCGAGCTGTTCGCCAACGAGCAGATGCCCGAGATCACCGGCGACCCCCGCGTCGCCGCCGCGCTGACCAAGCCGCTCGCGCCGGAGCACAACTCGCACTCCACCTACGGCGCGCGGATGACCCACCAGACCAAGCGCTCCGAGCTGCGGGTCGGGGCGGCGATGGAGCACCAGGTCTTCGGTCCGGACGACGCGAAGGTCGAGAGCTCCTGCTCGAAGAACGTCGGTCGGACCACGGTGATCTGCCGGCTCAAGCCCGGCCAGACGCTCCGGATCGTCAAGTACCTCGCCTACGGCTGGTCGAGCACCCGCTCCCAGCCCGCGATCGTCGACCAGGTCGAGGCGGCGCTGGACGCCTCGCTCTACACCGGCTGGGACGGCCTCGTGACCGCCCAGCGCGAGTACCTCGACGCGTTCTGGGCGCGCGCCGACATCGAGATCGACGGCGACCCGCGCCTGCAGCAGGCCATCCGCTTCTCGCTGTTCCACGTCCTGCAGGCCGGCTCACGGGCGGAGAAGCGGGCGATCGGCGCCAAGGGCCTGACCGGCCAGGGCTACGACGGCCACAGCTTCTGGGACTGCGAGACGTTCGTGCTCCCGGTCTTCATGCACACCAACCCGCGGGTCGCGGCGGACGCGCTGCGCTGGCGCCACTCGACCCTCGACATCGCGACCGCGCACGCCGCCACCCTCGGTCTGAAGGGGGCCGCGTTCGCCTGGCGGACGATCCGGGGCGAGGAGTGCTCCGGCTACTGGCCCGCCGGGACCGCGGCCTTCCACGTCAACGCGGACATCGCCGACGCCGTGCTGCGCTACGTCTCGGCGACCGCGGACGACGAGTTCGAGCGCGAGGTCGGCGTCGACCTGCTCGTGGCCACCGCCCGCCTGTGGCGCTCGCTCGGCCACCACGACTCCGCGTCGAACTTCCGCATCGACGGCGTCACCGGCCCCGACGAGTACTCCGCGATCGCGGACAACAACGTGTACACGAACCTCATGGCGCAGCGGAACCTGCGCGGCGCGGCCGACGCGTGCGTCCGGCACCCCCGCGAGGCCGAGCGGCTCGGCGTGCACAGCGAGGAGATCGCGAGCTGGCGGGCCGCCGCGTCCGCGATGGTGATCCCGTTCGACGAGAAGCTCGGGGTGCACCAGCAGGCCGAGGGCTTCACCTCGCACGCGTTCTGGGACTTCGACAACACCCCCGAGGACGCCTACCCGCTCCTGCTGAACTACCCGTACTTCGACCTGTACCGCAAGCAGGTCGTCAAGCAGCCCGACCTCGTCCTCGCGATGGTCCAGTGCCCGGACGCGTTCACCCCGGAGCAGAAGGCCGCGAACTTCGCCTACTACGAGCGCATCACCGTGCGCGACTCGTCGCTCTCCCCCGGCACCCTCGCCGTCATGGCGGCCGAGACCGGACACCTCGACCTGGCCTACGACTACCTCTGCGAATCCGTCCAGATGGACCTCGCCGACCTCGAGAACAACGTCCGCGACGGCATCCACCTCGCCGCGACGGCCAGCAGCTGGACCGCGATCATCCAGGGCCTCGGCGGCATGCGTCCGCACGACGGGACGCTGAGCTTCGCCCCGCGCCTGCCCTCGGCGGTGTCCGGGCTGCGCTTCCGGGTGCTCTGGCGCGGCCGGTCGGTGCACGTCGAGATCGGCCACGGGCAGGCGACCTACACCCTCGAGGAGCCGACGACGGGCCAGGGCGGCCCGAGCGGTATGTCGGCCACCTCCTCGGAGCCCCTCGACCTGCGCCACCACGACGAGGACCTCACCCTCACCGTCGACGAGCCGGTCACCCTCGACATCCCGGCCGCCCCGCAGACGGGCGTCGTCGAGCAGCCGGCCGGCCGCGCGCCGCTCTTCCGGCGGCTGCACCAGTAGCTCTCTTCCCGACGACGGGTGCGGGCGCCGGACCCGTCGTCGGGAAGCGCACCGCGAGGTGCACGTCAGGCAGCTCGGCCGCGCCCGGAACCTGCCCCACGTCACCCTCGCGGGTGAGCGGGTCGGTCAGTTCCCGGTGCCCTCGCCCTGACCGCCGCCGCGGGTGAAGCCGCCGTTGCCGCCACCCGGGAAGAGCCCGCCACCGCCGCCACCGTTCGCCGGTGTGGTCGTCGTCGTGGTCGGCGCGTCGGTGGTGGTCACCGGGGGCGGCGGGGCGACCGTCGTCGTGACCGGCGGGGGAGCGACCGTCGTCGGCGGCACCGTCGTGGTGGTGCGGCGACGGGTGGTCGTCTCCTCCTGCTGGGTCGTCGTCGTGGTCGTCTCGACCGGAGCGGGGATCGACGTGGGCGCCGGGGCCGGCGTCTCGGTCGAGCTGTTGCCGAACAGCGCGTAGGCGCCGACACCGCCCGCGACCAGCAGGACGGCGACGATCGCCGCGATGATCGGGCCCCGGCTCGAGCGCCGCTGCTCCGGCGGCGCGTACGGCCCGCCCGTCATGGTCCCCGGGCCGACGACCGCGGTGCGTCCGTCCGCCGGGTAGCCGTACGGCGGGTAGCCGCCGGGCGGGGTGCCGACGCGCTGCGTGGCGCCGTAGGGGTCGTACCCGGGCGGGGCGCCCTGGTTCATGGCGTACGTGGCGCCGGTCCCGGGCGGCGCCATCGGCGGGCCCATCGCGTAGGTGGCGCCCGTACCCGTCGTCGGGGCGGGTGCGAGCACGGTCTCGGCGTCCATCCCGGCCTCGCGGGAGATGGTCCGCAGTTCGCCCACGACCTGCTCGGTCGTCGGCCGCTCCGCGGGCTCGTCCCGGGTCATCGCGACCAGCAGGCCGTAGAGGGCCGGCGGGAGGTCGGTCGGCACGTCCGGCGGGCGGTGCAGGCGCGCCACCGCCGCCTCGAGGGCGTTCCCGGGGTACTCGCGGCGGGCCGTGATGCACTCGAGGAGTACCAGACCCAGCGCGTAGACGTCCGAGGCGGGGCCGACCGGCTGGCCGCGGACCTGCTCCGGGGAGAGGTACGACGCGGTGCCGATCACCATGCCGGTGGCGGTGATGTTCGTGGCGTCGGCGAGGACCGCGATCCCGAAGTCCGACAGGTGGGGCCGGCCCTCGGTGTCGAGCAGGACGTTGCCGGGCTTGATGTCGCGGTGCACGACGCCGTGGCGGTGCACGTAGGTCAGCGCGTCGCCCAGCGCCGCGCCCAGGGCGACGACGTCGCCGGGCCGCAGCGGGCCGGAGCGAATCCGGTCGGCGAGCGACTCGCCCTCGATGAGCTGCATGACGAAGTACGCGCGGCTGCCCTCGGCGCCGACGTCGTAGATCGTCACGAGACCGGGGTGGTTCATGCCCGCGAGCGTCTGGACCTCGCGCTGACGCCGGGACTCGTCGGCCTCCCCGACGCCGGCCGGGAACAGCTTCACCGCGACGTCGCGGCCGAGCAGCTCGTCACGCGCGCGGTAGACCTCCGCCGCGCCGCCGCGACCGATGAGGTCGCCGAGGGTGTACCGGCCCGCACCCACGGTGGACGGGGGTCCCGCCTCCGTCGAACTCACCGCCCGCGTGCCTCCTCGTCGTCACCGCTCACCGGCCCCGGGAGCACCGGGCCGCATTGCGTCCGGGCGCGTGGCTGTGCCGGACGCCCCGGGCCCCATCGTGCCGTGTCGCTTCCCGCGCGGTGTCGGCACCCCGTCACTCGGGCCCCTCGCGACCCGGTGATGACCTCCGCGTGACCGTCTCGTGACACCCCGTTCCGAACGGTCGACCTCGCTAGACTCCACGCCCGGGTCGCCGGGAGGTCGGCAGGGACGGCGGCCGTTCGACGGATGGGGAAGACCATGGACCGCGACGAGCTCGCCCGTCAGGGCAAGCAGATGGCGTCCGACCTGCGTGACACGGTCGGTCAGAAGGTGTCCGAGAACCAGGACACCATCAGCGCGGTGCTCGGCAAGGCCGCCCGCTGGGTCGACGAGAAGACCGGCGGCAAGTACTCCGACCAGATCGGCCGGGCGCAGGCCAAGGTCGACGAGGGCGTGGGCTGGGTCGCGAGCCAGGGCGCGGCCACCTCCGGGGAGCCGCACGCGCCGGGCGCCACCGCCGGCGACCCCGCACCCGGCGGGGCGGCCACCCCGCCGCCCCCGGCGACCGCACCGCCCGCGGGCCCGGACGGCTTCACGGCCCCCGCCGGCCCCGGCGCCTCCGCCGGTGACCCGGCGCCGACGACCCGGCCCGCCTCGCCGCCGCCGTCGGACGCGCCGACCCGGCCGAGCATGCCCCGGCCGGACTTCACGGCCCCGGACCCGGACGCGCCGCGTCCCCCGCAGGTCTGATGCTGGACCTCGCCAAGGCGGTCGCCTCCTCGTCCACCGGGGAGGGCCGCCGCGCGCTCGTCCTCGACGAGCAGTGGGGCATCGGCCCCAAGCTCCACGGCGGCTACCTGCTCGCGGTGCTCGCGCAGGCCGCCGTCGACGAGCTGTCCCCCGAGGCCGGGGACGCCGGACACGCGTTCCCGCAGGCGGTCACCGGGACCTTCCTGCGCGCCCCCGACCCCGGTCCGGCCGACGTGGAGGTCACCGTCCTGCGTCGGGGCCGCGGCGCGAGCCAGGTCCGGGTCCTGCTGAGCCAGGACGGCCGGCCCTGCGTCGAGGCGGCCATGGTGCTCGGCGACGCCCCGGACCCGGCCCCGCACGAGGGCGACGTGTCGCCCGGGCCGATCCCGGTGACGCCGTTCGAGGCCTGCGAGCGACGCCCCGAGACCACCGAGGACGGCCGCGGCGGGCTCCCGATCATGCGGGTGGTCGACACCCGCCTGGACCCGGCGTGCACCGGGTTCCTGGTCGGCCGCCCGACCGGCGAGGGCCGCCTCACCGGCTGGGCCGAGCTCGACACCCGCGAGCCGTGGACCCCGGTCGGCCTGCTGGTCGCCCTCGACATCCTGCCGCCGGCCTGTTTCGACCTCGGCCTCTTCGGCTGGTCGCCGACGATGTCGCTGACCGCGCACGTGCACGCCGTGCCGGCGCCCGGCCCGCTGCGCGTCACCCAGTGGCTCGACCACCTGGTCGGCGACCGCATGCACGAGCGCTGCGAGGTCTGGGACACCACCGGCCGCCTGGTCGGCCAGGCGTCCCAGCTCGCCGCGGTCCGCCGCTGACGCCCTACTCGGTGGTTCCGTCGGCGAGGATCCGGCGGAACCCCGTGAAGGGGTGGAGGACCTCCGGGATGCTCACCGACCCGTCCTCGGCCTGGTACTGCTCGAGCAGCGCCGCCATCGCCCGGCCGATGGGCAGCCCCGAGCCGTTCAGCGTCGCGACCTGCGCCCGCCCGCCCTGGGCGTCCTTCGCCCGGATCGCGGCGCGCCGCGACTGGAACGTGCCGCAGTCCGAGCAGGACGAGATCTCGCGGAACGTGCCCTGGCTGGGCAGCCACACCTCGAGGTCGTAGGTCGTGCGGGCCGCGAAGCCCATGTCGCCCGCGGCGAGGCGCACCACCCGGTAGGCGAGCCCGAGCGCCTGCAGGCAGTTCTCCGCGTGCGACACCATGAGCTCGAGCTCGGTGCCCGACTCCTCCGCGCGGCAGAACCGCACCATCTCGACCTTCGAGAACTGGTGCAGCCGCAGCAGCCCCCGGGTGTCCCGCCCGTAGCTGCCGGCCTCGGACCGGAAGCACGGCGTGTACGCGGTGTAGGCCAGCGGCAGGGCGTCGGCGTCGAGCATCTCGTCGGCGTGCAGGTTGGTGAGGGACACCTCCGCCGTCGGGATGAGGTAGAGGCTCCGGTCGGTGGTGCCCGTCCGGAACAGGTCCTCCTCGAACTTGGGCAGCTGTCCCGTCCCGGTCATCGTCTCGCGGGTGACGAGGTAGGGCACCGAGAACTCGGTGTAGCCGTGGCGCGCGGTGTGCATCGTCAGGAAGAAGGTGGCGAGGGCGCGCTCGAGGACGGCGCCGGGCCCCTTCGCGACGCTGAACCGCGCGCCGGAGAGCTTCGCGGCCCGCCCGAAGTCGAGGATGCCCATCGCCTCGCCGAGGTCGACGTGGTCCTTGGCCCCGAACCCGAACTCGGGCGGCGTGCCCCAGCGGCGGACCTCGACGGCGTCCGCGTCGGAGTCGCCGTCGGGGGTCTCGTCGTCGGGGAGGTTGGGGATCGCGAGCAGGACCTCGCGCAGCGCCTCCTCGGCCGCCTCGGTCTCGGCCTCCGCGGTCCGGATCTCGTCCTTGATCTCCCGGGCGCGGGTCTTGAGCTTCTCGACCTCCTCGCCCTGCCCCTGGTTCTCCCGCGCGACCCGGCCGACCTCGGCGGCGACGCGCTTCGACTCGGCGCGCAGGTCGTCGGCGCGGGCGATCGAGGAGTTGCGCCGCGCGGACATCGCCTCGAGGCCCGCGAGGTCCAGCGTGTACCCGCGTCGCGCGAGGCGGCGGACCGCCTCGTCACCGAGCTCGATCAACGTCCGTGCGTCGTGCATGCCGTCCTCGGGAGGTCGTCGGGGTCGTCGGGGAAGCCGGTGTCCAGGGTGCCGCACCGGCTCGACCGGCCGTCGGGCGCGGTCCGTTAGGTTCGGGAGCGCTCGTCAAGGCCCCGAATGCACCAGGAGAATCCGAGTGTCCACCGTCCTCGTCACCGGTGCAGCCGGTTTCATCGGGTCCAACTTCGTCCGCTACTGGCGCGCCGTGCACCCCGGTGACCGGATCGTCGCCCTGGACGCGCTGACCTACGCCGGCGTGCGGGAGTCGCTCAACGGTCCCGACGGCGAGCTCCTCGACGGTGTCGAGTTCGTCCACGGCTCGATCGGCAACACCGACCTCGTCGCGCACCTGCTGCGCGCCCATTCGGTGGACGTGGTGGTCAACTTCGCCGCCGAGTCGCACAACTCGCTGGCGATCCTGCGCCCCGGCGACTTCTTCGCCACCAACGTCACCGGCACCCAGGGCCTGCTCGAGGCCGTCCGCCGCGTCGGGGTCTCGCGGTTCCACCACATCTCCACCTGCGAGGTCTACGGCGACCTCTCGCTGGACGCCGACGAGGCGTTCACCGAGGACTCCCCCTACCTCCCGCGGACCCCCTACAACGCCGCCAAGGCCGGCGGCGACCACGTCGTGCGCTCCTACGGGTTCACCTACGACGTCCCGGTCACCATCACCAACTGCTCGAACAACTACGGGCCCTTCCAGTTCCCCGAGAAGGTCATCCCGCTGTTCACGACGAGGGCCCTGGCCGGGGAGGCGCTGCCGCTCTACGCCTCGACCAAGAACCGCCGCGAGTGGCTGCACGTCTCCGACCACGCCTCCGCGATCGACCGGGTCATCCACCACGGCCGGGTCGGGGAGACCTACAACGTCGGGTCGGGCACCGAGGTCGACATCGAGGGCATCGCCGACACCGTCCTCGGCGCACTCGGACTGGGCCCGGAGCTCAAGACGATCGTCCCCGACCGGCCCTCGCACGACCGGCGCTACCTGCTCGACTCCACCAAGCTGCGCACCGAGCTCGGCTGGGCCCCCGCCGTGGAGTGGACCGACGGGATCGCCGACACCGTCGCCTGGTACCGCGCCAACGAGGCCTGGTGGCGCCCCCTGCTCGGCCGCTCCCCCGTCATCGAAGGAGCCGGCGCCGACTGGAGCGGCACCGGCCGCTAATGGGTCTAGACCGGTCGGCCGCACCCCCGGCCCGAACGAGCGGCACCTCCGCAGCATCTCTGTGCGCGAGAGTGCCGTTCGCTCACCGGGTGGGGAGCAGCTCCGACAGGTCGACCCGGAACTGCATGGCCTTGTACGGCCAGTTGGTGTCGGTCTTCCACTGGCTGACCACCAGGTGCAGGTCCTCCACCGTCGAGCCCGGCACCGTGTAGCCGCCGTAGAGCTGGGCGACCCGACCACCGGCGTGGTCCTCGTCGCCCCACCCGGCACCGGCGACCACGGTCGTGCGCGGGGCGGTGTGCAGGTTCGCGGTCGGGTGGTCGAGCAGCAGCGCGTCGATCCGGTAGTTCCCGGCGTCGAAGACGACGAGCAGCCACCACTCGCGGCCGCTCGCGTCCGGCACCCGCCGCAGCGACATCTCCCCGAAGGCCCCGGGGAGCACCTCGGTCGGCGAGCGCCCCCAGTCCCACGTCGCGCCGTCGAAGCCCCAGCCCTCCCAGGCGCTCGCGTCGTCGAGCCGGTCGACGGGGACGCGGTGCAGCAGCAGGCCGTGGGCGCGCTGGAAGCTCGTCGTCAGGACGTAGACCCAGGTGCCGTCGGTCTCCCAGGTGAGCATCTGGAACAGCCCGCCGTGGTGGTCCCCCGGCCAGCGGACGTCGGCGGGCTCCCAGGTCGCCCCGGAGTCGCGGGAGCGGTGCAGCTCGGTCGCGCGCGGGTGCCCGAGTTCGCGGCAGGCCATGACGTGCAGCCACACGTCGTCCCCGAGCGTGATCATGTCCGTCGGCAGGACCGTCGAGATCCGGCGCAGCGACAGCATCGAGGTGCCCATCCGCCGCAGGCCCTTGTGGCGGTAGCCGACGACCTGCTGGGCGTAGCCGTCCTCGCCGGCGCACCCGGTCCAGCGCAGGCCGGTCGCCACCGAGGAGGGGTCGGCGAAGAGCACCACCGGGGAGCGCCAGCCGGGCCCGCCGACCCCTGCGATCTCGAACGTGTCACCGAACACCGAGACCAGGCGACCGTCCGGCGCGCGGACGGTGGCGCCGAGGTCGGTCCCGCCGACGCCGAAGCGGTCGGTGATGCCGGGACCGGTCAGATCGCAGATCTTGTGCGCGAGCGGCATGACCGCAGCCTGCCAGCGGTCCGGGAAGCACCTGACGTCGGGAAGAGCTCCCGGAGGACGGTCAGGGTCAGGCGGCACGCGCATCGCGACCGCGGTGCGGTCAAGAGGAAAGACTCAGTGTGGGCGAGGGGGGAGTTGAACCCCCACATCCTTTCGGATACACGGACCTGAACCGTGCGCGTCTGCCATTCCGCCACTCGCCCGGAGTGGTGCCGACCGGTGATCGACGGGAGAACCGTAGCACCCCCGCCGAACCCCACCCCGAAGGAGGTCAACGCCGGCCGTTGCCCGACCGATACCATCGAGGTGTCCCGTGCGGTGTGGCGACACTCCGGCCGGGACGGAAGGTCGGACGAGCGAGCCGGAGGAGGGATCGCGGGTGGGTCGCGCACAGCGCTTCGAGCGCAAGCTCGAGGGTCTGGTGGGTGACACCTTCGCGCGGGTCTTCGGCGGCAAGGTCGTTCCCCAGGAGATCGCACAGGCCCTCCGCCGGGAGGCGGAGGACAACGTGCGAGTCTTGGCCGGTGGGCGTCAACTGGCGCCCAATCACTACACGGTGGCGCTCAGCCCTGCCGATCACGATCGGTTGGCCGGGGACGAAGAGACCATCACCCACTCGCTGATCGACTGCGTCGAGGAGCACCTCACAGAGGGCGGGTGGGAGACATACGGTGAGGTCGTAGTCTCTCTGGAGCGTTCCGACGCGCTGCACACGGGACAGTTCCGCACCAAGTCGTCCGTTGACCCCGACGCGTCGCGGCAGCGGACCGCGAGCCCCCGATCCGCAGGAGAGCACCCCATGAGCCAGGCACCCGGTCGGTACCCGGAGGAGCAGGACCAGCGCGGCTACGGCCAGCAGGGTCACCCGCAGCAGCAGCAGCAGGGCTACGGGCAGGACCCGTACGGCCAGCAGCAGCAGGGCTACCCCCAGCAGGGCTACCCCCAGCAGGGCTACGGGCAGGACCCGTACGGCCAGCAGCAGGGCTACCCCCAGCAGGGCCACGACCCCTACGGCCAGCAGCAGGGCTACGGCCAGCAGCCGGGCTACGACCAGTACGGGCAGCAGCAGGGGTACGACCCCTACGGCCAGCAGCAGGGCTACGGCCAGCCCCAGGGCTACGACCCCTACGGCCAGCAGCAGGGCTACGGCCAGCCCCAGGGCTACGACCCCTACGGCCAGCAGCAGGGCTACGGCCAGCCCCAGGGCTACGCCCAGGACCCGTACGGCCAGCAGCAGGGCTACGGCCAGCAGGGGTACGACCCCTACGGCCAGCAGCAGGGCGGGTACGACCAGTACGGCCAGCAGGGCTACGGCGGCGTCCAGACCCGCCAGATGACCGCGACGCTGACGCTGGACGACGGCTCGAACCGCAGCTACCAGCTCGTGCAGGGTGCGAACGTGATCGGCCGCGGCCAGGACGCGCAGTTCCGGCTCGCCGACACCGGCGTCTCCCGCCGGCACCTCGAGATCAGCTGGGACGGCCAGCAGGCCACCCTGTCCGACCTCGGGTCCACCAACGGGACCACGGTCAACGGCACCCCGGTGCAGACCTGGCAGCTCGCCGACGGCGACACCATCCGGGTCGGACACTCGGCGCTGCTGTTCCGCGCCCAGGGCTGACGCGCGCCTCGTGCCCGAACTCGTCCTCCAGCTCACCCGGGCGGCGTTCCTCGCGCTGCTCTGGCTGTTCGTCTTCGCCGCGCTCCGGGTCGTCCGTTCCGACCTGTACGCCGCGTCGGGACTACGGGCCGCGGTGCCAGGTCGGCGCCCCTCCAAGGGAGGGGCGGCGAAACCGGGCCGTGGTGGAGGCCGCTCGTCGGGTCCGAAGGCCCTCATCGTGACGGCGGGCGCGCTCGCCGGCACCCGGATCGCCCTCGACGGGCGTCCGATCATGCTCGGTCGCGCCGACGACTCGACGCTGGTGCTCGACGACGACTACGCGTCGACACGACACGCCCGCATCTCCCAGTCCGGCGACGACTGGTACGTCGAGGACCTCGGTTCCACCAACGGGACCTACCTCGACCGGAACAAGGTCGCCGGACCGACCAAGGTGCCCCCGGGCACGCCGATCCGCATCGGCAAGACCGTGATCGAGCTCCGCACATGACCAGCGACGCCTCCGTGACCACACCGCTGACCACACCGCTGGTCACCCCGCCGCCGCCCACCCGGGTGCGGGCGCTCCGTGCCCCTGAGTGCAGGATCGTCCCGTGACCCTGGTGCTGCGCTACTCCGCCCGCAGCGACCGGGGCCTGGTCCGTCAGAACAACCAGGACTCGGTCTACGCGGGCCCACGCCTGCTGGCCCTCGCGGACGGCATGGGCGGCCACGCCGCGGGCGAGGTGGCCTCGAAGCTGGTCATCGCCGCGCTGGTCCCCCTCGACGACGACGAGCCGGGCGACGACCTGCTCGGGGAGCTCGCCGAGGCGACCGCCCAGGGCAACGACGCCATCACCGAGCTCGTCAGCGAGGAGCCCGACCTCGACGGCATGGGGACCACCCTCACCGCCGTCCTGTTCGCCGGCAGCCGTCTCGGGATGGTCCACGTCGGCGACTCCCGGGCCTACCTCTTCCGCGAGGGCGTCCTCACGCAGATCACGCGGGACGACACCTTCGTGCAGTCCCTCATCGACGAGGGCCGGATCACCGAGGACGAGGCCGCGAGCCACCCCCAGCGCTCGCTGCTGCTCCGCGCGCTCACCGGGCACGACGTCGAGCCCTCGCTGACGGTGCGCGAGGCGCGCTCGGGCGACCGGTACCTGCTCTGCTCCGACGGCCTGTCCGGCGTGGTCAGCGCCGAGACCATCGCCGAGGCCCTCACCATCTCCGACCCGCAGAGCTGCGCCGACCGCCTGATCGAGCTCGCGCTCAAGGGCGGCGGCCCGGACAACGTCACGTGCATCGTCGCGGACGTCGTCGACGTGGACTACGGCGAGCACGAGCCGATCTACGGCGGCGCCGCGGGCGACGGTCGCGCCGACCCGCCGCCGGCCGACTCGGCCGCCGCGCGCGCCTCGGCCGCCACGCTCACCCGGGCCGAGCCCTCCTCGCGCCCCGACCCGCTCGCGTCCCGGAACGAGGCCGCGCGGGCCCACGCCAAGCCGCGCCGCGGCCGCCTCGCGGTCGTGCTCGCCGTGGTCGGCGTGCTCGTGCTGGCCGGCCTCGGCCTGCTCGTGACCCGGCTGTGGATCGCCCAGCAGTACTACGTCGGCGTGTCCGGCGACCAGGTCGTGATCTACCAGGGCGTCCGGGGCGATGTGCTCGGCGTGCGGCTGCAGGACGTCGCGGAACAGACCGGGCTCAAGGTCTCCGACCTCACCCAGGTGGGCCGCACCTCCGTGCAGAGTGACTCCCTGCCCACCTCGGACCTCGACGCTGCACACCGCACGGTCGACCGGCTGCGCACCGACGAGCTGCTGCCGGAGTGCCAGCCGCCGACCCCGATCGTGCCGAACCAGCCGGCGCAGCCCGGCCAGACGGCCGCCCCGAACCAGCCCGGTCAGACCGCGGCCCCCGGGGCGCCGGTCACCGCGGCCGCCCCGTCCCAGTCCCCGCAGGTCCCGGGACGCGACTGCCGCGCGGTCCAGTAATGGCGCGCCCCGCCCAGGCCGCGTCCCGCGCCGGTCGGACCGGGGGGCCCGGCGTCGCACCCGCCGAGATGCCCGCCGACCGGACCGCGCTGCGTCCGGCCGTCGCCGCCGCCGTCTCCACCCGCCGTGGCATCGAGCTGCTGCTGCTCGCGTTCGCCGCCGTCATCACCACCGGCGCGCTCGTGCTCGTCGAGGCCAACCAGAACCAGCAGCTCACGCTGCAGCTGCTCTACCTCGGGCTCGCCTACCTGGCGCTGTTCTCGGCCGCCCACGTGGCCGTGCGCCGCTTCGCGCCGTACGCGGACCCGGTGATCCTGCCGTGCGCGGCCCTGCTCAACGGGCTCGGCCTGGTGATGATCCACCGGATCGACCTGGCGCTGGCGCTCCGGGCGTCGCTGCAGGGCAACCCGGCCCCGGACGCGAACGCCCTCCGGCAGATCGCCTGGGTGGCGCTCGGCCTGACGCTGTTCGTGATCGTGCTCTGGCGGGTCCGCGACCACCGCACCCTCGCCCGCTACGGCTACACGGCGGGCTTCATCGGCCTGGTGCTCCTCGCCCTGCCCGCGGTGCTGCCGTCCGCGCTCTCCGAGGTCAACGGCGCGAAGATCTGGATCCGCATCGGCGGCGTGGGCATCCAGCCCGGTGAGTTCGCGAAGATCCTGCTCACGGTCTTCTTCGCGTCCTTCCTCGTCTCCAAGCGCGACCTCTTCACGACGGCGGGCAAGCACGTCCTGGGCATGACGTTCCCGCGACCGCGGGACCTCGCCCCGCTGCTCATCGCCTGGGTCGTCGCCATGGGCGTGCTGGTCTTCGAGTCCGACCTCGGCACGTCGCTGATGTTCTTCGGGATCGTCCTCGCGATGATCTACGTGGCCACCGAGCGGTCGTCGTGGGTCGTGATCGGCCTGGTCATCTTCGGGGCCGGCGCGTTCGCGGCGTGGACGTTCGTCGACCGCGTGCAGACCCGCGTCGCGGCCTGGCTCGACCCGCTCTCCGACCCCACGGGCGCCACCTACCAGGTCAGCCAGGGCCTGTTCGGCATGGCGACCGGCGGCATGCTCGGGACGGGGCTCGGCGCGGGTCGCCCGGAACTGGTGCCGCTCTCGAGCACCGACTTCATCTTCACCTCGATGGGCGAGGAGCTCGGCCTCATCGGGCTGATGGGGCTGCTGATGCTGTACTGCCTCATCGCCACGCGCGCCCTGCGCACCGCGCTCGCCGTCCGGGACACCTTCGGCAAGCTGCTCGCGGCCGGCCTCGGCTTCACCGTGGCGATCCAGGTGTTCGTCGTCGCCGGCGGGGTGATCGGGCTGATCCCCAACACCGGTCAGGCCGCCCCGTTCATGTCCTACGGCGGGTCCTCGCTGGTGGCGAACTACGTGCTCGTCGCCCTCGTGCTGCGCGTCTCCGACGCCGCCCGCCGGCCCGCGGCCGAGAAGGGTCGCGCGGAGCCGGGTGCGGTCGCGACTCCGCCCCGCACCCCGCTCGCGGAGGCCCACACCGAGATGGTGTCCCGCAGCGAGGCGGCGACCCCGCCGCACGGCAACCCCGTCGCCCCGGCGACGCCACCCCGAGGGAGGGCCCGCGAGTGAACACCCCGCTGCGTCGGGTCTCCCTCGTGGTCATGGGCCTGATCGTGCTGCTCCTGGGCCAGGCCACGTGGGTGCAGGTGGTCAAGGCCGACGAGTACAAGGCCAACCCGTACAACCAGCGCGTGCTGCTCGACGAGTACAACCGGCAGCGCGGGCAGATCTCGGCCGGCGGTGAGGTGCTCGCCTCGAGCGTCCCCACCGACGACCGCTTCAAGTACCTGCGGCAGTACTCGAACGGGCCGATGTACTCGCCCGTCACCGGCTACTACTCGCAGATCTACGGCACCTCGGGCATCGAGCGGTCGATGGACTCGGTGCTCAACGGCTCCGACGACCGGCTGTTCGTGCGCCGCATCTCCGACGTCATCACGGGCCGCTCGCCGGCCGGCGGCAACGTGGCGCTCACGATCGACCCGAAGGTCCAGCAGGCCGCGTACCAGGCGATGGCGTCGCGCGGCTACCAGGGCTCGGTGGTGGCGATCCGCCCGCAGACCGGCGAGATCCTCGCCCTGGTCTCCACGCCCTCCTACGACCCGAACCCGCTGGCCAGCCACGACGGCCAGACCCAGCGCGACGCCTGGCAGTCGCTGAACCCGAGCAGCAACGACTCGCCGCTGGTCAACCGGGCGATCTCGGAGACCTATCCGCCCGGGTCGACGTTCAAGCTGGTCACCACGTCGACCGCGCTCGAGGCGAACATGATCACTCCGCAGTCGCCGGTGACGGCCGAGCCGCGGATCACGCTCCCCGACAGCACCACCACGCTGGAGAACTACGACGGCGAGCGGTGCGGGCCCGGGCCGACGGTGCCCTTCTCCGTCGCCTTCGCGAAGTCCTGCAACGGCCCGTTCGCCCAGCTCGCCGACCAGGTGGGCGCCGACCGGCTGCGGGCCCAGGCCACCGCGTACGGCATGGAGAACCCGAACCTCACGATCCCGATGCCGGTCGCCGAGTCCGACGTGGGCGACCTCGCCGACGGCGCCTCGCTGGCCCAGTCCGGGATCGGCCAGCGCGACGTGCGGCTCACCCCGCTGCAGAACGCCATGATCACCGCGACCATCGCCAACGGCGGCATCCCGATGCAGCCGCACGTGGTGAGCCAGATCCAGGGGCAGGACCTCTCCGTGGTGGACACCACCGAGCCGGACCGCCTCTCCCGCGCGATCTCCGGCAGCACCGCCTCCACGCTCACCCAGTTGATGATCGGTTCGGAGAACGGCGGGACGTCCGGCGGCAAGATCCCCGGCATCCAGCTGGCCTCCAAGACCGGGACGGCGGAGTGGGGCGCGTCCCCGAAGACCAACCCGCCGCACACCTGGTACGACGTGTTCGGACCGGTGCCCGACCCGCAGGTCGCCGTCTCGGTGATCGTGGAGAAGGGCGGCAACCGGGGGGACGACGCCACCGGCTCCTCGGTGGCCGGACCGGTCGGCCGCGCGGTCGTCGCCGCGGCCCTGCAGGGAGGGAGGTAGCACCATGGCTCCGACCACGGGAACCCTGCTCGCCGACCGCTACCGGATCGGCCGACGCATCGCGATCGGCGGGATGGGCGAGGTCTGGGAGGCCCAGGACACCCGCCTCGACCGCACCGTCGCCGTCAAGATCCTCAAGGCCGAGCTCTCCGGGGACCCCGAGTTCCTGCACCGGTTCCGCACCGAGGCCCGCACCGCCGCCTCGCTGAACAACCCGGGTGTCACCGCGGTCCACGACTACGGCGAGACGACCACGGACTGGACGACGGCGAACGGCACCATCCAGGTGCCGGTGGCCTACCTCGTCATGGAGCTGGTCCGCGGCGAGCCGCTCGCCCAGATCCTCTCGGTGCACGGCCGACTCGGCGTGGACTACACGCTCGACATCCTCGAGCAGTCCGGCTACGCGCTCGACGCCGCGCACGAGCGCGGCCTCGTCCACCGGGACGTCAAGCCCGGCAACATCCTGGTGACGCCGTCGAACCAGGTGAAGATCACCGACTTCGGCATCGCGAAGGCGATCGACGCGGCGCCGGTCACCCGGTCGGGCATGGTCATGGGCACCGCGCACTACATCGCGCCGGAGCAGGCGGGCGGCGGCGACGCCGGTCCCGCGTCGGACGTCTACTCGCTCGGCGTCGTGGGCTACGAGTGCCTCGCGGGGCGCCGGCCGTACCTCTCCGAGAACGCCGTGACGGTCGCGATGATGCACATCCGCGACCCGCTGCCGCCGCTGCCGCCGGACGTCCCGCCGGTGGTGCGCCAGCTCATCGAGCTCACGCTCACGAAGGATCCGCGCGGGCGCTACGCCAACGGCGGGGAGTTCGCCCGCGCCGTCGCCGCGGTCCGCCGGGGCGAGCCGGTGCCCCGCCCCGGTGCGGCCACCGCCGCCACCGAGGCGGTCAACCCCGCCACCCGGGTCGCGCCCGCCTCGACCTACGACGGTCCCTCCGCCCCGCCCCCGCCGCGCCGCGACCGCTGGGACGACGGGCACCGCCCCGAGCCCGCCCGCCGCGGGCCGTGGGGCACGATCGCCGCCGTCGTCGGGGTGCTCGTCGTCCTCGGCATCCTCGCCTACGTGCTCGTGTCGAACACCGAGACGAGCGCCCCGCCCCCGGTGGCCGCTCCCACCACGACGACCACGACGACGGCCCCGCCGACGACCACCACGACCACGCGCAGCCGGGCCACGACGACCACGTCCGCGTCGGGCAACACGGTGTCCGTGAGCAACATCGACTACGTCGGCCGCTCCGCCTCCGTGGCCACCGCCGCGCTGCGCGAGGACGGCCTCTCCCCGACGGTCCGCACGGTCCTCGGCGGGCAACCGACCGACCCGTCGGCCTGCCGGGTGCTCTACGTCTCCCCCACCGGTGAGGTCCAGCGCGGTGACACCGTCACCGTGACCTGTCAGGAGTTCGGATGACCACTCCCCGCCTCCTGTCCGACCGCTACGAGCTGGGGCCCGCCCTCGGCTACGGCGGCATGTCCGAGGTCCACGGCGGCCGGGACGTCCGCCTCGGCCGGGACGTCGCCATCAAGGTGCTGCGCGCGGACCTCGCCCGCGACCCGCAGTTCCTGATCCGCTTCCAGCGCGAGGGCCAGAACGCCGCCTCGCTGAACCACCCGGCGATCGTCGCGGTCTACGACACCGGCGAGACGTGGGCGGACGACATCCCGCTGCCCTACATCGTCATGGAGTACGTGCCGGGGCGGACGCTGCGCGACATCGTCAAGTCCGGCGGACCGATGGACCCCTTCCGGGTCTGCGAGGTCACCGCCGACGTCTGCTCCGCCCTCGACTTCTCCCACCGGCACGGCATCATCCACCGCGACGTGAAGCCGGCCAACGTCATGATCACCCCGTCCGGGGCGGTCAAGGTGATGGACTTCGGCATCGCGCGGGCGCTGTCGGACGCCCAGCAGGGGCTGACGCAGACCGCGGCGGTCATCGGGACCGCGCAGTACCTCTCCCCCGAGCAGGCCCGCGGCGAGGCGGTCGACGCCCGCTCGGACGTCTACTCCACCGGCTGCGTGCTCTTCGAACTCCTCACGGGACAGCCGCCGTTCACCGGCGACTCCCCCGTCGCGGTGGCCTACCAGCACGTGCGGGAGGACCCGAAGGCCCCGTCCGAGCTCAACCCGGCGGTCCCGGCCGCGCTCGACGCGATCACGCTCAAGGCCCTGGCCAAGAACCCGTTCAACCGGTACCAGACCGCGGGCGAGATGCGCGACGACCTGGTGCGGGTGCTCCAGGGCGAGCAGGTCGAGGCCCCGCTGGTGATGACCGCGGACGAGCGCAACACGCTGATGACCGGCCCCACCCGCGCCGTCGGCCCCGCGGCCTACGCGACGGGTCCGGCCACCGAGGCCGGCGACTTCGCCGCCTGGCAGGCCGAGCAGGAGGAGGAACGGCGACGCCGCGGCCGGCGGCGGCTGGGGATCATCGGCGGGATCGTGGCGGTCGCCGCGGTGCTCGCCGGCCTGTTCTTCCTGTTCTCCCCGGGCAACAACCAGCTGGCCGTCCCCGACGTCAGCAACCAGCCGCAGGACGTCGCCCTCCGCACCCTGACCGGCGCCGGGCTCAAGCCCAACCTCGTCCCGGTGGCCTCCGACCCGTCGCAGGTGGGCAAGGTGCTCGGCACCGACCCCGCGGCGGGCACGGAGGTCGAGCCGCAGACCGTCATCGCCATGCGGGTCGGTCGCGGCCCGGACCGGGTGCAGGCGCCGGATCTGACCGGCAAGACCGCCGACCAGGCGCAGCAGATCGTGCAGGCCGCCGGCCTCACCCTGACGCCGGTGCCGCAGCAGCAGCCGGTGGACGACTCCTCGCAGGTCGGCAAGGTGCTCTCGCAGACCCCGACCGCGGGCACCCTGCTCTCCCCCGGCACCGCCATCCAGCTGACCGTGGGCCAGCAGCGGCAGACGATCAAGGTCCCGGACGTCACGGGCCAGCCCGTCTCCACCGCCCGCTCCACGCTCGAGGGCGTCGGCCTCGAGGTCACCGTCTCCGGCGACGCCTCGGGCGCCGCGACGGTCGCCTCGACCAGCCCCGCGGCGGGCAGCACGGTGGCCGTCGGCTCGACGGTGACGCTGACCGTCACCGGCGGCGACCGGGTCTCCGTCCCCGACGTCACCGGGAAGTCCGTGGACGAGGCCAAGCAGACCCTCGCCAACGCGGGGTTCACCGGCAACCTGCAGATCACCTCGCAGAACGTCGACGACCCGGGCGAGGACGGCAAGGTGCTCAGCCAGACCCCGTCCTCGGGCAGCCAGGCCGGCAAGGCCGACACCATCCAGGTCACCGTCGGCCGCTACTCCGGGGGCGGCGGGGGCGGCGGCGGGGGCGGCGTCTTCGGCGGCAACGGGCTCTTCCCCAGCGGGAACTGAGCCGGGCGGGCCGGCGCCGAGGGCGTCGGCTCGCCGGAGCGTAGGCCCGGCGCGCGGCGTCAGCCCCGCACGGGGGGTGCGGCCGCGAGGGCGAGCGCGCGGACGTCACGCACGAGCTCGTCGACCAGGCCCTCGGCCACCGGGTGGCCGCACTGGCCCATCCACGTCGCGAGCATCCGGTGCCCGTCCTCGGTGAGCACCGACTCCGGGTGGAACTGCACGCCCTGCAGCGGGAGCTCGCGGTGGCGCATCGCCATCAGCACGCCGTCGGCGGTCCAGCCGGTGGCCTCGAGCTCGTCGGGCAGCGAGTCGGGCCGCACCGTGAGCGAGTGGTAGCGCGTGGCGGTGAAGGGGTCGGGCAGGCCCGCCAGGACCCCGGCGCCGGCGTGGTGGACCGCCGAGGTCTTCCCGTGGCGCAGTTCCGGGGCGCGCTCGACGACGCCGCCGAAGGCCTGCCCGAGGGCCTGGTGCCCGAGACAGACGCCGAGCAGCGGCGTGCGGTCGGCCGCGCAGCGACCGATCACCTCGAGGCTCTGCCCGGCGTCGTCGGGCGTGCCCGGACCGGGGCTCACCAGCACACCGTCGACGTCGGCCGCGAGGTCGAGGACGTCCGGCTCGTCGTTGCGGCGCACCACCGGCTCCGCGCCGAGCTGGGCGAGGTACTGCACCAGGTTGTAGACGAAGCTGTCGTAGTTGTCGACGACGAGGATCCGCACGCCTCTCACCCTACGGATCCGGCCGGAGGCCGTCCGTGCTCCGCTACCGTGGACTCCACACTCGTCCCCAGGAGCATCCCCGTGCCCAAGTCGAAGGTCCGCAAGAAGCCGACCTACACCCCGCCCCCGCAGGCCGCCGCCGCGAAGACCGCCGGGCCGTCGCACCCCGCGTACGTCGTGATCATGCTCGCGATCGGCATCGTCGGGCTGGCCTGGCTGGTGGTCAACTACCTCGCCGGCGAGGACATCCGCTTCATGGCCGAGCTCGGCGGTTACAACTTCCTCATCGGCTTCGGGCTCGTCGTGATCTCCCTGCTCATGACGATGAAGTGGCGCTGAATCACACCGATGTCATTCGTCCCCAGTGTGGACGGAGCCTGTGGACAACCCTGAGATCGCGTGGTCGGCGCCCCGGGGCGCGGTGGTCCTCGGGCTGATCGGCGCCGTCGGTCTCCTGGCCGCGGTGTTCCTCTCCGGCCTCGACGGGCCGGGACGTCTCCTGCTCGGCGTCGCGGGGGTCGCGGTCGGCGCCGCCGCGGTGTTCGGGCTCCGCGCCCGCCCCCGGCTCGCGGCCACCGACGACAGCCTCACCCTGCGGGGCCTGCTCGGCGCCCGGGTCTGGCCCTGGACACGCGTGGACGCCGTCCGGGTGGTGCGCATGCGGCGGCTCGGGCTCCCGGCCGCCTACCTGGAGATCGACGCCCGCGACGACGACGGGACCGAGCGGCTGCTCGTGCTCGGCCGACTCGAACTCGGGACGGACCCGGTGGACGTCGCGGACGCCCTCCAGGCCCACCGCGCCCGGGCGGGGCGCGGCGGGGCCCCCTCAGCCGCCGACGCGGCAGGTGGTGGCGCCGCAGACGACGCTGCCGAAGGAGAGGTCGCGCAGCGCGATCGCGGCGACGAGGGCGACGACGACCGCCGCGGCGATCCACAGGCCGACGACCGGGCGTGAGCGCGCCGGCCCGTAGGCCATGCCCACGGCCACCCCGGTCCCGACCAGCAGTCCGCCCAGGTGACCGAGCAGCGAGATGCCGGGGAACGTCAGCGAGAACACGACGTTCAACCCGATGATCACCATCGCCGACGTCGCCGGCAGCCGCATCCGGCGCAGCAGCACCACGAGGGCACCCATCAGGCCGAAGATGGCCCCGGACGCGCCGGCCGTCGCCCCGACCGGCGACCCGAACAGCATCACGGCCGCCGAGCCACCGAGCAGCGACGCCCCGTAGAGCACGGAGAAGCGCACCCGCCCGAGCGCCAGCTCGATGTCCCGCCCGATGAACCACAGCGCGACCATGTTGAACAGCAGGTGGATCGGGCCGATGTGCAGGAAGCCCGACGTCAGCAGCCGCCACCAGTCGCCGCCCGCCACCTGCAGCGGGACGAGGGCGCCGCCCGCGAAGACGGCGCCGCCGGTGTTGCCCTGCACGCTGCCGGCGTCGGCGACGGTCCAGGCGAAGACGGTGACGTTGAGCGCGATGAGGGTCGGGACGACGACGGCGGTCGGCTGCCGCAGGTCCCGGCCCCGTCGCTGCGTGCGGGCGCCCTCGGTCACGCAGTCCACGCACTGCATCCCGACCGAGGCGTCTCGCAGGCACTGCGGGCACGCCGGCCGGTCGCAGCGCGTGCACCGCAGTCCGGTCGGACGGTCGGGGTGGCGGACGCAGACCTGGGTGTCCGCGCCCGGCGGACTACTACTCATGTCCCCAGTGTCCCCGTCCGCCCGTGGGTGTCCGGTTACTTCGAGATCTCGACGCTCTCGATCACGATGTCGGAGGTCGGGCGGTCGCCGGGGCCGGTGGGCGTGGCGGCGATCGAGTCGACGACGTCGCGGCTCGCCTGGTCGGCCACCTCGCCGAAGATGGTGTGCTTGCGGTTCAGCCAGGTGGTGGGCGCCACGGTGATGAAGAACTGCGAGCCGTTGGTGCCGGGCCCGGCGTTGGCCATCGCGAGCAGGTAGGGGCGGTCGAAGCGGAGGTCGGGGTGGAACTCGTCACCGAACTTGTAGCCGGGCCCACCGCGACCCGTTCCGGTGGGATCCCCGGTCTGCAGCATGAATCCGGCGATGACCCGGTGGAAGATCGTTCCGTCGTAGAACGGCCCGCTGGACGAGCCCTTCGCGTTCGGCTCGCTGTACTGGCCCTCTCCGGTCGCGAGACCCACGAAGTTGGACACCGTCTTGGGTGCCTGATCGGGGAAGAGGTTGACGGTGATGTCGCCGTTCGAGGTGTGCAGCGTCGCGGTCGGGCCGTTCTCGGCATTCGTCACGGACGTCATGGTGCCACCGACGGCGTAGCGGGTGTGACGCACCGGCGGGTCGGGCACTTGCAGTCAGGGGAATGGCGGCAGAATCGGCCGCCACCGAGGAGTGAGGTGTCGCCGTTGAGCAGCAAGACCGTGATCGGTGCCAGGGAGGACCTGGACGATCTGCGCAAGGAAGGACGCCGCGCCCGCAAGAAGGCGGCCAAGCACGCCGAGAAGGCCGCCGCGCAGGCTCGTAAGGAGCGCGAGAAGGCCCGCAAGCAGGGGGCGAAGAAGCGCGCCGAGGTCCGTCGGGACGTCCGCGCCGCCGCCGACCAGGCCCGTCAGCGGGTGCTCGACGCCCGCGCCGAGGCCCGTTCCCGCGCCGAGGACGCGCAGGCCGAGGCCCGCAAGCGCGCGCAGGAGGCCAGGGCGGAGACGCGCAAGCGCGCCAACAAGGCCGCGAAGGACGCCCGCAAGCAGGCCCGCTCCTACGCCAAGGACGCCCGCAAGCAGGCGAAGTCCTACGCGAACGACGCGAAGAAGGCCCTCGACGCCTCGCCGGTGCCCACCTCGCTCAAGGAGGCCCGCAAGGCGCTCGAGTCGTCCCCGGTGCCGACCTCGGTCGGCGAGCTGCGCGACCTCGGCGACACGGTCCGCGGCCAGCTCGAGGACGGGCTGACGACGGCCCGCCGCGAGGTGTCGCAGCGGATCGAGCCGGAGCAGGACAAGAAGCGTCGCCGCTGGGGCCTCTGGATCGTCCTCGGCGTGCTCGGTGCCGGCATCGCGATCGTCGCCACCCGCCGTGCGCCGGAGCTCCCGCCCCCGCCGCCGCCCGCCCCGCGCCCGAAGCCGGCCCCGAGCCCGGCCGCAGGGTCCACGAACACCCCGGCCGCGGCCGCCGGTGCCGTGCCCGACCCCGACCAGCCGGGTGGCATCGTCCCCCCGAAGGGCCCGACGGACGCCATCTCGCCGAGCTCGAACGGTTCGGCCGGCAGCACCAAGCCGGCCGGCAGCTAGTCCCGCACCCCGGGTGGGCACGGCCGGTCCGCCGGCCGTGCTCACCGGGGCAGCAGGTCCCGCAGACGGTCGCCCACGCCGATCGTGCGATCGGCCGAGACGTCGTCGACGCGGCCGCCGATGACGGCCGCGACGTTCCGGGCGCTCGTCCCGCCGGGCCGTAGGTACTCCCCGTGTCCCACGGCGCCCGTCGTCGCGAGCGGGTGGATGCCCGGCAGCACGGTGGGGTCGGCGCCGAACCAGCCCGCGTCGGCCACCGGGTCGAACCGGGCCTCCGCCACCCACGTCGGCTGCCGGGGCACGGGTGTCACCCCGGGCGAGCCGAGCAGCACCACGTCGTCGACCGCCCGTGAGGTCGCCGCGGCCTGCGCCACGACGAGCGACCCGTACGAGTGGCCGACCGCCGTGACGTGCGCGCCCCCGACGCCCACCCCGTCGAGGAACGACGCCAGCCGACCGGACGCCGCGGTCGCCGCCCGGGTGCCCAGCACGGACCGGGCCGGGTCGAGCACCTCCGGCCACTGGGGCGCCGCGTAGTCGTACCAGGCCACGGTGGCGACGCCGGGCCGCGTCATCGCCGCCAGCTCGGCCGTGCGCGCGGGCAGGTCCTCCGCCCGCGCCGTGAACCCGGGCACGAACACGCCCACGTGCCGCGCGGCGTCGACGTCCCCGATCCCGATGGCCGCCCGTCCCGACGCCGGGTCGAGCGCCAGCAGTGCGTGGTCGGTGGCGGCCACGTCCACCGCGAGGATCCGTCCCAGGCGGCCGCGCACCTCGGCCAGCCGCGCCTCGACGTCCTGCAGCTCCCCCAGCCCGGTCGCCTCGTCCCGGGCGTGCGCCAGGCCCGCCAGTTCCGCCTCGGTGGCCGCCCGCGCCACGGCGAGACGGGCGCGGTTCGCCCGGTCGCGCACGGCGGCCGGCACGCCGTCGAGGGCCCCGACCAGCTCCGGGCGCCCGACGACCAGCTGTTCCTGCTCCGCCGGCGACAGGCCCGCCCACCAGTGCGCGACGGCAGCCGCTGCCGGGCCGTCGGCGGACGGCCCGACGGCCGTCGGCCCGCTCCGGGCCGCCCGGGCGAGGGCGTCGGCCAGCCGGGCGTCGTCGAACGGCTCCCGGGCGGCCACGTCGGCGAGCACGGCGGACAGCCGCCGGGCCCGGTCGAGCAGCCCGCCCCCGCGGTCGAGCAGCCGGACGAGCTCGCCCCGCGCCGCGTCGGCCGCCGCGCCCCGCCACGCGTCCGGCAGTTGCGGGGCGAACACGGCGTGCTCCCACCCGTCCACGGCCGCGGCGAGGGCGACGGCCACCGGGGCGAGCGCGGTCACCGCGTGCCGTCGAACAGGCGCGCGAGCTCGCCGTCGGCCAGTCCGACGTCCGTCGCGGTGTCCTCCAGCAGGTCCTCCAACGCCTCGGCCGCGGCCCGCCAGGTCGCGGCGTCGGCCTCCCACTCCCGGGCCAGGACCAGCGCCTGCTCCGCCGTCCGGGTCCCCGGGACGAGCCGGGCCAGGTCTCGGACCGCAGCACTCATCGACGCGGCCGCCCTCGCCGCGTCGTCCACGGCGTACTCGATGTCCTCGACGGTGCGGCGCAGGGCGTCCGGGGACACGGTGTATCCATCGCTCATATCCCTGCAGACGCTCCCGACGTCGGGTCCGCTCCCGGCCACGCGCGAGGCTGGGGACGACCGGGGGTCCGGATGCCGCTGGGGACGACCGGCTGGGCCGTCCGGCCGCACCCCGCCGTGCACGAGCGGCACGTTCGCAGCTTCTATGTGCGCGAGAGTGCCGTTCGTTCATCGGAGGAGGGGTGGCCGCACGTGGCGACCGCGCGACGCCGGGGACCGACCCGGGCCGACCTGGAGGCGGCGCGGGACCGGCTGCTCCCCGACGTGCTGCCCGGTCCGGACGACCCGCCGCTGCGCGTGCTGTTCTCCGGGATCAACCCCGGCCTGGTCTCGGCGTACACCGGGCACCACTTCGCGCGTCCCGGGAACCGGTTCTGGCCGGCCCTGCACGCCTCGGGCTTCACGCCCCGGCTCCTCGCCCCGGCCGAGCAGGGTCTGCTGCCCGCGCTGGGGCTCGGGATCACCAACGTGGCGCCCCGGGCCACCGCCCGCGCCGACGAGCTCACCGACGACGAGCTGCGGGCCGGCGGGGAGCGGTTGCGGGCGCTGACCACCGACCTCGCGCCGGCGTGGCTCGCCGTCGTGGGGGTGGTCGCGTACCGCACCGCCTTCGGGGAGCCGAAGGCCGTCGTCGGGAAGCAGGACCGGACGCTCGGCCCCACGCGGCTGTGGGTGCTGCCCAACCCGAGTGGCCTGAACGCCCACTACACGCCGGTCTCCCTGGCCGCCGAATTCGCCGCGCTGCACGCATGCGCATCGGGCCATCCCTGCGATTGACGGTGGCACCGGTCACAGGCAGTGTG
Organism: Actinomycetospora corticicola; assembly: GCF_013409505.1. Taxonomy (NCBI): domain Bacteria; kingdom Bacillati; phylum Actinomycetota; class Actinomycetes; order Pseudonocardiales; family Pseudonocardiaceae; genus Actinomycetospora; species Actinomycetospora corticicola. The sequence goes on along the minus strand of NZ_JACCBN010000001.1, from coordinate 4,597,143 downwards.
ATCACCCACGGGGGGTCGGTCCCGTAGTGCGTAGACGCGGAGGTCTGCAGTGGCCAGTGGTGACATCAAGGTCAGCGTTCTCGATTGCGGCGCGATGACCGCCGATCTGACGTGGCTGCTCCTGCAGCCGGGGCGGTCGATCAAGCCCCGCCAGCAGAAGGAGTCCCCCGCCGAGTGGGTCGACGTGCCGACGCACTGCGTCCTCGTCGAGACCCCCGACGGGACCCTGCTGTGGGACACCAGCTGCCCCGCGGACTGGGAGGAGCGCTGGGGTCCCACCGGCCTCAACGACTTCTTCCCCTACGACAAGGTCTCCGACGACGAGTACCTCGACAAGCGGCTCGAGCAGCTCGGCATCGGCACCGACCAGATCGACTACGTGGTGCTCTCGCACCTGCACTTCGACCACTGCGGCAACGCGAACCTGTTCAAGGACTCGCCTGCGAAGCTCGTGTGCTCGGACAAGGAGAAGGAGTTCGCGTTCGGCTTCGACGGGCCGTTCACGGGCGCGCACCTCAAGAGCGACTACGAGAACCTGAACTGGGAGACGGTCTCGGGCGACACCGAGTTCCTCCCCGGCGTGACGCTCCTCCAGACCCCGGGCCACACGCCGGGCACCATGTCGATGCAGGTCGACCTCCCCGACACCGGGACGATGATCTTCACCTCGGACGCGGTGTACATGGGTGCGAGCTACGGGCCGCCGCCGGTCCCCGCCGCGATCGTGAACAACCTCGAGTCCTGGTTCTCGTCGGTCGAGAAGATCCGCGACGTCGCCGAGAAGACGAACGCCACCGTCGTCTTCGGCCACGACGCCGACCAGATCCACGAGCTCAAGACCGTCTCGAACGGAGGCCACTACACGTGACCGTCCCTCCCGTCCCCACCGAGGAGTCGATCTTCACGTGGGGTGCACCGCCGCTGAAGTTCGGCGCCGGCGCCTGCGACGAGATCGGGTTCGACCTCTCGCAGTACGGCGCGAAGCGGATCCTCCTGATCACCGACCCGGGCATGCAGCAGACCGGGCTGCCCGACCGGATCGCCGACCAGATCCGCCGCTACGACATGACCGTCGAGATCTTCGACGGCGTGCACGTCGAGCCGACCGACGACTCGATGAACAAGGCGATCGGCTACGCCACCACGCAGGGCCCGTGGGACGGGTTCGTCGCGGTCGGCGGCGGGTCGGCGATCGACACCGCGAAGGCGGTCAACCTGCTCACCACCTTCCCCGGTGAGCTGATGGACTACATCAACAAGCCGGTCGGCAACGCCCAGGTGCCGCCGGGGGCCCTCAAGCCCCTCATCGCCGTCCCGACGACGGCGGGCACCGGCTCCGAGTCGACCGCCATGTGCGTCCTCGACGTCCTGTCGCTGCGGGTGAAGACCGGGATCAGCCACTGGCGGCTGCGCCCGACCCTCGCCGTCGTCGACCCGCTGCTGACGATGACCCTCCCGCCGGAGGTCACCGCCGCGTCGGGCATGGACATCGTCTGCCACGCGCTGGAGAGCTACACCGCGCGCTGGTACACGACGTTCGACCGCAAGCAGCCCGAGCAGCGGGTCACCTACTGCGGGTCGAACCCGGTCTCGGACCTGTGGTGCGAGAAGTCGATGTCGCTGCTGGCGAAGTCGTTCCGCACTGCGGTGCACCGCGGGGCCGACGACGTCGACGCCCGCATGGACATGATGATGGCCGCGACGTTCGCGGGGATGGGCTTCGGCAACTCCGGGGTGCACATCCCGCACGCGAACGCCTACCCGATCGCCGGGCAGGTCCGGGACTTCCACCCGGCCGGCTACCCGTCGGACGAGGCGATGGTGCCGCACGGCATGTCGGTGTCGCTCACGGCGCCCGAGGCGTTCCGGTTCTCGTTCGACTCCGCCCCCGACCGGCACATGGCGGCCGCGCGGATGCTCGGACCGAACGCCGAGACGCAGAACAAGGCGTCGGAGCAGCTGCCGCACGTGGTCACCGAGCTGATGCGCGACATCGGGATCCCGAACGGCATCGGCGAGGTCGGGTTCTCCGAGTCGGACATCCCGGACCTGGTCGAGGGCACGATGAAGCAGCAGCGGCTGCTCGCCACGTGCCCCCGGACGCCGACCGAGGACGACATCGCGGACATCTTCGCGAAGTCCATCTCGAACTGGTAGAGGTGCGCTGCGCGCCTGTGAGCACTCATCCGTGTCTGGACACGGATCAGTGCTCACAGGCCCCGACGAAGGAGGGGCACCGGAGTGCCGATCTACGACTACCGCTGTGACTGCGGGCTGCGCTTCGAGCGGCTGATGGGCCGCGACGCGGCGGCCCCGGCGTGCCCGGAGTGCGGGGGCGAGTCCCGCAAGGTGCCGTCGCGGCCGGCGCTGCACGGCCGCGCCGACCCCGGGCTGTCCCGCGAGCAGATGCCCCAGACCTGGCGCGGGGTCTACAACGGCAACCGCGAGTACATCGCCTCGATGCGCAAGCAGTGGGAACAGCGTCAGCGCCTCGAGGAGAAGCACCCGGAGCTCGCCGGGGACACCCGTCCGGTCATCGCCCACGAGGGCCGGTACGAGCAGGTCCCGCTGCGGGCCGGCGAGCCGATCCTGCGACCGGCGGGCGACTCCTCCTCGAGCGGCCACGGACACGGCCATGGCCACGGACACGGGCACTCGCACGCCCCCACCCCGGCCACGCCCCCGAAGCCCACGCCCCCGAAGCCCGCGCCGACCCCGCCGTCCGGATAGGTCGCTCTCGCGGGGGCGTCGTGGCGTGGGCCACACTCGCCCACGTGGATTTCGACGAGGCCCGCGAGGTCTTCCTCCAGCCGCGGGAGGGTGCGACCGCCCCCACCCCCGACACCCCCGCCCTGGCGCTGCGGCACGTGCTCGAGCCGCTCGCGATGGTCCACCTCTGGAGCGCGCCCGCCCACGAGCAGCTGCGTACGGCGGGGCTGAACTTCCTCACCGGCTACGTCGGGGGCCGGGGCTGCACGCTGGGCGACGTCACGCCCGGCGTGGTGGCCTCCACCTTCGCGGTGTTCGAGCCGGGGCTCGCGGCCGACCTGTGGCGCCAGGCGCGGGCCACCTGCTCGATCGAGGAGCTGCTGGCGGTGCGCGCCGCGAGCGGTGGCGAGGGGATGCGGGCCGCGCTCGAGGGCGTCGACGAGGCCGAGATCGGGCGGGTCACCCGTCGGCTGCGCGAGGCGCTCGACGCGGGCGGCCCCGGCGAGCTCGCCGGCCGTCCGCTCTACGCGAGCCTGCGCGACCGGCCCTGGCCGACCGACGCGCACACCGGCCTGTGGCACGTCGCCTCGCTCTACCGCGAGCACCGCGGCGACACCCACCTCGCCGCCTGCGTGGCGGCCGGGGTCGACGGCCTGGAGGCGAACATCCTCACCGAGCTGCGGGCCGGGTTCGACCTCTACGAGTACACCGGCACGCGGGGCTGGTCGCCGGAGTCGATGAGCGCGGCGTCCGCGCGTCTGGAGGCGCGCGGCCTCGTCGCGGACGGCGGGCTCACCGCGGCGGGCCGCGACGCCCGCCAGGCGATCGAGGCCGCCACCGACCTGGGGCAGCACCGGGTGGTGGAAGCCCTGACGGGCTCGCGCGAGCGGAGCGACGGGGGATCGGACGGGTTCGACGAGCTGGTGGCCACCCTCGGCTCCTGGGCCGACCGGGTCGTCGCGGCCGGCTGGTTCCCGCCCGACCCCCTCAAGCGCACGGCGGGATGAGACCGGGGCGGTCCGGGTAGGTGGAGCGCGTGCCTCCTGCGACCTCCCCCGCCCGCCGCCTCCGGGACGCGATCGAGCCGATCGCCATGGTGTACGTCCACAGCCAGGAGGCCCGCGAGCAGTACGAGGCGTTGGGCCTGCGCCGGTTCGAGGGCTACGTCCTGGGCCGGGCCGGTGCGCTCGGTCTGCCGCCGGCGAGCCTCGTCGTCGCGAGCTTCGGGGCGTTCGAGCCGGACATGCTCACCGGCACCTACGAGGCGGCGCTCGCGACCGCGAGCGTGCCCGACGTCCTCGCCGCGAAGCTGGCCGGCGCCACCCGGTGCCTGCACCGGGTGTTCGGCGAGCCCGCGCGCGACGTCGAGGAGGTCGTCACCGTGCTCCGGGGCGGCCTCGACCGGGCGCCCGTGCTGGGGAAGCCGCTGTTCGCGGGCCACGCGGCGCTGGAGTGGCCCGGCGACGCCTGGGCCCGGCTCTGGCACGCCACGAACCTGCTGCGCGAGTTCCGCGGCGACGCCCACATCGCGGCGCTCGTGTCGCACGGCGTCGGGATGCTCGAGTCGAACCTGCTCACCGAGGCGCGCATCGGGATGGCGGGGCGGGACTACACGCGGACGCGCTCGTGGTCCGAGGAGGCCATCGAGGCGGCGACCGCCGACCTGCTCGACCGCATGCTGATCACCCGCGACGGCGACCGCATCCGGCTCACCGAGCGCGGGGCGGCCCTGCGCGACGACGTCGAGGAGGCCACCGAGGCCGCGCTCGACCCCGTCGTCGAGGGCATGGAGCACGGGCTCGAGCGCGTCGTGGAGCGCTGCACCCGCTGGTCGCGGGAGCTCCGTGACGCCGGGGCGTTCCCCGACGACGACGAGAAGCTGCAGGCCGGCTAACCCGCCCGGCCGCGCCACGCGGCCCGTTCGCGGCGCCAGGTGGTGACCGCGAACGGCACCGCGATCGCGCCCATCCCGATGCCCCCGACCAGGGCGGACCCCGGCAGCCCGAAGAACGCCAGGTGGGCGAGCACCGAGGACGCGTACACCCAGAGGTAGAGCGCGGTCGCCGGCCCGGACACCCGGGCCGAGCGCGGACCCAGCGTCCGGTGCAGCGCCCCGACCACCAGCAGCGAGACGAGCACCCAGCCCGCGTAGTTGGTCAGCGGGATGCCGGGCACGAACGGCAGCGCGGGGTCGGGCGCGAACCACGTCCAGTGCCCGGCCCCCACCATCTGCGGGTCGAGGAACAGGTCCCAGGCGGCCAGCGCCAGCCCGCCGAGCACGACGACGCCGGGACCGCGCCCGGCCAGCGTCCGCCCGACGACGAGCGCGGGCCAGGCCATCATCGCCCAGGCCAGCGGGACGACGACCGGGACGCCGAGCAGCTCCGGGCCGAGCGTGCCGGTGTAGGCGTAGGACCCGAACGGGAAGCCGGTGGCGAGCCCGACGGCCTCGGCCACCAGCCCGCCGCCGCCGGCGATCCCGACGAGGAGCAGACCCCCGCGCGCCCCGTGCACCCGCACCACGTCCGCCAGCGACGCCAGGAAGAACACCACGACGCTCGTGACCGTCACGCCCGTGAGCCACGAGGCGGGCACCAGCGGGTAGACGATCTGGACCAGCACCGCCGCCCCGACGAGCACCCAGGCCGGCAGGGAGGTCGTCGCCACCGCCGGGCGGACGGTCGTCACCATGCCCTCGTCACCACGTTCCCGAACCTCCCCGATCGCGATCCACGTCGGACCGTGGACCGCTCAGCGGTGTCGATCGGGCGTGCCTACGGTGCCGGGGTGCCCGCCGCAGGTCCGTTCTCACCCCTCCACCTGCTCGTGACCTCCGGGTCCGTCCTCGCCGTCGCCGGCACCCTCCACCAGCTGGTCAACCGGCGTCGGCTCCGCCGCCCGCCAACGACGCCACCCGCCGTCGGGGGTCCGGTCTCGGTGCTCGTGCCCGCCCGCGACGAGGCACCGCGGATCGCCCCGACGATCACGTCGCTGCTCGCCCAGCGCGGCGTCGGGGACCTCGAGGTCCTCGTCCTCGACGACGGGTCCACCGACGGCACCGCGGACGTCGTGCGCACGACGGCGGGCGGTGACCCCCGCCTGCGCGTCCTGCCCGGCATGCCGCCACCCGCGGGCACGCTCGGCAAACCGCACGCCTGCGCGCAGCTCGCGGCGGCGGCGCGGGGCGAGGTCCTCGTGTTCGTCGACGCCGACGTCGTGCTGGCACCGCACGCGGTCGCCGCCGCGATCGCGATGCTGCGCGCCCCCGAACCGCTCGCCCTGCTCTCGCCCTGGCCGCGGCAGGCGGTGTCCGGCCCGCTCGCGCGCCTGGTGCAGCCGCTGCTCGCCTGGTCGTGGCTGACGACGCTCCCGCTGCGCGCCGCCGAACGCAGCCACCGGCCGTCGATGGCGGTGGCCAACGGGCAGTTCCTCGTCGTCGAGGCGGACGCGCTGGCCCGCGCCGGCGGGTGGCGGGCCGTGGACGGCGAGGTGCTCGACGACATCGCGCTCGCCCGCGCGGTCCGCCGCAGCGGCGGACGGACGGGCGTCGGGGACGGGTCGACGCTCGCGACCTGCCGGATGTACGACACCGGCCGCGACCTGCACGCCGGCTACCGCAAGTCGCTGTGGGCGGCCTTCGGCTCCCCGGTCGGGGCGGTGGCGGTCGGCGCCGCGCTGCTCGTCGTCTACGTGGTCCCGCCGGTGGCCGCACTCGCCGGTTCCCGGGTCGGGGCCCTCGGGTACGTCGCGGGCGTCGCGGGGCGGGTGCTCGCCGCCCGGTTCACCGCCACGCCGCCGTGGGACGCGGTCGGACACCCGGCCTCGGTGGTGACCACACTGGGGCTGCTGGTGTCGTCCTGGATCGGTCGGGTGCGCGGCACGTTGACGTGGAAGGGACGCTCGCTGTGAGTTCCGTGGTGGTCGTCGGGGCCGGACTGGGCGGGCTCGCGACGGCGGCCCGGCTCGCCGCCGCCGGGCACGACGTCGAGGTGTACGAGCGGGCCGACGTCGTCGGCGGCAAGCTCGGGCTCGTCGAGCGGGACGGCTTCACCTTCGACACCGGGCCGTCCCTGCTGACCCTGCCGGGGCTGCTCGAGGACCTGTTCACGACGACGGGCGGCCCCGCCGGTCCTGCCGGTCTCGCGGTCGAGCCGGTCGACCCGGCCTGCGACTACACCTTCGCCGACGGCACCCGCCTGACCCTGCCGCACGACCCGGCGGCGGTCCCGGCCGCGTTCGACGCCGCGTTCGGCGCGGGTGCGGGTGCGGCGTGGTCACGGCTGCACGCGCGCTCGCGGCACCTGTGGGAGCTCGTCGGCGAGCAGGTCCTGCGCCGCCCGCTCACGCTGCCCGCGCTGCTGCGGATGAGCGCCAGCCCGAGCGGCCTGCGGGCCGTCGCGCCGTGGCGCACGATCCGCGGGCTCGCCCGCCGGGCGTTCGCCGACCCGCGGATGCGCACGTGGCTGGAGCGGTACGCCACCTACTCCGGCTCCGACCCGCGCCGCACCCCGGCCGTCCTGTCGGTGACGTCGTTCGTCGAGCAGGAGTTCGGGGCCTGGTACGTGCCGGGCGGCCTGCGGCGGATCGTCGACACGCTGGCGGAGCGTTGCCGCACCCTCGGTGTGGCGGTGCACCTGTCGTCGCCGGTGCAGGAGGTGCTCGTCGAGTCCGGCCGCGTCGTCGGGGTGCGGGTGGCCGGACAGGAGCGGCGGGCGGACGCGGTGGTCTGCAACGCGGACGCCGCGGTGCTCCACGAGCAGCTGCTGGCCCGCGGGACGGCCTCCCGGGCCCGCCGCCGGCTGCGCCGCATCCCGCCGTCCAGCGCCGGGTTCGTGCTGCTCCTCGGGCTGTCGGGCCGGGAGGCGCCCGCCGCGCACCGGGTGTTCTTCCCCGCCGACTACGCCGCCGAGTTCGACGCCGTGTTCGGTCGGCGACCCCGTCCGGTCGAGGACCCGACCGTCTACGTGCACGCCCCCGACGACCCGGCACTGCGCCCCGACGACGACTCCGAGGGCTGGTTCGTGCTGGTCAACGCCCCGGTGCACGACCCGGCCCGCGGGGTCGACTGGGACGCCCCGGGGCTGCGCGAGGCGTACGCGGACCGGATCCTCGACGTGCTCGCCGCCCGCGGCGTCGACGTCCGGCCGCGCCTGCGGTTCGTGGAGGTGCTCACGCCCGCGGACCTCGAACGCCGGACCGGCTCGCCCGGCGGGGCCATCTACGGCACCGCCTCGCACGGCCCGCGCGCCGCGCTGAAGCGCCCGTCGAACGCCGGGCCGCTACCGGGTCTCCACCTCGTCGGTGGGTCGGCCCATCCCGGTGGCGGCATCCCGCTCGTGCTGATGTCGGCCGAGATCGTCGCGGGGCTCATCGGCCCGGCGACGGCAGGTCCGGCAGGTCCGGCGGCAACGGCGGCTCCGGTGGGAACGCCGCAGGGATCGTCCGACGGATCCCCACGCCGAGCTGCACCAGCCCCACCAGCGCCAGCACCGCCCACGTCGTCAGGAACGTCGTCCCCCAGCTCCACCCCGGTCCCGGCACCGCCGGCAGGACCGCGGCCCCCAGCGCCGGGAGGGCGACGACGATGATCCGCGTCGGCCGCTCGGCCACCGTCACCGCACCGGCGCCGGGCATGCCCACCGACTGGGCCCGCGCCCGGGCGTACTCGTGCAGCAGGGTCACCGCCGCCACCGCGACGGCCCCGGCGACCGGGGCGCCGAGCACGACGAGCACCGCGAGCAGCGCCAGGTCGCCCAGCCGGTCGCACACCGCGTCGACGACGGCCCCGAGCGGGCGGGCCCGTTCGGTGGCCAGCGCGACCGCGCCGTCGAGCCCGTCGAGCACCCCGCCGAGCACCACCAGCACCCCGGCGAGCGCGACCCACGGCGCACCCGTCGTCGCGACCGGGACCGCGGCCGCGAGGACCAGCACCCCCGCGACCGAGAGCACGTCCGGCGGGACCCGCCGGACGGGGCGGACGCACGCCCGGACCAGCCGCAGCCAGCCGCGCACCACCACGGACGGCTCCAGACCGCCGTGGCGCGCCGACCAGCCGGCGTCCGGGTCCGTTGCCATCCCGCCAGGGTGCCACCGGAGGCCGCGATGACCACCCGACGGGAGCGGGCGACGGGACTCGCGCGGGAGGTCGGGCGGACCTTCCCGGTCAGCGACGTCGCCCTGTGGGCGGCGGGCGCCACCTACTTCGGCGTGATCGGGCTGGTGCCGCTCGCGCTGGCCTCGCTCTGGGCGGTCGGCCGCCTGGTCGGCGGCGACGTGCTGACGGAGGCGATGGAGGCCGCGATCGGCGGCCTGCCGCAGGGCCACGGGACGCCGGACGCCCTGCGCACGCTCACCGCCGTCGCGCTCGGGATGCCGTGGTGGAAGACGCTCGTCGTGCTGTTCCCGGCCAGCCTCTACGGCGAGGGCCTGCGGCGGGCCTTCCGGCAGTTCTCCGACGTCCCCGACCGGCTCACCGGCTGGCGGGGCCGCGCCGGACTGCTGGGCGTCGCGGCGGTCGCCCCGTTCCTCGTCGTCGTGGTGCTGGCCGCGGCACCCGTCGTCGGGCCGCTCTACGCCGAGGGCGGCTGGTCGCTCGTCCTCGGCGTGGTCATCGCCTTCCACGTGGTGTTCCTGACCGTCTCGCTCGCCCTCGTCGCGCTGTTCCGGTTCGTCGCGCCGGGCCGGCTCGGCTGGAAGGCGCTCCTGATCGGGGCGTTCGCCACCGGCTCGGTACTCGCCGGGTTCCTGCAGGGTTTCGTGGTCTTCCTGGCGATCCCGATCGAGTGGTCGGCGCCCTTCGGCGGCCTGCCGATCGTGGGTGCGGTGTCCGCGCTGGCGCTGTGGCTGTTCCTGCTGCACATCCTCGTGCTGTGCGGTTTCCGCGCCACGGTGGTGCTCGACCAGGCCCTCCTGCACCGGCGCACGGCGTCTGACGCACCCCCGCACGGGGAAACCCCGCCGTCATGAAGGCAGCCGTGTACCGCAAGACCGGGTCCGCCGCGGACGTCCTGCACGTCGAGGACGTCGACGTCCCCGACCCGGGGGCCGGCCAGGTCCGCGTCCGGATCACCCGCTCCGCGATCAACCCCACCGACTGGAAGACCCGTGCGGGACTGACCGGCGGCGAGCCGCAGGACTTCCAGATCCCGCACCAGGACGGGGCCGGCGTGATCGACGCCGTCGGCGAGGGTGTGGAGGGCCGCGAGGTCGGCCAGCGGGTGTGGATCCACCTCGGGGCGTTCGGCAACCGCTACGGGACCGCCGCGGAGTTCAGCCTGCTCCCGGCCGAGCGCGCGGTGCCGCTGCCCGACGACGCCTCGGACGAGCTCGGGGCCTGTCTCGGGGTCCCAGCGGTCACCGCGGCGCACTGCCTCGGCGGCGACCCGTCGGCGCTGGCGGGGAAGACGGTCCTGGTCGCGGGCGGTGCCGGTGCCGTCGGGCACTTCGCGATCGGGCTGGCCAAGTACGCCGGCGCGCGGGTGGTCTCCACCGTCAGTTCCGAGGCCAAGGGCGAGCGGGCCCGCGCGGCCGGGGCGGACCTCGTCGTGAACTACCGGGAGGACGGGGCGGCCGAGAAGATCCGCGCCTTCGCCGAGCGCGTCGACCGCATCGTCGAGGTCGCCCTGGGCGCGAACCTCGACCTGGACCTCGCCGTCAGCGACAACACGACGATCGCGGTCTACGCCAACGAGCCGAACGACCCGACCGTCCCGGTGCGCCGGCTGATGGTCACCAACACCGCGATCCACTTCGTGCTGCTCTACAACATCACCGCCGCGGATCTGGCCGCCGACGTCGCCTGGGTACGGGGTGCGGTGGCCTCCGGGGCCCTCATTCCGCTCGAGGTGACGACCTTTCCGCTCGACGACGTCGTCGCAGCTCAGGAGGCGGTGGAGAACGGCGCGGTCGGGAAGGTCATGCTTGTCCCCTGAGCCGGGAGGCGGACGCCTCCCGGGAATCGACCCCCGGGGAGGCCGTCCGTGGTCAGCCGTTCCGCACGTTTCGAGGTGATCGGAGACGTGATGCTCGCGTGGAATCCGGCGGAGAACGCCGAGGACGAGGCCGCGTGGATGCGTTCGCCCGCCGCCCGTTTCGACTCCGACGGGGACCGCACGGGGACCCGCACCTCCTGGAAGCTCGCCGTCTCGCACTCGCGCGAGAAGCGCGTCGGGCCGGGCACCGTCGGGTGGGTGCACGAGTGGAACGGCCGCGGCCGCATCGCCGCCGTGGTCGTCTTCGACTCGAACCCGTACTCGCGCACCGGCGCCGACAACGAGGCCGAGTGGTACGCCGACGGCATCCTCGGGGTCATCCCCGAGGAGGACCGGGTGACGGCCGAGACGATCATGGCGCACCCCGACTGGAAGCCCAGCGCCCCGTACATGGGCGCCAAGGGCCGGCAGTTCAAGGACGGCGCGCCCGTCGTCCCGGCCAACGCCGTGATCCTGCGCCGGCTCGTCGACGACGAGACCGCGCGGTGGCTCGGGCTCGACCGGAGCATGGCGCACTAGACCGGACAGTCCGTACCTGTGACCTTCCGTCACATCTACCGGCGGGTTAACGTGCGTCGGTGCGCGACCACCACCACGACGTCCTGGTCATCGGCTCCGGCTTCGGCGGCAGCGTCTCCGCGCTGCGTCTGACCGAGAAGGGGTACCGGGTCGGGGTGCTCGAGGCGGGGCGGCGGTTCAGCCCGGAGACGCTGCCCTCCACGTCCTGGGACGTCCGCAACTTCCTCTGGGCCCCGGCGCTCGGCTGCTACGGCATCCAGCGGATCCACGTGCTGCGCGACGTCGTCGTGCTCGCGGGGGCCGGTGTCGGCGGCGGCTCGCTGAACTACGCGAACACGCTCTACCAGCCGTCGTCCGAGGCGTTCTACCGCGACCCGCAGTGGGCCTCGATCACCGACTGGCGCGCCGAGCTCGACCCGTTCTACGAGCAGGCCCAGCGCATGCTCGGCGTCGTCACGCAGCCGACCGTGACCCCGTCGGACGAGGTCATGCGCCAGGTCGCACGCGAGTGGGGCCGCGAGGACACCGTCACCCCGACGCAGGTGGGCGTGTACTTCGGCGAGGGCCCGGGCGTCACGGTGCCCGACCCGTTCTTCGGCGGCGCGGGACCCGACCGCACCGGCTGCATCGAGTGCGGCGAGTGCATGACCGGCTGCCGCCACGGCGCGAAGAACACCCTCGACCGGAACTACCTCGGTCTCGCCGAGCGGGCCGGGGCGCTCGTGTACCCGGAGACGACGGTGCTCTCGGTGCGTCCGCGTCCTGACGGGGGGTGGGAGGTGGTCACGCGGCCGACGCGGAAGGGCCGGCGGCGCCGGACGGTCTACACGGCCGACCAGGTGATCTTCTCGGCCGGGACCTGGGGCACGCAGTCGCTGCTGCACCGCCTGCGCGACACGGGCGTGCTGCCGAGCATCTCCGCGCGGCTCGGACACCTGACCCGCACGAACTCCGAGGCCCTCGTCGGCGCGATGTCCCGCCGCGCCTCCGAGCGGGGCGGCCCCCGCGACTTCACCCAGGGCGTCGCGATCACCTCGTCGTGGCACCCGGACCCCGACACCCACATCGAGCCCTGCCGCTACGGCTACGGCTCGAACGCGATGGGCCTGCTCACCACGCTCATGACCGACGGCGGCGGCCGCGTCCCGCGCGGGCTGAAGATCCTCGGTCAGGCCGTGCGCCACCCCGGACGGTTCGCGCGGTCCTTCGACAAGCGCCGCTGGTCGGAGCGCACCGTCATCGCGCTCGTGATGCAGTCGCTCGACAACTCGATCACCGTCCGCCGCCGCTTCGGCCGCCTGGTCTCCCGTCAGGGCCACGGCACCCCGAACCCGACGTGGATCCCCGCGGCGAACGCCACCACCCGGCGGATGGCCGAGATCATCGACGGCGACCCGGGCGGCACCTGGGGCGAGGCCGTGAACATGCCGATGACCGCCCACTTCATCGGCGGCTGCGCGATCGGCAGCTCGCCCGCGGACGGCGTCATCGACGCCTACCAGCGGCTGTACGGGTACGAGGGCCTGCACGTCGTGGACGGCTCGGCGCTCTCGGCCAACCTCGGCGTCAACCCGTCGCTCACGATCACCGCGCAGGCCGAGCGCGCCATGTCGTTCTGGCCGAACAAGGGCGAGACCGACCCGCGCCCGCCGCTCGGTGCGGGGTACGAGCGGCTGGAGCCGGTCGCCCCGGTGCACCCGGTCGTGCCGGCCGACGCCCCGGGTGCCCTGCGCACCGTCACGCTGCCCGTCCCGACTGTGCCGCCGCGCGTCCCGGTCGCGGGTTCCTGACGACGGGTCGCTCAGCTCCCGGCCCGACGAGGGTCACACCACGCAGGTTCCGGGGCCCCGGGACCTGCCCCACGTGACCCTCGGGAGACTGACCGGCGTGTCCGGCGACGTCCTGCTGCTGTCCAACTCCCGCCCGCCGGGCGGTGCGGAGCCGTTCACGCACGCCCGCGAGGTGCTGGACGAGCACCTCGGCGGGCGGACGGTCTGGTTCCTGCCCTACGCGCAGGCCGACCACGACGCCTACCACGCCTGGGTGGCCCGGGCCCTCGCGCCGCTGGACGTCCGCCCCCTGCACCGCGAGCCCGACCCGGCCGCCACGGCCGCGACCGCGGACGCCGTGTTCGTCGGGGGCGGCAACACGTTCCGCCTGCTCCACGACGTGCGCCGGCTCGGCGTCCTCGACGCCCTGCGCGGGAACGACGCCTGCCGCTACACCGGCAGCTCGGCCGGCACCAACCTCGCCCAGCCGACGATCAGGACGACGAACGACATGCCGATCGTCGACCCCGGTGGCCTCGACGCCCTGCACCGCGTGCCGTTCCAGGTGAACCCGCACTACCTCGACCTCGACCCCACGAGCACCCACCAGGGCGAGACCCGCGAGGAACGGATCCGGGAGTTCCACGAGCTGAACACCGTCCCCGTCGTCGGGCTGCGCGAAGGTGCCTGGCTGCACCGCACCGGCGACACGGTGACCCTCGGCGGGAACACCGCTCGTCTCTTCCGTCGCGACGAGGAGCCGATCGAGCTCGCACCGGGTACCGACGTCTCATGGCTCCTGGCCCCCACGACCTCCTCCTGACGAACGTCCTCCCGCGCGGACACGACACCCCCGTCGACGTCCGCGTCGAGGACGGGAAGATCGCGGAGGTCGGGCCGGACCTGACCGCACCCGCCGTCGAGACCCTCGACGGCGGCGGCCGCCCCGTCCTGCCCGGGTTGGTCGAACCGCACCTGCACCTCGACAAGGCACTGCTCGGCGGCGGGGACGGCACGCTGCAGGGCGCGGTGAGCGCGACGGCGGAGGCCAAGGAGCACTTCACCCACGACGACGTGCTCGCCCGCGCCGAGGACGTCCTGCGGCGGGCGCTGCGCCACGGCACGACGCTCGTCCGCACGCCCGTCGACGTCGACCCCACCGTCGGCCTCACGAGCCTCGACGCCCTGCTCGAGCTGAAGGAGCGGTGGGCCGGGGTCGTCGAGCTGCAGGTCGTCGCCTTCCCGCAGGAGGGGATCGCCGCCCGCCCCGGCACCGACGACCTGCTCGTCGAGGCCCTGCGGCGCGGCGCCGACGTGATCGGCGGGTGCAGCTACGCCGAGGACGACGTCGAGGGCTGCCGCGAGCACGTGCGGCGGGTGTTCGATCTCGCGGCGCGCTTCGACGTCGACGTCGACATCCACGCCGACTTCGCGGCCGGACCGGACGACCCGCGGCACACCCTCGCGACCTTCGTCGCCGACGTCACCGCGGAGCGCGGCTGGGGCGGCCGGACGACGCTCGGGCACGTCACGACGATGGCCGGTCTCACCACCGACACCCGGCGGGGGATCACGGAGCGGCTGGCGGGGGCCGGGGTCGGTGTGGTGGTGCTCCCGCCGACCGACCTCTACCTGCAGGGACGGGCCGCACCGGTGGCCGAGCTGCTCGACGCCGGGGTGGCCACGGCGCTCTCCAGCAACAACGTCCGCAACGCCTTCACCCCGTTCGGCACCGTCGACATGCTCGACGTGACCCTGCTGGCCGCCCACACCCAGCCGTTCGGCACCACCGCGGGCCTCGACCGCCTGCTCGACCGCGTCACCGCCGGGGCGGCGGCCATGCTCGGGACCGGGGGCCACGACCTCGCGCCCGGCTCCCGCGCCGACCTCGTCGTCCTCGACGCCCCGGGCGCGGACCACCACACCGCCCTGCTCGACCGCGTGTCGCGACGCCTCGTGGTCAGCGGCGGACGCCTCGTGGCGGAGACCGTGACGACGGCGACCCTGCAGGCGCCCTGAGCGCCCGCGATGATGGGGGTATGACCACCGCACCGATCCGCCCCGGCGCAGACGCGGAGCACTCCCTGCTCGCCCAGGAGCTCGCCGGAGCCGTCCGCGGATCGGTCCGCTTCGACACCGCGACGCGGGCGATGTGGTCCGCGGACTCGTCGAACTACCGGCACGTGCCGCTCGGAGTCGTCCAGCCCGTCGACGGCGACGACGTCGAGCGGGCCGTCGAGGTCACCCGGCGCCACGGGGTGCCGCTGCTCCCCCTCGGGGCCCGGACGAGCATCTGCGGCCAGTCGGTGAACGAGGCCGTCGTCGTGGACTTCTCCCGGCACATGCGCCGGGTGCTGGAGATCGACCCGTCGTCGGGAACGGCACGGGTGCAGCCCGGCACCGTGCTGGACGACCTGCGCGACGCCGGGAAGCCGCACGGGCTGACCTTCGGCCCGGACCCGTCGACCCACAACCGCTGCACGCTCGGCGGGATGATCGGCAACAACGCCTGCGGGTCGCACTCGGTGGCGTGGGGCAAGACCGTCGACAACGTCCGCGAGCTGGACGTCCTGCTCGCCGACGGCACGCGGATGCACGTCGGCGGCCCGATGGACGACGCCGCGATCGACGCCGCCGCCCGCCGGGCCGGCAGCGAGGGCCGGGTCTACCGCGACCTCAAGGCGCTCCGGGACCGGACGGCCGACCTCGTGCGCACCGACACCCCCGACCTGACCCGTCGCGTGAGCGGCTACAACGTCGACCAGCTGCTGCCCGAGCACGGCTTCGACCTCGCGAAGGCGCTGGTCGGGACCGAGGGCACCTGCGTGACGATCCTCGAGGCCACCGTCGACATGGTCGCGAGCCCGCCGGTCCGCGCGCTCGCCGTCCTCGGGTTCTCCGACGCCTACGCCGCCGCCGACCACGTCGTCCCGATCCGCGACCACGCGCCGCTGACGATCGAGGGCATGGACGTCGGCGTGATCGGCGCCCTGCGCTCCGCCCGGCCCGACGACCGCACCCACGAGGCGCTCCCCCGGGGCAAGGGCTGGCTCTACGTCGAGACCGGCGGCGAGACCCGCGGCGAGGCGCACGAGAAGGCCGAGGCCATCGCGAAGGAGATGGCCTGGGCGACGGTCGACTCCAAGGTCGTCAGCGAGCCGAAGGCCATGCGGGCGCTGTGGAAGATCCGCGAGGACGGGTCGGGCATCGTCACGCGCGGTCCCGGCGGCGTCGAGGCCTGGCCGGGCTGGGAGGACGCCGCCGTCCAGCCCGCGAAGTTCGGCTCCTACCTGCGCGAGTTCGACGACCTGCTGAGCAAGCACGGCCGGACCGGCGCCTACTACGGGCACTTCGGCGACGGCTGCGTGCACGTCCGGATCGACTTCCAGCTGCTCACGACGGCGGGTCTGAAGAACTTCCGGGCGTTCCTCGAGGACGCCGCCGACCTCGCCGTCGCGCACGGCGGGTCGCTCTCCGGCGAGCACGGCGACGGGCAGGCCCGCGCCGAGCTCCTCTCGCGGATGTACTCGCCGAAGATGATGGAGGCGTTCTCCGACTTCAAGGCGGCGTGGGACCCGGACGGGCGGATGAACCCGCACCGCGTGGTCGACCCGCCGAAGATCGACTCCGACATCCGGGTCTTCATCGGGCAGCCGACGATCCCGACCCGCACGCAGCTCGACTTCATCCACGACGGCGACCCGGAGACCGGTTTCGCGTCGGCGACCCGGCGCTGCATCGGCGTCGCGAAGTGCATCACCGCGAGCGGCGGCGTGATGTGCCCGAGCTACCGCGTCACCGGCGAGGAGAAGCACTCCACCCGGGGTCGCGCCCGCCTGCTGTTCGAGATGGCGTCCGGGCAGACCGTGCCCGACGGGTGGCAGTCCCAGGAGGTCGAGGACGCCCTCGACCTGTGCCTGAGCTGCAAGGGCTGCTCGCGGGACTGCCCGGTCGGCGTCGACATGGCGACCTACAAGACCGAGTTCCTCGCCCAGCACTACGCCGGGCGCGCGAAGGACCGGCCGCGCTCGCACTGGTCGATGGGCTGGCTGCCGGCGTGGCTCGCGATCACCTCGAAGATCCCGGGCGCCCCGCGGATGGCCAACGCGCTGGCGAAGCGCCCCGCCCTGGCGTCGATCGCGAAGAAGGCCGGCGGCATCGCCCCGCAGCGCTCGATCCCGCCGTTCGCGCCCAAGCCGCTGCGGCGGCTGATGGACGTGAAGAAGCACCAGGCGCGACCCGACGTCGGGAAGCGCATCCTGCTGTGGACCGACTCCTTCACCCCGGCCTTCGACCCGGAGCTCGCGCTCGACGCGATCGCGGTGCTCGAGGCGCTCGGGTACCGCGTGGAGCTGCCGCAGAAGACGGTGTGCTGCGGACTGACGTGGGTGACCACGGGACAGGTGTCGGTCGCGCGGAAGGTGATCGAGCGGTCGCTGGAGCGCATCCGGCCGTGGCTGGAGGACGGGGTGCCGATCGTGGGCCTGGAGCCCTCGTGCACCGCCGCGCTACGCGGTGACTCGCTCAAGGTGCTGGGGCGCGACCACGACCTCGCGCAGGTGGCGTCGAAGTCCATCCGGACGTTCGCCGAGGTGCTCGCGGACCACACCGACCAGCTCGCGGAGCTGACCGACGGGGCCGAGCGGAAGGCCCTCGTCCAGATCCACTGCCACCAGTACGCCGAGCTGGGCACCGACGCCGACCGCGCGGTGATGGCGGCGCTCGGGGTGCAGGCCGACGTGCTCGACGAGGGCTGCTGCGGCCTGGCCGGGAACTTCGGGTTCGAGGACGGGCACTACGAGGTCTCGACGGCGTGCGCGGAGCGCGGCCTGATGCCGAAGGTCCGGGAGGCGGCGGCGGACACCACCGTGCTCGCCGACGGCTACTCCTGCCGGACCCAGATCCGCCAGCTGGACAGCGCCGGGCACGAGCCGACCCACCTCGCGCGGCTCACGGCGCAGGCACTGGGGCTGCGTGCGTAGACCCGGGGTCCTGCGGTGGCTGGGCTATGCGTTCGGGGCCCGGCTGCCGGTGACGTACGGGAGCTGGGTGCTGCACGACCTCACCGTGCGCACCTGGTTCCTGCGTCAGCTCGCGCGGACCACCGTGCAGTGCCTGCCCGTGGCCCTGCTCGCCCTGCTGCCGGGACCGGGCTGGCTACGGGTGGCCCTGCCCTGCTTCGTGTGGTTCTCCGCGATGTTCATGGCCGCGATCTTCTCGCCGCTGATCCGGGAGAAGCGGCTCTACCAGCACGGCTTCATGCCGGAGATCGTGCTGGGTCGCCGGGACGAGTGATCGGCGCGTCCGCCAGCGGGATGCCGGCGGCGAGGTGGGCCAGCATCCGGTCGAGCTCGTCGACGTAGGACCGGGTGCCGTCGGCGTGCACCCGGGCGACGGCGGCGAGGCGGGTCCCGCAGATCACGCCCGCGAAGAGCACGACGTCGGGATCGTCAGCCGGGCGCCCCACGGCCCGCGACACCATGCCGGCGATCTGCTCGACCCCGAAGGAGTTGCGCTCGCGGAGGATCGCGGCGATCTCGGGCACCGAGCGCGCGAGCTCCATCCGCACCTCCTCGAGGGCGCGGGCCTCGTCGTCGAGCGAGCCGAACCCCTCGCGCACGATGGTGCGGACGGCCTCGAGCAGAGGCGTCCCCGGCACCAGTCCCGCCGCGACGCGCTCCATCGCGGGGTCGACGTCGTCGAACAGGACGACGTCCTCCTTCGTCGGGAAGTAGCGGAAGAACGTGCTGCGGCTGACCTCCGCCGCCGCCGCGATGTCGTCGACCGTGGTCGCGGCGTACCCGTGGTCGCGGAACAGACGCAGCGCGTGGCGCTGCAGCTCCGCGCGCGTGCGCTGCTTCTTCCGTTCCCGCAGGCCCATGTCCTGATTCTGACACGCCAGATTATTTGACACTCAGTCTCACTTGAAGCGTAGGGTCACGACCCGTGGACGACGTGATCGTGGTGGGAGCGGGGCCGACCGGGCTGACGGCGGCGATCGAGCTGGCGCGGCGGGGGGTGCCGGTCCGGGTGCTGGAGGGCCTCGACGGACCGCACCGCGGGTCGCGGGGCAAGGGCATGCAGCCGCGCACGCTGGAACTGCTCGACCCACTCGGCGTCACCGACCGCCTGGTGTCGCTCGGCTCCTTCGACCTGCCCTTCCGGCACCACGAGGCCGGCGGCGTGGTCCGCGACCAGGAGCGCGCCACCGACCTCGACGCGGCGCCCGACCCGACGACCCCGTGGCGCACCTCGATGATCATCCCGCAGTGGCGCACCGAGCAGGTGCTGCGCGAGCGGCTGGCCGAGGAGGGCGTCGAGGTCTCCTACGGCACGCGGATCGCCTCGCTGCACCAGGACGACGCCGGGGTGGAGCTCGTGCTCGACGACGGGTCCCGCCTGCGGTCCGCGTGGGTGGTCGGAGCCGATGGCGGGTCGAGCACGGTGCGCCGCGAGCTGGGCGTCGGCTTCCTCGGCGAGACCCACGAGGAGGTCCGACTGCTCCTGGGGGACGCCGAGATCGACGGGCTCGACCGCGACCACTGGCATCAGTGGTCCGCCGCGGGACCGCTGGTCGGCACCGGCGCGGTCTTCTTCGCGCTCTGCCCGCTCCCGGCGACCCCGACCTGGCAGATCCAGATCGCCCACACCGACCCGGAGCGGCACGCCACTCCGGAGCTCCTCACCGAGCTGGTCGGGGCTCTCGGTCCGCGGGTCCGCGTGCGGCGGGTGGAGACCGCCTCGGACTGGCGGCTCAACGTGCGCATGGTCGACGAGTACCGGGTCGGACGGGTGTTCCTCGCCGGCGACGCCGCCCACGTCCACTCCCCCGCGGGCGGCATGGGGATGAACACCGGCATCGGGGACGCCGTGAACCTCGGCTGGAAGCTGGCCGCCGTGGTGCACGGGGCCGACCGGTCCCTGCTGGACACCTACACCGCGGAACGGCTGCCCGTCGCGGCCCACGTCCTCGGGCTCTCCGGCGAGCTGACCGGACGGCAGGTGTTCGCCCGGACCGCCGAGCAGCTGCGCGACACCCGCGGGTTCGGCATCACCTACCGGACCACCCCTGCCGTCGGGCCGGGACCGGAGGCCGGGGACCGTGCTCCGGACGCGCCGCTCGTGGACGGCTCGACGCTGTTCCTCCGTCGCCGGGCCACGGACTGGACGGTGCTCGCGTTCGGAGGAGCGGTCGATGCACCGCGCGACCTCCCCGGCGGCACCGTGCAGGTGCTCGACGCGGACGCCCTCGCCGCCGCCGGGACGCTGCGGGAGGCCTACGGGGCGACGGACGGGACGGTCGTCGTCATCCGGCCCGACGGCTACCTGTGGTCGCGGACGTCGCGGATCGGGGCCGACGTGTCGGCGTAGGCGTGCGGCCACGGACCGGGCGGGTCGAGGTCCGGCTGCTCCTCGGTCCGCGCGTCGTACGCCACCAGCCCGCGGCGTTCGTAGTTCCGGCGGGCGTGCGGCGAGTCGAGGGTGCAGGTGTGCAGCCAGACGCGGGTGACCGGCGCGAGGTCGTCCCACCGGCCGTCGAGCCGCCACGCCTCGGTCAGCGCCCGCGTGAGCAGGTGCCCGCCGAACCCGCGGCCGATCGCGTGCGGGAGGAGACCGAACGACTCGATCTCGACCTCCGTCCCCCCGTCCGTCGGCACGGCCTGCAGCTCGGCGAAGCCGGCCGGGGTGCCCCGGTGGTGCGCGACCCAGGTCTCGCGGCCCTCCTGGGTGATGTGGAGGTACCAGTCGTTCCACGTGAAGCCGAGCTTGTCGGTCCACGTCCAGGGGCCGCCGACCGCGGTGTACAGGAACCGGCTGAACTCGGGTGACGGGTCCTCGGCGCGCACGATCTCGAGGGGTTCGGCCGGTGTCGCGGCCGGTCGGAGCTGGTCGGGGGAGGTCTGCTCCAGGTAGGTCGTCGTGACGAGCACCCGCTCACCCCATCACGCGAACGGCACGCCGCCGGGGTCGGGCGGGCACACCGTCCACTCGGCGGGGAGACGCGTGGGGTCGAGGAGGTATGCGGCCGCCGCGTCGGTGGCGCACCGGCTCGGCAGGTCGAGCGTGGTGTGGCCGAAGCCGTCGACGACCAGGAGCCGGGCCGCGGAGAGCTGGGCCGCCGTCGCGCGGGCGTTCGCGAGCGGGGTCTCCGGGTCGTAGCGGGAGTTCACGACCAGCGCGGGCGCGGGGAGCGGAGCGTTCCAGGGCCCGAGGTAGCGGTCGGGGTCGATCGCGGGCCAGTCGACGCACGCCGCGGTGTTGAGGGCGACCGGCACCCCGAACAGCGGGTGCGCGGCCTGCTCGGCCGGCAGGAGCGCGGTCGTCTGCTCGGCGCTCGGGGTGACGACGTCGGTGCACTGCACGGCGAGGAAGTCGGTCGAGTGCGGTGGCGCCCCGGCCGCGAGGTCGGGGACCGGCGGGACCGGACCTGACGTCGGGAAGGCGCGGGCGAGCCCGGTGAGGCGCCCGCCCGACTCCAGCGCGGTGCCGACGCGCGCCGCGAGCTGCGCGGACGTCCCGGCCCGCGTGGCTGCACCGACCGCGGCGGCGACGCGAGCACCGGGATCGGGGTTGGCGGCGCAGCGGGGGCCGGCGGCGGCGCACGCGGCGACGAAGGCGTCGAGGGCCTCCTCGCGCGCGGCGGCGACGTGGGCGCGGACGTCGACCGGCCGCGTCGGGTCGTCGGTGCCGGCGTTGGCGACGAGGTCGAGCGCACCGTCGACGACCAGCGCGCGCAGCTGACCGGGGAACAGGTTGGCGTAGGTGGCGCCGAGGTAGGTCCCGTAGGAGTAGCCGTACACGCTGATCGTGGCCTCGCCGAGGGCCTGGCGGAGCAGGTCGAGGTCACGGGCCGCGTTCGCCGTGGAGAGGTGACCGAGGAGCTCACCGGTGCCGGCTCGGCACGCCTGCCCGATCGCCCGGGCGGAGGTCCAGAAGCCCGCCGGGTCCGACAGGGGCGACCCGACCGGCTGCGCCGGCTCGCCGTCGTACGGACCGCACCGCACCTGGTCGACGCCGCGTGGCTGGAGGGCGAGGACGTCGAGCCGGGCGCGGACCCCGTCGAAGCGCCCGGCGAGTCGACGCAGGCTGGTCGTGCCCGGCGTCCCGGGCCCGCCGTAGTTGACCGCGACCGTCCCGATCCGCGACGTCGGGTCGAGCGCGGGCAGGCGGGTGACGTCGAGCGCGATCGTCGGGCCCGTGGGGTTCCGGTAGTCCATCGGCGCGGTGAGCGTGGCGCATTGGAACGTCCCGCAGGGCCGCCAGTCGAGGCGCGGCACGGTGGCCCTGCCCGTCCCGACCAGCGCCCCTGTCACCAGAGCGGGCCCCTCCGCGGCCGGGGCCGGTGCCGGCGTCGGCCCGGAGCACGCCGCGACCAGCAGGACGAGGACGAGGACGAACCAGAGGGCGCTGCGCATCGGGGGGAGTGTTAGCACGGATCGGCGTGTCAGAAGGGTGGGTCGTCGTCGAGGGGGTTCGGGGGTCGTCGTTCTTTCTGCCGTTGTCGGCGGTCGAGGTCGCGCAGGGTGGCCTGTTGGGCGTCGGTGAGGTGGCCGTGCTTGTCGGTGCGGGGCCGCCACGGTGTCTGGGGTCGGGGTTCGGCGCGGATGTCGGTGATGCCGTGGTCGAACAGGGCGCGGGCCACGGGCCGGAGGGGCCGGTAGGAGTCGGGTTCGACGACGTGGTGGGTGCCGGTCGGCGCGGTCCAGACGAAGCGGCCGGGGCGGGTCTGGCGGACGGTCCACCCGGAGAGCGGGTCGTGTTTGCGGAGGTGGTCCCCGACGGAGAGGGGGCCGAGGTTGTCGGCCTGGGTGGGGCCGCCGAGGGTGTGGTCGTGGGTGTGGTCGATGGGGCAGGCCACGGCGGGCACGGTGGACATGGGGAAGCGGCTGGTCTGGTCGCGGGCGTGGATCCAGCGGGTCAGCTCGGCTCCGGGGAACCGGTTCCCGGCTTCCCGGGTGGTGACGGCCGGGTGTTCCTCGGGTGGCCGGGCCCGGGCCGCGGCCAGGGCACGCTTCGTGCGGCGGGCCAGCTCGGCCCAGATCCCCACCAGTGATCCATCGTCGTCAGGAGCGTCGAGGTCGAGGGCGTCGACCTCGCGCGTGTGGGCGGTGAGTTCGACGACCTGTCGGCGATATCGCGGGTCGGCGTCGGGTTGAAGCGGCGGCCGCACGAGCAGCACCCATTGCAGTGCACCGATGTCGTTGTAGAGCAGGACCCGCCACTGGGCACAGGTCCGGGTCCAGGCGGCGCGGTAGGCGTCCCACCCGGTCAACGTGCCGGCGCGGAGGCGGCCGTGGGCGCGTTCGAGCCCGAGCACGGTCGCCCACGTGGTGCGCAACGTCGCCGGGAAGAACACCAGGCCGCGTTCGGTCAGCCGCGCGGCCAGGGGCGGCGGCGGGTCGGTGGTCGGGATCCGCGGATCGGGGGTGTCCGGTGGCGGTGGGTCGGGTTCGGGGTCCCCGGGTTGCCACCCGCGAGCCGAACCCGACGCCGGGGGAGTGCCCAGGTGCCCGGACCACTCGGGCGCAGCTTCGTGGGGGTTCACCCGGTCCGCCGGATGCCCGTCACCGAAGTCGCGAGGGTCGTCAGCGTTACCTTCCGGCCCAAGACCAGGATCGGTGGGGCCCTTGCGACGGCTGTCGTTCGGGCCGACAACCGGCCCACCGGCGTCGTTGCTCGAGCGGCCGTGGCCGGAGCTGTGAGGGCCGGAGCTGTGAGGGCGGGAGGCACCGTCGTCGGGGCCGTCACCGCCACGAACGTCAGCGCCGCCCGGGCCGCCGTCCACAGGACCGGCGTGAGGTGCGTCGTCCAGGCCACCCGGCTCGTCGCCAGGTCCGCGGTCGTCCGGGCCGTCGTCCGACCCGCCCTCGCTGGCGCCAGCCGAGTTGTCGTCGGGGCCGCCGTCGTTCGGGCCGTCGTTCGGGCCGCCGTCGTCCGGGCCGTCGTCGTCCGGGCCGTCGTCGTCCGGGCCGTCGTCGTCCGGGTCGTCAGGGCTGTCGTCGGGGAGGTCGTCGAGGTCGATCGGCTCCTGCTCAGGCGGGGTCGGAGTGAGGTCCAGAACGACCTGCGCGGCGACCGCAAGGTCGTCGGAGCCGGCGGGGCAGCCGTGCAGCAACCGCAGGTACACCTGGGCCTGCACCTTCGCCGCCCCGACCGACGAACCCGCGGCCTTCAACCGCTCCAACGCCTCCTCGGCGACCGCGACGATCCGCTCGAACGCCGGCTCCGCCATCAACGGGTCCAAGTCCAGGCCGTGGATCTCCGCCGCGCCCGACGGCGCGATCCGCGTCGAGACCCGGCTGCGGGCGACCGCAGCATTGCGTCGGTTCTCCGCCCCGAGCGGGTCGACGTCATTGACCGCGGCGGCGACCCGCTGCTGAAGCTCGAACATCCCCAGACGAGGGGCCTGCTCGATCAACCGGTCCACCACCACCGCGGCCTGCTCGTCGGTGACATCCCGCAGCCCGGAGACGAACACCGCGGCCTTGGCGTGCTCCAACCAGCCCTCACACATCGCCACCCCGGAGCCGGGGCAGGCGTTCCAGAGCCCCCTGAGCGGTCTCCAACCGGGCGGCGGCCATCGTCACCGACCACCCCAACCGCGCGGCGATGATCCGCGGATCCGGCTCCGGCCAGCGCTCCAGCGTGTCGGCCCGGGATCGGGCGGTCTCGAGCATCCAGCACGCCCTGCGCCACTCCGCGTGCACCAACCGCGCCTGCCAGGCCACCAGCCCGGCCTCGCACTCCTGCCCGACCGACTCGCGCGGGTCGCTCAGCGGGACGGCGGGCAACGGGGTGTCGAACACCCCGTCGCCGACCGCGAATCCCGCTTCCACCGCCACGATTCGAACACTAGTACGAACCCCCGACAGTCATGGCCGGCCCGAGAAGGGGTCTCGCGAGAGGGCTGCGACGCGAGGGTGACATCAGGCAGCCATCGAACCCGGCGAACCTGTCTCACGTACCACTCGCGCAGCGCAGACCGGCTCCGGCGACAGCATCACGAATGGGTCACGATCGTCTCAGGCCAGGTTCCGCAACGATGGCCACGCCTCCGACCAGGGCCGCGAGGGCGTGCAGACGGCGAGCAGCACCCGGTCGTTCACCGGCGTGACCTGCGGCCCCACGTAGGTGGGGAGCGGCACCAACCGGGAGCAGAACCGCGGCGCCCACTTCACGTCGCCCACGAGCAGCGCGTCGGCCGAGCCCGGCGGGACGTCGAAGTACCCGAACCCGCGGTGCGTCGAGTACACGGGCGTCGGCAGCCCATACCTCGGGCCCTCGTGCTCCAGCGCGCTCGCGTACCAGTACGAGTAGGCCACGACGACCGTCCCGGGCGGCAGCGCCCGCCACTGCCGCGCGACGCCGGCCGCGAAGTCCGACCAGCCGACCTGGCCCATCGTCTCGAACTCGGACGTGGCCCGCCACGACGCCGGCCCGAAGGGCAGCACCCACAGCACCGTCACCACCGCCGCGACGACGACCACCGCCGGGTGGACCACCCACCGCCACCACGCCCGACGTCGGGAAGCAGGCAGCGAGCAGGCCGCCACCGACCCCGCCGCGATGAGCAGCGCGTAGAGGCCGGAGAGGTAGTAGGGCCGCCCACCCGCCGCGAGCAGGACGGCGGTGACCAGTACCGACGCCCACCCGAGCGCGCGCCATGCCCGCAGCGGGGGGTACCGCAGCAGCGCCCACACCCCGACCACGACGAGCACCGCGCCCGGCAGCACGCCGGCGTAGTACAACGCGCGCGGCAGGAACTGCCAGCGGTCGCCGAAGAGGTCGGACTCGCCCGCGACGACCGAGCCCATCCGCAGCTGGGGCCAGCCGTGGGTGGCCTGCCAGACGAGGGTCGGGATCGTGGTGAGGGCGGCGAGGCCGAGACCGACCCACGACCACGGTCGGCCGAGCAGCCGCCGCGGGCCGGACACGACCACCCCGACCAGTACCGCGCCCAGCAGCACGACGATCAGCACCTTGCCGAACAGCGCCACCGCGACGGCCAGCCCGAGCCAGGCCAGCAGCCGGTCGTCCGCGGCACCGTCGCGCTGCTGACGCATCCACCGGGCGAGCAGCCAGAGCACCACGGCCCAGCAGACCGGGTCGAGGGTCGAGGTGGCGAGCAGGTGGCCGGTGGCGAGCAGGTACGGGCTGATCGCGGTGACGGCGGCCGCGAGCACCTGGGCGCGACGACCACCGCCGAACTCCCGCGCGATGAGGGCCGCGACGACGGTGCCGGCGGCGGTCAGGAGGGTCGCGGGGAGCCGCAGGACGACCAGGTTCCCCGGCGCGAGGCGGTCGAGGAGGGCCGCGAGCAGCGGGAGCAGCGGCGGCTGGTCGGCGTACCCGAGGCTCGGGCGGGCGCCGGCCGAGACGAAGTAGTACTCGTCGCCGAACCAGCCGTAGCGCGACGAGACGGCTCCGAGCAGGAGCGCGACCGCCGCCGCGATCAGCAGCACCGGACGTCGGGCGAACGGTGCCACCGCAGGACGGACGGTGAGTGGCGGGAGCGCGGTCCCGCGGGCGGGTGTCGTCGTCATGCCCACCCCTCCGTCCGGCCCCCGTCCGGGGACGGTAGCGGGTGGCCCACCTGGGAGACTGACCGACCGTGGAGCTCACGCACAGCTGGTCGCAGGCGGTGCCGGGTGGCTCACTGGGTGTGCTGGCCGACCTCGCGGAGCGCTACGAGCTGCGCGAGACCCGCAACGCGGCGGCGATCCTGGCCGCCACGGGACCGGAGGAATTCGGTGAGCTCTGTGCCGTGCTCGCCGCCTTCGTCCTGACCACCGTCGACCTCACCGAGGCCGGCGGGAACGAGTCGAAGCTGGCCGCGCGGCTCAACACCGACTTCCGCTCCCGGGGCTGGCGCGAGGGCCGGGTCGACACCGTGGTGCGCTCCGTGCTGCAGGTGCAGCCGTGGGCCCCGGCCGGGGAGCACGAGGTCGTCGAACGGACCGACGAGGTCCGCAACGAGGGGTACAAGGTCGACAACGTCAAGGGGCGGGTCGCGCTGGACGTCGAGTGGAACGCCAAGGACGGCAACCTCGACCGCGACAT
Source organism: Actinomycetospora corticicola (assembly GCF_013409505.1). Taxonomy (NCBI): domain Bacteria; kingdom Bacillati; phylum Actinomycetota; class Actinomycetes; order Pseudonocardiales; family Pseudonocardiaceae; genus Actinomycetospora; species Actinomycetospora corticicola. The sequence continues at coordinate 4,570,094 of NZ_JACCBN010000001.1, read as the reverse complement.
CGGCGCCTACCGCAGCCTCTATGACGCGGGCCTCATCGACGGGGCGGTGCTCCTCACCCGCACCCACGACGACCTGCGCGACCTCGCCCGGCGGCTCTCCCGCGCCGCGGGACAGTCCGACGAGCAGGTGCGCAGCCGGTTCTCCACCTCCACGACGACGCACCTCGGCAAGCTCGAGTCGCGCATGACGCGCGGGGACGCGGGCGGCTGCCCGCTCCTGGCGGTCGCGATCAGTGCGCGGTGCTTCGTTCCCGACGACGGGTCGGTGCCGGTCGGGTGGTCGGGTCGCCGGGAGGATCAGCCGGTGCTCGAGGGGTGGTCCGGGTGAGCCCGCACGACGACGGGCCGAGGCTGTCGGACCCCCTCGCTACCGTGCCGCCCGTGACCGCACCACCGCTCGACACCCTCGACGCCCCGCCCGCGACCTCGCCCGACGCGGTCGAGCGCCGCGCCCGCCGGGCCGAGCCGCTGCGGGCCGACGTCACGCCGGTCGAGGCCGTGCCGCTGCCGACGGTCGAGGGTGGCTGGCCGTGCGTGTACGCCGACCCGCCGTGGCGGTTCACCAACCGCACGGGGAAGGTCGCGCCCGAGCACCGCCGGCTCGACCGGTACGACACGATGACGGCGCCCGAGATCGCGGCCCTCCCGGTGGCCGACGTGGTCGCCGCCAACGCGCACCTCTACCTGTGGGTGCCGAACGCCCTGCTGCCCGAGGGCCTCGCGGTGATGCAGGGGTGGGGCTTCCGGTACGTCTCGAACCTCGTCTGGGCCAAGCGCCGCAAGGACGGCGGGCCCGACGGGCGCGGGGTCGGCTTCTACTTCCGCAACGTCACCGAGCTGATCCTGTTCGGTGTGCGGGGGTCGATGCGCACGCTCCCGCCGGCGCGCCGGCAGGTGAACATGATCGAGACGATGAAGCGCGAGCACTCCCGCAAGCCCGACGAGGCCTACGACCTCATCGAGGAGTGCTCGCCGGGCCCGTACCTCGAGATGTTCGCGCGCTACCCGCGGCCGGGCTGGACGGTCTGGGGCGCGGAGGCGGCCGAGGACGTGACGCCCCGCGGGCGGCAGTACCCGGCCTACCGCTCGGCGCCGCCGGAGCCGAGCTGACGCGGATTTGACACAAAGCGTCACTCCAACGCACCAAGGGTGAGCACGTTCCGTCGTTCGGACGTCAGCAGCGACCGCTTGTCCGGTCTGTACGAGCAAGTTCTGGCGGTCAGCGGCCACTCACGGTGATAATGCGCGCATGACGAAGACCCCCGACCTGGCGCGCAACCAGCGGGTGACCGGCGCCGAGCGCGAGAAGTTGTCCGGCGAGCTGCTGAAGCGCTACCAGAAGGGCGCCAGCATCCGCGAGATCTGCGCCGACACCGGCTACAGCATCGGCCGGGTCCGCCGACTGCTGGTGGATGCGGGCGTCGAGTTCCGCGGCCGCGGCGGGACCCACGGGCGCGCGCGCAAGAAGGCCGAGTAGCCGCGCGTCCCTCCGGCCCGCCCTCCGGACGACCAGACGGGCCTCGGCGTGACCTGTCCTAGCGGCGGAACCGGGTCAGCAGGTTGAAGCCGTACTTGAGCCCCGCGTCGAGCCGGGAGCCGTCCGCGGGCAGCAGGCCGAGCTGACGCGCGAACTGCATCTGGTCGAAGATGACGAAGTTCGACACGACCTTCCCCGCGCGCACCGTGAAGTGGTCGACGCCGTCGAGGTCGATGCGGGCGCCGGTCGGCTCCACACCCTCGAGGGCGGCGCCGGTGTGCGTCCCCGTGAGCGTCCAGCGCACGAACACGTCCTCACCCTGCTCGGCCATGGCCTGCATCGTGAGCGTGACGTCGGGGACGGCGGCGAACAGGGCCTCGAAGTAGCCCTCGATCTCGGCCGCACCGCGGTAGGTGGCGCTCGGCATCCGCTCACGCGTCTCGTTGGTCCACACCGCCCGCAGGGGAGCCGCGGTGTGGGTGTTGAGCACGTCGAAGGTCCAGCGCACGACCTCGCCGGGGGTGGCGTCGGGGCCGGGCGGGGTGGGGGCGGGCGGACCGGCGCTGGGCGACATGGGAGGGAACCTAGGACCCTGCGCGGAGCGGCGCGCGACGGCCGCCCACCGGTGAGGGATGGACCGACCCCCGAGTGGGCACCTGCGCGCCCATGAGCTCCCAGACCCTGGCCCAGTGGGTGTCCGCGATCGGCAGCGCCGGCTCCCTCCTCGGGTTCGCCGCCTACGTCTGGATCATGTTGCTGAACCGGAAGGACTCGGTGGAGGTCCGGCAGGAGCAGCAGGCGCAGGGCGTCACCGCCTGGCTCGACGACGGGGAGCGGCACGAGCGCGACGAGGACTACGTCCTCTGCGTGCACAACGGCGGGGACTCGCCGGTCTTCAACGTGCGGTGCCTGTTCTCGCTGCCCTCGAGCGACGACCAGCACGCGGTCGAGCTCGCCCTGCTGCCGCCGGCGCACGACGCGGTGCGGTCGCTGCCCTTCGGGTCCGACGAGGTGTCGCGCGAGGAGCTGTACTCGGCGCCGGCGGTGCCCGAGATGCGGTTCACCGACTCGCACGGCACGCACTGGGGCCGCGACGGCCACGGGCAGCTGCACCGGGTGGAGAACCGCGGCGTGCGGCGCCGGCCCGACCACCGGTCGGGCGAGGACACCGGACGCGACGACTCCGACTGGGAGACCGCCCACCGGGAGCGCGCGGGGGCGACGCAGTCCTGACCCGTCCCTACCCGGCGGGCAGGTACACCGAGCACGCGTCGAAGACGGCCTCGCGCACGACGTCACCCGTGCAGTCCCGCGCCGGGCGGGACACCACGTCCGGGTCGTCCCCGACGATCCGCTCGAAGGCCACCGCGACCTCGTGCAGGTACCGCGGCTCCGCCACCCCGCGGCCGAAGTGCGACATCGCGACCAGCGAGACGTCGTCCGCCAGCGCCGCCAGTCGTGCGGTCGAGCGGGCGAAGGCCGACAGGTCGCACTCCGGCGCCTGGGCGTAGATCGGTCCCGTGTTCACGGTGTCGCCCGCGAACAGCACCCCGTCGCGGTCGTCGAGCAGACAGAGCGAGTCGGGACTGTGGCCCGGGGTGTGGAGCACGGTCAGCGTGCGGCCGCCGAGGTCGATCGCGTCGCCGTCGGCCAGGGGCTCGGGCTCCGGTCCCGACGCCGGGCCGGGTTCGACCCAGCGCTCGACGCCCTCGGGCAGCGGCCGCGGGTCGGAGTCGGCGGAGAGCAGGTGGAAGTACCGGTGGTCGAGCTCCCGGTACGCCTGCGCCGCCGAGAGGACCTCCCGCATCCAGCCGAGGTAGGACGCGCGCTCGGCCGGATCCACCCCCGCCGTCGGGACGGGAGAACCCGAGACCCGGTCGAACTCGGCGTTGCCGCCGACGTGATCGACGTGCGCATGCGTGTTCACGACGTCGACCGGAAGCGGGCACAGCGTCTCGATCACCGGGCGGATCGGCACGATCCCGAGCCCGGTGTCCACGAGCAGGGCCCGGTCGCGGCCCGCGACCAGCCACGAGTTGACGTGCGAGGGCTCCGCCACCAGCCACACGTCCCGGGCGACCGGGCGGACGTGGAACCAGGGCGGGGTCACAGCTCGGTGAGGATCCGCGGCCCGTCCGGGGTGATCGCCACCGTGTGCTCGACGTGCGCGGCACGGCTGCCGTCGGCGGTGCGCAGCGTCCAGCCGTCGGGGTCGTGGCGGTAGTCGTCCTCGCCGCCGCGGTGCAACATCGGCTCGATGGCGATGACGAGGCCGGGCACGAGCTTCATGCCCTTGCCGCGCTTCCCCTCGTTGGGGACGTGCGGCTGCTCGTGCATGGCGCGCCCGATGCCGTGGCCGCCGTGGTCGGCGAGCATCCCGTAGCCCTCCGGCCGCGCGACCCCGGCGATGGCGGCCCCGACGTCGCCGAGCGTGTTGCCCTTCCGCGCCGCCGCGATGCCGGCGTACAGCGCCCGCTCGGTGGCGTCGATGAGCGCGAGGTCGCCCGGGTCGGCGTCCCCCACGACGTAGCTGACGGCGGCGTCGCCGCACCAGCCCTCGACGAAGGCGCCGATGTCGATGCTGACCAGATCGCCGTCGACCAGACGGTAGGAGCCGGGGATGGCGTGGACGACCGCGTCGTTCACGCTCGCGCAGATCACGCCCGGGTAGGGCGACGGTGCGAAGCGCGGGTGGTAGTCGAGGAACGCGGGCTTCGCGCCGTGGTCGTTCATCACGTCGTGCGCGACGGTGTCGAGCTCCTTGAGCGTGACCCCGGGGGCGCTGGCGGTCCGCACCGCGTCCAGGCAGCGCGCGACGACCCGGCCGGCCTCGCGCATCAGCTCGATCTCGGCGGGCGACTTCAGCCCGATCGTCTCGCGTCGTCTCACCGACGCGACAGTAGCCCGCGTCCCGGGACCCGGCGCGAATCACACCGCTGTCGTTCATCCACACTGTGGACGGACCCTGTGGATGAATCACACCGATGTCATTTCGTCCCCACTGTGGACAACCCCTGGGGACAACCGCGGTGTGACGGGTGACCGCGTTCGACACCGCGCGCCCCCGGGGACCCGGCCCGCATGGGTCGCTTCACCGGCAAGGTCGTCATCATCACCGGAGGGGGCTCCGGCATCGGCGCCGCCGCTGCGCACCGGTTCGCCGCCGACGGCGCCACCGTCGTCATCGCGGGTCGGTCGCAGGACAAGCTCGACAAGACGGTCGCCGACGCGCCCGCCGGGTCGACGGTCGTCGCGAAGGCGTGCGACACCTCCGACCAGGAGGCGGTCACGCGCCTGGTCGACGAGGTCGCCCGCGAGCACGGCCGGCTCGACACGCTCGTGAACAACGCGGCGATCGCCCGGCCCGGCACCGTCGCCGACCTGGACGCCGCGACCTGGCGCGAGGTGATGGCCACCGACGTCGACGGCGTGTTCTACGCGTCGAAGGCCGCGATCGACCACCTCAGGGCGACCCGCGGCAGCATCGTCAACGTCGGGTCCGTGTCGGGCCTCGGCGGCGACTGGGGCATGGCCGCCTACAACGCGGCCAAGGGCGCGGTGGTCAACCTGACCAACGCCATGGCCCTCGACCACGGCCCCGACGGCGTGCGGGTCAACGCCGTCCACCCCTCGCTCACCGCGACGGACATGAGCGAGGGGATCCGGTCCGACGACGAGGTCATGGACAAGTTCCGCGACCGGATCCCGTTCGGGCGCCCCGCCGAGCCGGCCGAGGTCGGCGATGTCATCGCCTTCCTCGCCAGCGACGACGCCCGCTTCGTCTCCGGGGCGCACGTCCCGGTCGACGGCGGGCTGGGCGCCTCGAACGGCCAGCCACGCATGTGAGCGAAGCTCACGTGAGCAGAAAGTGGGCCTATGACCCCACTTTCTGCTCACCTGGCTCCAGCCACAGGTACTCGGACGGGTCGATCGCCTCGGTCGCCTTCTCGTACTCGTGCATGTAGCCGGGCCAGTTGGTGATGATCCGGCCGGTCTCGTCGCGGTACCAGGAGTCGCACGCCTGCCAGGCCGTGCCCTCGAACCGTGCCTGGACCTCGGCGTCGGACGCCGCCTCCACCTCGGGGCGGACATCCGCCGCCGCGGCCCCGCGACGGTCGGCCTCCTGCAACGCCGTGCGCACGTACCGCGCCTGCGACTCCAGGTAGACGATGATCGACCCGCCCGAGGTGTTCGTGTTCGGGCCGTACATGACGAACAGGTTCGGGAAGCCCGGCACCGTCATCCCCAGGTGCGCGTGCGGGCCGTCCGCCCACTCCTCGCGCAGCGACCGCTCCTCCCGCCCGACGACCTCCATGGGGAACATGAAGCTCGTCGTCCGGAAGCCCGTGCCCCAGATGATGGTGTCGACCTCGTGCAGCCGGCCGTCGGCCGTCCGGACGCCGTCGGCCTCGATGCGCTCCACCGAGTCGGTGACGACCTCGACGTTGTCGCGCTGCAGCGCGGGCAGCCAGTAGGAGCTGAACAGCACCCGCTTGCACCCGAAGGTGTAGTCGGGCCAGACCTTGCGACGCACCTCGGGGTCGCGCAGCTGGTGCCGCATGAAGATCTGCGACTTGAGCTTCAGCACCGGCCCGACGGTCCGCGGGTGGCGGATCGAGAGCGTCAACGACTCGAGGTAGAGCCGCTTGAGGCCCCACCGCCGCAGCTTCTGCACGCCGGGCGCCTTGATCAGCCGCTGGACCGACCGCGGGTAGGGCAGGTTCTTGCGCGGCAGGAACCAGTTCCCGGTGCGCTGGAACACCGACATCCTCCCGACGACGGGCGCGATCGCCGGCACGAACTGCACGGCACTCGCCCCCGTGCCGATCACGGCGACCTTCCGGCCCGTCAGGTCGTGCTCGTGGTCCCACTCCGCCGAGTGGAACTCCTTCCCGGCGAAGTCCTCGCGCCCCGGGATGTTCGGGATCGAGGGCTGCGCGAGCTGGCCGGTCGCGATCACCACGGCGTCGGCGGTGTACTCGTCGCCCTGCTCGGTCGCGACGCGCCACAGCCGGGCGTCGTCGTCCCAGCGGCAGGCCGTGACCTTGGTGTTCGGCCGGACGAGCTGGTCCACCGAGTGCTCGCGGGCCACGTTGCGCAGGTACTCGAGGATCTCCTCCTGCGGGGAGCAGAGCCGCGACCAGGAGCGCTTCTGCGCGAACGAGTACGAGTACAGGTGGCTCGGCACGTCGCAGGCCGCGCCGGGATAGGTGTTCGCGAGCCACGTTCCGCCGATGCCGGGCGCGGCGTCGAGGATCGTCACGTCCGTGTAGCCGTGGGCCCGCAGCTCGATGGCTGCCCCGATCCCACCGAACCCCGCTCCGATGATCACCACGCGCCTGGTCATGCCGGGGAACCTAACCTGGGAGTCATGACTCCGCCGGATCCCTGCCGCGCTGGTTTGCTCGTTTTCGACGGCCGGTGCGGCTTCTGCACCCGCAGCGTCGGCTGGGTCCGCGCGCTGGACCGCCGTGGCCGCATCGAGCAGCGGCCCTACCAGGAGCCGGGCGTGCCCGAGTCGATCGGCACCGACGCCGCGACCTGCGCGGAGGCCGTGCAGTGGCGGGGGCCCGACGGCGTGCGCCTCGAGGGCGCCGCGGCGGTCAACGCGGTGCTCGACACCGTGACCGGGACGCGGCTGCCGTCGACGGTCTACCGCGCGACGGCGGGGCTCCAGGAGCGCGTCTACCAGTGGGTCGCCGACCACCGCGGCCGCTTCCCGGGGATGACGCCCTACTGCGAGTCCCACCCGACGGAGTGCGCCGGCCGGTAGGCACCGAGGTCAGCGCAGGGCCCGCTGCACCTGCCCCGCCACGGCCATCAGCAGGGCGTCGCGCCTCGGGGCCGCCGCCAGCTGCACCGCGGCGGGAAGGGGCGCTCCGGTGTCCACGGGGAGGGTGACCGCGGGCTGCCCGGTGTGGTTGTAGAGGGGGGTGTGCCCGTAGAAGCGGCCCATCGCGGTGAGGGTCAGCAGGCCGTTGCGGTCCGGGCCGCCCCACCGGTCGACCAGCGGCGCGGTCCCCCGCATCGTCGGGGTGAGCAGCACGTCGACGTCCCCGAGCTGGTCGAGCAGCCGGTCGCCGAGCCGCTGCCCGTGGGCCTGCGCGGCCGCCGCCACCGACTCGGGGATCAGCGAACCGGCCCGGACGAGGTCGGCGATCCGCGGCTCGAGGCGCTCCGGGTGGTCGGCCCCGGCCGCCGCGTCCGCGAGCCCCCGCAGCATCCGCGTCACGACGGCGAGCGCGGCCGCCCGGGCGCGGTCGGGCCGCATCCGCACGGGGACGACGCGGTGTCCGGCCGCGGCGAGCCGGTCGGCGACGAGCCGGACCGCGCCACCGACGTACGGGTCGAGCGGCAGCGGCGGCGCCACGGGGAGCGGGTCGACGGCCACGCCGACGCGCAGCCGGCCCGGCTCGACGTCGAGCGCGTCCCGCAGCGAGGTGCCGAAGGACCCGACGGCGTCGTAGAACGACGCCGCGAGCGCCAGCTCCCGGGTGAGGCACCCGACCGTCGCGAGGCCGCGCCAGCCCCCGGGCCCCGGCATCGTCCCCGTCGTCGGCTTGAAGCCCGGCAGCCCGCAGCAGGCCGCCGGGATGCGGATCGACCCGGCCCCGTCGCTCGCCGTCGCGAGGTCCACGACCCCGGCCGCGACGGCCGCCGCCGACCCGCCCGATGACCCGCCCGGGGTGTGCCCGAGGGCGAGCGGGTTGCGGGTGACGCCCCGCGCGGCGGAGTCGGTGACGCCGAAGGCCGCCAGTTCGGGGAGCGTGGTGCGTCCGATCGGCACCATCCCGGCCCGGCGGATCGCGGCCAGGAAGGAGTCGTCGGCCGCCTCCGGCGTCGTGAAGGCCCGGCTGCCCCGGCCGGTCACCTCCCCGGCCACGCCGACGTCGTCCTTGATCGCGATCGGCAGCCCCTGCAGCGGCGACGCTCCCGGCCCGGGCGAGGGCGGGTCCTCGACGATCGAGACGAAGGCGTTGAGCGTCGGTTGCGTCTCGTGCGCACGACGGATCGCGCTGCGGACGGCGGTGCGAACCTCATCGGGGGCGGACACGGGCGGCACGCTAGCGGCATCATCACCGGATGTTCCGCCTCGCCGTCGTCCCGCCGTCGTTGCGCGGGGTGGTGCGGCGGTTGGTGGCCTACGACGAGGTCTCGGCGACGGTGGTCCGGCGGCGGCAGGCCCCGACGTCGACCTGCACGCTGGTCGTCGGGCTCGCCGATCCGCTGCGCGTGGACGGCACCGGACGCGCGGCGTTCGTCGGCGGCCTCACCGACGCCGCCGCGCTCACCGAGTTCGCCGGACACCAGGCCGGCGTGCAGGCCGACCTGACGCCGCTGGGCGCGTTCCGGCTGTTCGGGGTCGCCCTCCCGGGCCTCGTCGCCCTCGACGAACTCGACCCGGAGCTCGCCCGACTGCCCGGGCGGCTGGCCGACCTGCCGTCGTGGTCGGCCCGGCTGGCCGCGGTGGTCGCCGTCCTCGAGGGTCGGCTCGCGACGTCGGGCCGCGGCGCCGACGCCGAGGTCGCCCGGGCGTGGTGGCGCCTGGAGCGGTCGTCGGGCCGCACCCCGGTCGCGGCGCTGGCCGACGAGGTCGGGTGGAGCCGACGCCACCTGTCCCGCCGGTTCTCCGCGCAGGTCGGGCTGTCCCCCACGACGGCGGGCCGCGTGCTGCGGTTCCGTCGGGCCGCGGACCTGCTCGTCCCCCCGCCGGGGACGCCCGCGGTCCCGTCCTCCGTCGCGGACGTCGCGGCCGCCTGCGGGTTCGCCGACCACGCGCACCTCGACCGGGAGTTCGCGGCTCTCGCCGGCTGCTCCCCGACGGCGTACCGGCTCGGGTGGAGCACGGTCGCGGTGGACCCCGCCGAGGTCGAGCACGGCTGAGCCCAGGACGATCGAGGTCCCCGACGTCCAAGACACCGTCGGGTCGTGCGCCCGACCATCGTGCGCATGATCTGCGTGACGCTCCGCTCCGACGACGTCCTCGCCCTGGCCCGGTGGCTCACCGAGGTCCTGGGTCTGACCGCCGGCCACGTCTCCCCCGGACACGCCGAGCTGTTCTGGGGCGACGGCGCCGTGCTGCTCGGCCCCCGCACGGCCGACGACCCCTGGGACACCGGGCGCGCCGTCACCTACCTCGTGCTCGACGACCCGGATTCCCACCACGCCCGCGTCGTGGCGGCCGGTGGCGACGTCGTGCAGGAGCTCACCGACCAGGACTACGGCTCGCGGGAGTTCGCCGTGCGGGACGCCGAGGGGAACCGCTGGTCGTTCGGTACGTATCGCCCGACCGCGCCGGGTCTCCGATGGGACGAACCGGGCATACTGACCATGTGAGGCGCCGGAGCACGCCCGTCCTGGTGGCGATGGCGGTCGTCCTCGTCCTGGCGGCCGCCGCGGTGGAGTTCGCCCTGCTGCGCCAGGCCTCGTCCGGCCCCGCCCCCGCCTCGGCGACGCTCGTCGTGCCGGTGGAGGCGGACCGGGCGACCACGCCGCGTCGGGCGTCCACCACCCGCTGTGATCTGGCTAACATCCCTCCATGGGCATCCACCTCAACCCCTACCTGCACTTCGCCGACTCCGCCCGCGACGCCATGGAGCACTACCGGGACGTCCTCGGCGGCACGCTGAACGTGATGACCTTCGGTGACATGGGCGCCGAGGGACCCGAGGCCACCGGCGTCATGCACGCGCAACTGGAGACCGAGCAGGGCCTCGTGCTGATGGCCTCCGACACCCCGCCCGGCATGGACCGGCCCTCCGGCTCCTCGGTCTCGGTGAGCCTCTCCGGCGACGACGGCGACCGACTGCGCGACTGGTTCGCCCGACTGTCCGACGGCGGCACCGTGTCGGTACCGCTGGAGAAGCAGATGTGGGGCGACGAGTTCGGGCAGTGCACCGACCGGTTCGGGGTGACCTGGCTGGTCAACATCGCGCAGCCGCGGGACTGACGGTCCGGGTTCCTGGTGTGATGGGGGTGTGAGCGAAGCAGCCGGCACCGCGTCGCGCGGGGCGATCCTGCCCCTCTACGCGGCCGGGTTCGTCACCGCCTTCGGGTCGCACGGCATCGCGGCCAATCTCGGGTTCACCGGCGACCTCGGCGAACAGCTCGTCACCCTCGGCATCCTGCTCGCGCTCTACGACGGCGCCGAGATCGTGCTCAAGCCGGTCTTCGGCGCCCTCGCCGACCGCGTGGGCCTGCGGCCGGTGCTGCTCGGCGGGCTGTTCGGCTTCGCCCTCGCCTCCGCGGCGTTCGTGCTCGTGGGCAACCCCGCGCTGCTCGGACTGGCCCGCTTCGCGCAGGGTGCGGCCGCCGCCGCGTTCTCCCCGTCCGCCGGGGCGCTCATCGGCCGGATCGCCCCGTCGACGGGGCAGGGCCGCGCCTTCGGCGGGTACGGCGCCTGGAAGGGCCTCGGGTACACGGCGGGTCCGCTGCTCGGGGGCGTCCTCGTCGCCGCCGGCGGCTACCCGCTGCTGTTCACGGTGCTGACCGTTCTCGCGATCGCGGTGTTCGTCTGGGCCGTGATCCTGGTGCCCGACCCGCCGCCGCTCCCCCGTCGCCGTCAGGGTCTCGGGCAGGCCCTGCGGGGACTCGCCGACCCCGGCTTCCTCCCGCCCACCCTCGCGTTGGCCTCCAGCGCCGCCGCGCTCTCCTGCGGGGTGGGCTTCCTGCCGCTGGTCGGGGCCTCCGACGGACTCTCCCCGGTCGCGACCGGCGCCGCGGTCTCCGTGCTCGCCGTCGTCGCCGCCGTGAGCCAGCCGATCGTCGGCCGGATTCGCGACGCGGGCCGGCTGCCCGACCGCACCGCCCTCGTCGTCGGGACCCTCCTCACCGCCGTCGGGCTGGCCGTCCCCGCCGTGGTCGGACACCTCGTCGGTCTGCTCGTCGCGGCGGCGGTCATCGGGCTGGGGACCGCCGTGATCACCCCGGTCGCGTTCGCCGTGCTGGCCGCGTGGAGCCCGCCCGAGCGCATCGGGCAGACGATGGGATCGGCGGAGATCGGCCGCGAGATCGGCGAGGCGGGCGGGCCGTTCCTCACCGGCGTGCTCGCCGCCGCGTTCGGGCTGGGCGGCGGGTTCCTCGGGATCGCGGTGCTGGTCGCGCTCACCGCGTTCGGCGGGCTCCGGGTCCGCCGCCGCACCGTCTGATGGCGCGGTCCGACTCCGGCGAGTCGGTGCTCGAGCGGATCGTCCGCATCCTGGAGTGCTTCACGCCCGAGGCGCCGGCGCTCGCCGTCACCGAGATCGCCCGGCGGGCCGACCTCCCGCCCGCGACGGCGTCCCGGCTGGTCGCGGAGCTGGTCGGGCACGGGCTGCTCGTGCGGGACGACCGGCGGCTGCGGGTGGGCACCCGCCTGTGGGAGCTCGCGGCCCGGGCGTCGTCCTTTCTCTCGCTGCGCGAGACCGCGATGCCGGTGCTGGAGGACCTGCACCGCACGATCGCCCAGCACGCCCAGCTCGGGGTGCTCGACGGCGACGAGGTGCTCTTCGTCGAACGGCTCTCCGCCGACCACGCGGTGATCAACCTGACCCGGATCGCCGCCCGGCTCCCGCTGCACGCCTCGTCGTCGGGACTGGTGCTGCTCGCCTTCGCCTCGACCACGCTGCAGGAGCGCGTCCTCGCGCGCCCGTTGGCCGGTTTCACGCGGAACACGATCACCGACGCCGGCGTGCTGCGGGCCCGGCTCGCCGAGGTCCGCGATCGCGGCGTGGCCCTCTGCCCCGGCTACATCCACCTCGACGCCACCGGCGTCGCCGTGCCCGTCCGCGACCCCGGGGGGCACGTGGTCGCCGCGGTGTCGGTCGTGGTGCCGAACGACGGCGAGGCCGCGCGCACCGTGCCCGCGCTGACCGAGGCGGCCCGGCGCATCCGCGCCCGGCTGGGGACTTCCTGACGCCGGGTCCGCCCATTCAACGGTCGGGGGCTACCGGCACCGCCGGGTCGCCACGCACGCTGCCGCCATGACCTCGTTGGTGGTGACCGCCAAGGACGTCGTCGCCGACGGCGTCGTCGCCCTGACCCTGGCACGGCCCGACGGTGGGCGGCTGCCGGACTGGACCCCCGGCGCGCACGTCGACCTGACGCTCGGCTCCGGGGAGACCCGGCAGTACTCGTTGTGCGGCGACCGGTGGGACCCGTCGTCGTACCGGGTGGCAGTGCTGCGCGAGCCGGACGGGCGGGGCGGCTCCCGCTACGTGCACGATGTGCTCGCGGTCGGCGACCCGGTCGAGCTCGGCGGCCCCCGCAACCACTTCCCGCTGGTCCCCGCGCCGAGGTACCGCTTCGTGGCCGGCGGCATCGGCGTCACGCCGCTGCTCCCGATGATCGCCGCGGCCGAGGTGCTCGGCGCGGACTGGTCCCTGCTCTACGGCGGACGACGGCGGGCGTCCATGGCGTTCCTCGACGAGCTCCCGGCCGGGCACGCCACGGTCGTGCCGCAGGACGAGGCGGGCCTGCTGCCCCTCGCGTCGTGGCTCGGGACCGTGGACGACGACACCGTCGTCTACGCCTGCGGCCCTGCACCACTACTGGCCGCCGTCGAGGCCCTCGTCCCCGCCGCCCGGCTGCGCACCGAACGGTTCACCACCACCGAGATCGCCGCGCCGGTCCGCGACACGCCCTTCACCGTCGAGCTCGCGCGCAGCGGGACCACGGTGACGGTGGACGCGTCGGTCTCGGTGCTGGAGGCGATGCGCCGCGAGGGGGCCACGACGCTGTCCTCGTGCGAGCGCGGCACCTGCGGGACGTGCGAGACGACCGTGCTGGCCGGGGTCCCCGACCACCGTGACCAGGTCCTCGCCGACCACGAACGGGCCGCCGGCGACTGCATGCTGCCGTGCGTCTCGCGCGCCGCCACCGACCACCTCGTCCTGGACCTGTGATGACTGCTGCCGAGCCCCTTCCCGTCGCTGCGCCCGCCCCCGACGTCCCCGTCTCCCACGTCGACCCCTTCTCCGTCGACGTCCTCACCGATCCGCTGCCGTTCCAGGCCGCCCTGCGGGACGCCGGCCCGGTGCAGTACCTGGCGGCCCACGACCTCTACGCGATGGGCCGCTACGCCGAGGTCCGGGCCGCGCTGACCGACTGGCAGCGGTTCTGCTCGTCGGCCGGGGTGGGCCTGTCGAACTTCCGCCGCGAGGAGCCGTGGCGCCCGCCGTCGTTGCTGCTCGAGGCCGATCCGCCGCACCACGACGCCCCCCGTCGCGTGCTCTCCGCGATCCTCGGCCCGCGCGCGTTGCGGCGCTGGCGGGACCGGTGGTTCGCCGCGGCCGTCGAGCACGTCGACGCCCTGCTCGGGACCGGGGGCGGGCCCGTCGAGGTGGACGGGATGACCGCGCTCGCCGAGGCCTTCCCGCTGCGGGTGTTCCCCGACGCCGTGGGCATCGCCCGCGAGGGCCGGGAGCACCTGCTGCCCTACGGCGAGTACCTCTTCAACGCCTTCGGGCCGCACAACGAGCTGGTCGCGGCCGGTGCCGTCGAGGCCGGGGAGCACGCGGCGTGGGTGAACGGCCAGTGCACCCGGGCGACGCTCGCCGCGGAGGGCTTCGGCGCCGACATCTGGGCCGCCGCCGACCGCGGTGACCTCACGGCCGAGCAGGCCCCGCTGGTGGTGCGGTCGCTGCTCTCGGCCGGGGTCGACACCACGGTGCACGGGCTCGGCTGGGTGCTGCACGGGATGGCCACGCACCCCGACCAGTGGGCGCTCTACCGCTCCGACGATTCCCGACGACGGGTCTGCTTCGACGAGGCGGTCCGCTGGGGCTCCCCGGTGCAGACGTTCTTCCGCACCGCCGAGGTCGACGTGCCGGTCGGGGACACCGTCGTGCCGGAGGGCTCGAAGATCCTCCTGTACCTCGGCTCGGCGAACCACGACCCGCGCCACTGGGACGCCCCCGAACGCTTCGACCTGCGCCGCGACCCGTCGGGCCACGTGGGCTTCGGGTTCGGCCTGCACCAGTGCGTGGGCCAGCACGTCGCCCGGCTCGAGGCCGACGCCCTGCTCGCGGCCCTCGCCGACCGGGTGGAGCGGATCGAACCCGCAGGCGAGCCGGTGCGCCGGGCGAACAACACGATGCGCGAGTGGGCCTCCCTGCCGTTGCGACTCCACCCGCGCTGACCATCCCCTCGTGGCAACGAAGCGTCGTTGCTGTCGTCCAGTGGCAGGAACGCCACACCGTCGTGGAGGAGATTCCTGAGCGATCGCTCCAGTAGTCTGGTCGTCATGTGGCTCTGGCTCTGGCTCGCCGTCGCGATCGCCGCGGAGGTGGCGGGGACGATCTCCCTCAAGCTGTCGGAGGGGTTCAGCCGGCTCGTGCCGTCGCTCGTGACTGTCGTCGGGTACCTGGTGGCCTTCTTCTCGCTCTCGCAGGCCCTGACGGGCGGGCTGCCCGTCGGGGTCGCCTACGGCATCTGGGCCGCCACCGGCGTCGCCGCGATCGCGATCATCGGGGCCCTGTTCCTCCGGGAGTCGCTGACGTGGGTGCAGGTCGGCGGGATCGGGCTCGTGATCGCGGGCGTGCTGGCGCTGGAGCTCGGCGGCGCGCACCCCGGGCCGCACGGTGGCTGAGCCGATCGCCGACGGGCGACGGCGCCGTGGCGCGACCCGGCGTCGGGAACTCCTCGACGCCACCCTGCGGGTGATCGCGCGGGACGGACCGGCGGGCGTGAGCCAGCGCCGGGTCGCCGACGAGGCGGGCGTGCCGCCGAGCGCGGTGCTCTACCACTTCGCGTCGGTGGACGACCTGCTCGTGAGCACGCTGGTCGAGGTCAACGACCGCTACGTCGCCGAGCTCGAGGCCGTCACGACGCTGACGGGGCTCGCCGCCGTGATCGCGGCGTCGGACCGGTCGACGCTCATCGCCGAGTACGACCTGTTCCTGCTCGCCGCCCGCCGCGCCGACCTGCGGGGCGAGGTCGATCGCTGGCGCACCACGCTCGCCGGGCTCGCCGCGCGACTGGGGGCACCGCGGCCCGCGCTCCTCGCGGCGGCCGTCGACGGCCTGTGGCTGCAGGCCGCGCTCGCCGAGCTCGACGAGGCGACGGTGCTCGGCGTCCTGCGCGACGCCGCGGGGTGGAGACAAGGGGAATCGAACCCCTAACCCCCGCCTTGCAAAGGCGGTGCTCTGCCAATTGAGCTATGTCCCCGTGAGGAGAGATCAGGAGGCGCGGGTCGCCTCGCGCCAGACCTCCGCCGCCGGCCGCTCCTGCTGCTTGCGCCGCACGAGGTGGGCCACCCCGAACGTCGCCGCAACGAGCACGACCAGCTTCTTCACGCCACCACGCTAGCAGCCCCCGCCGACCACGGTTCTGCGATAGGACTCGGGGGACGACGACGTCGGATGACTCGGGAGGCCTCATGGCGCACGCCTACGTGGTGGGCACGTTCGACACGAAGGGCGACGAGCTGCATTACGTCGCCGACGCGATCCGGGGCGCGGGACACGAGGTGACGACGGTCGACGTCGGGACCTCGGATCCCGACGCACGACGGGCCGACGTCACGCCGGCCGACGTCGCCGACCGGGCCGCGTTCACCGGCGACCGCGGCACCTCGGTGGCCGCGATGGCCGACGCCCTGGAGCGCTGGTTGCCGGAGCAGGACCCGGACGGGGTGATCGGGCTCGGCGGCTCGGGCGGGACCGCGCTGGTCACCCCGGCGCTGCAGCGGCTGCCGGTGGGCGTGCCGAAGATCGTCGTCTCGACGGTCGCGTCGGGGAACACCGCGCCGTACGTCGGGTCCTCGGACATCACGCTGATGTACTCCGTCACCGACGTCGCCGGGCTCAACCGCATCAGCCGCGTGGTGCTCTCCAACGCGGCGCACGCCCTCGCCGGGGCCCTGTCCGCACCGCCGGTCGAGGCGGTCGACAAGCCGGCGCTGGGCCTCACGATGTTCGGGGTGACCACGCCGTGCGTCACAGCCGTCACCGAGCAGCTCGCCGACGCCTACGACTGCCTGGTCTTCCACGCCACCGGCACGGGTGGGCGCGCCATGGAGAAGCTCGTCGACGACGGACTGATCTCCGGGGTCGTCGACGTCTCCACCACCGAGATCGCCGACCTCGTGGCCGGCGGGATCATGGCCGCCACCGACGACCGGCTCGGCGCGATCGCCCGACGCCGGGTCCCGTGGGTGGGCAGCGTCGGCGCGCTCGACATGGTCAACTTCGGGGCACCCGACACCGTGCCCGAGCGGTACCGGGGCCGGACCCTCTACGAGCACAACGCGCAGGTGACCCTCATGCGCACCACCCCCGACGAGTGCCGCGCCGCCGCGCGGTTCCTCGCGGCGGGTCTCAACGCCTGCGAGGGCCCGGTGCGCCTGGTCTTCCCGACGGCGGGTGTCTCGGCCCTCGACGTCGCCGGCGGTCCCTTCGCCGACCCGGAGGCGACCGCGGCGTTGCTGGACACCCTGCGCGCGGAACTGCAGCAGACCGACGACCGGCGGCTGGTCGAGACCGATCTGCACGTCAACGACCCGGAGTTCGCGGCGATGCTGGTCGCGAACCTCCACGAGGTGATGCGAGGAGACGCATGAGTCGGCAGGAGATCGTGGAGCGGTTGCGCGAGAAGGTCGGTCGGGGTGAACCGATCGTCGGCGGCGGCGCCGGCACCGGATTGTCGGCCCGCTGTGAGGAGGAGGGCGGCATCGACCTCATCGTCATCTACAACTCGGGCCGCTATCGGATGGCCGGACGTGGATCGCTCGCGGGTCTGCTCGCGTACGGCAACGCCAACGAGATCGTCGTCGAGATGGCGGCCGAGGTGCTGCCGGTCGTCCGGCACACCCCGGTGCTCGCGGGGGTGAACGGGACCGATCCCTTCATGCTGCGCGAACGATTCCTCCGTGAACTCGCCGACCTCGGGTTCGCCGGAATCCAGAACTTCCCGACCGTCGGCCTCATCGACGGCACCTTCCGCGCGAATCTCGAGGAGACCGGGATGGGCTTCGCCCACGAGGTGGACCTCGTCGCAGCGGCGCACCGCCACGACCTGCTGACCACGCCGTACGTCTTCTCCGCCGAGGACGCCCGCGCGATGGCCCGGGCGGGCGCCGACGTCGTGGTGTGCCACATGGGCCTGACGACGGGCGGGGCGATCGGGGCCGACACGGCGAAGTCGCTGGACGACTGCGTGGCGCTGACCGACGAGTGGGCGGCCGCCGCCCGGGAGGTCCGCGACGACGTGCTCGTCCTCGTCCACGGCGGTCCGGTGTCCGCGCCCGAGGACGCCGCCTACGTGCTGGAGCGGGCGCGGACCTGTCACGGTTTCTACGGGGCCAGCAGCATGGAGCGACTGCCCACCGAGGAAGCGCTGACCGCCCGTACCCGCGAATTCACCGCACTACGCCTCCCGGGGAACTGACACGGAACTGACGGGAGACGGCGATCGCGCCCTGGGTCGTTCTCCCTGTGACGTCGCCTACTCCGACTCGTCTCGACGAGTTGTTCGACCGGGGTCTGTTCGCCCGACCGTACCGGGCGGTCTGAACGCAATTCGCACCACTGTCGGGTGACAGGGCCCCGGTCGCTCGCGCATCGCGGAATTCTTGCTAATGTGAATGCGCCGGAACTGATTTCGGCCGCATTCCCCCGCGAGCACGACCATGAGATTCAAGGAGTACCGTCAGATGGCGCAGAAGACCGTCGTCACGTTGGTGGACGACCTGACCGGCGAGGAGTCCGAGGACATCACCACCGTCGAGTTCGCACTCGACGGCGTGACCTACGAGATCGACCTCGACGACAAGAACAGTGCCGAACTGCGGGACACCCTCGCGCAGTACGTCGCGGCGGCCCGGCGCACCGGGGGACGCCGCGCCGCGGCCTCCGGCGCCCGGAAGCGCACCGGAGGAGCCGGCACGGGGACGCCGCGCGCCACCTCCCCCGGCGGGTACGACCGCGAGACCTCGAAGCAGATCCGTGACTGGGCCCGGGCCGAGGGCTTCGAGGTGTCCGATCGCGGGCGCGTGCCGAACAACGTCGTGGAGGCCTGGGAGTCCCGCGGCAAGAACGGCAGCACCGCGGCCGCCTTCTCCGGCTGACGCACCGCGGTCACACCGCACCGACGACGAAGGGCCCCGGAGCGCGAGCTTCGGGGCCCTTCGTGTGTGTCCGGGAGAGTGGGCCCAGATGGATTTGAACCATCGACCTCGTCGTTATCAGCGACGCGCTCTAACCAACTGAGCTATGGGCCCGAACGGTGACGAGGTTACCGGAGGGTGTCCGGGTCCCCCGCCACCGGGGTGGCTCAGTCGCGCTCGGAGAGGGTGACCTCGATGCCGCCCGCGACGTCGGCCGAGATGTTGTAGATGAACGCCGAGACGCTCGCGAGCGCGGTGAACAGGATCGTGTTGACAACGCCGATGATGGCCGCCACCCCGAACACCCCGCCCGCGGTGATGAGCTGGCCACCGCCGCCCCCGGCGTCCGAGGTGAGGTCCTGGTAGGTGCCGTTGAGCTGCGCCCAGACGCCCATGCCGTCGAGGACCGCGTAGAGCACGCCCACCGCGAACATCCACACGAAGAACAGCGCCACGCCCAGCACCAGGGCCAGCTTGAGCACCGACCACGGGTCGAACCGCTTGACCTGCAGGCTCGCCCGCCGCGGCACCTTGCCCCGGGCCGGCCGCGCGCTGCGCGGCTCGTCGTCGTCGAGGGCGTCGAAGTCCGGCTCCGGCTCCGCGCGCCCCCCGGTCCGCATGCCGAGCTGCTCCGGGGACAGCTGGTTGGTCGGCGCGTCGATCAGCGCGGTGGTCGACCGCTGACCCTGGCCCGCTGGTCCCTGGCCGCCCGCTCCCGGCGCGACCTGGCCCGTCCCGCCCGGGCGGGGGGTCCCCGCGGCGGGCGTGCCCGGTCCCCCGGCGGGGAGCGGCCCCGTGGGCGGCCGTGACGTGGGACCCGCGGAGGTGCCCGACGGACCCGACGTCGGGGACTCGCCCCGGGGCTCGCCGTCGCGACCCGACGGCGCCGGGTCGGCGGAGCCGCGGGCCCCGGCACGCTGCCAGGGCGGGGGCGGTCCGCCGGCGGGCCGGTCGCCCGCCGCGGAGCCGCCCTTGGCGGCCGGCTCGTCGCCGGCCGCGCTCGTGACGACCGTGTCCTCGGCGGAGCCCCCGCCCTTGCTCTCGTCCGGTGTGCTCACGTGGCTCGTTCCGTCGTCAGGGAGATCGGGTCGGGTCCGGGTCCGGCCCCGCGCGTCACAGCAGGGTGTCGGGCGCCTGGTCCGGGCCGCCGGCGTCCGGGTCGGTGGCGTTCTCGGCGTTGCGGGCCACGGCCAGCAGCGTCGCGGTCTCGCCGAGGTTCATCAGGCGCACGCCCTTGGTCTGGCGTCCGGCCTTCCGGACCTCCTTGGCCGTGGTGCGGATGACGCCGCCGCTCGAGGTGATGGCGTACAGCTCGTCCTCCAGCTCCACGATCAGGGCACCGACCAGGGTGCCGCGCCGACGGTCGTACTGCAGCGTCAGCACGCCCTTCCCGCCGCGGCCCTGCACCGGGTAGTCCTCGATCGGCGTCCGCTTGGCGTACCCGCCGCCCGTCGCGACCAACAGGAACGTCCCGTCGCGCACGACGCCGAGCGAGAGCAGCTCGTCGCCCGAGTTGAACCGCATCCCCATGACCCCCGAGGTGGCCCGGCCCATGGGGCGCAGCACCTCGTCGGTGGCCGAGAAGCGGATCGACTGCCCCTCGGCCGAGACGAGCAGGAGGTCGTCGTCGCCGGAGCAGAGCACGGCACCGACGAGCTCGTCGCCGTCGCGCAGGTTGATGCCGATGAGGCCGCCGGAGCGGTTGGAGTCGAAGTCGGTGAGCTTCGACTTCTTCACCAGGCCGCTCTTCGTCGCGAGCACGAGGTAGGGCGCCGCCTCGTAGTCCGTGATCTGCATGACCTGGGCGATCTGCTCCTCGGGCTGGAACGCGAGGAGGTTCGCCACGTGCTGGCCGCGGGCGTTGCGGGTCGCCTCGGGGAGCTCGTAGGCCTTGGCCCGGTACACCCGGCCCTTGTTGGTGAAGAACAGCAGCCAGTCGTGCGTGGAGCAGACGAAGAAGTGGGCGACGATGTCGTCCTGCTTGAGCGTCGCGCCCTGCACGCCCCGGCCGCCGCGCTTCTGGGCGCGGTAGAGGTCGGTCTTGGTGCGCTTCGCGTAGCCGGTCCGCGTGATCGTGACGACGACGTCCTCGACGGCGATGAGGTCCTCGTCGGCGACCTCGCCGTCGTAGCCCAGGAGCCGGGTGCGGCGGTCGTCGCCGTACTTCTCCACGATCTCGGCGAGCTCGTCGCGGACGATCTGCCGCTGCCGCTCGGGCCGGTCGAGGATGTCCTGCAGGTCGCGGATCGTGGCCTCGATCTCGGCCAGCTCGTCGATGATCTTCTGGCGCTCGAGGGCCGCCAGGCGCCGCAGCTGCATGTCCAGGATGGCCTGGGCCTGGATCTCGTCGACCTCGAGGAGCTCCATGAGGCCGGTGCGCGCGAGGTCGACGGTCTCCGAGGCGCGGATCAGGGCGATGACCTCGTCCAGCGCGTCGAGGGCCTTCACGAGGCCGCGCAGGATGTGGGCCCGCTCCTCGGCCTTGCGCAGACGGTAGCGCGTCCGCCGGACGATGACCTCGATCTGGTGGCGGATCCAGTGGCGGATCAGCTGGTCGAGACGCAGCGTGCGGGGCACGCCGTCGACGATCGTCAGCATGTTCACGCCGAAGCTGAACTGCAGCTGCGAGTGCTTGTAGAGGTTGTTCAGCACGACCTTGGCCACGGCGTCGCGGCGCAAGGTGATGACGATGCGCCGGCCCACGCGGTCCGAGGACTCGTCGTTGATCTCGGCGATCCCGCTGACCCGGCCCTCACGGACCATCGTCGCGATCGACTCGATGAGGTTGTCCGGGTTGACCTGGTAGGGCAGCTCCGTGACGACGAGCGTCGTGCGGCCCTTGGTGTCCTCCTCGACCTCCACCACGGCCCGCATGCGGATCGAGCCGCGGCCGGTGCGGTAGGCGGACTCGATCCCGTCGCGGCCGACGACCAGGCCGTGGGTCGGGAAGTCCGGGCCCTTGATGCGCTCCATGAGCGCCTCGAGGGTCTCCTCCTCGGAGGCCTCCGGGTGGTCGAGCGCCCACGTGGCGCCGTCGGCGACCTCGCGCAGGTTGTGCGGCGGCATGTTCGTCGCCATGCCGACCGCGATGCCGGCGGAGCCGTTGATCAGCAGGTTCGGCACCCGGCCGGGCAGGACCGAGGGCTCCTGGGTGCGGCCGTCGTAGTTGTCGACGAAGTCGACGGTCTCCTCGTCGATGTCCTGCAGCATCGACATGGCGAGCGGCGTGAGCCGGCACTCCGTGTAGCGCATGGCGGCCGCCGGGTCGTTGCCCGGCGAGCCGAAGTTGCCCTGGCCGTCGATCAGCGGGTAACGCATCGACCAGGGCTGGGCCAGGCGCACGAGGGCGTCGTAGATCGCCGAGTCGCCGTGCGGGTGGTAGTTGCCCATGACGTCGCCGACGACGCGGGCGCACTTGACGTAGCTGCGGTCGGGCCGGAAGCCCGAGTCGTACATCGAGTAGAGGACACGGCGGTGCACCGGCTTGAGGCCGTCCTCCACCAGCGGCAGGGCGCGCCCCACGATCACGCTCATCGCGTAGTCGATGTAGGAGCGCTGCATCTCCTGCTGGATGTCGACCGGTTCGATCCGGTCGCCGGAACCCGGAGGCAGCGTCGTCTCGGTCACGCGGTGTCCACTCCACTCTGGGCGCCCCCGGAGCACGGCTGGTCACCGCGTCGAACTCGTCAGGGGCGTGCCCGTCCCGCCGGGTTGGCGACACGCCGGTCCCGACACCGGCGATTCTACCGAGTCCACCGGGGCGTCCGTGGCCGCCCCGCGCAGGTCCGGGCCGGTCAGGACCCGTCCGGGGACGACCCGGCGTCAGGACCGGACCGCAGCCCCCGCCCCGTCGTCCGGAACGGTGACGAGGTCGCGGCGCAGCGTCTCCGACATCGCCCACGAACAGGCGAGCGACACCAGCGCCATCGCGGCGACGTAGGCCGCCACGGACATCAGGCTGCCCGTCCAGAGCACCAGCAGCCCGCAGACCGCGGGCGCGATCCCGCCCAGGATCGAGGCGAACTGGTAGGCGAGCGACGCGCCGCTGTAGCGCAGGTGCGTCGGGAACTGCTCGGCGAAGTACGCCGACTGCGGGCCGTACACGGCGCTGCGGCAGGCCTGCACGATCAGCCCGCCGAGGACGAACAGCACGATGTTCCCGCTGCCCACGAGCAGGAAGTACGGCACCGCGGCGACGACGAGGACGCCCATCCCCACGAGGAAGAGCGGCCGCCGCCCGACCCGGTCGGAGAGCAGCCCGAGCAGCAGGATCATCGGGATGTCCGAGGCGGAGAGCAGCGTGTTCGCGCCGAGGATCGTCGACCGTTCGTAGCCGAGCTCGGTGGTCGCGTAGGAGACCAGCCAGACCGAGCTCACGTAGAACGTCGCGTTGGTGGCCAGGAACGACCCGGCCGCCAGGAAGATGATCCTCGGGTGTTCCCGGAGCACGTCGAGCACCGGCAGCCGGCTCGCCTCCCGGCGTTCGGCGTCGGCCCGGAACACGGGGCTCTCCGCGACGGTCAGGCGGATCCACATCCCGACCAGGATCAGCAGGGCGCTCGCGAGGAACGGGATCCGCCAGCCCCACGCCTGGAACGCGGACTCGCTGACCGTGAGGTCGAGGACCAGGAACGAGCCGGTCCCGAGGACCAGGCCGAGCGGGACGCCGACCTGCGGCCAGCTGCCGTAGAAGCCGCGCCGGTGGTCGGGGGCGTTCTCCACCGCCATGAGCGCGGCGCCGCCCCACTCGCCGCCGACCCCGAGGCCCTGGCAGAACCGCAGCAGGACCAGGAGCACGGGCGCCGCGACGCCGATCGTCGCGTAGCCGGGCAGCAGGCCGATGCACACGGTCGCGGCGCCCATGAGCAGCAGCGAGTAGACGAGCATCGGCTTGCGCCCGACCCGGTCGCCGAAGTGCGCGAACAGTGCGCCGCCGATGGGGCGGGCGACGAAGCCGGAGGCGAACGTGCCCAGGGCCGCGATCGTGCCGAGGGCCGGGTCGATCGACGGGAAGAAGACCTTGTTGAAGACCAGGGCCGCCGCGGTCCCGTAGATGAAGAAGTCGAACCACTCGATGGTCGTCCCGACGAGGCTGGCCGCGGCCACCCTGCGCGGGACCCGGAGGGTCGGACCGACCATGGCTGCCTCCCCGTGGCTGCTGGGTCGGCCCACGGTGAAGGGTCGGTCAAGGGACGGTCAAGACCTGTTCCGCCGGGAGGAAGAGCACGTTGCGGCGCCCGTCGTCCGCGCGGCGGGGCAGCCACCGGCCGTGCCACGTCCGCGGGAGGTAGTCGAGCCCGGCGAGGTCGTCGACGACGTCGGCCACCCGGGCGCCGAAGCGGGCCAGGTGGCGGTCCTCGAGCTCGAGCATCAGCACCGGCCGGAAGCTCTCGAGGGTCTTCGCCGCTCCGGCCAACAGGCTCACCTCGGCCCCCTCGATGTCGACCTTGACCAGGTCGAGGCGTTCGAGGGCCAGGTCGGCGACCAGCTCGTCGAGGGTGGCGACCGCGACGGGCACCTCGTCGTGGTGGGCGAACTCGGCGTTCGAGCCGAGGCCGTCCGCACCCGTCGTCAGGAAGGCGCGGCCGTGGACCGGGAGGAGGCCGCGTCGCGGGAGGGACAGTGCCCCGGAGCCGGCGGCGGCCCCCAGGGCGGTGCGGTGCACGGTCACGTGCCCGGCGGCGATGAGCCGGCGGGTGGTGTCGACGAACGTCGCCGGCCCGGGCTGCGGTTCGACGGCGTGGACGTGGCCGCGCGGGCCGACGAGGCCGGCGAGGGTCCAGGTGTAGAGGCCGAACTCCGCCCCGACGTCGACGCACACGGCCCCGGGACCGACGAACTCCGCGAGACCCGCGACCTCGTCCTCCAGGAACCAGGCGTGCGGAGCGACCGTCCGCAGCAACCGGCTCAACCCAGCGGTGGTGTCCACTGCGCCGCGCCCTCCCCTCCGACGCGTCCGGACGGACGCACCGGGGGGAGGGTAGCGATCGACGTTTCCCGTGGAACCGCGCGCCGGTCGATCAGCGCGCGCTCAGACGTCGAGGAAACGGACGTCCTTGGCGTTCCGGGTGATGAACGACCGCCGGGACTCGACGTCCTCGCCCATGAGCACGCTGAAGAGCTCGTCGGCGGTGGCCGCGTCGTCCAGTGTCACCTGCATCATCAGGCGGGTCTCCGGGTCCATCGTGGTCTCCCAGAGCTCCTTGGCGTTCATCTCGCCGAGGCCCTTGTACCGCTGGATGCCCTCGTCCTTGTTGATCTTCTTGCCGGCCGCGCGGCCCGCCTCGAGCAGGGCGTCCCGCTCGCGGTCGGAGTACGCGAACTCCGGCTCCGCGTTCCGACCGCCCCACTTGATCTTGTACAGCGGCGGCATCGCGAGGAACACGTGCCCGTTCTCGATGAGCGGGCGCATGAAGCGGAACAGCAGCGTGAGCAGCAGCGTCCGGATGTGCTGGCCGTCGACGTCGGCGTCGGCCATCAGCACGATCTTGTGGTAGCGCAGCTTCGCCAGGTCGAACTCGTCGTGGATGTTCGTGCCCAGCGCCGTGATGATCGACTGGACCTCGTTGTTCTTGAGGACGCGGTCGATCCGGGCCTTCTCGACGTTGATGATCTTGCCGCGGATCGGCAGGATCGCCTGGAACATCGAGTCGCGGCCGGACTTCGCGGAGCCGCCCGCCGAGTCGCCCTCGACGATGTAGACCTCGCTGCGCGACGGGTCGTTCGACCGGCAGTCCGCGAGCTTGCCCGGCAGCCCGCCGAGGTCGCCGGCGGTCTTGCGCCGCACGAGCTCCCGGGCCTTGCGGGCCGCCATGCGCGCCTGCGCCGAACCCACCGCCTTGTTGATGATGGTCTTGGCGTCGGCCGGGTTGCGCTCGAACCAGTCGGCGAGGTGCTCGTTGCACACCCGCTGGACGAAGGATTTCACCTCGGTGTTGCCGAGCTTCGTCTTCGTCTGACCCTCGAACTGCGGCTCGGCCACCTTGACGGACACGATCGCGGCGAGACCCTCACGGATGTCGTCCCCGGTCAGCGCCGGGTCCTTCTCCTTGATGAGCTTTTTGTCGCGGGCGTAGCGGTTCACCGTCGTGGTGAGCGCGGAGCGGAAGCCCTCCTCGTGGGTGCCGCCCTCGGTGGTGTTGATCGTGTTGCAGAAGGTGTAGACCGACTCCGAGTAGCCGGAGTTCCACTGCATCGCGACCTCGACCTGGTGGCCGGTGCCCTCCGCGGTGAAGCCGACCGGCTTCTTGTGGATCGGGTCCTTCGAGTTGTTGATGAAGGCGACGAAGTCCTCGAGACCGCCCGGGTAGTGGAAGGTCCGCTCCTTGACCTTCGCGACGTAGCCCTCGGCGTCCGGGGCGTCGTCGATCGACTCGCCGTCGGCGTCCGTCTCGGGCTTGCGCTCGTCGCGCAGGTTGATGGTCAGCCCCTTGTTGAGGAAGGCCATCTCCTGCAGGCGCCGCGAGATCGTCTCGAGGTTGTACGTCGTGGTCTCGAAGATGTTCGGGTCGGCCCAGAACGTGATCGTGGTGCCGGTCTTCTTCGTCTTCCCGGCCTCGGTGAGCTTCCCGGGGATCGAGTGGTCGTAGTGCTGCGTCCAGATCTGGCCGTCGCGGTGGATCTCGACGTCGAGCGCGGTGGACAGCGCGTTCACGACGGAGACGCCGACGCCGTGCAGACCACCCGAGACCGCGTACGACTTGTCGTCGAACTTCCCGCCCGCGTGCAGCACGGTGAGCACGACCTCGACGGCCGGCTTCTTCTCCACGGGGTGCTCGTCGACCGGGATGCCGCGACCGTCGTCGGTCACCGAGATCCCGCCGTCGGCCAGCATCGACACCGTCACCGCCGAGGCGTAGCCCGCCATCGCCTCGTCGACCGCGTTGTCCACCACCTCCCAGATCAGGTGGTGCAGACCGCGCTCGCCCGTGGACCCGATGTACATCCCGGGGCGCTTGCGGACCGCCTCGAGACCCTCGAGGACGGTGATGGAGGACGCGCTGTACTCGTTGTTCTTCTTCGCCGCAGCCACGGGCCTCGGTGTCTCCCTACGTCGAGCGCGGGCGAGAGATCGCCCGGACGTCTCCTCCAGTCTACTGGCCCGCCCCGACGGGAAGGGGCCGGATGGCATGTTCAGCGCGTCGCAGAGCGCCCCGGAGTCTCCGGGGAGGGTTCCGACGGCGGGTCCGGCGGTCTCCGGGCGTCTGGGCGCGGTCAACGGGCGCTGAGACGCCCGCAACGGGTCCGGCGAGGTCCGGACTCACCCGTACGTGTCGCGGGGCCCTCGACCCGACACGTGCCGCGGGCCGCGCCGCCAGCTCGGCGCGGTGGGACCGTGGATGCGCATGCCCGTCACGACGTCGGGACCGAGGCCGGCGGCGATCCGACCGAGCAGCTGGCGCTGCAGCAGGCGGAGCTGGGTCGCCCAGGCCGTGGAGTCGGCCTGCACGGTGAGCTCGCCGTCGCGCAGCGCGGTGGGGGTGGCGTGCTCGGCCACCTCCTGGCCGACCAGCTCCGCCCAGCGCCCGAACACGGACCCGTTCGCGAGCCGTGGGGCCCACCCGCGCTGGGTGGAGAGCCGGGACGCGAGGCGGCCGAGGGTCTGCGGGTCGCGGTCGTCCGAGCCCGGGCCGGACCACCGGCGTCGGCGGCGCCGCGTCGACTCCCCCGCGTCCCGCCGCACGGTGCGCCGCGCGCGGCCCGGCGTGAGACCGCGCTCGGCCTGCTGGGCCCGCGCGGCCTCCAGCGCGGCCCGCGCGATGTCGGAGCCGCGGGGCCGGTCCGGGTCTCCCCCGTGTGGGTCGGTCTCACCGGACTCGATGGGCTCCGTCCCGCGAGCACGCTCCGTGGTGCCCGTTGCGCCGACCGTGGCGCCCCGCGGGCCGAGACGGGCGGGCGGCAGGACGACCGGGTCCGTCTCCGTGGTCGGGGTGTGGACGGCCGGGCCGGTCACGTCGAGCAGACCCTGCAGGTCATCCGCCGGATCCGGGCGCCGGCGACGGCTCGGACGACGCTTCGACCCCGAGTTGTCCACAGCGTCCACAGGTCTGTCCACAGGTTTTCCGTCGCCGTCACCGATTCGGCTCACCAGGAACCACTCCCGTCGACCGTCATGACGCCAACCCGTCACGCACGGTGCCTGCCTCGATCACATAGCGTGTGCCACTCAGAACGGTGGGGACGTCGTCGTCCACGGCCGCCGTCACGAGGACCTGTTCGGCCCGCGCGGCCGTCCGGGCGAGGGCGTCCCGACGTCGGGCGTCGAGCTCCGCGAAGACGTCGTCGAGCACCAGGATCGGCTCCGAGCCCTCCTCACGCAGCAGCTCGAAGCCGCCCAGGCGCAGGGACAGGGCGAGGGCCCAGGACTCGCCGTGGCTGGCGTAGCCCTTGGCGGGTCCCTCGCCGAGGGTGAGGTCGAGCTCGTCGCGGTGCGGCCCGACCAGGCAGACGCCGCGCTCGATCTCCTGGTCCCGCCGCCGACCGATCTCCTCGAGCAGCGCGCCCTCCACCGCGGCGGTCAGCTCCGCGTGGGCGGCGCCGCCCGTGACGTCGTCCTGGCCCTCCACCGCGGCGGCGAGCTCGTCGACCGCGGCCACCCGCGAGCGGTAGCGCGCGCCGACCGGCACCGACTCGGGCGCGACCCCCGCGTACGCGGCCGTGACGTGCGGGGCCAGCGCCGCGGTCAACTGCATGCGGCCGGCGGTGAGGGCCGCCCCCGCCCGGGCGAGGTGGGCGTCCCAGACCTCCAACGTGCCCGCCTCCCGCGCCCCCCGGGCCGACCGGGCGGACTTGAGCAGCGCGGAGCGCTGGCGGAGGACCTTGTCGTACTCGGCCCGCACGCCGGCCCAGCGCGGCGCCCGGGCGACCAGGAGCTCGTCGAGGAACCCCCGGCGCTCGCCGGGGTCGCCCCGGACGAGCGCGAGGTCCTCGGGCGCGAAGACCACGGTGCGGACGATCCCCAGGATTTCCCGCGCCCGGGGCACCGGCGACCGGTTCACGCGGGCCCGGTTGGCCTTGCCGAGCTGGATCTCGACCTGGACGGTCAGCTCCCGGCCGCCGTTGACCACGGTGGCCCGGACCTGGGCGGCCGCCGCGCCCCGCCGGACGAGCGGGGCGTCGGACGACACCCGGTGCGAGCCCAGCGTGGCCAGGTAACCGACGGCCTCCACCAGGTTCGTCTTGCCCTGACCGTTGGCCCCGACCAGCACGGACACCCCGGGCTCGAAGGTCAGGTCGGCCTGCGCCCACGACCGGAAGTCGGTGACCGACAGCTCCCGCACGTACATCGGCCCTCCCGTCGCGCCGCTTCGACCGGGGGAACTAGCCGCCCGTCGGCGGCTCGTTCGCGGCCTCGCCCGCCTTGTGCACGGCGTGGCCGCCGAACTGGGCCCGCAGCGCCGCGACCGCCTTCATCGCGGGCGAGTCGGTCTGCCGGGAGGCGAACCGGGCGAACAGCGCCGCCGAGATCACCGGCAGCGGCACCGCGTGCACGATCGCCTCGTCGACGGTCCACCGGCCCTCGCCGGAGTCCTCGGCGTAGCCGGTGATCTGGTCGAGGTGCGGGTCGGCCTCGAGGGCGAGGACCATGAGGTCGAGCAGCCAGCTGCGCACGACGGTGCCGCGGCTCCAGGCCTTCATCACGGCACCGACGTCGGTGACCGGGCCGCCCGCGCTCAGCAGCTCGTAGCCCTCGGCGTAGGCCTGCATGAGGCCGTACTCCACGCCGTTGTGCACCATCTTCGCGTAGTGGCCGGCACCGACCGGTCCGGCGTGGGCGAAGCCCTCCTCGCGCGGACCCTCGGGCCGCAGCGCGTCGAAGACCGGCATGAGCCGCTCGATGTCCTCGTCGGAGCCGCCCGCCATCAGGCCGTAGCCCTCGGTGCGGCCCCAGACGCCGCCGGAGACGCCGCAGTCGGCGTAGTGGACCCCGCCGGCGCCCAGCCGCTCGGCGTGCACCGTGTCGTCGGTGAACCGGCTGTTCCCGCCGTCGACGACGAGGTCGCCCGACTCCAGCAGGCCCGCGAGGCTCTCCACCGTCGAGTGCGTCGGGTCGCCGGAGGGGACCATCAGCCACACCGTCCGCGGCGCCGCCAGGGCCCCCACCAGCTCCTCGAGGGACTGCACGTCCCCGGTGCCGTCGTTCGCGTAGCCGACGACCTCGTGCCCGGCGGCGCGGAGCCGCTCGGCCATGTTGCCGCCCATCCGACCGAGCCCGACCATTCCCAGCTGCACCGCGATCCGCTCCTCTTCCGACGTGGGGTCGAGCTCCGCTGCGTCCACCCCGCTGGCGACCGTCCCGGCTGACCTACCCCGGATCGTCGTCCGCGGATCGTGGGCCGCCGATCGGGCGATCAGCCGGGCAGACGCACCGGCATGAGCAGGTACAGGTATCCCGGCCGCGGCTCGGGCAGGGAGGTGTCCGTCTCCGGCCCGGGCTCGACGGCGGTGGCGCCCTGGGCGGCGGCCTCGTCGTCGGTCGACCCCTCGCCGGGAGCCGACGCCGGACGCAGCAGCGCCGGGCGGCTCGGCGTGGTGAAGGACAGGTGGGCGTGGTCGGCGCCCAGCGCCCCGAGCCCGTCGAGCAGGTAGCCGGGGTTGAAAGCGATCGTCAGCGGCTCGCCCGCGAACGAGCAGGGGAGCTGCTCCTCCGCGCTGCCCTCGTCGTCACCGCCGGCGGTGAGCCGCAGCGAGCCCTCGTCGAACTCCAGGCGCACCTGCGTGCCGCGCTCGGCCACCAGCGAGACGCGCTTGATCGCGTCGACCAGCGGGCCGATCTCGATGACCGCCGCGGAGGTGTGCTCCTTGGGCAGCAGCTGGCGGTAGCGGGGGAACTCCGCGTCGAGCAGCCGCGTGGTGGACCGGCGCCCGCCGCCGGAGAGGCCGAGCAGACCGTCGCCGCGGCCGAGGGCGAGCTCGATGGTGCCGCCGGCCGACGTCAGCGTCTTGGCCGCCTCGGAGAGCGTGCGGGCCGGGGCGAGGATCGCGGTGGGCTCGCCGTCGGGCGAGGCGGGGTTCTCGCCGGGCTCCCAGGTGAACTCGCGGACGGCCAGCCGGAACCGGTCCGTCGCCGCCATGGTGAGCGCGGACCCGTCGATCTCGACCCGGATGCCGGTCAGCATCGGCAGCGTGTCGTCGCGGCCGGCGGCGACGGCGACCTGCGACACGGCGCGGGCGAACACGTCGGGCGCGAGCTCGCCGACCACCGGGGGCATCTCGGGGAGCTGCGGGTAGTCCTCGGCCGACATCGTGGGCAGGCTGAACCGCGCGTTGCCACAGGTCAGCGAGGCCCGGGGGCCGTCGACCGTGAGGTCCACCGGGTGCGGCGGCAGCGAGCGCGTGATGTCGGCGAGCAGCCGCCCGGACACCAGCGCGCGGCCGCCGTCGCCGATCATCGCCGGCACCTCGACCCGGGCCGAGACCTCGTAGTCGAAGCCGGACACGGTCAGCGTGCCCTCGTCGGACGCGTCGAGCAGGACCCCGCCGAGGACCGGCACGGGCGCCCGGCTGGGCAGGCTGCGCGCGACGAAGGCCACCGCGTCGGCGAAGGCGTCGCGCTCCACGCGGAACTTCATCGGGCTCTCCTGACGTGTCGGACGGGCGTGCCTGCCTCGGGTCCCGGGACTCGTCGGCCCCGGATCCGGGCAGGTCGTCACGGTAGAGCTTGCCAGGGGGGTCCGACACTCCGGCCCTGTGCAGGACCGGCGGGGCGATCGCTCCCCAACCCCTGTTCTTCAGGAGTTCTCTAGAAGAGAGAGAACAGGAATGACAGTAGGTCCTGTGCACGCTGTGGAGCACCGCCGTCGATGCAGGTCGGGCGGCCCCACCGGATGTGGGTGGACGCGGTCGCCCGTCCCCGGATCCGGGGACGGATCGGCGTGTCCGGTGGACGGACGTCGGGCACCCCGGCCCGCACCACCCTCCATCCACCCGTCGTGGGCGGCTGTCCACAGACTTGTCCCCAGCTGTGGGTCGATCGGGGGTCGAACGATCGCGCACCGCCACGGCGACGCGCCGAGCGGCTCTCCCGCGGCGGGCGCCGGACGAGCGGTCGGCCCGATCGGGTGCGCGTGTCGCCCGCGCACCGCACGTCTGTCCCATTCGTGCTCACGCAGCGTCGGATCCGGGGCCTGGTCGGGCGCGCAGCGTGGTCGCGCGGGCGGGGACGGTGGTGGCGGCCGGTCGTCGGTGCCGGACGACCACGTGGCGCGACCGCAGGCGTCGACGGTGGTCGCGGCCGTCCTCGGCACCGGGGAGGACACGCCGTCGGGCCGTCGAGGACCACCGGAACGGGCTACGGGACGGGCTGGCGTGGGCCGTGGTGCGAGGTGCACACAAGGCAGGTTCACGGCGCCGACGGGATGCCTGGCGTGAACCTCGCCCAGGCGCGGGTGGGCGCGCGCGCCCGGACCGGCGCGACCCGCCGTCGGAAAGGTGCGGAGGGTCAGCTGCCGGCGCGAGGTGCACAGGGGGCAGGTCCACGGGGCCAACGGGATGCCTGACGTGAACCTCGCCGAGGCGCGGGTGGGCAGCGCCGGCGCGAGGTGCACATGAGGCAGGTCTGCGGGGCGGGCGGGATGCCTGATGTGAACCTCGCCGGGCGCGAGCGCCCGGACCGGCGCGACCCGCCGTCGGGAAGGGGCGAAGGCTCAGCTGCGGGCGCGCTGCTTGATGCGCGCGGTGAGCTCCTGGACCTGCTCGTAGGTCCGGCGGCGCTCCGCCATCTCCTTGCGGATCTTCTTGTCCGCGTGCATGACCGTCGTGTGGTCCCGGTTGCCGAACATCTGCCCGATCCGGGGCAGCGAGAGGTCGGTCAACTCGCGGCAGAGGTACATCGCGATCTGGCGGGACAGGGCGAGGGCCTTGGTCTTGCCCGGGCCGGTGAGGTCGTCGATGGAGACGGCGTAGAACTCGGCCGTCACCGCCATGATCGTGGGCGCCGTGATCTCGGACTGGCGGGAGTCCGGGATGAGGTCGCGCAGCACGATCTCGGCGAGCTGCAGGTCGATCGGCTGCCGGTTGAGCGAGGCGAACGCGGTGACGCGGATCAGCGCGCCCTCGAGCTCGCGGATGTTGCGCTCGATGCGGTCGGCGATGAACTCGAGGACCTCCGGCGGGGCGGCCATCCGCTCACCGGCCGCCTTCTTGCGCAGGATCGCGATGCGGGTCTCGAGCTCGGGCGGCTGGATGTCGGTGATCAGGCCCCACTCGAACCGCGTGCGGAGCCGGTCCTCGAGGGTCTCCAGGCGCTTGGGCGGGCGGTCGGAGGAGACGACGATCTGCTTGTTGGCGTTGTGGAGGGTGTTGAAGGTGTGGAAGAACTCCTCCTGCGTCCCCTCCTTGCCCTCGAGGAACTGGATGTCGTCCACGAGCAGCACGTCGACGTCGCGGTAGCGCCGCTGGAAGGCGACCTTGCGGTCGTCGCGCAGCGAGTTGATGAAGTCGTTCGTGAACTCCTCGGTCGACACGTACCGCACCCGCATGCCGGAGAAGAGGCGCTGGGCGTAGTGCCCGACGGCGTGCAGCAGGTGGGTCTTGCCGAGGCCGGAGTCGCCCCACACGAACAGCGGGTTGTAGGCCCGCGCGGGCGCCTCGGCGACCGCGACCGCCGCGGCGTGCGCGAAGCGGT
Organism: Actinomycetospora corticicola; assembly: GCF_013409505.1. Taxonomy (NCBI): domain Bacteria; kingdom Bacillati; phylum Actinomycetota; class Actinomycetes; order Pseudonocardiales; family Pseudonocardiaceae; genus Actinomycetospora; species Actinomycetospora corticicola. Next base: position 4,536,908 of record NZ_JACCBN010000001.1, on the reverse strand, counting down.
TCGAGGCGCCGATGACGAAGGTGTCGAAGAGGTACTTCTCGTTCAGCCGGGTCTGCGACCGGGGGGCACCCCGCGCTCCGTCGGCGGGCACCTCGGGGGCCGGCCGGCTCGGGGCGTCGGTGCGGCCGGGCGGGCTCCAGATCTCGTGGACGGCGGCGAGGCCGTCGCGGACCTCGTCGACCTCCTCCTCGGGGTGGGAGCGGTCGGGGTTGTTGGTCAGGCGGCCGACCCCGGCCGCGGCGCTGATCGCGTCCGCGCGGTGGGAGCGGTCCCCGGTGAGGTACCCGGTGTCGGGACCGCCGTCGTCGTAGGCGGGGCGGGAGTAGCCGTCGCCGGAGTAGGTCCCGGCCGACGCGGAGAGGCGCGGCAGCGGCGAGGTCTCCGGACCGGACCCGTGGTCGTCGCCGCCGCGGGAGCTGTGGTCGACCCGGACGGCGAGCTGGACCGGCCGGCCGATGCGCCGGGACAGGGCGTCGACGATCGGGTCGCGCAGGACGCGTTCGATCGCCTCCTTCGCGAACTCGCTCGGCGCGGCGAGCAGCGCGGTGTCGTCGAGCAGCCCGAGCGGTCGCGTCACACGGATCCAGGCCCGCTGCTGCGCGGAGAGCGTCGGCCGGTCGGCCGGGTCGGCGGTCGGCGCGGTGAGCTCGGCGACGACGCGGGCCCAGGTCTCGTCCAGATCGGAGAGCTGGTCCGTCATCGCTGCCCTCCCCCTGATCCGGTCCCGGGCGCGCGCGTCCACAGGCTTGTCCACAACTGTGCACGACGAGGCGCCGTCGGCCGCGCGGACCCCCAGTGTCGGGGTCCGCACCGAATCACATCGCTCGCTGCGGTCCGTTCCTGCGTCCGGTCCCGTCCGCTGCGCCCACCGGCTCGGGCCCCAGGGCCGATCGCTCGGCGGTGCCCGGTGCCGCTCGGGGTGCCGGACGCTAACAAGGGGCCGTGCCGAGCCACAACCTCCGGGTGGCACCGACGTCGACCGCGGACACCTGCGGCCCGCTTCCGGGACCACTGTGGCCCATCCCGCCCACGCGCCCTCCGGCCGGGGCGGGTCCGAGGGGCGGCCGGGTGCTGGGCTACTCTGTGCGGGACCGGATCCGGGTCCGTCGTGCCCAGGGACGAAACCCTGGCCGCTCGACGTGCCGCGGAGCACCCGCGCTCCCCCACGACCGGGGTGAGCCGACGCAGGAGTTCTCAGTCGTGGCCAAGGGCAAGCGCACGTTCCAGCCGAACAACCGTCGTCGGTCGAAGACCCACGGCTTCCGGCTGCGCATGTCGACGCGCGCCGGCCGTGCGGTGCTGGCGAACCGCCGCCGCAAGGGCCGCGCCGAGCTCTCCGCCTGATCCTCTCCGAGCCGGTCGAGGTCCGTGCGTGCTGCCCCCGGCTCACCGCGTCCGCCGGCCCGACGACTTCCGGCTCGTCCTGCGTCGCGGACGCAAGGCGGGCCGTCGTCGGCTCTCGGTCCATGCGCTGACCCCCGACGGTCCGGCCGGCCCCTCGCGGGCAGGCTTCGTCGTGGGTCGGGCCGTGGGGAACTCCGTCGAGCGGCATCGCATCTCGCGGCGTCTGCGCCACCTCGTGGCGGACCGCCTCGGGGACCTGCCTGCGGGGACCGCCCTGGTGGTCCGGGCGCACCCGCCGGCGGCGGGCTCGTCGTCGGCGGAGCTCGCCGACGACCTCGACGCGGCGCTCCGTCGCCTGGACCTGCGACCACGCCTCGTCGTGGTCGCCCCGTCCTAGCCCCTCCGGCCTCCCGCGTCCCGACGACGGGTGGTGCTGCGGGGCGATCCGTCCCGGATGGTCGCCCCCGGCCGTCGCCGCGGGCACCATGGAGCGCGACCGCGCCGTGGAGGCCGAGGGGAGAACGCGACGTGACCGAGCCCGGGACCCGACCGGAGGCCGCAGAACCGTCGCGCCCCGGTCCGGCGGCGCGGGTGCTCATCGCCGTGCTCCGCTTCTACCAGCGGTGGATCTCCCCCCTGTTCCTGCCGCACTGTCGTTTCCACCCGACCTGCAGCGCCTACGGCGTCGAGGCCCTGCGCGTGCACGGTGTGGTGCGCGGGACCGGACTCACCGTCTGGCGCCTGCTCAAGTGCGCACCCTGGCACCCTGGTGGCCTGGACCCCGTGCCCCCGCCCCGTCGTCGTCCGGGGTCCACCGACTCCGGACGCACCGCCCCCCGGGGAGCCGGAGCCCCCCTCAGCGAGGAGCAAGCGTCGTGCTGAATGTCATCTACTACCCGGTGTCGGCCATCCTGTGGTTCTGGCACAAGGTGTTCGGCTTCCTGTTCGGCGCCGACAACGGGTTCGCCTGGGCGCTCTCGGTCATCTTCCTGGTCTTCACGCTGCGCGCGCTGCTGTTCAAGCCGTTCGTCAGCCAGGTCCGCTCGATGCGGAAGATGCAGGAGTTCCAGCCGCAGATCAAGAAGCTGCAGGAGAAGTACAAGAACGACCGCCAGAAGCTCGCGGAGGAGATGCAGAAGCTCCAGAAGGAGCACGGCGTCAACCCGCTGGGCGGCTGTCTCCCGGTCCTGGTGCAGGTGCCGGTCTTCATCGGTCTCTTCCACGTGCTGCGCGGCTTCCGGCTGGACTACGCCTACAACTACGTCTTCAGCTACGCCGACATCGTCTCGTTCGACAACGCGACGATCTTCGGGGCGAAGCTGTCCGACGCGATCAGCGGCAACCTGCAGGCCGTCGGCTCCTTCTCGCTGAACTTCTCGAACTTCAACCCGCACGTCATCCCGGTCGCCCTGCCGCTGATGATCGTCGCCAGCGTCGCGACCCACTTCACCGCGCGGGTCTCCGCGGCCCACCAGTCGCCGGCCGCCGCCGCGAATCCGCAGGCCGCGATCATGCAGAAGCTGACGATGTGGCTGTTCCCGCTCGGCGTGCTCGTGTTCGGTGTCTTCTTCCCGATCGCGATCCTCCTGTACTGGCTCTCCAACAACTCGTGGACGCTGGCGCAGCAGTACTTCGTTTACAGCCGGATCGCCAAGGAGGAGCAGGAGCAGCGCGAGCAGGCCGCGGCCCAGCGCGACCTCCTGGCGCCCAAGCCGGGTCAGAAGCCGACCCGCGTGGCCGCCAACGGCCACACCGCGCCGGTGGACGAGGAGCCGGCCGACGCCCCGGCCGAGGCCCTCGAGGAGAGCCTGCCCGCGAAGCCGCGACCCGGTGCCCGGCCGGTCACCGGCAAGAGCAGTGGCCGCGCCGCGCCGGGCAAGGTGAACTCCCCCGCCGGCAAGAACGGTGGGGCCCCCAAGAACCGCGGGTCCGCCCAGGTCGCGTCGTCGCGGCCGGGTAAGAAGTCCAAGAAGCGCCGCTGAGGCCGGACGCGCCCGACGCGTCCATCGACCACCACCCGGCGGCCGTCCCTCGCCCCAAGAGGATCGGCACCCCGGGACCGGAGGGGGCCGCACCGCGCGGCCCCGGCGAGAGGAGACACATCGTGTCCGAGACCCTGGAGTCGGACGGCCGGGCCGACGAGAACGAGGCGCCGGCCGCGGCGGAGGGCGGCGCGTCCGCGCAGGACGTCCTGGTGCGCGAGGGCGACATCGCGGGCGACTACCTCGAGCGCCTGCTCGACATCCTCGACTTCGACGGGGACATCGACCTCGACGTCGAGGCCGGGCGGGCGATCGTGAGCATCGACGGGGGCAAGGACCTCGAGAAGCTCGTCGGCCAGCGGGGCGACGTGCTCGAGGCGTTGCAGGAGCTGACCCGGCTGGCGGTCCAGCAGTCCACCGGGACGCGGAACCGGCTGATGCTCGACATCGCCGGCTGGCGGTCGCACCGGCGCTCCGAGCTCACCGACCTCGGACGTCGGGCGGCGGAGGAGGTGCGCGACTCGGGCGAGAGCCAGAAGATGCGGCCGATGACGCCGTTCGAGCGCAAGATCGTCCACGACGCGGTGGCGGGCGTCGAGGGCGTCCACAGCGAGAGCGAGGGCGAGGAGCCGCGCCGTCGCGTGGTCGTCCTGCCCGGCCGGTCGTGATCCCCGGACCCGGTGCCGTTTCACGTGGAACGGGGACGCGGTCGTGACCGTCGGCGAGCAGGACCGGCTCGAGGGCCCGTCCTCGCCGACGCCGGAGGCGGTCGAGCTCTTCGGTGACGCCCTCCCCCGCGCGCAACGGTTCGCCGAACTGCTGGCGGGGCCGGGGACCGAGCAGGGCGTGATCGGGCCGCGGGAGCTCCCGCGCCTGTGGAACCGGCACCTGGTGAACTCCGCCTGGGTCGGCACGGTGATCCCTCAGGACGCGTCGGTGGTCGACGTGGGCTCCGGTGCCGGCCTGCCAGGAATCCCGTTGGCGCTCGCCCGTCCGGACCTCCGCATCACGCTGCTCGAGCCGATGGCGCGCCGGGTGGCGTGGCTGGAGGAGGTCGTCGCGACGCTCGGCCTCGACGTCACGGTCGTCCGGGGTCGCGCGGAGGAACGGGAGACCCGACGGGCCGTCGGGGAGTCGGACGTGGCCACGGCCCGCGCGGTGGCGCCGCTCGGTCGACTGGCGGCGTGGTCGCTCCCCCTCGTCCGGCCGGGTGGGACACTGGCCGCGCTCAAGGGAGCCAGCGCCCCGGACGAGGTGCGCCGGGACGCGGTCGAGCTCCGCGCGGCGGGTGGTGGTGACGTCGAGGTCGTCACCACCGGCGCGGGAGACGCACTGACGCACATCGTGGTGGTACATCGGACGGAGCGGCGTACGGCGGCCGGTTCGGGTCCCGGTGGCGGGCGCCGCGGTCGGGGCAGGAAGGATCGATCCTCGTGACCGAAGGACAGGGCGTTCCACGTGAAACGCGCTCCCGGCCCGACCGTGGCAGCGCCGAGAAGGTCCGGGAGGCCGTGAGCGAGGCGGTCTCCACGGTGGGGGCCGGCGTGCTCGGGGCCGGCGAGGTCATCTACGGCGACGGCGGGGGCATGACCCCGATCGCCGAGGAGGCCGCCCGGGCCGCGCGGGTCCTGCACCCCGAGGACCACCGCATGCCGCGGCCGAGTCGCCGGCGCGTGATCACGGTCGCCAACCAGAAGGGCGGCGTCGGCAAGACGACGAGCACGGTGAACCTCGCCGCGGCCCTGGCGTTGCACGGTGCCCGCGTCCTGGTCGTCGACCTCGACCCGCAGGGCAACGCCAGCACGGCGCTGGGCGTCGACCACCGCAGCGGCACCCCGTCGATCTACGAGGTGCTCATCGGCGAGCTCACGCTCGACCAGGCCGCCCAGGTGTGCGACCGGTCCTCCGACCTGCTCTGCGTGCCCGCCACGATCGACCTGGCCGGCGCCGAGATCGAGCTCGTGTCGATGATGAACCGCGAGTCCCGGCTCAAGCAGGCGCTCTCCGACGAGGCGCTCGACCGGCTCGACGTGGACTACGTGCTGGTCGACTGCCCGCCGTCGCTCGGCCTGCTCACACTGAACGCGATGGTGGCGGCCCCCGAGGTCCTCATCCCGATCCAGTGCGAGTACTACGCCCTGGAGGGACTCAGCCAGCTCCTGAGCAACATCGGGCTGGTGCAGTCGCACCTCAACCCGCGGCTGCACGTGTCGACGATCTTGCTGACGATGTACGACGGGCGCACGAAGCTCGCGGACCAGGTGACCCACGAGGTGCGCAACCACTTCGGCGACCTGGTCCTGCGCACCGTGATCCCCCGCAGCGTCAAGGTCAGCGAGGCGCCCGGCTTCGGGCAGACGGTGCTCACCTACGACCCGGGTTCCCGGGGCGCGATGAGCTACCTCGACGCGGCCCGCGAGTTCGCCATGCGCGCGGCGGTCGCCGAGGCCCGGGCCGGCGCGAAGGCGGGTGAGTGGGCGTGACCGAACGACGCGGCGGACTGGGGCGTGGCCTCGCCGCCCTCATCCCGACCGGGCCGCCCGAGAGCGGCACGGACACCCGGCCCGGCGTGGGGAGCCGCGCCGCCGACGTGGTCATCGGGCAGCGTGCCCGCCCCGCGGGGAGCACCACGGCGACGGCACCGGAGCACACGACCCCGACCGGGGACGACGGGAACGTCGCGGGCGCGGTCTACCGCGAGGTCCGGGTCGACGGCATCCGGGCCAACCCGCGCCAGCCCCGCTCCGTCTTCGACGAGGAGGCGCTCGCCGAGCTCGAGCACTCCGTGCGCGAGTTCGGTCTGCTGCAGCCGATCGTCGTCCGCGAGCTGGACGCCCCGGCGACCGACGAGACCGGCGGCTCCGCGGTTCCTGTCACCCACGAGCTGGTCATGGGCGAGCGGCGGTGGCGTGCCGCCCAGCGGGCCGGCCTCACGCACATCCCGGCGATCGTGCGGCGGACGTCGGACGACGACCTGCTGCGCGACGCCCTGCTCGAGAACATCCACCGGGTCCAGCTCAACCCGCTCGAGGAGGCGGCGGCCTACCAGCAGCTGCTGACCGAGTTCGCCGTGACGCACGAGCAGCTGGCCGACCGCATCGGGCGCAGTCGCCCCGCGATCACCAACACGATCCGACTGCTGCGGCTCCCGGTGGCGGTGCAGCGGCGGGTCGCGGCGGGCGTGCTCTCCGCCGGCCACGCGCGGGCCCTGCTCGGCATGGACGACCCGACCGCCCAGGAGGAGCTCGCGACGCGGATCATCGCGGAGGGGCTCTCCGTCCGGGCGGCGGAGGAGGCGGTCACGTTGGCGCGCGGGGAGAAGGAGCCCGCCGCGAAGCGCCGCTCCCCCGCGCGCAAGCTGCACGCGCCCGGGCTCCAGGACCTCGCCGAGCGACTGTCCGACGCGTACGACACGCGGGTCAAGGTCGAACTGGGCCAGCGGAAGGGTCGGATCGTCGTCGAGTTCGGCTCGGTGGACGATCTGGAGCGCATCGCGGCGCTGATGAACCAGAAGGGCTTCCCGGCCTCCTCACCCGAGGAGTGACCGGCGGGGCCCGTAGCGGCGATCTCAGGGCGCCCTGAGATCGCCGCTCCGCCCGACGCCTAGTCGGAGCGGTCGGACGCGCGTCGCACGGCGCGCTCCACGAGGAGCCCGAAGACCTCACCGAGGTCGAGTCCCGCGGCGCCGATCGCCGTCGGCAGGAGCGAGGTCTCGGTCAGCCCGGGTGACACGTTGACCTCCAGCACCTGCACCCGGCCGTCGCGGTCGACGATCGCGTCGGTGCGCGAGAGGTCCCGCAACCCGAGGGCGCGGTGGGCGGCGACGGCGGTCTCGGCGACCCGCGCGGCGACCGCCTCGTCGAGCCGGGCCGGGCAGTGGAAGCGGGTCAGGCCGGCGGTGTACCGGGCCGTGTAGTCGTACACCCCGCTCTCCGGGTCCACCTCGACGGCGGGGAGCGCGACCGGCCCGTCGCCGGTGTCGACCACCGACACCGCGAGCTCCACCCCGTCGACGAAGCGCTCCACGAGCACGGTCTCGGAGTAGGCCAGGGCCCCGACCATCGCCGACGGCAGCTGCGTCGCGTCCCGCACCACCTGGGCGCCGAGCGCGGAGCCGCCCTGGTCCGGCTTGAGCATGAGCGGCAGCCCGAGCCGGGCCACGAGGGCATCCAGGACGGCGCCGGCACCGAGCTCGCGGAACGTCGCGTGCGGCAGCGCCACCCACTCCGGGGTGTCGAGCCCTGCCCGCGTCAGCTCGGCCTTCGCGCTCGGCTTGTCGTGCGCGCGGCGGCAGGCCCGGCCGTCGGTTCCGACGAAGGGCACCCCGAGCAGCTCGAGGACGCTCTGCACGGCCCCGTTCTCGCCCTCCCCGCCGTGCAGGGCGACGACGACGGCGTCGGGCCGGGTGTCGCGGAGCCGGCCCAGGAGGGCGGCGTCGGTGTCCCACTCGTCCACCGTGGCCCCGGCGTCGCGCAGCTCGGCCGCGATCCGGCGGCCGGACCGCAGCGACACGTCACGCTCGTGGGAGAGGCCGCCGGCGAGGACGGCGACGGTGCGGTCGATCACGACCCCGGACCCTAGTCCGGGGTCGCGATCCGTCGTCGGGAAGGGAGTCAGGCGGTGTCGACCGAGGGCGCCTGCGGCCCCGGCGTTCCCGACGACGGGCGGGCGCCGGTCGCGCCCGACCCGGACAGACCGAAGGTGCGGAGCACCTCGAGCTCCCCGTCGAGCACGCCCGCGAGGCGTCGCACGCCCTCGACGATCCGCTCGGGCGGCGGGTAGCAGAACGAGAGCCGCATGTGGCGTGCCCCGGACCCGTCGGCGTGGAAGCCGGTGCCGGACGCGTAGGCGACGCGGGCCGAGATGGCCCGCGGGAGCATCGCCCGGGTGTCCACCCCCTCGGGCACCGTCGCCCACACGAAGAACCCGCCCCGCGGCCGCGTCCAGGAACAGCCCTCCGGCAGGTGCGTCTCGAGCGCCCCCAGCATCGCCTCGCACCGCTCGCGGTACATCTCGCGGAACGACTTCACGAGGCTCCGCCAGTCGTGCGTCGCGAGGTAGCGCGAGACGACGAGCTGGGTGAAGGCGGGCGGGCACAGCGTGGCCGACTCGGCGGCGAGGACGAGCTTGTCGCGGATGCCGTGGGGAGCGAGCGCCCACCCGACCCGCAGGCCGGAGGCGAAGATCTTCGAGAACGACCCGAGGTAGACGACGTTCTCCGGGTCGAGCGACCGGAGCGACTCGTAGGTCTGCCCGTCGAAGCCCAGCAGGCCGTAGGGGTTGTCCTCCACGATGAGCACGCCGTACCGGCGGCACAGTTCGACGACCTGCGCGCGCCGTCCGGGGGCGAGCGAGACGCCGACCGGGTTGTGGAAGTTCGGGACGGTGTAGAGGAACTTCGCGCGCCGCCCCTCGCGGGCGAGGCGCTCCAGGGCCTCCTCCAGCGCGGCCGGCACGAGCCCGTCGTCGTCCATCGCGACGTGGCGGACCTCGGCCTGGTAGGCGGCGAACGAGCCGAGCGCGCCCACGTAGGAGGGCGACTCGGCGAGGACGACGTCACCGGGATCGACGAACAGGCGCGTCAGCATGTCGAGCGCGGACTGCGAGCCGACCGTGACGACCACGTCGTCCGGCGCGAACCCGCCGGTCGCGGCGAGCGAGCCGGCCTCGAAGGCCATCACCTCACCGATCTGCTCGCGCAGGACCGGGACGCCCTGCGCGGAGCCGTACTGCAGCGCGCCCTGGCCCTCGGTCGCGACCAGGTCACCGACCTCGACGGCGAGCGAGTCCAGCGGCAGCGCCGCCAGGTTCGGCATCCCGCCGGCCAGCGAGACCACCTCGGGGCGGCTGGCCACGGCGAACAGCGCCCGGATCTCCGAGGCCGTCATCCCCGTGGTGCGGGCGGCGTAGCGGTCGAGGTGGGGGTCGCCGGTGGTGCCTGCCGCCGCGCCCGCCGCCGCCGCGCCGGCCCCGTGGAGGGCGTCGGGTCGGGGGGCGGGGGACGACGGCGTCATCAGCGACTCTCCGTGATCATCTTCACGACGGGGGATCAGCGCGACTGTACGCGCCGGGGCGCACCGGATTCAGCGAGCGTCGTCACCCGGGCGTCGACCATCCGTCGCTCCGGCCGCCCCGGTGCCCGCTTCCCCCGTCCGGTCGCCCGTATTGTCGTGAGCGGCGCGGGAGAGTACGTATGCCAAGGCCGGGTGGGTGACGCAGTGCTGCGCCGCCCGGGCCGGACCGTGCGGAGTCGGGTGAACGGAGTGTCGGTGTCGCGAGAGTGCGTGGGGATCACCCTCGACAACATCGAGGAGCTGCCCAAGGGCTGCCGTCGATGCGTCTACTGGGAGCTCCCGCCGCACCTGGGCAGCCAGGCCGAGGAGTTCGGCACCCTGGAGCTCGAGAAGGAGGCCTGGGTCTCCGGCGTCCTGCTCGAGTGGGGCTCCTGCGGCCGGATCGCCCACGTCGACGGCGTCCCCGCCGGCTACGCCCTCTACGCCCCGCCGGCCGCCGTGCCCCGCGCCGCGGCGTTCCCCACGGCCCCGGTGGGCCCGGACGCCGTCCTGCTCTGCGGCCTGCACGTGGTGCCCGACTTCGCCGAGGTGGGCATCGGACGTCTGCTGGTGCAGGACGTCGTGCGGGACCTCTCCCGCCGCGGGGTGAAGGCCGTGGAGGCCTTCGGTGACGCGTCCGCCCGACCGCGCGGCGAGGCCCACGGCCGCACCGCGGAGGACGGCCCCACCTGCGTGCTGCCCGCCGCGTTCCTGCGCGCCGTCGGCTTCAAGACCGTCGCGCCGCACCACCGCTGGCCGCGCCTGCGCCTCGAGCTGCGCACCGGGTTCTCCTGGAAGGAGGACGTCGAGGCGGCGATCGCCCAGCTCCTCGGCTCGGTGACCGTGACGACGGCGCCCGCCGCCCCGGTGGGCGCACCGGCGCCGCGGTAGGCCGTCCGGCGGCACCCCTGAACGCACGAACGGCACTTCCGCAGCTTCTATGTGAGCGGAAGTGCCGTTCGTTCGAGCGGGCGAAGCGCACTAGGCGCCGATCGGGCTGCCTTCCTCGCGCTGGAGGATGTCCGAGAACGTGAACGTGCCGGTGGGCTTGTCGTTCTGCCCCAGCAGGTAGAGCCGCTTGACCGCGACCAGGATCCCCTCGGCGACGACGTCGCGGAACGCCGGGTCGAGCAGCGCCGCGCGGTCGGCGGCGTTGGTGAGGTACCCGATCTCGACCCGGACGGCGGGCATGCGGGTCAGCCGCAGCAGCTCCCACGGCCGCGGGTGGACCCCGCAGTCGGTCATCCGGGTGCGGGCGAGCAGCTCGCGGTGGATGTAGCCCGCGAGGGCCTCACCGACCGTGGAGGTGGCACCGGTGCCGGTGCCGAAGTGGAAGGCGGCGAGCCCGTTCGCGGCGGTGCTCGGGTTCGCGTCGACGTGCAGCGAGAGCACGACGTCCGCGCCGGCGGAGTTCGCGAAGGCCGCGCGCTCGGCGTCGCTCGGGCAGTCCTGCGGGCCGTGGGAGAGCAGCGCCTCCATGCCGGCCGCGGACATCCGGCCCTCGAGCCGCCGGGCGATGTCGGACACCAGTCCGGCCTCGGTGACCTCTCCGACGACCCCGCCGGGGTGGGCGCCGCCGTGACCCGGATCGATCACGATGCGCTTGCCGGAGAGGCGCGGACCGGCGCGGTGCAGGCGCTCCTGCTCCCGCAGCAGGCCCGGGCGGCCCCCGGTGACCTTGCGGCCCAGGTAGCCGAGGTGACGCAGCGTGCGGGGTCCGCAGATGCCGTCGGGCGCCATCCCGTAGTCGCGCTGGAAGCTACGCAGCGCCTGCTCGGTCTGCCGGCCGAACGCCCCGTCGGCGCGCCCGGAGTCGTATCCCAGCTCCAGCAGGCGCTCCTGGAGGGCGAACACGTCGTCCCCGGTCATCATGTTGCCCATCTGCAGGCAGAGCATGCGGTCGCCCAGCGACCAACGGGCGTCGCGCAGGGCGCGGTACGTGGCCGGCCCGACGACACCGTCGGTGATCAGGGCGCGGTTCTGCTGGAAGGCCCGCACGGCGTCCTCGAGCGCGGAGTCGAACAGCGCGGCGTCGAAGACGGAGTGCGCGGCATCGGCGGGCTCGAGCAGGCCCAGGCCCTCGAGCGCTGCGCGGACCTCGGCGACCGCCGGACCGGTGTCGCCGCGGCTGAGCAGCTGCATTCGGTTGCTCCCGTCCTGTCCGGTCACTGCGACGGTGATCGCCGACCCTCGCTCCAGGCGGCAACGGTGTCGCACCGCCGACGAGTCACGCCGGTTCACCCGAGCCTCATTGTGCCCTGTCGCCCCGCGCACACCCGGCAGCGGGCCCGCGCCGGAGGGTCACGGTTCGGGTTCGACCACCCCGCACACACGACGACGCCGGGCCCGGACGAGGTCCGGGCCCGGCGTCGGGGAGGTGTACGGCAATCAGGCCAGCACGTCGGAGAGGTCGTTGAGCAGCGCGGCCTTCGGCTTCGCGCCCACGATCTGCTTCACCGGCTTGCCGCCCTGGAACACGATCATGGTCGGGATCGACATGACCTGGTAGTCACGCGCGGTCGCCTGGTTCTGGTCGATGTCCAGCTTGGCGACGGTGATCTTGTCCCCGTGCTCCTGGGCGATCTCCTCGAGCACCGGGGCGACCATCTTGCACGGGCCGCACCAGGTCGCCCAGAAGTCGACGACGACCGGCTTGTCGCTGTTCAGCACCTCGTCGGAGAACGTGGCGTCGGTGACGTTGATCGGGCTGCCCATGGGGGCTCCTCTCGGACGGAACGGATCGGGACGGTCAGGACGCCGGGACGGCGTCGAGCTCGGGGGTGAGCTCGGTGCCGGCGCCGGGCTTCGGCGAGGTGTCCGGGACGGACGTCGCCGGGTTCTCGGCCAGCCAGCGCTCGGCGTCGATCGAGGCCGTGCAGCCGCTACCGGCCGCGGTGATGGCCTGCTGGTAGGTCTTGTCGGTGAGGTCGCCGCAGGCGAACACCCCCGACAGGTTGGTGTAGGTGCTGGGGTGCGCGACCTGCACGTACCCCTCGTCGTCGAGGTCGATCTGACCCGCGACCAGCTGCGAGCGCGGGTCGTGGCCGATCGCCACGAACATGCCGCTCGCCTCCAGGGTGTCCTCCTCGCCGGTGACGACGTCGCGCACCCGGACCCCCGTCACGGAGTTCTCGCCGAGCACCTCGGTGACCACGGCGTTCGTCCGGAAGCGGATCTTCTCGTTGGCGCGGGCCCGCTCCAGCATGATCCCGGAGGCCCGGAACTCCTCGCGGCGGTGCACGATCGTCACCGAACGGGCGAACCGGGTGAGGAAGGTCGCCTCCTCCATCGCGGAGTCACCGCCGCCGACCACCACGATGTCGTGGTCGCGGAAGAAGAACCCGTCACAGGTCGCACAGGCGCTGACGCCGTGGCCCAGGAGGCGCTCCTCACCGGGCACGTCGACGTAGCGGGGCGCGGAGCCCATCGCGAGGATGACGGCGCGGGCGGAGTGCCGCTCCTTGCCGACGCTCACCGTCTTGACCTCGCCGGACAGGTCGAGCCCGTCGACGTCCGCGGGCCGCAGGTCCGCGCCGAAGCGCTCGGCCTGCCGCCGCATCTGGTCCATCAGCTCCGGGCCCATGATGCCCTCGACGAAGCCGGGATAGTTCTCGACCTCGGTGGTGGTCATCAGGGCTCCGCCGAACTGGCTGCCCTCGAAGACCACGACGTCGAGCTGGGCGCGGGCCGCATACGTCGCCGCGGTGTACCCGGCCGGTCCCGAACCCACGATGATGACGTCGTGGATGGTCTGCTCACTCACGTCCGCTGAAACGTCGCCCACGGCCCCAGGATTCCCCACGCCGTGTCGCCCACCCCACTCACCCGCCCACCGTCACGTCCCCGAGGGTGTCCGGGGACCCCGGCGCGCAGTCCGGGCCCACGACGAGGAGCCGGAACCGGGCCGCCCGTCCGGTGCCGAGCACGTAGAGCGTGCCGGGCCGTCCGTCCAGCACGACGGCCCGGCTGCCGAGGGGGACGGTGCCCGCAGGGAGCCCGTGCGCGACCAGACAGCCCGCCCGGGCGGCGGGGTCGGCCGTCCCGTCGCGGGCGCCGACAGCGGAGCGCAGGGCCTGCGGCAGGTCCGCGGAGGCGAGGACGACGGGCGACCCGGGGCCGGGCGCGGGGGCGGCCGTCGGCGCCGGGGCGGGGGACGGGGCGGTGCCGCCCCCGCCGAGCACCACGACGGCGAGCACCGCCGCCGCGGCGGCCACCCCGACGGTGCCCGCCGCCAGCCACCGGCGCCCCGGGCGGCGTCGTCCCGGGGTGTCGGCAGGACGGGGCTCGACCGCCGGTGCCGGCCCGGCGTCCCGCTCCGCCGCGACCGCCGCCAGCAGGGCCCCGGTGAGGCCGGCGGGGGCCGTCGGGCGGGGGGTGGCCGCGAGGTCGGCCCGGGTGCGGTCGAGGGCGGCGAAGAGGTGCTCCTCGCCGGGGCGGGGGGACCCGCCGGCGCCGTGCCGACCGACGGCGTCCTCGATGTCCCCGGCCTCCGGGACGTCCCCGCCGCGGGCGCGGGCGCCGGGCGTCGGGTCGGTCATCGGTCTCCTCCTGACGGGCTGCGCGTCCGGCCTCCCGGGGCTTGGACGTCGCCGGGGGTCGGATCGTTCCCGGCGATCCTCGCCGTCGGTCGCCCGTCGGACCAGTGCGCGGCGGTGTCGTGCTCCGGGCGCAGGTGGCCGAGCAGCTGCGCGAGGCGGTAGCGGCCCCGCGCGGCGCGGCTCTTCACCGTGCCCTCCTTGATCTCCAGCACCGCGGCCGCCTCGGCCACCGTCATGCCCTCCATGTCCAGGAGCACGACGGCGGCCCGCTGCGGCAGCGGCAGTCGTCCGAGGGCCTCCTCGACGGCGAGCACCCGCTCCCGGTCGAGGATCGGGTCGCGGTGCAGCGGCAGGTCGAGCGCGTCGGTGAGGGGCTCGGCGGGGCGGCTGCGCCGGCGTCGCAGCCGGTCGAGGCTCGCGTGGTGGACGATGCGGTGCAGCCAGGTGGTGACGGTGGCCTCGCCGCGCCAGCGGGACGCGTTGCGGTACGCGGAGATGAAGGCCTCCTGCACCACGTCCGACGCGTCGTGCGAGTCGCGCAGGATGCGGGTGGCGAACGCCCACAGCCGCTCGGAGTACCGCCGGACCAGCTCCTCGAAGGCCGTCGGGTCCCCCGCGACGTGCGCGGCGAGCAGCGCCTCGTCGGAGCGGGGGTCGTCCACCCCGCGGACGCTAGGCGGCCGCTGCGTGGGGCAGGGGCGGTTTGACCGAACCCGTGGGAACGGGCCGACCCGCGGGAGCTCAGCTCCCGCCGATCACCGTCACCTCGGCGATCTCGCTGGCGTACTGGCCGTCGGACTGGCCCAGCGCCGTGATCCAGACCAGCAGGTTCGAGGTGGGCGCCCCGGCCTGCAGCGGGATCGTGAGGGTGTCCCCGGAGACGGTGCCGGTGCCGAGCAGCTGGGTCTGCGCCAGCGGCAGGTTCGGCGCGGCCGCGGACCGGATCTCGATGGTGGTGCCGGGGCTCGGGGACCGCACGATCACCTGCGTGGGCCGACTCGGGGCCCGGAAGGTCGTCATCAGTCCGATGCCGGGCTTGAGGGCCGGGAACTGCTGCCGGTAGTCCGAGGTCGACCACGTCGTCGACGGGTCGTTGTCGGCCGCACGACCGACCCGGTCGGGGTTGTCGGGGTTTCCCGAGGGGTCGTAGACGGCGATGCTCGCGAGCTGCACGGGCGTGCCCGGTGCGGCCGGGACCGCCGGCACGGCCGGGTTCTGCGCCGCGGTGGGGGCGGGCGCGGGAGCGGCGGAGGTCGGGATGACCAGCGGAGGTCCCGACGACGGGCCCCCGCCGAGCAGCGAGACGGCCTGGAAGGCCACGAAGGCGACGATCGCCAGCACCGCCACCACGAGCAGGGTGACCCCGATCCGCAGCTTGCGGCGGGTGTCGGGGTCCCGGCGCTCGCCCTCGGAGTCGTCGGGGTGCCACACCGCCCCGTCGTCGTCCGCGAGCTGGACGCCGTCCTCGGTGAGCGGCAGCAGCACACCGTCGTCCTCGGCGCCCTCGCGCAGCTGCCGGACGAGCCCGTGGACCGCCGCGGCGGTACGGATCCCGCCGGTGGCGTCGAGCGTGCGGTCGACCAGCGCGGCGAGCCCCACGGGGAGGGCGGGGCGCAGGTCCCGGACCGGGGCGATCCCGCCGGCGGACGTGCGCGGGGCGGCCGTCAGCCCGGCCGGGGTCGAGCCGTCGGTGGAGGGCCAGCGTCCGGTCAGCAGCAGGTAGAGGATCGCGCCGAGTCCGCGGACGTCGTCGTCGACCTCCGCGTCGCCGCGCGGCATGGGGAACGCCAGGCGGGCGCTCGCCCGCGCGGTGACCCGCACCCGCTGCGGGTGGTCGAGACCGAGGACCAGCCCGGCCCGGTGGGCGTCCGCGACCGCCTGCGCCAGCGGCTCGACGACCCGCAGGGCGGCGCTCGGCGAGAGCGGACCCCCCGCGACGAGCTCCGCGAGGTCGCGGCCGGGCGTCCATTCCGCCACGGCGGCGCCCAGCACCCCGGTGGGCAGACGGCTCGAGCCGGGCTGGATGACGTCGAGGACGCGGGCGGCGTGGCGGTGCGCGAAGTGCGCGGACCGGGTCGCGCGGGAGAGCGCGGAGGACGCGCGGGCGTCGGCCTGCCAGCCGCCGACCAGCAGCGTCATCGCCACGTCCCGCTCGAGCGTGGTGTCCCGCGCCTTCCACAGGGCGGCGTCGGCGGCGCGGTCGCGGCCGACCTCGGCCACGAGCCGGTAGCGGTCGGCGATCACGGTGCCGGGGACGAGGGCGCCGCGGGGACCGACCGGGATCGGTCCCGACGACGGCGGGCGCGGACCCGGCGGCGGGGTGGGTCGTCGGCCGCCCCGGGACGACCCGGTGCGGCTCGCGGTCCGGCCCCCGGTGCCGCCGCGCCGGGCGGCGTCGGGCAGGAAGGTGGTGGGTCCGTCGATCCCGGGTGCGGGCTTCGACCCGGTCGACCCGGCGGGCGTGGACGGCGAGGCCACCGGCGGGACCGCCGTCGTCGGGGAGTCCTCGTCGGCGTCGCCGTCCGCGTCCCGACCGGGCTCGTGGTCGGGCGTGGTCGCGCGCGTCCCGTTCGTGCCGTTGGTCCCGGTCGCGGCGTCGGTCTCGACGGCGGCGGCGTCCTCGGCCGGATCGGCGACGGCCCCGGATCCCGTCCGCGCGGGGGACGGGCTCGGCACGCGCCGTGCGCTCACCGCCTCGTCCACCCCGTCACCTCCGGGTTCGCCCCACCCGCGCGACTCCCACCCCGGGGAGCACGTCACCGGCGAGAGTACGGGACGGCGGGTCCCCCGTCGTGGACGCAGGCCCGGGCGCGAGACCTGTCACGACGGAGCAACCCGTCCGTGGACGGTGCCGCTCAGCGGCCGACGAGCCGCCGCAGCCGGGACACCACCGGGTCGAGCTCCGGCACGCGGAGCAGCCGCATGGCGACGACGACCACGAGCAGGGACACCACCCCGCCGACGGTCACCGTGAGCCAGGCGTGGGCGACGGTCCCGCCGCCCGGCAGCACCCGCTCCAGGAGCGTCACGAGCATGACCGCGACGAGCACGGCCATCACCGAGGCCAGCCCCGTCAGCATCATGGTGCGCAGCACGCGGCGGGTGTCGAGCCGACCCAACCGGATGCGCAGCCAGACGTCGCCGACGACGAGCCCCACCACGAACCCGAAGGCGTTGACCGCCGCGAGCCCGAGGACCACCTGGTCGGGGGCCAGCAGGACGGGGCAGAGGTACGCGAGCGGCACCTTCACCGCCGTCATCATGACCATGATCAGCGTCGGGGTGCGGGCGTCGGCCATCGCGTAGAACACGCGCAGCTGGAGCATGGTCACGGCCATCGGCAGCAGCCCGAACGCCGAGCAGGCGAGCGCGGTGCCCAGGGTGCCCGCGGACGCGGCCCCCGACTTGCCGAGCGAGAACATCGCGACGCCGAGCGGGGTGCCGAAGACGGTGAGGATGGCGCTGATCGGGAGCAGCGTGACCGTGGAGAGGCGGGAGCCGAGCGAGAGGTCGGCCACCACCTGGTCGATCCGGCCGTTCGCGGCGGCCGCGCTCATCCGGGGCATCAGGGCGGTCAGCAGCGAGACCCCGAGCACGCCGTAGGGCACCTGGATGAGCAGCCAGGCGTACGAGTAGATCGCAGGACCGCCGGCGTCCGCGGCGAACGCGACGCGGGTGATCACGGTGAGGCCGATCTGGCTGACCACCACGTAACCGACGACCCAGGCGGCGAGACCCCCGAAGGCCGACAGCCGCTGGTCCCACCCGAAGCGCCACCGCCAGTGGAAGCCGGTGCGGCGCATGGCCGGCAGCATCACGGCGGCCTGCAGGACGATGCCGAGCGTGCTGCCGACGCCCACGACGAGCAGCTGCGTGGTGCTGATGCCGTCCCCGGGCGGGCTCGGGAGCACCCAGTAGATCGCGAGGGCGATCAGGCAGACGACGTTGTTGAGCACGGGCGCCCAGGCCGCGGGTCCGAACACCGCCCGGGCGTTGAGGATCGCCCCGAACAGCGCGCCCATCCCGTAGAAGAAGATCTGGGGCAACAGGAGGTAGGCGAAGCGGGCCGCGAGTTCGACGTCCTGCGGGTCGGAGATGTAGGGCCGGACCAGCAACGGGGCCGCGATCGTCGCCGCGGTGGTCGCGACGAACAGGGCCACCGCCGCCCCGGAGAGCAGCTTCTGGGCGAAGGCGTCCCCGTCGTCGCCGTCCTCCTTCGCCGCACGGACGAGCACCGGGATGACGACGCTCGTGAGCACGCCGCCGAGCAGCAGCTCGAAGATGATGTTCGGCAGCGTGTTCGCGATGTTGAACGAGCTGCCGACCAGGCCGAGCCCGAGCGTCGCGGCCAGCGCGAGGGTGCGCAGGAAGCCGGTCAGGCGGCTCACGAGGGTGGCGATCGCCATGCCGCCGGAGGCCTTGACCAACGACGAGTCGTCCCGGTCGTCGCTCGGGGACCGCGGCGCCGGGACCGCGGGCGCGTCCTGCTCGAGGGGCGGCCGGGGCAGGAGGACGGTCTCGTCGGGCGAGTCGCCCACCGTCCAGGAGGCCAGCGGCGCCGCACGGACGGTCGCGGCGTCCACGCCGGGCAGCGCGCCGAGTCGTGTCGTCGCCTCCTCGACCCGGGCGGGCGGGCGGCCGGTGCGCGGCGGGGCGTCGGCCGGGAGCGCCCGGGCGGGCACCGTGACCGCGTCGCGGGCCGAGATCGGCCGCGTGGCCCCCGGGTCGACGGGCCGCGGGGGGCCTGCGGCGGCGGGGCCGGACGGGAGCGGGCCGGGCGACGGTGTCGGCCCGGGCAGGGGGGCGGCACCGAGTGGTGGCACGGCGGCCCGCGGGGGTGCGGGCGGCGTCCGGGACGCGGCGGGACCGGGCCGACCTGACGGTGCGGCGGGAGGCGGCACCGGCGGCGGACCCGCGGGACGCCCCGGAGGCGGGGCGGGCGGGCCAGCGGGCCGACCGGGCGGCGGCGGGGACGGGTGCCCGGCGTCGGGGCCGACCGGCGCGAGCGGAGGCGGACCCCCGGACGGGATTCCGCCCGGCGCCCCGGCCGGTCCGGGAGTGGCGGTGGGCCGGGTGTGGGCCTCGGGGTCGTCGCCGGGCGTACGGGGCGGCCCGGCCGGACCGGGGCGGCCGGGCTGACCGGAGTGGGCGGCCTGGCCGGGCGGAACGGGCTGACCGGCGTGGCCAGGAGGAACGGGCTGACCGGGGTGGGCGGCCGGGCCGGGCGGCACGGGCGGCACGGGCGGTCCCGGGGGACGGCGGGCCGGGGGCGGGTCGTCGACCGGCGCGGGCGGCGGTGGCACGACGACGTGCCCGTCGGCGTCGTGCGTCGCGGGGGTGTCGGTCCCGCGCCCGGAGCGGCCGGTCATCGGGCCTGCAGCGTGCGGTCGTCCGTCGTCGACGGGTCGGGGTCCGTCGGCGTCCCGGGGCGTCGCCTGCGTCGGGACCTGCGCTCGCGTCGGGCCGCCCGGACCCGCAGCGCCACCCGCAGGCTCGCCAGGATCACCAGCACGACGGCTGCGGACGCGGTCAACCACACCGTGATCGTGCCGTAGGCGGTGGATCGCAGCAGGAGACGAGCCGTGGGGCCGAGGGTCTCGCCGCCGGGCGTGCGGGCGGTCGCGTCGATGGTGAACTGGCCGGCGCGTTCCACGTCGAGCGCGACCTGGAACTGGTAGCTGCCGAAGGCGGGCACCTGGCGCACGGCGACCGGGGACGCCCGGACCCCCGGGGTCGGTTCGAGGACCACGGTGACGTCGACCGCGACCGGCAACTGGTTCTCGACGGTGAGCAGCAGCGGGGCGTCACTGGAGCCGAGCGAGTAGGTGCCGGCGGGCTGGATGACCCGCACCAGGCCGCGCAGCGTGCGCATCTGGGCGGCGACGTCCGTGGCGGCCGCCTGCTGCAGGGCGGGGTCGCCCCGCCCGGCGGCGGAGAGGCTGCGGAGCAGGGCGCCGGTGAGGGTCGAGACGTACTCGGCCGGGGTCGGCGAGCCGGCCCGGTCCTGGCGGCTCGCCGCGAGGAGGTCGCGCTGGTCGTCGCGCACGCCGCGGATCTCGTCGAGGACGGCGGACGACTGGTCCGACACGGCGGCGCGGTCGCCGGGCCCGAGGGCGACCGCGGGGGTGGCCGGGTCCGCCGCGGCGCGTGCGACGAGGGTGCCGGCGTCGACGGGGGTGACCAGCCCGCGGCCGGTCAGGTCGGTGAGCCCCGCCAGCAGCGCGGCGGCGGCGTCCCCGTCGACGTCCCAGTCGGCGGGCGGGGCGAGCAGGACCGGCGCCGCGGCGGGGGTCGGGGCGAGGGCCCGCAGCGCGACGACGGCCAGGGCGTCCTGGGTGGCGAGGGCACCGTCCGCGGCGGTCGACCCCCCGGTGGGCGCGGCCGTGTCCGGGCCCCGGTCGAGCGCGCGGGCGGCCGTCGGGTCGGTCGCGACCGCCAGCGGGCTGCTCCCGCCCACGGCCCCGGGGAAGCGGCCCACCCCACCCGCCGGGACACCGCCGGTCAGCGTGGAGCCGTCCACCACGAGGGCGCGGGCGCCGCCTCCCGCGAGGTCGGCGAGGCTGCGCTCGTCGAGCAGCCCGCCCGCGGGCACCGTGGTGTCGGGCACCGGCGTGACCCCGAGCAGGTCGGCGGTGCGCTGGGCGCCGAGCGTGCGCGCGGCCGTGGTCAGGTCGCTCATGTTGCCGCGGCTGGTGGCGAGCAGGTCGGCGTCCGCGTAGGGCAGCGCGACCACGCAGCGCCCGGCCGCCGCGGCGCGGACGGACGCGAGCCACTGCCCGGCGACGGCGGCACCGGCCCCCGGTCGGGGCCCGGTCGGGCTCGTCACCTGGTAGCCCCCGCTCATGTCGCGGGCGGTCTCCAGGAGGTCGGCGTCGACGGCGAGACACGTCGCGGCCGCCGCGGGGCTGCCGAGCGGCGCAGCACGGGTGAGGGCCGTGACCAGCCCGCCGAGACGTCCGGTCGGGGCGAAGGACGCGGCGAGCGAGTCGTCGGCGAGCAGGGTGGGGGCACCGGGTGGGACCGGGAGCCGGCGCGGCCGGTCGGTGAGCGGGTAGAGCAGCGACACCGCGGTGGGCGTCCGGGGCGCGGCCGCGGGCCGGCCC
Organism: Actinomycetospora corticicola; assembly: GCF_013409505.1. Lineage (NCBI taxonomy): Bacteria > Bacillati > Actinomycetota > Actinomycetes > Pseudonocardiales > Pseudonocardiaceae > Actinomycetospora > Actinomycetospora corticicola. Next base: position 4,515,888 of record NZ_JACCBN010000001.1, on the reverse strand, counting down.
GGGAGGCCGGTGACCGGCAGCAGGAAGCGCTTCGCGGCGACCCGCTCCGGCGGTCCGTCGCCGGGGGTGCCGTTCACCTCGACGACCACGGGGAAGACGCCGGGCGCGGTCAGGGCGAGCGCGGTGAGCGGGACGCGCAACGTCACCGGCAGGGAGTCGCCGGGGTCGAGCTGGGCGGCCACCGGCGTGAGGGGCGGTGCGACGGCGGCGGGATCGGGCGAGATCGCTCCGACGAGCGCCTGGTCGACCTCGCCGTCGTCGGCCACCGCAGCGCCCCGCTGCGCCCGGATCCCGAGGTCGCGGACCGGGACGGCCCCCTGGTTGGTCAACCGGCCGGTGACGGTCAGCTCGGTGGTCCCCGGCCCGACGACGCGGGGGGCGAGGTCGAGCGCCAGCGCCACCGGTCCCGACGACGGGCCCTGCGCCGGGGCGGCGCGGGCCGCCGGGGCCCACGCACCCGCCGTCAGGACGAGGCAGAGGACCGCGACCGCGAGGGGCAGGAGGGTCCGCCGGGCCCCTCCTGCGATCACGCGGACTCCTCCAGGATCTCCGCCGCCAGCCGCACGAGTCGGCGTTCGTCGGCGTAGGCGAGCCGCGAGCCGAGCTCGGTGAGCGGCACCCAGGCCACCTCCGTGACCTCGACGTCCTCGTCGGAGAGCTCCCCGCCGCGCGCCGCGAGCAGGAAGTGCTGCACCGTCTTGTGCACCCGACGGTCCTCGGCGACGAACCAGTAGTCGATGCTGCCGAGCGGGGCCTGCACGGTCGCGATGATGCCGGTCTCCTCCTCGACCTCACGCACCGCCGCCTGCTCGGCCGTCTCGCCCTCCTCGATGTGGCCCTTCGGCAGCGACCACAGCAGCCGGCCGCGCCGGTCGAGCCGGCCGATGAGCGCGGCGCACCCCCGCTCGGCGTCGACGACCAGGCCGCCCGCGGAGAACTCGTCGACCGTCCGCATCCGCCGCCGCGGACCGCGCCGACGGCGGTCGGCGGGTCGACGTGGCGACGGGGGCATTCAGTGATGGTACGACCGACGGGCGCCCGGCGGGGTGGGGACGAGGCCCGACGCGGAGCCCTCACACGGTGGTGGTGGCCGTCCGCGCGCGGTGCCCGCGATAGGCTGACCCGCCGTGCCCGCCGCAACCCACCGTGCCCGTCCGGACCTCGGACCCGCCGTCGGGAAGACCTCGGACCCGCAGCACGAGCCCGGGGACGCCGGTCAGACTGCCGTGGTGGAGCTGTTGCGCTACTCCCCCGTCGCCGACGAGCTCGGCCGGCGCTTCGCCGACGCCGGACACCGGCTCTACCTGGTCGGCGGGAGCGTCCGCGACGCGCTGCTCGGGCGCCTGTCGAGCGACCTGGACTTCACCACCGACGCGCGTCCGGCGCAGGTCAAGAAGATCCTCTCCGGCTGGGCCGAGGCCGTCTGGGACACGGGGATCGAGTTCGGGACGATCGGACTCGCCCGCCACGGGGTGACCCTGGAGGTCACGACCTTCCGGGCGGACACCTACGACGGCGTGTCCCGCAACCCCGTCGTGGCGTTCGGCGACAGCGTCGAGGGCGACCTGGTGCGGCGGGACTTCACCGCCAACGCGATGGCCGTCTCGCTGCCCGACCGCACGTTCGTCGACCCCTGCGGCGGCCTCGCGGCGCTGGCGCGGGGCGTGCTCGACACCCCGATCGAGCCCGAACGCTCCTTCGACGACGACCCGCTGCGCCTGCTGCGCGCGGCCCGCTTCGTCTCGCAGCTCGGCTTCACCGTCGCCCCCCGGGTGCGGGAGGCGATGACGGCCCTGGCGCCGCAGCTGGACCGGATCACCGCGGAGCGCGTCCAGGCGGAGCTCTCGAAGCTGCTCCTCGGGGCGCACCCGCGGGCGGGCATCGAGCTGATGGTCGACACCGGGCTCGCCGACGTGGTCCTGCCCGAGGTGCCGGCCATGCGCCTGGAGATCGACGAGCACGCCCAGCACAAGGACGTCTACGAGCACTCGCTGACGGTCATGGAGCAGGCGATCGACCGGGAGACCGACGGCCCGGACCTCACCCTGCGCCTCGCCGCGCTGCTGCACGACATCGGCAAGCCCGCCACCCGTCGGGTGGAGCCGGGCAACCGGGTCAGCTTCCACCACCACGAGGTGGTCGGCGCGAAGATGACCCGCAAGCGGCTGCGCGAGCTGCGCTACCCGAAGCAGCTGATCGACGACGTCTCCCAGCTGGTGTTCCTGCACCTGCGCTTCCACGGCTACGGCAAGGGCGAGTGGACCGACTCCGCCGTCCGGCGCTACGTCACCGACGCCGGCCCGCTGCTGGAGCGCCTGCACCGGCTGGTCCGGTCGGACTCCACCACCCGCAACAAGCGCCGTGCGGCCGCCCTGCAGCGGACCTACGACGACCTCGAGGAGCGGATCGCGCAGATCTCGGCCGAGGAGGACCTCGCGCGCGTGCGCCCGGACCTCGACGGCAACGCGATCATGGAGCTGCTCGGGGTCGAGCCCGGACCCGTCGTCGGGAGGGCGTGGCGGCACCTCAAGGACGTGCGCCTGGAGCGCGGCCCGCTCGACCGGGACGAGGCCGAGGCGGAACTACTGGCGTGGGCGCGGGCCGAGGGGATCGTCGAGTCGTAGGTGGCCCTCCTCCGGGTGGCAGCGGAGCGTCGTTGCTGTCGTCCAGTGGCAGGTTCTCCCCATCGTCGACCGGCGGTGGAACCGATCGGGCGGCGCCGCCGTCCGAGCCGGTGTGATCACCTATCGGTTCGGCACCGGGCGCGGACCGGTCCACCACCACCGCTCCCCGGCCGACCGGGCGCTGGGCGGAGCCGCTCCCGACGCCGTCGCGCTCGACTTCGACGGTGACGGCCGGGTCGACGACGCGCTGTGGGACACCGACGGCGACGGGGTGGCCGACCGCGCGGTGCTCGACCTCGACGACGACGGGCGCCCCGAGCGCGCGTTCGCTGACCCCTCCGGCCGGGGGCTCTGGGACGCCTCGGTGGCCCGCGCGGTGGCGTTCACCGACGTCCGCGGCCGCGCCGGCTCGACGACGGCGACGATCGACACCGACGGCGACGGGCTTCCCGACGGCGGGTGGGCGGAGGTCGACCACGATCCGGCCGGCCGCGAGGTGGTCTGCGACCTCGACGGCGACGGCCGGGCCGACCAGCTGCTCGTCGACCACGACGGGGACGGCCGCGCCGAGGCGGCCTACGGGGTGTCGGGGGCCGCGGAGCGGTGGGACGTGCTGCTGGCCGACACCGACGCGGACGGGACGGCCGACGTCGAGATCGCCGAGGACACCTCCGGGTGGGTGCCGCCCTGAGCGGGGACGGCGGCCCCGCCGTCGGGACCGCGGGTGTCCCCCACCGGCACGCCGCGACGCAGCGCGATCTCGTGCACCCCGAGTCCGAGGAGGTAGAGCGCGGCCGCGACCACGACGAGGGCGGCCGAGCGGCCGTCCGGCGGGCTGAGCAGCGCCGCGACGGCCACGGCCGACACGTAGGTGACGTTGAAGACGGTGTCGGAGAGCGCGAACACCCGGCCGCGGCGGGCGTCGTCGACCTCGCGCTGCACGGCGGCGTCGGCGCACAGCTTGATGGCCTGGCCGACGAGGCCGAGCACGAAGGCGGCCCCCAGGATCGTCGGGAGGGTCATCGGCAGGCCGAGCGTGAGCAGCGCCGCGACGGCGAGCCCGAGCATCACCCGCACCGTCGCGGGTCGCCCGATCCGGGCGGTGAGCCAGGGCGTCACCACCGCGGCGACGCCGAGTCCGGCGGCGGCCGCCACCACGGTCTCGCCGAGCCCGGCGACCCCGGCGCGCAGCGGGCCCCAGTCGGTGAGCCCGTTGCGCATCAGCAGGAGCATCACGAGCGTCGCGACGCCGAAGGCGAGGCGGTGGGCCGCGACGGCCCAGAACGCCGCCACGACGCCCGGCGCCTCCCGCGCGGCGCGTGCGCCGTCGGCGAGACCCAGGGCCACCGCCTTCATCGCCCGGGCGGCCTCCGACGGGTCGTCCGGACCGAGCGAGCCCGGCCGGAACCCGACCGCCACCGCGACGATCACGAGCGACCCGAGGACGGCGGCCGCGGCGGCGATCCCGGACTGCGCGTCGCCCGCGCCGATCAGCCCCGTGAGCCCGAACGCGCAGGCGGCGCCGAACGCGGCGGCCACCGCGCCGCTGGTGGTGACCAGCGAGTTCGCGGCGACCAGGCGACGCGGGGCCACCACGTGCGGCAGGGCGGCGGAGAGCCCGGCCTGGACGAACCGGCTGACGCCGATCGTGGTGAGGGCGCCGAGGTAGAGGGCGGGGCCGGTCACGCCGGCCGCGACCACCGCCGCGGTGCCGAGGGTGAGCAGGGCCCGGACCCCGCCCGCGACGAGGAAGACCCGGCGGCGGTCCCAGCGGTCGAGCAGGGCGCCCGCGAACGGGCCGACGAGGGAGTACGGCAGCAGCACGACGGCGAGGCCGAGGGCCACGAGCACCGGGTCGGACTGGCGCTCCGGGTTGAACAGGACCGCGCCGCCGAGCGCCGCCTGGAAGACCCCGTCGCCCCACTGGGCGCCGAGCCGGACGGTGAGCAGCCGGAGGAAACCGGGATGCGCGGCGAGCTCCCGACGACTGGTGCGCGCACGCCGGGGAGGCAGGTTCCGGTCGGTCGAAACGGGCACGACGACCCACGCTACGCGGACTCCCCCGCCACAGGGAGAGCGCGGTCCTCCGTCCGGACGACCTCCCCGTCCGGACAGGTGACGTGCGCGGCGAAGGGGGCCGGGCGGGCTGACCGCGCGCGGACGGTGGTGTCACGATGGGGTGGTGGCCGAGGGAACCCGCGGAGAGCCTGCCGAGCGGTCGGCGTACTCGGTCGAGGCCGGCTCGCTCCTGGTCGCCGCCCCCTCCCTCACCGACTCGAACTTCGTGCGGACGGTCGTGTTCGTCATCGACCACCGTCGCGAGGGCACGCTCGGCGTGATCCTCAACCGGCCGAGCGAGGTCGCGGTCTCCGACGTGCTGCCCACGTGGGGCCCGCACACGAGCCGGCCGAGCGCGGTGTTCGTCGGCGGGCCCGTCGAGCAGAAGACCGCGCTGTGCCTCGCGGCGCTGCGGACCGGGGAGGACCCGGCGGGGACGCCCGGCGTGGTCGGGGTGCGCGGTCCGGTGGCGCTGGTCGACCTCGACGGCGACCCCGGTGCGCTGGCCCCCCGGGTGCGGGGGCTGCGGGTGTTCGCGGGCTACTCGGGCTGGGACCGCGGTCAGCTCGCGGGCGAGATCTCGCGCGGCGACTGGTTCGTCGTCCCCGCGCTGCCCGACGACGTGCTCGCCCCCGCCCGGTACGACCTGTGGGGCGGTGTCCTGCGCCGCCAGGGGGTGCCGCTGGCCCTGCTGGCCACGCACGTGTCGGAGCCGACGCGGAACTGATCTCCTCGTTCCGGGCGAGGCCGCCTCCCCGTGTGCCAACGGTCCGCTCGCTCCCGGCGGGGGGTCGGCGTCCGGCGTAGCGTCCGCAGGCGTGCGGATCACGCGTGAGACCCCGGGACCCGGCCAGGAGTCGGTGTGGGACTACCCCCGCCCCCCGCGGGCGGAGCGGGACGCGCGGCGCTGCGTGATCACGCACGCGGGGACGGTCGTGGTGAACACCGACGACCTAGTGCGCGTGCTCGAGACCAGCCACCCGCCGACCTTCTACCTGCCCCGCACCGCCTTCGCCGACGGCGTGCTGCGGCCCGCGACGCGCCGTACCGTGTGCGAGTGGAAGGGCACGGCCCGGTACGTCGACCTGGTCCTGCCGGGGACGACGCTCGACGACGTCGGGTGGTGGTACCCGGAGGGCGACGTCAGCGCCACCTATCCCGAGCTCGCCGACCGGGTCGCGCTGTACCCCGCACCCCTCGACGAGATCACCCTCGACGGTGAGCGGGTGGTGCCCCAGCCCGGAGGGTTCTACGGCGGGTGGATCACGCAGGACGTCGTCGGCCCGTTCAAGGGCGGGCCCGGCTCTTGGGGCTGGTGAGTCAGGCGCCGGCGCCCTTCGGGCAGATCGCGCACGAGCCGGCGCAGGCCGAGCGCGTCTCCGCACCACACCCCCTATCGGCGTGCTCGGTTGCTCCGTCGGGAACAGGGACGGAGCAGGGCTGCGCGGGCCGGTTCTCGGCCTCGAGCGTGGCCTCGCGGTCGGCCTCGGCGTAGCGGCCGCCGAGGACGCCGCCGACCCCGAGCAGCACGAGCAGGCCGACGGCACCGACCACGAGCAGCGTGACGGCGGCGGCGGTCACCGGGCTGAGCAGCGCGGTGACCCCGGCGACGAGCCCGAGCCCGCCGGCGCCCGTGAAGGCGGGCGCGGCGACCCGGTTGGCGCGGCGGAAGGCGTCGACACGGGCCATCGTCCAGCCGGTGCGCACGCCGATGACACGGTTGCGCGGGAGCCGCTGGAGCGCGGCGAGCACACCGACGACGGCGACGACGAGGCTCGCGACCAGGAGCACGGCGGCCAGCACGGGGACGACCATGCCCCCAGAGTAGGCTCGACGGTCGTATCGCCGGTCCTGCGGGACCCGGCCCCGCCCCGGCTGTGGATCGCGCCGGAGGCCTGTGGTGACCAGGAGGAACGCCGTGACCGCCCAGCCCGACGTCGCCCGCCGGGAGAACGGCGGGGCGGCCGTGCCGCCGTACCGGTACACCGCCGCGCTGGCGAACGAGATCGAGGCCCGCTGGCAGGACCGCTGGGAGGCCGAGGGCACGTTCGAGACGCCGAACCCCTCCGGCCCGCTGTCCGACGGCCGCACGCTGGACCCGGCCGAGAAGTTCTACCTGATGGACATGTTCCCGTACCCCAGCGGCGCAGGCCTGCACGTCGGGCACCCGCTGGGCTTCATCGGCACCGACGTCCTCGGCCGCTTCCTGCGCATGACCGGCCGCACCGTGCTGCACACGATGGGCTTCGACGCCTTCGGGCTGCCCGCCGAGCAGTACGCGGTGCAGACCGGGACGCACCCGCGCACGACCACCGAGGCGAACGTCGAGCGCTACCGCGCCCAGATCCGTCGTCTGGGGCTGGCGCACGACAAGCGCCGGTCGGTCTCCACCACCGACGTCGAGTTCTACCGCTGGACGCAGTGGATCTTCCTGCAGATCCACGGGTCGTGGTTCGACCGTGCGGCGAACCGCGCCCGCCCGATCACGGAGCTGGAGGCGGAGTTCGCGGCGGGCACGCGTTCTCTTCCTGACGGCGGGTCGTGGTCCGAGCTGTCGCGGCCGCAGCAGGACCGGGTGCTGGACTCCTACCGCCTGGCCTACCTCGCCGACGCGCCCGTGAACTGGTGCCCGGCCCTGGGCACGGTGCTCTCCAACGAGGAGGTCACCGCCGACGGGCGCTCCGAGCGGGGCAACTTCCCCGTCTTCCGGCGCAACCTGCGCCAGTGGATGATGCGGATCACCGCGTACGCCGACCGCCTGGCCGACGACCTCGACGGCGTCGACTGGCCGGACTCGGTGAAGGCCATGCAGCGGAACTGGATCGGCCGCTCGCAGGGGGCGACCGTGCGCTTCGCCGCCCCCGGCGGGAACGCCATCGAGGTCTTCACCACCCGCCCCGACACCCTGTTCGGCGCGACCTACCTCGTCCTGGCCCCGGAGCACCCGTTGGTCGACGCGATCCTGCCCGCGGCGTGGCCGCAGCCCGGCACCGGCGAGGAGCTGGACGGACGCTGGACCGGGGGCGCCGAGACGCCGGCCGACGCCGTGGCCGGCTACCGCAGCGTCGTGGCCTCGCGCTCCGACCTCGAGCGCCAGGAGGCCCGCGACAAGACCGGCGTCTTCACCGGGGCGTGGGCGACCAACCCGGTGAACGGCGAGCCGCTGCCGGTGTTCGTCGCCGACTACGTGCTCATGGGCTACGGCACCGGTGCGATCATGGCCGTGCCCGGTCAGGACCAGCGCGACTGGGACTTCGCGACCGTCTTCGGGCTGCCGATCACGCGGACCGTGCAGCCGCCGGAGGACTTCGACGGGCAGGCGTACGTCGGCGCGGGCGCGGCGATCAACTCGGCCAACGACGAGATCTCGCTGAACGGGCTCGGCGTCGACGAGGCGAAGTCGACGATCATCGGGTGGCTCGCCGAGCGCGGCGACGGCGAGGCGGTCGTGCAGTACAAGCTGCGCGACTGGCTGTTCAGTCGTCAGCGCTACTGGGGCGAGCCGTTCCCCGTCGCCTACGCGGCCGGCGGCGAGTCCGACGGCGGGCCGTCGATCCCGCGCGCGCTGCCCGACTCCGACCTGCCGGTGCTGCTGCCCGACGTCGACGACTACTCGCCCAAGTCGTTCGCGCCCGACGACCGGGACTCGTCGCCGGAGTCGCCCCTGGCCCGCGCCACGGAGTGGACGACCTTCTCCGCCGACCTCGACTCGGACGACGAGCGCGCCTGGTCGGAGTACGTGCGCGAGACGAACACGATGCCGCAGTGGGCCGGCTCCTGCTGGTACCACCTGCGCTACCTGGACCCGACCAACGACCAGCGCTTCGTCGACCCCGACGTCGAGCGGTTCTGGCTCGGCCCGCGGCCGGACGTGTTCGGCCCCGCCGACCCGGGCGGTGTCGACCTGTACGTCGGCGGCGTCGAGCACGCGGTGCTGCACCTGCTCTACGCCCGGTTCTGGCAGAAGGTGCTGTTCGACCTCGGCCACGTGTCCGCCTCCGAGCCGTTCCGCCGCCTGTTCAACCAGGGCTACATCCAGGCGTGGGCCTACACCGACGCGCGCGGCGTGTACGTGCCGGCCGAGGAGGTCGTCGAGGGTCCCGACGGCGGATTCACGTGGAACGGCGAACCCGTCTCCCGGGAGTACGGGAAGATGGGCAAGTCGCTGCGCAACGTGGTGACCCCGGACGACATGTGCGCCGCCTACGGCGCCGACACCTTCCGGCTCTACGAGATGTCGACCGGCCCGATGGAGGCCTCGCGCCCCTGGTCGACCCGCGACGTGGTCGGCTCGCAGCGCTTCCTGCAGCGCGTCTGGCGGCTGTTCGTCGACGAGAACGACGGGTCGCTGCGGGTGTCGGACGCCGAACCGTCGGACGACACGCTGCGCCTGCTCCACCGCACGATCGACGGCGTCCGCACCGACTTTCCGTCGCTGCACTACAACACCGGCGCCGCGAAGCTCATCGAGCTGTCGAACCACCTGACCAAGGCCTACCCCGACGGCGGGTGCCCCCGGTCGGTCGCCGAGCCGCTGGTGCTCATGCTCGCGCCGCTGTGCCCGCACCTGGCCGAGGAGCTGTGGTCGAAGCTCGGCCACACCTCGACGCTGGCCTACGCGGACTTCCCGGTCGCGGACCCGGCCCTGCTGGTCGAGGAGTCCGTCGAGTACCCGATCCAGGTCAAGGGCAAGGTGCGGTCGCGGGTCACCGTGGCGGCGTCGGCCGGCGAGGACGAGGTGCGCGCCGCGGCCCTGGCCGACGAGAAGGTCGTGGAGCTCCTCGCGGGCGCCGAGCCGCGGAAGGTGATCGTGGTCCCGGGGCGGCTGGTGAACGTCGTCCCGTAGCTCCCTCCCTGCCAGCCGTCCTGAGCGATGGGTCCCTTCGCTCAATAGAGCCGCCCATGGGCGCCCCTGGCCGAGAACGGTGGATCCGTGAGCGTCCGGGCTGCGTCAACACCCATGTGCCCCCACGTGCCAAGGTCGACTGGGCTGCGGTGTCCGATGCCGCCCCCCAGCAGCTCATCCTCGTCCGAACCCTCCTCACGCTCGGCGTCCCGTCGAGCACGATCGCCTTCCGGTGCCGCAAGGCCGGCGGCGTGTGGTGGCGACCGCTCCAGGGCCTGATCGCCCTGACCCGCGGTGCGCTCACCACCTATCAACGGTTGGTCGCCGCCCTCCTCGTGACCGGCGACGCCGCGCTGGTCACCGGCCTCGCCGCCTGCCGGCTCTTCGGACTCGAACGGGTCCCCGACCACGACGAGGTCCACGTCCTCATCCCGCACGAGCAGCGACGGCGCTCCGAGGGCTTCCTCCTCGTCGAGCGGACCGCGCGGATGCCCCCGAATCCCGTGATCCGGAACGGCATCCGGTGCGCTCCGCTCGCCCGCGCCCTGATCGATGCCGCCCGCCGACTGATGCGGATCGACGACGTCCGGGCGCTGCTCTGCGAGGCGGTGCAACGCGGCAGGGTCACCGTCTCGGCCCTGCGCGCCGAACTCGAGGCGGGCTCCTGTCGCGGGGCGGCCCTCGTCCGTCAGGTCGTCGTCGAGCTCGAGGACGGCATCCGGTCGGCGGCAGAGGGATGGCTGCGTGAGCTCGTCGGTGCGATGCCGGAGTTCGCCGACATCCGCTGGAACGTCGCCCTCCGCCTGCCCGTTGGGACGAAGGTCGTGGCCGACGGCTTCCTCGACGGCGTCGCGCTCGCGATCGAGCTGAACTCCTTCGCGCACCACGCGGACCTGTCGACCTTCGACGCCACCATGCGGCGGCAGGCGGCGATGGTCGCCGCGGGGATCGTGGTCGTGCCCGTCACGCCGAGGGAGCTGCGTGAGGACCCGGCTGCCGTCCGACGCAAGCTCCGCGCCGCCCTCGAGCAGGCCCGGCTGCGCCCGCGGCCCGCCGTCGTGATCGGCTGAGCCCCGGGACGAACGAAGGGCCCCAACGGTCGATCTATTCGACCGATGGGGCCCTTCGTTCCGTCAAGGTGCGGGCGCTACGGGATGGCGGTGGGCGCCCATGGCCGGCCTATTCGACCGATGGGGCCCTTCGCTCAACCCGGGGGAGGTGGAACCGTCAGTCCTCGCCGCGGATGAAGGACTCGACCTTGTCGTACGCCACGGAGTCCCGGTACTGCTCGGGCGGCGACTTCATGAAGTACGACGACGGGGCGAGCAGCGGGCCGCCGATGCCGCGGTCGAGGGCGATCTTCGCGGCGCGGACGGCGTCGATGATGATGCCGGCCGAGTTCGGGGAGTCCCAGACCTCGAGCTTGTACTCCAGGGACAGCGGCACGTCGCCGAACGCGCGCCCCTCGAGGCGGACGTAGGCCCACTTGCGGTCGTCGAGCCACGGCACGTGGTCCGACGGGCCGATGTGGACGTTGCCCTTGCCCATCTCGCGGTCGACCTGCGAGGTCACCGACTGGGTCTTCGAGACCTTCTTCGACTCCAGCCGCTCCCGCTCGAGCATGTTCTTGAAGTCCATGTTGCCGCCGACGTTCAGCTGCATCGTCCGGTCCAGCTGGACACCGCGGTCCTCGAACAGCTTGGCCAGCACCCGGTGGGTGATCGTGGCGCCGACCTGCGACTTGATGTCGTCGCCCACGATCGGGACGCCGGCGTCGGTGAACTTCTGCGCCCACACGGGGTCGGACGCGATGAACACGGGCAGGGCGTTGACGAAGGCGACGCCCGCGTCGATCGCGCACTGGGCGTAGAACTTGTCCGCGTCCTCCGAGCCCACCGGCAGGTAGGACACGAGCACGTCGGCGCGCGCCTCCCGCAGCGCCGCGACGACGTCCACCGGCTCGTCGTCGGCCTCGGTGATCGTCTCGCGGTAGTAGCGGCCGAGACCGTCGAGGGTGTGGCCGCGCTGCACGATCACCCCGGTCGGCGGGACGTCGGCGATCTTGATCGTGTTGTTCTCGCTCGCCGTGATGGCCTCGGCGAGGTCCTGACCGACCTTCTTCGCGTCCACGTCGAACGCGGCGACGAACGTCAGGTCGCGGACGTGGTAGCCGCCGAAGTCGACGTGCATGAGACCCGGCACGCGGGCGGCCGGGTCGGCGTCGGCGTAGTACGTGACGCCCTGGACCAGCGACGCGGCACAGTTGCCCACGCCGACGACGGCCACTCGGACCTGACCCATGGATGGTCTCCTTCACTCATTCCGGACGACGGGTCCGGCCCGTCGCCTCGTCGGGGGCGCTGCGGCCCAACGACCGTTCGTGGTCGATGAGCTCGTCGAGCCAGCGGACCTCTCGCTCGGTGGTGTCCAAGCCGATGCGGTGCAGTTCACGGGTGTAGCGGTCGATCTGCTCCCCCGCGCGGGTGATCGTCGAGCGGAGCCCCTCGCGGCGCTCCTCGACCCGACGACGGCGGCCCTCGAGGATGCGCATGCGCACCTCGGCGGGGGTGCGGGAGAAGAAGGCCAGGTGGACGCCGAACCCGTCGTCGTCGTAGGCCTGGGGACCGGTCTCGCCGAGCAGCTCGTCGAGCCGGTCCTTGCCCTCGGCGGTGATCTCGTAGACCTTGCGGCTCCGCCGGCCCTGACGTCCCCAGCTCACGCGCTCGTCCCCCGCCGGCGCCTGCTCCGCGATGAGGGCGGCGCGTTGCAGGCGGCGCAGGGTCGGGTACAGCGATCCCCAGGAGAACGCCCGGAGCGGTCCGAGCCGCGCGTGGAGCTGTTTACGCAGCTCGTACCCGTGCATCGGGGCCTCGTGGAGGAGGCCCAGGACGGCGAGTTCCAGCACACGCCCTCCCTCCACCTCGACCCGGACCGATCTCCTCGACCATATCGCGGCGATACATCGCGGCGTCCCGCTCGACGATCTCGTCACAACGGGACCGACGCGCTCCGCCCGGTCGCTGGCTACGCTGGAGTCCGTGCGAAATCCCCGCCAGGTCGTCGACTACGCGCTGCAGCGCCGCGCGCACCTCGCCGACGTGGCCGCCGGGCGCACCTCCACCGAGGACGCCTGCGACGCGGGGGCCTACCTGCTCCAGGCCGCCTCGTACCACGGGACCGCCACCCCCACCCCGTGCCCGCTGTGCCGCCGCGACGAGCTGGTGAACGTCTCCTGGGTCTTCGGCGACCGCCTCGGTCCGGTGTCCGGTTCCGCCCGTTCGGCCGACGAGATCGCTCGGTTGGACGACGCGGCGGGAGAGTTCACGGTGCACGTGGTGGAGGTCTGCCGTACGTGTCGATGGAACCACCTCGTACAGTCCTACGTCTTGGGAGCGGACGACGCCTCGCGATCGGGTCGCCGTCGGCGTCGCACGGCATCGCCCTGACGCCGCGGTGGGCGTGACGAGGTCGAGACCGTGACCGGCCGAGCAGTCCCCCGGGGAGGCGCCACGTGACCGACGACCGTCGTGACGACCGTCGTCCCGTCGGCGGCTCCGCGCCGCCGAGCGCCGCACCGCGCCCGCCCGCCGGTCCGCGCGGCAACCTCCCGCCCGGGTGGTCGGCCGCCCCGCCGGCCGGTCGACCGGGTCCGGGCGCGCCGAACGGCCGACCCCCGCAGAACGGTCAGGGCCCCGGGCCGGCACCGACGCGCGTCGGGCCGACCCCCGGCGCGGACCCGGGCCGACCCGCCGTCGGGAACGGGCAGCCCGGCCCCCGCCCGACGCGCGTGGGCGGACCGTTCCCCGGCGGCGAGCAGCGGCGCGAGCCGCAGCTCCTGACCCACGACGGGTCCCGCCCGCTGGCCACCGCCTCCGCGGCGGCGCCCACCCGTGCGAGCGCCGGAGCCCGCGCCGGCGGCCGGCCGGGCACGGCGCCGACCGCGGCCACCGACGTCGTGCAGGGCACGGCCGCACCCGGCCGCATCGGGGTGCGCACCCCGCCGCCGGGCACGCCGCCGCCCGGACGGGGTGACGACGACGGGTCCGAGCCGGACCCGAAGCGGCGCGGCAGGCGGATCCGCCGCGTGATCTACGTGCTGGTCGCCCTGCTCGTGCTGGGGCCGATCCTCGCCTTCGCGATCGGCTGGATCTTCTTCCGCATCCCGAGCCCCGACGACGCGACCAACAACCAGGTCGCGACCATCGCCTACTCCGACGGCTCGACCCTCGCGAGCCTCGCGCAGGCCGAGGGCAACCGCATCAAGGTGCCGCTCTCGCAGGTGCCGCTGCCGGTCCAGCACGCGGTCGCCTCCGCCGAGGACCGCAGCTTCTACACCAACTACGGTTTCGACCCCATCGGCATCGCGCGCGCGGCCTGGAACCAGGCCCAGGGCGGGGTCGGCGGCGGATCGACGATCACCCAGCAGTACGTCAAGAACGTGCTGGTGGGCGACGAGCACTCCTACTGGCGCAAGTACCGCGAGGTGGTCATCGCGGCGAAGATCAACCAGGAGGAGTCGAAGGACCAGATCCTCGAGAACTACCTGAACACGATCTACTTCGGGCGCGGCGCGTACGGCATCCAGGCCGCCGCCCAGGCGTACTTCGGCCGGGACGTCGCGACGCTCTCCCCCAGCGAGGGCGCGATGCTCGCGGGTCTGATCCAGGCCCCGTCGAAGTGGGACCCCGCGGTCGACCGCGGCGGGTCCCAGCAGCGGTGGAGCTACGTGCTCGACGGCATGGTCGAGCAGAACTGGCTCTCCCGCGCCGACCGCCAGGCCGCCGTCTTCCCGACGACCATCCCGCCCGCGAAGGCCCGCACCGGCATCCCCGGCAACGACCGCGGCCACATCGTCACCGCGGTCAAGGACGAGCTCGCCTCCTACGGCATCACCGAGCAGCAGGTGAACCAGGAGGGGCTGAAGGTCGAGACCACCATCGACCCCAAGCTCCAGCAGCAGGCGGCGGACGCGGCCGACAAGACGCTCGACGGGCAGCCGGCCAACCTGCGGACCGCGCTCGTGTCGGTGGACCCGCAGTCCGGGTCGATCCGGGCCTACTACGGCGGCGACGACGGGCAGGGCTTCGACTACGCCCAGACCTCGCGTCAGCCCGGATCGTCGTTCAAGCCGTTCGTGCTGCTCGCCGGGCTCGAGAAGAACCCGCCGATCGGCCTGGGCAGCACCTTCGACGGGACGACCCCGCAGACGATCGCCGGCACCAAGGTCGAGAACTCCGACGGCGAGAGCTGCCCGAACTGCGACCTCAAGACGGCGATGACGCTCTCGATCAACACCGTCTTCTACCAGCTGGGCGTCCAGGTCGGGCCGGAGAAGGTCGCCGACGCCGCCCACCAGGTGGGCGTCACCGCGCCGCTGCCGAACCCGAGCGGCGGCATCTCGATCGGTGACAAGGAGGTCAAGCCGGGCGACATGGCCTCGGCGTACGCGACCTTCGCCGCCGACGGCGTCTACCGCAAGCCCCACATGGTCACCCGCGTGACGACGGCGGACGGGCGCGTGCTCTTCGACGGCGGTGCGACCCCCGGCGAGCAGCGCATCAGCCAGCAGCTCGCCCGCAACGTCACCGAGTCCATGCTCGACGTCGCCTCGCACTCCCAGATCCCGCTGTCGGCGGGGCGTCCGGTCGCCTCGAAGACCGGCACCGTCCAGTCGTCGGTGAAGGGCCAGAACAACGACGCCTGGACGATCGGCTACACGCCGCAGCTGTCGACGGCGGTGTGGGTCGGGACCGACGACAATTCGCCGATCAAGACCTCGGGGGGCGCGCCGATCTACGGCCGCGGCGTCCCGGGGCAGATCTGGCAGAAGTACATGAACTCCGCGCTGCGCACCGAGCCGGTGGAGCAGTTCTCGGACTTCAAGGCCATCGGCACGCCCATCGCCCCGCCGAAGCCGCCGGACGGCCAGGACCCGAATAACCCCGACGGCCAGAAGGACGGCCAGTACTGCGTCGACGGGGTCTGCGTGAACTACGGGGGCAACGGCGACAACGGTGGCAACAACAACGGCGACAACGGTGGCAACAACAACCGTGGCAACAACAACGGGGACAACGGCGGCAACAACGGCGACAACGGTGGGAACAACGGCGACAACGGCGGGAACAACGGGGACGGCGGGAACCAGCCGAACAACGGTGGCGGTGGCCTGTTCCCCAACGGATTCAACTGACCCGCTCGCCCGGGACACCTGTGTCCGCTGACGCCCCGCCCACCCGCAGCCGCGCGCACGATCCCGAGTCGCTCGACGCCGCGTCCCGGGTCCTCCCCGCGCACGACGACGGGTTCGTCCGGGCGGCGAGCGCCGCCGTCGGCGGTCCGGTCGGGGCCCACGCCGTCGTCGGGCGGGCGCGCTTCTTCACCCCGCTGCGCGTGGTGCTGCTGCTCGCGACGATCGTGCTGGCGCTCGGCTGGTTCGCGAAGTCGCCGTGCCTGCAGCAGTACGTGGACGACTCGGGTCAGCTCCAGCTCGACTGGCGGGACAGCCGGCAGTACGTGGCGATGTGCTACTCCGACACCGTCCCGCTCTACACCGCCGAGCGGCTCGACCAGGGCGGGATCCCGTACGTGACGAGCTGGGTCGACCAGCGCGACGACGGCACGAGCCAGGTGCGCTACATGGAGTACCCGGTGCTCACGGGGTTCTTCCAGTGGATGAACGCACGCCTGACGGCGGGGTGGCTCGCGCTCGGGCTCCCGGCCGCGCTGCCCGTCGTCGTCTACTTCGACCTCTCGGCCTTCTGGTTGGCGCTGGCGTGGCTCGGCGTCGTGTGGGCGATGGTGCGGCTACGCCCGGGACGTCCCTGGGACGCCGCGATCGCCGCCGTCTCGCCGCTGGTGGCCGTGCACGCCTTCACCAACTTCGACACCCTGGCCGTCGCCGGGGCGACCCTCGGGATGCTCGCCTGGGCGCGGCGACGGCCGGCCCTGGCCGGCGTCCTGCTCGGGCTCGGGGCCGCGGCCAAGCTCTACCCGCTCTTCCTGCTGTTCCCGCTGCTCCTGCTCTGCCTCCGGGCGGGCCGGATGCGCGCCTGGTGGACGGTCGCGCTGACCGGGGTCGGCGCCTGGGCGGTGGCGAACGCCCCGGTCGCGGTGCTGGCGCCGGCCGGTTGGTGGGAGTTCTTCCGACTCAATTCCACGCGGGCAGCCGACCCGGACTCGCTCTACAACATCGTCGCCGGCCTCACCGGCTGGTCGGGGTTCGACGGACCGCTCGCGTCCGGCCAGGCCCCCACGGTGCTCAACGCCGTGACCGCGGTGCTGTTCGTGCTCTGCTGCGTCGCAATTGCGCTCCTCGTCTGGCGGGCGCCGGTGCGCCCCCGGCTGGCGTCGATCGCGTTCCTGGTGGTCGCGGCGTTCCTGCTGACGAACAAGGTGTGGAGCCCGCAGTACTCGCTGTGGCTGATCCCGCTGGCGGTGCTCGCGTACCCCCGCTGGAAGCCGCTGCTGATCTGGATGGCGATCGACGCGTTCGTCTGGGTGCCGCGGATGTACTACTACCTCGGCACCGCCAACAAGGGCCTGCCGGCGCCGTGGTTCTACGGCGCCGTGGTGGTGCGCGACCTGGCGGTGATCGCGGTCGCGGCCCTGATCGTGCGCAGCGTGCTCCGTCCCGAGCTCGACCCGGTGCGGCGGCGTCCCGGGCATCCCGGCCCGTCCGAGATCGGTGCCGATCCCGACGGCGGGTGCCTCGACGGTGCGCCCGACACGGCCTGGTTCCGGCGGCTCCGCGACCGGGGACCGGGGGTCCCCGGCACCCCGGCGGGCGACCGTCCGCCCGCGCGCACCACTCGATAGGGAACGACGGGGCCCGGGCGGCCCAGGGCCGACGGCACCCGCCGTCGCCCCGGGCGACGGATTCGGTGACGTCCGCGTCACCTCCGGACCAACGCGTCGTTGGGGAACTCGGGCGTCTCCCTCCCGGATCCGCGCACGGGGCATGTGCTGGGCCGGGGGAGCTCGTTCGGGCAGCGTTGGTCTGAGTAAGGGGTCCTGCTGATGGGTGCGCGGTTCTCGCGTCTGGTGTCGGTCGCTGCGGCCGGGGGTGTCCTCACGGGGTCGCTGTTGCTCGGAGGTGGCGCCGCCCTGGCAGCGCCGTCGGCTCCCGCCGCGCCGGGCGACGTCGTCCCGGCCCGCTGTGGCCAGACGGTCCAGGCCAGCCCGGGCGACACCGTCCAGGTGACCAAGCCGCTGGGCGGCTCGTTCCTCGTGCCGATCACCTCGGCCGCCGGCCCGCTGCAGTCGATCACCCAGCCGCTGACCGGGCTGCTCTGCCGCGTGCAGGTCCAGCTCGTCGAGCCGGTGGCGACCGCTGCGGCCGCCGCCGTGCCGCCGGCCGCGCCGCTCGCGAGCGCCGCCGCGTCCGCCGGTCGGGCCGTGGCCCCGGAGGCCGCCCCGCAGCCGTCGGCCGCCGCCGCTGCCAGCCCGACCGCGGCGGCCGTCGCCCCGGCCGCCGTCCCGCCCGCCGTCGCCCCGGCGCCCGCGCTGCCCCCGGCGGCGCTGGCCGCCGCGGCCCCGGCGTTCGCGCCGTCGTTCAACGGCCTGCCCTCGTCGTTCCTCGGCGCGGCGCCCGCGTCCGCCCCCGCCGGGCTCGCGGCCTACGACCCCGGACAGCTGCTCGGCTCCGCGTTCCCCGGGCTCAAGGCCGGTGCGCCCGCGTACCTCGGCTACGACCCGGCCAGCGCGGTGACCACCGCCAGCCAGGTCCAGGCCCTGCCGGTCGACGGTCTCTCCGGCGGCATGGGCGTGCCGGTGATGCTCGCGGTCCTCGCCCTCGCCGGGGTCGCCGCGTTCGTCGTCCGCTCGATGGTGCTCCGCCGCGCCGCCGGCGCGAGCGCCGCGGCCGCGCCGGCCGCACCCGTCGTCGGGAACGAGCCGGAGGACGACGACTACACCGTCGCCTCGATGGAGGAGCTCACCGCGCTCCACGGCGAGGCCCCGCGGTCGCCGGCCGTGGGCTTCCCGCGGGTCGGGGCGGACGAGACCGAACTGATGGGAACCACGCGCCGCTGAGCTGCGTCGGAGCCCACGAGGGACCAACTCGGGCGGGTCGGGGTCTTCCCCGGCCCGCCCGAGGTCGTATCCGGGGTCGCCCGTAGACTGGTCGGACCGAGTTCCCTCCTGCCACGGATCGTCCGTGGCCACCAGTCCATAGGAGGTGAGTGGTACTCGTGCGCCACTACGAAATGGTCGTCATCCTCGAGCCCAGTCTCGACGAGCGCACCGTCGCCCCGTCCCTGGAGACGTTCCTCAACGTCATCCGCAAGGACGGCGGCACCGTCGAGAACGTCGAGGTCTGGGGCCGTCGACGTCTCGCCTTCGAGATCGAGAAGAACGCCGAGGGCATCTACGCCGTCCTCGACGTCAACTGTGAGCCCGCCACCATCAAGGAGATGGACCGGCAGCTCGCGCTGAACGAGTCGGTGCTGCGCACCAAGGTCATGCGTCGTGACCCGAACGCCGGAGCGCGTCGGGGCAAGGCCGGCGCGAGCTAATGGCCGGCGACACGGTCATCACCGTGGTCGGCAACCTCACCGCCGACCCGGAGCTGCGGTTCACGCCGTCGGGCGCCGCCGTCGCGAACTTCACCGTCGCGTCGACCCCCCGCACCTTCGACCGCCAGAGCGGCGAGTGGAAGGACGGGGAGGCGCTCTTCCTGCGCTGCAACATCTGGCGCCAGGCCGCCGAGAACGTCGCGGAGTCGCTGACCCGCGGAGCGCGTGTGATCGTGTCCGGTCGCCTCAAGCAGCGCTCGTTCGAGACCCGTGAAGGGGAGAAGCGCACCGTCATCGAGCTCGAGGTCGACGAGGTCGGCCCCTCGCTGCGGTACGCGACCGCGTCGGTGACCAAGGCCAGCCGCTCCGGCGGCGGCCCCGGCGGCGGTGGAGGTGGCTTCGGCGCCTCCAACGGCGGCGGTGGTTACTCCGGCGGCGGCGGTGGTGGCGGGTACGGCGGCGGTGGCCAGTCCGGCCCGGCCGACGACCCGTGGGCCTCCGCGCCCGTGGCCGGCTCGTCCGGCAACGGCGGGTACGACGACGAGCCCCCCTTCTGACGTACGCCAATCCCCAGAATTCGGCTAGGAGAAAGAAACACCATGGCGAAGCCGCCGGTGCGCAAGCCCAAGAAGAAGGTCTGCGCGTTCTGCAAGGACAAGAACCAGCTGATCGACTACAAGGACACCAACCTCCTCCGCAAGTACATCTCGGACCGCGGCAAGATCCGCGCCCGCCGGGTCTCGGGCAACTGCTCGCAGCACCAGCGTGACGTTGCCGTCGCCGTGAAGAACTCGCGTGAGATGGCGCTGCTGCCCTACACGTCGACCGCTCGCTGAGGAAGGGGACCCACGCGATGAAGCTCATCCTCACCGCCGACGTCGCCAACCTCGGTGGCCCCGGTGACCTCGTGGACGTCAAGGACGGCTACGGACGCAACTTCCTGCTGCCCCGCGGGCTGGCCATCGTCGCCACCCGTGGCGCGATGAAGCAGGTCGAGACCATCCGCCGCACCCAGGAGGGGAAGCGGATCCGCGACCTCGACCACGCCCGCGAGATCGCGGGCGAGATCCAGGGTCTCGGCAAGGTCACCGTCGCCGCCAAGTCGGCCGGCGAGGGCGGCAAGCTGTTCGGTTCGATCAGCGCCGCCGACATCGTCTCCGCGGTCAAGTCCGCGGGCGGCCCCAACCTCGACAAGCGTCTCGTCGAGATCTCGGGGCACATCAAGTCCACCGGGTCGCACTCGGTGCACGTCCGGCTCCACCCCGACGTCCGCGTCGAGCTGCCGCTGGCCGTGCAGGGCACCTGATCCCTCGCAGGACCCACCTCGGGCCCCGGACCGCATCGTCGGTCCGGGGCCCGACGTGTGTCCGGGGTCCGTCGCGGGGCGCTCCGACACGCCGGAATCCGGCCGCCGATCGGTGAGGGGTCTCAAGCCCGGGCGGACCCGATCGTGCGGTTTGAGGAGCGCCGCGACGAGAGGTCACCCGGCGGTCACCGCACCGTCCGGCGCCGGTCGTCGGCCGGTCGCCGCCACGTCCCGTATCCGTGTCGCGACACGCCGGTGATGTCGTGCGGCGACATGCCGGTCCACTTGTTGTCCCCAGGGCGCACAACGCTGTGAGCTGCGAGAACGGCGAATCTGAGGAGGTTGCCAACAGGTTGTCCCCAGGTGCGCCCACCTCGGGGGCCTGTGCATGGTCGTCCGTCCCCACTCCGTGCACAGGGGCGTGCACACCACCGCCTCGCGGACCCGGTGCGGGCGGCCCTAGCGTGCGCACCGGCGGTGGACGGCGGTGATTGTCGGACCCTCGTGCGAACGTGAGTTCGACGGGGCCTTCGGTCCGGTCGGGACGGGTGGGAGGAGCGATCGGTGGCGGTGCTCGACGAGCGGGGCGCGGGCGGACGCGACGGCGGCTTCAAGGGCCAGCGGTCGGGTGACGGCGAGGGCCGTCCGGAGTTCGACCGGCAGCCCCCGCAGGACATCGCGGCCGAGCAGTCGGTGCTCGGCGCCGTGCTGCTCAGCAAGGACGCCATCGCCGACGTCATCGAACTGCTGAAGCCCGACGACTTCTACCGGCCGGCCCACCAGACGGTCTACGAGTGCGTGCTGGACCTCTACGGCCGCGGCGAGCCGGCCGACGCCGTCACCGTCTCGGCCGACCTCGAACGGCGGGGCGAGCTGCTCCGCATCGGGGGCGCGCCGTACCTGCACACGCTCATCGCCAGCGTCCCCACGGCGGCGAACGCGTCGTACTACGCCGAGATCGTCGCCGACCGGGCCGTGCTGCGGCGCCTCGTCGAGGCGGGGACACGCATCGTCCAGCTCGGCTACAACGGTGGGGACGGAGCCGACACCGACGACATCGTCGACCGGGCCCAGGCCGCCGTGTACGAGGTGACCGACCGCCGGGTCACCGAGGACTACGTGGCCCTCGAGGACGTCCTCCAGCCCACGATGGACGAGATCGACGCCATCGCCTCGCGCGGCGGGGTGTCCTTCGGCGTGCCCACCGGGTTCGCCGACCTCGACGACGTGACGAACGGCCTGCACGCCGGGCAGATGATCATCGTGGCGGCCAGGCCTGGAATTGGGAAGGCCCTCGCCCTCGACACGCCGCTGCCCACGCCCACGGGCTGGACGACCATGGGCGACGTCGCGGTCGGCGACCACCTGCTCGACGCCGACGGTCGGCCGACGCTGGTCGTCGCCGCGACCGACGTCCTCGCCGGTCGTCCCTGCTTCGAGGTCACGTTCTCCGACGGCACCACGATCGTCGCGGACGCCCGGCACCAGTGGCTCACCGATACCCGCGCCTCCCGCCGCTCGGAGCGGGTGCCCGCGGCCGTGCGCACCACCGAGGAGATCGCGGCGACCCTCCGCACCCCCACGGCCGACGCCCGCCTCAACCACTCCGTGGACACCTGCCGGGCGCTGGAGCTGCCCGAGCAGGACCTGCTCGTGCCGCCCTACGCGCTCGGCATCTGGCTCGGCGACGGCACCGCCGCGAGCGCGAGTTTCACGAGCGCGGATCCGGAGGTCGCGGCGCTGATCGAGACCGAGGGACTCCTCGCGCCGGAGCTGGGCACGCCGATGCGGTACGGGCTCCGGCTGCCCGCGGGATCGGGCCCGGCCGAGCGGGTGTGTGTCGTCTGCGGGACCACGTTCGTGCCGGCGACGTCCCAGGTGCGGACCTGCGGGCAGTCGTGCGGCGGGAGGGCCCGGTTCGTCTCGGCGCCGGTGGCCGCTCCGACGTGCCCGGACTGCGGTGCACCGACCTCGGGTCTCGTCCGCTGCCAGGCCTGCCACCACGCCTACGGCACGGTGCAGGGGCGGCTCCGCACCCTGGGCGTGCTCGGCGACAAGCACATCCCGATGCCGTACCTGCGTGCCTCCGAGGCCCAGCGCCGCGCCCTGCTCGCCGGGCTCCTCGACTCCGACGGCACGGTGCTGCCGAAGGGCGCGATCCAGTTCGCGGTGACCCACCGGCGGCTCGCCGAGGACGTGGCCGAGCTGGTCGTCTCGCTCGGGTACCGCTGCTCGATGACGACGAAGGCGGTCCGTGGTCGGACCGACGCCTCGAGCACGTCCTACCTCCTCACGTTCAGCACCACGGAGGAGGTCTTCCGGCTCGAGCGGAAGCGGCTGGCGCACAAGGAGCGGTGCCCCGCCACCTCCGACGTGCGGACGAGGCGCCGCTACGTGACCGCGGTCCGTCCCGTGTCCTCGGTTCCGGTGCGGTGCGTCGAGGTGGACAACACCGACCACCTGTACCTCGCGGGGCGCGCCATGGTCCCCACCCACAACTCAACGCTCGGCCTCGACTTCGCGCGGTCGGCGAGCGTCAAGCACGGGCTCACGAGCGCCGTGTTCTCGCTGGAGATGAGCCGCACCGAGATCGTCATGCGCATGCTCTCGGCCGAGGCGAAGATCCGGCTGGCCGACATGCGCGCCGGCACGATGACCGACGACGACTGGACCCGGCTGGCCCGCCGCATGAGCGAGATCTCCGAGGCACCGTTGTTCATCGACGACTCGCCGAACATGACGATCATGGAGATCCGCGCGAAGGCCCGGCGGCTCAAGCAGCGCCACGACCTGCGGCTGATCATCCTCGACTACATGCAGCTGATGACCTCCGGCAAGAAGGTCGAGAGCCGTCAGCAGGAGGTCTCGGAGTTCTCGCGTCAGCTGAAGCTGCTGGCGAAGGAGCTGGAGATCCCGCTGGTCGCGATGAGCCAGCTCAACCGTGGTCCGGAGCAGCGCACCGACAAGAAGCCGCAGCTCTCCGACCTCCGTGAGTCCGGGTCGCTGGAGCAGGACGCCGACATGGTCATGCTGATCAACCGACCCGACGCCTTCGAGCGGGACGACCCCCGCGCGGGCGAAGCCGACATCATCCTGGCCAAGCACCGCAACGGGCCCACGGCGACGATCCCGATCGCCCACCAGCTGCACTACAGCCGCTTCGCCGACCTCGCCCGGGGCTGATCGGCCCGTGCCCCGGGCCGACGAACGCGTCGGCTCGGGCGCACGATCAGGTCGGCCCGGCCTCAGGGCACGGTGACCACGACCTTGCCGCTGCTACCGGCGGCGAGCTCGTGAGCCTTCGCGATGTCGTCCAGCGGCAGCACGTGGGCGACGCGGGGACGGTAGTGGCCGTCCCGCCCGAGCTCGGCGGCCGCGGCCAGCACGGAGGAGTCGTTCGCGGCGTCCACGAGGTGTGTCCCGAGGCGGGCGGCGCCCTCCCGGTCGATGACGGTGACCACGCGCGTCGGGTCGCCGCCGACGAGATCGACCAGATCGGGCAGGGCGTCGGAGGCCGCAGCGTGCAGGGCCGCGTCGACCCCCTGGGGCGCGAGGGCACGGACCCGCTCGGGCAGGCCGGGGCCGTAGGTGGTCGGGACGACGCCGGCGGCGCGCAGGGGCTCGTGGTTGGCCTCGCGCGCGGTGCCGATCACAGTGGCGCCCGCGTGCAGCGCGGCCGCCGCCGCGGCGGTGCCCACGGCTCCGGACGCTCCGTCGACCAGCAGGGTGCGCCCCCGGAGGTCACCGAACGGCGCCAGGGCCCGGAGGGCGGTCACGGAGCCGAGCCCGGCGGCGGCGGCCTCTTCGACGCTCCAGGTCGGCGGGACCGCGGCCCACGCGGTCAGCACCGCGAACTCGGCGGTGGTGTCGGCGATGCCGCCGAGCCCGAACACGAGGTCGCCCGCGGACACGCCCCTGACGTCCGGACCGACCTCGTCGACGACGCCCGCAGCGTCGCGACCCGGGATCACGGGCAGCTCGAGGGGCAGGACCTCCGCCAGCGCCCCGGCGCGCACCAGCCGGTCGATCGGGTTGACGCTCGCCGCCCGCACCCGGATGCGGACGGAGCCCGGACCGGCGTGGGGCTCGGGCGCGTCCTCCACGGTGAGGACCTCGGGGCCGCCGTAGCGGTGGAAGCGCGCTGCGCGCATGGTCTGCTCCTGGTCGTCGTGACACCTGCTCCCGGCAACCGGAGCCGGGCGCGGATGCTTCCCGGCACGATGACCCCGTGACCCGTCCCTCGCGCCTCCGTCCCGACGAGCTGGACCCGGCCGCCCGGGCCGTGTACGACGCCATCGCCTCCGGTCCCCGGGCGGGCAGCGGCCTCGTGCACGACGACGGGTCGCTGCGCGGCCCGTTCGACGCAATGCTGCGCCACTCCGCCGTCGGGGGACCGTTGCAGGCCCTGGGGGCGGCGCTGCGCTACGGCGGAGAGCTGTCCGACCGGGCCCGCGAGCTGGTGATCCTCCGGGTGGCCGGGGTGCGGGACAGCCGCTTCGAGCGGGCCACCCACGAGCCGATCGCCCGCCGGGCCGGCCTGACCGACGACGAGCTCGCCGGACTCGCCGCCGACGCCGTCGTCCCGTGGCCCGACCCCGTCGAGCGCACCGCTGACACCGCGGCCCGGGCGCTCCTGCACCACGACCCGGTCGACGACGACACCTACCGCGCCTGGACCGACGTCCTCGGGGAGGCCCGGCTCGTGGAGGTGACGGCGCTCGTCGGTTACTACGGCCTGCTCGCCGACCTCCTGCGTGTGTTCGCGCCGGAGGCATGACCGACCGATCGGACAGGTGACCGGTGCCACGTCACGCGGGTAGCCGCCTGGGTCCACCACCACGAGAGGACCCACCATGAGCGACGAGAAGCAGACCGATCCGGCGACGGTCGTCCCGCCCGCCGAGCAGCTGACCGGTGAGTCGGCCGAGCCGGACCGCCCCGCGGTCTCCGACGTGTTCCCCGCCGGCGAGGCCTCCTCCGAGGAGCACCTCGAGCCCAACGAGGGGCGCTGATCAGTCGAGCACGAGCGGCAGTCCCGCTGCCGCGAAGTGCTCGGTCCCGAGGAACGACGTCAGGTCTGCGATCCGCTCGCCGCGCAGGGTCAGCACGGTGATCGACCACGCGCGGTAGGACCCGTCGTCGGGGGGTGAGACCGCGGGCCCGCACAGGTAGAGCGCCACCGCGGGCTGACCGTTCGCGCTGGTCACCACGGTGCGCCACGTCCCGCACGACCCGAGGGGCACCGCCCGGGTGAAGGCCTCGACGGGGCCGCGTCCGGCGTACCAGCCGGGCAGCGGCGGCATCGACCACGTGACGTCCTCGGTGAGCAGCGCGACGAGGCGGTCGGCGTCGCCCTGCTCGAGGGCGGACGCGTAGCCGGCGACCACGGCTCGCAGGCGGGCGTCGTCGAGGTCGGCGAGCGTGCGGGCCTGCGACACCGGCGGGACCTTCTCCGCGACGATGCGCCGGGCCCGCTGCAGGGCGGAGTTCACCGACGCGGTGGAGGTGTCCATCGTCGTCGCGATCTCCGCGGCGGAGAAGCCGAGCACCTCGAAGAGCAGCAGGGCGGCCCGCTGGTTGCCGGGCAGGTGCTGCAGGGCCGCGACGAAGGCGAGCTCCACCGACTCGCGTTCCTCGACGGCGAGCGCCGCGTCGGGGTAGGGCGTCAGCCAGGCGACCTCGACCGGGGCGTCGTCGAGGACGGGCTCGGACGACGACGGGCCGAGGTCCATCGGCAGGGCCCGGCGGCCCCGGGCCTCGACGAGGTCCAGGCAGGTCCGCGTGGTGACCGTGTAGAGCCAGGACCGCAGCGCGCTTCGTCCCTCGAACCGCCCGACGGCCCGCCACGCCCGCAGCAGCGCGTCCTGGAGCGCGTCGTCGGCGTCGTGCACCGACCCGAGCATGCGGTAGCAGTGGGCGTGCAGCTCACGGTGCAGCGGCGCGACCAACCGGTCGAAGGCGGTCGGGTCCCCGTCGCGGGCGGCGTCGAGGTCTCCGCGGAGGTCGAGCGCGGCGTCCATACGGCGAGTGTGCCGCACGCGAGGGGACGATCCGGACCTCCTACGCGCGTGCGGGTTCCCCTCGCGCGGCGGAGGAGCGGGACGACAACGGGCGCACCACCACGGCCGTCGCCGCGAGGAGCACCACGAGGAACCCGACGGTCGCCGACCATCCCGCGACCCCGAAGACGACGCCCCCGAGCGTGCCGCCCACGGACGATCCGACGTAGTAGCTGAACAGGTACATCCCGGAGGCGACGGCCCGCCCGTGCTCGGCGCGTCGCCCCACCCAGGCCGACGCCACCGCGTGGCCGGCGAAGAACCCCACCGTGAGCAGGGCCAGGCCGCCGATCACCAGCGCGAGCACCGGGGCGAGCATCGCGAGCGCGCCGACCGCCGCCACGGCGCAGGCCGCGAGCACGGTCGTCCGGGCGCCGAGGCGCCCCGAGATCCGACCGGCGACCGTGGAGGTCACCGTGCCCACCGCGTAGAGCACGAAGACGAAGCCGACCACGAGGTCGGGCAGCGAGAACGGCGGCCCGAGCAGGCGGAACGCCACGTAGTTGTAGGCGCAGACGAAGGTGCCCATGAGCAGTAGCCCGACCGCGAACAGGCGGCGCAGCACCGGGTCGGCCAGGTGCGAACGGACCTCGCCGACCAGCTCGGCGGGTGCGACGGGGGTCGGGGTGAAGCGGCGGGAGGGCGGCAGCACCAGCCAGAACACGAGCAGGCAGACGCCCGACACGGCCGCGATGCCGCCGAGGGCGAGCCGCCACGAGCCGGTGAGGTCGTTCAGCGCGGACACCACGACGCGCCCGCCGAAGCCGCCGACCGAGTTCCCGGCGACGTAGAGGCCCATCGCGCCGCCGAGGTGCCCGCGGTCGATCTCGTCGGCCAGGTACGCCATCCCGACGGCGGGCAGCCCGGCCAGCGCGACGCCCTCCAACCCCCGCAGCACCAGCAGCAGCCAGAGCGACGGCGCCACCGACGCGGCCAGCCCGAGCACCACCGCGCCCGCGAGCGACCAGAGCATCACCGGCCGCCGGCCCCACCGCTCCGAGAGGGCCGACGCCGGGATGATCGCCAGGGCGAGCCCGCCCGTCGTCACCGAGACCGACAGCGAGGCCGTCCCCGGGGACACCCCGAACACGTCGACGAGGCGCGGGAGCAGCGGCTGCGTCGCGTAGAGCAACGCGAAGGTCGTGAAGCCGGCGAAGAACAACCCGACCGAGACACGTCGGAACCCGGGGTCGCCGCGACGGAGGGCGTCGGTACCGAGGTCCACGGACATCGTTGTCCAGGCTAACCGGACGATTCGTCCGCCACCCACGTCAGATACGTCTCGTGCCCGCCGACGACGGGCAGCGCGATCACCTCGGGCACGTCGTAGGAGTGGTGCTCGACGATCCAGTCGGTCACCTCCGCCACCCGCGTCGTCTTCACGACGAGCTGGTACTCCGGCTCGACCTGCACCGCCCCCTCCCAGCGGAACACGCTGCGGACCGGCCCCACGATCTGCACGCACGCGGCGAGCCGGGCCTCGACGAGCCCGCGGGCGAGCCGCCCGGCCTCGTCGTCGGAGTCGGTGGTGGTGATCAGGAGGTGCGCTTCGCGCCCGTGAGTACTAACCCGTGCCATGACACGGATTAGTGCACACGGGCCGAAGGCACCTCGCCGAACACCTTCCCCCGGGCCTCCGGACCCAGCAGGAGCGCCGCCGCCGTCAGGACGAGCACCGGGACGATGACCGCCGCGAGCGCCACCGACCCGCTGTAGGCGGCGGCCAGCGCCGTCTGCAGCGGCAGGTTGAACGACGCGATCGCGTTGCCGAGCTGGTAGGTCACGCCCGGGTAGAAGCCGCGGACCTCGTCCGGCGAGAGCTCCGCGAGGTGGGCCGGCACCACCCCCCAGCCGCCCTGGACGAGGACCTGGAGCAGGAAGGCGCCGAGGGTGACCAGGCCGAGGGCCGGGGAGAAGGCGAAGAGGAAGGCGACGGGGATCGCGAGGATCGCGCAGCCCGCGGCCGTGCGCCGACGCCCGAAGCGTTCGGAGAGCGCCCCGAAGTACGCCCCGCCGACGATCGCGCCGATGTTGTAGATGATCGCGACGACGGTGACCGTGCCGGTCGAGGCGGCGAAGTCCTCCTTGAGGAAGGTCGGCACGAAGTCCTGCGTGCCGTGGCTCATGAAGTTGAACAGCGTCATGAGCACGATCAGGTAGGCGAAGCGCCGGAGCACGGCGGGCTGCAGGAACACCTGCCGCGGCCCGACCTTCGTGAGCTCCACCTTCTCCTGGGTGCGCTCCCAGGCCTCGGACTCCCCGACGCGGGTGCGGATGAGGAAGGCGATCAGCGCCGGGATCGCGCCGAGCACGAACAGCCAGCGCCAGCCGAGGTACGGCGTCACCACGAAGTTGGCGAGGGTCGCGAGCAGGTAGCCCACCGGGTAGCCCTGCTGCAGCAGCCCCGACCAGAAGCCGCGCTTCTCCGGCGGGATCTTCTCCAGGGCCAGCGACGCCCCGAGCCCCCACTCGCCGCCCATGCCCAGGCCGAAGAGGAAGCGCAGGACGACGAGGACGGTGAAGGTCGGCGCGAGCCCGGAGAGCACCTCCATCGCCGAGTAGAAGAGGACGTCGACCATGAGCGGGATGCGGCGGCCCTTCTTGTCGGCCCAGATCCCGAAGATGAACGCCCCGACCGGTCGCGCGATCAGGGTGACCGTCGTGAGGAAGGCCACCTCGGTCGTGGAGCGGCCGAACTCCTTCGCGATGTCGGACAGGACGAACACGACGAGGAAGAAGTCGAAGGCGTCCATCGCCCAGCCCAGCCACGCCGCCAGGAAGGCGTTGCGCTGCTCGCGGGTGAGCCCCCGCGCCTGCTCGAGGAGTCCCGGAGCTGCCATGGGTCCAGAACTTAGGCTCAACAACGGCCGTCGGGACACCCGCCGTCGGGAACGTCCCGGGATGTCCGTCCCGCCCCGGGGCCTACGCTCGTGAGCATGGCGAACGACTCCGGCGGCGGACCCCGGCACCGCTGGCTCGTGCTCGGCATCTGCTGCACGAGCCTGCTCGTGGTCTCGATGGACAACACGATCGTCAACGTCGCGCTGCCGGCGATCCGCGCCGACCTCGACGCCTCGATCACCGAACTGCAGTGGACGGTCGACGCCTACACGCTCGTCCTCGCCTGCTTCCTCATGCTGGCGGGCGCGACCGGCGACCGGCTCGGCCGACGACGGACGTTCCAGACCGGCCTCGCGGTCTTCGGTCTGGGCTCGCTGCTCTGCAGCCTCGCGCCCTCGGTGGGCTGGCTGATCGCGGCCCGCGCCGTCCAGGGCCTCGGCGGGACGATGCTCAACCCGATCGCGCTGTCCATCGTCACGAACGTCTTCGTCGACCCGCGCGAGCGGGCGCGGGCCATCGGCGTGTGGGGCTCCGTCGTCGGGATCTCGCTCGGCCTGGGCCCGGTACTCGGCGGGCTGCTCACCGAGACGGTCGGCTGGCGGGCGATCTTCTGGGTCAACGTGCCGATCGTGCTCGCGGCGATCGCGCTGACCGCGCGCTACGTGCCGGAGTCGCGGGCGGCGCACGCCCGGCGTCCCGACCCCGTGGGCCAGCTCTGCGTCGTCGTCCTGCTCGGGTCCGTGACGACGGCCGTGATCGAGGCCCCGC
Organism: Actinomycetospora corticicola; assembly: GCF_013409505.1. Classification (NCBI taxonomy): domain Bacteria; kingdom Bacillati; phylum Actinomycetota; class Actinomycetes; order Pseudonocardiales; family Pseudonocardiaceae; genus Actinomycetospora; species Actinomycetospora corticicola. The sequence continues at coordinate 4,485,871 of NZ_JACCBN010000001.1, read as the reverse complement.
GACTGGGCTGGGCCTCGGGTGCCGTCATCGGGCTCGGGGTGGTCGCGGTCGTCGCGCTCGCCGCCCTCCTCTGGTGGGAGCGCCGCCGCCGGGAGCCGCTGCTCGAGCTCGGCTTCTTCGCGAGCGTGCCGTTCTCCGCGGCCACGGTCATCGCGGTGTGCGCGTTCGCGGCCTTCGCGTCCTTCCTCTTCCTGTGCACCCTCTACCTGCAGGAGGTCCGGGGGCTGTCGTCGCTCGCCGCGGGCCTGGCCCTGCTCCCCGCGGCCGTCACCTCGACGCTCTGCGCCCCGCTCTCGGGTCGGCTGGTCGCCTCCCGCGGCGCCCGCCCCTCGCTCGTCGTCGCCGGGGTCGCCATGACGATCTCCGGGGTCGCGCTCTCGCAGGTCGGGCCGGCGACCCCGGAGTGGGTGCTGCTCGGCGTGTTCGCGCTGTTCGGGATCGGCTTCGGCATGGTCAACCCGCCGATCACCAACACCGCCGTGAGCGGCATGCCGCGGGCCCAGGCCGGGGTGGCCGCGGCCGTCGCGTCGACGAGCCGGCAGGTCGGCTCGACGCTCGGGGTCGCGGTCGCGGGCACCGTGGTCGCCGCGGCGGCCACCGTCGGATCGGGGCTGCCGCCGGCGTGGTTCGTCGCGGCCGGCGCCACGGCCGTCGTCGGGGTGCTCGGCGTGGTCGCGACGACGGCGCGCGCCCGAGCGAGCGCGGACCGGGTGGCCGCCGCCTTCGCCGAGGAGACCGCGCCCGCGAGGGTGTGACACCGGACGGTGTGACATGAGCGGACGGCATCGGCGAACGATGTGACCGCCGGACGAACCCATCGTGGGAGATCGACCACTGTGGGGCGCGCGGGTGGCCGGGTGGGAGCACCCTGGGCGGTCCGCGGGGACTTCTCGCGGGGGGAAGGAGATGCCACGTGACGACGACGCAGTCGCCGGCCACCGCCGCCGGGACGTTCCGGCTGGGGGGCGAGTTCACCGTCCGGCGCCTCGGCTACGGCGCGATGCGGCTGACCGGGGAGGGCATCTGGGGCCCGCCGAAGGACACCGACAACGCGCTCGCCGTCCTGCGGCGCGCGGTCGAGCTCGGGGTCGACTTCATCGACACGGCCGACTCCTACGGGCCCTACGTCTCGGAGGAGCTCGTCCGGGAGGCGCTCTACCCGTACCGCGACGTCCGCGTCGCCACGAAGGCCGGGCTGCTGCGCACCGGACCGAACCGCTGGATCCCCTGCGGCCGGCCCGACTACCTGCGCCAGGAGTGCGAGATGAGCCTGCGCCGCCTCGGCGTGGAGACCATCGACCTCTTCCAGCTCCACCGGGTCGACCCGCACGTGGCGGCCGACGAGCAGTTCGGCCTCCTCGCCGACCTGCAGCGTGAGGGCAAGGTGCGCCACGTCGGTCTCTCGCAGGTGTCGGTCGAGCAGATCGAGGCGGCGGGTCGGATCGTCGACGTCGCGTCGGTGCAGAACCGCTACAACCTCGTCGACCGCTCCTCCGACGCCGAGCTGCGCCACTGCACGGAGCACGGCATCGCCTTCATCCCGTGGGCCCCGGCCGATGCCGGCAACCTCGCGCAGGAGGGCAACGCGGCGCACGACGCGGCCGTCGAGCTCGACGCGACACCCGCGCAGGTCGCCCTCGCGTGGCTCCTGCAGCGCAGCTCGGTGATGCTGCCGATCCCGGGCACCGCCTCGCTCGCGCACCTCGAGGAGAACTGCGCCGCCGGGACGCTGGAGCTCCCTCGCGCGGCCGTCACGCGCCTGGACGCCGCGGCGGGCTGATCTCCCACCCCGGTCCGAGCGAGCGGCACTTTCGCGCACACAGATGCTGCGAGAGTGCCGTTCGTTCGTCCGAGAGGTGCGGCCGGACGGAGCAGGTCAGGCGCCCACGCGGCTGCGGGCCTTCTCGGCGTCGCGCAGGGCACGCTCCCGGCGGCGGCGGCGCAGCACCGCGAGGGGACCGAACCCGTCGTCGGGAACGGCGAGCGGGCCGCTGCCCTCGGCGAGCTCCGCGGCCGCGACGATGCGTCGCTCCATCCCGCCGAAGACGAGCACGTGGAACGGCGCGATGACCCACCAGTAGGCGTGGCCGAACAGCCCCTTGGGCAGGAAGATCGCGCGCTGGCGGTAGATCGAGCCCTCCGGGCGGGGTGCCACCCGCAGCTCCAGCCACGCGAGCCCGGGGGCCTTCATCTCCGCGCGCAGGCGCAGGAGGTACTCGCCGTCCTCGAGGTCGGGCACCGAGCGCGGGCCGGCGTCCCCGCCCTCGAGGCACTCCTCCACGCGCCACCAGTCGAGCGCGTCGCCGACCTTGAGGGTGTCCTCGTCGCGCCGGCCGCGGCGCAGGCCGACCCCACCGACGAGGCGGTCGATCACGCCGCGGGCCCACCAGCCGATCGGGAACGAGTACCAGCCGCGGTTGCCGCCGATCCCGATCACGACCCGCCACAGGTTGTCGGCGCTCGCGGCGGAGGTGCGCTCGCGCACGTCGGTGTAGACGGTGCCGCCGGCCCAGTCCGGGTCGGAGGGCAGCAGGTCCGACGGCATCGGGTCGGACGGGGCGTAGCGCGCGTTCGCCCCCGACCAGCGCGTCTCCACCCGACCCTCCCGGATGCGGGTGAGCGCCAGGTCGACCGCGCGCCGGAAGCTGGTGAGGCCCTCGGCGGGCGGGGCCACGTAGGTGTCGATGTCGTGCTCGGCGGCGACGACCTCGTGGACGAGCGAGTCGATGAGCGGGACGGCGGTCGAGCGCGGCACCGGCGTCACGAGGTTGACCCAGTGCGAGGACAGCCGCGGGGTGAGGACGGGGACGGGCAGCATCCGGCGTGGCGGCAGGCCCGCGACCTCGGCGAAGCCCTCCATCATCTGCAGGTAGGTCAGGACGTCGGGTCCGCCGATGTCGAAGGTCCGGTTCACGTCGGCGGGCAGGTCCACGGCGTGCACGAGGTAGTGCAGGACGTCGCGGATGGCGATCGGCTGCACGCGGTGGTGCACCCAGCTCGGCGTGAGCATCACCGGGAGCCGCTCGGTGAGGTAGCGCAGCATCTCGAAGCTCGCCGAGCCCGACCCGAGGATCACCGCGGCCTGCAGCACCGCGGTCGGCACCCCGGAGCGCAGGAACACCTCGCCGACCTCGGTCCGCGAGGCGAGGTGCTCGGAGAGCTCGACGTCGTCGGGGTGGATGCCGCCGAGGTAGACGATCCGCCGGATGCCCGCCTCGCGGGCCGCCTGGGCGGTGATCAGCGCGGCCCGGCGGTCGACGGCGGCGAAGCCCGACTCGGAGAGCGAGTGCACGAGGTAGAACAGGACGTCGGCGCCCTCGCAGGCCGCGCGTATGGAGTCCTCGTCGAGGACGTCCCCGGCGACCACCTCCACGGCGTCCTGCTGGGCCCACGGGATGTCCTGCATCTTCGCGGGGGTCCGCACCACGCAGCGGACCTCGTGGCCCTCGGCCGCGAGCCGCGGCGCGAGCCGGCCGCCGATGTAGCCGGTCGCACCGGTCACCACGCATTTCACGGTTCCCATCGTCGCGGCTGGGCTTCCGGACCGCGACATCTGCGGCCCCGGCCCCTGCCTCGATGGGGTGTGCCACGACCGTGCGCATCCGCTCGATGGGGTGCACGACCCGCCGTGTGCGCCTCGCGGGGGTGGGCGACTCACCCGGGTGCCTGATCGAGCGCGTCGACCTGACGCCCGGTGAGCATCGCGGCGTCGAACGACACGGATGTGGTTCTGCTCCGGTGGAGTGACACACGACCAGGGGGTCTTCTGGCGTGTCGCGATTCGTTCGGCGCGTCGCCCGAAAGGTGCGCCGCCACCCTGCCGTTGCCCCTCATGTCGCGGGCGAACGGACACCACCGTTCGACGCAGCGACGCAGGACCGTGTGGTGCAACGGCGGAGGTGGGGAACATGTGGGTCTGGCGCGACGAGACGGTGCGCGGCGGGTGGCGTCTCGACAACACGGGTTCGTGGCGGTACGACGAGCCCGCGCGCCTGGAGCCGGTGGGCGCGCCGCGGCGCGTGGAGCCCGACGCCCGGGCGCGTGAACAGTGGGCCCGGGAGCGCTTCCTGGCCGACCAGCGCGCCCGGCAGGAACGGCTCCGTCCGGCCCTCGCGGCCACGCCCGGCGACCCGTTCGAGGCGGAGCCGATCTTCCGGTCGGTGGCGCACGAGGTGCGGGAGGAGCGCCGGTACGAGGGCGGCCGCTACCGGCACGCCGCGCACGCCCCGGCGGAGCGGCACGGGTACATCCCGGAGCCGCACCCGGGCTCGGGGCCCTTCCCGGCGCAGGACGGCGGCCGTCGCCGCCTCGCGCCGGTCGACGAGGTCCCGCCGCCCCCGGTCGCGCCGGTCCCGCCGGTCGCGCCGGACCTCGGCCCGGTGGCCTCGGCCGAGGAGGAGCTGCGGCGCCGCGCGGAGCGCCGTCGCCGTCCGCACGCGGAGCCGGCCGGCGGCCGGCACGTCCTGCGGCACTGACACCGTTCCGGACCCGTCGGGGGTGTCCGGAACACCGGTCGGAGACGACGCCCCGGAGGGCCTCCCGCACGCCGCGGGAGGCCCTCCGGCCGTCGTGGGGCAGGTGTGCCCGTCGTCGGCGCGGGGTATCGCCCCGGCCAGCGCACGGTGTCCCTGATCGCAGGAGGTCCTCCCCATGCTCGTCCGCCGTCTCGCCCGGCCGATGTTGGCCGCGGTGTTCATCAAGGGCGGGATCGACACCCTGCTCAATCCCGAGCCCCGCGTCGGTATGGCCGCGCCGAAGCTCCGGCAGGCGGAGAACGCGGTCGGTGACAAGCTCCCGCCGCAGGCGCCGACCGAGCCCGACCAGCTGGTGCGCATCGACGCCGGCGTCAAGATCGGCGCGGGCGTCCTGCTCGCCCTGGGCAAGTTCCCGCGGATCGCCTCGCTCGCCCTCGCCGCGAGCATCATCCCGACGACGGTCGTGGGTCACGCCTTCTGGGAGGCCGACGGCGCGGACCGTCCCGCCCAGGAGATCCACTTCCTCAAGAACCTCGGGCTGCTCGGCGGGCTGATCCTCGCCGCGGTGGACACCGAGGGGAAGCCCTCGCTGGGCTGGCGGGCGCGTCGCGCCTCGCGGAAGGTCGCCAAGCAGACCCGCGAGCTCACCGGGTCGGCCTCGGACCACGACTTCGCGGGCAGCGCGAAGTCCGCGGCCGAGACCGCCGGCGCGACCGCGAAGGACGCCGTCGACGTGGCGATCGGCCGCTTCGTGGCCTGACGGCCCTGCTCCACCCGGACTCCCCCGTCCCCTGCGTCCGGCGCAGCGGTGCGGGGGAGTTCGTGCGTTCCGACCCCGTGGGCGCCCCCTAGGCTGGGCGACGTGTGGACGAACTGGTCGGGCGGTCAACGCTGCCGGCCCGTCGCCACCGCCCGCCCGCTCGACGACGCCGGCGTCGCGGGCGTGGTGCGCCGGGCCGCGGAGCGCGGCCAGACGGTGCGGCCGGTGGGGGCGGGGCACGGCTTCTCCGACCTCGCCGTGACCGACGGGGTCCACCTCGACTGCTCCGCCTTCGCCGGGATCACCGGTGTCTCCGCCTCCGGCGGCCCCGGCGCGGCGACCGGACACGCCGTGGTGCGCGTCCGCGCCGGCACCACGATCGGCGAACTCCAGGACGGACTGGCCGAGCGGGGCCTGGCGCTCCCGGTACCGCTCGACCTCGGCGCCCCCACCCTCGGCGGTGCGCTCGCGGTCGGCGCCCACGGCAGCGCCGCGTCCCGGGGCTCGCTCGCCGAGCAGGTCCTCGCGCTGCGGGTGGTCGACGGCCGCGGCCGGGTGCGCGACGTCCCCCGCGCCGACCTCGACGCCGCCCGGACCGCCCTCGGCGCCCTCGGCGTGATCCTGGACGCCGAGCTCGCCGTCGTACCCGCCGCGACGATGACGGTCACCCGGGCCCAACGCCCCGTCGACGAGGTCCTCGACCCCGCGTTCTGGGAGGCGCACGACCTGGCGGAGGCCGCCCTGTTCCCGTCGTCGCCGACGGCGCTCGCCCGGTGGGCCGGGGTCGCGGAGGCCACCGACGAGGACGAGACCGAGCGCGGCGTCGGCGTGACCAGCGCGGGCGCGACGGGACGGACCGCCCTGGGCGGAGCCGTCGTCGTGGAGCGCGCCCTGCCCCGCCTCGCGCCGTCGCTCAACCGGGTCGTGTCCCGGCTGGCCCGCACGGTGTCCGCGACCGGCACCGGCCACCGCGTGCTGTCGAACCCGCCCGCCGTCCGGTACGAGCAGAGCGAGTGGGCGGTGCCGCGCGAGGTGCTGGTCGGGAGCCTGCGGGCGCTGCTCGCCCAGCTCGCCGACGGGCTCGAGACCGGCCTGCCGGTGCGCATGCGGGTCGGGCCGGCCGAGCGGGGATGGCTGCACCCGGCCCACGGCCGCGCCACCGGGTGGATCGCGGTCCGCGTCCCGCGCGGGACCGACCCCGGCCCGGTCCTCGCCCGGACCGCGTCGGTGATGCGCGCGCACGGCGGTCGCCCGCACTGGGGCACCCGGCACGACTTCGACGCCGTGGACGTGGACGTGGCCTACCCCCGCTTCGCGGACTTCGCGCGGGTGCGCGACGACTACGACCCGGACCGGGTGTTCACCAACCCCGCGCTCGCCCGGCTGCTCGGCGACTGATCCTCGTCCGGGTCCGCCGCGGCCCCCAGGTCCACCGCGAGCGCCACGACGGCCTGGTCGATGCGGCGCAGCAGTCGCGTGACCACGAGGGCGTCGTTGCGACGGCGGGGGTCCTGGGTGCGGGCGGCCTGCTCCTCGGCCCGGTCGACGAGGTCCTCGGCGGAGTGCACCAGCACCTGCGCGCCGTCCGAGCGCCGCCGACCGCGCACCACGACGTCACGCAGCCCGTCGAGGTTCGCGCGCACCGCGGCGAGAGCGGGTTCGAGCGTCGCCGCCCACCCCGGCGTCGGGTCGGACCCGAGGTCGGCGGCGGTCCGGGCGAGGGAGCGGGCGTAGTGGTCGACGACGGTGAACACGCGCAACGCGCGCCGGTGGCTCGAGCGGCCGCGCCGCTTCGGGGTGTCGACCAGCAGCGGCTTCGTGCGGGCACGCAGCGTCGCCAGGGAGGTGTCCATGTCGCGGGCGCCCTCGAGCGCGGCGGCCCCGCCGCGGCCCCGGCCGAGGATCGTCGCCACCGCCGCATCGAGCACCCCGTCCGCGGTGTCCACGAAGTCCTCCACGGCCTCGCCGAACGCCTCGCGGGTCCCCTTGGGGAGCACGAGGAAGGCCGCGACCACGCTTGCGAGCACTCCGACCAGCGTCTCCTCGATGCGGAGCACGAGGGTCTGGACGCTGAACTGCCCGATGATCCCGTACACCAGCGCGAGCACGGCGGTGATCCAGAACGCCAGCATGCCCGGCGACACGCGCACGAGGTACAGCGCGAGGAACGCGCACACGAACAGCAGGACCAGCGAGAGCACCTGGTTCCCGGCGGTGAGGAAGGCCAGGCCCATCCCGGCCGCGACCCCGCCCACGGTGCCGACGACGCGGCCCCACCCCCGCGACAGCAGGTCGCCGCGGCTGGCCGTGTTGGCGAACACGACGAAGGACGCGATCACCGCCCAGTACCAGCGCGACGGGGCGAGCAGCTCGCCCAGCCCGATCGCGATCGTGGTCCCCACACCCACCTGGATCGACTGGCGGGTGGTGAGCAGGAGGCCGCGGTCGCGGTCCGTCTCCCCGCTCCCCGTTCCCGACGACGGGTCCTCGGGGCCGGGATCCGACCCCTCCCGTCGTCGGGAGGCCTCGTCGTCGGGACGGCCCTGCGCGATGCCGTCGGGCTGGGGCGCGGACGCGAGGGCGACCGGGGACGCGGCCGGCGCCCGCGGCACGCCGGGCAGCACGATGCCCCCGGTCATCGTCTCCCCGGGACGGGCGGGCAGGTCGCGCTGGGCGTACTCGACCGAGTCGGCGATCCGCCGGACCCCGAACGCGGTGCGCTGGACGCGTTCGTGGCCGCGGCTGGTGTCGGCGACCAGGCCCGCGACCGCGCCGCGCGCGTCGGCGAGCTCGCCGAGGATCTCCTGGTGGGGCACCCGCCGGGCGGTGGCGCGAGCGAGGTGCGTGAGTCCGGTGCGCAGCGCCGTCAGCGCGAGCGGGCTCGCCTGCTGCGCGTCCTCGGCGCGCACGAGCCGGCGGACGGCGACGCCGAGCCGCTCGAGCCCCAGCTCGGTGTCGACGACCCGCAGCGCGAGCAGGTCGTTCTCCAGTCCCGGCCACACCCGGTCCGCGGCGCTGTGCTCGAGCTGGTCCTCCACCAGCAGGGCGGTCTCGTTGAGGCGCCGCCGCGCCCGGTAGAGCCGCTCCAGGACGGCGTCGCCGACCTGCTCGTGCTCGTGGCCCGGTCCCCGTGCCTGGCCCTGCTGGGCCTCGGCGAGCACGTCGTCGACCCGCAGCACCATCTCGTGGGCGCGGGCGCGGAAGGCGTCGACCAGCCGGCGCAGCGTGCGCTCCGGGCGTTCGGCGAAGAGGAACCCACGCAGCAGCAGGGTCACCCCCAGGCCGATCAGCACCGCGACGCAGAGCGCCGGGATCTGCGGCGGCTTCGCCTGGAGGAACTGGGTGAAGAAGAACGGCATGAACGCGCCCATGCCCAGGGCGAACCCGCGCGGGCCGTACCGGCGGACGTAGACCGCGCCGATCATCACGGCGACGAACACCACGTCGGCGACGAGGCGGTACGGCGAGAGCAGCGTCCCGACAGTGGTCGACGCGAGCGCCGGCAGCACCATCAGCGCGGTGGTGACGCGCTGGCGCGCCACCGTCTTCTCGTTGACCGCCAGGTTGGAGATCATCGCCAGGACGCCCGCGAAGAGCACGACCGTCACGGGCTCGTCGGGGACGAGGGCGGACCGTCCCCAGGCCACCAGTCCGGCGGCGAGGGCCATCGACGCGACCGCCACGGAGGCGAGGCGCAGCCGGGCCAGGCCGGGGTCGGCGGTGACCAGCAGGGTGCGCAGCGACTCGATCGCCCTCGTCGTGCCCACGGCCGGGTCGCTCCCCTCGTTCGAGGTGCGGAGTCTCCCACGTGACCGGGGAGGCGGGATCCACTCTCGACACGGTTACCGGGTGGTAATAGCCTGCAGTTACCGGCCGGTACGCTGGCCCGAGCCCGCCGCGTCACCACCGGAGGGCCTTCTCGACGGAGCACGGAGCAGCCACGTCATGAGCCACTACAAGGCCAACGTCCGCGACATCGAGTTCACGCTGTTCGAGCTCCTGCGCGTGCAGGACCGGTTCGGGCAGGGTCCGTTCGCGGAGACCGACGAGGAGACCGCCCGCGCCCTCCTCCACGAGGCCGCGGCGCTCGCCGAGGGCCCGCTGGCGCAGTCCTACGAGTCCGGCGACCGCAACCCGGTGCGCTTCGACCCGCAGACGAACACCGCGCACCTCGACGAGGGCATCAAGAAGTCCTACCGCGCGATGTGGGACGCCGAGTGGTGGCGCCTCTCGGCCGACAACGCCATCGGCGGCATGGGCGTGCCCCCGTCGATCCAGTGGTCGGCCGCGGAGATGATCCTCGGCGCCAACGCGCCGGTGTTCATGTACATGACCGGCCCGAACTTCGCCTCGGTGATCTACCGCAACGGCACCGAGCAGCAGAAGCACTGGGCGCAGGTGATGGTCGACCGCGGCTGGAGCGCCTCGATGGTGCTGACCGAGCCGGACGCCGGGTCGGACGTCGGCGCCGGCCGCACGAAGGCCCGCGACAACGGCGACGGCACCTGGTCGATCGAGGGCGTGAAGCGCTTCATCACCTCGGCGGACTCCGACGACCTCGTCGAGAACATCATGCACCTGGTGCTGGCCCGCCCCGAGGGCGCGAAGCCGGGCACCAAGGGCCTCTCCCTCTTCCTGGTGCCGAAGTTCCACTTCGACCCGCAGACCGGCGAGCCGGGCGAGCGCAACGGCGCCTTCGTGACGAACGTCGAGCACAAGATGGGCCTCAACGCCTCGGCGACCTGCGAGCTCACCTTCGGCGCCCACGGCGTCCCCGCCACCGGCTTCCTGCTCGGCGAGGTGCACGACGGCATCGCGCAGATGTTCCAGGTCATCGAGTACGCCCGGATGATGGTCGGCACGAAGGCCATCGGCACGCTCTCCACCGGCTACCTGAACGCGCTGGAGTACGCCAAGGAGCGCATCCAGGGCGCCGACCTCACGCAGCAGACGAACAAGGCCGCGCCGCGCGTGCCGATCACGAACCACCCCGACGTCCGCCGCAGCCTCATGCTGCAGAAGGCGTACGCCGAGGGGCTGCGGGCGGTCTACGCGTTCACGGCGACCTACCAGGACACGGTGCGGCTCGGGGAGGCCCCCGACGCCGAGGCCGGGTCGGTCAGCGCCGAGGACGTCGCGCTCGCGGAGAAGGTCAACGACCTGCTGCTCCCGATCGTCAAGGGCGTCGGCTCGGAGCGGGCCTCGGAGCAGCTGATCGGGTCGCTGCAGACCCTGGGCGGCTCGGGCTACCTGCAGGACTACCCCATCGAGCAGTACATCCGTGACGCCAAGATCGACTCGCTGTACGAGGGCACGACGGCGATCCAGTCGCAGGACTTCTTCTTCCGCAAGATCGTCAAGGACAACGGCCAGGCCCTCGTGCACGTGGCCGGGCTCGTCCAGACGTTCCTGGAGTCCGAGGCCGGCAACGGCCGGCTCAAGGAGGACCGGGCGCTGCTCGCGACCGCGCTCGCCGACGTGCAGGCGATGCTCGGCACGATGATCGGCCACCTGACCTCCTCGCAGGAGGACGTGCGGAACCTCTACAAGGTCGGCCAGCACGCGGTGCGCTTCCTGCTCTCGGTCGGCGACATGCTCATCGGCTACCTGCTCCTGCGCGGTGCCGAGGTGGCCATCGGGGCGCTCGACCGCGGCGCCTCGGCGAAGGACACCGCCTTCTACGAGGGCAAGATCGCCGTCGCGCACTTCTTCGCGAAGAACGTGCTGCCCGAGCTGACCGCGCGCCGCGCGATCGTCGAGGGTGCCGACAACACGCTGATGGATCTGGACGTCGCCGCGTTCTGATCGACCCCTGCCATCCACGAACGGGCCGTTCATCACGATCCATCGTGATGAACGGCCCGTTCGTCGTTCTCGGAGCACGGGTGAACTCGGGTGATTACTGGGTCACAGGGACCCGGGAGATAGGTTCTGCGACGTGTCGAAGGTCCTGACGAATCTGCCGGTCGGCGAGCGTGTCGGCATCGCCTTCTCCGGGGGTCTCGACACCTCCGTCGCGGTGGCCTGGATGCGCCACCACGGTGCCGTGCCGTGCGCGTACTCGGCCGACCTCGGTCAGTACGACGAGGACGACATGGCCACGCTGCCCGACCGCGCGAAGGAGTACGGCGCCGAGATCGCGCGGCTCGTCGACTGCCGCGGGCCGCTGGTCGAGGAGGGCCTCGTCGCGCTGATGTGCGGCGCCTTCCACATCCGCTCCGGCTCGCGCGTCTACTTCAACACCACGCCGCTCGGGCGCGCCGTCACCGGCACGCTGCTCGTGCGCGCGATGCAGGACGACGACGTCTCCATCTGGGGCGACGGCTCGACCTACAAGGGCAACGACATCGAGCGGTTCTACCGCTACGGCCTGCTCGCGAACCCGCAGCTGCGCATCTACAAGCCGTGGCTGGACGCGCAGTTCGTCGACGAGCTGGGTGGCCGTGCCGAGATGAGCCAGTGGCTCACCGAGCACGACCTGCCCTACCGCGCCAGCAAGGAGAAGGCGTACTCCACCGACGCCAACATCTGGGGCGCCACGCACGAGGCCAAGACCCTCGAGCACCTCGACGAGTCCCTCGAGGTCGTCGAGCCGATCATGGGCGTCCGGTTCTGGGACTCCTCGGTGGCGATCGAGCCCGAGGACGTCACGCTCACCTTCGAGCAGGGCTACCCGGTCGCGATCAACGGCGAGCGCTTCGCGAACAACGTCGACCTGGTGATGGCCGCGAACGGCATCGGCGGCCGCCACGGGCTCGGCATGTCCGACCAGATCGAGAACCGCATCATCGAGGCCAAGAGCCGCGGCATCTACGAGGCGCCCGGCATGGCCCTGCTGTTCATCGCCTACGAGCGGCTGCTGAACGCGATCCACAACGAGGACACGATCGCGAACTACCACAACGAGGGGCGCCGGCTCGGCCGGCTGCTCTACGAGGGCCGCTGGCTGGACCCGCAGTCGATCATGCTCCGCGAGTCGATCGTCCGGTGGATCGGCCGCACCGTGACCGGCTCGGTGACGGTGCGCCTGCGCCGCGGCGAGGACTACACGATCGTCCGTACCGAGGGCCCCGCGCTCTCCTACCACCCGGACAAGCTCTCGATGGAGCGCACCGAGGACGCGGCGTTCGGCCCGCTGGACCGGATCGGCCAGCTGACGATGCGCAACCTCGACATCGCCGACTCCCGGGCGAAGCTCGAGCAGTACGCCGCGTTCGGCCAGCTCACCGGGCAGGCCGCCTTCGTCGGCGAGCTCGAGCAGGGCCGCGCCGACCAGATCACCGGCCGCGGCGACGACCGGGGCACCGACGAGTCGGCCCTCGACCGCGCCGCCATGGAGTCGGGCACGGACTAGGTGCGCTTCGCGCAGGTGAGCACTCAGTGGGGCTATAGGCCCACTTTCTGCTCACCTGGCCGAAGGCCACCTACACCCGGCGCGCCCAGGCCTCCGCGAACAGGTAGAGGCCGAACGCGATGAAGCCCAGGGCCACCGCCAGCAGCAGGAACACCCCGAACGGCTGCCCCGCGAGGGTCTTGAGCGCCGCGTCCAGCCCGCCCGCCTGACGCGGGTCGGCGGTGAACGCGGCCAGGCCGAAGAGCACGCCCATCACCGCGAACGCGACGGCGCGGAGCACGTGCCCGGCCACCCCGAGCCACACCGTGGGGCGCTGCGCCGAGGCGGGCAGCCGGGAGCGGTCCAGCTCCTCGAGGAAGTCGCGCCGGATGCCGGTCCACGCCGTGGCGCCGGCGGCGATCAGCACGACCAGGGCCACGAGGGCGATCAGCACCCGTCCTCCCGGGAGGGCGAGCACCCCCGCCGTGGCCTCCTGCGAACCACCGGTCGACGAGCCGGACGACCCGGTGACGAGCAGCCGCACCCCGAGGACCGCCACCCCCAGGACGGCGAGGGCGCGGGCGCCGCTGCCGATCCGCTTCTGGGCGCGGTCCCACCCGCTGGCCCACCGGTACCCGGCGATCGCGGCGAGGCTCTGCCAGACGCCGAACGCGACCAGCCCGAGCACGATCACCACGATCACGACGACGCCGAACGGCTCGCCGGCGATCGCGCTCAGCGCTCCCTGCTGGTCGGCCTGACCGCCCCCGGAGAGCGCGATCTGCACCGCGATCCCCCCGACGAGCAGGTGGACGAGCCCGTAGGCGGCCAGCCCGACGCGACCGAGGAGCTCGACCCCGCGGGCCGGTGCCTCGCCCTCGCCGCCGCGCCCGAGGCCCTCGAGCGCGCCACGGACCTCCCGGGCGGCCCGTTCCGCGCCGCCGCCGTTGCCGTCGGACCGCTCGGTGCTCATCCGCCGTTGCAGGTGATCTCGGGTTCCGGGTTGTAGCGGACGGTGCGCGGCTCGGACTTCGTCTCGCCCGTGCGGACGTCCTTCAGGACCCGGGTGTCGGTGATGGTGAAGCCGCCGACGCCCTTGGACGGCTTGCACCTGGGGTTGTCCGAGAGGTCGCGGGTGCCGGGCGCCACGGGGTTGGTGCGCGGGCCGGTCTGCGACGTCACGTCGTAGCGCTTCTGACCGTAGATCTGGACCTTGATCGACGCCGGGGTCCACTGCGTGCGGATGAGCACCGGGGTGTCCCCGTCGTTGCGGAACTTGAGGTCGATGGCGCCCTCGAAGACGGTCGCCTCGCGGCCCGCCGGGTAGCGGCTGATGTAGTAGCTGTGCTCCTTGTGCTCGACCTGCTGCAGGCCGGCGAAGTAGGAGGCGTTGTACAGCGTCGTCGCGAACTGCGAGATCCCGCCGCCGATGCCGCGCCCGGGCACCCCGTCGTCGATGATGCCCGCCTCGACGAAGCCCTGACCCGCGTCACGGGGACCGGTGAAGCCGTTGAGGCTGAACGTCTCGCCCGGCTTGATCGTGGCGCCGTTGACGATCTCGGCGACCCGCTTGATGTTCTGCCCGGAGTCGGCCGCGAACCCGCCCGACTGGAACTCGCCGATCACGGTGGCGGGGCCGAGGGCCTGCAGCGCCTCGGTGGTGACCTTCGGCGGCGTGGTGGTGTAGACGGCGTTCACCGCGCGGCCGTTCGCGGGCGGCGGGGCGGCCGGCGTCGCACCCGGCGGCACCGGGGGCGGGGTGAAGGTCGTCGGCGGGGTGGGGTCGGCCTCGCGCCCGAGCGCCTCGACGAGTCCCTCGAAGGTCTTCGGGTAGTCGATGGTGCGGCCGGTGACGGCGGGCACCACGGTGGCCGCCGCGCCCTCGAAGGCGAACGTGGCGTCCTTCGGCTCGGCCTCGGTCGAGGCCAGGTCGCGGTCGGCGACCCGCTCGGCGGCGGGCACGTCGACCCGCGGCGTCAGCCCGCCCGACCCGTCCGGGTCGAACTTGAGGAACGACCCGATCTCCTCCGGTGAGAGCGTCGCGTTCTTCGCGTCGCCGATGACGTAGGCCGGGCCGGCGACGGCGGGCGTCGCCACCTCGCGCATTGCGGTGTCGATGCCGTCCTGGGTGACCGTGACGGGCTGCTCGGTGACGGGCAGGCCGACCGGGGCGGAGTCGAGCCAGTGGGCGAGGACGACGTCCGGTGCGGTGCGGCTGTCGACGATCGCGCCGGGGACCGACGGCACGGGGACCGGGCGGTCGCCCTCGAAGCGGATCGTGCCCTCCGTCGAGGGCCGGTCGAGCTGCGGGCGGGCCGCGTCGACGGCCTGGCCGATCGCGACCGGGTTGCCCTTGCTGATCGGGGCGATCTCGCGGTCGGCGAAGAGCGACGACAGCCGGGTGAAGGGGTTGAGCGGCTGCTCGCCCGCCTCGTCGATGGTGGCCGCGACGTCGAGGTCGAGCCCGGCGGTGCGCGGGTCGAGCGTCGTCGTGCGGGCCTCGGGGCCACCGCCCGCGACGAGGGTGACCGGCCGGGAGACGCGCGGCCCGAGCTCGGTGCGCAGCGTCTCCTGGGCGGCGAGGCGGTTCATCCCGCCGATCTCGACGCCGGCGACGGTGACGCCGCGGGGCACGTCGGTCGCCGACACGAGGAGGTCGCCGACGTAGAGGACGGCGAGGAGGCCGACGACGGCCGCGCCCGCGATGAGGAGCTTGCGGCGGGAGCCGCGCCCCGACCCGTCGTCAGGAACATCGCTTCCGTCCTGCGGCGGACCCGCGACCGGCGGGATCTGCACCGTGGCCTCGGCGTCGGGGTCGTACCCCGCCGCGCGTGGGGGCGCGGTGTCGGCCGACATCGCCCGCGTCGCCTCGGCGTCGGACTCCGCGGAGTCGCCGCCGGCGGCGTCGAGGCGGGTGTCCCCGGGGGAGTCCGGAGAAGGCGGTGTCGTCACAGGTACAGCCCCGTCCCGCTGGTCGGCTCGATGTCCTCGCTGGCCACGGCGTGCACGTCGCGCTCGCGCATCACGACGAAGGCCCTGCCGTCGACCTCCACCTCGGCGTGGTCGTCCGGCCCGTACAGGACCCGGTCGCCGACCTTGACGGTCCGCACGTGGTTCCCGGTGCCGTACACGTCCCCCCAGCTCAACCGCTTCGACACCGACGCCGTCGCGGGGATGACGATGCCTCCGGTGCTGCGGCGCTCGCCCTCGGCGGCCGAGGGGGAGACCAGCACGCGGTCGTGCAGCATCTGGATTTCCAGCCGGGTGTCCGACACGCACGAATCGTACGGGGAGGTCGGTATCCCTCGGCGGGTGGGCGGGCCGCGTCGGGGCGTGTCGCAGCATGCGTTCCGACCCTGGACGGCAAGCAGCCCCGTGGCCCTGCCAGGTCGGGGGTCCGGCAGCGCCACGGGGCTCGTGAGGGGTGTCGTCCGGAGCCCGCCGTTCGTTACCGCCCCGCGGAGCTTCACTCGTCCGGGCTAGTCACGACCTCAGTCCCGCCCGAGCAGGAAGCGCCCGAAGTGCGGGACGGTGAAGGCGATCCAGCCGCGCTCGGCGGAGAACACCAGACCCTTGCGCAGCAGGCTGTCGCGCGCCGGGGACAGCGAGGAGGCGCGTTTGCCGAGGTGGGCGGCGAGCTTCGCGGTCTGCACCGCCTCGTCCCGACCCTCGGCGAGCTCGGCCATGCCCTGCAGGTACTCGCGTTCGGCGGGCGTGGCGCGCTCGTAGCGGGAGCCGAAGAAGCCGACGGCGAGCTCGGCGCCGGCGTCCGGCGCGGCCACCCGGACGTCGTCGACGTCGATGGGGCTCTGCACCGCCGCGTCCCAGGCCGCCTTGCCGTAGGCCTGGACGAAGTAGGGGTAGCCGCCGGAGACCTCGTAGAGCGCGTCGAGGGCCGCCGGCGTCAGCTCGGCGTCCTCCCGCTTCGCCGGGGCGGTCAGCGCGAAGTCGGCGTCGGACCGGTCCAGCTGCCCGATCCGCACGTACCGGAAGAGCCGCTCGGAGTACGACTTCGACGCCGAGAGCACGGCGGGCAGGTGCGGCAGGCCCGCGCCCACGACGACGAGCGGTGCGCCGGACTGGGAGAGCTCGTGGCAGGCCGCACACAGGGCGGAGACGTCGTCGAGCTGCAGGTCCTGCATCTCGTCGATCAGCAGCGCGACCCCGACCCCGACGTCGGCCGCCAGCTCGGCCACCACGCCGAACAGCTCGACGAGGTCGATCTCGATGTCGCCGGAGTCGGCGCGGCCGGTCAGCACGGGCGCGTCGATCCCGGGCTGCCAGCGGTCCTTGAGCTTGGCGTCCGGCGGGGTCGCCTTGAGCGCGAAGGCCTTCAGGACGCCGAGCGTCTCCTCCACCCGGTCGGGGGCGCGGTGGCGCACGGCGAGGTCGCGGACCGCGCGGTGCAGGGCGGCCGAGAGCGGACGGCGCAGGTCGGCGTCCGGCCGGGCCTCGATCTTCCCGGCCCCCCAGCCCGCCCGGACGGCCATCGAGCGCAGCTCGCCGAGCAGCACGGTCTTGCCGACGCCGCGCAGCCCGGTGAGCACGAGGCTGCGTTCGGGCCGTCCGCGGGCGACCCGCTCGAGCACGACGTCGAAGGCGTGCAGCTCCCGGTCGCGTCCGGCGAGCTCCGGGGGTCGCTGTCCCGCGCCGGGAGCGAACGGGTTGCGCACCGGGTCCATGGCCACCTCCGGGGGTCCGATCGGAGCGTATGGCGCTCTCTAGATCAGGTCCGATACATCCGGAGAGACGGCGATCGGCGTGTCGCGGTGTGACGGCGGAGACAGTGGGTCGCTGTGGGACACGGTGTATCGGTTACCTTTGGTACGGGTAACCGCAAGTAACAGTGACCGTCGGTACGGAGGAGTTCGGCACCATGACCACCGTCGAGAACACCCCGAGCGCCACGCGGCGGGACGACGTCGCGGAGCGTCTGCTGCGCTCGGCGGGCGAGCTGTCCTACGACCCCCTCCAGGAGGTCGACTGGGAGACCCCGCTGGACCCGGCCCACCACGGCTGCAGCCCGGAGTGGAGCACGCTCTACGGCACGGCCTACTGGGACGAGCTGACCGAGGCCCAGCGCGCGGCGCTGACCCGGCAGGAGGCCGCCTCGGTCGCCAGCACCGGCATCTGGTTCGAGATGATCCTGCAGCAGATGGTCATCCGGGACTTCTATGCGAAGGACCCGACGGACCCGGCGTTCCAGTGGGCGCTCACCGAGATCGCCGACGAGTGCCGCCACTCGATCATGTTCGCCCGCGGGGCGGAGAAGCTGGGCGCGCCGGCGTACCGCCCGGCCCGCCACGTCGTCGAGGGCGGCCGGGTGTTCAAGGCCGTGGCCACCGGCGAGGCGGCCTACGCGTCGATCCTGGTCGCCGAGGAGGTCCTCGACGTCATGCAGCGCGACTGGATGCGCGACGACCGCGTCGCCCCGTTCGCGCGCACGATCAACAACATCCACGTGGTCGAGGAGGCGCGGCACATGCGCTTCGCCCGCGAGGAGACCCGCGAGCGCCTCGAGGGTGTCGGCCCCGTGCGTCGCCGCGTGCAGGCGCTGCTCGTCGCGTTCGCGGCCTTCTTCATCGTCACGAGCATGTGGAACAAGCAGGTCTACGCCAACGCCGGGCTCGACCCGAAGCGCGCGCTGCGCGAGGCCAAGGCCAACCAGCACCACCGCGCGATGCTGCGGTCGAGCTGCGCGGAGCTCATGGAGTTCCTCGGATCCGTCGGCCTGCTGACGCGTCCGGCGCGGGCGATCTACCGCGCCGCGCACATCCTCTAAGAGGTCGAGCCGTGCCGTTCGCGATCACGCAGTCGTGCTGCGCCGACGCCTCGTGCGTCTCGGCGTGCCCGGTCAACTGCATCCACCCCGCGCCGGGCGAGCCCGACTTCGGGTCGACCGACATGCTCTTCGTCGACCCGCGGGCCTGCATCGACTGCGGGGCGTGCGCCGAGGTCTGCCCGGTCGACGCGGTGTTCCCCGTGGAGAACCTGGTGGGCTCCCTGTGGGAGTACGCCGAGGTCAACGCCGAGTACTACGCGGATCGGGACGCCCCGGCGGCGCTCGCCGGGTCCCCGCTGTTCCACGCGTGGGACCCGGTGCGCTTCGACCGCGTGCTGCCCGCCGACTTCCCCCGCCTCGACGTGGCGGTGGTGGGCAGCGGGCCGGCCGCGATGTACGCGGTGGAGGACCTGCTCCTGCACACCACGGCCCACGTGACGATCATCGACCGGCTCCGCGAGCCGGGCGGCCTCGTCCGCTTCGGGGTGGCGCCCGACCACGCGTCCACCAAGAAGGTCGGCGAGCACTTCGCCCGCTACCACGACCATCACCGGGTGACGCTGCGGTTGGGCGTCGAGGTCGGGCGCGACGTGACCGTCGAGTCGCTGGGCCGGCAGTACGACGCGGTGATCTACGCCGTCGGCGCCGCCGAGTCCCGCGACCTGGGTGTCCCCGGCGAGGACCTGCCGGGCAACCTCGCCTCGACCACGGTCGTGCACTGGTACAACGGCCACCCCGAGGTCCCGGCGTCCGCCGTGGATCTGTCCGGCCCACGCGTCGTGGTCGTCGGCACCGGCAACGTCTCGCTGGACGTCGCGCGCGTGCTCGCCGCCGACCCGGCCGCCCTGTCCGGCGTAGCTCCGGGTGCCCTGTCCGCGCTGCGCGGCAGCGCCGTCGCCGAGGTCCTCGTGCTCGGTCGGCGCGGGCCGCGTGATGCGTCCTGGACCCGCGGCGAACTGCTCGGCCTGCTGCGCCGGGACGACCTGGAGGTCGTCGTCGACGACCTCGACCCGCGGGTGGCCGCCGAGATCGCCGCTGCCGGGACTGCGGAGACGGCGAGCCTGCTGCGCGACGTCCCGCTGCTCTCGGCGTCGCGAGTGCTGTCCTCTTCCCGACGGCGGGTGGTGCTGCGCTTCCACGCCGCCCTCGAGGAGATCGTGGGCGCCGACCACGTGACCGGGGTCCGGCTGGTGGGCGGGGAGGTCGTGGAGGCGGGCGTCGTCGTCCGGGCGATCGGCCACCGCGGCCGCGCCGTGCCGGGGCTGCCGTTCGACCCGTCGTCGGGAACGGTGCCGCACGTCGAGGGGCGGGTGCAGGACCTCCCGGGCACCTACGTCGTCGGCTGGATCAAGCGTGGCGCGTCCGGTGGCATCGGCGCGAACAAGGCTGACGCGGCCGAGACCGTGGCGTCACTCATCGCCGACGGGGCCGCCGGGGTGCTGGGCTCCGGTGCCTCGCGCAACCCGGTCCGCCGGGCGCTCGGGCGGTTGTCGCGGCGCTGAGGTCGGCCCCGTTCCGAGCGAACGGCACTCTCGCGCGCATACATGCTGCGAAGGTGCCGCTCATTCGGGGCGGTGAGCCCGACCTCGGTTCGCGAGGTTCACGTGAGGCATGTCCGACGGCCCGCAGACCTGCTTGTTGTGAACCTCGCGCCGGCCGGTGATCCGGAGGGTGCGCGCCCTCGCCGCGAGGTCCACGTGAGGCATGGGCCCGAGCCCGCGACCCTGCCCCATGTACATCTCGCGCGCCATCGCGCCGTATCGGGTTCTCTCGCTCCTGGGCTAGACAACCGTAGACGGCGCGATCGACGGGGGATCGCGGTGTATCCGGCTCTCTCGCACGAGAGCTAGACGGACCGAGAGAATGCGATCGCCGGACCGGGGCCGCTCCGACGATGCGGCAAACCTGCCACTGGATGACAGCAACGACGCTTCGCTGCCACGGGAGCTGCCACGGGATCAGGGCCGGCGCAGCGCGTCCAGTCCCGGCCAGACCACCGCCATGAGCATGTCGGCCAGGAGGTCGGCGGGTTCCTGGTCACCGGCCGGGCGTTCCGCCCCGAGCCACCAGTCGGTCAGCCCCTCGGCGGCGCCGACCAGGGTGTGGGCGACGGGTTCCGCCGCCTCGGCCGACCCGCCCAGCTCGGCGGCGAGCAGCTCCGCGGCGCGCCGGACGATGCCGCGGCGGGCGGCGTCGACGGTGCCGGCGAACTCCCCGGTCGAGGCCTGCCGGTAGAGGACCGTCCAGCCCTGGCGGTGCGTGGTGACGGCGCCGAAGAAGGCCCGGAGGGCCCGCCGCAGCCGCGCGTCCGCGCTGGAGGCCCCCGACCCGTCGTCGGGAAGAGCGGCCGTGGTCAACGTCGAGACGAGCCGGTCCGCCTCCCGGGCCAGGCACGCGGCGAACAGCTCGTCCTTCGTGCCGCCGTGGGCGTAGACCAGCGGTTTCGACACGCCCGCCCGGGCCGCGATGGCGTCCATCGACGCCCCGTGCAGGCCCTCCTCGGAGAACACCGCGACGGCCGCGTCGAGCACCTGGCGACGGCGCACGTCGGGCGCGAGGCGGCGGCGGGTCCCGGAGGTCACGCTTGCATCTTATCTACTACTGCGTAAAGTAGCGAACGTCAGCGGGACCGCTGGTACCTGGAACCTCACGTCGGAGTGGAGACCGTGGCCGAGAAGATCGACGTCAACGAGCTGGGTCGCAGCGTCGACCTCAAGAAGCTGTCCGACGACGAGCTCGTCGGGGCCCTGCGCGACGCGCTGGCCGAGCCCGAGGGTGCGAAGACCGTCGACGCCTCGGTGTTCGCGCGGCTCGTCAAGGGCGCGAGCAAGTCGCAGCTCGAGGCGGTGATGAACTCCGACGCCCGCCGCCCCGTCATCGACGCGATCTTCGGTCGGATGAGCGAGTTCTACTCGTCGAAGGGCGCCGGCTCGAAGCGCCAGGTCGTGCACTGGCACGTGACCGGTGCGCCCGGCGGCGGCAGCGACGACTACCAGACCGCCATGCAGCACGGCGTCTGCAACGTGTCCACCAGCCTCGACGAGGAGCCCCGCACCGAGCTGTTCATGAACGGCACGGAGTTCCTCAAGGTGGTCACGAACAACGCCAACCCGATCACGCTGTTCATGACCCGCAAGCTCAAGGTCTCGGGCGACGTCGGCTTCGCCACCGCCCTGCAGAAGATGTTCACGATCCCCTCGGCGTAAGGCAGCGATCATGACTTTCTCCATGGAACTGTCCGAGGAGCACACCGACCTCAAGGACTGGGCCCACGGGTTCGCCGCCGAGGTGATCCGGCCCGCGGCCGAGGAGTGGGACGAGCGCGAGGCCACCCCGTGGCCCGTCCTGCAGGAGGCCGCGAAGATCGAGCTCTACAACTTCGAGACGCTCGCGTCCTTCTGGGGCGACGAGACCGGCCTCTCGCTGCCGATCGTCAACGAGGAGCTCTTCTGGGGCGACGGCGGCATCGGCATGGCCATCTTCGGCACCACCCTCGCCGTCGCCGGCATCTTCTCCTCGGGCACGCCCGAGCAGATGGTCGAGTGGATCCCGCAGTGCTACGGCGACGCCGACGACGTCAAGGTCGCCGCCTTCTGCTCCTCCGAGCCCGAGTCGGGCTCCGACGTCGGCGCCATGCGGACCAAGGCCGTCTACGACGAGGCCAAGGACCAGTGGACGCTCTCCGGCGCGAAGGCGTGGGCCACCAACGGCGGGATCGCGAACATCCACGTCGTCCAGGCCGTCGTCGACCCGTCGCTGGGCACCCGCGGCCAGGCCGGCTTCATCATCCCGCCGAACACGCCGGGGCTGGAGTCGACGCGCAAGATCAAGAAGATGGGGCTGCGGGCCTCGCACACCGCCGACGTCTTCCTCGACGACGTCGTCGTGCCCGGCTCGTGCCTGCTCGGCGGCAAGGAGAAGCTCGACGAGCGCCTCGCCAAGGCGCGCGAGGGCAAGCGTTCGCAGGGGTCGGCCGCGATGCAGACCTTCGAGCTCTCCCGCCCCACGGTGGGCTCGCAGGCCATCGGCATCGCCCGCGGCGCCTACGAGTACGCCCTCGAGTACGCGAAGGGCCGGGAGACGTTCGGCCGTCCGATCATCGACAACCAGTCGATCGCGTTCACCCTCGCGGACATGAAGACCGAGATCGACGCCGCCCGCCTGCTCGTCTGGCGGGCCGCCTGGATGGGCCGCAACGGCGTGCCGTTCGAGGCGGGCGAGGGCTCGATGTCCAAGCTCAAGGCCGGCCGCGTCGCGGTGTGGGCCACGGAGCGGGCCATCCAGATCCTCGGCGGCGCGGGCTACTCCCGCGAGCACCCGGTGGAGCGCATGCACCGGGACTCGAAGATCTACGACATCTTCGAGGGCACCGAGCAGATCCAGCAGCTCGTCATCGCCCGCAACATCTCCGGCCGGCACATCGCCTGAGACTCCCTGCCCGCACGAGGGGGGCGGGCAGGGTCCCGCGAGAACGCTCCCCCGGCACGGCCCCGGTCGCTCCTCGAGCGGCCGGGGCTCTCGTCGTCCTCCCCTTCCCGACGTCGGGTCCTCCCGCGGGTCGGCCGCACCGGCGCGGTTCAGCGCACGGGGCCCGCGAGGCGCGCCAGCAGTGGGGCGACGGCGAGCACGATCACCAGCCCGACGACGAGTCCGAGCAGCGGGAGTCCGGGCGCCGCGATGCCGGAACTGACGAGCAGGGCGGTCGCGCCGGCCGGGGCGTGGTGGGCATCGGCGACGGTCAGCACCACCAGCGTCAGCGCGACCGCACAGCCCTGTGCCGCGATCTGGACCCAGGTCTCGTGGTGGGTCACCGCCACCGACGGCGCGTTCCACAGCCCGAACACGGCGAGTGCGAGCAGGCCCAGGACGAGAGCGGAGCCGTGGCCGACGATCGCGTTGCGGGCGCGGGCGGTGACGTCCCGGGGATGGGCGACGAGCAGGTAGGCGGTCGGACCGAGCGTCGCGGTGAGCCACACGCCCGCGCCCGAGAGCAGGCCCGCCGCGCCGACCGCCGCGAGCAGCAGCCCGACCGGGAGGCCGATCCGCAGCCCGGAGCGCAGGCGTGTCCTCATCCCCGCCACCGGGCGACACCGGGTCCGTCGAGCAGGTCGTACGCCGGCGCACGGCCGCACGCCCCGGCGACCAGGGCGAGGGCGGGACCGGCCACCACGTCGCCCGTCCCGTGCGCGAGGTCGACGTCCGTGGCCTCCAGCCGCACCCCGTCGAGGCGGCCGCGGGGCAGGAACGGCCCCACAGCCCGTGGCGTGGTCAGGAACGCCAGTGACGGCCGCACGTGCGCGGGGTCGACGTGGTCGACCGACGCGTACCCCGCCAGCGCCCACAGGACGTCCACCGAGTGGACCAGGACGTCGGTCAGCGAGGCCGCGAGCGGCAGCCCCGGCGCGTGGAAGGTCGACCCGGCGTTCGCCTCGAGCACGTCGACCAGCTCCGCCGTGTCCCGCTCGCCGAGCGAGCGCGCCCACGCGTCCATGGCCCCGGACGGGCCCCGGTGGCGCACCATCGACAGGACCATCCGCGGCAGCGAGACCTCGAACGGCGTGATCATGTGGGCGAGCACCTCGCGGGTCCGCCAGCCCGCGCACAGGCTCGGCCGCTCCCAGTCCTCGTCGTCGAGCGCCCGGAACCGTCGGACCGCCGTGAGACGCTCGGCGCGCAGGATGTCCTCCACGCCGCGCACCGTAGGGGCCCGGCCGCCGGCGCGGAGGAGCACCCGGTGGCGACGACCGGGTTTCCGACGGGTGACGCCGGGCACATACGAGACACGACCTGTCGTCAGGAAAGGACGTGCCATGGCCGTCGACATCGGACAGTCCCCGGCCGACGGCGGCCTCGAGGCCGACCCGTCGGGCGCGCCGCACCAGCTGACCGAGGCCCGGGGCACCGACTACTTCTCGGTGCGCCACCGCTTCACCACCCAGCAGTGGGACACGTTCATGGCGGTCCGCCGGTTCGTCGACCACGAGGTCCTGCCCGTGGCCGCCGAGGCGTGGGACGCGGCGCAGATGTCGTGGGACGTGATCAACCGCCTGCCGGAGCTCGGCGTGGTCGGCGACGACATCGAGGGCAACGGCTGCCCGGGGCTCGACCCGCTGTCGTGCGGGCTCGTGTCGATGGAGCTGGCGCGCGGCGACGGCAGCCTCGCGACGTTCCACGCGGTCCAGTCCGGGCTCGCCATGAAGGCCATCGACATGCTCGGCTCCGAAGAACAGCGGGCACGGTTCCTGCCGGGGATGGCCCGCCTGGAGACGGTCGGGGCGTTCGGCCTCACCGAGCCCGACCACGGCTCCGACTCGGTGTCGCTGGAGACCACCGCGCGCCGGGACGGCGACGAGTGGGTCCTCGACGGTCGCAAGCGCTGGATCGGCAACGGGTCGGTGGCCCACCGCACCGTGGTGTGGGCCCGGAACACCGAGTCCGGCGACGTCCACGGCTTCGTGGTCGACACCACGACGCCGGGCTACGAGGCCAGTGTCATCCCGCGCAAGGGCTCGATGCGCTCGGTGTGGCAGGCCGACATCCGGCTCGACGGCGTCCGCGTCCCGGAGTCCGACCGGCTCCCCGGGGCCCGGACGTTCAAGGACACCGGGCGTGTCCTCGCCACCACGCGCGGGACCTGCGCCTGGATCGCGCTCGGGCACGCGACCGCCGGCTACGACGCCGCACTGCGCTACGCGCTCGAGCGCACGCAGTTCGGCAAGCCGCTGGCGTCGCTGCAGATCGTCCAGCAGCGGCTGGTCAAGATGCTCGCGGAGCTGACCGGCATGCAGCTCTACTGCATGCAGATCGCCCAGCTCGCCGAGGAGGGCGACCTCTCGCCCACGATCGCCGGCCTCGCCAAGATGAACAACACCTCGAAGGCACGGTGGATCCTCTCCGAGGCCCGGGACCTGCTCGGCGGCAACGGCATCCTGCTCGACAACCACGTCATGCGGCACATGGCCGACATCGAGTCGGTCCACACCTTCGAGGGCACCGAGACGATCCAGACGCTGATCGTCGGGCGGGAGATCACCGGGCTCGGCGCCTTCACCTAGGCCCGGCTCACCGCCACCACTTCGGGCCCTTCACCTCGACCGACCCGAAGGCCACCCTGCCGGTGACCACGACGTGCGGGCGACCGGCGGCGGACCCGTTCCGTCGCTTGTCCTCGATGCTGCCGGCGGTGGCGCTCACGCCCTCCAGCGAGGCGCTCGCCGTCTCGGGGAGGCGGAGTTCCACCGAGCCGAGCGTCATGTCGACGTCGATCTCGACGACGTCGTGGTCGATCACGGCCTGGGTGAGGTCCAGCTCCGCGGAGCCCAGCCAGCCGTCGATCTCCATCCGTCGCGGTACCGCCCAGGCGCCGGAGCGCTTCACCGACCCGAGGGTGGCGTGGAGGGCGACGGTGCCGCTGGTGTCACCGCCCGCGTAGGCGTCGCGCGGGGTGCGGCCGCGGTCGCGGGACTCGGCCTCGGTGCGGGCCCGCGCGCGGTCGGGGTGGTCGAGCGGCAGGTCGACGACGAGGGTGTTCAGGTCCCGCCGCGTCCGCGCGGTGATGGCGAGCCCGGAACGCCGGTCGAACTCGAGGGTGTCGATGAGCCCGCGGGTGACGGCGTCGTGCAGCAGCCCGACGACGTGCTCGCGGTCGTCGTGGTCGACCGGGAGGTCGGCGGGAGAGGGCGGCAGGTCCCCCGTCGGGTGCTCTCCCGACGGCGGGTCGCCCGGAGTCGGTGGGGCCACCGTCACGTCGGGGGTGGGGCCGTCGGTGCTGGTCTGCTCGCTCATGTCGACCAGCGTCCCGCGCGGGACGCCCTGGCACCTCGGGGTCCGACCCTGAGGTCGATCGGGGTGTCTCGGGCTCTCTCGCGATCGCCGTAGACGGCGCGATACGAGCCGAGCGACACGAACCGGTGACGGTTGCGGGCGATCGACTAACGCCCTCGTCGGTGTCGGCGATGAGCGAGCATGACCCGTTCGGCCCAACGACAGGTGGGCGTCCGGAGGGTCCCACTCGCCCGAGGAGAACCGCTGTGACCGTTCCCGCCGCTCGCGGGCCCCGCCGTCCCGCCGTCCGGACGCCGCACCCGGCCCTCGCGGCGACACCACCGGCCGTGCCCGAGGCCCGCCGACCCCCGGAGGACGTGCCGGAGGCCGTCTCACCCCGCGACCGCGCGATCCTCATGGCGGTCGCCGCCGGACGGTGCACGATGAACCCCGACGCGGCCGAGGGCCTGCTCGTCGACGGGCGGCCGTGCTCCGATCAGTTCGCCGGGCACCGCCTGGTCCGGGCGGGCCTCGCGCGGCTCATCGCGCAGCCGCCGGGCCGCCCGTGCACCGTGGCGCTCTCCCCGGCCGCCGTCGCCCTCCTGGGGCTGCCGATCACGCTGTGACGGGTCGGCCCGCCGCGTGCCCGGTGGTCACCGGCAGGTGCTCGTAGCCGCGCAGGATGCGGGTCCGGCGCCGGACCGGCTCCCCGGCGGACGTGAGGCCCGGGTAGCGCTCGAACAGCGCCCGCAGCGCCACCTCGCCCTCCATCCGGGCGAGAGCCGCCCCCAGGCAGTAGTGGATGCCGTTGGAGAAGGCGACGTGGTCACGGGCGTTCGCCCGCCCGACGTCGAACGCGTCCGGGTCGGTGAAGACCTCGGGGTCGCGGTTCGCGGCGGCGAGCACCGTCACCACGAGCGACCCGGCCGGGATCCCCTGCCCCGCCACGACGGTGTCGCGGCGTGCCGAGCGCGCGGTCCGGGAGACCGGTGACTCCACCCGCAGCACCTCGTCCACCGCGTTGGCCCACAGCGTGGGGTCCGCGGCGAGCCGGTCCCGCTGGTCGGGATGGTCGAGGACCAGCCGGGTGCCGTTGCCGATGAGGTTGACCGTCGTCTCGAACCCGGCCGCGAGCACGAGCAGGGCGGTGCTGGCCAGCTCCGGCTCGGTCAGGCGGGACCCGTCGTCGTCGGCCGCGGTGACCAGCGAGGAGAGCAGGTCGTCGCCCGGCTCCGCGCGCAGCCGGCGCAGGTGCCCGCTCATCCAGTCGTGCAGCGCGGCCACGTTGGCCTGCACGGTCGCCCACTGCTCCCGCGGCAGCCCGAGGTCCAGCGAGGCGGCCGCCCCGTCGCCCCAGGCCAGGAACTGCTCGCGCATCGAGGTCGGCACGCCGAGCATCTCCGAGATGACCGTGACCGGGAGCAGGCTCGCGTAGCGCGCGACCAGGTCGACCGACCCCGACCCGTCGTCGAGCGTGTCGAGCAGTTCGTCGGCGATCTGCTCGGTCCGCCCGCGCAGCGCCGCCACCCGCTTCGCGGTGAACGCGCGGGTGACCAGCCGCCGGTACCGGGTGTGGTCCGGGGCGTCCACCGCCAGCATCGACGGCGGGTCGATGGGACCCGGGTGCGGCGGCGGGCCGGCGAGACGCAGGGCCAGCCGGACCGGCGCGGGCATCGAGCCGTCGCGGTTCGCCACCCCGAAGTCCTCGCTGCGGAGCACCTCGGTGCACACGTCGTGATGGACGGTGACGCGGGAGAACGCGCCCTCGGCGAACGGGCGGTGCTCCCGGAGCCGCTCGTAGTGCGCGAACGGGTCGCCCTGCAGCTCGGGGTCGAGGAGCAGCGCGGCGTCGGCGTTGCCGCGGCGGGCCTGACGGCGGATCGCGGCCCGCATCACCCCGTGCGTGGCCGCCCAACGGACCGTGTCCCGGATCATGCCGAGCGATGGTACGCGACGGTACCGATCGGCGTCCGCGTCCGCGGTCACATCGCACGGGAGTCACGGGCACGGCGGCGGGTACACCCGCCTCCGTGCGCACCACCGTGGCCGCCCGAGGCACCCTGCCCGCCGACGAGGCGTGGGAGCGCTACGCCGATCTCGACGCCTGGCCGCGCTGGGCCCCGCAGATCACCGGGGTGACCGCGCCCGCGCGTCGACTGGTGCCGGGCCTCGAGGGCGTGGTCCGGGCCGCCGGGGTGGTGCACGTCCCGTTCACCGTGCTCGCCGTGGACGAGACGGCGCGGACGTGGACCTGGCGGGTGCGGGTGGGCCCGGTGCAGCTCGTCCTGCAGCACGGTGTCGAGTCCGACGGCGCCGGCTCGCGGACCTGGCTCGTCACCGACGGCCCCGCCCTCGTCGTCGCGCCGTACACGCCGGTCGCGTTCGTGGCCCTGCACTCGTTGGTGCGGCCGTGACCGGGGACGCGGCGCCGCCGAGCCCGACCGGGGGAACCGCCGTGGTCCTGGTGTCGGACACCCACGCCCGGTGGATCCCGGACGAGGTGTGGGCGGCGGTGGACGCGGCGGACCTGGTGGTGCACGCGGGGGACTGGACCGACGTGGCCACGCACGACGCGTTCGCCGCCCGGTCCCGGGAACTGCTCGCCTGCTGGGGCAACAACGACGGGGACGACCTCCGGGCCCGGATGCCCGAGGTGGCGCGCGCGACGGTCGGGGGTCTGCGGCTGGCCGTGGTGCACGAGACCGGGGACGCGCGCGGGCGGGAGCGTCGGTGCGACGCCTGGTTCGGTCCGGACACGGACGACCCCGCGGACGTGGTCGTCTTCGGCCACAGCCACATCCCCTGGGAGTCCACGACGCCCGGTGGGGTGCGGCTGCTCAATCCAGGTTCACCCACCGATCGCCGTCGACAACCGTTCTGTACGTTCATGTCGGGTTCGGTGAGCGACGGAACGCTCTCCATCACCCTTCACGACCTGCCTCCGCGCCCCGGACGGCCGCGCTGACGATCACTCGTGGTCACGGCGGCCGGCCGTGGTCGGCGTGTCAGGTCGGCGTGTGGCGGCACCGGTGCACCGATTTACGGCACCGGAGCAACGTCCGGCCGCCCTGGACCGTCCCCCTTCACGAGCACGGTCAGTGATGCCCGTACCGTTCTCCCGACATCGGGGGTGCGGGCAGCGCACAACCGGACCGCACGCGGACGACCAGACGAGAGGACGGCGACCGGCCGACGGTTCCCGACACGGGGCCCACGCCGAACGCCACGACGACGAGGACTCCAGGAACGCTCCCCAGCACCATTCCTCCTCGAGCCCCTGCCTTCGAGACGAAACGGCCGATGACGCTTCTAGCCGAGAGACCTGCCGACGAGGTCGACGAGAGTGAGCTCGTCGTCGGTCGTCGTATCCAGGAGTTCTCGCAGCTCGCCGGACCCGTCCGGGAGCTGGACGGGGACCCCGCGGACTACCGCGTGTCCTACCGCGGTGTGGACGCCGTCCACGGCAAGGGGCGCGTCTGGCGCTCGCTGCTCGTCGCCGGCCTGAACTTCGCGTTCGAGGCCCTGTTCTTCCTCTGGCTGCTCCACCCGTCGCACCGGCCGCCGGTCGACATCAACGCCCCGGCGTTCGCGACCTATGCGAACTGGGTGGTCATCGGCTCGATCGGCCTGATGGAGCTCCTCCGGCTGATCAACGTCTTCTCGCTGTCGCTGGCCTCGGTCATCTCCCGGGACCCGGTCCCGGTCCCGCCGGTCGCGAACCAGCGCGTCGCCTTCCTGACGACGATCGTCCCCAGCAAGGAACCGATCGACGTCGTCCGCGGCACGCTGCAGGCCGCGCTGCGCATCCGCTACCAGGGCATCCTCGACGTCTGGATCCTCGACGAGGGCGACGACCCGGCGGTCCGCGCGATGTGCCGCGAGCTCGGCGTCAACCACTTCACCCGCAAGGGGATCGAGAAGTACAACCGCAAGAAGGGCGCCTTCAAGGCGAAGACGAAGCACGGCAACTACAACGCCTGGGTCGCGGAGCACGGGGACTCCTACGAGATCTTCCTGTCCGTCGACCCGGACCACGTGCCGCTGCCCAACTACGCCGAGCGCATCCTGGGCTACTTCCGCGACCCCGACGTCGCCTTCGTCGTCGGCCCGCAGTGCTACGCGAACGACGAGACGTTCGTGACGCGCGCCGCGGAGTCCCAGCAGTTCCCGTTCCACTCGCTGATCCAGCGCGCCGCCAACCGCTACAACGCGGCGATGCTGGTCGGCACCAACAACGCCATGCGGATCAGCGCGCTCAAGGGCATCGGCGGGCTCTCCGACTCGGTCACCGAGGACATGGCGACCGGCCTCAAGTTCCACGTGAACCGGAACCCGCTGACCAAGGCCCGCTGGAAGTCGGTGTACACCCCCGACGTCCTCGCCGTCGGCGAGGGCCCGTCGTCGTGGGGCGACTTCTTCAGCCAGCAGATGCGCTGGTCCCGCGGCACCTTCGAGGTGCTGCTCACCGAGTTCTGGCGCCGGCTGCCGATGCTCTCGCCGGGCCGGGCCCTGCACTACATCCTGATCACCACGTTCTACCCGTCGATGGCGATCGGCTGGATCCTCGGCGCGGTCAACGCGGTCCTGTTCCTCGCGCTCGGGGTGCAGGGTGTCGTCGTCCCGGTCCAGCTCTGGCTGGCCCTCTACGTCGACGCGACCGCCTTCCAGCTCTGGGTCTACCTGCGCAACCGGCGCTACAACGTCAGCCCCTACGAGGCCGAGGGCTCCTCCGGCGTCAAGGGCATGCTGATGTCGATCTTCGCGTCGCCGATCTTCGCGGCCTCGCTGCTCGCGACGCTGCTGCGGCTGCCGGCGAAGTTCGTGGTCACGCCGAAGGGCCTGTCGTCCAGCGCGGACCACATCCTCACCTTCCGCCGGCACCTCCAGTGGGCGGTCCTGCTGCTCGGCGCGATCATCACGTCGATCTTCATGGGCTACGCCACGCCCGCGGTGCTGCTCTGGCCGTTCGTGGCCCTCTGCGCCTGCCTCGCGCCGCCCGCGCTGTGGATCGTCGAGCGCGTGGTGGGCCGCCAGCCGGTCATCACCGCCGAGCCGGCCCGGACCTCCAGCGGCCACACCGGTATCACCACCGAGTCGCTCCAGCGCGCGGCCCTCGACGCCATGATCGCCGAGGGACCCGCCTCCGCGCCGTTCCGCTCGCCGCTGGTGGGCAAGCTGCCCGAGGGCTGGATCCGGACCGGCGACCGCCGCGGGGTGCCCGCCGGTGTCGGCGCCGGCTCCGGCGCCGAGGCCGGGCCGCGCACCGAGGTGGCGGGCGAGCGCTACCGTCCGCTGCCCGCCGGCTGGGTCCGCCAGGGCGAGCCCGGCGCGGAGACCGCGGTCGGACCGGCCCCGATCTCCCCGGCCGTCGGTGTCCCGGCCTCCGGACCGCGTCCGCCGAGCCCGGGCCCGCGCCCGAACCGACCCGCCGATGCCGGTCCCCCGCCGGCAGGACAGCGTCCGCGCCCCGTCCCGACGTCGGGTCCGGCCGGCGGCCAGCCGGGTCAGCCCGGCCAGGCAGGTCAGCCGGGTCAGGTCGGTCAGCCGGGTCAGGCCGGTCAGCCGGGCCAGGTCGGTCCGGCCGGTCAGCCCGGGAACGGACAGGCCCCGCGTCCGGGTGGGCCCGCCCAGCGCCCCACGCCCGTGCCCCGCACGACGGCGCCGCGCCCCGGCCCGCAGCCGGGTCGCCCCACCCCGGAGCGTCCGGCGGCCGAGCAGCCCCGGCCCGACCGGCGTCCGGATCAGCCGCGTCCCGATCAGCCGCGCCCGGACCAGCGTCCCGAGCCGGGTCGTCCGGTCCGTCCCGAGCCGCACCGGCTCCGGCCGGCCGCCGCGGGAGCGACCCCGGACGCGACGCAGCAGGCCGCGTCCGAACCGGCCGCGACCGTGCACCGCAACGAGATCACGCCGCTCGAGCGTCGGTCGCGGACGTCGGCCGACGGCCGCCCGGCGCGCACCGGACGCAACGGCGCGCCGGTCGAGGCGCCCGCCGCCAACGGGGCGACCGCCAACGGGGTCCCCGCCAACGGGACGCCGGTGAACGGTGCCCACGGCCCGGCCGCGAACGGCACCTCCGCGAACGGCGCCTCCGCGAACGGCGCCAACGGCGTCGGGCACACCGAGGTCACACCCCGCGGCGGCGACACTGGACCCGACGACGGCCTGTCGACGAGCGAGCGTGCGCTCCACGCGTCGACCGTCGCGGTGCGGGTGGTCGCCCTGGCGGCCGTCGCACCGCCGGCGGGTCGTCCCGAGGACGGGCGCCGTCGCGTCCGTCAGCCGGAGCAGACCGAGGCGAGCTGACCGGTCCCGGTCCGTCCACGCGGCGGTGATCCGGTCGGGCCCGTCGCACGAACACGAGATGGTGCCTCGGGCGTGACCGGGGTGCGGACGGGTCCCGTCAGTGCGGATGGGACTCTGAGGCGCGGACCCGACCGGTCCGCCGCAGGACGACGACCACGAACGACACCGGGGGTGGCTCGGCAGGATGTCGGCACGACGGAGGCACATCGCCTCGGGCGCGCTCGCGATGATCGCGGCACTGACGCTGGCCGGATGTTCCGGCGGAGGCACCTCCGAGGAGCCGGCGTCGCCCCAGACGATCGTCCCGGCGGCGGCCTCGGAGTTCTGGGTGGACCCGGCGTCCACCGCGGCCAAGCAGGTCGAGGAGTGGCGCAACCAGGGCCGGAGCGCGGACGCCACGGAGCTGGAGAAGATCGCGCGGCAGCCGGTCGCCCGGTGGATCGGCAGCGACGGCAACACCGCCGACGAGGTCCGGGGCCTCGTCGGGCAGGCGAAGGCGGCGGGCCGGACGGCCGTGCTGGTCGCCTACAACATCCCCAACCGCGACTGCGGGCTGTACTCGCAGGGCGGAGCGTCGGACGACGGTGACTACCGCAACTGGGTGAGCGACTTCGCGTCCGGTCTCGGCGGGACGAAGACGATCGTGATCCTCGAGCCCGACGCGCTGCCCCAGACGCTGACCAACTGCGAGGGCCAGGGCGAGCAGGAGGGCCGCGAGGCCCTGCTGGCCGGGGCCGTGAAGACGCTGTCGCAGGCGGGCGCCGAGGTCTACATCGACGCCGGCAACCCGGGCTTCGTCACCGACACCGGCAAGCTCGCCGACGGGCTGCGGAAGTCCGGGGTGGACCAGGCGGCCGGCTTCGCGCTGAACGTCTCGAACTTCCAGTCGACCGACGCCGTCGAGTCCTACGGCAAGAAGGTCTCGGACGCGGTCGGCGGCAAGAAGTTCGTCATCGACACCAGCCGCAACGGCAACGGGCCCTACACCAGCTCCGACGACAAGAACTGGTGCAACCCGCCCGGCCGCGCCCTCGGCACCCCGCCGACCCGCAGCACCGGCGATCCCCGGGTCGCCGCGTTCCTGTGGATCAAGGAGCCGGGTGACTCCGACGGTGAGTGCCGCGGAGGCCCGAAGGCCGGCGACTGGATGCCGGACTACGCACTCGGCCTGGCCAAGGCCGCGAAGAGTTCCTGACGACGGGTCCACCCCGTCCCGGCCGGAGGGCCCCCTCGCTCGATCCACTCGAGCGAGGGGGCCCTCCGGTCGTCCGGGGGTCGTGGCGGGGAAGCGTCGTTGCTGTCACCGAGCGACAGCAACGACGCTTCCCTGTCATGGGTGGGGGCTCAGGTGCCGTAGCCGTGGACGACGGCCGCCATGTCCTCGGCGCCGTGGCCCTGGGCCGAGGCGGCGGCGAGCCGGTCGGCGACCGCGTCGGCCAGCGTCGTCGCCGTGCCCGCCTCGGCGAGGGCGTCGCGGATGAGGTCGGTGTCCTTGATGACGCCGTCGAGCTCGAACGAGGGCGTGTAGTCGCCGGTGATCATCGCCTTGCCCTTGAGCTGCACGTACGGCGAGTCGACGGCCTGACCGTCCACCGCGTCGAGGAACTGCTGCGGGTCGAGGCCCAGGCCGCGGGCGAGCGCGATCGACTGCGCGGTGCCGTTGACCATCACGCCGATCCATGCGTTCACGGCGAGCTTGAGCTTGCTGGCGTCCCCGAGCGTCTCGCTCACCCACTGGGTCCGCGCGCCCATGGCGTCGAACGCCGACGCGACCCTGTCCCGCAGGGCGGACGGCCCGGACGCCAGGATCACGAGCTTGCCGTTCTCGGCCGGGGCCTTGGTGCCGAGCACCGGGGCGTCGAGCACGTCGATCCCGTGCTCCGCGGCGAACGCCCCGACGCGGCGGGTGCCCTCGATCCCGACGGTGCTCGCCTGCATCCACACCGCGTCGTCGCGCAGGGAACCCGCGGCGTCCGCCATGACGGAGAGCACCGGCTCGATGTCGAACAACATTGTGATCACCACGTCGGCCCCCGCCACGGCGTCCGCGGCGGAGTCGGCGACGGTGGCCCCGTCGTCGGCGAGAGGCTTCGCCTTCTCGGGGCTGCGGTTCCAGACGGTGACGTCGAGGCCCTCGCGCAGCAGGCTGCGCGCCATGCCCGCGCCCATGATCCCGGTGCCCAGGACGGCTACTGAAGTCATGGACGCCGGTTACCCCTACCGGCCCATCGTGAAGAACTCCGCATTCGGGCGCAGAGCGGTCAGGTGGGCCAGCCGGTTGGACATCGCGAACAGGGCCGCGATGGACCCGACGTCCCAGATCTCGTCGTCCGAGAGCCCCGCCTCGCGGGCGGCGTCGACGTCGTCGTCGGTGAAGCTCGCGGAGTCGACGGCCAGGGTGAGGGCGAGGTCGACGATCGCCCGCTGCCGGCCGGTCAGCACGGCGCCGTAGGGGTTCGTGCCGACGGCGTCGGCGAGGTAGGGGTCCTTGCTGCGCACCCGCAGGATCGCGCCGTGGGCGACGATGCAGTAGGTGCAGTGGTTGGCCCCGGAGGTGGCCACGACGACGAGCTCACGCTCGGCCTTGGACAGGCCGTCGTTCGAGTCCATCAGAGCGTCGTGGTAGTCCAGGAACGCCCGCAGCTCGCGGGGTCGACGACCGAGCGCGCGGAAGATGTTCGGCACGAAGCCGGACTTCTCCGCGATCGCGCCGACCCGCTCCCGCAGGTCGTCGGGCAGATCGGTGAGCTCCGTGACGCCGAACCGGCTGACCTCGTCCATGTCCCGAGACCCTAGGTGCCTCCGGCCTGTGAGTACTTCTCCGTGCCAGGACACGGAGAAGTACTCACGGGCGCGGAGCGCACCTGCCTACGCCGACGGCTGGAAGGCCACGTGGCAGCGGGCGGCGGTGACGTCCTTGATGCGCTGGACGGCGGGCTGGGACCGGGCCTGGAGCTGCGCGAGCCGGGCGCGGTCGATGCGGTTCGGGTCGCCGCGGGTGGCCGCGAGGGAGCCGAGCGCCTGGTCGGTGAGGTCGGAGACCGTGCGCCAGTCGGCGGCGAGCTCCGGCGGTGCGGTCGCGACGAGGTCGTCCACCTGCTGGCGGGCGGCCGCGCTCGCGGCCGCCACCCCGCCCTGCCCGGCCTGCGGTGACGTCTGCTCGGCCTGCACCCGGACGACGGTGTCGCAGTAGGACTTCACGGCCGGGTCGACCGGGGGCGCCGCCGCCTCGTCCGAGCCCCCGCACCCGGCCAGCAGCAGCGTGCCCGCCAGCAGGCACCCCGCCAGCACCCGACGTGCCCGCATCCGCCACCCCTGTCGTGTCGCCGTCGTGACCCGTTCGAGATGGTGTCAGCCGGACCTGCTCGCCCCGCCGTCGGGCCGGACGGGTGACGACGAGGGGGTGACGGTGCGGGTCCGCCCTCCCGCCGGGACCGGTGGCCGTGTCACAGTGACCCCCGGAGGGAGCCCACGGCGCGACGAGGAGGGACCGGGTGTGCAGGTGACCGACGAGCACCGCGCGATCGTCCGCCGGTGGTGCACGAGACGGGTGCCGGAGTCGCAGCGCGACTCGATGCAGATCTCGTACTCGGAGCGCGCCGGGCGCATCACGCTGTCCTGCCGCCGCGCACCGGTCTTCCCGGAGCTGGCCACCGAGTGGTCCACCGCCCCGATCGCGCAGCTGCGCTACGACGCGGCCGACGCCCGCTGGGTGCTGCTCTGGCCGGACTCCGGCGGCCGCTGGCACCGCTACCCCGACGAGACGAAGGCCTCGTCGCCGGCCCCGCTGCTCGACATCGTCGACGCGGACCCGACCGGCATCTTCTGGGGGTGAGTCGGGCGAGCGGAGCGACGGGGGAGAGTTCCGGGACCGGCGCAGCGACGGGCCACCCGGACGCGTCGACGATCGCCGCCCGGGTGGGTGCGTTCTCGCACCGTTCCCGACGTCGGGTCGACCCGTCCTCGCTGCCCGAGGTCCGCGCCCGGGACGGCGCGATGCGCCCGCCGCGCCGTGCGGCCGTGGCCGTCGTGCTGCTCGACGACCCGCAGCGCGGGCCGGGCGTGCTCCTCACCCGCCGCACCTCGAAGCTGCGCGACCACCCCGGGCAGTTCGCCCTCCCGGGCGGCTCGCTGGACCCGGGTGAGGACGCCGTCACGGCGGGACTGCGCGAGCTGGACGAGGAGCTGGGCCTGCGGCTCGGGCCGTCCGACGTGGCCGGCCTGCTCGACGACTACCCGACCCGCTCGGGCTTCGTCATCACCCCCGTCGTCATGACGACGGGGGTGGCCCTGGAGAGCCTGGTGCCCTCGCCGGACGAGGTCGCGCGGCTCTACCACGTGACGCTCGACGAGCTGGACGTCGAGCCGTACTACCTGGAGATCCCGGAGTCGGACCGCCCGGTGGTGCAGCTCCCGATCGTCGGTCACCGCGTGCACGCACCGACGGCGGCCGTGATGCTCCAGTTCACGGAGGTCGCCCTGCACGACCGGGCCACCCGGGTGGACGGTCTGGAGCAGCCGGTCTTCGCCTGGCGCTGAGCCGACGTCGTGATCGGGCGCCTTGACCGTTAACGATGCGTGACGAGCACCCCGTTCCCATGCGGCTCCGGGGCTCCCTCGTGTACCTGTGGTCAGGCACCCTGACGAAGGAAGCGTGAGCGCCTGTGTGCGGAATCGTTGCTGCGTACGGTGACATCGACCCGGAGAAGTGCGAGCGGATGCTCGCGCGGATCCACCACCGCGGTCCGGACGACTCCGGGCGGGTCCAGCTCGGGAGTGCGTGGCTCGGCCACCAGCGACTCTCGATCATGGACGTGACCGGCGGCAAGCAGCCGATCGCCGACGAGACCGACTCGGCCTACGTGGTCGGCAACGGCGAGATCTATAACCACGCCGACATCCGCGACCAGCTCTCGGAGGTCCGGTTCGCCACCGACTCGGACACCGAGTCGGCCTTCCGCCTGGTCCTGCGGGACGGCTCGGCCGCGCTGCACGACCTGCGAGGCATGTACGCGCTCGCCATGGCGCACACCGACGGGCACGGCGTCGTCGCCCGCGACCCGATCGGCATCAAGCCGCTGTACTGGGCGAAGCTGCCCGGCGTCACGCTGTTCGCCTCCGAGCTGCGCGCCTTCGACGAGGCCGACCAGCCGATGGTCGAGGCGTTCCCGCCCGGCTACGTGTGGAGCCCGGGTCTGGCCGAGTCCGGCGACGTCTCCGAGGGCACGATGGTGCGCTTCGCCGACGCCGTCCCGGTGCAGGTGCGCCCGGCGCGCTACGCCCCGGACAAGCAGTGGGACGACTCGGTGCTCGAGCACATCCGCTCGGTGCTCTCGGACTCGGTGCGCCGCCACATGATGTCCGACGTGCCGGTCGGGGTGTTCCTCTCCGGCGGGCTCGACTCGGCGATCGTGGCGGCCGTGGCCGCGCAGGTCGCGGCGGAGAAGGGGGAGAAGCTGCCCACCTTCGCCGTCGGGACGGAGTCCAGCGCCGACCTGCTCGCCGCGCGGGCGGTCGCCGAGTACCTGGGCACCGACCACCACGAGATCGTGCCGACCGCGGCGGACCTCGAGGAGGCCCTCGACGAGGCGGTCACGGTCATCGAGCACTTCGACCCGGCGCTCGTGCGCTCGGCCGTGCCGAACCTGCTGCTGGCCCGCGAGGCGGTGAAGCACGTCAAGGTCGTGCTCACCGGGGAGGGCGCCGACGAGCTGTTCGCCGGCTACTCCTACGTCCACGAGGACCCGGCGTTCGCGACGCCGGACGCCCTGCAGGCCGAGCTGGTCCGCTCGATCGAGACGCTGCACGAGCTGAACCTGCAGCGTTGCGACCGCACCACTATGAACTACGGCCTCGAGGCCCGCGTGCCGTTCCTCGACGCCACGGTGATGGAGGAGATGCTCGCGATCCCCGCCGAGTGGAAGCTCATGGGGGAGGGCCGCACCGAGAAGCAGCTGCTGCGTGAGGCGTTCCAGGACATGGTCCTCGACGACATCCTGTGGCGCGGCAAGGAGCAGTTCGGGGACGGCTCCGGCGCGGGCGAGGTGCTCGCCGGCCTCGTCGAGAAGGAGAAGGCGAAGGAGGGCGCGCAGGGCGCCGAGCCTCCCGTCGTCGAGGACGGCTGGGAACTGCGCAGCGACGAGGAGGTCGCGTACTACCGGACGTGGCACCGGTCGTTCTCCGGCGTCAAGCCCAACGCCACGCTCGGGGCGTTCGCCACAGCCTGACCGGAGGACCCGGGCCCGCCCGTTCCACGACGGGCGGACCTGGGTATCCGCCGGGTATGACTGACGTCCCCGGTATCGAGCTGAACAGTGGCGCGACGATCCCGCAGCTCGGGTTCGGTGTGTTCCAGATCGAGCAGTCGCAGACCGCGGAGACGGTCGCGAAGGCCCTCGAGATCGGCTACCGGCACATCGACACCGCCCAGATGTACGGCAACGAGGCCGAGGTGGGCGAGGCGATCCGCAGCTCGGGGATCGGGCGGGACGAACTGTTCGTCACGACGAAGTGCAACAACTCCAACCACGGGCGGCTGGACTCGCAGAAGGCGCTCGACGAGAGTCTGCAGAAGCTCGGCCTCGACTACGTGGACCTCTACCTGATCCACTGGCCGCTGCCGGGCAAGGACCTCTACGTCGACACCTGGCGGGGCTTCGAGGAGGCGGTGAAGGACGGCAAGACGAAGTCCATCG
This sequence comes from Actinomycetospora corticicola, assembly GCF_013409505.1. Lineage (NCBI taxonomy): Bacteria > Bacillati > Actinomycetota > Actinomycetes > Pseudonocardiales > Pseudonocardiaceae > Actinomycetospora > Actinomycetospora corticicola. Next base: position 4,446,759 of record NZ_JACCBN010000001.1, on the reverse strand, counting down.
GCGTCTCGAACTTCCAGGACCACCACCTGGAGCGGCTCTTCTCCGAGACCGAGACGGTCCCCGCCGTCAACCAGATCGAGCTGCACCCGCACATGCAGCAGCTGGCCATGCGCTCCTTCGACGAGCGGCACGGGATCGCCACCGAGGCGTGGAGCCCAATTGGTCAGGGCAAGGGTGTCATCGACGAGCCCGCCATCGAGGGCATCGCGAAGAAGCACGACAAGACCGGTGCGCAGGTGACGCTGCGCTGGCACATCCAGCTCGGCAACATCGTCTTCCCGAAGTCGGTGACGCCGTCGCGCATCCAGGAGAACTTCGACATCTTCGACTTCGAGCTGAACGACGAGGAGATGTCGGCGATCGGCGAGCTCGAGCGTGCGGAGCGCATCGGCCCCGACCCCGACCAGTTCGACCGCTAGGGACCTCTCCTCCTCGCACGCTCCCTCGTCGAGGAGGACGCATGATCGGCCCGGGCACCACCGTCGCCCCCACGGTGGTGTCCGGGCCGTTCGCATGTCCGTCGCCCCCACGTCCGTGGCAGCGAAGCGTCGTTGCTGTCATCCAGCGGGAGGATCGCCCCCTCGTCAGACTCGCCGCGTGGTCACGAGCGCCGAACTCCGCCGCCGGCACGCCTCCCCGTGGGAGGCGGCCGTCGGGCACCGATTCGTCGACGAGCTCGGCGCCGGGACCGTGGACGACGCGGTGCTGGCCCGCTACCTGGCCCAGGACGCGCTGTTCCTCGACGCGTTCGTCGCCCTCCTCGGGGCGGCGGTGGCCGCATCCGACCGTCCGGGGCCGCGGATGGTCGTGGCCCGCCAGCTCGGGCTGGTCGCGGGCGACGAGGACGACTACTTCACCCGCGCCTTGGCCCGGCTCGGCGTGACCGGGCCCGCGACGCCCGCCGACCCGACGGCCGGCTTCCTCACGCTGATGGACGACGCCCGCCGCTCGGCCGACTACCCGACCGTCATGACGGTGCTGCTGGTCGCCGAATGGCTCTACCTCGACTGGGCCGAGCGCCTCGGGGACGCGCCGTCCGACTGGCTGTACGCCGAGTGGGTCGAGCTGCACCGGGGTCCGGCGTTCGCGGCCTGGGTGGGGTTCCTGCGTGACGAGGTCGACCGGGTCGGCGCCGACGAGCCGGCGTTCGCCCGCGCGGTCGAGCTGGAGCTGGCGTTCTTCGAGGCGGCCTACGGCTGACGTGGCCGCCCGCCCGTTCCGCGAGGTTGACGTCAGGCATGCTTTCCGGCGCGGCGGGCTGCCTGGTGTGACTCTCGGCGAAGCGTGGGGGTGCATGCCGACCCGCCCCTCGGCGAGGTTCACGTGAGGCAGGTTCCGGGGCGCTGCGGGCTGCCTGGTGTGACTCTCGACGGCGCGTAGCTCACGCCGCCGACGGGCTCCGCTTCGCCAGGCGACGACGCTGCGCGTCGAGGTGCGGGCGCGCCCGGCGCTGGCCGCCGCGGACGTCGATGGCGGCCGCGAGGGCGTCGAGCACCCGGACCAGCCGGTCGACGTCCGGTGACCAGCCGCGTCGCTCGCACTCCTCGAGCCAGTCGACCACCCCGCGGTGCCCACGCTCGCCGTTGCACCGCCGGCAGGCCGCGACCTCGTTCTCCAACCACGACGGGCCGCCCTTGACCTTCGGGATGACGTGGTCGGTGGTGGCGGGGACGCGGGTGTCGAGCGGGCGGGCACACCACACGCAGCTCGCGCCGTCGCGCGCGTGCGCGGCGGTGAGGCGCTGGGAACGACCGGGTTGCATCGATCTCCAGGATGCCCCTCGGTCGCGAAGATCGCCCGTGCTGCGGGTCCGGGCGTCCCGCCCCGAAGATCAACAGGCCCTCATCGGTCCCGCGGACCGGCCGCGAGACCGATGAGCGCCTGTTGATCTTCGGGAGGTCCTGCACGCATCCGGCGGACGACGTGCCTTCGTCATCGCGGGCGCTCCGCCGCCACGGCAACAGACGCCGGAATCGTCCACTGCAAGCGCTTGCGGCCCGGCCGGGTGAGCCCCGTAGGCTGGGTCAGCGTGACGACCGATGCACTCTGGTGGCGCGACGCCGTCATCTACCAGGTCTACATCCGCAGCTTCGCCGACGGCGACGGCGACGGGATCGGGGATCTCGCCGGCCTCCGCGACCGGCTGCCCTACCTGCGCGACCTCGGGGTCGACGCGCTGTGGATCAACCCCTGGTACGCCTCGCCGCAGGTCGACGCCGGCTACGACGTCGCCGACTACCGGACCACCGAGCCCGCCTACGGCACGGTCGCCGACGCGGAGAAGCTGATCGCCGAGGCCCACGAGCACGGGCTGCGGATCGTCCCGGACATCGTCCCCAACCATCTCTCCGACCACCACGCGTGGTTCGTCGAGGCCCTGGCGGCCGGCCGGGGGTCGGCGGCGCGGAGCCGGTTCGTGTTCCGCGAGGGTCGGGGGCCCGACGGTGCCGAGCCGCCGAACAACTGGCTCTCGCACTTCGGTGGGCCGGCGTGGACCCGGGTCGACGACGGGCAGTGGTACCTGCACCTGTTCGACCCCGGGCAGCCGGACGTGAACTGGGACAACCCCGAGGTCCACGCCGAGTTCGAGTCCGTGCTGCGCTTCTGGTTCGACCGCGGGGTGGACGGCTTCCGCATCGACGTCGCGCACGGCCTGGTCAAGGACCCGGCCCTGCCCGACCTCGCGGACGCGACCGACTTCGTCGGCTTCACCACCGGCCCCGGCGAGCACCCGTACGTCGACCGCGACGGCGTCCTCGCGATCTACGAGTCCTGGCGCCGGATCGCCGACTCCTACGACGGCGCCCGGATGTTCGTCGCCGAGGCGTGGACGCCGGGCCCGGAGCGGCTGGCCCGCTACGTCGGGGCCGGCCGGCTGCACACGGCGTTCAACTTCGACTACCTCGTCGCCCCGTGGGACCCGGCCGCGCTGCGCGGGACGATCGACACCAGCACCCGGTTCCTCGGTGCGGTGGGGGCGCCCGCGACCTGGGTGCTCGAGAACCACGACGTGGTCCGCGCCCCGAGCCGCTACGGCCGCCCGACCGTCGAGCGGCACGGCAACGCCACGTTCGACGAGGCCGACCCGGTGGACGTCGAGCTCGGTGTCCGGCGCGCCCGCGCGGCGTTCCTGCTCTACACCGCGCTGCCCGGCGGCATGTACGTCTACCAGGGCCAGGAGCTCGGGCTGCCGCAGGTCGACGACATCCCCGAGGCGGCCCTGCAGGACCCGACCTGGGAGCGCTCGGGTCACACCGAGCGCGGCCGCGACGGCTGCCGGGTGCCGATCCCCTGGACGCCCACCGGGTCGAGCTTCGGCTTCGGTCCCGACGGCGGGGCGTCCCCCTGGCTGCCCCAGCCCGGCTGGTTCGCCGACTACGCGGCCTCGGTCGAGGAGGGGGTCGACGGCTCGTTCCTCGAACTCGCCCGCGCGGCCCTCGCGATCCGTCGTCGTCACCCCGCCCTGGGCGAGGGCGACCTGGACTGGGTGTCGGCCCCGGGCGACGCGGTCCTTGCGTTCCGACGATCACCGGCCTTCCTCGCCGTCGTGAACCTGTCGGCGGAGACGGTCGACCTGCCCGACCACGACGGCGTGCTGCTCGCGAGCGGCCCGCTCGACGGTCGGCGGCTCCCGCCCGACACGGCCGTCTGGCTCGCCGCGCACTAGGCCGTCCGCCGACGTCGGCCCGAACGAGCGGCACGTTCGCAGCATCTGGGCGCGCGAGCGTGCCGTTCGTTCAGTCCGGGTCGGAGCCGACCACCGGTAGGTCCGAGCGCGTGTCGGCGACGAGGGCCCGGGCGGCGGAGTCGGTCGGCGCCTTCTCGGCGAGCGCCTGCAGGGCGGCGTCGGTCCCGACGTCGTGCCCGGCGGCCTCGGAGAGCAGCCAGCGCACCTCGAGCAGGTCGCAGTACGCCTGCACCGCCGTCCCGACGTGGCCGACGGCGGCGTGCGCGCGGCGCATCCCCGGCGTCAGGACGTCGTGCAGCCAGCTCGGCGCGGCCTCGTCCTCGGACACCGCGCGGCCCGAGGTCCGGGACAGCGCGCCCCGGTGGGCCTGCAGGTCGCCGAGGAGCTCGCGGGCCTGGCCCTCCCCGACGTCGAGCCCGGTCAGCTCGCGCAGCCGCTGCGCGTGGAAGCGGCGGTCCCCGACGCCGACCCGCAGGCGCACCGCCTCGCCGTCCGGGACGAGCGAGACCTCGTCGACGACGAAGCCCAGCTCCTCCAGGTCCCGCACCCGGGACTCGACCCGGTAGCGGTCGGAGAAGGCGAAGCGCGGCTCGGCGGTCAGCGCGTCCCACAGCGCCTGGTAGCGCGCGGGGACGCTCAGTGCCTCTGCGATGAGACGCGGCTCGATGTCCGGCGGTCGGCCGAGGGACGCCGCCACGTCGATCAGCCCGGCGGCCACGTTCTCCACGAGGATGTCGAGGTCCATCTGCCGCTGCCCGTCGGAGAGCGAGGGGTGGCTCTCGGCCGTCTCGGCGTCGACGAGGTGGGCCTGCAGGGCCTGCCCGTCGCGGGTGAACAGCGTGTTGGCGAGCGAGCAGTCGCCCCAGAACACCCCGTGGCGGTGCAGCTCGACCAGCAGCCCCGCCATGGCGTCGAGCAGCCGGGCGCGGTGCGCGGCGCGGTCCGGGGGCAGCCGCGCGAACAGGCGCCGGTACTGCCAGGACCCGGTGAGGAACCGGGTCACCAGGACCGCGGAGTCCTCCGGCACCGACCGGACGACGAGGCCGGCCGCCCGGACGGTCGGCAGGCCCATCGTCTCCATCCGCCGCAGGGCCTCGTACTCCTTGCCGGCCAGCCGGACCGGGAGCTCCTTGAGCGCCCAGAGCACCCCGTCGGCGACGACGAAGCGCACCAGGTGTCGGCTGGGTCCGACGTCGAGCGTCCGCAGCGGCACCGTCGCGGGGTCCCAGGACTCCAGCGGCACGTCCCAGGGGAGGTTGAGCAGCGCGACCGACGGCGACCGCAGCCGCAGTTCGGGGGCGCTCACGGGGGCGGTCCGGTGGTGCCGCGCAGGACGAGGTGCGTGGGCAGGACCTGCGAGGCGACGGGTACCGGGCCGCCCGGCTCCAGCAGCGCCCGGACCATCCGTCCGGCGACCACACCCTGCTCGTGGACGGGCTGCGCGACGGTGGTGAGGTCCAGCATCTCGGCCACCGGATGGTCGTCGACACCGATCACCGAGATCTCGCCGCCCACCCGCAACCCGGCCCGGCGCAGCGTGCGCACCGCGCCGGCGGCGATCTCGTCGGCGGAGGCGAACACGGCGGTCGGCGGGTGCCGCAGGCCGAGGAGGCGCCCCATCCCGTCCGCCCCGCCGGGTCCGCCGAAGGGGACGCGGACCACGAGCTCGTCGTCGACGTCGAGTCCCGCGTCGGCGAGCGCGTCCCGGTAGGCCGCGGTCCGCAGGTCGGGGCCCCGGTCGTCGGGGTCCTGCGAGGCGAGCAGGCCGATCCGGCGGTGTCCGAGATGCACGAGGTGGTCCACGGCCTGCCGCCCGGCCCGGTGGTCGTCGACGGTGACCGACGGGAACGGCTCGCGCGGCCCGCCGGCCGAGACGATGTGCACCCCGAGGAGCTCGAGGCGCGCCCGCTCGGCCTCGTCGACCTCGAAGCCGACGACGACGGCGGCGTCCACCCGTCGTCGGGCCGGGAGGTGCTCGAAGAAGGCGCGCCGCCCGGCGACGTCCCCGACGAGGAAGAGCAGCACGTCGACGGCCGTGTCGCCGCCCTCCCGCAGCCCGGCCTCCAGCCCCTCGAGCAGCCGCCCGAAGAACCAGCGCGACAGGTGCGGCACGACCACCGCGACGCGCGTGCGGGACGCCCCGCCCGCCAGGCGGGACGCCTCCGGGGAGACGACGTAGTCCAGGCCGGCCGCGGCCGTGAGCACGCGCTCGCGGGTGGCCGCGGCGACCTGCGGGTGGTTGTTGAGCGCGCGCGAGGCGGTGGACGCGGAGACCCCGGCGAGCCGCGCCACGTCGTCCAGGCTCGCCCCGGAGCCCACGGCACGGCGCTCCTCCTCGGCCACCCGGCGCCCGACGGGAGCGGGGGGTTCGTGAGCCACGTCACGCAGCCTAGGGCACTCCGCAAGCGCTCCCGGTGTGACTACGCCGACCGGACCAGGGCGTAGCTCCCCATGTCCGTTCGGTGACGATTCAAGTGTCCTGGGCGGTCTCACCGCTTGACATGTGAGACCTGGGTCACCACAGTCACACCGCAAGCGCTTCCACAGTGCCGAACGACAGGCCCCGATGAGGCCGGAGGACCACGCCCATGCGCTCTCCCACCCGGCGGCGGAGACCGTCCCTCGCGGTCCTGGCCGCCCTGGGCGTCTCCGTGCTCGCCCTGCTCGCGGGCTGCGCGAGCGGGCCGGCCGGTCCGCCGACGCTGACCTGGTACATCAACCCCGACGACGGCGGACAGGCCGAGATCGCGAAGCGGTGCACCGACGCCGCCGGCGGGCGGTACTCGATCGCGATCTCGACGCTGCCGCGCGACTCCGGCGACCAGCGCCAGGAGCTCGTCCGGCGGCTCGCGGCGAACGACTCGTCGATCGACATCATGAGCCTCGACCCGCCGTACATCCCGGAGTTCGCCGAGGCCGGGTTCCTCGCCCCCGTGCCGCCGGGCGTCGGTGCCCGCGTGAGCGACGGCGTCGTCCCGTCGGCGATCGAGGGCGCCTCCTGGCAGGGGCAGCTGGTCACGGTGCCGTTCTGGGCGAACACGCAGCTGCTCTGGTATCGCAAGTCGCAGGTCGCCGCGATGGGGCTGGACCTCTCGAAGCCGGTCACCTGGGACCAGATCATCGACGCCGCCGTCGCGCGGGGCACGAAGGTCGAGGCGCAGGGCAAGCGCGCCGAGTCGCTCATGGTCTGGACGAACGCGCTCGTCCGCTCCGGCGGCGGTCAGATCATCACCAACCCGCAGGAGACCGACCCGAAGCTGGTCACGCTCGGGCTGACCGACCCGCCGGCCCTCGAGGCCGCGCGCATCATGAGCAAGCTGGCGAACTCGCCCGCCGCCCCGGCGGCCTTCTCCACCGCCGACGAGGACTCGAACTCCGAGGCGCTCCAGAGCGGCACATCGGCGTTCATGGTCAACTGGCCGTTCGTCTGGTCCAAGGTCACGAAGGCGGCCTCCGAGGGCACCGCGCCCGCGAACACGCCGGACGACTACGGCTGGACGCTCTACCCGCAGACCCGCCCCGACCTGCCGTCGGCGCCCCCGTACGGCGGCATCAACCTCGGCGTCGGCCACGCGAGCCTGCACCCCGACCTCGCCTACGCGGCGACGGAGTGCATCACCAGCGCGCAGAACACGGCGTACTACTTCGAGTCCAACGGCAACCCGTCGGCGCGCTACGCCAGCTACTCCGACCCGGCCGTGCTCGCGAAGTACCCGATGGCGCCGGTGATCCTCCAGTCGCTCACCCTCGCCAAGCCGCGTCCACAGACCGCCTACTACGCCGAGGTCTCCGGCGGGCTCCAGCGGACGTTCCACCCGCCGGCGGCGATCGTCCCCGGCCCGACCAACCAGGCGGCCCAGGACCTGATCCTCGGCGTGCTGCGGAAGGACAGGCTGCTGTGACGACCACCGAAGCACGGCCGGCCGCCCCGGCCGCCGCCGGCGGGAAGCACCAGGCGAGCGACAAGTCGCGCTCCGAGGCCCGCCTGGCCTGGCTGCTCGCCGGGCCGGCGTTCGCGGTGATGCTGCTGGTCACCGCCTACCCGATCCTGCAGGCGTTCTACGAGTCGCTGTTCGACTACCGGCTCACCGACCCGGCGAACCGGTCGTTCACCGGCCTGTCGAACTACGGCGTCATCCTCACCGACCCGGTGTGGTGGGACGCGTTCGGCGTGACGGTGCTGATCACCGTGGTGACGGTCGCGGTGGAGCTCGTGCTCGGCTTCGCCCTCGCGCTGGTGATGGTCCAGGCGCTCAAGGCGCTCCGGCCGATCCTGCGCGCCGCCATCCTCATCCCCTACGCCGTGATCACCGTGGTCTCGGCCTTCGCGTGGCAGTTCGCGTTCGCGCCGGACTCGGGCTTCGTGAACTCGTGGTTCTCCTTCGTCGGGCTCGCCCCGGACACCGACTGGTTCGGCAGCCCCGGGTCGGCGATCTTCGTGATCTGCCTGGCCGAGATCTGGAAGACCACGCCGTTCATCTCGCTGCTGCTGCTCGCGGGCCTCGCGCAGGTCCCGGAGGTGCTGCAGGAGGCCGCGAAGGTCGACGGCGCCACCTGGTGGCAGCGGATGCGCAAGGTGACCATCCCGAACATGAAGGCGGCCATCATGGTCGCCCTCCTCTTCCGGACCCTCGACGCCTTCCGGGTGTTCGACTCCGTCTACGTCATGACGGCGGGTGCCAACGGCACCGAGGTGCTCTCGTTCCTGGCCTACCGCCAGACCATCGCGCGGCTCGAGATCGGTCTCGGGTCGGCGGTGTCGGTCCTGCTGTTCATCTCCGTCGTCCTCATCTGCGGCCTGTTCATCAAGGGCTTCAAGGTCGACCTGTCCCAGGCAAGAGGGGAGTGAGTCGTGTCCATCCGAGAGAAGGTCGGCTGGGGGATCGGCGGCCTGCTGATCGTCGTCTACTGCCTGTTCCCGATCGCCTGGATCGTCTCGCTGTCGTTCAAGTCCTCGGCGGACATCAGCAACGGGTCGTTCCTGCCCACGGTCGCGACGAACGAGAACTACGAGACGATCCTGACCGGTGACGCCGCGGAGCTGTTCCTGCCGGCGCTGCGCAACTCGTTCGGCATCTGCCTCATCGCGACCGCGCTCGCGTGCCTGCTCGCGATGTTCGCGGCCTACGCGATCGCGCGGCTCGACTTCCGGGGCAAGAAGCTCATCCTGTCGACCGCGCTCGCCGTCGCGATCTTCCCGGTGATCTCGATCGTCACGCCGCTGTTCAACCTGTGGCGCGAGATCGGGCTCTACGACACCTGGCTCGGGCTGATCCTGCCCTACCTCTCGCTCACCCTCCCGATCTCGATCTGGACGCTCTCGGCGTTCTTCCGCGAGATCCCGTGGGAGATGGAGCAGGCGGCCCAGGTCGACGGGGCGACCCCCTGGCAGGCGTTCCGCAAGGTGATCGTGCCGCTGGCCGCCCCGGGCGTGTTCACCACGGCGATCATCGCGTTCTTCCTGGCCTGGAACGACTTCGTCTACGGCATCTCGCTGACCTCGACGAGCGCCTCGCGTCCCGTCCCGGCGGCACTGGGCCTCTTCACCGGGGCCTCGCAGTTCGAGTCGCCGACCGGCCCGATCGCGGCGGCGGCCGTCATCGTGACCATCCCCGTCGTCGTCCTCGTCCTGATCTTCCAACGGCGCATCGTCGCCGGTCTGACCAACGGCGCCGTGAAGGGATAGCACCATGGCCGCGATCGAGATGAGTCACATCGTCAAGCGTTACGGCGACGGCTTCCCGGCCGTGAACGACGTGTCGCTCGACATCGCCGACGGGGAGTTCATGATTCTCGTCGGTCCGTCGGGCTGCGGGAAGTCGACCCTGCTGCGGATGATCGTCGGGCTGGAGGACATCACCTCCGGTGACATGGTGATCGGCGGGAAGCGGGTCAACGACAAGGCACCGCGCGAGCGGAACCTGTCGATGGTGTTCCAGAACTACGCGCTCTACCCGCACCTCACCGTCTACGAGAACATCGCGTTCCCGCTGCGGCTGGCCAAGGCGCCCGACGCCGAGGTGAAGGCGAAGGTCGAGCAGTCCGCGAGCATCCTCGAACTGCACGAGCACCTGCAGCGCAAGCCGGCCAACCTGTCCGGCGGCCAGCGCCAGCGCGTGGCCATGGGCCGCGCGATCGTGCGTGAGGCCGACGCGTTCCTGTTCGACGAGCCGCTGTCCAACCTCGACGCGAAGCTGCGCGGTCAGATGCGCGCCGAGATCGCCCGACTGCAGCGCCGGCTCGGGATCACCACGGTCTACGTCACCCACGACCAGACCGAGGCGATGACCCTCGGCGACCGGGTGTGCGTGCTCAAGAAGGGCGTCATCCAGCAGGTCGCCTCGCCGCGGGAGCTCTACGAACAGCCCGCCAACCTGTTCGTCGCGGGCTTCATCGGCTCGCCGCCCATGAACTTCCTCCCGGCGTCGGCGCGGGGCGGGAAGCTCGAGACGCCGTTCGGCACGATCGCCCTCGACGAGACCCGCGCCGCGAAGGTCGGGGACCGGGACCTCGTGCTGGTCGGCGTGCGGCCGGAGATGTTCGAGGACGCCTCCCTGGTCGACGAGGCGCTGCTCGACCGGGGCGCGCGGTTCACCGCGCAGGTCGACGTGACCGAGTGGCTCGGCGACTCGCAGTACGCCTACCTGCCCTACGAGTCGTCCCCGGAGGCGGCGGCCAAGCTCAAGGAGCTCGCCCAGGAGCTCGACGGCGACCAGCTGCGTACGCAGGCGATCGTCTCCATCGACTCCACCTCGCGGATCCGGGAGGGCGCCGAGGCGGAGTTCTGGTTCGACACCCGCAAGATCCACGTGTTCGACCCGCAGAGCGGCGAGAACCTCACCCGCGACGCGGAGGCCGGGGCCGAGCTCACCCGGCAGGCGGGGGAGGACCGGCAGGCCCAGGTCGAGCGGGCGCGGGCGGCCGCCTCCGCCTGAGTTCCCGACGACGGGTGGTGCCCCGCGGCCCCGGGCCGCGGGGCACCGTCCTGTCCGGGCTACAGCGCCAGGAGCGGGATCACGCCGGCGACGACCGCCGCGACACCGACCACCACGCCCGCGGCCGCGAGGGCCCGCCGGGGGCGCTGACGGCCCAGGCCGAGCGCGGACGTGGCGGTGCCGAGCAGGGCGACGGCGAGCGTCCCGACCAGGGTCACGTGGGACCCGCCGGGGGCGGCGACGACCGCCGCCACGACGGCCGCCACGAGGGCCACGACCGACACCACGGCGCCGAGCACGGCGGGCTCGGGGCCGGTGCCGGGCCCGTCGGCGAGCGCGCCCCGGCCGGGCCGGACCACGAGGTCGGTGACGGCCTCCTCCGGGGCGTCCGCCGCGGCTGAGTCCCGGGCTCGACCCGGGGTCGCCGAGCCCGGGGTCGGCACATCCGGTCGAGCGTCGCGGGCCGGCTCGGCTGCCGGGGTCGCGCGCCGCACGGGCGCCGTCGGGCTGCCCGGGCCGGGCGCCCCCGCCGTCGGGTCGGGCGCCCCCGCCGTCGCCCCGGGCGCACCCGCCGTCGGGAGGGGGGACACCGGGCGGACCGCCCGGGGCCGGGACGCGGCTTCCTGGGCGGCCTCCACCCGCGCGAGCGACCGGGCCGGCAGCCCGGCGGGTCCGGCGTCCTCGGCTCCGCCGTCCGGGCCGTCGGGACGCGCCCGGCGGTGCCGCGGCGCGCCCACCAGGGAGGAGGCCGCGAGTACCGGGGCGCCGCCCTCGGCGTCGGGACTGCGGTGTCGGCCCCTCGCCGGACCCTCGGCGCCGTCGCGGTCGGGGTCGCCGCCGGGTCCGCCCGGTCGTGCCACCTGGACGGACACCCGACCGGGGCCGCGACGGTGCGGCGGGCGCGACATGACGAACGGGTTCCCTCCACCGGCGGACGAGGCGTGGGGGAGATCGGCGCAGGCGGCTGCGGCGTTACCCCGCCGTGACGTGCGCCGGGGCCTCCTGCAGCCGGTGCCAGGCCATGGCGAGCTGGGTGGCGATCGGCCGGATCACGCGGACGTCGTTCCAGTAGAAGGGGTGCACCAGCGGGGTCCAGCCGAGCCACCACGGCCCGACCGCGACGGCGCGGTCCTCGACGCAGGCGCGGGCGTAGGCGTCGTTGAGCGGACGGATCGGCGCCGCGATGACGTCGTCGGGGTCCCAGACGTTGACCCACTCCCCGCCGACGTGCGGGTGCAGCCGGTCCAGCTCGGGGTGCGGCACCGTGATCGGCGTGCCGAAGTCGGGGTGGCGCTGGGCGAACAGCGCGAGCGGCGAGCCGAGCGTGTAGAGCCAGCCGAGGGTCTCCCCGCGTTCGGCCGGGGTGTCGCCCAGCTCCGCGGCGACCTCCGGGGCCACGCCGGCCGACCCGTCGGGGTGCAGCCCCTCCGTGGCCTGGAGGTCGTAGAAGAAGTTGCTCGCGACGACGGAGCCGAGGGAGTGCGCGAGCACGCAGACGGGGGCGTCGTCGCCGGCCTCCGTCGCGAGGTCGTGCAGCGAGCGTGCGAGGACCTTGTGCACCCGGTCGTAGAGCGTGCGGTCGACCGCGCCGGCCTGGTAGCTGATGGCGTCGCCGAGGTAGTGCACCACCAGCCAGCGCAGCGTCGGGAAGTGGAAGCCGGGGCTGCCGGGCAGGCTGCGCACCAGCCCGGAGGCGACCAGCCCGAGCAGGGCGGTCACCGAGCCGCGGTCGGTCGCGCCGCCCAGGGCGTCGAGGACGTCGAACACGCCCTCGGCCTGTTGGCCGCCCATCCGCCGCAGGAGCTTGTCCTGCCGACGTTCGTAGACCGGCGCCCAGAACGCCGTCCGGAGCACCAGTGCCTCGTCCGCGTCGACGCCGGCGATGCGGGTGAACTCCGCGCGGAGCAGGTCCATCGAGGTGTCGGCGAAGCGGTCGTCGGCGATCTCCACGCCGTGCACCCACATCACGGCCAGCCGCGTCACGCGTTCTCCTTCGTGAGCTCGGAGTAGGGGGTGCGCAGCCCGTCGCGGAACAGCTGCGCCAGCGCCTTGCGCTGCCGCACGAACAGCACGAGCGCCAGCACGACGTAGACCGCCGAGAGGATGAGCAGCTCGGTCTCCTGCAGGGCCGTGGGCAGGAACGCGGCGAGCAGGAACTGGGCGAGGAACAGGCCGAGGAGTGTCAGCGCGCCCTTCACGCTGATGGACAGGGTGACGAGCAGCGCCACCGCGAACAGCGACTGCGCGGCGGTGAGCAGCAGCTCCTCGCGCTGGTCGACGTCGATCGGGAGGCCGTTGAGCGACCCGGCGGCGAGCGCGAAGACCAGGGGCAGCGTGCCCACCAGCAGGGACCACTGGTTGACCTTGGAGGAGACGAGGGTGGCGAGCGCGTCGGTGGTCTTCAGGCGCCAGGCGTAGAGGCCCGCGACCAGCAGCTCCGGGGCCTCGGAGGCCAGCGGCGCGAGCCACTGGACCAGGAAGAACTGGCTGATCCCGAGCTCGGTGCCGGTCTCCACCAGGGAGTCGGCGAAGTGCTCGGCGCAGGCGATGATGATGGCGGCGGCGAGGACGAACAGTCCGATGTACCAGGTACGGCGGGGGCTCGCGTCCTTCTCGCCGATCCAGGCGGACGGCCCGATGAGGTCGGGTTCCTCGGCCGGGGCGCGGGCCACCCGGATGCTGTAGGCGACGAAGATGCCGACCAGCACCACCAGGTCGACCAGCGTGATGCTGACCCGCAGCGGCAGGGTGAGCGAGTAGACGGTGGCCAGCAGCAGGAACATCAGCGGCACCGAGTCGGTGCGCTGCAGCGTGACGCGGGTGGAGTGCCCCTCCCGGTGCGCGGTCCCGCCGTCGCCGATCTCCCCGGAGCGGCCCTTCGAGGTGCGCAGCCGGACGGCGGCGAGCAGCACGACCAGCGCCCAGCCGACGCCGACGAGGATCCGGTTGGCCCCGGTCATGTTGGCGAGGGCGAGGCCGCAGGGTGACTGGTCGGCCGAACCCGGCGGCAGACACGTCGGGCCGTACTGCGCGTAGGCGTTGCCGCCCTGGATGGTGAAGACGAAGTCCACGGCGTACTCGGGCAGCACCGCGACCAGGGCGAGCAGGGCGATCGCCAACCCGGCCGAGATGTCCACCTGGGCCGCCTCGGCCGCCCAGGAGAGCAGGAACGCGGCGCCGACGATCGCGAGCCCGTAGAGCAGCGCGTCGACCGGTGGGGAGATCGACAGACCCCCCAGGCTCATGGCGACGCCGGGCACGGCGACGGCGACGGCGCCCGCCACGAGGAGGGGGGAGCTGGTACGGGCGGGCATGTCCGAATCCCTACCCGAGTCCGACCTGCTCCACCCCCGGAAACGCCGGATCACCCCCGGTGTTCGCCCGGTGCGCGCCGTGCGGCACCGTGTTCCCGGCCGTCTCCGAGCGTTCGGAGCATCCCGATGACCCTGCTGTCCGATCCGTCACGTTCCGCCCGGTCCGTCACACGAGCGGCACATGCGGGTGCGCATCATGCGACGGTGACGCGCGCGCGGAGGGCGGGGAGCGGCCACCGGGCCGGCCCGTCCCGACGGCGGGGTCTGCTGCGTCCCGCGCGCACGCCCGGCTTCTCGCGGTCCCGGGTCGCGCTGCTCGGCACCACCGTGCTGGCGGTCCTCGCGATCGGCGGGCCGCTGCTGTTCGGGCTGCTCGACCCGGCGGTCGAGACCGAGCAGGTGGCCCCCGCACCGACGGCCGTCGCCGCGCCCGCCCGCGTGCCGACCCCCGGTCCGCCCGTCCCGGCCGCCGCGCCCGGCCCCTCGCCGGTGCAGGCCGCGGTGGAGGCGGCCGACGCCACCGTGACGCGGCGGGGTGCCGACGTGGGGATCGCGGTGCTCGACCGGTCCACCGGGGCGCTCGCGCTCAACGACGAGGCCGACGACGCGATGAACTCGGCGTCACTGTCCAAGCTGCTCACCGCGATCGACCTCCTCGACCGCGGCGCGGCCGGCCGGGTGGAGGTGACCGCGGCCGACCGCCGCCTGGTCCGCGCGGCGCTGGGCCCCAGCGACGACCCGGCCATGAACGCCCTGTGGACCCGGTTCGGCGGGCAGTCGGGGATCACCCGGGTCGTCGAGCGGCTCGGCCTGGAGGACACCGCGGTGCCGGCCGACCCGTCGCAGTGGGGCGAGGTGCAGCTCTCCGCCCGCGACATGACGACGGTCTTCCGCCACGTCCTGGAGACCATGGCCCCCGGCGACCGCGACCTGCTGCTCGGCGCCATGTCCCGCGCGCCCGCCACCGCCTCCGACGGGTTCGACCAGGCGTTCGGACTGCTCGACCCGGACGGGCGGGGGGTCGCCGCGAAGCAGGGCTGGCTGTGCTGCCTGAAGAGCTCGGTCGACCTGCACAGCACGGGCGTGCTGGACCCGGAGGGCCGCTACGTGGTCGCCGTGCTCTCCAACCAGCCGTTCGGCTACGCCGCCGCCCGGGCCGTGGTGGACGACGCCGTGGGTGCGCTGCGGGACGTGCTGGTCTGAGCACCTCCTGGTGCAAGCGATGCGTCGCTGCATGCACCCAGGGACAGGAAAGGCGGCATCGTCGGCCGACCCGCCCCGTCGTCGGGAACTAGGGTTCGCCGCCGTGGAGAGCCTCGCGCGGGTGGACGACTGGCCGGTGGACCACGTGGCGGTCGCGGTGGTGACCGACGCCGGCACCGCCGCGCACGGGCCCACCGACCGGCGGTTCCGGCTGGCGTCGGTGACCAAGCCGCTCGTCGCGGTGGCCGTCCTGCTCGCGGTCGAGGAGGAGGCGATCTCGCTGGACGACCCGGCCGGGCCGGAGGGGGCGACCGTCCGCCACCTGCTCGCACACACCTCGGGCCTGGCGTTCAGCGAGCACAAGGCGATGGCCGAGCCGGGGACGCGGCGCCTGTACTCGTCGGCCGGTTTCGAGGTGCTGGCCGACCACGTCGCGGCCTCGACCGGGATCGCGTTCCCCGACTACCTCCACGAGGCGGTGTGCGAGCCGCTCGGGATGGGCGCGACGACGCTCGAGGGCTCGGCCGGGCACGGCGCCGTCTCCACCGTCGACGACCTCGCGCTCGTGGCCGGCGAGCTGCTCGCCCCGACCCTGCTCGCGCCCGAGACCCTCGCCGAGGCGACGACGGTGCAGTTCCCCGGGCTCACCGGGGTGCTCCCCGGGCTGGGCTACCAGAAGCCGAACGACTGGGGCCTGGGCTTCGAGCTGCGCGACCACAAGTCGCCGCACTGGACCGGCGCCGACAGCTCGCCGTCGACCTTCGGGCACTTCGGCCAGTCCGGCACCTTCCTGTGGGTCGACCCGGACGTCCGCGCCGCCTGCGTGGCGCTCACCGACCGCGACTTCGGCGACTGGTCCAAGGAGGCCTGGCCGCCCTTCACCGACGCGGTGCTGGCCGAGCTGCGTTCCTGACGACGGGTCGCCGCCGGTGGCGGCGCGGGGACGCGCCTGCCCCCGGACCCCGACGCCGAGGTGACCCGGAGGCCGACCCGGCCGAGGAGTCGACGGGCGCGGACACTTCGACCGCTTTTCACGAGAACGTGAAAGGCGGTCGGTCGCGCTACCGGCACTCGACGGGACGGCCGCCGGTCCAGGTCGGTGCCCTTCCCGAGGTGGCGCAGGTCGGCGCACGGCCGGGGCTGCCCTCGCGGCGACGACCCTCCGCCGGCACGGGGGAGAGACTCAGCGCGGGACGACCAGCACCAGCGACGTCTCGTCGGACTGCTCCACGCGCAGCCCGGCGTCGGCGAGGACCGCGAGGACGCCGCCGGTGTCCTTCGGGCGACGGCGGGTCGAGGCGAGCAGGCGCGCGGCGCGGCCCTTGAACGACTTGTTGGCGTGGCTGACCGTGCTGCGCGACCCGTCCTCGGCCTCCGAGACCACGTCCAGCGTCGTCGCACCGGTCGCCGGGGCGAGGGCCATGTAGCCGCCGGAGCGCAGGTCGACGACGTGCTCGCCGAGGTCGGCGAGGACGGGGCCGAGCACCGGCCGCCAGACGGTCCGCAGGCCGCCGTACCCGGGCAGTGCGGAGTCGGCCGAGAGCCGGTAGGCGGGGATTCGGTCGGTGCCCATCACCAGCCCGAACAGCGCGGAGCAGACCGCGATCCGCCCCTTGGCGCCCGGCGTCAGGGACCGGGCGTCGAGCGCGTCGTAGAGGACGCCGGTGTACCGGGCGAGGGCCGGCGCCGTCCGGGAGGTCCACAGGGCGGCGTTGCGCTCGATCTCGTCGTCCTGACGCTCACTGACCCCGAGCGCCGACCGCGAGGCGGGCACGTCGTCGGCGAGGGCGACGACGGCGTCGACGAGCTCGGCCCGGGTCGCGGTCAGCGCCGGGAAGGACAGCGCGTCGAGGTCGAGCGGTGCGCCGCGGCCCCCGGACGCCTTGGTCTCGGACGGAGGGAGGACGACCAGCACCCCGTCATGATCGCCGCCGCACGGGCGGACCCGGGGCCCGGGGGCCCGTCCGCCGCCGTCGGGGCGGGATCCCGGGTTCCGTACCCTCCTCCGGGTGGATTCCCCCGCCCGCTGGCAACCGTCGCGCGCCGGGATCCTGAACGTCTACCAGTACCAGGACGAGGTGCTGGAGTTCGGTGGCGGCCGGCTGCTGCTGCGCGGGGTGAACGGCTCGGGCAAGTCGACGGCGATGAACATGCTGCTGCCGTTCCTGCTCGAGGCCGACGTCCGCAAGATCGACGCGGCGGGCGAGCAGCGCGGGGTGCTGCGCTCCTGGATGCTCTCCGACAACGACGACACGCAGCGCACCGGCTACCTGTGGATCGAGTTCGTGCGCGACGGCGAGTACCGCACCGTCGGCTGCGGGATCCGCGCCAACCGGTCCACCGACCGCGTCACCACCTGGTGGTTCTCCACCGACCGCCGGGCCCGGCTGGACTTCCGGCTCACCGAGGCCGACGTCCCGTTCTCGGCCGACGCGCTGCGGGCCGAGCTCGGGGTGCGGGGCCAGGTGTTCACCTCCACCGCGGAGTACCGCGCCGAGATCGCCCGCCGCTTCTTCGGCGGCACCGACCCGACGGCGTACTTCCGGCTGCTGCACCAGGTGCGCAACCCCCGGGTCGGCGACCGGATCGACACCGACCTCCCGCGCACCCTCCGCGAGGCCCTGCCGCCGGTGCCCGAGGACGCGGTGAACGACGCCGCCCAGCCGCTCGAGGACCTCGAGGACCACCGTCGCAACGTCACCGACCTCGCGGCGACGGCCGCGGCGCTCGACGGCGTCGTCGAGGTCTACACCGACTACGCCCGCCGGGTGCTCATGACGACGGTGGAGGGCGCGGCCTCGGCCGTCGACGCCGCCCGCACCGCTGGCAGGCGCGTGGAGCGCGACCGGGCCGCCGCGCAACGGGCGGGGACCGCGCGCGACGACGCCGTCCGGGCGGTCGGCGACCTGGTCGACGAGCACGCTCGAGCGACGGCCGAGCGGCAGGGTCTGGTGAGCCTGCCGGAGTACTCCGCGCACGCCGACCTCGTCCGTCGTCGGGACGAACTGGCCCGCGCCGACGAGGCGGCCGGCACGCTCGAGGGTGTCCGCACCCGTGCCCTGGCCCGCGTGACTACCGCCGCCGCCGGCGCGACGGCGGCGAAGGGCCAGGTGGAGTCCGACCTCGCCGGGATCGCCGAGCACCTCCGCGGCGTGACGACGGCCGCCCGCACCGCCTCCGCGCCGGTCCGCCTCCCCGACCCGCCCGTCCTGGTCACCGAGCCGCGCGACGACGCCGCGAGCAGCACCGCGGTGGACGTCCCGGAGGACGACCTCGACCCCGTCGACGACCTGCCACCGGCGCTCGTCGCGGTGGCCGACGGGCTGCGCGCCCACCGGGCCACCGTGCGCGAGCTGCGGGAACGCGCTGCAGCGGCGGACCGCGAGACGGCGGCCGCCGACCGTGCCGACACCGAGGCCGCCGAGGCGGCCGAGCGCGCCGCGGAGGCCGCCGAGCAGGCCGACGTCGCGCGTCGTGCCGCTCGGGTGGCCGCCGACGAGCACGCAGCGGCGGTCGGCACCTGGCACGAGCGGCTCGTCGCCCACGTCGCGGCGGTCCCCGCGGCCGAGCCGGACGGCGCCGCGGGCTGGCTGGCCCTGTCGTCGGGTCCCGACGACGCCGAGCCCGGCGACGACCTGCGCGCCCGCGCCGAGAGCCTGGTCGGCGCCGTGCGGCGCGTCGCGGACGAGGCCTCCGGGGCGCTTTCCGCGGCCCGCAGCCGGGCCACGGCCCGCGTCGGGGAGGCCGACGACGAGCTGACCGCCCTGCGCGCCGAGCACGCCCGGGTCGAGGCGGCGGGCGAGCTCCCGCTGCCCCGTGAGCCGTGGCGCACCGACACCGGCGTCGAGGACGCCGCCCTGTTCGCCTCGCTGGTCGACTTCGCCGACGATCTCGACGACGCGGGCCGGGCGGGCCTCGAGGCGGCGCTGGAAGCGTCCGGGCTGCTCGCGGCCCGTGTCGAGGCCGACGGCCGCGTGCTCGGTGCGGACGGCGAGCTGTTCCTGACGACAGGTGCGGCAGGTCCGGCGGCGGCCGGGGCGGGGCCCCGGCTGGTGCCGGTGGACACCGGGACGGTGCCGGTCGACGTCGTGGCCGGTGTGCTCGCCGCCGTCGGGACGACGCCCGGTGACGCCCTCTGGGTCGGCGAGGACGGCTCGTTCGGGGCGGGCCCGCTGCGCGGCCGGCACACCAAGCCGGCCGCCGAGTACGTCGGGGCCGGAGCGCGGGCACAGGCGCGCGCCCGTCGGCTGGCGGAGCTCGCCGCGCTGGTGGCGGACGCCGAGGCCCGCCTGTCGGCCGTACGGGCCGTCGCGGCCGCCCTCGAGGAGCACGCCGACGCGCTGCGCCGGCTGGTCCGCGAGCTCCCCGGGACCCGCACCGTCGACGACGCGGTGGTCGCGGCGACCGGCGCCACCCGCTATGCGCAGGAGGCGCAGGGGCGGGCGGCCGAGCGGACCGCGGCGGCCGCGGACACCCGTCGTCGGGCCGACGACCTCGTCGCGCGCCTGCAGCAGGAGGCGGCCGAGTCCGGGCTGTCGACCGATCCCGAGCGGCTCGAGGTCCTGCTGGAGGCGGTCACCGACGCCGAGCGGGCCCTCGCCGCCGTCGACTCCGCCGTGGAGCGCACGCGGCGCAGCGTGCGGTCGTGGCGCGAGGCGATCGCGGGGTGGGACCGCGAGGTGGCCGACCTGGCCGCGGCGGTGGCCGACCACCGGGTCGCCGCCGGCCACGCGGCCGCCGTGCGCACCGAGCTGGAGACCGCCGAGTCCGCGCTGGGCGAGGAGCCCGCCAAGGTCGCCGCCCGCGTCTCGGAGCTGGACACGCACCTGCGGGAGACCGCCGTCCGGCTCGACGCGGCCCGCGAGGAGCAGACGACCGCGACCGTCGCCGTCCGGGAGGCGGAGCTCCGCGTGGAGGCGGCCCGCGAGACGCTGGTCGAGCGGGAGAAGGCGGCCGTCGGGGGCCGGGCCCGCCTGGTCGACGCGCTCGAGGTGCCGGGGCTGCTGGCCGCGGCGGAACGCGACACCCCGGACCGAGCGAACGGCACTGTCGCTCACAGAGATGCTGCGAACGGGCCGCTCGCTCAGGACGGGGATGTGGCGGACGGCGGTACGGACTGGTCCGAGGAGCCGATCCCCGTCACCCCGGACACCGTCGAGGGCGCCGCGGAACTGGTCGACGCGCTGCGTGCCCGGCTCGCGGCGCCCCGCCGTCAGGTGACCGAGGATGCCCTGGAGAAGGCGCTGCGCGAGACGCGGGACCACCTGGCGTCGGGGTGGGACATCGAGTCCCGGCGCGGCGCCGACGGCACGCCGCTCGCCGTCCACGTCACCGGCCCGACCCGTGCGGTGCTGGCGCAGATGGTGCACCGGGTCGCGGTCCAGCGGCGCCGGGCCACGAGCCTGCTGTCGGCCCAGCAGGACCAGGCGCTGCGCAACCTGCTGCACGGCCGGATCGCCCGCGAGGTGGCGGACGCGCTGTTCGCGGCCGGCGAGCTCGTCGACCGGATGAACCGGATCCTGCGTGGCGTCACCTCCAGCCAGGGCATCGGCGTGCGGCTGCAGTGGCGCCCGCGCGGCGACCTGGAGAGCGAGACGGCCACCGCCCTGGCGTTGCTCGGCAAGCACCCCGACCTGCGCTCGCCGGAGGAGGACGACCAGGTCCGCGAGGCGGTGAAGAGCCTCGTCGAGCAGGCCCGGACGGCCGACCCGGAGGCGTCGTACCGCTCGGTGATCGGCGACGTCCTGGACTACCGGACGTGGCACGAGATGCGGATCTACCTGCGCCGACCGGGGCGCAACGACGAGCTGCTGACGCGGCGGACCACGCTGTCCGAGGGCGAGAAGAAGCTGGTCACCGTCCTGCCGATGGCGAGCGCGGCCGCCGCCAGCGCCGCGGCGCACGACCCGCACGGGGTCGGGGCGCCGCGGCTCGTGCTGCTCGACGACGCGTTCGCGAAGGTCTCCGAGGACAACCACGCGAAGCTGTTCGGGTTGCTCGTCGACCTCGACGTGGACTTCGTGGTCACCTCGGAACGGCTCTGGGGGACGCACCCGAGCGTCCCGGAGCTCGCGATCACCGAGGTGCTGCGCGACCCGGAGCTGCGCGCGATCGCGCTGGTGCACTACCGCTGGAACGGGTCGGAACTGTCGGTGGGAGACGCAGCGGAGCGGAGCTCGACCCTGGGCCGGGGCGCATGAGCTCGACGATCCGACCGGTCGTCTTCTCCTACGTCACCGAGTCGCCGGACTACCGCTGGATCCTCGGGGTCTTCGCGGGGACCTTCTTCGCGGAGCTGACCCCCGGGGAGGTCACCGCGCGGCTCGCGGAGGCCGGGCACGAGCTGGACGAGCCCACCGTCAAGATCCGGCTCGACCAGCTCCGGGTCTGGGGCAACCTCGAGGTGTCGGCCTCGGTCGGGCAGGTCGGCACGGTCGAGGACTACTACCGGCGGCGCGACCGCTTCCTGATCACCCGGGTCGGGCAGGAGGTGCACGACCTCGTCGAGGGCGTGCTCGCCCAGGTCGACGACGTGCGCGACGTGTCGCTCGGACGGCTCGACCAGCTGCGCGCCGCCCTGGAGGAGCTGGGCGGGCTCGACGCGGCCACCGCTCCGCCGGACCGGCTCGCCGCCGCCGTGCGGGCGGTGTTCGACCCGCACGTCGCCTTCTCCGCAGAGATCACCCAGTTCTTCGCCGCGATCAACCAGTGGCAGTCGCGCTTCGACCTCGACGAGGACGAGTTCGCGTTCTTCTCCGAGGTGCTCGTCGGCTACGTCGGCGAACGGCTGGAGACCCTGCACCGCGCGGCCCGCCCGATCGCCGTCCTGCTCACCGAGCTCGCACCCGTCGTCGGGACCCTGGTGGAACGCGCGGCGGACGGCCTCGCCGCCCGGGTGGCCGCCGCCGGCCTGTCGACCGTGCGGGTGCGCCGCGCGCCCGGGGCGGCCGTCGCCGACTGGGAGAACCTGGCGTCGTGGTTCGTCTCGACGCCGGGGCGCCCGAGCCGCGTCCAGACGCTGGAGCGGGACGCGGTCGACGCCGTCCGGACCCTCACCCAGAACCTCACGCGGCTCTCCCGGACCGGGACGGCGGGGTCGTCACGGCGGGTGGACTTCCTGCGGCTCGCGGGCTTCTTCGCGCACGCCCCGGCGCCACGGGCGCACGAGCTCGCCGCGGCGGCGTTCGGGCTCTACGGCGCGCGCCACCTCGGCGGCGCGGGCGGTGACGACACCGACCCGGTCGACGCGGGCGTGTCGTGGTGGGACGCGCCGGTCGCGACGATCCCGGTGTCGCTGCGCGAGCGCGGGGACACGACGAGCCGGGGCCGCACCTCCCGGGTGCAGGACCGCACGCAGGAGCGGCGGCACCTGCTCGCGCGGAAGGCTGAGGTCGAGAAGCGGGCCGCGGCCGCCCGGGCGGAGCTCCTCGAGGTCGGCGCGGCCGGGTTCACCGCCCGGCTCTCGGAGCCCGCACTGCGGGAGCTCCAGAAGGTGCTCACCCGCGCCGTAGCGGACCTGGGCCCGGCCTCGTCGTCGGGAAGCATCGTCCTCGACGGCGTGCGCTGCGAGGTGCGGCGCGAGCCCGGTACGACGACGAGCGTGCCCACCCATGCAGGTGCGTTGCGGGTGGAGGGGCTGGCCCTGACGGTGGAGGCGGCGCCGTGAGCTCGTCCGACGTGAACGAACGGCACTCTTGCAGCATCGATGTGCGCGACAGTGCCGCTCGCCCGGAACGGGGCGCCCCGTGAGCGCGCCCGCGACCGACCCGCAGCGCGACGGCGAGCTCGTCGCGGCCACGCGGGCCCTGCTCGCCCGGCCGTGGCGCACCACCGAGACCGACCCGGATCTCGTCGCATCGATCCGCCGTCATGCCGACGCACTCGACGCGTGGTTCACCCAGGAGCTGAACTACCGGCTGGTGGTCACGGCGGACACCGCCCGGCTGGTGAAGACCGGGCACGTCCCCGCCGACCGGCCGTTGCGGACCGTCTCCGCCACGCCGCGGCCGTTCACCTCGGCCGAGTACACGGCGTTGGCGCTGGTCCTCGCCGCGACGACCTCCGGGCCGGACCGGACGAGCCTGCGCGATCTCGTCAACGCGGTGCACTCCGCGGCGGCCGAGGCTGGAGTCGTGCTGGACACCGACGCGGCGTCCCGGCGGGCACTGGTGACGGCGCTGCGGTGGCTGATCGCGCAGGGGATGCTCCGCGAACTGGACCGTGGCGTGGCCGTCTACGAGCACGACGCGGACGCCGACGCGCTGCTCGAGGTGCGTCAGGACCGGATGGCGCTGCTGCCGACCGGCGCGGTCGTGGGCGCGGAGACGCCGGACGAGCTGGTCGGGCGGGCCCGCGAGCGCGGGTCCGCGGCGACGGCGGTGCGGCGGCGGCTCGTCGAGGACCCGGCCGTGCTCGCGACCGACCTCGACCCCGCCCGCTTCGCCGAACTGCGCCGCCGCGCCGGGGACGAGGGCCGGCGGATCGAGGCCCGGACCGGGCTCGTGCTCGAGGCGCGGGCCGAGGGGTTCGCGGCCCTCGACGTCGACGGCGGGTGCTCCGACGTCGCCTTCCCGACCGGCGGGACCCTGCCCCACGCGGCGTTGCTGCTGGTCAGCGAGTTGGTCTTCCAGTTCCGGCCGGCGGACGACCCGGACGCGATCCCCTGGGCGTCGGTGCGCGAGGTGCTCGACGAGCTGGTCGCGGAGCACGGCCGGTACTGGTCGAAGGCGGCGCTCGCCGACCGCGACCGCTTCGCCGCCGACGTCCTCGCGCTGCTCGTCTCGGTGCGGCTCGTGGTGGTGGAGGACGACGGCGCGGTGCGGGTCCTGCCGCCCGCTGCGCGGTACACCCCGGAGGTGACCGTCGTCGAGGGCGAGGACGTCGAGGAGCAGCCGACGTTGCTGTAGCCCTTTTCGTGGCAGGAAAGCGTCGTTGCTGTCACCCAGTGGCAGGAAAGCCACATCGTCGTCGTCGAGGAGGCCGTCGTGACCGTCCCGCCGGTGCTGCTCCAACCCGAGTTCCTCCCGCTGTGGCAGCAGGTCTCGTCGGCCCTCGACCGGCGTGGACTCGACGACCGTGGCTGGGTCCCGCTGCCCGACGGGCTCGCACCCCGCGCCCGCGACCAGCTGCGGAAGCTGGTGCCGGGCCGCTCGACCCGCCGTCTGGAGCTCGGGCAGCTCGACCGGGCGCTCGGCCGCCTCGGCACCGACCTGCCCGCCCTGCTCACCGCCGCCGGCTGCCCGCCCACCGGTCGCCGCGAGGCCCGGGACGCCGACCGCGACCGGCGCTCCCGCCGCGACGAGGTGCTCACGGCCGCCGCCACCGAGGCGTTCGGCCTGGAGCCGTGGGTCGTCGCCTGGATCGACGCGGTCCGCTCCGGCCTTCCCGACGACGGGGCGGCGCGGGGCGCCGTCGACACCGTCGCGCGGGTGCTCGCGGTGGCCGCCGAGCCGGGGGTGCGCAGCCGTGCGGAGACCGCCGCCCGCGAGCTGGGGAACGCGCACGCCCTCGACCGCGGCGAGCCCGCGCGGCGGCTCGTCGGGACGGCCCTGGCCCTGCGGGCGGAGGACGGGCACTGGGACGACGCGCAGCTGTGGGCGGACGCGGGCCTGCCCGGTGACCTGGTCGCGACACCGGTCCCGACCTGGTCGTTGCCGCTGCTCGGGGACGGTGCGGCGGCCGCCACGCGCGCGGCCACGACCGCCGGGGCACCGAGCTACCTGTCGACGCTGACCCTGCGCGAGCTGACCGTCGACGTTCCGCGGGGAACCGTCGTCGTGAGCGTCGAGAACCCCCGTCTGCTCGAGGCGGCCGTGCAACGCGCGCTGCCGATCCCGATGCTGTGCACCGTCGGCAACCCGACCACCGCACCCCTGACGCTCATCCGCGGCCTGCTCGCCGCCGGCGCGGAGGTGCGGCACCACGGCGACCTCGACCCGGCCGGCGTCGCGATCACGGCCCGACTGGCGCAGCTCGGCGTCGTGCCCTGGCGGATGACCGCTGCCGACTACCGCGCCGCGGTGAGGCCGGAGCTGCGTCGGTTCGAGGGCGCGGTGCCGTCGACGCCCTGGGACCCGGAGCTGCACGATGTGATGACCGAACGCGGCCGGGCCGTGGACGAGGAACGTGTGATGGACGAGCTGCTGGCCGCGGCCCTGTCGTTGCCGTTCTGACGGCGAGGGCGCTACCGTCAGGAGGAGCCGCCGCTTCGCGGAGTGGTCGGAAGTGAGCCCGGGGAGTTCCTACGTTGCGTGGGGTCCCGGGCTCGCGTCGTGTCAGACCTCGCGTACGGGACATGGACGTGATGGCGCGGATCGCGGCGGCGGTCGAGCTCGGCCACGGCGGTGCCGTCGAGGAGGCCCGGCGGCAGCTGGCCGCGCTGTGGGAGGAGCCGGCCGTGCAGGCCGATCCGTTCCACCGGTGCGCGCTCGCCCACCACGCGGCCGATCTCGAGCCGGAGGTGGCCGACGAGCTGCGGTGGGACGTCCGCGCCCTGGCCGCGGCCGACGCGGTCACGCCCGAGCGGGACACGCCGATCGACGTCGCGGCGTTCTACCCGTCGCTGCACCTGAACCTCGGCGACGCGTTCCGCCGCGCCGAGGACCTCCCGGCCGCCCCGCGAGCATCTCGTGCGGGCCCAGGCCTGCGTCGATGTCCTTCCCGACGACGGGTACGGACGGCTGATCCGGGGCGGGATCGACCGGCTCGCAGAGCGGTTGGGCGCATGATCGTCGGTCGCGGTCCTGGTGGCCCAGCGCTCGGCTTCCAGCGCCGGCGCGGCCGAGCGGGGCCGGCCCGACGCCGGCGCCCGCCCGACTGAAGAGGAGTCCGCCATGTGGCAGGAGTACGCCGTGCGGGTCCAGACCGACGCCGTCGTCGACCTGGTGCACGACGATGTCATCGACACCCTGCGTCGACGTGTCGACGTGTCGACGGAGGCCGAGTTCGAGCGGGAGCTGAACACCCCGCCCCCGCCGTCCGGTGCGGCCTTCGCCGCGCTGAAGGAGATGCGGGCCGGGTCGCCGGGTGACTCCGTGACCGTCGATGCGGTCTGGGACGCCCTGACCGATGCTGGTGTGGTCGCGCAGCGTCCGGGACGGGTCGGGTAGTCGGCATGCCGGGGCGGTGGGTTCGGCCCGCCGCCCTCGGCGCCCGCCGGACCGACCAGCGGCGTCGCGTGTGAGGGGAGGATCCGAGCGCTCTAGTGGGGTGAGGGTTCCCCTCGCGCGGGAGGAGCGGGCCGGTGGGACGGCAGCCCCGTTGGCTCGCCCCGCAGCTCCCGGGCCACCAACGTCGCCGCGGCCGCCCCGATCGGGATCGCCACGATGCCGACCAGCGGGACCAGGCACAGCAGGTAGGTCGGCACCCCGACGGCCCAGCCGAGCGCCCGGCGGGACCGCACGACCCGCCGTCGGGACGCGAACCCCAGGCCGCGCCGCTCCAGGGCGGGCGCGGTCAGCTCCAGCACCAGCAGCCGGCCGCCCGCCAGCGCCGCGACCACGGGCACCACGGTCTGCCCCACGACCGGCAGGAACCCGGCCACGAACAGCGGGACGGCCACCAGCACCGACAGCCCGACCAGCAGCAGCCCGTCCCGTACCGATCCGGGCCACGAGCGGCCGGGCCCGTCCGGGACCGTCCCCACGGTGTCGTCGACGATCTCGGAGAGCTTCTCGTAGAACGGCCCGCCGACCGCGAGGGTGACCGCCACGAACGTCAGGACCGACACCAGCGCCACGGCGGCCACCAGCGCGATCCCGACGACGACCTCGGCCGTGTCCCGCGCGCCGGGCGACCACGTCGTGGCGAACGGAGTGAGTAACCCGACGAGGTCGCCGAGGTACCGCACCAGGACCACGAGGGCAGCGAGGTAGAACAGCGCGGTGACCAGCGCGGGCAGCGCCCCGAGGCGGAGCAGCCGCGGGGAGCGCAGCACCATCCCGGCGCCGCGGGCGTAGAGCCGCAGACCGAGCAGCAGGTCGGACACGTCCGGATCGTCCCATCACCGGTTCGACGACGGGCCTAGCCTCGGAGCATGCGGATCGCCTCGTTGCTGCCCGCCACCACCGAGATCGTGGCCGCCCTCGGGCGGGCCGACGACCTCGTCGCGATCACCTTCGAGTGCGACCACCCGCCCGGCCTGGCCGCACCCGTCGTCGTCCGCTCCGCCCTGGAGCCCGGGATGACGCCGGGCGAGATCGACCGCACCGTCCGCGAGCGTGCCGCTGCCGGGCTGCCGATGTACGACCTCGACCGCGAGGCGCTCCGGGCGGCCGCGCCCGACGTCGTTCTCACCCAGGACCTCTGCGGGGTCTGCGCCCTCCCCGGCCACACCGTGGCGGAGGCGCTCGACGAGCTCGGCCTGCCCGACGTCGCCGTCCACTCCTTCGACCCGCACACCCTCGACGAGGTCCTCACCGGCATCGGCGGGATCGCCGCCGCGATCGACGCCGACGCGTCCCCGATGCTCTCCGACCTGCGTCGACGCCTGACCGGGCTCGACACCGCGCTGGCGGACGTCGACCGTCCCCGCGCCCTCGTCCTCGAGTGGACCGACCCGCCGTTCCTGCCGGGGCACTGGGTGCCCGAGCTCGTCCGCCGCGCCGGTGCCGTCCCGACGGCGGGGGTGGACGGCGGGCGCAGCCGCGCGGTGGCCTGGGAGGACCTCGAGTCCCCGGACGCGGTGGTGGTCACCCCGTGCGGTTACGACCTCGCGGCCGCCGTGGCGCAGGCCGGCCCGATCGCCGACCGCTTCCCCGACGTACCGGTGATCGCGATCGACTCGGCGGCCTACGTCGTGCGGGCCGGTCCCCGACTGGTCGACGGCATCGAGGCGCTCGCTCACGCGCTGCACCCGGCTGTGGTCCCGGCGCCGGAGGAGGTGCGCTGCGCGCAGGTGAGCAGAAAGGGTCGCGATAGCGACCGTTAGTGCTCACCTGCGGAGCACACGCGCCCCCGGACCCGCCGCCCCCAACGTGTCGCCCGGGTTCACCAGCTGGCACCGGTCGATCGACAGGCACCCGCACCCGATGCACCCCGAGAAGTCGTCCCGGAGCTGTTCGAGGCTGCGGATGCGCTCGTCGAGCTCGGCCCGCCAGGACGCGGAGAGCCGCTCCCAGTCGGCGCGGGTCGGGGTGCGGGCGTCGGGGAGCTCGTCGAGGGCCGCCCGGACCTGCGCCAGCGGGACGCCCACGCGCTGGGCGATCCGGATGAAGGCGATCCGGCGCAGCACGTCGCGGCGGAACCGGCGCTGGTTGCCGGCGGTGCGGCGGCTCGAGATGAGGCCCTCGCGCTCGTAGAAGTGCAGGGCCGACACCGCGACCCCGCTGCGCTGCGCGACCTCCCCGACCGACAGCTCGCCGTGGCCCGGGGTCATGCCCCCGACCGTGGACCTCGACGATGGTGGAGGTCAAGGGAGTCCGGACGGGGGACCGGACGCACCACACGTCCGGTCCCCCGGTCCGGCCCGGTCGGGAGGAACGGACCCCCCGGTCCCGCCTCCGACCGGGTCCGCCGCGTGACGGCGGATGTCCCCCGGTGGTGGGCGCCTCGCCGCGACCCACCGGAGGTCCAACGGTCGGGCCGGGAGCGCAGCACGGTCCGCGACGCGATGTCGCCGGATCGGACGAACCGCACCGTCCACGAGACGTGCGGGGCCCGTCGGTCAATCGTGTCCGGCGAGCAGGCGCACGGTGGCGAGGGCGGCGCCCTCGGTGGAGGCGCCGGTCGCCGCGGCCCACGTCGTCGCGGGGGCCTCCCCGCCGAGGGCACCGGCGAGGCCGGTACCCGGGCGGGGCTCCACGTCGGCGAGCACCGCGTCGCACGCCGCGAGGATCTCGGCCCGACGGCGGGCGAGGTGCTCGGCGAGGACGCCGCGCAGCTCCGCGGGCGCCTCCTCCCGGCCCGCCGCGAGGTCGGCCCCGGCGCGGCGGAGCAGGGCCTGCAGGGTCTCCGGCGGGAGCCCGCGTCCGGTGTCGGCCCGTGCCTCCGGCGCCGTCACCCCGCGCTTCTGGTCCCGCTTGCGCTGCTTGGCCGCGCGCCGCTCACGGTTGGAGAGACCCATGCGGGGATGGTGGCACCTAGTCGTGCAGCGCCTCCCGGCCGACCCGCAGGCTCGCGGCGTCGGCCGCCTCCCGGCCCGCCCGCCAGCCCGCGGTGTTCCCCACCGTGAAGCGCTTCGTGGTCAGCCGGGGGAAGAGCTCGGCGACCGTCCGCTCCACGATCTCCCCGCGCGCCGCGAGCACCGGCAGCAGGGCGTCCCCGCGCTCCGCCCGGGCGGCCGCCTCCGCCGCCTCCCCGGCCTCCCGCAGCCGCTCCCCGATCCGGGCGGCGTAGGAGAGCAGGAAGGCGTGCCGGAACGACCGGGTGCGCGACCCGCCGGCCGGGCCCGCCATCGCCCGTCCCGCCTGGACGAGCAGGGAGGTGGTGAGCAGCTCGACCGTGTCGAGGTCGGTGGGGTGGCCGACGACGGTGACGAGGTCCAGCGCGTCGAGACTCACCGCGCGGCACCGGTTCGCCCCCGCGACCTGGTGCACGAGCGACGACTTCGCCGACGTGTAGGGCGCGTCGAGCCAGAGTCGGCGCACCCCCGCCGTCGGGAAGGTCTCGGTGACCCCGGTGACCGCCGCCGCCTCGAGCGCGTGGCGGGCCATCAGTTCCTGCGCCTTGGCCGACAGGGCCTCGGCCTCCTCGGCGAACGTCGTCGACTCCGCCTTGGCGAGCAGCCCCCGCACGCGGGCCAGGACCTTCGGGTCGATGCCCGACGTGTCGGGCTCCTCCGGCGGCACCTCGGGCAGCGGGGGGAGCGCGAGGATCGTGGCCACGAGACGCAGGACGGCCGCGAGCCCGTCCACGCCGGGGCGGGCGCGCCAGTGCGTGAGCAGGGGGACCCCGGGCGGCGGCGTGTCCACACGCACCCAGGTGGCCGGACGTCGCGCCGCGTCCACGGCGACGAGGTCGGCGGCGAGCGGCGCGACGGAGGCACCGACCCGACGCCGGACGACCTCGACGAGGTCCCGTGGGGTCCAGCCCCGGGACCAGAGCGGGTCGACGGCGTCGAGCAGGGCCCGCTCGGCGGCCTCGTCCAGCACGGTTCCCGGGACCCGCCCGGCCAGGACCGCCCGGGCGTCGGCCAGCGCGTCGGGCGTGAGCGGCCCGCGGGCCAACCGGGTGATCAGCACGGTCGCCGCGGCGACCTGGTCTGGTGACATCAGGCTCCGATCATCGTCGTCCACGGGCTCCGACTCCGCGACGTACCTGCCGGTTCCGTCGGATGATGAACTTGGGCCGAACCGCGGACGGCGCTGCGCCGTTGAGTCCCCCGGAGGTGGATCGCTGTGACGGCGATGTCGGAGCGGAGCCGGACGGGGGACGACGTGCCCGGACCCACGGAGACCGCCACCGCGGACGCCCCCGCCCCGGACGCGGCCCCGCCCGCCCCGGCGGCGCCCCTGCCCCCGCACCGCGCCGTGCTCGACCGCCTCGACGACGGTCCCCTCGTGGTCACCGGCCTCGACGGCGAGCACCGGACGGCCCTGGTCGAGGGCCTGCGCGGCGCCGGCCGCCGTGTCCGGGTCGTCGCCCCGACCCCCGCGCTCGCGCGGAGCTGGCGGGCCGCCCTGGGGGAGGAACCGCTGCGCTCGCACCGGGTCGCGGCCGGGGTGGTGGGGTCGGTCGAGGAGATCGCCGAGCAGCTCGCCGCGACCCCGCAGGACGCGTGGCTCACCGAACTGCTCGGCCCGGACGACCCGTTGGACCCGCCGACCGCGACCGGACCGACGCCGCCGCTGGACGCCGCCGACCTCGCCACCCTGCGGCGGCTCCTGGTCGCCGAGCACGGCGAACCCGGCCGCCCGGGGGCCCGCACCCTCGACCCCGCCCGCCGGCACCAGGTCCTCCCGCCGCCCGCGGAGCTGCCGCCGGAACCGCACGTCGACCAGCTCGCCGCGGAACTGCTCGACGTCGCCGGCCCGGCCGGATCCCCCGGTCGCGAGGCGTCCCGGCCCCTCATCGCCGCGCTCGCGTGCCTGCCGCCCGACGCCGCGGCCGCCCTCGGGCCGGCCCTGGTCCGCATCGACGGCGCGGTGGTCGCGCTCGGCCGCCGCGGCGAGGACGCCGCGTGGGCCCGGGCGACCCTCGACGCCGTCCTCGACGGGCGGGCGGCGTCCGCCTGGGCGCGGGCCACGACGGCGTTCGTCGCGATCGACCGCGTCCCCGAGCTCGACCGCGGCTCCGGCTCCGCGCAGGTCCGCGTCACCGACGACGCCGTCGACCCCGCGGCCGCCGCGTCCACCTTCGACGCGCTGGCGGCCTTCCTGACGGCGGGTGGGTCGCTGCGGCGCATGTTCAAGTCCGACGAGCAGCGCGCCGTGGAGGCCCTGCTGCCCGGGCTCGCGATCAACCGGGTCGACCCGCTGTCCGCCGAGGGCGCCGCGGCGGTCGCGGACCACCTGCGGCTGCGCCACGTCGAGGCGACCGTGGCCGCGGCGCTCGCCCCGCTCGGACGCGTGCTGCGGCCCGCCGAGCAGCGGGCACTCGTGGTGCACCGGCTGCTGTCCCTCGGCGAGATCGCCCGCCGCGTCGCCGACGTCCTCGACGCCGTCGGCGTGCTGCGCGGCCTGCTGGTGGGGCTCCCCGCCGAGGTCCGGCCGTCGACCGACTCGCTGCCGGCGGTCGGCCGGATCGTCGCGACGGGTCGCCGCCTCACCGCCCGCCCGAGCGCCGACCTCGCGCGCCGGGAACTCGGGGACGTCGTCGCCCGCCTGCAGGACGGGCGGCTGCCCGCCGAGCAGGCCCCGGAGCTGCGGGCGACGCTCGCCGCGCTGCTGCGCCTCGACGTGGAGGGCTACGCCGTGGCCGCCGACGCCGTCGACGCCACCCGCGAGGAACAGCGGGACCTCCTGCGCTCCGACCGGCTCGCGGCCCGGCTCGCGGAGTGGCCGGCGCTGCTCGAGGCCCTCGACGCCGACACCTCCGACGCGACCTGGGTGCCCCGCGAGGAGCGCTGGTCGGCCGCCTGGTCCTACCGGCGCGCGGTCGCGTGGCTGGCCCGCCGGGACCCCGTCGACTCCGTGGTCACCGTGCCCGCGCTGCACGGCGACACCACCGGGGTCGACCTGCTCGTGGTCGGGCCGCTGCGCGACGAGGTGCCGGCCGGGTTCGACCTCCCCGAGCGCGTCGCCGACCTCCCCGGATGTCCCGACGACGGGCTGCGGCTCCTGGTGCTGCCGACCGCGTGAGGGGAACCCTCACACCACAAGAGCGCTCGAATCCTCCCCTCACGAAGGAGCGGGGGCGACCTACGACGCGGCCGGCACCAGCGCCCCGTCGTCGGGAAGGGTGTACTTCTCCCGGAGGAACCGCTCGGTGTAGAGGTGCTCGGCCGCCTCGAGGACCTGCCCCACCTGTCGGGCGGACAGCCACACGCCGAGCCCGATGCCGATCGCGGGCAGCGGGGTCACGACGAGGGGCGGGGCCGGGGCGAGCCCGGCCGTGAGGACCGCGAGGGCGAACTCGCGTTCCGAGGGCTCGGCGCAGTCGTAGCCGTAGTGCGCGGCGACGCGGGCGACGGCCCGGGCACAGGTCGCGGTGGTGAGCACGGTGTCGAGGGCGAGCGCCGCGGCGCCGGCGACGAGCCCGACGGCGGCGCTGGACGCCCCGGCCGCCGCGCCGGCGGCGGCCCCGACGATCCCGCCCCGGAGTCCGGCGGCGGCGAGGTGGACCCGGGCGAGCGGCCCGCGGGCGGCGCGCAGGTCGTCGACGTCGAGTCGGCGGAGGTCGGACAGGGCGGTGACCTCGTGGCCGGCCTCGGCGAGCACGGTCAGCACCCGGTCCGCGCGGCCGGCGGTCCACCAGCCGAGCGCGAGCCCGGCGTCGCGCAGCGGCTCCCCGACCACGCCGACGACGGCCGCCTCGACCAGGTGGTCGACCTCGCCCACCCCCGGCACGTGCCGCAGCCCCGTGACCACCCACGACCCGACACGGCCCCACCACCCGGGCCCCGCCTCCCCGGCGGCGCGCCAGCGTCCGACCGCGTCCCAGGCGCGCGCGTCCCCGGCGGACATGCACGCGGGCCACGCGACGACGGTCACGGGCGCGACGGTAGGGAGCGCGGACAGCGGCGCCGTGGAGGACACGTGGACGGCGGGTGAACCGGCGGTATCGAGCCGGCGGACCAGCTATCCGACGGTCACCCAGTCCGGCGGATCCTCGGTGAACGGCACGTCGTACTTGTCGTGCAGGAAGCGCTCGCGGTAGAGGTGCTCCGCGGCGTCGACGACGCGCGCGAGCAGCCGGGCCGAGAGCACCGCGCCGATCCCGATGCCGGCCACGGGCACCAGCTGCGCGAGCTCGCGCTGGCCGATCTGGGAGAGCAGCCGCTGGTGCACCGCGGCCGCGAGCCGCCGGAGCTGGCGCTGCCGCCGCTTCTTCTTGACGCCCTCGGCGGCCTGGCTGATGAGGCCGGAGACCTCCTCGTAGGCCTCCGGCGCGTCGGCGTCGGAGGAGAGGCCGACGGCCAGGACGGCCAGGGCGAGGACCTGCTCGGAGCGCTTGGTGACGTCGTAGCCGTAGTAGGCGCCGACGTGCGCGACCGCCCGGGTGCAGGTGGCCACCGTGAGCAGCGCGTCCCCGGTCAGCGAGGCGGCGATCACGGCGACGCCCGGCAGCCCGCCGATCCCGAGCAGCGAGGCCCCACCGGTGATCGCCGTGGCCCCGGAGGTGAGCAGCAGCGACGTCGTGCCGCCCTGCACCGCCGCGAAGACGGGGTAGGCGAGGTCGAGCCGGGGCATCGCGGCCTGGACGTCGGTCACCTCGAGGCGCCGGATGTCCTTGAACTCGGTGACGTCGTGGCCGAGGGCGCGGTAGCGCGCGAACACGGCGTCGCGGCGCACGGTGGCCGCGCCCGCCCCGGCCCCGGCGGCCGCGAGCTGGTGCAGGACGTCGTGCACCCCGTCGTCGACCTGCTGGATCCCGGGCACCCGCCGCAGCCCCGCCTGCACGAGGGCGCGAATCTCCCCGACCGAGTCGCGCAGCGGGGAGAGCACGGGACTCGTCGTCTGGACGCGTTCCTTCCACTCCTGCACCTCGCGCCACTGGTCGGCGTCGGTGGCCGGCGCGGGCTCCGTCGATTCGACCGTCACGTCGCGGAACGTACCCACTCCGAGCCCTCCCGCGTCACGACGACGTCGACGGCGGCCCGGGTGCCCTCGCTCGCCGCGAGGGCCTGCTCCTGGCGTTCGAAGGCCGCCCGGTGCGGCGCGTAGGTCGCCCAGTCCTCGCGCTCGCGCAGGCGGGCGGCCCGCTCCGCGGCCGGCGCGTCGACCCACACCGACAGCGACGCCGCGTCGCGCAGCGCTCGGGCGGCCGCGCCGACGCCCTCCAGGACGAGCAGGCCCGACGCCACCCGTCGTCGGGACGGGGCGACCTCCCCCCGCCGCCAGTCCCAGGGCGCGACCTCGGGGACCGCGCCCCGGCGCAGCGGCTCCAGCAGCTGCTCCGCGGCCCGGACCGGGCCCGCGGCGAGGCCGTCCCAGCCGAGGTAGAACGCCTCGATCGACTGGACGGTGACGTCGTCGGCCGCGCGCCGCAGCTCGCGGGCCAGCGTCGTCTTGCCCGCGCCGGAGAAGCCGTCGATCACGACGACGGGAGTGGCCCCGACCCGGCGTCGGGACGCCCGGGCGCGGGCCAGCAGGTCCTCCGCGGTGATCGACTCGATGGCCGGACCCTACCCGCGGGGAGGGATCCCGCCTCCCTCGTTGGGGGTGGTCGCGTTTCACATCGTTGTGACGGGTGGCACGGATGGCCCACGAGCCGAGAACACGGGAGCACCACGTCACCGGCGAGCCGGAGCTGCTGGGCACGAACGTCATCCGCGGGGTGAAGCGCCAGCAGGCGGCGTTCACCCCGGAGGACCGCTGAGCCGGAGGGTGCATGCTGGTCGGCGTGCCGCAGCGTGTGCTGGTCGCCGACGACGACCGGGCCATCCGGGAGTCCCTGGCCCGGGCCCTGGAGCTCGAGGGCTACGACGTCGTGCCGGTGGTCGACGGCGTCGAGTCGCTCACCCGGGTCCGCCACGAGACCTTCGACGCCCTGGTGCTCGACGTGATGATGCCTGGGGTCGACGGGCTCGCCGTCTGCCGCGTGCTGCGCGCCGACGGCGACCGCACGCCCGTGCTCATGCTGACCGCCCGGCAGGAGACCGCCGACCGGGTCGCGGGGCTCGACGCGGGCGCGGACGACTACCTGCCCAAGCCCTTCGAGCTCGACGAGCTGCTGGCCCGGCTGCGGGCACTGCTGCGCCGGGCCTCGTTCGCGACGACGGAGGAGCCCGAGGAGCGCGGTGCGTTGCGGGTCGGGGCGCTGCACGTCGACCCCGCGGCCCGGCGGGCGTGGTGGGCCGACGAGGAGCTCGCCCTCTCCAAGACCGAGTTCGACCTGCTGGAGCTGCTGGCGCGCAACGAGGGCATCGTGCTCGACCACACCACCGTCTACGAGCGGATCTGGGGCTACGACTTCGGGTCGGACTCCAAGAACCTCGCCGTCTACGTCGGCTACCTGCGGCGCAAGCTCACCGCCGCCGGCGCGCCCACGCTCATCCACACCGTGCGCGGCGTCGGCTACACGGTGCGTCGGCCGTGAGCCTCCGGCTGCGGTTCGCGCTGGCGTTCGCGCTGGTCAGCGTGGTGGTGGCGGGCGTGGTCGGGGTGTTGAGCTACCACGCGGCGGCCGAGCGGATCACCCAGGCGACCGACACCACCCTGGCCGCCGCCACGACGGCGGTGGCCGACGGCCAGACCGGTGTCCTCGCCCCGATCGCACCGCCGCGCACCGACGACGACGACGGCGGACCCCGCCGCGGCCCGGGGCGCGGGGACGACCGCGGGCGCCTGCAGGAACTCGTCGGCCGCAGCATCGCCCCGGACGGCACGGCGACCTTCCTCGGCGGGCGCGACGTCCCGATCCCCGTGACCGACACGGCCCGGGCCCTGGCGGCGACGTCCGTGGCGGGCGTGACGAACACGGTCGAGACCACCGTCGGTTTCGACACCTACCGGGTGCTCACCACCTCCGAGGGCGGCGGCCGGGGCGCCTGGCAGGTGGCGATGGACGTGGACCTCAGCCACCGGGTGCTGCGCGGGATGGCGAACGAGATCGCGCTGGTCACGCTCGTCGTGCTGGTCGTCGCGGCCGGGGCCGGGTGGCTGGTCGCGGGCCGCATCACCCGTCGTCTGGAACGGCTGACGGAGCTCGCCGAGCAGGTCACCACCCGCGGCGGGACGACGGCCGAGATGCCGGTGGAGGGACGCGACGAGGTGGGGCGACTGTCCGCCTCGTTCGCCACGATGGTCGGGCGCCTCGCGGCCTCCCGCGAGGCGCAGGACCGGCTGGTGCAGGACGCCGCGCACGAGCTGCGCACCCCGCTGACCAGCCTGCGGACCAACGCGAGCGTCCTCCGGCGGTTCGCCGAGCTCTCGCCGGAGGCCCGTGAGCGGCTGCTCGCCGACGTCCAGGGCGAGACCCGGGAGCTCTCCCACCTCGTCGACGAGCTCGTCGAGCTCGCGCTCTCCGGCGGCGACGCCGACGAGCCCGAGGAGCCGGTCGACCTCGACGCGGTGGTCCGCCGGGCCGCCGCGCGGGTCGGGCGGCGCACCGGCCGGGAGGTCGTCGTGGACGCCGACGGTTCGGTGGTCCGCGGCCATCCCGGCGCGCTGGAGCGGGCGGTGGGGAACCTGCTGGAGAACGCGGCGAAGTTCGACGCCTCGGACACGCCGCTGGAGCTGCGGGTCCACGCCGGCGGTGTCACCGTGCGCGACCACGGACCGGGCATCGACGTGGCCGACGTCGAGCGCGTCTTCGACCGCTTCTACCGCGCCCCGGCCGCCCGCGGGCTCCCCGGCTCCGGGCTCGGCCTCGCGATCGTGCGCGACGTCGCCGACCGCCACGGCGGCGCGGCGTTCGTGACCGCCCCCGCGGGCGGCGGCGCGCTGGTCGGCTTCACGGTCGCGGCCGACCGGCTCTTACCCGACTCCGAAGCGGACCACGTCGACGCTTCACCGCAGGACACGACCGTGGGTGGCACCTGATCGACCCGCCGTGGGCCGGTCACGTCCCACGAGAGGTGATCCCGGTGGCCGACGAGCGACCCGAGCAGGGGCGTCCCGACGACGAGCGTCCGGCCGACGAGCCGACGGTGGCGAGCGGGTCGCGCTGGGAGCCGGGGTCCGAGGGTCCCGACGACGGGTCGGCGACCGCCGCGGAGAGCCCGGCGGAGGCGCCCACGGCCGTTGCCACCCCGGACCGGCCCCGTCGACGGTTCGGGCGTGCGGGCCTCGTGGTCGCGGCGGTCGTCGCGGCCCTGGTCCTCGCGGGCGGTGGCTTCGCGGCCGGCCTCGCCGTCGGGGGCCCCGGGCACGACCGCCCGGGGATCGGTGGGCACCGGCACGGCGGCGGCGACCGGGACGGCCGTGGCGAGGGGCGGGACGGCGAGGGACGGCGGGGTCCCGACGGCGGGCGCGGGGACCGGCAGCCCGGTCAGCCCGCGGCCCCCGTGCAGCCCGGTCAGCCCACGGCGCCTGCGCAGCCGGGTCAGCCCGCGGTCCCCGCACCCGGTCAGCCGGCCGCCCCGGTCCAGCCCGGCGCCGTGCAGCCCGGCGCCGTCGGCGTCACGGGCGCATGACCGCCCTCGCACACCGGCCGACCCGGCACGCCGCCCCGTCCCGCCCGGGCTCCGCACCCGCCGTCGTGGACCGCCGCATCCGCACCGCCGCCGAGGCGACCCTGTGCGCCGCGCTGGCACTGGTCACGTCCTGGTGGGCCACCGGCGGCGGCCTGAGCGACCTCGGCGGGTGGGCCACGGGGCTCACCTCGCTGGGCCGACTCACGGGTCTGCTGGCCTCGGTGCTGCTCCTGGTGCAGGTCCTGCTGATGGCCCGGGTGCCCCTGCTCGAGCGGGCCTTCGGGCAGGACCGACTCGCCACGATCCACCGGCTCGTCGGGTTCACGTCGTTCACCGGCATGCTCGCCCACGTCGGGCTCATCACCTGGGGCTACGCGGCCGGGGACCTGGTCGCGGCACCCGGTGAGCTGTGGGACCTCACCGTCTCCTACCCGGGCATGCTGCTCGCAGCGGCCGGGACCGTGTGCCTGGTGCTGGTGGTCGTCACGAGCGTGCGGGCGGCGCGGGCGGCGCTGCGCTACGAGTCGTGGCACCTCCTGCACCTCTACGCCTACCTCGGCGTCGGGCTCGCCCTGCCCCACCAGCTCTGGACCGGGCAGGAGCTCGGGGCGTCCACCGCCCGCAGCGTCTTCTGGTGGAGCCTGTGGGCGCTGGCCGCGGGCGCGGTCCTGCTCTGGCGCGTCGCCCTGCCACTGCAGCGCAGCCTGCGCCACCGCCTCGTCGTGACCTCCGTGGTGGAGGAGGGCGACGGCTGCACCTCGGTGTACCTCGCCGGCCGGCACCTCGACGGGCTGCGGGTGCGCGCCGGGCAGTTCCTCACCTGGCGCTTCCTCAGCGGCACCGGCTGGACCCGGGCGCACCCGTACTCGCTCTCGGCGGCCCCCGACGGTCGGAGCCTGCGGATCACCGTGAAGGACCTCGGGGACGGCAGTGCCCGCGTGCCGGCCCTGCGTCCCGGCACGCGGGTGCTCGTCGAGGGTCCCTACGGTCGGCTGACCGACCGGGCCCGCACCGCCTCGAAGGTCGCCCTGATCGGCGCCGGGATCGGCATCACCCCGATGCGGGCCCTGGCGGAGGAGCTGACCGGTGACGTCGTGGTCCTGCACCGCTTCACCGGCGTCCCGGTCTTCGCCCGCGAGTTCGCCGTGCTGGCCGCCGAACGCGGGTTCGGCCTCGTCCCCCTGCCCGGCCCGCGCCGGGCGCACGACTCCTGGCTCGGTGCGGGCGTCGGCGACGTCGACGACCTCACGGCCCTGCGCGCCCGCGTCCCCGACGTCGCGGAGCGCGAGACCTACGTCTGCGGCCCCGAGCCGTGGACCCGCCTCGTCGTCGGGACCCTCCGCGCGGCCGGCGTGCCCGCCGACCGCATCCACACCGAGACCTTCGGATGGTGAGCGTGCCTCCCCTGCGCTTCGACCGTGGCGCCCGGCGCATCGCCCTGTGGGGCCTGACCACGATCAGCACCGTCGCACTGCTGTTCTCCTACCGGACCTCCACCTCGTCCTCGACGGCCGCCGAGACCGCCACCACCCCGACGACGGGCACCACCGCCGCCGCCCCCGCGAGGGCGACCACCAGCACCTACACCGGCACCGTCACCGGGGCGGCCGCCGACACCCGCTGGGGCCCGGTCCAGGTCCGCGTCACCGTGGCGAGCGGGCGGATCACCGCGGTCGACGTGATCCAGGAGCCCGACGGCAACGGCCGCGACCGCGAGATCAACGCCGACGCGGTCCCGACCCTCGTGAGCGAGACGCTGCAGGCCCAGAGCACGCAGATCGACATGGTCAGCGGCGCGACCTACACCTCCGAGGGCTACGTGACGTCCCTGCAGAGCGCCCTCGACCAGGCCGGTCTCGCATGACCACCGCCACGGAGCCGGTCACCCGCCGCGTCGAGCACGTCATGGGCATGCCGATCAGCCTCGCGCTCCGCGGGCGGCACACCCACGGGCCGGAGGCCGACGCGGCGTGGGCGGCGGTCCTCGACGCGCTCCGCGTCGCCGACCGCGTCTTCAGCACCTACCGGCCGGACTCCGTGGTGAGCCGCGTCAACGCCGGCTCGCTGGCCCTCGACGACGCCCCCGCCGACGTGCACGAGGTGCTCGCGATCGCTGCCCGAGCGAACCGTGCCACCGACGGCGCGTTCTCCGTGTGGCGCGACGGCACGCTCGACCCGAGCGGCGTCGTCAAGGGCTGGGCGACGCAGCGGGCGGCCGCGGCCCTGCGCGCCCTCCCGGACACCGACGTCTGCCTCTCCGCGGGCGGGGACCTGGTGGGCTGGTCGGCGGGGGAGCCGTGGCGGATCGGCATCGAGGACCCGCGCGACCCGACCCGCCTGGTCGCCACGGTCCCGCTGACCGACGGCGCCGTCGCCTCCTCGGGCACCGCCCACCGCGGCGCCCACCTGGTCGACGCCCGCACGGGCTCGGCTCCCGAGGGCATCGCGGGCGTCACCGTGCTGGCCGCCTCCCTCACCGACGCCGACGTCGACGCGACGGCGGCCTTCGCCCTGGGGACGGACGCCCTCGCCTGGCTGCGACGCCGGGTGGGGCGCACCGGCCTGGTGGTGTGGGCGGACGGCACCGCCGAGACCTTCTCCCACGGCCCTAGAAGACGGTGACCCCGTCGCCGGGACGCAGGTGGGCGAAGAACGTCGCCGCGTCGGCGGCGGAGAGGTGGATGCAGCCGTTGGAGGACGTCGTCAGGCTGCCCTCGTGGAAGGCGATCCCGCCCGCCGCGAAGTAGACGGCGTGGTGCATCGGCTCGTCGAACTCGGAGCTGAACGCGTCCGCGTCCTTCCACAGCACGTGGAAGGAGCCGGTCGGCGTGGCCGACGACGTCGGACCGGGCGGGCGGAGGAAGGTCTCGGCGCCGGGGAGCATCGGCACCGGCCCGACGGTGACCTTCCCGTCGTGCTGCAGCCACGCCCGGCGGGCCACCAGGTCGACACAGGCGGTCGCGGTGGCGGGGCACCGGGCGAGTTCCGCGGGGGTCACGACGGCGGGGGCGGGGGACGCCGGCGGCGCGGTGGCGGCCGGGGCCGCGGGGGCGGAGGTCATCGCCGCGGGGACCGCGTCCGCCGTCCGCCGCTCGACGAACAGCAGGAGCACGGTGCCCATCGCCAGCAGCACCGCGACCGCGGCGAGCGCGACCGGCAGGGTGCGCCGCGGCGCCGGACGGGCCGTGGTGGCGCGACCCGTCGTCGGGGGCCGGTTCCCCGGGGTGGCCGGACGGCGGGACGGGGAGGGGCGGCGGACCCCGGCGTCGGCGGGTCGCCGGCGCGGAGCCGGACGGGCCCCGGGGCGGGGCTCGACCGCGAGCGGACGGGCCGGGGAGCGCAGGGTGCGCTCGCGGGTGGACCGGGCGGAGTGACGGGAGGCGATGGTGCGACTCCTTCCTCCGCGACGACCGGGCGTGGCCACGGTAGCCACGCCCGTCGTCGCCGAAGGGGCCGGGTGGGCCGTTCCTCGCTCGACCGGGGGGACGAAAACCCCAGGTGGGGACGATCAGCGCCGTTCGAGCAGCAGCACGGGGATCGTCCGGGTCGTCCTCGCCTCGTAGTCGGCGAAACCGGGGTAGCGCTGCTTCTGGGTCTCCCAGACCGGTTCGCGCTCCTCGGCGGGCAGCTCGCGGGCCCGGACCGGCACGGTGTCGATGCTCTCGCCGTCCCCGACCTCGATCGAGACCTCGGGCTGCGCGAGCAGGTTGTGGTACCAGTCGGGGTTGTCCGGCGCGCCGG
This sequence comes from Actinomycetospora corticicola, assembly GCF_013409505.1. Lineage (NCBI taxonomy): Bacteria > Bacillati > Actinomycetota > Actinomycetes > Pseudonocardiales > Pseudonocardiaceae > Actinomycetospora > Actinomycetospora corticicola. The sequence goes on along the minus strand of NZ_JACCBN010000001.1, from coordinate 4,405,203 downwards.
CCTTGGAGGCGAAGACCGCGAACGCGTCACCGACCTGCTGGTACATCATCGGGCTGAGGCGGTCCGCGCCGCTGCGGCGCCCCACGTGGTGCAGCAGGAGCAGCGGGGCCCCCTCGAACTGCCCGCCGACCCGTCCGCCGTGGGAACGGAACTCCTCGATGACCTGCTGGTTCCAGTCGCTCATGGCCCCATCCTGGCCCCGTGGCTGACGTCGTCGCCGGTGCGGTCGACCCGGCGTTGCTCGTCGAGTTCGGGGCGCTGGAGCTGTGGACCGCGGTCGTGACCCCGGTCCGGGCGGCGGGCCCCGCCGGACGGGCCCGGCTGGGACGGCTCTCCGGGTCCTTCCACGCCGCGGAGCGCATCCGGGAGCGGGGCGGCCGGCTCCTCGACGTCGCCTACCCGACCTTCGAGCGCCAGACCGGACTGGACCCGACCGTCCCGCCCACCGCGCTGGAGCGCGACGCCCGTGAGGTGGTGGTGACCGGCGCGCTGCAGTCCACCCATGCGGTCGACGACGTGCGACTGGCGGTGCTCGCCGAGGTCGGGGTGCCGTTGACGGCGCTGGACGCGGCGGCGACGAGCGGGCCGTGGCGGCTCACCGTCAGCCGCGGCGAGCCCTACCGCGACGGCACCCCGACCACGGCGGGCGACCTCGTCGTGGCCGACGCGCGCGGGCCGGTCGCACCCGTCGTCGGGGACCCGCCCCGGCGCCTCGCGGCGGGGGCCCGGACCCGCGAGGTGGTGCTCTACGCCGTCCGGGTGCCGGGGATGGCGAGCTGGGAGGTCAGCGAGGCGGTGTGGCGCGCGGCGAACTACCTGGCAGGGACGTGACCCCGACCTGACCTGGCGTCCGGGCGGCGCGGCGCGCACACTCTGGCGCGTGTTCACGTCGGAGGGGGAGGCGCCGGTGACGTCCACCGAACCACGCCCGGATCTGGCGCTCGCGATCCTCGATGCGCCGGAGACCCCGGCGTCGCGACGAGGGATGCGCGAGCAGGTCGCGGAGCTGCAGGAACGGCTGCGCCGGGTCCTCGAGGCCGACTGGGCGCCCGAGGTGCTCGCGGCCGCGGCGGTCGTCCCGGTGGCCGAGCGCCCGCGGCTGCTCGACCTGGGCGAGCTGGAGCGGGTCCGCGACGACCTGGTGGCGTCCCTGGACGCCGTCCGCGGGGCGGTGCTCGCCCGGCGGGAGCGCCACGCGGCGAACCGCGCGCTGCTCGAGCGGATGTTCGACGACCCCGACGCGCACCGCGGCGTCCGGCTCACCACCGACGACCTCGGCCTGCCCGGCTGCTGCCGCTGGCAGGTGACGCCCGTGCTCGGCCTCGTGGGGCGCCTCGCCGGCTGGTGGCGGGTGAAGGTGTCCTCCGGCTGCCCTTGACGACCGTCCGACCGGTCCGACGCCGGGGGTGATCGAGGCTGTCGGGGGGCGCGGCTAGCGTGCCGGGGCATGGCGCTCCACGTCCACCGCGCCGAACGGGCGGACACCCTCGCGGAGGCGCTGGCGGACGTCCTGGTCACGCCGCCGGAGGACCCGTTCGCCCCGGAGGTCGTGGCCGTGCCCACGCGCGGGGTCGAGCGGTGGCTCGCGCAGCGGCTCTCCCACCACCTCGGCGCCGGCGCGGCGCAGGACGGGGTCTGCGCGAACGTGCGCTTCCCGTCGCCCCGCGAGCTCGTGCGCCTCGCCCGGGGCCTTCCCGACGACGGGTCGTGGCGCCCGGAGCGGCTGGTCTGGCCGTTGCTGGAGACGATCGACGCCTGTGCGGGCGAGCCGTGGCTGGCGCCGCTCGACACCTACCTCGGGGTGGTGGGCGAGCGCACCGGCACGCGCGCGGGCCGGCGCTTCGCCGCGGCGCGCCACCTCGCGCGGCTGTTCGACGCCTACGCCGAGGACCGGCCCGCCATGGTGCGGGCGTGGGCGGCGAAGGACGACGAGGACGTCCCGGCCGACCTCCGGTGGCAGCCCGAGCTGCTGCGCCGGCTGCGCGAGCGGCTGGGTGAGCCGAACCCGGCGGAGACGCTGCCCGGCCGGGTGACCGCCGCGGAGCTCCCGGCGCGCGTGTCGGTGTTCGGACCCACCCGGCTGTCCACCACCGAGCTCACGGTCCTGGCGGCGCTCGCGGACGGGCGGGAGGTGCACGTCTGGCTGCCCCATCCCTCGCCCGCGCTCTGGGCGGCGGTCCGTGGGGCCGGGCCCGTCGAACGCCGCCGGGAGGACCCGACCGCCGACGTCGCGGCCCACCCCCTGCTGCGGTCCCTGGCCCGCGACGCCCGGGAGCTGCAGCTGCGGCTGCCGGCCGACGCGCACGAGGTGCACCACCCGGCGTCGGGAGCGGCCCCGGCGACGCTGCTCGAGCAGCTGCAGGACGATCTGCGCCACGACCGGGCGCCCGCGGCGATCGACCTGGCGCCCGACGAGAGCGTGGTCGTCCACTCCTGCCACGGGCCCGACCGGCAGGTCGAGGTGCTGCGCGAGGCGGTCCTGGGCCTGCTCGCCGACGACCCGACGTTGGAGCCGCGCGACATCGTCGTCATGTGCCCCGACGTCGAGACGTTCGCGCCGCTGATCACCGCCGCGTTCGGCGGGGACGACGCCGGCACGGCCCACCCCGGCCACCGGCTGCAGGTGCGCGTCGCCGACCGCGCGCTCACCCAGGTCAACCCCGTGCTCGGGGTGCTCGGCACGGTGCTCGACCTCGCGGACGCGCGGCTCACCGCGAGCGAGCTGCTCGACCTCGCGGAGAGCGAGCCCGTCCGGCGCCGCTTCCGGTTCGACGCCGACGACCTCGAACGGCTGCGGGTCCTCGTCGCCCGCGCCGGCGTGCGCTGGGGCCTCGACCGCACGCACCGGGCGGCCTACAAGCTCGGCCGCGTCGCCGAGAACACCTGGGAGGCCGGGCTGGACCGGCTGCTCGTCGGGGTCGCCATGTCCGGCGACGAGCAGGTGTGGCTGGACTCCGCGCTGCCGCTCGACGAGGTCGACTCGCGGGACGCCGACCTCGTCGGCCGCCTCGCGGAGCTGGTCGACCGGGTCGCCGAGGTGCTCGACCGGATGCGCGGCACCGCGGCCGACGACGGGCAGCCGCTCGGGGCGTGGCTGGACGCGTTGGGGTGGGCCCTCGACGCGCTCACCGCTACCGTGCCCGCCGACGTCTGGCAGCTCACCCAGGCCCGCGCCGTCCTCGCCGAGGTCCGTGACACGGCCTCCGCCGCCGCCCCGCCGGTGCTCACGCTGCACGACGTCCGGGCCGTGCTCTCCGACCACCTCGCGGGCCGTCCGACCCGCGCGAACTTCCGCACCGGCACGCTCACCGTGGCCACCCTGCTGCCGATGCGCAGCGTCCCGCACCGGGTGGTCTGCCTGCTCGGCCTGGCCGACCAGGTCTTCCCCCGCCAGCGGGCCACCGACGGGGACGACGTGCTCGCGCGCGACCCGCACGTCGGCGAGCGGGACGCGGCCACGGAGGACCGGCAGCTCTTCCTCGACGCCGTGCTGGCCGCCACCGAGCGGCTCGTCGTCGTGCACTCCGGCGCCGACGAGCGCACCGGGGCGTCCCGGCCGCCCGCCGTGCCGGTCGGCGAGCTGCTCGACACCCTCGACGCCACCGCGACCGTCGGCGGGCGGCCCGCCCGCGAGCACGTCGTGCGCCGCCACCCGCTGCAGCCGTTCGCCCCGGGGAACTTCCGGACGACGGGCGGCCGCGCCTTCAGCTTCGACGCCGCCGCCCTCGCCGGCGCCCGCTCGCTGGTGTCCGGGCGGCGGACCCGGACGGTGTTCCTGGAGGGGCCGCTGCCGGCCCGCCCGTCCACCGAGGTCGACCTCGCCGACCTCGTGAAGTTCGTCGAGCACCCGGTGCGCGCCTTCCTGCGCCAGCGGCTGTCGCTGGTCGCCCGTGGCGAGGAGGAGGAGCCCGACGAGGCCCTCCCCGTCGCGCCGGACGCGTTGGCCACCTGGGCGATCGGGGAGCGGCTGCTCGCCGACCGGCTGGCGGGCCACGACGTCACCGCCTGCATGGAGGCCGAGCGTCGGCGCGGCACCCTGCCCCCGGGGGCGCTGGGGGTCGCGTTGCTGCGCCGGGTCGGGAAGCAGGCCGAGGCGATCAAGCTCGTGGCCGACCCGCTGTGGGCCGAACCGGCGCGCGACCTCACCGTCACGGTGCCGCTCGACGGGGGGCCCACCGTGGTGGGCACGGTGTCCGGGGTCCGCGGCTCGACCGTGGCCGCCGTGAGCTTCTCCCGGCTCGCGCCGAAGCACCGGGCCGTCACCTGGGTGCACCTGCTCGCGCTGGCCGCCGCGCACCCCGACGGGTCCTGGTCCGCCGCCACCATCGGGAAGGGCGGTCGCGACGAGCCGACCGCCCGGGCCGACATCACCGGGATCACCCCCGAGCACGCGCGGGCCGTGCTCGCCGACCTCGTGGCGCTGCGCGCCGAGGGGCTGCGCGAGCCGCTGCCGCTGTTCGCGAAGGTCTCCGAGCGCTACGTCGCCGACCGCCCGCGGCGGACCACGAAGCAGGCGTTCGACACCGCCCGGCGGGAGTGGTCGTCCCGCTTCGGCGAGGCGAACGACGCGGCGCACGTCCTCGTCTGGGGCCGCGACCGCACGCTGGACGACGTGGCCGGGCCGGCCGGGGAGGTCGAGTCGACGCGGTTCGGGGAGCTCGCCGTGCGGTTCTGGAAGCCGCTGCGCGAGGCCGAGCGCGGGCAGGAGGAGCACTACCGATGAGCACGGTGGAGACCGACGTCCGGTCCTTCGACGTCCTCGGTGAGCTGCCCGAGGGCACCACGGTGCTGGAGGCGAGCGCCGGGACCGGCAAGACGTACACGATCGCCGCGCTCGCGGCCCGCTACGTCGCCGAGGGCCGCGCGCAGCTCGACCAGCTCATGCTCGTCACGTTCGGCCGCGAGGCCACCCGTGAACTGCGCGAACGGGTGCGGGAGCGGTTCGTCGCGGTGGAGCGGGCGCTGCGGGCGGGCGGGATGCCGACCGACGCGGTGACCGCGCTGATCGTCGACGTCGACGAGGCGGAGCGGGCCCGGCGCCGCCGGCGGCTGGCCCACGCGCTCGCCCACTTCGACACCGCGACGATCGCCACGACCCACCAGTTCTGCCAGGACATGTTGGCGGGCCTCGGCGTCGCGGGGGACACCGACGCCGACGCGGTGTTCGTCGAGTCGATCGACGACGTGGTCACCGAGGTCGTCGACGACTTCTACGTCCGGGCCTACGCCCCGGAGACGGCCGGCCCGCCGCCGTTCGACCACGCCACGGCGCTCGTCCTCGGCCGGGCCGCGATCGGCGACCCGACCGCGACCCTCGCGCCCGCCCCCGGGGAGGTCACGGGTCCGGCCGACGCCCGGGCCCGGTTCGCGGCCGCCGTGCGCACCGAGGTCGAGCACCGCAAGCGCGCCCGTCGGCTGTTCACCTTCGACGACATGCTCACCCGGCTGCACGCCGCGCTGACCGACCCGGTGCTGGGCGAGGCGGCCCGGGTCCGGCTGCGCGAGCGGTACCTCGTCGTCCTGGTCGACGAGTTCCAGGACACCGACCCGGTGCAGTGGGACATCCTGCGGGTCGCGTTCCACGGGCACTGCCTGCTCACCGTGATCGGTGACCCGAAGCAGGCCATCTACGCGTTCCGCGGCGCCGACGTCGTCAGCTACCTCGCCGCGGCCGACTCCGCCGACGCGCGGGCCACGCTCGCCGTCAACCACCGCAGCGACGCCGGGCTGCTCTCCGCCCTCGAGCGGGTCTTCGCGGGCGCGGCCCTCGGCGACGACCGCATCGTCGTCCGCCCGGTCGGTGCCGCCCACGCCGATCCCCGGCTCGCCGGCGCCCCCGTCGACACGCCGTTCCGGCTGCGCGTCCTGCCCCGCGCCGGGCTGCGGGCGAACTGGCGCACCGGGCTCCCCGAGATCACCCCGGTGCGCGACGCGGTGGTCACCGACCTCGTCGCGGACCTGACCGCGTTGCTGGCCGCCGACTCCACGTGGGACGGGCGGTCGCTCGGGCCGGGCGACGTCGCCGTGCTCGTGCGCACCAACGCGCAGTCCGACCAGGTCCGCGAGGCGCTGGCCGAGGCCGGGGTGCCGGCGGTGCTCGCCGGCGCGGCGAGCGTGTTCTCGACGACGGCGGCGCGGGAGTGGCTGGCGCTGCTGGAGGCCCTCGAGCAGCCCGGTCGGGCCACGCGCGTCCGGGCGGCCGCGCTGACCTGCTTCGTGGGCACACGGGCCGCCGACCTCGACACCGACGGCTGGGCCGGGGCGAACGCCGCCCTGCTCGCCGAGGTGGGGGAGAACCTGCGGCGGTGGGCCGCCGTGCTGCGTGACCGCGGGGTGGCGGCGCTGCTCGAGGCCGTCTCCACCACCACCGACCTCACGCGCCGGGTGCTCGGCGCGGTCGGCGGCGAGCGCCTGCTCACCGACGTCCGCCACGTCGGGCAGGTGCTGCACGCCCAGGCCTCGGCCGGCCGGCTCGGGGTCGTCGCGATCACCGAGTGGCTGCGGCTACGGATCGTCGAGGCCGAGGGACGGCGGGCCGACGCCCGGCCGGAGCGCACCCGTCGTCTGGAATCGGACGCGGACGCCGTGCAGATCCTCACCGTGCACAAGTGCAAGGGCCTGGAGTTCCCGGTCGTCTACGTGCCGTTCGGCTGGGACCGCTGGGTCCGCGACACCCCGGAGGAGGTCCTGCACCACGACGCCGCGGGTCGACGGATCCGCGCCGTGGGCGGGCCCACCGAGGGGCCCGGCTGGCAGGAGCACTGCCGGGCGCACCGCCACGAGGACGACGGCGAGGACCTCCGGCTGCTCTACGTGGCGCTCACCCGTGCCCGCAGCCAGGTGGTCGCGTGGTGGGCACCGTCCGCGCACACCGCCGCGTCCGCGCTGAACCGTCTGCTGCGCAGCCCGGGGCGCGGGCCGGGGCGGGAGCCGGACGCGATGGTGACCCTGGCCGAGGACACGGCCGTGCTCGACGAGCTCACCGCGCTCGCGGGCCCCGACCTCGCCGTCGAGCCGGTGGTGAAGCGGCCGGCGGTCCCCTTCGTCCCGGCCGCCGAGGAGCACGGCGGCCTCGGTGTGGCGCGGTTCGGCCGCGAGCTCGACCTCGCGTGGCGGCGCTCCTCCTACTCGTCGCTGACCGCCGACGCGCACGCGGCGCACGCCGCGGAGACGGCGACGTCCGAGCCGGAGGAGTCGACGCTCGACGACGAGGGGGACCTCGAGGTGGCCGCGGCGTCCGACGACGGGCTGCCTTCGCCGATGGCCGACCTGCCCGTCGGTGCCGCGTTCGGCGTGCTCGTGCACACCGTGCTGGAGACCGTCGACACCTCGACCGGCGACTTCGGGCCCGCGCTGGTCGAGGCCGCCGCCGAGGCCCTCGCGCAGCGGCCCGTCGCGGGGGTCGGGGCGGCCGAGCTCGCCGTGGCGCTCGAGCCGGTGCTGCGGACCCCGGTCGGTACGGCGTCCTCGGGGCCCTGGAGCTACGGCGACGTCGTCCCCTCGGACCGCCTCGTCGAACTCGACTTCGAGCTGCCGCTCGCCGGGGGCGACCACCCCGCCGCCGCGACCGTGACGCTGGGCGGTGCGGCCGCGCTGCTGCGCGCCCACCTCCCCGCCGACGACCCGCTGGCCGAGTACGCCGACGTCCTCGAGGGGCTCTCCGGCCAGGTCCTGCGCGGCTACCTGACGGGCAGCATCGACGCGGTGCTCCGCGACCCCGACGGCCGCTTCGTCATCGTCGACCACAAGACGAACTGGCTCGGCCCGATCGCGACCACGGGGGTGCCCGACCCGCTGACCACCGCGCACTACGGGCCGGAGCAGATGCGCAGCGCCATGATCCGGGCGCACTACCCGTTGCAGGCGATGCTCTACGGCGTAGCGCTGCACCGCTTCCTGCGCTGGCGGGTGCGCGGCTACGCCCCCGAGCAGCACCTCGGGGGCGTCGCCTACCTGTTCCTGCGCGGGATGTGCGGGCCCGACACCCCGGTGGTCGACGGCACCACGAGCGGGGTGTTCCGGTGGTGGCCGCCGGCGTCGTTGGTGGTCGCGCTGTCCGATCTGTTGGCGGGAGACGCAGCGGAGCGGAGCTCGACCGGGTCGGCGGGAGACGCAGCGGAGCGGAGCTCGACCGGGTCGGCGGGAGGGACGTCGTCGTGACGATGGATTTCGCGACCGAGGAGGGCGTGCGGTACGCCGCGCGGGCCGGCGGTCTGCTGGCCACCTTCACCGCGCGGGGGGTGCTCGCCCCGTCGGACGCGGCGGTGGCGCGCCGGCTCGGACGTCTCGGGCGGGAGGACGACGACGAGGTCCTGCTCGCCGCGGCGCTGACGGTCCGGGCGCTGCGGGGCGGATCGGTGTGCCTCGCGCTGGGCGACGTCGACCGGGTCGTCCTCACCGACGACGGCACTCTCGACGACACCTCCGACCTCCCGTGGCCCGCCGCCCCGGCGGCGTGGGCGGCCCGCCTGGCCGCGAGCCCCCTCACCCGCCCCGGCGGCCCGCTCCGGCTCGACGACAGGCTGCTGTGGCTGGACCGCTACCGCCGGCAGGAGGACGAGGTCCACGCGAGCCTGACCGCGCGCGCCTCCGCGCCGCCGCCGTCGGTCGACCCCGTCCGGCTCCGTGCGGCCCTGGACCGGCTCTTCCCGGGCGAGGACGCCGGGGACCACCAGCGGCTCGCGTGCGCGGTCGCCACCCTGCGCTGGACGGCGGTGATCGCCGGTGGCCCGGGCACGGGCAAGACCACCACCGTGTCGCGTCTGCTCGCCGTGCTGCGCGACCAGGACCCGACCTGCCGCATCGCCCTCGCGGCACCCACCGGCAAGGCGGCGGCCCGGCTCGGGGAGGCGGTCGCGGCCGAGTCCCTGCCCGAGGCCGACCGGGCCCGGGTCGGCGACGTCGACGCCTCGACGATCCACCGCCTGCTCGGATCGCGGGCCGACACGTCCTCGCGGTTCCGGCACGACCGGCACCGGCGGCTGCCGCACGACGTGGTGATCGTCGACGAGACGTCGATGGTGTCGCTGACACTGATGGCTCGCCTGCTCGAGGCGGTCCGCGACGACGCGCGGGTCGTGTTCGTCGGCGACCCCGACCAGCTCGCGCCGGTCGAGGCGGGCGCGGTGCTCGGTGACCTCGTGTCGGCCCCGGAGCTCGGGACGCCCCGCCCGGCACCGGACGAGCTCGACGCGGTCGGCTGCACCGCCCACCCCGCGGCGAACGGGGTCGTGCGGCTCGAGCGGAACTACCGCAACAACGCCGACATCGCCGCGCTGGCGCTCGCGATCCGGCAGGGCGACGCCGACGCGGCCCTGGAGTGCCTGCGCAGCGCCGGGTCGCTGGAGTTCGTGGAGTCCGCCGACCTCACCGACCGCGAGCCCGCCGGGCTGGCCGGCCTGCGCGAGGAGGTCGTCGGCGGCGCCCGGGAGGTCGCGGCCGCCGCCCGTGCCGGCGACGCCCGCGGCGCGCTGTTCGCCGGGGAGGAGCACCGCCTGCTCTGCGCCCACCGGCGGGGCCCCTACGGGGTCGCCCGCTGGGCCGCCCAGGTCGAGCGGTGGCTCGACGAGGACGGCGGGGTCGACGCCGACCGGGAGGCCGGCGAGATCTGGTGGCCCGGACGCCCCCTGCTGGTCACCGAGAACGACTACGACCTCGGGCTGTACAACGGCGACACCGGCGTCATCGTGGCGCAGGGAAATCGCACGGTCGCCGTCTTCAGCCGGGGGGACGTGCCGGTGGAGCGCGCGCCGGCCCTGCTCGGGGACGTGACCACGGTCAACGCGATGACCGTGCACCGGGCGCAGGGCAGCCAGTACACGAAGGTGACGGTGCTGCTCCCGCCGCCGGAGTCGCCCCTGCTGACGCGGGAGCTGCTCTACACCGCGGTGACGAGGGCCCGGGACCGCGTCCGGGTGGTCGGATCGGCCGAATCCGTACATGCCGCGGTCGGGCGACCGATCTCACGGGCGTCGGGCTTCGCACGTCACCGGTGACCGGAGCGGGCGAGCCGGGTATAAGAGCAGCCATGGACCCCGCCCTGGCCCGGAACCCCGCTGCTGCGCCCGACACGTCGCCGGAGAAGCAGAGCGAGCTGAAGCTCAACGTCGGGATCGGCATCATCGGCACGATCCTGTCGTTGTTCAGCGCCGTCATCTTCTTCACGCCGGTCGACGAGCCGATCCTGTCGATCATCTTCCTCGTCGTCACGATCGTCGCGGCCGCCGTGACGTTCCGCTTCTACGGGCGGCTGAAGAAGGCGCGCGCGAACTCGTCGGGGTCGTCGCACTAGACCTCGCGCGCCCTACGGGGCCTCAGGCGACGACGAGGCCGAGGGCGCGGCAGACCGCCGCTGCCTGGGCCTCGCTGATGATCGCGCCGCGCAGCGTGCGCGGGGTGTCGTCGGAGAGCCCGCCGAGGTCGGCGCCGCGCAGGTCCGCGCCGACCAGACGGGTGTGGCCGAGGTCGACGTCGCGCAGCACGCAGTCCGTGAGCACGGCGTCCCGGAGGTCGGCGCCGCGCAGGTCGGCCTCGGAGAGGTCCACGCCGCGCAGGTGCACGCCCCGCCACGCCACGTCCTGGAGGTTGGCGAGCCCGAGGATGCAGCCGTCGAGCCGGTAGGAGACGGCGAGCCCGCGCAGCCCGGACAGGTCGGCGCCGATCATCCGGCAGTCGGTGAACCGGGTCTCCGTGAGCAGGGCACCGGTCAGCCGGATCCGCGAGAGGTCGACCGCCTCGAACGCCGCGTCGGTGAGGTCGGCGTCGATGAAGATCGCGCCGGCCAGCGACCCGCCCCGCACCGTGACCGCGTCCAGCGTCGCGCCGCGCAGGTCGGCACCCGGCAGCCGGCAGTTCTCGAGCGTGACGCCCGACAGGTCCAGCCCGTGCAGGTCCGGCTCCTCGGCCACGACGTCGCGCACCGTCCCGCCCTCGGCCAGCAGCGCGCGCACCTCGGGGCCGGTCATCTCCGTCACGCGCCCATCGTCCTCTGCGCCCACTCGGGCCCTTCTCCGGCCGCGAGGTCTACGTGGGGCAGGTTCCGGAGCCGCCGGGCCTGCGTGGTGTGCACCTGGCGGTCGGCCCAACCGCGTGCGCGTCCGCGAGGTCTACATGGGGCAGGTTCAGGCGGCCCCGGACCTGCATGGTGTGCATCTCGCGATGCCGCTGGGCAGGTTCGGGGGCCGCCGGACCTGCGAGACCGGACCGAGGACCCGCCGTCGGGAAGGCTCAGCGGTAGCCGCGGTAGCCGGACCAGGCGAGCCGACGCCCACGGCGGGGGTCGGCCTCGATGCGGTCGTGGGCGTCGATGATCCGGGTGAGCCGGTCCTCCGGGGTGTACCGCGGCCAGTGCGAGGCCGGGGCGCCCGTGCGCGCGAAGGTCGTCCAGTCCCGGCGCAGGCTCCGCGAGATCAGGCGCAGCGCGCGTCCGCCCCCGAGGGCCGTGAGCATCCGACCCGCACGCGAACGGGCGAGCCCGAACACGGCGTAGAGCTCCATCCCGTGCGTCGCGCGCAGGCCGAGGAGCCGGAGCAGGCGGGGGGCGAGGTCGTAGCGGTAGGCGTAGACCGCGTTGCCCGCCGCGCTGTGCCCCTCCATGACCTGCACCGACGGGTACCAGAACAGGTAGTCGCCGCCGAGGTCCTTGCGGTGGGGCGTGCCGCGGTACGCGGCGAGGACCTGCTCCTGGAGCTCGGGCTGCGTGGCGGCGAAGACGGCGTCGGTGCGCTGGTCGCTGACGAGCATGTCGAGCCGGAGCCCGGGCAGCTCGAAGAGCCGGCCCTCGGTGTCGTTGGTCCCGATGATCAGCGGGACCGGGTGGGCGCGGCCCGCGGCGAACACGTCGAGCGGGGCCTCCGGCAGCAGGTCGCCGTCGACGGTGGGCGCCGTGAGGAGCACGCCGGGCGTGTCGTCCGCGGCGTGGCGGAAGCGACGGGACGCGTGCAGGAGCTCCTCGGTCGACGCCGTGTCGAGCAGCTCCACCGGGTCGCCGGACCGACCGAGCACGTGCTCGAGCTCCCGGACGTAGCGCCGCCCCCAGTCGCCGGCCCGCTCGCGGGAGTAGGCCACGCCGGGGGCGGAACTCTGGGCGATCGCCCGGTGGAAGAGCCCGCGAGCTGCGGGGACCGTCATGAGGGTGGTCACCGAGATCGCGCCGGCGGACTCCCCGAAGATCGTGACGTCGTCGGGGTCGCCCCCGAACGCCGCGATGTTGTCGTGCACCCACTCCAGCGCCGCGATCTGGTCCCGCAGGCCGAGGTTCGACTCGATCGGCCGCTCCGGGGTGCCGTAGGACGACAGGTCGAGGTAGCCGAGGGCGCCGATGCGGTAGTTCACGCTCACGTAGACCACGTCACCGGTCGTCACCAGCCCGTAGCCGCGGTAGGTGCGCGCGGAGGCGGCGCCGACCACGAAGGCACCGCCGTAGAACCAGACCATCACCGGTCGCGGGGTGTCCGACGGTGCCGCGGGCGCGAGGACGTTGAGGGTCAGGCAGTCCTCGGCCATCGGGGTGTGCCGCCCGGCACCGAGGAACTCGCCGGTCCGCTCCTGCGGCGGGACGGGGCCGAACGTGGAGGCGTCGCGCACGCCCTCCCACGGCTCGGCCGGCTCCGGCGCGCGCCAGCGGCGGGGGCCGACGGGCGGAGCCGCGTAGGGGATGCCGCGCCAGGAGACCAGCCCGTCCCGGGCGCGACCCCGCAGGGTGCCCGTCGTCGTGCCGACCTCGAGTTCGGTACGCGTGCGTTCCACCCGGCCCACTCTGCCACCGGTGGTCCCGCCCCGACGGCGATCCCCGCTCGGCCGTACGCGAGATCACGAAGAGTGACACCATCAGGTGGGAAGCGCCCGATCAGTGGGGCGTGTCGGCTTGTCAAGCCCCAGAATCGCGAACGTGGAAGCGGAGGTCGCGGCGGCGCTGTGGCAGGTGGAGGCCGCCTTCGTCGCGCACCCCGCCCGCGACGTGCTGGAGAGCTGCACGCCCCGGCAGGGCCCCGTCGTCCTCGCGGACGCCGATCCGCTCTCCCTCGCGCTCGGCCTCGGCACCACCATCGGCGCCCCGGACGACGTCCGGGCCCTGACGCCGTGGCTGCTGCGGGCGGTCGTGACCGACGACCGGGTGGACCTGCACTCCGTGCTCGCGCGGATCGCCGCCTTCTGGGGCGACTGGACCACCGCGGAGTGCACCGCGGTGCGCGACTTCGTCGACACCCTCTGGGTCGCCCTGCTCGACCGGCACCCGGGGCCGTACTCCCGCCTCCCGGTGGCCACCGCGACCTCCTTCCTGGACGACGCCTCCGGGCTCGGTGACGGGCCGGCCCGGCTGCTCGGCATCTGGGAGTACAAGGACACCGCCAGCGCCGACCACCACCTCGCGGAGCTCGTCATCGACGCGCACTACGGCGCGCGGGTGGACCCGGTGGTCGTCGCCTGGAGCCGGGCCCGCGCGCAGCGCGAACGCCTCGAACGGGCGGCCCATCGGGACGCCCACGAGTCGTGGGCGGGCGACCTCGGGACGGCACTCGATCTCCTCGCGACCAACCCGAATTAGCGACACCCTTTCTCGGACATTTCACCGGTCGTGACTGCCGAGGGTGCTCGCAACGCGCGGTCGAGGGGGTCGGTCGCCCCTCACAGCGGTGACGGCCGCCGGACGCAACGGTCGCCTGCCGTGACCGTTCCGGGCCGACCGAGCACGGGTCGGGCATCTGTAGCCGCCAACCGGTGACGGACGGTCACAAACCGCCCGCAACGGTCGTTGACGCACTCGACGCCGCCCGAGGGCGGCCGCAGCTCCCCACGACACGACCGTTCAGGAGATTTCCCCATGATCAAGAAGCTCGGTATCGCAGGAGTCGGCGTCGCCGCCGGCCTCGTCGCCCTCGCGCCCTTCGCGTCCGCCACCGAGTCCCACGGCGCCCCCCACGCCGGCGCCGGCTCCTCGACCTGCTCGGTCGCGGGTGGGAACGCCGCGGCGAACAACCGCTCCGCGAGCGACGGCCTGGTCGGCGCCGTCGTGCAGGCGCCGGTGGGCGGGCTGAACGCCGCCAACATCGTCTGCAACAGCATCCTCAACGACAACCTGAGCGGGAACGTGGTCGACCTGTCCGTCCTCGGCGACGGCCTCGACCTGCTCGGGCTGCTCGGCCTGTAGTCCGCGACCGACGATTCTGCGAGGAGATGACATGTCCTACCGCAAGCCCGCCCTGGTGACCCTGACGATCGCGGCCGGCCTGGTCGCCGTCGCGCCGTTCGCCTCCGCCAACCAGAGCCACCACGACACGCCGGCTCCGTCCGGTCCGAGCTCGACCTGCTCGGCGCAGGGCGGCAACGCCACCGCCGACAACCGCGCGAGCGGTGGCGGACTCGTGGACGCCGTGGCGCAGGCCCCGGTCGGCGGCGCCAACGCCGCCAACATCCTGTGCAACAGCATCCTGAACGGGAACCTCAGCATGAACCGGCTGACCGCCGACGTGCTCTGACTCCGTCCCGCCCGACGGCCCGGCCACCTCTCGGTGGCCGGGCCTTCGTCATTTCTGCTTCGTCCGACACCGGATGGGGCGTCGGAATCGTGAAGATCTCCTGGTGTGGTTGCTCCGCGTGAGGGCACGCCCCGGTCGACGGATGGGAGCCGCCCCTCGAACGAGGAGCTGCGGGCGATGGACCTGCGCTGTCCGTGGCTTTCCTGCACACGTTTCTGCACGGCCGCAGCAACCGGCAACGCCTTCCGGTGACTAGGGGTCACCTTTTCTGAACAGGTGCCGTTGATGTCGGTGATGCCTCCAACCGGCGGCTCTCCCCGTGTAGCTCCCCAGGAGAACAACGTGATCACCAAGTTCGGCATCGTGGGTGTCGGTGTGCTGGCCGGCCTCGCGGCCGTCGCCCCGCTGGCCTCCGCCTCCGAGTCGCACGGCGACCACCACGGCCACGGCGGCCACGGCTCCTCCACCTGCTCGGTCGCCGGCGGCGACGCGGCGGCGGTCAACAACGGCGAGGGCGGCGGCCTGATCGACGGCGTCGTGCAGGCCCCGATCGGCGGCCTCAACGCCGCCAACATCACCTGCAGCCCGTTCCTCAACGACAACGTGAAGAACAACCTCAACGGCAACTCGCTCAACGTGTCGGTCGCCGGCCTCGAGCTGCCGGGCACCGGGTCGCTCCCGACCCTCCCCTTCTGATCCACCCCCTCACCAAGCGCGCGGAGACGACATGACGAAGACCAAGATCGCCGCTGTCCTGCTGGGCGCCGGTGCCGGCCTCGTGGCCGGGGCGCCCCTCGCGTTCGCCGGCGACATGCCGAGCCACGACGGTGGCGACCACGGCCACAGCTCGCACCAGCACCACGGCGACCACGGCAAGCGCGGCGGCGACACCTGCTCGGTCAAGGGCGGCAGCGCCCTCGCCGAGAACAACGGCGGCGACGCCCTGCTCGCGAACATCATCGGCCAGGCGCCGGTCGGTGGCCTCAACGCCGCCAACATCACCTGCAGCCCGTTCCTGAACGACAACGTGAAGGACAACCTGAACGGCAACTCGATCAACGCGGCGATCCTCTAGGGACCTCCGCGCGCTCGACGGCCCGGTCACCCCCTCCCCCAGGGTGGCCGGGCCGTCGTGCGTCCCGGGCCCGGCGTGACAGAGTCTCGGCGTGCCCGAGACGTCCCCCGCGCCGTGGGCCGGCGACCCCCTCGTCCGTGAGCTGCTGCGGCGCGGCATCGGCGGGGCCGGACCGTTCGCGCCCGCCCGCCGCGTGGGGGACGAGCACCTGGCCGAGTCCGACGGCGACGTCGGGGCCGCGATCCGTCGGTTGACCGGCGCGCACGTCCGTCTCGCCGCGAGCTCCGGGCTGCTCACCAGCCTCGGCGGGGCCGCCACGATGCTGCTGACCGCTCCCGCGGGCGCGTCCGGCCTCTACCTGGTCTGCACCCGCCTGGCCGCGTCCATCGCCCACGTCCGCGGCCACGACCTCGACGACCCGGTGGTGCGGACCGCCGTCCTGCTCTGCGTCCTCGGTCCCGACGGCTCGGAACTCGCCGAGCACACCGGCATCGACCTGCAGGAGGTCTCGCTGCTCACCGGCCTGCGCCGGCTCCCGTCGGAGGTCCGCGAGCAGCTCGACCGTCGCATCGGCTTCCGCCTGGCGAGCCGGGCCGGCCGCCGCGGCGTGCTGAACCTGACCAAGCTCATCCCGGTCGTCGCGGGCCCCATCGGCGCCGGCGCGGACTCCATCACGGCACGGTCGGTCGCCACCTACGCCGACGTCGCCTTCTGGACGCGCTCGTCCTAGAAGATCACCCACGCGGGTGGTGCGTCGTGGCATCACTGGGACGCATGTGGGTGACACAGTCTGCTCCGGCGCGGATCGGCGAGGGAGCGGAGGACGACGGATGAGGTCGCGGTGGTCGGCAGCGAACGGTTCCCGACGGCGGGTGACCCCGTCGGCGCCGCCCCGTCGCCGTCTCCGCCGGGTCCTCCTCGGCCTCGGCGCCTTCACCGCGCTCGCGGTCGCCGCGCCCGCGGCGATCGCGGTCACCGGGCAGACGCCCGTGGGCGCGACCGCGGTCTCGTCCCTGCCGGCGGCCACGCTCCCGCCGGCCGATGCGACCGACCCGTCGATCACCCCGCTCCCGCTGTCCCCGCAGGGCCGGGACGGCAGCGGGGCGCAGGTGGCGCGCTCGGCGGCGCCGCTGCGGATGGTCGCCGTCACCTGGACCGGACCGGACCCGGACGTCATCTCGCTCCGGTCCACCGACGACAGCGGGGCGTGGGGCGCCTGGCTGCCGTTGGACGCGAACAGTGACGAGCGGGACACCGTCGACGCGGCGCGCACGGCCCCGCCGGGGGCCCGGAGCTCGACCACGTCCACCGCGCCGGGCGGCACCGACCCGGTCTGGGTGGGGGACCGCCGGGCCGTCGAGGTGCGCGCGACGCGCGGCGGCGTGCCCGTGACCGAGGGCCTGGCGGTGCAGCGCATCGACCCGGGCACCTCCGGCAACGACGAGGCGATCGGGGCGCGCGCCCGGGAGCGGCAGACCGCGGCGCGCGACGGCGCCCCGGCCGCACCCGCGTACGTGACGCGCGCCCAGTGGGGCGCCGACGAGGGCATGATGACCTGGCCGCCGGAGTACTCGCCGACCACGAAGGCGGTGACGATCCACCACACCGCGGAGTCCAACGACTACAGCCCCGAGCAGTCCGCCGCCATCGTGCGGGGCATCTACGCCTACCACGCGAAGAAGAACGGGTGGGGCGACATCGGCTACAACGCCCTGGTCGACAAGTACGGGACGATCTACGAGGGTCGGGCCGGCGGTCTGGACCGGCCGGTCGTCGCAGCCCACTCCGGCGGGTTCAACCGCGAGACCTTCGGCATCGCCATGATGGGCAACCTCTCCGACGTCGCGCCGACCCCGGCCGAGCTCACCTCGGTGGAGAAGCTCGCGGCGTGGAAGCTCGGCGGGATGTACCGCGACGTCGCCGCGAAGGTCTCGCTGACCTCGAACGGCGGCGGCACCTCCAAGTTCGCCAAGGGCAGCACGGCCACCGTGGACGCCGTCTTCGCCCACCGCGACGTCGGGAACACGGCCTGCCCGGGCAACGCCGGCTTCGCCGCGATGGACACGATCCGCGCCGAGGTGAACAAGCTGGTCGCGGCGGCCGGCACCGACGTGCGGGCGGCCTGGGCGGACCGGCCCGACCTCGGGGATCCCGACCGTGTCGAGCAGGCCACCGCGGACGGCCGCGGACGCTTCACCGACTTCGCCCACGGGTCGGTCTACTGGTCGCCCGACACCGGCGCGCACCAGCTGAGCGGCCCCATCCTCGACGCCTGGCGCGCCCGGGGCGCCGACCGCTCGTCGCTGGGGCTGCCCACCGGGGAGGAGTACACGACCTCGGCCGGTCGGGCGCAGGCCTTCGAGCACGGCGTCCTGCGGTGGAACCGCACCAGCGGGGCGACCTCGATCACGCCCGCCTGAGCGCGCACGGGCCCGGCGGGGGAGGATGCGCGCGTGCCCGACGACCCCGAGGACCGGACACCGCCGCCGGATCCGCAGGGGTCCGCCGACGCGGTGGCGCGGTTCGCCGCGCTCGTCGAGGCCGGTGACCCGCCCCTCGACCGGGCCGCGCTCGAGATCGCGCGGCTCGCACGGCCGGACGCGGACGTCGGGTCGGCGCTCGCCGAGCTGGACCGCCTGGCGTCCGGGGTCGCGAGCGTCGACGGCCTGGTCCTGCGGCTGTTCACCGAGGAGGGCTTCGCGGGCAACCGCGAGAACTACTACGACCCGCGGAACTCCTCGCTGGTCGACGTGCTCGAGCGTCGCGTCGGCATCCCGATCACGCTCGCCGTCCTCGTGATCGAGGTCGGCCGCCGCGCCGGTCTGGTGATCGAGCCGATCGGCATGCCGGGCCACTTCCTCGTGCACCCCGTGGGCTCGGCCTGGTACGTCGACCCGTTCACCGGGACCCTGCTCGACGAGGCCGACTGCCGCGCCCTGTTCGTGGCCTCGACGGGGGCGAACCCCGCCCTGCCGTTCCACGCCGACCTGCTCGTCCCCGTCAGCACCGAGGCGATCCTCGTGCGCATGCTGACCAACCTGCGGATCGTGCACCGCGCCGCCGGACGGGTGCTGGAGCTGCGCCGCGTGCTGGAGGCCCGGCTGCACCTCCCCGGCGTCACGGCCGAGGAGGTCGTCGAGCTCGCCGCCACCATGGGCCGCCGCGGGGAGTACCTCGACGCCGCCCGGTTGCTGGACTCGTGGGGCGAGCGCCTGCCCCGGCACGCCGCCGAGCTCGCCCGGGCCGCCCGGGTCTGGCGGGCCCACCTCAACTAGGTGGGCGAAGCCCCCGTGAGCAGAAAGTGGGGTGATAGGCCCCTTACTGCTCACCCGGCGAAGCCACCTGGTCGAGCCCCTGCTCGATCGCGTAGCGCGTCAACTCGACGCGGTTGGTCAGCTGTAGCTTGCGCAGGGCGTTCTGCACGTGGTTCTCGACGGTGCGGTGGGACAGCGTCAGGCGCTCGGCGATCTGCCGGGCGGTGAGCCCCTTGGCGACCAGCCGCAGCACCTCGGTCTCCCGCGGGGTCAGCGCCGGCTCGCCGCTGGGCTGCGTCTCCCGGTCCTTCCGCTTCTCCCGACGACGGAACTCGCCCAGGACGAGCCCCGCCAGCTCCGGGCCGAACACCGCCTGGCCGTCCGCGGTGCGCTGCACGGCGTCCACCAGCTCCGCGGCCTGCGCCGACTTGAGCAGGTAGCCCGCCGCCCCGGCCCGGACCGCGCCGAGCACGTCGCCCTGCTCGGCGCTCGCGGACAGCACGAGCACGCGGGTCCCGGGCAGCGCGGCGAGGATCGCCGCGGTGGCACCCGCCCCGTCCAGGTGCGGCATCTGCAGGTCCATCACCACGACGTCGGGTCGCGCCGCCGGCGCGATCCGGACGGCGGCGGCGCCGTCGCCCGCCGTCGCCACCACGTCGAAGCCCCGCTCGGTGAGGTCGCGCGCCACGCCCTCCCGCCACATCGGGTGGTCGTCGACCACCATCACGCGCGTGGCACCCGCTCCGGTCATCGGGGGAACACCAACTCCCACTCCGTGCCCTGTCCGGGCGCCGTCACCAGGGCGGCGGTGCCGCCCAGCTCCTCGGTGCGCCCGCGGATGGAGGAGGCGACCCCGAGGTGGCCCTCCTCGCGGGCCGCGTCCAGCCGGCCCTCCGCGATGCCGGCCCCGTCGTCCCGGATGCTCACCGTCACCGCCTCCTCGTCGTCCTCCACCAGCACCCACAGCCCGGTGTCCGGGCCGGCGTGGGCGTCCGCGTTCGCCGCGGCCTCCCGCACCACCGCGACCACCGCGCGGGCCAGCCCGCCGGGCACGGCCACCGGCTCGGGGGGCACCGCCAGCACCGCGCGCGAGGGCAGCGTCGCCCCGATCGCGGCCCCCAGGTCCACCGGCTCGTCGTCGGGACCGTCGAGCCCCGGCGGCCCGCGGGTGATCAGCCGCCGCAGGGAGACCTCCTGCTCGGCCGCCTCGCGCACCAGCTCCGGGTCGCCCAGCGTCGGGCCGCGGCGGCGGACCAGCGCGAGGACCTGCAGCACGCCGTCGTGGATGTCGCGGGCCAGCCGGTCGCGCTCGGCCGCGGCGGCCTCCGTCGCGATCGCCTCCTGCAGCCGCTGCGCGGACCGCCGCATCGCCACCGACGCGAACCCGACCGCGACGCCCGCGACCAGCAGCAGCTGGGCGTCCGAGAGCAGGGCGGCGTCGAGGGCCCGGCGGGTGAACGCCAGCGCCGCCACCGAGACCGCCACCGCCCCGACCGCGGGCCGCACCCCGTGCGCCACCGCGATGGCGAGGACGGCACCCGCTGACCACACCGTCGTGATCACCGGCTGACCGGCGGCGATGCGGGACGGGTCGTCCACCAGCACCGTCGTCATCGTGGTGAGCACGGTGACCGCGAGGTCGACCACGACGAGCCGGGACGCGCCGCGCAGGTAGGCCACCGAGGTGACGAGCGTCCACGCGGCCATGAGGACGACGACCGCCACCCCGAGGGCGGGACGGACGTACAGCTCGGCGAACCGCACGACGTTCGCGACGGCGTAGGCCAGCGCGACCACCCGGTACAGCACCAGACCGCGCCACAGCGGCGCGAGGGTGGCGTGCACGTCGACGGTCGCGCCCCGCCGCGGCGTGCGCACCGTCCCGGTGGTGACCACCGCGTCCCCTCCCCGTCGACCCGGACGACGATCGGTGTCCGGCGCGGCGTCATCCCGTCGGGGCGGCCGCGTCCCCCCTCCGGGTGCGACCACGCTGCGCTCCGGGCTCCCGGGGCGTCAGCATGCCGCACCCGTGTGACATCGACCATGACCGACGTCCGTTTCGTCCCCCTCCGCGTGACACCGCCGTCACCGGTGGTGGGAACCGGAACGGCCCCCATTACCGTGAACGGCGCCCGCGGCGCGAGCCCGGGTCCCGTGCGGCGTGTCCGCACCGGGCCCGACGCGTGCGGAGATCGCCGGGCGACGACGAGGAGGACTGCGGTGAGCAGCTGGGTGATGGCGGTCGAGGTGACGCCGTCGGAGCTGGTCGCGGTCCAGGTGGACCGGGCGTCCGGCGCGGACGACGGCGCCCCGCTCCCGCGGAGCGCGCCGCTCGAGGCCGACGGGGACGCCGTGGACCGCCTCGCGGACGCGTTCTCCGTCCTGCTCGAGGACGCCGGGCGGCCGGGCGCGCTCGTCGTCGCGACCCCCGCGGACACCGAGCGTCGACGCTTCGAGGAGATCGCCGAGGCCACCGCGCTGGTCGGTCTGCCGGCGCCGTCGTGGCTGCCGGGACCCGTCGCCACCGTCGGGCGCCGCCTCGCGGCCGCCGTCGAGGTCGGAGGGCGTGCGGTCGTCCTCGACGCCCGCGACGGGGCGCTCACCGCCTGGCCCGTGGTGCGCACGGCCGACGGCGCCGAGGTGGGGGCCCGCGGCCCGGTCGCCACCGGCACCCGGCTCGACCAGCTGCTCCTCGGGGTGGTCCGGGCCCAGCTGACCTCGCTCGACCCGACCGCCCACACCGTCGGCGGCCCCCGTCCGGGGGCCCGCGGCGCGGGTGACACCCGGGGCGACGCGGCCCGTCTGCGCCGGGAGGTCCGCCGCGCCCGGACGCGTCTCGCCGAGACCGACGCGACCGAGGTCCGGGTCAGCGCGGGCGAGCACACCGTCACGGTGGACCGCGGGGTGTTCGAGCAGCTCGTCGAGCACGCGTTGCGCGAGACCGTGTCCGAGATCGAGCGCTCCGGTCCGACCGGCCCCGGCGACGACGCCGCCGACGTCCTCGTGCTCGCCGACCGCGCGACGCCCCTGGCCCGTCGCCTCGCCGGGCTGGTCGGGGACGCCGACTCGGCCCTCGTCGTGGCCGCCGGCGACGACGGTGTGCGCGGGCTCGCCGCCCTGCTCCTCCCGGCCCGCCCCCGGTCCACCCGGGCCGCGTCCGGCGCGCAGGCCATCCGGGCCCGCCGGACCGTCGGCACTCCCTCCGCGCCGGTGGGGGTGGGCGCCGCGGTCGGTGCCTCCGGGGCGGCCCCGGCCCTCGACGAACCGCCCGCACCCCGGGAACCCCGCACGCCGCCGCGCGGACTCCCGGACGTCGGAGACCCGGTGCCCGACCGGCCCCGGCCCGAGCCGGTCCACGCCGAGGCGGTCCCCGCAGGACCCTCGTCCACCCCGGAGCGCCCCGAGGAGTCGACCGCGGTCGACGCGCCACCGGTCCGCGACCGGGAGGGCGACCCCGCCGACCACGGGGACCTCGTGGCCGAGGACGCCGGGCAGGACCTCGGCGTCGCCGAGCCGGTCCCGGGCATCCCGGCGGCGCGACTGCCCTCCACCCCGGTCCAGGCCCAGCGCGGCTCGGAGGGCTGGCCGCAGGCGTTCGGGACGGGGGCGCGCGCAGCGGGTGCCGCACCGGCCCTCGTCGCGGGGGGCGACCGCGAGCGGGTCCCGAACGGGGTCGGCGGTCACGCCACGCTGGCCGCCGCGCGCCCGCACGAGGCGCGACCGACCTCCGACGCGCCGCCCGGGACGTCCGGCCCGTTCGGGCGCCCGACCGACCCCGAGCCGGCGCCGTCCGCCGCCACCCCCGGCACCGGACCCGTCGTCCGTGCCCGGCGGGGCCCGGACACCGCGCCGCAGCCGGTGGCGGCCGCGACGACGGCGGCCCGGCCGCCCCGCGGTGCGGTCCCGGTGCTCGTGGTGCTGCTGCTCGTGGCCGTGCTCGCGGCCGTCGGCGTGCTCGTGCTCGGCCCCGACGGGATCAGCGCCGCGTTCGGCGGGCTGGGCGCCGGGGCCGCGCTCCTGCTCAGCTGGTGACGGCCTCGACGTAGGCGTCGGGGTCCTTGTCGGCGAAGTCGAGCCCCTTCGCGCCGGGGTGCTCGGCCTTGAACTGCTCGAACTTGGCGCCGAGCTCCTGGCGGAGGGCCAGCGACGTCACCCGACGGAACGGGGCGAGGTCGTCGCTCTCCTCCTCGGACATGTGGTGGTTGTTGGCCTTGTCGCACTCGTCGATGGCGTTCCACCAGGCCTCGCTGCCCGGCTCCTCGTCGAACGCCTTCCGGGCGCCGGCCCGGATGTCGTCGTGGTCGCCGATCGCGTCCTCGGTGGCGGAGGCGTCCTCGTCGTCGGCGCGACGGGCCATCGAGGGGTAGAAGTGCTCCTCCTCGGCGGAGGCGTGGACCTCGAGGTGGCGGGCGAGCGCGTCCCAGACCTGCTTCGCCTCGTCGAGGGTGTCCGGGTGGTCGCGGAGGTCCGCGAGGCGGAGGAACTGGCGACGGAACCAGTCGTGGTCGTCGAGGATCATCTCGGTGATGTCCGCGGACATACGGGTACTCCTTCGGTGGTGGTCCGTGGGAGCTACCCCGGGCCGCCGGAGGGCAATCGGCTCAGGAGAGCTGGACCCGCCCGGCGGCGTCCACGAACCAGACCTCCGCGCGGGCGTCGCCGAGCGGCGCCGCGGCGTCGGCGGCGAGGCCGCGGTAGCGCCGGGTGTCGGGGAGCGCGATGACCACGCGGCTGCGCGGGTGGGCACGACGTCGCTGCACCGCCGCCTCGCTCGCGGCGCGGAACCAGTCGGCGGCGAGCGTGCTCGGGTGGGTGCGGGCCCCGTCCGGCGGCCAGCCCGTGACCTCGACGTGGACGTCCTCGCCGTCCAGGTGGGCCACCAGGTCCAGCGCCGGGCCCTGCTCGGTCACGCGCCGCACGGTGCCGCCGCGGCGGGTCAGCCACGTGGTGATCGCCGCCGCGACGTTCTGTGTGCGCGACCAGCCCTGCAGCACGTCGCGCCGGGGGAGGACGACCTCCCGCGTGCGGGGCGGCACGGCGCGCAGCGCGGCGCGCTCCGCGAGGCGTTCCCGCAGCACCAGCGAGGCCGACGCGGAGAACGGCAGGAAACGCAGCGGCGTCTCGTCCGGGTCGTCGCCGGCGCGCTCCGAACGGCGCCTCCGGGCGAGGTCGTCGCTCGGCGCCTTCGGCCGGTGGCGGGGGCGGCGGGTCGGTGTGTCGTCGGGCGGTGCGTCGTCGGCCGGGTCCTCGCGGAGCACGGGGACGGCGGCGATCCCCGGGGCGTCCCCGTTCCTCGGGGCGTCCCCGTTCTCCGACGTCCCGGAGGACTCCGACGTCCCGGAGGGCTCGGCGGTGAAGACCGTCGGGTCGGTGAACCGCAGGGCGGGCTCGACGGGGGCGGGTGCCGACCGGGCCGCCTCCTCCCGTCCCGCCTCGGTGATGCGGGTGCGGATCGGCACGTCCTTCGCGCGGCCGGTGCGCTCCACCAGCCCGGCCTTCACGAGCTTGCGGCACTGGTAGTTGAACGCCTTGGGATCGACGTCGGGGTGCGCCGGCGCGAGGACGGCGGCGATCTCGTTGTCGGTCAGACCCTCGGGGGCGTCGACGAGGGCGGCGAGCACGGCGACCTGGACGGGCGGCAGGCCGGCGATCATCGGCGCGAGGGTCACATCAGGCGCATCGGACGTCGCGTCCGGCTCCTCGATGGGCCGGTCGGGTGAGGGAGCGGACGGAGCCGGCTCCGGCGTCCCGTCGTCGGGAAGGACGCCCGGCCGCAGCCGGGTGCGGACCGGCTTCGTGCCCACCCGCTCCACGGTCCCCGCGGTCACCAGCTTGCGGCACTGGTGGTTCACGGCCTTGTAGTCGATGCCGGGGTGCGACGCGCCCAGCGCCTCGGCGAGCTCACGGTCCGAGAGGCCCTCGGGGTGCTCGGCGAGCGTTCGGAGGATGTCCACCCGCGTCCCGGCGGCCGATTCGGGGACCGGGAGTGCCATGGCCGCTCTCCTCCGTGACCAGGCGCCGGGTCGGGAGACCAACCCGTGTGATGGCGCGCGCGATGACGTGCGTGACGTTTCCGTGATCCGTATGGTAACGGGGCATGCTGGCACTGACGGAGACGGCGGCCGAGGCGATCTCCAACATCCTGGAGACCAACGAGATGCCCGAGGGATCCGGGCTCCGGATCGCCGCCACGCCGAACATGGCGGAGGAGGGGCTCGAGCTCTCCGTCGCGCCCAACCCGGCGGCGGACGACACCGTGCTCGAGGGCGGCGGCGCCGTCATCTTCCTCGAGCCGATGGCCGCGTCCGCGCTGGACGACAAGGTCCTCGACGTCGAGCGCATCCCCGAGAACGAGTCCGACGGCTCCGGGGACGAGTACCGCTTCGCGATCACGCCGCAGTCCGAGCTGCAGGGCTGACCCGGCTCCGGGCCCCGGTGACCGGGGCCCGGACCCGTCCGGGGCGAACCCCGCCCCCGGCTACGCGCCGACCGTCTCCACGGGCCCGCCCACGCGGGTCACCAGCTCGCCGTTCTCCGAGGGCACGAGCTCGACGTCGCGCACCCGGCCCGCCGCCTGCACGTCGCCCAGCACGACGCGCAGCGCGTCCAGCTGCGCCTCCGGCGCGGAGACCGACAGCGACTCCACCTCGGTGCGGATCGACAGCTTCTGGTCGGACTTACCCTTCCGGATGCCGGAGATGACGTCGGAGGCGACGTCCAGGACGCCCTCGTCGACGCCGTCGGTGGCCGGGAGCTCGTCGGTGGTCGGCCACGCCGAGCGGTGCACCGAGCCCTCCTGCCACCACGACCAGACCTCCTCGGTGACGAACGGCAGCACCGGCGCGAAGAGCCGCTGCAGCACCCGCAGCGCCACGGCCAGCGCCGCCCGGGCGGAGTCCCGCCCGACGTCGTCGAACTCGCCGTAGGCGCGCGCCTTGACCAGCTCGAGGTAGTCGTCGCAGAAGAACCAGAAGAACTGCTCGGTGACCTCGAGGGCCACCGCGTAGTCGAACCGTTCGAGCGCGTCGGTCGCCTTCGCGACGACGCCGGCGAGCCGCGCGAGCAGCGCCCGGTCGATGGGGGCCGTCACCGCCCCGACGTCGGGAAGCCCGGCCCCGACGCCCACCCCGAGGATGAACTTCGAGGCGTTGAGCAGCTTCATCGCGAGGCGGCGGCCGACCTTCATCTGGCCCCGGTCGAACGCGGTGTCGACGCCGGGGCGCCCCCCGGCGGCCCAGTAGCGCACCGCGTCGGACCCGAACTCCTCGAGCAGCCCCATCGGCGTGACGACGTTGCCCTTGGACTTCGACATCTTCTTGCGGTCCGGGTCGAGGATCCAGCCCGAGAGCGCGGCGTGCGCCCAGGGCAGCTCCCCGAACTCGAGCGAGCTGCGGACCACCGTGGAGAACAGCCAGGTGCGGATGATGTCGTGCCCCTGCGGGCGCAGGTCCATCGGGAAGACCCGCGCGAACAGGTCGTCGTCGACGGTCCAGCCGCCGGCGATCTGCGGGGTCAGCGACGAGGTGGCCCAGGTGTCGAGGACGTCCGGGTCACCGGTGAACCCGCCCGGACGGTCGCGCTGGTCGGCGGTGTAGCCGGGCGGCACGTCGGTGGACGGGTCGATCGGCAGCGTCGCATCGTCCGGCGTGAGGACCTGCTCGGGTCGGACCTCGCCGTCCGCGTCGAGGGCGTACCAGACCGGGATCGGCACCCCGAAGAACCGCTGCCGGCTGACCAGCCAGTCCCCGTTGAGCCCGCGGACCCAGTCCGCGTAGCGGTGGCGCATGTAGTCGGGGTGCCAGACCAGCTCGTCGCCACGGCGCAGCATGGCCTCGCGCAGCTCGGCGTCGCGGCCGCCGTTGCGGATGTACCACTGACGCGACGAGACGATCTCGAGCGGCTTGTCGCCCTTCTCGAAGAACTTCACCGGGCGCGTGACCGGCCGGACGTCGCCCTCCAGCTCGCCGGACTCGGCGAGCATCGCGACGATCTTCTCCTTGGCGCTGAAGACCGTCGTGCCCGCGATCTCCTCGTACCGGGCGCGGCCCGCCTCCGAGGTGATCCACTCGGGGGTCTCGCGCAGCAGCCGGCCGTCGCGGGTGATGACGGTGCGGTTGGGCAGGTCGAGCTCGCGCCACCACTGGACGTCGGTGAGGTCGCCGAAGGTGCAGCACATCGCGATGCCCGCGCCACGGTCCATCTCGGCGGCCGGGTGGGCCAGCACCGGGACCTCGACGTCGAACAGCGGCGAGCGGACCGTCGTGCCGAAGAGCGGCTGGTAGCGCTCGTCGTCGGGATGGGCGATCAGTGCGACGCAGGCCGGGATGAGCTCGGGGCGGGTCGTCTCGATGAACACCGGCGCGTCCGCGCCGTGGTAGGCGATCCGGTGCCACGCGCCGGTGTGCTCGCGGTCCTCCAGCTCGGCCTGCGCGACCGCGGTGCGGAACGTGACGTCCCACAGCGTCGGCGCCATCGAGACGTAGGCCTCGCCGCGGTCGAGATTGCGCAGGAAGGCACGCTGGCTGATCGCCCGGGCCCGCGCGTCGATGGTCTGGTAGGTGTGCGACCAGTCGACCGAGAGTCCGCCGCGGCGCCACAGCGCCTCGAAGGCCTTCTCGTCCTCGGCGGTCAGCGTCTCGCACAGCTCGACGAAGTTGCGCCGCGAGATGGCGACCTGCTGCTTGCCCGGCTTCTCCGGCGGGGTGAAGTCGGGGTCGTAGGGCAGGCTCGGCTCGCAGCGCACGCCGTAGTAGTTCTGCACCCGGCGCTCGGTCGGCAGGCCGTTGTCGTCCCACCCCATGGGGTAGAAGACGGACTTGCCGCGCATGCGCTGGAAGCGCGCCACGACGTCGGTGTGGGTGTAGCTGAAGACGTGCCCGACGTGCAGGGACCCGGAGACCGTGGGCGGCGGCGTGTCGACGGAGAAGACGTCGGCGCGCTGGGCCGTCCGGTCGAACGCGTAGGTGCCCTGTTCCTCCCATACCGGGGCCCAGGTGTCCTCGAGACCGTCGAGCGTCGGCTTCTCGGGAACCCGGGGGGACTGCGTCATGCTCCCAGTTTACGGAGGGTGTCGTCGAGGATTCCGGGCGCGGGTCCCCCGGTCCGGCACACCTGCTGGGCCGGGCGGGTGGAAGCGGTAACACCGGGGTCCCCGTGGGGGACAGAGTGGCCGGGACCGCGCACGTGGCGGCGCGCGTACGTCTGTTCGGGGGAGTGGTTGTCGATGCACGCGCAGGAGTCGCAGCAGGCCCGTCACCGGGCCGCCGGGGGACGCGGCTACGGCCGGGAGGCGGGCGGGTCGGCGGGGCCGGTCGAGTACACCCCGCCGCGCCGGGAGGGTGGACGCCACCGGGCGCCCGAGGAGGTGGCGGCGGCGCCGTCCACCGAGTTCGCGAACGTCCCGATGCAGCAGCGCGGCTCGCTCGACTCCCCGCCGTCCGGTTTCCGGCGCGTCCCGCCCTTCCCGACGACGGGTCCGGCCTCCGCTCCCGTCCCGGTGCAGGGCGGGGGCTCGCCGGATGTCAGCGGTGGCCCACGGCGGATGCCGGACGTCAGCAGGTCGCCACACCCGTCCGGCCCGCTGCCGGCGGCGGCGTCATCCGATGTCGGCGGTGGGCCACGGCGGACGCCGGACGTCAGCGGGTCACGCCCGTCGGGTCCGCTCGCGGTCCAGGCGCCGACCGAGGACGAGCCGGTCACCGTCCCGGTGCGGCGTGCGGATCTCGACCGGACCCGGCGTCAGGAGGACCGGGACGCGGCCGTCCCGCGGCAGCGTCGGGCGGCCGCCGCGCCGGTCGCCCCGGCGCTGCGCCCCCTCGCCGTGCGCGAGCGGCCGTCGTCGTTGCGGCCGGGGGCGTTCGGCACCGGCACCTACGGCTCGTCCGGCGTCGGGCCGGCGCGGCCCCGCACCGCCGTCGCGGCCCGGCAGCCCCTGCCCTGGGAGCGTCCGGTCGAGGGACGGCTCGGACTGATCGGGACGGTCGTCGGGGCGGTGGGGGTCCTGCTGGGGCTCGCGCCGTGGTCCGGGCTGCTGCCACGGGTGATGCCGGCCGAGACCCTGGGCAGCACCCCGCTGTTCAGTCTCATCGGCGCGCTGTGCGGGGTGGCCGCGCTCGGGATCGGCGCCTTCGCGATGTTCCGGGCCGACGGGGTCGGCCGCGCGCTGCTGCTCGGCGTGGGGTCCGCGTGCCTCGGGGCGGCCGCGGTGGTGGTGGGGCTGACCCTCTGACCCGGGCGACCGCGGGCGGACGGCTCAGCCCAGGGCCGACACCCGGATCCAGTCCTCGGCGACTGCCGGGTCACCGAACACGGCGAGCCCCTCGACGTCGGTGAGGGCCCGCCGTCCGGTGACCACCGCCAGCAGGTCGACCGCCCGCCCCCGGACGGCGATGTCGGCCCTGGCGTGCTCCCGGGTGATCGTCACGCCCTCGGCGCCCCGGCGGACGAGCCACTCGCCGTCCGGGGCGTCGGTCACGTGCAGGTGGATCGAGGTGTCCCCGCGGACCCGCTGCGAGCCGCTCCGGTAGGCGGTGAGCAGGTCGTACCACTCGGCGATGGAGTCGACGGCGAGTTCGGGGGCGACGTCCGCGAGCGGGGGGAACCCGACGGCGAGCTCGGCGTCGAGCCGGTGCACGAGGGTCTCGTGCAGCTGGCGCCGCGCCCAGAACGCGATGGTCACCGGCCCGACGAAGCCGCCGACCTCGCGGTCCGGATCGGCTCCGGACAAGGTCGTGGCCAGGGCCGAGGCGCCGGTGAGCAGCCACGTCGCCACCTCGTCCCGGGAGGCCGGCGGCTCGCCGTCGGGGATCTCGGCGTCCCGCGCCACCATCCGCTCGGACCCGCCGTCGATCGTCAGGACGACCCGCCGGTGGACCCGGCCGAGGTGCCGGGCGAGGTCCCGGACGGTCCACTCCGGGCAGGTGGGGACGGGCGCGGACAGGTCGTCGCCCGCGGCCGGCGCGGTGACCGCATCGGCGAACGCGGTGGCCTGGAGGAGCAGCTGGTCGGGCACGACCGTGAGCCTGCCCTACGGCGCCACCAGGCTCACCACGAGTTCCCCGTCCTCGTCGCGGGCGGTGTAGGCGGCCACGTCGTCCACCCCGCCGCCCGACACGCACTCCCCCGAGGAGAGCGTGAACCGGTGGTTGTGCAGCGGGCACATCACCACCTCGTCGTCGAGGAGCCCGTCCGCGAGCGGCCCGCCGCGGTGCGGGCAGATCGCCCGCAGCGCGTGCAGACCGCCCGACCGCGGCCGGAACACGGCCACCGGCTCGTCGCCCACGAGGAAGGCCCGGCCCTCGCCCACGGGGACCTGGTCCACCGGCCCGAGCCGGACCGAGACGGCCTCGTCCGACGCGGTCACGCCGGGGCCCCCTCGGACGAGCGCACCGGGACCTGCGGCAGCGGGACCATCGGCAGCGCGTCGTGGAACTGTCCGGGGGTGGCCTCCTGCTGGTCGGCCGCCCACGGGTCGACGTAGGCGTCGACCGCCTCCTGCATGCGCTCGTCGAGCTCCGCGGCGATGCCCTCGACGTCGTCGACGACCACGGCGATCAGGTGGTCGAGGCCCATCCGCGGCACGAAGTCGTAGGTCCGCTCGAGCCAGTTGGCCTGCTCCCGGTAGTACTGCAGGAACCGCCCGGTGATCCGCACGGCCTCGTCGTGCGAGTCGACCGTGGCGAGGATGTCGCCCTTCCGGATCGTC
This sequence comes from Actinomycetospora corticicola, assembly GCF_013409505.1. Taxonomy (NCBI): domain Bacteria; kingdom Bacillati; phylum Actinomycetota; class Actinomycetes; order Pseudonocardiales; family Pseudonocardiaceae; genus Actinomycetospora; species Actinomycetospora corticicola. Next base: position 4,374,693 of record NZ_JACCBN010000001.1, on the reverse strand, counting down.
GCGCCGGCCGCGCCCCCCACGTAGATCTGCCACTGCCCGCCCTCGACGGCCACGATCCCGACGTCCTTGACCATCGACTCCGCGCAGTTGCGGGGGCAGCCGGAGACCGCGAGCTTCATCTTCGCGGGCCCCTCGACACCCTTGTAGCGCTCCTCGAGGTCGATCCCGAGCCGGGTGGAGTCGCCGAGCCCGAAGCGGCAGAAGTCGGTGCCGACGCAGGTCTTCACCGTGCGGAAGCTCTTGCCGTAGGCCCAGCCCGACGGCATGTCGAGGTCGGCCCACACCTCCTGCAGCTTCTCCTTCGGGACGCCGAGCAGGTCGATCCGCTGGCCGCCGGTCAGCTTGACCATCGGGATGTCGTGCTTGTCCGCCACGTCGGCGATCCGTCGGAGCTGGTCGGGGGAGGTCACCCCGCCGGACATCCGCGGGACCACCGAGAACGTCCCGTCGCGCTGGATGTTGGCGTGCACGCGGTCGTTGATGAAGCGGCCGTCGCGCTCGTCGACGTGGTCGTGCGGCCACATCATCCTCAGCAGCGCCGTGAGTCCCATCTTCGACCCGACGTCCTCGCGGCCCTCCGGGGCGAGCGTCGCGAACACCGCCGACAGGCTCTTCAGTTCCCGCGTCCGGATCTCGTGCATCAGCGTCGGCTTGTCCAGCGGGATGCCCGGCACGTAGTACGAGTCGGCGGGGTCCTCGGCACCCGCCCCGCCGAGCGCGGCCTCGACGACCTCGCGCACCAGGCCCTTGCAGGAGCCGCAGCCCTTGCCGGCCCGGGTCGCGTCCATGCAGGCCGACACGGTCTCGGCGCCGCCGTGGACGCAGCCGACCAGGTCGCCCTTCGAGACTCCGTTGCAGTTGCAGATCTGCGTGTCGTCGGGCAGGTCGGCGGCCGACGCCGCGTCGTCGGCGGACCCGAGGTCGAACAGGAGCTTCACCCGCTCCTCGGGCAGCGCCGAGCGCGAGTCGAACGCCTGGGTGAGCGCGGCGACCTTGGAGACGTCGCCGACCAGCGTCGCCCCGATCAACGTGCCGTCGCGGATGATCACCGTCTGGTAGACCCCGCGGCCGGTCTCGGAGAACTGCACGAACTCGTCGGACTCGCGCTCGGGGCCCTTGACCCCCATCTGCGCGACGTCGACGCCGGCGACCTTGAGCTTCGTGGTGAGCCGCGAGCCGTGGTAGGCCGCGTCCGGGTCCGCGCCGGTCACCACGTCGGCGAGGACGGCCGCCTGCTCCCACAGCGGCCCGACCACGCCGTAGACCTCGCCGCGGTGCTGGGCGCACTCGCCGACGACGAAGATGTCGTCGTCGTCCACCGAGCGCATCCGGTCGTCGACCACGATCGCCCGCTGCGTCTCCAGCCCGCTGACCATCGCGAGGCCGATGTTCGGCCGGATGCCCGCCGTGACCACGACCATGTCGCAGGCGAGGTCGGACCCGTCGGTGAACCGCACGCCGGAGACGGCGCCGTCGGTCACGAGGATCTCCGAGGTCTTCACCCCGAGGTGCATGTGCATGCCCATGTCCTCGAGCTTCGAGCGCAGCACCCTCGACGCGTCCGCCTCGAGCTGCTGGTTCATCAGCACCTCGGTGGGGTGGACGACGTGTACGGCGAGCCCGTGGGCCTGCAGCCCCGCCGCCGCCTCCAGCCCGAGCAGGCCGCCGCCGATCACCACCGCCGTCCGGGCGTCCGCGACGTGGTCGAGCATGCCGTTCGCGTCGTCGAGCGAGCGGAAGCCGAAGACGCCGGGCGTCAGCTCGGTCCTCGACGCCCACATCCCGTCCATCGGCGGGAAGAACGAGCGGCTGCCGGTGGCGAGGACGAGCGTGTCGTACGGGGTGACCGACCCGTCGTCGCCCATGACGACCTTCGCGTGCCGGTCGATGCGCACGATCCGCACGCCCGCGTGCAGCGTGATGCCGTTCTCGGCGTACCAGTCGACGGGGTTGAGGTAGAGCTCGTCGGGGTCCCACCCGTCCGCGTCCTCGTTGTCCACTGCCGCGCCGGCCGCTTTGGCCAGCACCTCGGAGAGCAGGATGCGGTTGTAGTTGCCGTACGGCTCGTCGCCGAAGACGGTGATGTCGAACAGGTCGGCACCGCCGCGGGTGAGGATCTCCTCGAGGGCTCGCGCACCGGACATCCCGTTCCCGACGACGACGAGCTTCGCGCGGTCGAGAGCCGGGGTCCCGGCCTCCTGCCCGGTGCCGAGCGTGGCCGTCATCAGACCTCCACCAGACCGCAGTCGACGACGAGGGTGCCGGAGACCCCGGCGGGCGCGGCGTAGTGGATCTCGACGGTGCTGCCCGCGAGCAGGTCCTCGACCACCCGCAGCGACACGTGCATGTCGCCCTTCGCGCCGACGGGCAGCCACCGGGCGGGCGCGCCGTCGAAGGTCAGCACCACCGACGCGAGCTCGTCGGAGGAGTTGCCGGCCCGGACGTAGAGCACCTGGCCGGTGACCCCCTCGGGCACCGTGTAGGTCAGGGAGGGGTGCAGCAGGGTCGGCTTGTCCAGCCCCTGCCCCTCGAAGGCGAAGGCGCCCTGCAGGAAGCGCGGCGTCGTCATCATGAGCCGGGGTCCTCTCCGGTGGTGACGTCGAGGGCGACGGCGCAGACCTTGAACTCCGGCATCCGCGATGCCGGGTCGAGCGCCGGGTTGGTCAGCGCGTTGACGGTCTGGTCGTCGCCCCAGTGGAACGGGGCGAACACGGTGTCGGTCCGGATCCCGCTGGTCAGGCGCACCCGCATCCGCGCGCTGCCGCGCCGGGTCCGCAGGCGGACGTCGGCGCCGTCGGCGAGCCCGAGGCGGGCGGCGAGGTCGGGGTGGATCTCGACGGCGGGGCCGGGCTCGGCGTCGAGCAGGGCCTTCGTCCGCCGGGTCTGCGTGCCGGACTGGTAGTGGGGGCGGGACCGCCCCGTCGTCAGCCGGTAGGGGTACTCGTCGTCGGGGCTCTCGGCGGCGGCCCGGTGGTGGACCACGTGGAACCGGGCCCGGCCGTCCGGGGTCGGGAACCGCTCCCGGAACAGGCGCGGGGTGCCCTCGTGCTCCGGGGTGGGGCAGGGCCAGAAGACGCCCCGCTCGGCCTCGATGCGGGCGTAGGAGATGCCGGCGTAGTCGGCCTTCCCGCCGGCCGAGGCCCGCCCCAGCTCCTCGAACACCGTCTCCGGGTCGGCGGAGAAGTGCTCGCCGCGCCCGAGCCGCACCGCGAGCTCGTGGAGGACCTCGAGGTCCGAGCGCACGCCCTCGGGCATCGGCACCGCCCGCCGTCGGCGCAGGACCCGGCCCTCGAGGTTGGTCATCGTGCCCTCCTCCTCGGCCCACTGGGCGCAGGGCAGGACGACGTCGGCGAGCTCGGCGGTCTCGGAGAGGAACATGTCGGAGACCACGAGGAAGTCCAGCGACCGCAGCCGCTCGCGCACGTGCTCGGCCCGCGGGGCGCTCACCACGACGTTCGACGCCATGACCATCAGCGCCCGCACGCCGCCGTCGGTCCCGAGCCGGTCGAGCATCTCGTAGGCCGAGAGTCCGGGTTGCGGCAGCTCGTCGGGGTCGACGCCCCAGACGCCCGCCACGTGCGCGCGGGCCGCCGGGTCGGCGAGCATCCGGTAGCCGGGCAACTGGTCGGCCTTCTGGCCGTGCTCCCGGCCGCCCTGTCCGTTGCCCTGCCCGGTGACCGTCGCCCAGCCCGAGTACGGCCGGCCGGGCAGGCCGAGGGCGAGCGCGAGGTTGATCCACGCGAGGGCGGTGTCCGAGCCCTTCGCGTGCTGCTCGGCGCCGCGCGCGGAGAGGATCATCGTGGCCCGCGACTCCGCGAGCAGGCGCACCGTGCGCTCCATGACCCGGACCGGCACCCCGGTGATGCGCTCGACCCGGTCGGGCCAGTACTGGCGGGCGGCGCGCCGGACCGCGTCCCACCCCGTCGTCCGGTCCGCGACGTAGGCGGTGTCGATGAGTCGCAGCTTGATCGCGAGGTGCAATAGGCCGTTGGCCAGCGCGAGGTCGGTGCCGGGCACGGGCTGCAGGTGGACGTCGGAGGCGGCGGCGGTGGCGGTGTACCGGGGGTCGACGACGATGTGCCGGGCCCCGCGCTCCCGGCCGGCGGCGAACCAGCGCATCGCGGGCGGCATCGTGTCGGCGGGGTTCGAGCCGACCAGCAGCACGGTGTCCGCCCGGGCGATGTCGGAAAGCGGGAAGGGCAGCCCGCGGTCGATGCCGAAGGCCTTGTTCGACGCCGCGGCGGCGCTCGACATGCAGAACCGGCCGTTGTAGTCGATCGCCGCGCTGCGCAGCGCGACCCGCACGAACTTCCCCGCCTGGTAGGCCTTCTCGTTGGTCAGCCCGCCGCCCCCGAAGAGCCCCGCGGCGTCCCGGCCGTACCGCTCCTGGGCGACGGTGAGCCCGTCGACCACCCGCGCGAGCGCCTCGTCCCACGTGGCGGCGCGGAACGGCTCGTCGCGGTGGTCGCGCACCAGCGGGGTGGTCAGCCGGTCGGGGTGGGCGAGCAGCTCCGCCGAGCTCAGCCCCTTCTCGCAGAGCCCGCCGCGGTTCGTCGGGAAGTTCGTGCCGGTGACCTCGTAGCCCCCGCCGTCGGTCTCCGGGCGGGGCGTGAGCGTCATGCCGCACTGCAGGGAGCAGTAGGGGCAGTGGGTGGCGGTCACGGCACCACGCTGCGTGTCCTGCGTTTCGTCGACGTGACGGGGGCGCTACGCCCTCGGAATCCGGTGTGAGGCGCCCGTGATCGGTGCGACGCCGGTCATCTCGATCGTTCAGCCTGCCTCGGAGCGAGACAGGTCACATGCTGGACGTCGGCGCCGGTCTAGTGTCCGCCGCACGGCCGTCGGTGGACCCGGCGGTCGGAGCAGGCCCCGCCCGCGGGGCCCCACGAGAAGGGGCGCGACGTGCGCATCGGTGTCCCCCGGGAGACCCGGGAACGCGAGACCCGTGTGGCGGCCACCCCCGCCACCGTGGTCGGACTGCAGAACCTCGGCTGGACGGTGACCGTCGAGCCCGGTGCGGGGGTGCGGGCCGACTTCCCCGACGACGCCTACGTGGCGGCGGGTGCGGAGATCGGCGACCCGTGGTCGGCCGACGTCGTGCTCGCGGTCAACACCCCGGCCCCGCCGGACCTCGCCCGGCTGCAGGAGCGGGCCACCCTGATCTGCCGGGTCGCACCCGCGCAGAACGCCGAGCTGGTCGCCGACCTCGCCGCGCGGGGGATCACCGTGCTGGCCACCGACGCGGTGCCCCGCATCTCCCGGGCGCAGTCGCTCGACGTCCTCAGCTCCATGGCGAACATCGCCGGCTACCGCGCCGTGATCGAGGCCGCCAACCGCTTCGGGCGCTTCTTCACCGGCCAGGTCACCGCGGCGGGCAAGGTGCCCCCGGCGAAGGTGCTCGTCGCCGGCGCGGGCGTGGCCGGCCTCGCCGCGATCGGCGCCGCCTCGTCGCTGGGCGCGGTCGTGCGTGCCACCGATCCCCGCCCGGAGGTCGCCGAGCAGGTCAGCTCGCTCGGCGGGGACTTCCTGACGGTGGACGTGGAGCAGGAGCGCTCCACCGACGGCTACGCGAAGGCCACCTCCGAGGCCTACGACCGGCGCGCCGCGGAGATCTACTCCGAGCAGGCCGCCGACGTCGACATCATCATCACCACCGCGCTCATCCCCGGCCGCGCCGCGCCCCGCCTGATCACCGCGGCCGACGTCGCCGCGATGCGGCCCGGGTCGGTGATCGTCGACATGGCGGCCGGGATGGGCGGGAACGTCGAGGGCTCGGTGGCCGACGAGGTGGTGGTCACCGGCAACGGGGTCACGATCGTCGGCGACACCGACCTCGCCGCGCGCCTGCCCGCGCAGGCGTCGCAGCTCTACGGCACCAACCTGGTGAACCTGCTCAAGCTGCTCACCCCCGAGAAGGACGGCGAGCTCGTCCTCGACCTGGACGACGTCGTCCAGCGCGGCATGACCGTCGCCCACGACGGGTCGGTGATGTGGCCGCCGCCCCCGGTGTCGGTCTCCGCCGCCCCGGCGCCCGCCCCCGCGCCCGAGGTGCCCTCACCCGCCGTCGAGCCGGCGAAGCCGCGCTCCGCCGCGTGGCGCTACGGCGCGATCGCCGTGGGGCTCGCGCTGCTCTTCGTGGCCACGGCGTTCGCCCCGGCCGAGCTCGCCACCAACCTCACCGTCTTCGTGCTGGCCGTGGTCATCGGCTACTACGTGATCGGCAAGGTGCACCACGCGCTGCACACCCCGCTCATGTCGGTCACCAACGCCATCTCCGGCGTGGTGATCGTGGGGGCGCTCGTGCAGTTCGGCGCGCACGGGACCCTCGTCTCGGTCCTCGCGTTCATCGCGATCGTGCTCGCCAGCATCAACATCGTCGGGGGCTTCGCGGTGACCCGCCGCATGCTCGCCATGTTCACGAAGGGCCCGGCCGCATGAGTCCCGAGACCGCGGCCACCGCCGCCTACATCGTCGCCGCGCTGCTCACCGTCATGAGCCTCGCCGGCCTCTCGAAGCACGAGACCGCCCGCAACGGCGTCGTCTACGGCATCGCCGGCATGACGGTGGCCCTGGTCGCGACCGTCGTCCTCGCGGCGAACTCGCTCGAGGCCGGGGCGGTCGCCCTCATGGTCGCGGGCTTCGTCATCGGCGGCGGGGTCGGCCTCTGGCGGGCCCGCGTCGTCGAGATGACCGGCATGCCCGAGCTGATCGCCCTGCTGCACAGCTTCGTGGGGCTCGCGGCCGTGCTCGTCGGCTGGAACGGCTACCTCGAGGTGGAGGCGGTCGGTGCCGCGCAGACCACGGTCGCGCCGGAGCTGCTCGGCATCCACTCCGTCGAGGTCGGCGTCGGCGTGTTCATCGGTGCGGTCACCTTCACCGGGTCGATCGTCGCCTACGGCAAGCTCTCCGGGCGCTTCAAGTCCCGCCCGCTGACCCTGCCGGGCAAGAACCTGCTGAACCTCGGGGCGCTCGTCGCGTTCGCGGCGCTGACCGTCGCCTTCGTCCTCGCGCCCTCGCTCGGCGTCATGATCGCGATCACCGCGGTGGCCCTGGCGCTGGGCTGGCACCTGGTGGCCTCGATCGGCGGCGGCGACATGCCCGTCGTCGTCTCCATGCTCAACAGCTACTCGGGCTGGGCCGCGGCGGCGTCGGGCTTCCTGCTCAACAACACGCTGCTGATCGTCACCGGTGCCCTCGTCGGCTCCTCCGGTGCGTACCTGTCCTACGTCATGTGCCAGGCGATGAACCGGTCGTTCCTCTCGGTCATCGCCGGCGGGTTCGGCGTGGAGTCCGGCACGGCCGCCGACGTCGAGGGCGAGCACCGGGAGGTGCAGGCCGACGAGGTCGCCGAGCTGCTGCGCGAGGCGTCGTCCGTCGTCATCACCCCCGGGTACGGGATGGCGGTCGCGCAGGCGCAGTACCCCGTGGCGGACCTGACGCGGAAGCTGCGCGACAAGGGCGTCGAGGTGCGCTTCGGCATCCACCCGGTCGCCGGGCGTCTCCCCGGGCACATGAACGTGCTGCTCGCCGAGGCGAAGGTGCCCTACGACATCGTCCTGGAGATGGACGAGATCAACGACGACCTCGCGTCGACCTCGGTCGTCCTCGTCATCGGCGCCAACGACACCGTGAACCCCGCCGCGATGGACGACCCGGGCAGCCCGATCGCCGGCATGCCGGTCCTGCGGGTGTGGGAGTCGAAGAACGTCATCGTGTTCAAGCGCTCGATGGCCGTGGGCTATGCGGGCGTGCAGAACCCGCTGTTCTTCCGCGAGAACACCTCGATGATCTTCGGGGACGCGAAGAAGCGGGTCGAGGACATCCTCGCGGCGCTGTAGGACCCCGGCCGGAACGAACGATACGGCACTCTCGCAGCATCCATGTGCGCGAGAGTGCCGTTCGTTCGTTCTCGGGGGTGCCTCAGACGGCCGCGAGCGACACCGCGCCGAGGGCCTCGGCGACCAGGCGCAGCGACTGGCGGCGCTCGGCCGGGTCGTGGATCGCGGTCGTGATCATCAGCTCGTCGGCGTCGGCCTCGCGGGCCTTCCGGGCGAGGTCCTCGGCCACCTGCTCCGGGGTGCCGACCGAGACCTTCGACGCCATCGAGCGGGCGATGTGCTCCTCGGCGGCGGACCAGTCGTGGGCGAGCGCCTCCTCCGGGCTGGGGAGGGGACCGGGGCGGCCGGTGCGCAGCCGGGCCATCGACAGCGCGTTCGCCCGGCCCAGGGCCTCCGCGCGCTCCGCGTCGGGGTGGGCTATCGCAGCGGCCCCGAGGATCACGTGGGGCTCCTGCGCGCCGGCTCCGCTGCTGGGGCGGAACGACTGCCGGTAGATGCGGGTCGCCTCACCGGCGTCCGCGCCGCCGAAGTGGCCCGCGTAGGCGTAGCCGGTGCCGAACGCGGCGGCCGCCTGGGCGCCGTAGTAGCTCGACCCGAGGATCCAGACCGGCGGCAGCGGCACGTCGTCGGGAGCGGCGACGATCCCGGCGAAGGGGTGGTCGGCGTCGAAGCCGTCGACGTAGCCCCGGAGCTCGGTGAACTGGTCGGGGAAGTCGTCGGCGGTGAGGGCCTCGTGCGAGCGGCGCAGCGCGATCGCGGTGCGGGGGTCGGTGCCGGGCGCGCGGCCGAGGCCGAGGTCGACGCGATCCGGGAAGAGCCCCGCGAGGGCACGGAAGGTCTCGGCCACCTTCAGCGGACTGTGGTTCGGCAGCATGATCCCGCCCGAGCCCACCCGGATCGTGCGGGTGGCGCTCGCGACGGCGGCGATCATGACCTCGGGGGCGGAGCTCGCCACGCTCGCGATGCCGTGGTGCTCGGCGAGCCAGAAGCGGCGGTAGCCGGCGGCCTCGGCGGTGCGGGCGAGCTCGACGGTCTCGTGCAGGGCCTGCGAGGCGGGCGTACCGGAGGGGACCGGGGAGAGGTCGAGGACCGAGATCGGGATGCCCATACGGGGTGCAACGCACGGTCGGCGGCCCGTTGTTCCGGGCCTCGGCGGGCCGCCGACCGTGGTCGGTCAGCCCTCCGGGAGGTCCGGCATCCGCACCGCGCAGGCGTTCGTCGCCTCCGTGGTGATGCCGTCGAGGTCGGTGCGCACCGTGGCGTGGAACCGGCTCACCAGCTGGTCGAGCCCGACGGTGAAGGAGATCTCCATGATCTGCTTCGTGTCGAAGTGCTCGGCCAGTCCCTTGTAGATCTCATCCGTGATCGGCAGCATCGCGGTGGACGTCCGCGCGAACACGATGATCGCTTCCTCGGGGGGCGAGAACATGCCCTCCGGGAGCGGGTCGTCGAGGAGGTGCGACATCTCCTCGTCGGTCAGACCCGATGCTCGACCGAGCACCACGTGGGTCGGCGTTCAATAGAAGCAGTTGTTGGCCATCGCGCTGGTCAGGTACGGGAGCTCCCGCATCCGGGCCGTGGGCAGCGAGTTGTCGAAGTACACCGTGGTGGCCAGCGCCATGAACTGCTCCATGGCCACGGGGTGGTTCGACAGCGCGCGGTGGACGTTGAGCAGGCCGACGTCGGGCTGTGCGGCGTGCACGGCCTCGAGCAACGCCTTGGCGTGCGGGTCGAGGCCGGGGTCGTCGGGGTTGTTGAGCGGTACACGGGCCACGTGGGCCTCCCACCGGATCGGGGACGACTGACCACCCGATGCTCGGAAGCGCGTGTTGCGTCCGCGTTCCCCCCTCGTCACGGCCGAGGTGCGAGCACCGCCAGCAGGTCGTCCCGGCCGAACATCCGGGCCGTGTCCACCGCCGTCGGGTGGCCGCCGAGCGGGTCCGCCCCGGCGTCCACCAGGGCCCGCACCACGTCGTCCTCGCCCTTGAACACGGCGCCCGCCAGCGGCGCCTGACCGCGGTCGTTCACGCGGTCGACGTCCGCCCCGCGCGCCACGAGCGCCCGGACCGTCCCGGGGTGCCCGTGGTAGGCGGCGAGCATCAGCAGGGTGTCGCCGGAGTCGTTGGTGAGGTTCACCGGCACCCCGGCGTCGACGTACGCCGCGAGCGTGTCGGCGTCACCGCCGCGCGCCATGTCGAACACCCGGGCGGCGAGCCCGGCCACGTCCGCGGACGGCTCGGTCACGTGCGCGAGAGCGGGGCCGCGGTATCCGGGTCGGGCGTCGGGTCCGGGGTGTCCTCGCCGTCGTCGTCGCGGCCCCACCCGCAGTACGGGCACCACGGCTCGACGCGCCGGTGCAGCACCGTCAGGGCCATGGTGCCGAGGGGCAGCAGGAGCACGAGGTCGCCCCACCCGGGCCGGACCAGCAGGCCCGCCGCCACGCCGACGGCCGCGGCGACGACGAGGACCACGATGCCGGCCGTGGTGGTCGCGGAGTGGAAGAGACGCAGCCAGCGACGACGGCGCTCGACGACCTGGGCGGGGTCCGCCGGGCTCTCGGCGATGCAGCGCAGGCACAGCCGGTCGTCGTGGGCGAGGGTGAACAGCTGGACGACGATGAAGACCAGCACCGCCCCCAGGGACACGAGGCTCGCGTCGCGCAGGTCGGAGAACCCGGCGACGATCGCCACGACGATCAGCGGGCCCCCGACCACCAGCGGGTGGTGGGCGATCGCGGCGCGGAAGCGGACGAGCGCCGAGTCGCGGCCCTCGTCGTCGTGACTGCCCGCCCGGGGGTCCCCGTCGTGTGTGTGCCGATCCACTCCGCGACCCCTTCCGACTGGTGAAGGCAGCGTATGGCGCGATCGGCCGACCCGCGACCACCCACCCCGGATCGGCCGCGATCGGCCTCGATCGGCGGAGGGATCCGGCCCCGCTCAGCCGCGGGCCACCAGGAGCGGCACCCGTTGCTCGGCGGAGGTCAGCGACCCGTGGTGGCCGATGAGGGCGGTCTCCCGCGGCTCGTTCCGCGAGCGCACCAGGGTCCAGTTGCCGCGGGCGGCCGCCACCACGTCGCCGATGCGACCGCGGGCGACGTCGGTGACGGTGGGGCCGAACCACCCGTTCTCGACGGCCTCCTCGCGGGACACGACCCACGCGGCGTCGGCCAGTTCGGCCCGCCAGGCGGCGAGGACGTCGGCGGCCGCCCCGGCGCGGGCGTGCACGTGGCGGACCCGCGTCTCGCCGGCGAGGCGCCGCACCCCGGTCAACAGGGTCGGGGTGTGGTCGAGGTCGACCTGCCAGCCGCGGTCGGTGGCGATCATGCCGTGGTCGGCCACGACCAGGAGCACCGCGCCGGGGCGGAGGGACTCCGCGATCGCGGCGACGAGCCGGTCCACCACCTGCAACTGCATCCGCCACGGCAGGGACCCCGGGCCGTGCCGGTGGCCGATCGTGTCGAGGTCGCCGTGGTAGGCGTAGACGAGGGCGCGCTCCTCGGCCTCGACGGCGAGCCCGTGCAGCATCTCCGCGGCGAGGTCGCCGAGGGCGGAGACCCCGTGGAAGCGGCCGCCCCGCAGGGCGGCCCGGGTCAGTCCGGACCGTCGCTGGACCTCCGGCGCCACCTGCGTCACCGCGACGCCCGCCCGCAGCGCCCGCTGCAGCACCGTCGGCACCGGCTGGACCTGCTCGGGCGGCAGGTCGGCCAGCAGGTCGACCGGGTCGGTCGCCCCGTGCGCGCACCAGCGCAGGGTGTTCAGGACGACGTCGGGCTCCGCGTCCGGCTCGGCGAGCGGCGGGACACCCATCGAGTAGCCCTCGATGCCGTGCGCTCCCGGCGTCAGCCCGGTGCCGAGCGAGGTCAGGCTGACCGCGGTGGTGGCCGGGAAGCAGGCCGTGAGCCCGCGGGAGGAGGTCCCGCGGGCCAGGTCGAGCAGGGCCGGCGCGTCGTGCGGGTGGGCGGCGAGCAGGTCGGCTCCCAGCCCGTCGACCAGCAGGACCCCGGCGGCGGTGACGTCGTCGGGGTGCCGGGCGACGCCGAGGGTGTCGGTGAAGCCCGGCACCTCCAGCGCCGCCGCCATCGACGGCATCACCTCGGCGAGCGTGCCGTGTCCGTAGGCGGGGAGGAACGGCCGCTCCGTCATGGCGGGTGAGCCTAGGAGGTGCCTCCGGCTCGTGAGCAGTAAAGGTCGGTATCACGACCTCTCCTGCTCACCGGCGCGGAGCGCACCTACGTGGACGACACCGCCTCCGGCGTCGTGGACTCCGGCACCCGGGTGGCGTGGTAGTCCTCGCCGCGGGTGTGGTCGGCGCCCTCGCGCGTCCCGGTGGCGCGCAGGACGAGGGTGACCAGGGCGGCCACCACGAGGTTGCCGATCAGCGCCACGGCGCCCACGTAGATCTGCACCTTGGAGCCGTCGAACGGCGTCCAGCCGAAGAGGTCCAGCTTGCCCAGCGCGAGCGCGGAGCCCCCGAAGTGCTGCTTGCCGTTCACCGGGTTGGGGATGCCGTAGAGCATGATCATCCCCCAGATCAGGCCGACCGCCCAGCCCGCGAACAGTGCCCACCGGTGGAACCAGCGGGTGTAGAGCGCGATGGCCACCGCGGGCAGGGTCTGCAGGATGATCACGCCGCCGATGAGCTGCAGGTCCACCGAGAACTGCGGATCCACCACGACGATGAACAGCACGGCGCCGACCTTGACGACGAGCGAGGCGAGCTTGGCCTGCCGGGCCTCGTCCTTCGGGGTGGCGTCCCGGCGCAGGAACTCCTTGTAGATGTTGCGGGTCCACAGGTTGGCCGCGGCGATCGACATGATCGCGGCGGGGACCAGGGCACCCACGCCGATCGCGGCGAAGGCGACGCCCGCGAACCACGACGGGAACTGGCCCGCGAACAGGGCCGGGACGATCGTGTTCGAGTCCGGCCGCCCGGTGGAGCCGTTGACGATCGGCTTCGTGCCGGCCGCGATCGCGACGTAGCCGAGCAGCGCGAGCAGGGCCAGCAGGAACGAGTAGGCCGGCAGCGCGGTCATGTTCCGGCGGATGGTGGCCCGGCTCGACGAGGACAGCACGCCGGTGATCGAGTGCGGGTAGAGGAACAGCGCCAGCGCCGACCCGAGGGCGAGCGTCGCGTACTGCAGCTGGTTGTTCGCCGTCAGCAGCGTCGACCCCGACGCCTGGCCGGTCGCCGGGGAGGGCTGCGCGAGCTTGGCCGCTCCCGCGTCGATGATCGCGCCGAAGCCACCCAGCTTGATCGGCAGGTAGATGATCGCGACGAGGATGACGATGTAGATCAGGACGTCCTTGACCACCGCGATCAGCGCCGGCGCCCGCAGCCCGGACTGGTAGGTGTACGCGGCGAGCACGACGAAGGCGACGAACAGCGGCGCGTGGCCCCAGAACCCGGACCCGTTCAGCCCGATGGTGCGCAGCACCGCCTCGAGCCCGGCGAGCTGCAGGGCGATGTAGGGCATCGTCGCGACGATCCCGGTCACGGCGATGGCGAGCGCCAGCAGCGGCGAGTCGTAGCGGCCGCGGACGAAGTCGGCCGGGGTCACGTAGCCGTGCACCCGCGAGACCGACCAGAGCCGCAGCAGCGGCAGCATGACCAGCGGGAACGCGATGATCGTGTAGGGCACCGCGTAGAAGCCCAGGGCACCGGAGGAGAACAGCAGCGCCGGGATCGCGACGAAGGTGTAGGCGGTGTAGAGGTCACCGCCGAGCAGGAACCACGTGACCCACGAGCCGAACTTCCGCCCGCCGAGGCCCCACTCGTCGAGGTGCTCGAGGTCGTCGGCCCGCCGCCAGCGGCTGGCCATGAACCCCAGGACCGCGACGGCCAGGAAGAGCAGCAGGAAGACGACCAGCTGGACGATCTGCGCGCCGGTCACCGGTCCCCCTCCTCGTCGTCGTGCCGCGTGGCGAGGTGGACCGCGAGGGTGCAGATGATGCCGATCGGGATCACCGCGATCTGGAACCAGTAGAAGAAGGGCAGCCCGAACAGCTCCGGGTCCTTCGCGTTGAACAGCGGCGTGATCAGGCTGACGAGCGGGACGAGCAGGAGCAGGTTCCAGGCCCGGAAACGGAAGTGGGGCCTCGCGGGGGCGGGGTCCGGGGTGTCCCGGTCCGCGACGGAAGACGACATCGGCGATCCTTGCGGGGCGTACTCGTTCGGTGGACGCGCGGATGTTAGGCGCGCGTACAGGTACGCACCAGAGGTCTCACGGCTGGGAGGCCTCTTCTGTCCCGGATGTCCGGTTCCGCTTCCGACGTCGGGTCTCGCGCCAGACGAGCACGCCCGCGACGACCACCACGATGGGCACCGGACCCCAGGCGAGGTAGCGGGCGACGGTCTCCAGCGACAGGGCGAAGACGTAGCCGAGCAGCACGCAGCCGCCGCCCCAGAGGACGCCGCCGACGGCGTTCCACGGCAGGAAGGTGCGCAGGTAGGGCATCCGCGCCATGCCGGCCATGCCCGGGACGAGGGCGCGCAGGAGAGCGACGCCGCGGCCGAGGAGCACGGCCTTCCCGCCGTGGCGGTTGAGGAAGTCCTCGGTCTCCTTCCAGCGGTGCTCGCCGACGAACCGGCCGACGCGCGACGCCCGGATCCCGGGGCCGGCGAGCCGTCCGACCTCGTAGCCCACGGAGTCGCCCGCGATCGCGCACAGGATGGCGACGACGATCATCGGGACCAGGCCGATGATCCCCTCGTGGGCCGCGAACCCGGCGACGAGCAGGGCGGTCTCGCCGGGGAGCACCACGCCCACCAGCACGGCGGCCTCGGCGAAGGCGAGCCCGCCCGCGATGACGTAGAGCCAGGGCCCGACGCTCTCGCCGATGCCGCGCAGGTACTCGAGCACCCGATCATCGTGCCCCAGCCGCGCGGCCCCGGCGTCGGGAACGCACAGCCCGGACATGCGTGAGGGGAACCCTCGGGCGCTCTCGTGGCCCGAGGGTTCCCCTCACGTGTACTGGATCAGGCGGAGAGCCGCTGCTTGAGAGCCTCGAGCTCGTCGCGCATGGAGGTCGGCAGGGCGTCGCCGATCTTGTCGAACCACTCCTCGATGAGGGGCAGCTCCTCGCGCCACTCGTCGAGGTCGACGCGCAGCGACGCCTCGATGTCCTCGCGCGGCTCGGTGAGCCCCTCGAGGTCGATCTGGTCGGCGCTGGGCACGTGACCGATGGCCGTCTCGGTGGCGGCGGCCGTGCCCTCGAGGCGCTGGATGATCCACTTGAGGACGCGGCTGTTCTCGCCGAATCCGGGCCACAGGAAACGGTTGTCCTCGCCCCGGCGGAACCAGTTGACGTAGAAGATCTTCGGCAGCTTGGTCACGTCGGCGCTCTTGCCCACGTTCACCCAGTGCTGGAAGTAGTCGCCGACGTTGTAGCCGAGGAACGGCAGCATGGCCATCGGGTCGCGGCGGACCTGGCCCTTGCCGCCCTTCGCCGCGGCGGTCATCTCGCTGGACATGGTGGCGCCCATGAAGGTGCCGTGCTGCCAGTCGAACGACTCGGTGACCAGCGGGATGGTCGTCTTGCGGCGACCGCCGAAGAGGATCGCCGAGATCGGCACGCCCTGCGGGTCCTCCCACTCCGAGGCGACGACCGGGCACTGGGAGATCGGCACGGTGTACCGCGAGTTCGGGTGGGCGGCCGGCTTGGCGGACGCGGGGGTCCACTCGTCGCCGGTCCAGGAGGTGAGGTGCTGGGGGTCGCCCTCCAGGCCCTCCCACCAGACGTCGCCGTCGTCGGTCAGCGCGACGTTGGTGAACAGCGCGTTCCCGTGCTCGATGGTGCGCATCGCGTTCGGGTTGGTGTTCCAGTTGGTGCCGGGCGCGACGCCGAAGAAGCCGAACTCGGGGTTGACCGCGTAGAGGCGGCCGTCCTCGCCGAAGCGCATCCAGGCGATGTCGTCGCCGACGGTCTCGGCCCGCCAGCCCGGGACGGTGGGCTGCAGCATCGCGAGGTTCGTCTTGCCGCAGGCCGAGGGGAACGCGGCCGCGACGTAGTAGGCCTGGTCCTCCGGGCTGATCAGCTTGAGGATCAGCATGTGCTCGGCGAGCCAGCCCTCGTCGCGCGCCATCACCGAGGCGATGCGCAGCGCGTAGCACTTCTTGCCCAGCAGGGCGTTGCCGCCGTAGCCGGAGCCGAAGCTCCAGATCTCCCGGGTGTCCGGGAAGTGGCTGATGTACTTCGTCTCGTTGCAGGGCCACTGCACGTCGGCCTGGCCGGGCTCGAGCGGCGCGCCGAGGGAGTGCAGCGCCGGCACCCACTCGGTGTCGCTCTCCTCGAGGCGAGCCTGCACCTCGGCGCCCATGCGCGTCATGATGTGCATGGAGACCACGACGTAGGGGCTGTCGGAGATCTCGACGCCCAGCTTCGGGGACTCGGCGTTCGTCGGGCCCATGCAGAACGGGATGACGAACATCGTCCGACCACGCATGCACCCGCGGTACAGCTCGGTCATGGTGGCCTTCATCTCGGCCGGGTCCATCCAGTTGTTCGTGACCCCGGCGTCCTTGGGGTCGGCCGAACAGATGAAGGTGCGCTCCTCGACGCGGGCGACGTCGTCGGGGTCGGACGCGGCGTGGAACGAGTTCGGCTTCTTCTCCGGGTCGAGCCGGGTGAAGGTGCCGGCCTCCACGAGCTCGTCGGTGAGTCGCGTCCACTCCTCCGGCGAACCGTCGCACCACACCACCCGATCCGGCGTGGTGAGCTCAGCGACCTCGGCCACCCAGTCCAGCACCTCTCGGCGCTGCAGCGGCGGGTTGTCGAGCCCAGGGATGGTCGGTGCGGCCGTCATGCGTCGTGTCACTCCTCGTTCGCCGGTCAGTGTCGAGCGACGACCAGGGGTCGTCACGCAACGGGGTCACGGCCTGAGCGCACCGGCACGCGGCAGTCGGGCGGCCGATACACCTCGCCGTGTGGCCCCGTCGGAGTACTTCGACGTTAACGACAGATGTTGCACACGGAACCGCCACGAGGTGTTCGAGGCACCACTTCCACGATCAAGCTGAACGATTCAGGCTCTCAGGGCCCTGACCAGGGCTGGAAGCACCTCACCGAGAGGTGACGCGAGCCGCACCCGGGCGAGATCGTCCGCCCGGCTCGGCCCGGCGGTCACGATGGCGACCGGCGTCCCCGCCCGGGTGGCGGCCCGGGCGAACCGGAGCCCGGACATCACGGCGAGTGACGACCCCAGGACCACCAGGGAGCGCGCCTGCGCCACCAGGTCGAAGCACCGGTCGACCCGGGGCCGCGGGACGGACTCGCCGAAGAACACGACGTCGGGCTTGAGCGGACCGTCACCGCAGGCGGGGCAGTCGATCATCGTGAAGGCGGCCTCGAGCTCCGGGGGCAGCTCGACGTCGCCGTCCGGGTTGACCTGGGTCTCGCGCAGCCCCGAGACGGCCGTGTCGAACCCCCGGTTGACCCGCGCGAGCTCGGCCTGGACCACGGCCCGGTCGAGCTCCACGCGGCACGCGAGGCACACCACCCGGGCCAGCGCGCCGTGCAGCTCCACGACGTCCCGCGCCCCGCCGGCCTGGTGCAGCCCGTCGACGTTCTGGGTGATCACGCTCTCGACCAGCCCGCAGCGCTGGAGCGCGGCCACGGCCTCGTGCGCGGGGTTGGGGCGGGCCCGGTCGATCTGCGGCCACCCGACGTGGCTCCGCGCCCAGTACCGGTGGCGGGCCGCCGGGTCGTGCACGAACGCCTCGTAGGTCATCGGGGTGTGCCTGCGCGCCGCGCTGGAGGGGCCGCGGTAGTCCGGGATGCCGGAGTCGGTCGACAACCCGGCCCCGGAGAGCACACAGACCCCGCCGGCGCCCACGAGCGCGGCGAGGTCGTTGACCCCGCCGCGGACCGGCACCTCGGCGTCCCAGCTCTCCTGCAGCACCGAGCCGGGGTAACGCATGACGACCTTGCCCACGGGTTCCATGGTGCCCCCGCCGGACGGGTGGGGTCAGGCGAGACCGGAGCGCGGGCGCGCGAACACGCGCAGGACCGCCACGATCACCGCACCGATGACGAGCCACGCGATCGCGGGGATCCCGTAGGAGAGGATCAGCTGGACGGTCGGGCTTCCCACCTCGAAGAGGTTGGCGAGGCCGAGGGTCAGCGAGTCCGCCGCGTTCGCCACGAACTGCGTCAGCCCGTTGTCGGGGTTCGCGCCGAGGAGCTCGAGCACGACGTGCACGACGAGGATCGCGGCGAAGAGCCCGGTGACGAACCGGACGATCCCGGCCACGAGGCCGAGCAGGCCGCGGGCCGCGCCCGTGACGGGGTTGCCGGAGCGGGGACGGCGGTCGAGATCGGCCATACCCGAGGTGTTCCCGTTCCGTCCCCGTGTTGCGCGTCGGTCCCGTCACGACTCGGTCACGGGGAGGACCCCGTGTGCGTCGCGTGGATCAGCGGTTACTCCTCCGCGTGCCCACCACGCCTGCACTCCCCACCCGTCACCGCTCGGTCTGGCTCGACCGCGACCTGCCCTCGTACCCCACGCTGCACGGCGACCTCCGCGTGGACGTCGCCGTGGTCGGCGGCGGCATCACCGGCCTGACCACCGCCGTCGCGCTGCATCGCGCGGGCTGCACGGTCGCGGTGCTGGAGGCCCGGCACCTCGGGGCCGTCGCCAGCGGGAACACGACGGCGAAGGTGTCGGTGCTGCAGGGCACCCGCGCCTCGACGCTCGCGCAACGGCACCCGCAGGACGTCGTCGACGCCTACGTGGCCGCGCACTCCGCGGGCCTGGACTGGCTCGCGGCCCGCGCCGCGGGCGTCGACTGCGGCTTCGAGCGTGCTCCCGCGGTCACCTTCTCGACGGCGGGTCGGGACTCCGCCGGCGCCCGGGCGGTCCGCGCCGAGGCGGACGCCCTGCGGGCCGCGGGCCTGCCCGCCACCCTCGACGCCGACCAGGACCTGCCGTTCGCGGTCTCGGAGGCGGTGGTGCTCGCCGACCAGGCCCAGTTCGACCCGGTGCCCTACCTGCACGACCTCGCCCGCGAGCTCGTCGACGCGGGGCAGTCGGTCTTCGAGGGGACCCGCGTGCGGTCGGTCTCGTTGGGCGCCTCGTTCGGGGCCACGCCCGAGCTGCGGACCCCGCACGGCCGGGTGCTCGCGGACCGGGTGGTGCTGGCGACCGGCATCCCGGTGCTCGACCGCGGGCTCTACTTCGCCCGGATGGAGCCGGCCCGCTCCTACGCGCAGGCGATGCGGGTGCGCGACGCCGACACCCTGCCGGGCGGGATGTACCTCTCGGCGGACTCGCCGACGGTGTCGATCCGCACCGTCGTCGTGGACGGCGAGCGCCTGCTGCAGACCGGCGGGTTCGGTCACCGGGTCGGCACCGACACGCCCATGGCCCACCACGAGAGCGACCTCGCGACCTGGTCCGCCCGGCACTGGCCGGTCGACGGGATCACCCACCGCTGGTCCGCGCAGGACTACGAGCCCGAGGACGGCCTGCCGTTCGTCGGGCCGATGCCGCTGCAGCCGCGCGTGCTGGTGGCCACCGGGTTCGCGAAGTGGGGCATGACCGGCGGAACCGCGGCCGGGCTCGCCCTGGCCGACCACGTCGTCGGCCGCGACAACCCGTGGGCGCCGACCTTCGCCGCCGACCGGGCGCCGAAGCTGAACTCGGTCCCGTCGTTGGCGAGCTTCAACGGACAGGTCGCGAAGTACCTGGCGACCGGCTGGGTCAAGCCCGACCTGCCGTCCCGACAGCCCCTCGCGGAGGGCGAGGGCCGGGTCGAGACCACGCCGCGCGGCAAGGTCGGACGCTGCCGGGTGGGCGGTGTGGAGCACGAGGTCGGCGCGGTGTGCCCGCACCTCGGCGGCATCCTGGCGTGGAACGACGCGGCGGCGAGCTGGGACTGCCCGCTGCACGGGTCGCGCTTCGCCCCCGACGGCGAGGTGCTCGAGGGACCGGTCACCGAGGGCCTCGGCGCGCCGCCCGGGCTGACCCGGGTCGTCGCCCCGCGCCGGTGAGTCAGCTGGCCTGCGACACCGACGACATGTTGAAGTCCGGGATGCGCAGGGGCGGCATGGCCACGCGGGTGAACCAGTCCTTCCACTCGCGCGGCAGGGTCCGCTCGGTCGCGCCGGCTTCGGTGGCACGGCGGACGAGGTCGAGCGGCGACTCGTTGAACCGGAAGTTGTTCACCTCGCCCACCACCTCGCCGTCCTCGACGAGATAGACGCCGTCGCGGGTCAGCCCGGTGAGCAGCATCGTCTCCGGGTCGACCTCGCGCATGTACCAGAGGCAGGTCAGCAGCAGCCCCCGACGTGTGGTGGCGACGAGGTCGGACAGCGACGCGTCGGACCCGCCGGTGAGCAGGAGGTTGTCCGACGGCGGGGCGAACCGGGCGCCGTACTCGGCCGCCGCCGCGCGGGGATAGGCGAGCTCGGCGACGGCGCCGTCGCGCAGCCACTCCACGCGGCGGGTGCTCGCGCCGTTGTCGAACACCGACACCTCGTCGCCGGACGACGTCGTCGCGAGGACCGGCTCGTAGCGCAGCGTCGGGAAGCCGGGCGCGTCCGGGTCGCCGGCCAGGGTGAGCGGCAGGGTGGTCAGCTGCTCGCCGACCCGAGTGCCGCCGGCCCGCGACAACGCGCTGCGGCCCTCCTGGGCGGGCCGGCCGCCCATCGACCACGCCAGGTAGATCATGAAGTCGCTGACCGCGGACGGCGGCAGGATCGTCTCGTAGCGGCCGGGGTCGAGCGCGATCCGGCGCCGCCCCCAGGCCAGCCGTCCGCGCAGGTCGCCGAGGATCGCGGGCAGGTCGACGTCGGCGAAGTCGCGCGTCGAGGTGCCGCCCCACACCGAGCTCCCCGACGACGGGTCCTTGAGGTTGACCTCGACCGCCCCCGCGGGTTCGGTCCAGCACCGTCGCACCCCGGCGGAGGTGGCGAGCCAGGTGGTGGTGACGTGGTGGTCGGCGAAGCCCGCGCTGCGGTCGGTCCCGAAGGAGTCCCCGAGCGCGGCGGCGAGGTCGCCGAACACGCCGACGGAGGTCTCCGCGGCCGGGACGTCGAAGGGGTCTGCCGGTCCGGTGGGCGGCGGCAGCTCCGCGGCGTCCCGCGAGGCGCCGGAGTCCTCCGCCGCGCGGACGGCGGCCCGCACCGCGTCGGTGAGCCGCGCGTCGGCCTCCGCGCCGCCCGCGAGCAGCGAGTCCGGGGCCGACACGCGGACCACGCCGGCCCCCGTGCCCCCGCCCGCGAGCGGGACGAGCAGCACCAGCCCGAGCGTGCGGTCGGTGGTCGCCCCGTTCGTCGTCATGGTGGAGTTCGCCCAGCGCAGCACCACCTCGCTGGTCTCGCGCAGGAGGACCGCGGCGCCCGCGTCGGGGCGGACGCGGCCCGCGGTCTCCAGGGCGCGTTCGACCAGGTTCATCGGGTGCCCTCGCTCGCGGTGTTGAGGACCTGGATGCCCCGGAAGAGGGCGGACGGGCACCCGTGGCTGACCGGCGCCACCTGACCGGGCTGCGCCTTCCCGCACGTGAACGCCCCGCCCAGTCGCCAGGTGGAGGGCCCGCCGACGGCCTCGAGCGCGCCCCAGAAGTCGGTCGTGGTGGCCTGGTAGGCGACGTCGCGGACCTGGCCGGCGAGCTCGCCGCCGCGGATCCGGTAGAACCGCTGCCCGGTGAACTGGAAGTTGTAGCGCTGCATGTCGATCGACCAGGACCGGTCGCCCACCACGTAGATCCCGTCGTCCACCCCCGCGATCAGGTCGGCGGTGGCGACGTCGTCGGCGGCGGGCGCGAGGGACACGTTGGCCATCCGCTGCAGCGGCACGTGCTCGGCGGAGTCGGCGTAGGCGCAGCCGTTGGACCGCTCGAGCCCGAGGCGCGGCGCGAAGGACCGGTCGACCTGGTAGCCGACGAGGACGCCGTCGCGGATGAGGTCGAACTCGCCCGTCGCCACCCCGTCGTCGTCCCAGCCGACGGAGGCGAGCCCGTGCGGCACGGTCCGGTCGCCGGTGACCTGCAGGACCTCGCTGCCGTAGCGCAGGGTGCCGAGCAGGTCGGGGGTGGCGAAGCTGGTGCCCGCGTAGTTGGCCTCGTAGCCGATCGCGCGGTCGTACTCGGTGGCGTGCCCGATCGACTCGTGGATCACCAGCCACAGGTTCGTGGGGTCGATGACGAGGTCGGCGGGGCCCGCGTCGACGCTCGGGGCGCGGAGCTTCTCCGCGAGCAGCTCGGGGAGCTCCGCGAGCTCGGCGTCCCAGTCCCACCCGGTGCCGGTGAGGTACTCCCAGCCGCGCCCGACCGGCGGGGCCACCGTGCGCAGCGACTCGAAGCCGCCGGCCTCCCGGTCCACCGCGGTGACGCTCACCCCGGGGTCGACGCGGACCCGCTGCTGGGTGGTGACGGTGCCGGCGAGGTCGGCGTAGAAGGTCTGCTCCTTGACCTCCAGGCAGCTCGCCTCGACGTGGTCGACGCCGGGCGCGGCGAGCAGCCGTGTGGAGCGCTGGGCGAGGAGCCCGATGCGGTCGCCCTCGGGCACGTCGAAGGGGTCGCGCTCGTAGTCCGAGACCCAGGTGACGTCCGCGTGCACCGGCTCGGGGGCGAGCTCGACGGCCTCGCGGGCGACCGCGGCCAGGGTCGTCGCGACCTCCAGCGCCCGGCGAGCGGTGGCCGCCGCGGTGGTGGGCGTGACGTCGACGTGGGCGGCGAACCCCCACACCCCGCGGCGGAGCACCCGGACGGCGAGTCCCATCCGGTCGGTGTCCGAGGAACTCACCACGCGCGCGTCCCGCAGCTCCAGCGCGCGGCTGCGCAGGCGGTGGACCCGGACGTCGGCGTGCTCGGCCCCGGCATCGCGCGCCACCTGCAGGGCGGCGTCGGCCACGGCCCGCAGCGGGAGGGCGAGGAAGTCCGGGTCGACGGGGCGCGCACCGGTGCTCACGCGGCGACGGTAGCGGCCCGGGTCAGTCCCGGCCGCGCACCCACGCCCCGGTGCGCGGGTCGATCGACGGTGCGGGCGGGGGCGGGGCGCCCCACGGCCGCTCCTCGACGTGGACGTCCCCGTCGAGGTGGCGGGTGGTGACCACCGCCTCGGGACCCACGCGCGTGACCACGTCGGCCGCCCCGTCGTGGTCGACGTCGGTGGCGAGGACCAGCCCGTCGTCCCACGGGGCGACCGTGGTGTCGGCGACCCCGTCGGCGTCGGAGTCGACCGTGGGCGCGCCGAGGAGCGGCGCGCCGGGCAGCAGGTCCCCGGTGGCGAGGACCGGCATCGCCGGGGGGTGGGGGAACACCGCGGGCCCGGCCGCGGCGACCTCATCCTCGGTCATGGCCCGACGGTAGGTCGCCGCCCGTCGTCGTGGGGGCCGTTCGGGACAAGTCGGCTCAGCCCTCCGCGGCGAGCGCCGCCGCGAGGCGCCCGAGGACCGCCTCCGCCCGGCGCGCCGCCGCGTCCCGGTCCCGCAGGACGCGGTCGGTCGGACGGCGGGCGAGGCCCGCGAGTTCGGCGTCGAGCCGGCGCCCGTGCTCGTCCAGGGCCCGGTCGAGGGCGAGGGTGATCTCGCGGTCGGCCACGATCAACGCCTCCGAGAGCACCCGTTCGAGGTCCGTGCGCGCCTGCCCCAGGGCCTCGACCAGCCACGCCCGCGCGTGCGCCCGGTCCGCCGCCCGACGGCGCGCCCGCGCCAGCCAGCCCGCCGCGCCGAGGCCGAGCCCCACCGACACCGGGACCAGCGCCGCCCCGACGACGGGGGCCACGGGCACCGCGAGCAGCGGGAGCAGGGCCAGGCGGGACAGACCGAGCCCGCCCGTGGCGCCCGCCACGACGAGCATCCGGTCGGCCCGACGGCGGGTGCCCGGCGGGAGGTCCGGGCGGGCGGTCGGCGCCGGGATCCGCAGGGCGGCGAGGTCGTCGGCCGGCACGAGGCCCGCCAGGGTCCCGACGACGAGCTCGCGCAGCCGTTCCCCGAGCGCGGCCACGACCGCGGCGGCCTCCCCCTCGAGGTCCCGGGCCAGGTCGGCCTCCACGGAGCCGAGCTCCGTGGAGGAGGCGCGGTCGATCCGGTCGCGGTAGGCGGCGGCGAGGGCCCGGACCCGCCGCCCGACGTCGTCGACCACCGCCACCCGTGCCCCGGCCAGCTCCGCCCGCCAGCGCACGTGGTGCTCCCGCCGCAGACCGGTGCGGGCCGCCTCCAGCGCCGCGCGGCGCCGCTGCAGCTCGGGCGCGGGGTCGTCGACGTGCACCGCACGGAGGGCGCCGAGCGCGCAGCGCAGCGCGTTCGCCTCCGCGAGCATCCGACGGCGGCGGGCCACGAGCCGGTACAGCGACCGCTGGAGCGGGGCGAGGCCCGCTCGTCGGCGGAGCGCCTCGCCGTCGGTGCCGGTGCCCCGCGCCGCGGCCGCCAGTACGGGGGAGACCGGGAACCAGGGCGCGGCGGCGAGCCGGGGCACGTGCTCGGCCACCAGCTCCCGGTCGGCCTCCAGCACCGTCCGCCAGCCGCGGTGTGCCTCTGTGCCGACCAGGGCGAACGTCACGGCCTCCACCGTGTCCGCGGCTGCGGCCAGCCGGTCGAGCTCGTGGCGGTCGAGCGGCGCACCCGCCCCCACGACGACGAGCAGCGCCGAGGCCGCGGCGACCGACCAGCCGCCGTCGGGGGAGCGCGCCGGGAGGAGCAGGTCGAGCTCCTCGAGCAGCGGGACGTCCACGGACCCCGCGGTCAGGTGGTCGATCTCCCGGCCCAGTGCGGCCGGGTCGCGGTCGACCAGCGCCGCGGCGAGGGCCCGCCGTCCCCGCCCCGGGGCGCCGACCAGCGCGACGGCCGGGCGGTCGCCGGCCGCGGGAGGACCCGGCGTCGGGAGCCCGGCCTCGGCGAGGACCCGCGTCAGGTCGCGGCGGGCCGCGGCGACCTCCTCGGGCAGCGTCGCCCGGGCCGGGTCCCCGCTCACCGCGTCAGCTCGCCCCAGAGGCGCGCCCACCCCCGGTGCACGGTCCCGGCGACGTCGGCGCGCCCCGGTGGGGTGCCCCAGCTCGCGTAGCCGCGCCAGGTCGCCGCCCGGCGGGCCGCGTGCCCGGCCAGCTCACCGGCGGCGAGCCCGAGGCGACCGGCGAGGTCAGGGGCCGGGTCGGCGAGCAGGACGAGATCGGCCGCGAGGTCGGCGGGCAGGGGCAGGGCACCGCTGCCGTGCCGGGCCGCCGCCTCGGTGAGGGCGAGGTCGACGTGCACCGGCCGGGCCCGCAGATCCTCCAGCAGGTCGGCCAGGCGGACGAGGTCCCGGTCCCCGCCGTCGGGGGCCCCGCGTCGGCGGTCGGCCCGCAGGGCCGCCCGTTCCGCCTCGGCGAGCGCCGCGACCCGCCGTTCCGCGGCGACGGTGGCCAGCAGGTCCACGCGTCCGCGCACCTCGGCGCGCAGGCGGTCGACCACCCGGTCGAGGCCGGAGGCGGCGAGCAGCGCGGCGCACACGTCCCCCACCCCGGCCTCGGGCCGTGCGCGCAGCAGCGCGAGCGCGAGGCCCACCCCGCGGCGGTCGAGCAGGTCGAGCAGGCGGGCCCGGGTCGCGGGGTCGACCGGGGACGGGGCGGTGGTGAACAGCTCCGGGTCGACGAGGGCGGCGTCCGTGCCGGGGTCGGCCGCCAGCGCCCGCAGGGCCGCGACGTCCGCGGTGACCAGCGCGCCGGTCACCGCCGTCTCGGCCAGCAGCCCGATCACCGGTGTGACCGCACCCACGTGGGAGCCGAGCCGCCGCGACAGCCCGTCGGCCACCGCGGCCGCGTCCGCCTCGTCGCCCACCGTGTCCGCGCGGCCGAGCACCGCCACCACGCCGGCCGGACCGTGCCGGGCCGCGTCGGCGAGGCCCGCGATCTCCTCCGGGAGCGCGGTGGGCGGCAGCACGACGAGCGCGGCCTCCGCGGCGTCGGCGACGCCCCGCGCCGGGCCCCGGGGACGGCGGGCGGAGCCGGCGCCGGGGGTGTCCACCACGGTGAGCCCGTCGAGCGCCTCGCTGGTCAGCGACACCAGGAGGTGGTCGACGTCGCCCGGGTCGACGCCGAGCCGGTCGCCGACCGCGGCCGGGACCCGACCGCCCTCGGCCAGCGGCAACGGGCGCCGCGACCCGTCCGCGAGGACCACGTCGAGCCGGTCCACCGGGCCGCGGACGTAGCGGGCCGTCAGCCGCGTGCACTCACCTGCGCCCGTGGGCGCCACCCGGCGCCCGACGAGCGCGTTGACCAACGTCGACTTGCCCGACGACACCGGCCCGGTCACCACGATCGCCGGCGTGGCGACGGCCCGGGCCGCGACCGTGTCCAGCGCGTCCGCGATCGGCAGGGCGACCGCGGGCGAGACCGCACGGCAGCGCCGTGCCGTGTCCTCCGCCCACCGACCCACACCGGGCAGGGTAGGGAGCCCGGTCCGGCCGTGGGGGCCGTTCCGCGGACCTCACCAGCCACATCCGTCCCGGGATCACGCGCGCGTCGGGTTTCGTCCGATCGGGATCACGGGGATGCTGGTGCCCGACCGGGGGCGTCCCGGGCACCGTGACGAAAGGGCTCCGCCGTGGCCTCCAGCGCCGATACGGGCACCTACCTGCTCGTCGTCGCCATCGGAACGATCATGGCCATCCTGGTGGGCCTGGTCCTGCAGCGCTCCGGGCTCGGCTTCCTGCGCGAGGTGTTCGAGGACCGCGACGCGGCACAGTCGGTGAGCCGTCTGCTGTCGGTCGCCTACTACACCGTCGCCGTGGGCTTCATCGCCCTCATGTCGACCTGGGACCCCTTCGAGATCGAGGGGACCGTGCAGTACGTCGTCACGAAGATCGGCTCGATGCTCGTGTTCCTCGGCATCCTGCACGTGATCACGCTCGCGGTCCTGGCCCGCATCCGGAACAACAGCCGCGTGCAGCAGATGGCCGCCAACCTGCGGGGCGGTCGCCGGGCGCCGCGCGACTCGGGCCCGAGCCAGGCCCTCGGCCCCGGCAGTTCCTGACGATCCGCTCCGCGGGATCCGCCCGCCGCTCCGTCCGTCCGTGCCCGATGTGAGGATCGACCCCGTGCCAGCAGGAGACGTCGCGGGGCTCGACCAGCGTCGCGGGATCGTGAGCTTCGCCGACCGCGGGGGCCGGGTGACGCCGGGCCAGCAACGGGCCTGGGACCGCGCGTGGCCGCTCTACGGCCGGGAGCTCGCGGAGCTCGCCGACGTCCTCGACGACGCCGGGCACCTGGACGCCGCACGCTGGTTCGGCCGCGCGGCGCCGTTGCGGCTCGAGATCGGGTCCGGCATGGGGGAGACGACCGCGGCCCTCGCCGCCGCGGAGCCAGGCGCCAACCACGTGGCGGTCGAGGTCTACCCGCCCGGACTCGCCCAGCTGCTCATGCGCATCGAGGCCGCGGAGCTCGAGAACCTGCGGCTGCTGCGCGGCGACGCGGTGGTGGTGCTGCGCGACCACGTCGCGCCGGACTCGCTCGACGGGCTGCGCGTCTACTACCCCGACCCCTGGCCGAAACGCCGCCACCACAAGCGGCGCCTGATCCAGCCCGTGACCGTGGCGCTCATGGCCTCCCGCCTGCGCCCCGGCGCCACGCTCCACCTGGCCACCGACGTCGCCGACTACGCGGAGTGGATGCTCGAGGTCACCGACGCCGAGCCCCTGCTGGAGAACCCTCACGGCGGATTCGCCCCCCGCCCCGACTGGCGGCCGCTGACGAAGTTCGAGACGCGCGCCGAGCGCGAGGGTCGACCCAGCCGTGACCTGCTGCTGGTGCGTCGGGGAGCGCCCTCGTGATCATCCGGTTCGACGACGACGGGAGGCGCTCCCGGGAGGGGCGCGACCACGCCGGAGACGCCACCGAGCGGAGCTCGACCGCATCGGGTGGAACGCGACGGACGCGTCGCCGGAGGGCCGTTAGAGTCGACGTCGTGTCACCCTCCCCCGCGCCCTCCCCGGCCGACCTCGCGCACGCGACGGGCCCGGTGACGCTGGCCGGCGGGAGCCACCCGGACGACGTCGCGGCCGACGTGCCCGCCCCGCCCGCCCGGACGCTGCTCGTCTGGGACGCCCCGAACATGGACATGAGCCTCGGCTCGCTCCTCGGCGCCCGGCCCACCTCGGCGTTCCGCCCGCGCTTCGACGCGGTCGGCCGGTGGCTGCTCGGCCTGGCGGGGCCGGAGGGTCTCGCCGAGGCGACGGTGTTCACCAACGTCGTCCCCGGGTCCACCGAGATCGTGCGGCCCTGGGTCGAGGCGCTGCGCAACGTCGGGTTCGCGGTCTTCGCCAAGCCGAAGACCGCCGAGGACTCCGACGTCGACGACGACATGCTCGCCCACATCGAGGCGCGCCACGCCGAGGGCGGCCTGGAGCACGTGGTGGTGGCGTCCGGCGACGGGCGCGCCTTCCGCGAGCCGCTGGAGGCCCTCGTCGAGCAGGGCGTCCGGGTCACGGTCATCGGGTTCCGCGAGTACGCCGCGTTCGCCGTCGCCTCCGAGGTGGTGGCCTTCCTCGACCTCGAGGAGATCGAGGGCGTGTTCCGCGAGCCGTTGCCGCGCGTCAGCCTCGACACGCTGCCCGCCGGGGGTGCGTGGCTGCAGCCGCTGCGCTCGCTGCGGTCGCTGCTCGACCGCTAGCCGCTCACCCCTCGTGGCAGCGAAGCGTCGTTACTGTCATCCAGTGGCAGGAACGCCGCGTCGTCAGTGCGCCGCGTAGGAGGCCGCCGTGGACCTGCCGGAGCACTGGGGCACGACGGCGGCCGAGCGCGCCCGGCGCACGCCCGCCGACGACCTCGTCGCCGTCCCCACCGACCGCTGGACCCGCGGCGCCACGAGTACCGCCGACTCGGCCACGCTCTGGCGGTGGCTGTGCCAGCTCACGGTCGCGCCCTACAGCTACGACCTGGTCGACAACTGGTCGTGGTCGAGCTCCGCTCCGCTTCGTCTCCCGCGGGTCTGCCGCAGCCCCCGCACCCTGACGCCGGGGGCGGAGGACCTCCAGGTCGGCCAGCGGCTGTTGATGATCTTCGTCGTCGACTCCTTCGTCAGCGGCGAGCACCTGACGATCCGGCGCCGGACCACCAG
The DNA here is from genome assembly GCF_013409505.1 of Actinomycetospora corticicola. NCBI lineage: Bacteria > Bacillati > Actinomycetota > Actinomycetes > Pseudonocardiales > Pseudonocardiaceae > Actinomycetospora > Actinomycetospora corticicola. The sequence goes on along the minus strand of NZ_JACCBN010000001.1, from coordinate 4,345,828 downwards.
CGGTCCGGTCGGGGAGTTCGCGGTCACCTACGCCGTGCACGCCGACCCGGCGGGCTCGCGGCTGACCGCGACCGTCGTGCTCGACGGGACCGGACCCGTCGTCGGGAAGGCGCTCGCGTGGGGCGACCTGGTGATGATGCGGCGGCAGCTGACCCTTCTGTGCGCCCTCGCGGCGCGCTGATCAGACTGATCGGCATGACCGCGCGCCGTCTCTCCGCCCCGCTCGTCCTGACCTGCGACGGAGCACCCGTGCCGCTGCAGGACGCGGTCGTGGACGTCGACGACGCGGGCCGGATCACCCACGTCGGCCCGAGGGCGGAGGCCCCGGCGACCGACGCCCCCGTGACGCACTGCAGCGGGCTGCTCATGCCGGGCCTGGTGAACACCCACGCGCACACGCCGCTGGCGCTGCTGCGCGGGATGGGCGGGGACCTGCCGCTGATGCGCTGGCTGACCGAGGTGGTGTGGCCGGCGGAGGCGCGCCTCGACGCCGCCGACGTGCGGACGGGGATGCTCGCGGGCGGCACGGAGATGCTGCGGGCGGGCGTCACCACGTCGACCGAGATGTACTTCTGGGCCGACACCGTCGTCGAGGCGGTGCTCGAGCTCGGCTCCCGGGTGGTGATGACGCCGGGCATCATCACCGCGCCCGGGATGGACCGGCTGGGCACGTGGGAGGAGATGCGCGACGGCATCTCGCGCTGGATCGACGCCGACGGCCTGCGCTTCGGACCGGGCGAGCGGGTCGAGCTCGGCTACGGGGCGCACTCGGCCTACACGCTCTCGGCGGAGGCGGTCGCGACGACGGCGGCCGCGGCCCGGGAGCGCGGGGCGCTGCTGCACATCCACGTCGCGGAGGCGGCCGGGGAGGACGACGAGGTCCGTGCCGTCTACGGCTCGGTGCCCGCGATGCTGGAGACGACGGGCAGCCTGGGCGGTCGCGTGCTCGCCGCGCACTCCATCCAGATGTCCGACCAGGACGTCGAGATCTTCGCCCGCCACGACGTGGCCGTGGCCCACTGCCCGGGCTCGAACGCGAAGCTCGCGGCGGGCGTGGCGCGGGTCGGGGAGATGTTGACCGCGGGGCTGCGGGTCGGGCTCGGCACCGACTCCCCGGCGTCGAACGACGACCTCGACCTGTGGGAGGAGCAGCGTCTCGCCTCGCTGTTCGCCCGCCAGCGCGGCGGCGACGCCACCGCCCTCACCGCCGCCGACGTGCTGGCCCTCGCGACGGCGGGTGGGGCGGACGCGCTGGGCCGCGACGACCTCGGCCGGCTCCGCCCCGGCGCGTGGGGCGACGTCGTGCACGTCGACCTCGACGACCCGGCCTTCGTCGACCCCGACGACCCGGCCCAGCTCGTGTCCAACCTCGTGTGGTCGGCGGGCTCGCGGGCGGTGCGCGACGTCTGGGTGGCCGGGGAGCCCGTGGTGGCCGACCGGATCCCGGTGCGCGTCGACCCGGCGGAGATCCTCGCGGCGACCCGTGCGGCCGGACGTCGCATCAAGGGGTGAGGGGTTCCCCCACGCCGTCCGGACGGTGCGCCAGGTCACGTCCCGTGGCAATCTCGCGCGCATGAGTGGCGAGTACCGGCAGGCGTACGACCGGAGCATGACCGACCCCGACGGCTTCTGGCGCGAGGCGGCCGCACTGATCGACTGGTACACCGAGCCCGAGACGATCATGGACGCGTCGGCGCTGCCGTTCTCGCAGTGGTTCGTCGGCGGGGAGCTCAACACCTGCCACAACGCCCTCGACCGGCACGTCGACGCCGGGCGGGGGGACCAGGTCGCGCTGATCCACGACTCGCCCGTGACCGACTCGCAGCAGCGCTTCACCTACTCCGAGCTGCGCGACCTCGTCGCCCGGTTCGCCGGGGTGCTGCGCTCGGTGGGCGTCGGCAAGGGCGACCGGGTGATCATCTACATGCCGATGGTCCCCGAGGCCGCGATCGCGATGCTGGCCTGCGCCCGGCTCGGCGCGGTGCACAGCGTCGTGTTCGGCGGGTTCGCCGCCCGCGAGCTCGCGGTGCGCATCGACGACGCCACGCCCTCGGCGATCGTGTCGGCGTCCTGCGGCATCGAGGGCAAGCGCGTCGTCGAGTACAAGCCGCTGCTGGACAAGGCCATCGAGCTCGCCGAGCACGACCCGGGCCGCTCGATCGTGCTCCAGCGCCCGCAGTACGAGGCGCCGATGACCGAGCGGGACCTCGACTGGGCCGAGGCGATGGCGTCCGCCGAGGCCACCGAGTGCGTCCCGGTCGCCGCCACCGACCCGCTCTACGTGCTCTACACGTCCGGCACGACGGGCAAGCCGAAGGGCGTCCAGCGCGACAACGGAGGGCACGCCGTGGCGCTGCGCTGGTCGCTGCCCGCGATCTACGACGTCGGGCCGGGCGAGGTCATGTTCACCGCCTCCGACGTCGGGTGGGTCGTGGGCCACTCCTACATCGTCTACGCGCCGCTGCTCACCGGGGCGACGACGGTGCTCTACGAGGGCAAGCCGATCGGCACCCCCGACGCGGGCGCCTTCTGGCGGGTCATCCAGGACCACCGGGTCAAGGCGTTGTTCACCGCGCCGACGGCGTTCCGGGGCATCAAGAAGGAGGACCCCGACGCGGTGCTCCTGCGCGACTACGACATCTCCTCGCTGCAGACCCTCTTCCTCGCCGGCGAGCGCCTCGACCCCGAGACCTGGACCTGGGCCTCCGAGACGCTCGGCGTCCCCGTCGTCGACCACTGGTGGCAGACCGAGACCGGCTGGCCGATCGCGGCCAATCTGCGGGGCCTCGAGCCGATGGAGCTCAAGGCGGGCTCGCCGTCGGTCCCGGTGCCCGGCTACCAGGTGGACGTCCTCGACGTCGACGGCACGGAGCTGCCGCGCGGCGAGGAGGGCGCCATCGTCATCAAGCTGCCGATGCCGCCCGGCTGCCTGCAGACCCTGTGGCAGGACGACGAGCGCTTCCGCGAGTCCTACATGTCGCGCTACGAGGGCTACTACCTCACCGGTGACGGCGGGTACGTCGACGCCGACGGCTACGTGTTCGTCATGGGCCGCACCGACGACGTCATCAACGTCGCCGGCCACCGCCTGTCGACCGGGTCGATGGAGGAGGTCCTGGCCGGCCACCCCGACGTCGCCGAGTGCGCCGTGATCGGCGTGCACGACGCGATGAAGGGCCAGGTCCCGCGCGGGTTCGTGGTGCTCAAGGCGGGCGTGACTCGCGGCGAGGACGAGATCGGCCCGGAGCTCGTGGCGCTGGTGCGCAGCGAGGTGGGCGCCGTCGCGTCGTTCAAGAACGTCGCCGTGGTCCCGGCGCTGCCGAAGACCCGCTCGGGCAAGGTGCTGCGCAAGACGATGCGCCAGATCGCCGACGGCCAGGACGCCATGGTCCCGTCGACGATCGACGACGCCTCGGTGCTCGACACCCTGCGCCCCGTCCTGCAGAAGGGCCCGCAGGGCAGCTGACACGCGCCCCTTCGCGCCGTTCCGCCCACTCCGGCGTGAGGGGAACCTTCATGCCATAAGAGCGCTCAGATCCTCCCCTCACGGTTCGGTCGGCCGGCCTGTGCGGGGAAGATTCGAGCGTTCTTGTGGCACCAGGGTTCCCCTCACGCGGTGAGGGTGGGGTGGCCGCTACTCGCCCTCGGGGAAGTCCGCGCCGCGGGCGACCTGCTCCCACGCGGCCGCCTCGTCGATGCGCTGCGACCAGAGCTTCGGCGCGAGGTCGGCGGCGGCGTTGCCGAGCAGGAGCCGGAGCGGGGGCTGGTCCGACGCGACGACCTGCCGCATCGCCTCCGCGGCCCGCCGCGGGTCGCCGGGCTGGGTGAACGCGCCGCGCCCGTCCATCGCCTCCCGGCGGGCGTGCAACACCTCGTCGTACTCCGGCATCGGAGTGGCCCGGACCATGGAGCCACCGTTCCAGTCGGTGCGGAACGGGCCGGGCTCGACGATCGTGACGTGGACGCCGAAGCCGGCCACCTCCTGCGCCAGGGACTCGCTCAGGCCCTCCAGACCCCACTTCGTCGCGTGGTAGAGCCCCGTGTTCGGGAATGCACCGACGCCGCCCACGGACGAGATCGGCAGGATGTGCCCGGAGCCCTGGGCCCGCATCGTGGGCAGCACGGCCTGCATCGACCACAGCGCGCCGAACAGGTTCACCTCGATCTGGTCGCGCGCCTCGGCCTCCGAGACCTCCTCGACGCCACCGCCGAGGCCGTAGCCGGCGTTGGCCACCAGCACGTCGATCCGCCCGACCTGCTCGGCGGCCTCGCGTGCGACGCGGAACGTGGCGTCCCGGTCGGTGACGTCGAGGTCCATCGCCACCAGCCGGTCGCCGTGCGCACCGCGGAGGTCGTCCAAGGACGAGGCCTTCCGGGCGGTCGCCACGACGGTGTCACCCGCCTCGAGGCACACCTCGACCAGCGCCCGCCCCAGTCCGCGGGAAGCGCCGGTCACCAGCCACACTCGTTCGCTCATGCACACGGTCTACCCCCGCCGGCGGCGGTGACACCGGGGGGCGTCGGGGACCTCAGCCCGCGCGACCCAACCCGTCGTCGGGAAGCTTCGCCCCGCCGTAGCCGATGTAGTTGCCCGAGGAGTTGCGGAGGCCGCCGTCGGTGACGGCGTCGAGGCCGTGGTTGGCGATCATCGTGCGCACGCCGGCGGTGATGTTGGCGACCGGGTCGTAGATGCCCTTGTCGGCCAGCGAGGGCAGCACCGCGTTGCGGAACGTCGTGTCGATGAGCTGCATGAGGCCCTTCGACGGGGTGCCCGCGGCGGCGTTCGAGTCCCAGTTGTTGATCGCGCGGGGGTTCCCGGTGGACTCGCGCATGATGATCTGCTTGACGCCCGGCGCCAGCTTCTGCGGCAGGCCCATCAGACCGAGGGCCTTCGCGATCTGACCGTTGAGCGTGTCGTCGTTCCCGGCGCTGTAGGGACGACCGAACTCCACCGGACCGTTCTCCCGGGCGACCGCCATGGCCTTCTGCAGGTCGTCCGCGCCGGTGTCGGCGGCCTTCGCGGCGGCGTCGAGGTCGGCGGAGGACATCGCGATGGTGGTGACGTCGCTGATCGCCGACGTCGCGGTCGCCGCAGGCCGCGCGGTCGGGCCCTGCTGGGTCGCCAGCGCCATCTGCGCCGCGGAGAGCTGGGCGGTGCCCGGGTCGGCGTCGGCGGTGTGCGTGGTGTCGAACGCCTGCACCGCGGGCACGACCGCGCCGGCGGCGACGGCCGCGACCAGGATCTTCCCGGAGGTGGCGCCGGACAGGGTGCGCGCCGCCCGTGGGCGGGCCGGGGCGGGAGCGGGGGTCCAGGCCGTCACGCGCGAGGGCATGGCGGCGAGCGGGCGCATCGGGGCAGCGGCGGCGAACGCGGGGGTGTAGCCGGGGACGGAGCGGGTAGCCCGCTGTCCGGGGACGAGTTGCCCGTGTCGCGCCACGTGTTCACCCTTCGCCGCAGGGCCGGCACGACGAGGCCGCTGGGGAGCGGTGGCGCCGGCGTGGCGCCGTGACCTCGTCGTGATCTGGACCGCCGGAACATAGCGGGGTGCCGGTCACGCGTGGGGACGGGGTGGCCCGTGGGACGCCCGCCGACCTCCCGACGACGGATGCGTCCGGGATACGTGCGGCGACCGGCCGGGGAGCACCACGATCAGGTCGTGCCCGGGGCGGTGACCGGCCGGGCGGCCACGGTCGAGCGGTCCGGGGATCTCCTCGCCGAACGGGCGGACGGGCCGGTGGTCGACGAACGGCGCCGGGACGACCTCCCGGCGACCGCTACGGGCTTCTCGCCGTGATCGGGCGCGTCCGGGGGTGTGGGCCCGGCAACCGGACCAGCGCCCTCAGAGAGCGCTCAGCCGAGGAGCTCCGCCAGGCCGTCCAGCGCGCGGTCGCCCTCCCTCTGTGCCGCGGCGGAGACGGAGCCCAGCCCGAAGAAGCCGTGCACCAGGCCTTCGCCCCGCAGCAGGCGGACCGGGACCCCCGCGTCCGCCATCGCCCCGGCGTGCGCGACGCCCTCGTCCCGCAGCGGGTCGAACTCCGCGACGGCGACGACGGCCGGTGCGAGTCCGGCGAGCTCGGAGAGCCGGGCGGCCTCGGCGAGGTTGACCGAGGGGTCCGCGTGGGCGGCCGGGTCGGGCAGGTAGCGGGCGTAGAACCAGCGCATGTCGTCCGCCGTCAGGAAGGGGCCGTCGGCGTTGGCCGCCACGCTGGCGGAGGACAGCGTGGGGTCCAGGCCGGGATAGAGGAGCAGTTGCCCCTCGAGGCGCGGGCCCCAGTCCCGCGCCAGCAGCGCGAGTCCCGCGGCGAGTCCGGCGCCGGCGGAGTCGCCCCCGACGACGAGGCGTCCCCCGATGGTCGTGGCCGTCCAGCGGAGGGCCGCGTGCGCGTCCTGGAGGGCGGCCGGATGCGGGTGCTCCGGGGCGAGGCGGTAGTCCACCGAGACCACCCGGGCCCCGAGGTGACGGCACACCCGCCGGGCCGCGGCGTCGCCGGTGTCGAGGTCGCCGACCACCCACCCGCCCCCGTGCAGCCAGACGACCGTGATGCCGCTGGGCTGCTCCGGGGAGTACACGCGGACCACGACGTCGGTGTCGGTGGTGGGGTCGGTGACGACGTCGTCGTGCACCTCGGCCACCGGCAGGTCGACGGAGCCGCGTCGGAGCAGGGCGAGCTCCCGGTAGTTCCGGCGGGCCTCCTCGGGCGTGTCCCGGGTGATCGGCAGCCACCCGTCGGCCTCGAGCTTCTCGATCCCGGCGGCGAGTTCTGGGTCCAGGGCGCTCACGGCCCGACCCTGGCACGAACGACGACGGCCCGCCTCCGGATGACCGGGCGACGGGCCGCTGACCTGCGATGAGGTTCTTGGAGCGAGTGACGGGAATCGAACCCGCATTCTCAGCTTGGGAAGCTGATGTTCTACCACTGAACTACACTCGCCTGCTTCGATCGACGACGATACACCGGTCCGGCCGACGGGGGATCAGGCACCCTCCGGGATCCCGAACGGCCCACGCGTACTGCAATCACACCGCTGTAACTCACTCGGATCACGCTGTGGTCTCGGTCCGGTCGCGGCCGAAAGGTGACGGTGCGTGGATCCGATTGCGCCCAAGCGGTAGTCCTCCGGCACGTGTCTGTCCTGCTGAGACGAAGTGGTGTGTGCTGTTCTCGTGGGTAGAGCGGATGACGGCGGGGAGGTGCCCATGACACTGGGTGATCACCTTGACCCGGATCTCACTCCGGACGTGGCCGAACTGCTGATCGTCGTGGCGTCGGTGGAGGACGCCCGGGCGCTCGCGCCGTTGGGCCGTCCGGGGAACGTCCCGCAGGACGAACCGGTCACCCCGATACTCGTCGCGACCGGCCCGGACCCCCTCGGGGTGGACGCCGAGCTCGACGAGCTCGATGCGCCGGCCGGACGCCTGCTCCTGCTCGACGGCCCCACGCGGGGCTGGGCGGAGGAGGCCGCGCGACTGGTCGTCCGTCTCGACGCGCTCATCGCCGGCGAGCCCCCGGCCGGCGTCGTCGTGCGTGGCGGGTCGGAGGCCGCGCTCGCGGCCGCCCGGTGCGCGGTCGCGGTCGGGGTGCCGCTGCTCCACCTGCCCGTCCCCGCGTCCGACGCGCGCAGTGCCGCGACCGGCGCGCTCGTCGGCGAGCTCGCCGCCTGGCAGACCTCGCCCGACGGCGGGCTCCCGTACCCGACCGAGATCGACCTGCTCGTGCACCGGCGACTCGCTCCCGCGCCGCCCCGCCCGCGGCACGCGAGCGACCCCAACGTCGTGCGGATGCCCTCCGGCCGTGGCTCGCGGTCGTCCCTCTCCGCCTGACCCGTTCCCTCGATCGACTGGGCCGATCAGCCGTACGTGTTGATCCATCGGCAGGGATCCACTCGGCCTCCGCCCGTAAAGCTTGGGCGCCCTACCCGGAAACGGCTAACGTCATGCCTCCGGTGGGGGATGTCCAGCAGGGGAGCACGCTCGTCGGCGGCTCGCGGCGTGACGCCCCGGGGGACATCGGCCAGGAGGGTGTGGTGGTGAGACGAGCACCGAGGTTGACCACCGAGGTCCAGCGCCTCGGGGTCACGGTGTCCGTCGCCGCGCTCGTGATCGTGCTGCTGGTCGTCTTCCGCGTGCTGTACAGCGCCGCGGTGACGTCCCCGGCCGAGGACCGGCTGCAGGCCGGTCTCCTCGCCGTCGAGGACTCCCACCAGGCGATGCTGTCCATGGACTCGGCGCTGCGGGGCTACCTGGCCACCGGTGACCGGTTCTTCTCCGACGAGGCCACCAAGACCAGCCCGGAGCTGGCGGCCGCCGACACCCAGATGGTCAACCTGCTCGAGGAGCCGGCGCTGCGGCAGAGCGTCCTGCAGCTGCTCCTGGCCCAGCAGCGGTGGCGCACCGAGTGGGCCGACCGTGCCCGGCAGCTGCCGCCGCCCGGCGGGGTCGAGGCCTTCCTGCTGCAGGGCAAGGCGATCTTCGACAACTACCAGGGGCGCAAGGACGACACCCGCGCGGCGACGCTCGTCGCGATCGAGGACAACCAGCGGATGTCCGCGGTGATGCAGTGGTCGGTCGGTGTCCTGCTGGTGCTCGTCGGGCTCGGCACGCTCGTCGTCGCGCTCCGTGGCCGCCGTCGGCTCGAGCGCCACGTGGTCGCTCCCGTCGACGGCCTCCTCGCCTCGGTGCGGGGGATCTCGGAGGGCCGCCTGCACCCGCCGGAACCGGTCGCGGGTTCCGCGGAGCTGGTGGCCCTGCGTGACGGACTTGCGGACATGACCGTGGCGCTGCGCCACCAGCGCGAGGAGACGATGGCGCAGGCCGAGCGCCTGCAGGCCCAGACCGACCGCCTCCGCACGATCCTGATCATGACCCGCGAGATCGCGGGTTCCCTGAACACCCGCTACGTCGTCGACTCGACGGTCCAGGCCGCCGTCGCCGTCACCGAGGGCCGGGTGCTGCTCTGGCTGCTCGACGAGGACGGCTCCGGGCTGGAGCTCGCCTACGACTCCGAGCGCGGCGCCATCCCGCCCCTCGAGCGGCAGTGCAGCCTCGGCGTCGGGGTGGTCGGGCGTTCGGCGCGCTACGGGCAGATCTCCCGCGGGGACCCCGACACCGACGACGAGGCCGCCGTGGCCGTCCCGCTGGTGGTCGGTGCCCGCGTCATCGGGGTGCTGGAGTGCTTCGACGGCACCGACGGCGAGGTCGACGGCCAGGCCCTGTCGGCCGTCGAGATGCTCGCGACCCTGGCCGGCTCGGCGATCGAGGCCAGCCGCCTGCACGCCGCGACCGAGCGGCTCTCCCAGTTCGACCCGCTGACCCAGCTCGCCAACCGGCGCCGGCTCGGGGCCGACCTGGACAACGCCGTCGCCAACGCGAAGCGCCACGGGCAGCCGATGTCGGTGATCATGCTGGACCTCGACCACTTCAAGGAACTGAACGACCGCTACGGCCACCAGCAGGGCGACGTGGTGCTCCAGGAGGTCGCGAGCACCCTGCGGGCGTCGATGCGCGACGGCGAGACGGCCTACCGCTACGGCGGGGAGGAGTTCGCCATCCTCATCACCCAGGGCGACACGGAGGACGCCGCCGCCCTCGCCGAGCGGCTGCGCGAACGGGTGGAGACGGACTTCAAGCGCGGCGGTCGCCAGCTCGTCACGGCCTCGTTCGGCATCGCCACGCTCCCCGACCACGCCGGCGACGGTGAAGGGCTCGTCTCCGAGGCCGACCGGGCGCTGTACTCGGCGAAGAACTCCGGCCGGAACCGCGTCCACCGCTCCGGCCAGCTGGTCGGCTGAGGCCAGGTCCCCGCGAGATGCACGTGGGGCAGGTTCCTGGGCTGCTGGGGCTGCCTGGTGTGACCCTCGGAGCGCGCTGCTGGGCCCGCCCGGCCGCGAGATGTACGTGGGGCAGGCTGCGGGCCCGTTGAGGCTGCCTGGTGTGACCCTCGGCGCGAGCGTGCCTAGGACAGACCCTTGCGGAAGTTCACGTAGGACCGGGACGGCGTGGGTCCTCGCTGGTCCTGGTAGCGCGAGCCGTAGATCTCGGAGCCGTACGGGTGCTCGGAGGGCGACGAGAGCCGGAACAGGCAGAGCTGGCCGACCTTCATCCCCGGCCACAACCGGATCGGCAGGTTCGCGACGTTCGACAGCTCCAACGTCACGTGCCCGGAGAAACCGGGGTCGATGAACCCGGCCGTCGAGTGCGTCAACAGGCCCAGACGGCCGAGACTCGACTTGCCCTCCAGTCGCCCGGCCACGTCGTCCGGTAGCGAGATGACCTCGTACGTCGAGCCCAGGACGAACTCGCCCGGGTGGAGCACGAACGCCTCGTCGTCGGCCGGCTCGACCATCCGCGTCAGGTCGTCCTGTTGCAGGGCCGGGTCGATGTGGGTGTAGGCGTGGTTGTTGAACGTGCGGAAGTGCCGGTCCAGGCGCAGGTCCACGCTCGAGGGCTGCAGCAGCGTCTCGTCGAACGGCTCGAGTGCGACCCGCCCCGCGGCGATCTCGGCACGGATGTCGCGGTCGGAGAGCAGCACCGCCGCACTCTATCGGCGCAACCCGACACGCCGAGCGACCACACCCGGCGTCGGGAAGGTCGACGGTCCCGACCGCACCCCGGAACGAACGAAGGGGCCCTCCGGTCGACCTACTCGACCGGAGGGCCCCTTCGCTCGGGAACCGGGGAGGGCTACTCCGCCGGGTTCTGCACGTTCGCCGAGGTGGCCGTGGTGGCCGGGTCGGACTCGCCCGGCTGGTCACCGTCGGCCGGCGCGCCGCGCTTCACCGCAGCCAGGAGCATCTGCGAGACGTCCATGACCTCGGTGCCGACCGCCTTGGCCTCGCTCTGACGCTCGGTGAGGCCGTCGGTGAGCATGACGCGGCAGAACGGGCAGCCGGAGGCGATGACATCGGGCTCGACGGAGATGGCCTCGTCGACGCGCTCCATGTTGATGCGCTTGCCGATGTTCTCCTCCATCCACATGCGCGCACCACCGGCACCGCAGCACAGCGCCCGGTCGGCGTGGCGCGGCATCTCCTTGAGCACCGCGCCCGCGGCCTCCACCAGCTCACGCGGCGGGGTGTAGACCTCGTTGTGCCGGCCCAGGTAGCACGGGTCGTGGTAGGTCACGGTCTTCGGTCCGTGCCCGTTCGAGTGCCCGTTGGTCGACCCGTTGGTGGAGACGACCTCGGAGGCCGGGGCCGCCTGGTCGGTCGGGTGGCCGTTCGTCGAGTGCCCGTCGGCCTTGACCAGACCGCGCTCGGTGCCGTCGGCCTGTGGGCCCTTGTACTGCAGGTTCGTCGCCGGGTTGATGTCCAGCTTGGCCTGCGGCACCGGCGAGGACTCCGGGGCGACCGGGATGAGCTTCTTCTCCCGGACCAGCTGGTTGAGCAACTGGGTGTGGTGGACGACCTCGTAGTGGCCGTCGAGCTGCGGGTACTCGCGCCCGAGCGTGTTCATGCAGTGCGGGCAGGTGGTGACGATCTTGCGGGTGCCGGGTTCGCGGCCCTCGAAGACCGTGTCCAGCATCTCCTTGGTCTGCATCGCCATCATCTGGAAGAGGAACTCGTTGCCCGAGCGCCGCGCCGGGTCACCCGTGCAGCTCTCCTCCTTGCCGAGCACCGTGTAGTTCACGCCCGCGATGTGCAGCAGCTCCGCGGTGGCCCGCACGGTCTTCTTCGCGTTGTCGTCGAACGCACCCGCACAGCCGATGAAGAACAGGTACTCGGTCTCCGGGGACAGCTCGCCGTCGAACTCGGGCACCTCGAAGGGGAGGTCCTTCGCCCAGTCCATGCGGCTGGAGTTGTTCTGGCCCCAGGGGTTGCCCTTGTTCTCCAGGTTGCGGAAGAGCACGCCGAGCTCGCCGGGGAACTCGGACTCGATCATCACCTGGTTGCGGCGCATGTCGACGATGTGGTCGACGTGCTCGATGTCCACCGGGCACTGCTCGACGCAGGCGCCGCAGGTGGTGCAGGACCAGAGGACCTCGGGGTCGATGACGCCGAGCTGCTGGGCGGTGCCCACCAGCGGGCGGGCGGCCTGGATGTCGTCCGTGCCGACGTGGCGCTCGTAGCCCGACTCGGGGACGCCGTGGCCGCCGTGCTCGTTCTTCGCGAGGCCCGCGTCCCAGTCGATGCCCCCGCCGTCGGGCATGTCCTTGCCGCCGATCATGTACGGCGCCTTCGCGAGCATGTGGTCGCGCAGGTCCATGATCAGCAGCTTCGGCGACAGCGGCTTGCCGGTGTTCCACGCGGGGCACTGCGACTGGCAGCGACCGCACTCGGTGCACGTCTCGAAGTCGAGCATGCCCTTCCACGTGAAGTCCTCGATCTTGCCGCGACCGAACGAGGCCTCCTCGGGCGGGTCCTCGAAGTCGATCGGCTTGCCGTCGTACTCGATCGGCTGCAGCGGGCCGAGGGCCTTCGGCAGGCGCTTCGCCGCGACGTTGATCGGCGCGATGAAGATGTGGAGGTGCTTCGAGTAGAGCACCTGCACGAGGAAGACCAGCGCGACGCCGATGTGCAGCAGCAGGAAGATCGTCTCGAGGACGAACAGCGTCGTCGGGGAGAGGCCGGTGAACAGCTGGCCGACGGCGATCGAGACCCAGGCGCCCGACTCGTAGGGCAGGTTGCCGGCCGCCGACGAGGTGCCGCGGAAGGCGAACAGCGTCCAGATCACGTTGAAGATCAGGAACAGCACGATCCAGGCGCCGGACGTGTGCGACCCGTAGAAGCGGGACGAGCGCTGCTTGCGCTCCGGGTCCTGCTGCACGCGCATGATGCCGAACGTGATGATCGACAGCAGCACCATGACGGCGATGAGGTCCTGGACGAAGCCCAGGATCGGCGAGCGCCCGATCAGCGGGATGTGGAAGTCCTCCACGAACAGCGCGCCGTAGGCCTCGATGTAGACCGTCAGCAGGATGACGAAGCCCCACATCGTGAAGAGGTGGGCCAGGCCGGGGATCGACCAGCGGAGCAGCTTGCGCTGACCCGCGACCTCCACGATCTGGGCGCGCAGCCGGGCACCGAGACCCTCGGAGCGCTTGGCGTCGGGCTGCCCGGACTTGATGAGGCTGTAGAGCCACCACGCGCGGCGGGCGGCGATCACCCCCACGGCCAGGGTCAGGGCGAGACCCAGGATCAATCGGACGAGCACGGTGTGACCTCCCTGCGGACCGCTGCGTCGCCCGCAGGGTCCGTCACGTTCAGGCGGGCCTGGGAGCGCGCTGCGGTGGTGGTCGCGCCGTCGGCCCGGATCAGCAGGACTGTAACGGCTGGCCCCGACACCGACCGAGCGAGACCGGTGAGGCACTACTCACCGGTAACCGGACGGACCCGGCAGCACGGCCCGCGACACGCGCGGAACCCCGAGTAGGCGATCATCCGACGGATGCCGGTGCGGACACGCCACGATGGCCTACGACGTCCGTGGAGCAGGACGACACCCCTGGCGCAATGTGGTCGCGGCTGCCCACCACCGGGGGTACCGACCCGCTCGCACGGCGTGTTTACTCGACCGGTCGAGTCAGGCCGACCCCGAACCAGCACGACACCGTCCGGGAGGACCACCGCATGACCCTCACGACCCTGGGCGCGCACCTCCTCGACACCCAGATCACGGCGCAGGGTCTGGGGACGAACGGGCTGCAGGGCTGGATCCGGGACAACATCGTCCCGCTGCTCCTGCTGGGCATCGCGGTGATCATGCTGTGGATCGGCGGCCGCGGGGACAACGCGGGCGTGGCGCGTCGCGGCGTGGGCCTGCTCGTGGGCCTGGTCGCCCTCGGGATCGCGGTCTCCGGCAACGGCCCGGCGGTCGGGCAGTTCCTGGCCCAGCTGATCACGGGGTAACGGGTGCAGATCCGCACCGACGACGACGTGTACCGGGTCGACGCCGTCTGGCTCGGCCCCCCGAAGGCGACCTTCCCCTGGCGCGCGCGCTACTCGAGCTACGGCGTCGGCCTCATCGTCATGATCGTCGTGATGTTCGTGCAGCGACGCCTGGGCATCCAGATCGGCTTCTTCTCGGTGGCGTGGGCGCTGCTGATCACGGTCGTCGTGGTGCGGTTCGTCAGCAAACGCATCAACGAGGACCGGCCACTGCTCGAATGGCTGACCCTCTTCTGGCACGAGGTCCGGGGCCCCCGCCGTCGCACGCGCGGCGCGGGCAGCACGGTCAGCGCCGGCCACGTCGCGATCGAGGCCGTGCGACCCCGGGCGGCGCTGCCCCCGGGCCGCACCGACCCCCACGCCGCGGTGGCGGTGCCCGACACGACCGCACCGGCGACGCCGACGAGGGACCGGGCCCGACGTCGGCCGAGGCGGTCCTGGACCACGCGCGGCGGACCGGCCCCGCGCCGCCGCGGCACGCCCGCCGGCTCCGCCTCCGCGTCCGACGTCGGCCCGGACGGCGTCGTGCGCGTCGCGGCGCGCCGGGCGGACCGACCGCAGCGCGACCCGGCGTCGGGACGGGCTCGTCGCTACGGTCCCACTGCGACCGGTCGCGCGGACGGGCCGGCGGGCAGGGAGCACGGGGAGGGCGACGGTGCGCCGGGGAGGTCCTGACGGCGGGTGGGGTCGGCGTGCGCCGTGGCCCGAGGCCCGCGAGGCCGAGCCCGTGAGCGACCCCGACGCCGGGTGGGGCACGTTCCCGACGACGCCGGGCGAGGTCGTGCCGGTGGACCGTGACGACGTCGCGGACGACCGGCCGCTCGACCCCGACCGCATCGAGCAGCCCGCGGACACCCCGGCGACCGGACTGCGCCGCCCGCGGCCGAAGGCGAAGCCGCGCCGCGGCCGCGCCCTCGCGGGGGCCACGGCCGCCCCCGGGTACCGCTCCGCGATCGCGCTGCGCTCGATCGACGGGAACATCGCGCGCACCGGCTCGACGGTCACCGCCTGGTACCGGCTCGCGCCCCAGCCGTGGAGCTTCCGCTCCGACCCGCAGCGCGAGTCGCTCATCCGCCGCATCGCCGCCCAGCTCGGCGAGCTGCAGGGCCGGTGGGTGCACCTGCGGGTGACCAGCCGCCCGTTCCCGGTCGCGCGGTGGGCGGAGGCGTTCGACCGCAACTCGCCGGGCCGGCTGCCCGACGTCCCGGGCGAGCTGTCCTGGGAGGAGTTCGTCACTGGCGAGCAGCACCACCTCATGGGCCTGTCGATGGCCGACAAGGAGGTGTTCCTCGGCGTCGAGGTCTCCGGGCGCTCCGTGGTGGACCGGTGGCTGGAGACGGCCGCGCCGGTGCTGCACCGGGTGCTGCCGAGCGCCGCGAACGCCGAGCTCACGGCCCTCGAGACCGAGATCGCCCACGTCGACGCCCTCGTCGGCGGGCCGGGCCTCGACGGCGTCCCGTGCACCGCCGAGGACATGGCCTGGCTGATGCACCGCTCGTGCGCGCTCGGCCTGCCCGCGCCCCAGCACGTGAACGCCGAGGCCGGGACGGCGTGGGAGGCCGAGGACCTCGCCGCCTTCACCGACGGCGTGTCCATGCACCAGGAGCCCTACGCCCCGACCGTCCAGGTCGAGGGGCGGCAGGGCCTGTACCCGGTGTCGCGGCACGTCGCGGTGCTCTCGGTCGGCCTCATGGACTCGCTGCGGATCCCCGAGGCCGACGACCCGTGGATGCAGCGCAGCGACCGGCTCCCCTTCCCCGTGGAGTGGTCGGCGCGCATCTACGTCCGTCGTCCGGAGGAGGTGTCGGGCGAGCTGCAGCGCCAGATGGGCAAGGTGCGCAGCCAGATCCGGCACTACACCCACGACCACGACCTCGACCCGCCCATGTCGCTCGAGCGCCAGGCCGACCGGGTGCTGCAGATCGAGGACGAGCTCTCGGGCGGGCTCACC
Organism: Actinomycetospora corticicola; assembly: GCF_013409505.1. NCBI lineage: Bacteria > Bacillati > Actinomycetota > Actinomycetes > Pseudonocardiales > Pseudonocardiaceae > Actinomycetospora > Actinomycetospora corticicola. Next base: position 4,329,992 of record NZ_JACCBN010000001.1, on the reverse strand, counting down.
CAGCTCAACACCCGCGTGTACGGCTGGTGGCGCGTCGCGGTCGCCGGCCGCGACGAGGCCGAGGCCCTCACCCGCGCCCAGCAGCTGCTCGACCTCTACCGCCCGCGGGTGGCCCTCGAGCACCCCGAGGCGCAGTACGCCTACGCGCGCGAGTTCATTCCCGGCGAGCCGCTCGCCTCGACCGCCTACCGCCGCCGCGGATCGGTCACGTGGGTGGCGGCCGGGGTCCCGGCCGCGTCGGCGAGCGTCGGCGACCGGCGCGGGGTCCTGCTCGGCGAGACCTGCACCGCGACCCGCCGTCCGGTGGCGTGGGACCCGTGGATGGCCCAGGAGGTCCGGCGCGCGTCCGGCCTCACGGCGGTCGTCGGCGGCCTGGGCTCCGGCAAGTCCTTCCTGACGGGGCTGATGGTCTACAAGACCCTGCGCGCCGGGGCGCGGTGGACCGTGCTCGACCCGTCGGGCCCGCTGGCGGCGCTCACCCGCGTCCCCGAGCTCGCCCCGTTCTCCCGGCACATCCACCTGCTCGGGGCCGATCCCGGCATCCTCAACCCCTACCGCGTCGTCGCTGAGCCGCGCCGCGAGCACTTCCTCGACGAGGACGATCCGGAGAAGGCCTGGCGTCGGGAACGCTCCCTGGCCGCCGCGACCCGCCGTCGGCTGGTGCTCGACGTGCTCACCGGGCTGCTGCCCTACGACGTCGCGCGGATGCCGCACACCCGGATCGTGCTGCTGCGCGCGGTCCGCGAGGTCGGCGGCGGGCAGCACCGCGACCCGGGCCAGGTCATCGCCACGCTCCGGCGCCACGCCCGGGAGGGCGAGGAGCACGCCGACGTCGTGGCGGACTTCCTCGAGGAGCGCCGCGAGCTGCCGCAGGCCGCCCTGCTCTTCCCGGAGCGCACGCAGGACCCGGAGGACCCCCGCGGGCCCGACGACAGCCCGATCGGGGACCCGGGCGTGCTCGACGAGGACTACCGCCTCACCGTCCTGACGATGCAGGGCATGTCGCTGCCGCGCCCCGGCAGTCCCCGCGAGGAGTGGACCGACGGCGAGTCCCTGGCGGTCGAGCTGCTCAACCTGGCGTCCTGGCTGACGCAGCGCACCGTCTACACCGCCGACCGCGACCTGCGGAAGGGCGTCGCGCTCGACGAGACCCACTTCCTGTCGCAGATCCCGACCGGCAAGGTCCTCATCGACCGGCTCGCCCGCGACTCCCGCAAGTTCAACGTCCGCGCCCTGTTCGCCTCCCAGCTCGCCGGCGACCTGCTCCGCGTGCCGGGCTTCGCGTCGCTGGTCGACGCCGTGTTCGTCGGGCGCACCGACGACGCCGAGGCCCAGGCGGAGGCCCTGCGGCTGCTCCGGGTGCCCACCGACGTCGGGTACGAGGAGATGCTCGGGACGCTCTCGCCGCGCCCGACCGCCGCCCAGCACGACGACCGGCCCGACGACACCCCGCGCCAGTTCGTCTTCTCCGACGGGCACGGCGGCGTGGAGAAGATCCGGGTCGACCTCGAGGGCGAGCACCTGGGGCACCTGCGGGCCGCACTCGACACCAACCCGGACGCGCAGCGCGCCCACCTCCCGCCGGCCCCGGCCGCCGACGCCCCGCATGCGCGGCTCCCCGTCGACGACGGGCCGCGCCCGGCCCCGACCCCGCCGGGGGAGGAGGGGCCCGCGGTGGCGGACGGCGTGCCCGCCGCCCGCTCGTCCGGCTGGGGAGGCGACGGGTGAGCGGTGCCGTGCTCGTCCTCGGCATCATCGCGGCGGCGCTGGTGATCGGGTGGCGTCGCGGTCGGCCGCGCCGCGAGGACCGCTCCGTCCCGACGCCGGGTCGTGCCCCACGGGGGCGGCTGCGCTCGGTGCTCGTGGTCGGCGCGCTCGTCGCCGGGCTCGCCGTGGTCGGCGGGACCGCCTCGGCGCAGGCGTTCGACTGCAAGGCGCCGCCGGACCCGGACCGGCCGGGGACCGGACTCGTCGGCTCGCTCGACCCGGCCCCGATCGGCGTCGGCGTCCCGGGCTCGGTGTACGACGAGGTCGGTTACGCCGGGCAGGTGTGGTGGACCTACGACCTGGGCTGCGGTCCGGGCGGGGCGCGCGACCCCGCGGCGGCGACCGACACGTGGCTGGGCAACCAGGTCTTCAACGTCGCGAAGCTCGTGGTCGGCGGCGTGAACTGGGCGCACTACCTCATCGCCCGCGGCTCGAGCCTGCTCACGCCGCTCGACCAGGTCATCCAGACCGGCACGCGCGCGATGTACGAGGCCGTCTTCACGACGTGGGTGGGGGTCGCGCTGGCGGCGCTCGCGGCGATCCTGCTCGTGCTCGCCATGCGCGGCGAGCTGTCCCAGCAGGCCCGACGGGGGTTCGTCGCGGTCCTCGCGCTGGGGCTCGCGGCCGGGGCCTACGCGGCGCCGATCCAGTGGTCGCGCGCGCTGGACGGGGTGCTGCTCGACGGCGTGACGTCCATGCAGCAGGGGTTCCTGCGCCAGGTCGGCGTGGGCGACCAGAACACGCTGCCGACGGTGCTCTCCGACCAGATCGTCTACTCGAACTGGCTGCGCGGGGAGTTCGGGTCGGCCGACGTGCCGCAGGCCCGCGACCTCGGGCGGCCGCTGCTGGACGCGCAGACCTTCTCCAAGGTGGAGGTCGCGACCGGGCAGGACGGGCAGGCCCAGGCGGACGCGAAGAAGGCCCGGTTCACCGACGTCGCGAACCGTGTGGGCGACCGCTACTCCTACTTCCAGGGCCGCTCCGGGTCCCGCGTCGGCGCCGGGGTGCTGGCGCTCGTGCAGGCCGCGTGCATCGGCCTGTTCCAGCTGATGAGCAAGGTCCTGATCCTGGTCTCGATGCTCATGATCCGGCTGCTGGTGATGGTCGCGCCCGCCCTGGCGGTGGTGGCGCTGCTGCGCCCGGAGGTGCTCCCGGCGATGCTGCGGGTGGGCGGCGCGGCGCTGGTGAACACCCTGCTCGTGGGCGCCCTGGCCGGGCTGCACTCGCTGCTGGTCATCTCGCTCTTCCGGCCCGGGTCCGGGGTGGACACGTGGCTCGCGCTCCTGGTCACCGGCGTGGTCACGGTGATCCTCTGGGCGGTGTCGCGGCCGTTCCGACGCCTGACGTCGATGGTCTCGCTGACCCGCGAGCAGGTCGGCGGCTTCCTGCCGGCGAGCGGCAGCGGCGCCCTCGGCCGTGCGCTCGGGCGGATCGGGGGGTCCGACGGGCGCGAGGGCTCCTGGTGGGCCGAGCGGCACTCGCAGGGCATGCGGGTGCGTCCCGAGGAGACCGACCCGGTCACCGAGCGCGCGGCCCGGACCCGCACCGTGCACGTCGAGTCGGAGGTGGTCCGGCCCGACCGGTCGTCGGGACCGCGCCGCGAGATCGACGCCGTCCGGCCGGCCCTGCCCGCGGCGGCCCCGCGCGTCGTCGAGGTCGACGGGGCGCCGGCGCAGCGCATCTACCGGCCGTCGGCCCGCGGCGGCGGGAGCGGACCCGTCGTCGAGGGCCGGGTGCTGGAGAGTCGCGTGACGCCGGAGCCCCGGGGCGACGGGAGGTAGCGCGCCGTGCCGATCCGGACCCGACGCGGCCGCTCGGGCGCCTACCGCGCGCTCTGGGAATGGCCCCTGCACAGCCCCGCCCGGCTCGTCCTGGTGCTCGCCGTCGCCGCGCTCGTCGTCGTCGGGCTGACCGCCCTCTCGGGGTGGCTGGCACCGCGTCCCGCCGGGTCCGGGACCGCGCTCGGCCCGGTGCCCGAGGCGCCGACGGTCACGGTGGCGCCGCCGGTCGCGACCCCGCCGCCCGAGCTCACGCCCACCACGCTGCCGCTCTCCGCCGCCCCGCAGTCCGCGCTCGGCGTCGCGCAGCGGTGGGCGACCGCGTGGGCGGACCACCCGGCGGGGACCACCGCGGCGCAGTGGAGCGACCGGCTCCGGCCGTACACCACCGACGAGTACCTGCCCACGCTCGCCGACGTCGACCCGGCCAACGTGCCCGGCACCCGGGTCACCGGCCTGCCGCGGGCCGTCGAGGTGCGTCCCGACTCCGTCCGTGTCCAGGTGCCCACCGACGCGGTGACCCTGCAGCTGCTGCTCGTCCAGACCGCGCCGGGGGACTGGCGCGTGGCCGGCTACGACCGGGCCGGCTGAGATGACGACGCTGCTCCGCCCGCCCGAGCAGGGCGGACCACCGCGCCTGCCGCGCCTGCCGCGCCTGCCGTCGCGCCTGCGGTTCCTGCGGCTGCTGATCCCGGTCGGCGTGCTCGCCGGGGTGCTCGTCGTCGTGCTGATGATGGGGCTGCTCGTCGTCGGGCAGTTCACCGGCGGCGGCGACCCGGACGCGGCCGGGGCGTGCGACGCCGGAGCCGGGCGCGCGGCGGTCGGGGTCCCGCGCACCGGGGCGGACCTGAACCAGATCCAGCGGGACACCGCGGGGACGATCATCGGGGTCGCGAAGGGCATGGACGCCCCGCCGCGGGCCTGGGTGGTCGCACTGGCGACGGCCATGCAGGAGTCGCGGATGGGGCTCGCGGGCATCGACGTGGCCGTCGACCACGATTCCCTCGGCGTGTTCCAGCAGCGGCCGAGCCAGGGGTGGGGCAGCCCGGACCAGGTGCGCGACCCGGTGTACGCCACCCGCACCTTCCTCACCCGCCTGCTCGCAGTTCCCGGGTGGGCGGACCTGCCGGTCACGCGGGCCGCGCAGATCGTGCAGCGCTCGGCGTTCCCCGAGGCCTACGCGAAGTGGGAACCGCTCGCGGCGTCCCTGGTGGGCGACCTCGCCGGCGTCCAGGGCGCGATCCGGCCCTGTGCGGAGGGACCGACCGCGGGGGTCGCCACCGCCCTCCCGCCGGGCGTCGCCCGCACGGCGATCGAGTTCGCGACCCGGGAGACCGGCAAGCCCTACGTGTGGGGGGCGACCGGGCCGTCGAGCTACGACTGCTCCGGGCTCATGCTCCGGGCTTTCCAGGCCGCCGGGATCGTGCTGCCGCGCGTCTCGCGGGACCAGTACGGGGCCGGCGCCCACGTCCCCGTCGCGCAGGCCCAGCCCGGTGACCTGCTCTTCTGGGCCTACGACAGCTCCGACCCGGACTCCATCCACCACGTCGCCCTGTACCTGGGCGACGGGAAGATGATGGAGGCCCAGCAGACCGGCGTGCCGCTCGGCACCCGCTCGGTGAGCTGGTCGGAGAAGGGTCTGGTTCCGCTCGCGACCCGACCGGGTACGGCACCGGCGGGCACGAGTTGAGCCGACCGGGAACAACTCCCGTGACCGGCTCGTTGTCCCGCACGAGAGCAAGTTGAGCGCCTTCCACTCATCCCCGGGTCGCGCTGCGCGACCGGGATCGGTAGACTTGAGCGCGACGGGCTCACGGACAGCAGAACGAGCTCCTGGAAGGAGTCATCAGACATGGCGCGAGCGGTCGGCATCGACCTCGGCACCACCAACTCCGTGGTCGCGGTCCTCGAGGGTGGCGAGCCCACGGTCATCGCCAACTCCGAGGGCAGCCGGACCACCCCGTCGGTGGTCGCCTTCGCCCGTAACGGCGACGTCCTCGTCGGGCAGTCGGCCAAGAACCAGGCCGTGACGAACGTCGACCGCACGATCCGGTCGGTCAAGCGGCACATGGGCACCGACTGGACCACGGAGATCGACGGCAAGAAGTACACCGCGCAGGAGATCAGCGCCCGCACGCTGATGAAGCTCAAGCGCGACGCCGAGTCCTACCTCGGCGAGGAGGTCACCGACGCGGTGATCACCGTCCCCGCCTACTTCGAGGACGCGCAGCGCCAGGCCACCAAGGAGGCCGGCCAGATCGCGGGCCTCAACGTGCTCCGCATCGTCAACGAGCCGACCGCGGCCGCCCTCGCCTACGGGCTGGAGAAGGGCTCCGACGAGCAGACGATCCTGGTCTTCGACCTCGGCGGCGGCACGTTCGACGTCTCGTTGCTCGACATCGGCGACGGTGTCGTCGAGGTGCGCGCCACCAACGGCGACAACAACCTCGGTGGTGACGACTGGGACGAGAAGATCATCGGCTGGCTCGTCGACAAGTTCAAGAGCTCGCAGGGCATCGACCTGTCCAAGGACAAGATGGCGATGCAGCGGCTCCGCGAGGCCGCCGAGAAGGCGAAGATCGAGCTGTCCAGCTCGTCCTCGACCAGCATCAACCTGCCCTACATCACCGTCGACGCCGACAAGAACCCGCTGTTCCTCGACGAGACGCTCTCGCGCTCGGAGTTCCAGCGGATCACCGCCGACCTGCTCGAGCGCTGCCGCAAGCCGTTCAACCAGGTCGTGAAGGACGCCGGCATCTCGGTCGGGCAGATCAGCCACGTCGTCATGGTCGGCGGGTCCACCCGCATGCCCGCCGTGACCGACCTGGTCAAGGAGCTCACCGGCGGCAAGGACCCCAACAAGGGCGTGAACCCGGACGAGGTCGTCGCCGTCGGCGCGACCCTGCAGGCCGGTGTGCTGCGCGGTGACGTCAAGGACGTCCTGCTGCTCGACGTCACGCCGCTGTCCCTCGGCATCGAGACCAAGGGCGGCGTCATGACCAAGCTGATCGAGAAGAACACCACGATCCCGACCAAGAAGTCGGAGGTGTTCACCACGGCCGAGAACAACCAGCCGTCGGTGCAGATCCAGGTCTTCCAGGGCGAGCGCGAGATCGCCGCCTACAACAAGAAGCTCGGCATGTTCGAGCTGACCGGGCTGCCCCCGGCCCCGCAGGGCGTGCCGCAGATCGAGGTCACCTTCGACATCGACGCGAACGGCATCGTCAACGTGTCGGCGGTCGACAAGGGCACCGGCAAGTCGCAGGCCATGACCATCACCGGTGGGTCGGCGCTGTCCAAGGACGAGATCGACCGCATGGTCTCCGACGCCGAGGCGCACGCCGACGAGGACCGCAAGCGGCGTGAGGCGGCCGAGACCCGCAACCAGGCGGAGTCGCTCCTCCACCAGACCGAGAAGGTCCTCTCCGAGAACGGCGACAAGGTCCCGGCGGAGACCAAGGACAAGGTCCAGGGCTCGCTCGACGACCTGAAGAAGGCGCTCGAGGGCGACGACACCGAGACGATCAAGTCCGCGGTGGAGAAGCTCGCCACCGACTCGCAGGAGCTCGGCCAGGCGATCTACGCCCAGGCGCAGTCCGAGGGCGGCGCCGCGGGCGCGGCCGGCGGTGCGGCGGGTGCCGGTGCCGCGGACGGCTCGGCCGACGACGACGTCGTCGACGCCGAGATCGTCGACGACGACAAGAAGTAGTCCCACCAGACCGACGACGGGTACCGCGCCCGGCCCGCGAGGCCGGGCGCGGTGGACTCCAGGAGGAGGCCATCGTGCAGGACCCGACGGACGTCCGTGAGGACGTGTCGGTGGAGGACCACCAGGAGGAGTTCGGGGCCGGATCGGACGCTCCCGGGGGCAACCCCGTGGCGCCGGCCGAGGGCGTCGACGTCCCGGACGCGGCGGTGGGCGGCACGCCCACCTCGGCCGAGGGCGAGGTCGACACCGCGACGAGCGATCCGGAACTGACGCGGCTGCGCACCGATCTCGAGGAGCGCACCGAGGACCTCAAGCGACTCTCCGCGGAGTACGCGAACTACCGGCGCCGCGTCGAGCGGGACCGGGAGGCCACCGTGTCCGGCGCGAAGGCCCAGGTGGCCGGTGAGCTGCTGACGGTGCTCGACGACGTCGAGCGCGCGCGGCAGCACGGCGACCTGACCGGTGCGTTCAAGGTCGTCGCCGACCGGCTGTCCGAGACCCTGAACCGGGCCGGGCTGGCCGGCTTCGGCGAGGTCGGCGACGCGTTCGACCCGTCGGTCCACGAGGCGGTCGCCAGTGCCTCCTCGGCCGACGTCGCGGGGCCGACCGTCACGACGGTCATGCGTCGGGGTTACCGCTTCGGCGAGAAGGTGCTGCGGCCCGCCATGGTCGAGGTCACCGACCACGATCCGGACGCGGTCCCCACGGAGAGCGGAACCGGCGGTTCCGGCGCCGCCTGAGGTGCAGCAGAGTAGGGACGTCCCGGTCGACGCCGGGCCCACGGGAGGAGGGATGGACCGTTGAGCAATCGCGACTGGCTCGAAAAGGACTTCTACCGTGAGCTCGGCGTCGCGAAGGACGCCCCGGCCGACGAGATCAAGAAGGCCTACCGCAAGATCGCGCGGGAGAACCACCCCGACGCGAAGCCCGGTGACACGAAGGCCGAGGCGAAGTTCAAGGCCGCGGGCGAGGCGTACGGCGTGCTGTCCGACCCCACCAAGCGCAAGGAGTACGACGAGGCGCGCACCCTGTTCGCGGGCGGGCGCTTCGGGGGCTTCGGCGGCGGGGGCGGCCGGTCCGCCGGTGGCCAGGGCACCGGGTTCGAGGACCTGTTCTCCGGTGGCGGCCGTGGCGGCGGCGGCGCGGGCGGTCTCGGTGACCTGCTCGGCGGCATCTTCGGGGGCATGGGCGGGATGGGCGGCGGCGGGACCACCGCCGACCCGACCGGTGGCCTGGGCAACGGCGGCGGGCTGGGCGGCTTCGGCGGCGTCCCCCGCCAGCGGCGCGGTGCCGACGTCGAGACCGAGGTGCGCATCGACTTCGCCGAGGCGGTGAACGGGGCGACCCTGCCGTTGCGGCTGACCTCGCCCATGACCTGCGGGACCTGCGACGGGTCCGGGGCGAAGCCGGGGACGACGCCCCGCACGTGCGTGCGGTGCGGCGGTGCCGGGCTCGTGTCCCGGAGCCAGGGGGCGTTCGCCTTCAGCGAGCCCTGCCCCGACTGCCGCGGCACCGGGCACCTGGTCGACGACCCCTGCCCGGAGTGCGGCGGCGACGGTGTCAGCTCCCGGCCCCGCACTCTGACCATCCGGGTGCCCGCCGGGGTCGAGGACGGCCAGCGCATCAGGCTCGCCGGCAAGGGCCAGCCCGGTCCTGCGGGTGGCGCGTCCGGTGACCTCTACGTCATCGTCCACGTCAGCTCCGACGCGGTCTTCGGCCGTTCGACCAAGAACCCGGACGACCTGACGCTCGCGCTGCCGGTCACCTACCCCGAGTTGGTGCGCGGTGCCACCGTCACGGTGCCGACCCTCGAGGGGCGCATCTCGCTGAAGGTGCCGCCGGGCAGCTCCGCGGGCCGCACGTTGCGCGTGCGCGGACGCGGCGTGAAGCGGAAGGACCGCACGGGCGACCTGCTCGTCACCCTCGAGCTGGCCGTCCCCGCCCGGCTGTCGGGCGAGGCGAGCGACGCGCTGGACGCGTACGCCCGTGCCACGGCCGACCACGACCCGCGCGCCCACCTCACCGAGCGGGCCGACCGGGCCCACGCGGACTCCGAAGCCGCGTCATGACCACCGGGGACACGGGATCCGGGAGTGCCCGTCGTGCCCCGCGTGCCGAGTCGGCGATCCCCGGACTGCCGCCGTGGGCCGACGAGGACACCCCCGTCTTCGTCATCTCCATCGCCGCCGAGTTCTCGGGCATGCACGCCCAGACGCTCCGCTCCTACGACCGGATCGGCCTGGTCAGCCCGGGCCGGGCGAGCGGCGGCGGGCGGCGCTACTCGGTGCGGGACATCGCCCTGCTCCGGGAGGTGCAGCGCCTCTCCCAGGAGGAGGGCGTGAACCTCGCCGGCATCAAGCGGATCATCGAGCTCGAGCGGGAGGTCGACCAGCTCACCGACCGGTTGGCCGAGGTCACCGACGAGCTCGCGCGCAGCCGGTCCCGGTTGCAGGCGCTGGCGGAACAGGCCGGCCGCTCGGGTGACCTGCTGCCCGTGCGGCGCACGCAGTCGGTCGTGGTGTGGCAGCCCGCGCACCACCGTCACCAGGGCAGGCAGGCACCCGACGAGCCGGGTCAGGACTGACCGGGCCGACCGGATGACGGGCTCAGGCCCCGTCGGTGAAGGGGTCGTGGTGGATGCGGTCCAGCGGGGTGCCGTCGGCCAGCAGGGCGTCGACGGTCGCGCGGGTCATCGCGGGCGAGCCCGCCACGACGACGTCGTGGTCCAACCACGGGCCGGAGCGGCTCACGGCCTCGACGACGGTGCCCGGCGCCAGCTCGGTGTCCAGGGGGTCGGACTCGCAGACCCCGACCACGGCGAGCCACGGCTCGCCCACCGCGAGGTCGAGGAAGCGGTCGAGCGTGTGCAGGTCCTCGTGGGTCCGGCCGCCGATCACCACGGTGGTGGGTCGGACGTCGACCCCCGCGGCCGCGAGCCCGACGAACTCCTCGCACAGCGCCAGCGCCACCGACGCCCCGGTGCCCCCGCCGACGAGCAGGAGCTCCCGCTCGGCGGCCGGGTCGAGCTCGGGCCCGCCCTCGGCGGGACCGATGCGCCACCGCTCCCCGACGCGACTGTGGGCGACGAGCGACCGGCTCACCCAGCCGCCCTCGACCGCCCGCACGTGGAACTCGAGCCGTCCGTCGGCGCGCGGGGCGCCGGCGGGCGTCAGGTGGCGCCAGAGGCACGGCCGCTGCGGCACCTCGACCGTCACCGACTGCCCGGGCCGGTGGTGGACCGGCCGGTCGGGTTCGACCTCGACCACGGCCAGGTCCCAGCTCAGGCGCCGGTGGGAGACCACGGTCGCGCCCACCACGCCGGGCTGGGCCGCGACGGCGGCACGGGCGGGACGGGCGGCCAGCGAGAAGGCACGGACCCAGGCCGCGTCGGCGGCGCCGTCCCACTGCTCGCCCGCGAAACGCCGCACGGCACCCACGAGGGCGACGCCGAGCGGCTCGTCGGCGCGGTCGTCGAGCCCGAGCGCACGCAGTTCACGCGCGAGCGGCGGCACCGCGGCGGCGAGGTCGGCCGGTCGGTCCACCACGGACATGGCGTCGACGGTCGCGCGCAGCAGCCGGCGGGCGACCGGGTCGGCCTGCGCCGGGAAGTGCCCGCGCAGCGCCGGCGCGAGGCTGAAGAGCAGGGCGCCGAACCAGTGGGCGACCTCGGCCTCGGCCGCCGCGACCTGCGCCCAGCCGGAGCGGACGGCGTCGGCGGCGCGGACGACCGTGAGGTCGGTGGTCGTCGTGATCGCCGTGGTCGGTGCCGGGGCGGGTGCGGCCTTCCCCGGAGCGCGCGCCGGTGCGCCGGGCTCGGCGCGCTGGGGGGCCCGCGCCGGTGCCGCGACGGGCTCGGCCCGTTGGGGGGCCCGTCCCGGCGCCGTGGGCGGGGGGACCGTGACGGGCGCGACGAGTGCGGTCGCCGACGGCGCGGCGAGCACGGTCGTCGCCGGCACCTCGACGGCGGGGTCGGCGTCGGGGTCCGCGTCGGGATCGACGGTTTCGACGGCGCGGATGACCGTGGTCGGCGCGGCGGACGCGGCCGGCCGCGTCGCGGTGGGCACGAGCCGCAGCGGCCGGACGGGACGGGCGGCCGGGGCGTCCGACGGACGCGGGGCGCGCGGCCCCGACCCGTCGTCGGGCAGGGCAGGACCCTGCCCCACTGGTCCGATCGGCTCGGCCGGTTCCGCCGACATGCCGACTCCCTCCGTGCCCCCGGCGAGGTCCCGTTCCGCGCCCGAGTCGCTGCCATCATGACAGAGCGTGCCGGAACACGGCGAAGTATCCCCGTGTCGTCACCGTGTGCGACATCGACGGGCCGGAAAAAGACAGTCGCACGCAGAGTTGAGCGGAATACGCTCAAGTTCGCGTAGGTTGGACCCCACGAGAGTCACCACGACCCCTCCCACCCCGAAAGGCCAGGCCCGATGGACTTCTCGCCGACGACGCGGACCCAGCAGGCGGTGTCCGCCGCGGTCCGCGCCGCCACCGCGTCCGGACACCCCCAGGTGTCGCCGGCGCACCTCCTCGTCGCCCTGCTCGACCAGGCCGACGGCATCACGCTGCCGCTGCTGCGCGCCGTGTCGGCCGACCCCGACGCCGTGCGCGCCGAGGCCGAGCGCCTGATCACCTCCATGCCGAGCGCGACCGGCTCGAACGTCGCGGCGCCCCAGTTCGACGGTGACTCCGCCCGCGTCCTGGCGCACGCCCAGCAGCTCGCGGCCGACATCGGGGACGAGTACGTCTCCACCGAGCACCTGCTCGTGGGGCTAGCCGCGGCCGGCGGGCGGACCGCGCAGGTCCTCACCCGCCACGGCGCCACGCCGGAGGCCCTGCAGGAGGCGTTCAGCAAGGTCCGCGGTTCGGCCCGGATCACCTCGCCCGATCCCGAGGGCACCTTCCAGGCCCTGGAGAAGTACGGGCAGGACCTCACCGAGCGCGCCCGCTCCGGGAAGCTCGACCCCGTCGTCGGGCGGGACGCCGAGATCCGTCGCGTCGTGCAGGTGCTGTCGCGCCGCACCAAGAACAACCCCGTGCTGATCGGCGAGCCCGGCGTCGGGAAGACCGCCATCGTCGAGGGCCTGGCGCAGCGCATCGTCGCGGGCGACGTCCCGGAGTCGCTGCGCGACAAGCGCGTCGTCTCGCTCGACCTCGGGTCGATGGTCGCGGGCGCCAAGTACCGCGGCGAGTTCGAGGAGCGGCTCAAGGCCGTCCTCGGCGAGATCACCGACTCGGCCGGTCAGGTCATCACCTTCATCGACGAGCTGCACACCATCGTCGGCGCCGGGGCCACGGGCGAGTCCGCCATGGACGCCGGCAACATGATCAAGCCGATGCTCGCCCGCGGCGAGCTGCGGATGGTCGGCGCCACGACGCTCGACGAGTACCGCAAGCACATCGAGTCCGACCCGGCGTTGGAGCGGCGCTTCCAGCAGGTCCTCGTCGGGGAGCCGTCGGTGGAGGACACCGTCGGCATCCTGCGCGGGCTCAAGGAGCGCTACGAGGTGCACCACGGCGTGCGGATCACCGACGCCGCCCTCGTCGCGGCGGCCGCGCTGTCCGACCGCTACATCACCGCGCGGTTCCTCCCCGACAAGGCGATCGACCTCGTCGACGAGGCGGCGTCGCACCTCCGGATGGAGATCGACTCGCGTCCCGTCGAGATCGACGAGGTGGAGCGTTCGGTGCGGCGCCTCGAGATCGAGGAGATGGCGCTGGCCAAGGAGTCCGACGCCGGGTCGGTCGAGCGGCTGGGCGCGCTGCGCGCGGAGCTCGCCGAGAAGCGTGAGGAGCTCGCCGCGCTCACGGCCCGCTGGCAGGGCGAGAAGGAGTCGATCAACTCCGCGCGGGATCTCAAGGAGCAGCTCGAGGCCCTCCGCGGGGAGTCCGACCGGGCGGAGCGCGACGGCGACTACGCGAAGGTCGCCGAGCTGCGCTACGGCCGCATCCCGGCCCTGGAGAAGGAGCTCGCGGCCGCTGACGAGGCGTCCGCGGCGGCGGGCCCGGTCATGCTCAAGGAGGAGGTCGGCCCCGACGACGTCGCCGACGTCGTCTCCGCCTGGACCGGTATCCCCGCCGGTCGGCTGCTGGAGGGCGAGACCCAGAAGCTGCTCCGGATGGAGGACGAGCTCGGTCGCCGCGTGATCGGCCAGACCGAGGCGGTGCGCGCGGTGTCCGACGCGGTGCGACGGACCCGGGCCGGCATCTCCGACCCCGACCGGCCCACCGGGTCGTTCCTCTTCCTCGGCCCCACGGGCGTCGGCAAGACCGAGCTGGCCAAGGCCCTCGCCGCGTTCCTCTTCGACGACGAGCGGGCCATGATCCGCATCGACATGAGCGAGTACGGCGAGAAGCACTCGGTCGCCCGGCTCGTCGGGGCGCCCCCCGGCTACGTCGGCTACGACCAGGGCGGCCAGCTCACCGAGGCCGTCCGGCGTCGGCCGTACGCGGTGGTCCTGCTCGACGAGGTGGAGAAGGCCCACCCCGATGTGTTCGACGTGCTCCTGCAGGTGCTCGACGACGGGCGCCTCACGGACGGCCAGGGTCGCACCGTCGACTTCCGCAACACGATCCTCGTGCTGACCTCGAACCTCGGGTCGGCCGCGCTCATGGACTCCTCGCTCGACGACGCCGGACGGCGCGACCGGGTGATGGAGGTCGTGAAGCGGTCGTTCAAGCCGGAGTTCCTCAACCGGCTCGACGACGTCGTGGTCTTCCACGCGCTGTCCACCGAGGAGCTCACGTCGATCGTCGACATCCAGATCGACCGGCTCGCGTCCCGCCTCGCCGGTCGCCGACTCTCGCTGCAGGTGTCCGACGCCGCGAAGGAGTGGCTGGCCCTGCAGGGCTTCGACCCGCTCTACGGGGCGCGGCCGCTGCGCCGACTCGTGCAGTCCGCGATCGGCGACCAGCTGGCGCGTGAGCTGCTCGGCGGCGAGGTCCGCGAGGGCGACACGGTCCGGGTCGACCTGGACAAGGACGCCGAGCACGGGACGGGCGCCCTGACGGTGGCGCGCGGCTGAGTCCCGGCCCCGGTTGAGCGAAGGGCCCCTTCGGCCGAGTAGATCGACCGGAGGGGCCCTTCGCTCGTTCCGGGGCCCGTTCCCGAGGCTCACATCAGGCAGGTCCCGGTGCGTCGGGGGATGCCTGGTGTGCGTCTCGCGGCTGGGGGAGCAGGCGCGGCGAGTGCGACGATGTGGCGATCCTGCCACTGGATGACAGCAACGACGCTTTCCTGCCACCGGGGGGCGGGCCGGGCCACGGGAAACGGGCCGGGCCGGGCCGGCTCATCCGACCTCGCGGACCTGCCCGTCCTCGACGTGCCAGCGCCGCGTGGTGCGCACGGTGTCGAGCATCCGGCGGTCGTGGGTGACCAGCAGGACCGTGCCGGGGAAGGACTCCAACGCGGACTCCAGCTGCTCGATCGCGGGCAGGTCGAGGTGGTTGGTGGGCTCGTCGAGCACCAGCAGGTTCACCCCGCGCGCCTGGAGCAGGGCCAGCGCCGCGCGGGTGCGCTCACCGGGGGAGAGCGAGTCGGCCGGGCGGTGCACGTGCTCGCTGCCGAGCCCGAACTTGGCGAGCAGGGTGCGGACCTCCGCGGTCGGCCACCGGTCGACCTCGGGCTCGCGGGAGAACGCGTCGAGCAGGGTCCGGTCCCCGGCGAAGAGGCCGCGCGCCTGGTCCACCTCTCCGACCACCACCCCGGAACCCAGCTCCGCCGACCCGTCGTCGGGACGGACCTTGCCGAGCAGCAGCGCGAGGAGGGTGGACTTGCCGGCCCCGTTGGCGCCGGTGACGGCGACGCGGTCGGCCTGGTCGAGCTGCAGCGTGACCGGTCCGAGGGTGAACGAGCCGCGGCGCACCACGGCGTCGTGGAGGGAGGCGACGATCGTGCCGGAGCGCGGGGCGGTGGCGATGGTCATCCGCAGCTCCCACTCCTTGCGGGGCTCCTCGACCACCTCGAGACGCTCGATCCGCCGTTGCGACTGGGCGACCTTGGAGGCCTGCTTCTCCGTCGACTCGGCGCGGACCTTGCGGGCGTTCTTGTCGTTGTCGGACTTTCCGGCGCCCTTCCGGCGGGCGTTGCGGACGCCGTGCTCCAGCCAATTGCGCTGGGTCTGCATGCGGCTCTCGAGCGCGGAGCGCTTGTCCGCGTACTCCTCGTAGTTCTCGCGGGCATGACGCCGGGCCACGGCGCGCTCGGCGAGGTAGGCCTCGTACCCGCCGCCGTAGAAGGCGACCTGCTGCTGGGCGAGGTCGAGCTCCAGCACGCCGGTGACGGTGCGCGCGAGGAACTCCCGGTCGTGGCTGACGACGACGGTGGGGGCGCGCAGCTCGCGGACGAAGCGTTCGAGGCGCTCCAGCCCGGCGAGGTCGAGGTCGTTGGTCGGCTCGTCGAGCAGGAACACGTCGAAGCGGGCGAGCAGGAGTGCGGCGAGGTTGACCCGGGCGGCCTGACCGCCGGAGAGCGCGGTCATCTCCGCGTTCAGGGGGAGCCCCAGGCCGAGGTCGTCGGCCACCTCGGGGATGCGCTCGACGAGGTCGGCGGCGCCGAGGTCGAGCCACCGTTCGAGGGCCACCGAGTAGCGCTCGCCGTCGTCGCCGGTCTCGAGCAGGGCGGTGGCCGCGTCGAGCTCGGCCTGGGCGTCGGCCACGCCGGTGCGGCGGGCGAGGAACCCCTCGATCGTCTCGCCCGGCCGGCGGGCGGGTTCCTGCGGGAGGTGCCCGACGGTGGCCGTGGGCGGCGCGAGCTCGACGCCACCGGTGTCCGGCTTCTCGAGCCCGGCGAGGATGCGCATGAACGTGGACTTGCCCGCCCCGTTCGCGCCGACGAGGCCGACGACGTCCCCCGCGGCGACGGTGAGGTCGGCGCCCGCGAAGACGGTGCGCGCGCCGTGGACGGCGGAGACGTCGCGGGCGACGAGGGTGGCCTGCACCGACCCGAGCGTAGTGCGCCGACGAAAAGGCATGGTCACTCCGAGTGTCCTGCCCCACCGGACCGGGGTGCGGGCCTACGCTCGGTGGGTGCCTGCCTGGATCTGGTTCGTCGTGGCGCTGGTCGCCGCAGCCGGCGGTGCGCTGCTGCTCTGGTACGACCGTGCCCGTCCCGAGCGCCGGGGCAACGACCGGCGGGAGTGGGCGGCGTCGAAGGGCTGGGAGTTCACCGACGCGCTGTCCTCGCCGCCCCACGCGTGGCGCTACGGCACGCTGCGCGGTGACGGTCCCCGGCAGGCCTACGACGTGGCAACGGGGGCCGTGCCCGGCCCCGGCGGCCGGCGCCTGGGCTGCATCTTCGACCAGGAGCAGGACGGCCGGACGGTGGCCACGATCGCCGCCGTGCGCGGCACCGTCGCGGTGCCGGTGGCTCTCGAGCTGCGCCTCCCGGAGTCGCCCCGTCCCGACGACGACGAGCTCGACAACCTCGGGCAGGTCGGCCGCCGCTACGCCTTCGTCTCGAACGCGCTGGAGGGCCGTCGCCTGCTGACCCGGCAGGTCACCGACGCCGCCGACCGCGTGGGCGCCGACGTGCCGCTGGTCTGGGCCGAGGACACCTGGGTGCTGGCCTCGATCGAGCCCGACGCCGACCCCGACCGGATCGAGGGGCTCATCGAGTCCCTGGTCGAGGTCTCGGCGGCGATCAAGGACGCGGTCGAGGGCGGCCCGGGCGATCCGGGCGTCGCGGAGCCGCACGGCGACGACGCCCCCACCTCCGTCGTCGGGAAGCGGGAGCCGGAGCGCGAGGTGCCGCCGGTGGGCAGCCCCGCCGACGAGTCCCGCACCGAGACCGTCGAGCGGGAGGACGACGCGCCGACCACGGTGGTCGACCGCGGGCGGGACCGTCCACGGGGCCGCGACGAGGCCCCCGCGACGACGGGGCGCCCCTCGGGGAGCCGCCCGGCGCGGGACGCCGACGAGGACGACTACGACGACGAGTTCGAGGCCTTCGCCTCGGGCGACGACGACGCGAGCCCGTACACGCGCGGCGGGACCGACGCGGGCGGGCGACCGACGCACCGCGACCGGCCCGCCGACATCCCCTACGACCTCGAGAGCGACGACCCGGACCCCGACGAGCCACGCGCCGGCGCACCCCGGTCCTCCCAGGGCAGCACCTGGCGCAGCGGGAAGTTCCGGGGCCGGTGAGCCCCACCGCCCTGGTGACCGGGGCGAGCTCGGGCCTCGGCACCGAGTTCGCCGTCCAGCTCTCCGCCGCGGGCTACGCCCTCGTGCTGGTGGCGCGGGACGAGGCCCGCCTGCAGGCCCTCGCCGACCGGCTCGGCGGCGCGGAGGTGCTGGTCGCCGACCTCGCCGACCCGGAGGCCCGGCGGGTGGTCGAGGCCCGGCTGACCGACGCCGACCGCCCGGTCGACCTGCTGGTGAACAACGCCGGGTACGGCACGGCGGGCGAGTTCGTCGACACCGACCTCGACGTCCTGGCCGCGAACCACGAGGTCAACGTGACCACGGTGCTGCGGCTGACCCGCGTCGCGCTGCCGGGCATGATCGGCCGCGGCCGCGGCGGGGTGCTGAACGTGTCCAGCGTGGCCGGCTTCCTCCCAGGCCGCGGCTCGGTCTACGGCGCCGGGAAGGCCTACGTGACGATGCTGTCGCAGAACCTCGCGGGCGTGCTCGCGGGCACCGGGGTCCACGTGATGGCGCTGTGCCCCGGGTTCGTGAAGACCGAGTTCCACCAGCGCTTCGGCCAGGCCCGGACCGGCCCGGCGTTCGCGTGGATGGACGCCGACGACGTGGTCCGCACGGCGCTGACCGACTTCGCCCGCGGCCGGCCCGTCTCGGTGCCGCATCCGCTGTACAAGGCGATCGTGCTCGCGTCCCGGCTCGCTCCACCACGGCTCGTGCACGCCCTGGCCCGGCGCAGCGCGTCCGGACGCGGATGAACCAGCAAGGCGGGCGGCCGGGTCACGGTCCGTCATCGGATCGTTGACCGGCTGACGTGCAGCGTTCACGATTGGCCCCGTGATCACCGGACGCGAGCCTGACGGGACGCCGCGGGTCTCGGTGGTGATCCCGCTGTACCAGAAGGAGCGGTACATCGGCCGCACGCTCGCGAGCGTGCTCGCGCAGACGTTCACCGACTTCGAGGTGGTCGTCCTCGACAACGCCTGCACCGACGGTTCGGTCGACGTGGTGCGCTCCTTCGACGACCCGCGGGTGCGGCTGGAGCACAATCCGGCGACCATCCCCGCGCCCGCGAACTTCCGCCGGGCGGTGGAGCTCGCCCGTGCCCCGCTGGTCAAGGTGCTCAGCGCGGACGACCTGATCTACCCGACGGCGCTCGCCGAGCAGGTCGCGGTGCTCGACGCCGACCCGGCGCTCCCGCTCGTCTCCTGCCGGCACGACCTGGTCGACGACGACGACCGCGTGATGTCCCGCGACCGTGCCCTGCGCAGCCGGGACCTGCTGGGCCGCCAGGACGCGACCACGGTGATCCGACGGATCGTCCGGCACCGCGGCAGCCCGCTCGGAGTGCCCGGGAACATGCTGTTCCGCCGCACGGCCTACGACGCGGCGGGCGGGTTCCCGGACAACCCGTACGCCCTCGACATCGGGCTCGCGGCCCGCCTCGTGGAGCACGGCGGGTTCCACGGCCTCCCGCGGACGCTCTCGGCGTTCCGGCTGGCCACGGGCTCGGTGACCTCCACGGCGTTCCGCCGCAACATCGGCCTGCAGCACCAGTTCCTGCGCGAGCTGCGCGACCGGCACCGCGACGTGATCCGGCGCCGGGACGTGGTGATCGGCCTGCTGCGCGAGCCCCTGACGACGGCCCGCCAGCGCCTCATGGCGGCCGCGTCGACCGACCCGGCGAGTCGGCGGCACCGCTGGCTGCGCGCGACGGTGGACCTGCGGGCGTCGGTCCGGGGCTGACCCGCCCCGTCGTCACCCCGTCGTCAGAATGGGGGCATGCCGACCCCGCACGCCCCCCTGCCCGGAGCTCCCGCGGAGCGCGCCGTCGCCGCCGTCGGCGGTGGGCCCGACGTGGACCGCCCGGCCCGCGACCGGCTGGCCGCGCTCGCCCGCGAGCTCGCCGTCGTGCACGGTCGGGTGACCCTGTCGTCCGGGCGCGAGGCCGACTACTACGTCGACATGCGCCGGATCAGCCTCCACCACGAGGCGGCGCCGCTGATCGGGCGGCTGCTGCGGGAGATGACCGCCGACTGGGCCTACGACGCCGCGGGCGGGCTGACCATGGGCGCCGACCCGGTGGGGGCGGCGATCATGCATGCTCCCGGCCGCCCGATCGACGCGTTCGTGGTGCGCAAGGAGGCCAAGGGGCACGGCATGCAGCGGCGGGTGGAGGGCCCCGACGTCGCGGGCCGGCGCGTGCTCGTCGTCGAGGACACCTCCACCACCGGGGGCAGCCCGGTGACCGCGCTGGACGCGCTCCGCGAGGCGGGCGCCGAGGTGGTGGGGGTCGCGACGATCGTCGACCGGGCGACGGGCGCCGCCGCGGTCATCGAGGAGCGGGGCGTGCCCTACCGCGCGCTGCTCGGGCTCGCCGACCTGGGCCTGGGGTGACCGCGGCTCCCGACGGTTCCGATCCCGCCGGGCCCGGCCCCACCGAGTGGACGACGGGCGCCCCGGAGGTGGGCGTCGGGCCGTGGGACGGCCCCTGGCCCGACGATCCGCGCTACGACCCGGAGCTGCTCGCAGAGGGGGACCGCCGCAACGTCGTCGACCGGTACCGCTACTGGCGCCGGGAGGCGATCGTGGCCGACCTCGACACCCGCCGGCACCCGTTCCACGTCGCCATCGAGAACCTGCGCCACGACGCCAACATCGGCACGGTCGTGCGCACGGCGAACGCGTTCCTCGCGGCGGGCGTGCACATCGTGGGCCGGCGGCGCTGGAACCGCCGCGGCGCCATGGTCACCGACCGGTACCAGCACGTCAGCCACCACGCGGACGTCGCCGACCTCGTGTCGTGGGCGCGGTCGGTGGGCCTCGTCGTCGTCGCGGTGGACAACGGGCCGGGTTCCGCCCCGCTCGAGACGACCCCGTTGCCGCGCGCCTGCGTGCTGCTGTTCGGGCAGGAGGGCCCGGGTCTCACCCCGGAGGCGACCGCGGGTGCGGACCTCGTCGTCTCCATCGCCCAGTTCGGCTCGACCCGCTCGATCAACGCGGGCGTCGCCGCCGGGATCGCGATGCACGCCTGGATCCGGGAGCACGCGGCTCCGTAGGGATCAGGGGTTCGGACGCCGGATCTGCTGGGTCGGGGCGTCGGCGTTCGCGCCGTCGAGCGTCTGCTCGGCCAGGTTCGAGGCGCCCAGCTTCTTCTCACGGCGCGCCTGCAGCACCTCGATGGCGATCGGGACCAGGGAGATCACGACGACGAGGATGAGCATCAGCTCGATGTTGTTCTTGACGAACTCGAACTGGCCCAGCGCCGCCCCGAGCAGCGTCACCCCGGCGGCCCAAAGCACGGCGCCGATCGCGGAGAAGGTGAAGAACCGCTTGGCGTCCATCCGCCCGACGCCCGCCATGACCGTGATGAAGGTCCGCACGATCGGCACGAAGCGGCCGAGCACGATGGCCCGGTTGCCGTACTTGTCGAAGAACTTCTGCGTGCGCTCGACGTTCTCCCGCTTGAACAGCTTCGAGTTCGGCTTGTCGAAGATCGCGGGTCCGGCCTTGTAGCCGATCCCGTACCCCACGACGTTGCCGGCGAAGGCCGCGACCACGAGCACCACGCAGACCCCCCACAGCGGGGTCTCGATCAGTCCCGTGGTGGCGGCGAGCCCGGTGATGAACAGCAGCGAGTCACCCGGCAGGAAGAACCCGATCAGCAGCCCGCACTCCGCGAAGAGGATGAGGGCCACGCCCAGCAGGGCCCAGGGCCCCAGGCTGGAGATGATGTACTGCGGGTCCAGCCACTGCGGGCCCAGGGCGACGACCGTGGTCGCGTCGGTGAGCGTCACGCTTCGTCACGGTACTGGCCGGACGTGGGTGTCCGGTGTGTGCCTCCGGGGAAGCGCCCGCCGGTGTCCCGGGCGGACACGCAGCGTCAGGCCGGCAGCAGCAGCGACAGCACGCCGATGGCGGCGCCGACCGTGCCGCCTGCCAGCAGCGACACCAGCCCCCACCAGGCCACCGTGCTCGCGTTCCAGGTGCCGGGACCCTCCGGCGGGGCGACCGCCCGCGGGGGGACCGGCGGCGCGGCCGGGTACGGACGGTAGGCGGGGACCGGTCCCGACGGCGGGCCCTGCCGGGGCCCGCCGTACGGCTGGCCGGGCCGGGGCGGTGCGGGCCGGGCTCCCGGGGGAGGTGCCGCGATCCCGCCGGACCGCGGCGCGGGCACGTCGGTGCGGACGGCCGCGCTCCCGGTGGCGGCGGGGGTGACCTGGGTGGCGGGCGTGTCCTCGGCCCTGCGGCGACCCAGGGGCCGGAAGCGGCGGGAGCGGCCGGTGGGCGCCGCGGGGGACGCCGGGGTCGGTGGTTCGGGCGTCGGCGGGACCGCGCGCGGGGTGGAGACGCCACCCGCGGCCTGGGCCCGCAACGCCTCGGACAGCAGCCGCTCGTCATCCATCGCGGGCGATCGTAACCAGGGTGACCCCCGCTGCCCCAGGGGTCTCTCCGGTCCCGCGTGGTCGGCCGGACGGATGCGTGCGGCGGGTGGTGGGCCACCCGGCGTCGTCGTGCGGGAGCCGGTGCGGGGGTTAGGGGGCGCCGCCGACGATCTTCGAGATCGCGTCGAGGCCGCGGCTGGCGGTCGACTTGACGGTGCCGCGGCTGATCCCGGTGGCCTCCGCGATCTCCGCCTCGGACAGCCCGCCGTAGTAGCGCAGCACCAGCACCTCACGCTGCCGGCGCGGGAGCTGGGAGAGGGCGGACACGACGGCCTGGTGCTCCGCGGACAGCATCGCGAGCGACTCCGCCGAGCGGGCGTCGGCGGTGTGCGGCGGGGTGTACTCGCGGGCGGTGCGCCGGCGGCGCAGCACCGAGCGGGAGCCGTTGACCACCGCGGTGCGCAGGTAGCCCAGGGCCGCGTTCTCGTCGCGCAGGCGGGACCAGTGCCGGTGCAGCCCCGTGAACGCCTCCTGCACCACGTCCTCCGCGGTCGCCGGGTCGTCCACCAGCAGGATCGCGAGCCGGACGAACCGCATGCGGTGCTCGCGGTAGAGGTCCTCGAGGGTGCGGGGACCGTCGGGCGAGGGCTGCGGCGGCGTGGGCGGCGCGGGGAGCACGCCGGGGGGCGGCGGCGGTGCGCCCGGACCAGGTCCAGGACCGGGACGCCCGGCACCGGGGTGGGCCGGGGGCCGGCTCGGCGGGGGGTAGGGCGGTCCGCCGTTCGGGCCGCGGGCCGGCGGCGCGGCCGGGTGGACGACCGAGGCCTCCGACCCGGTCATCGCGTCGAGCGCCCGCAGACTGCCCAGCGTGCGTTCGATCGCGCTCTCGACCGGCTCGACCACGTCCCCGACGATAGACCAGCCCACCGACACCTTTCCGGGCTGTCGGACGGTGAAACGGGAGAACACCTCCGCTTCATCGGGGGCACCGCCGAACGGGGGAGATCGGTCACGTCCCCGGCCCGTCGCGAAGGGCAGCGGGCACCCGCCCGTGACGGGCATACTGCGGCCGCCGGGGACGGCAGCGCAGCCACACGAGATGCAGGGAGCCAACCTCATGCCGATCGCGACCCCCGAGGTCTACAACGAGATGCTCGACCGGGCGAAGGCCAACCGCTTCGCCTACCCGGCCATCAACTGCACCTCGTCGGAGACGATCAACGCCGCGCTGCGGGGGTTCGCCGACGCCGAGAGCGACGGCATCATCCAGTTCTCCACCGGTGGCTCCGAGTTCGGTTCGGGCCAGTCCGTGAAGGACATGGTCACCGGCGCCTCCGCGCTCGCCGAGTTCGCGCACGTCGTCGCCGAGAAGTACTCGATCAACGTCGCGCTGCACACCGACCACTGCCCGAAGGACAAGCTGGACGGCTTCGTGCGCCCCCTGATCGCGATCTCGCAGGAGCGGGTGGACGCCGGGCGGAACCCGCTGTTCCAGTCGCACATGTGGGACGGCTCGGCGGTCGAGCTGCACGAGAACCTCGAGATCGCCCAGGAGCTCCTGGAGAAGGCCGCGAAGGCCAACATCATCCTGGAGATCGAGATCGGCGTGGTCGGCGGCGAGGAGGACGGCGTCGCGAACGACATCAACGACAAGCTCTACACCGCTGCCGGCGACTACGAGCACACCGTCGACGCCCTCGGCGCCGGCGAGAAGGGCCGCTACCTGCTCGCGGCCACCTTCGGCAACGTCCACGGCGTCTACAAGCCGGGCAACGTCAAGCTCCGCCCCTCCGTGCTCAAGGAGGGCCAGGAGGTCGCCGCCCGCAAGCTCGGTCTGGCCGAGGACTCGAAGCCGTTCGACCTCGTCTTCCACGGCGGCTCGGGCTCGCTGCTCGAGGAGATCCACGAGGCGCTGGACTACGGCGTGGTGAAGATGAACGTCGACACCGACACCCAGTACGCCTTCACCCGCCCCGTCGCGGCGCACATGTTCCAGAACTACGACGGCGTGCTGAAGGTCGACGGCGAGGTCGGCGACAAGAAGGTCTACGACCCGCGCTCCTGGGGCAAGGCGGCCGAGAAGGGCATGGCCGAGCGCGTCGTCACGGCGTGCGAGAACCTCCGCTCGACGGGGCAGTCGCTGGCGAAGTAGCTCGTCCCCCACCTGGCAGGAAAGCGTCGTTGCTGTCATCCAGTGGCAGGAACGCCGCTTCCTGACGCCGGGTCGGGGCCGGTCGGGCGGGACCGGGGAGAATCGTCGTCATGACGATCCCGACCGGTCCCTCCGCCGGGCACGGCCACAACCTGCTCGGTCCGCAGCCGACCCTCCTGCCCGCCGACCCCGCGGCCACCGACCGGCTCGACGCCGGCGAGTCCCCGGCCGCGGTGGCGGCGGACCACCCGACGTCGAGCGCGGCCTGGGCGACGCTGGCCGAGCAGGCCCTCGACGCCGGCGAGACGATCGCCGCGTACGCCTACGCCCGCACCGGCTACCACCGCGGCCTCGACCAGCTGCGGCGCAACGGCTGGGCCGGCTTCGGGCCGGTGCCGTGGGAGCACGTCCCGAACCAGGGCTTCCTGCGCGCCGTCGCGGTACTGGCCAAGGCGTCGGCCACCATCGGTGAGCTCGACGAGGCGACCCGCTGCCGGGACCTGCTCGACGACTGCGACCCCGCGGCGGCGCCCGCACTGGGCGTGGTCTGAGCCCGTCCCGATGCGAACGAGCGGCACTTTCGCGCACAGAGAGGCTGCGAAGGTGCCGCTCGCTCGAGTCAGGTGTGCCCCATGAGTCGGCTCGGCACCTTTCTCGACACCCGGCGTCGACGTCTGCGCGACTCCGCCTGGCCGGTGCTCCAGTGCGCGCTGGCGGCGGGCGCGGCGTTCGCGATCGCCCGCCACGTGGTCGGCCACCCCGTACCGTTCTTCGCGCCCATCGCCTGTGTGCTGGTGCTCGGCATCTCGCTGACCAACCGGCTTCGCCGCAGCGTCGAGCTCGCCGTCGGGGTGAGCGTCGGCGTGGGGGTGGGCGACGCGATCGTGCTCGTGATCGGCAGCGGCTGGTGGCAGATCGCCGTGGTCGTGGCCCTGGCGCTGCTCGTCGCCCTGCTCTTCGACGTGGGCGCGCTGCTGCTCAACCAGGCCGCCGTGTCGGCGGTCTTGGTCGCGACGCTGCAGCCGCCCGGCACCTCGGCGGCGTTCTCGCGCTGGCTGGACACCCTGATCGGGGCGGCGCTGGGGCTCCTGGTCGCCGCGGTCCTGCCGTCGAACCCGCTGACGGCCGCGCGCCGGACGGTCGACACCCTGCTCGACGAGCTGTCCGAGGCCCTGCGCGGCGCCGCCGAGAGCCTCGAAGCGGCCGACCCCGAGACCGGCAACCGGGTCCTCGAGCGCATCCGGGCCAGTCAGCGGGCGGTCGACGCGTTCGACAGCGCCGTCGACGCCGGGCTGGAGATCACCGCGATCGCTCCGGGCCGGCGGCGTCACCGCGGCGAGCTGTCGCGGTTGCGGGCGGCCACCGGGCCCCTCGACCTCGCCGTGCGCAACGCCCGGGTGCTCGTCCGCCGGGCGGTGTCGGCCGCGACCGACGGCGAGACCGTCGGCGCCGAGGTGGCCCCCGACCCTGCGCGCCCTCGCCGACGCGGTCGGCGTGCTGCGGGTCGACCTGGCCGGCGGGCACCGCGTGGACGCGGCCGAGACGGCGGTGCTCGACGTGGCGGCCCGGCTCCCGCGCGCCGGTGGCGGGTTCTCCGCGGACGTGGTCGTGGCCCAGATGCGCTCGATCGTCACGGACCTGCTGTGTGCGATGGGGATGGACCGCGACGCCGCCCGGTCCGCGGCGTCGGCCAGCCGTCGGTGAGCTACGACGCCTTCGGCAGCGGACGGTCGGTGACCGCGGCCGGCGCGACGTCGAGGACCAGCGGCTCCGGGACGGCGGCGAGGTGACGCTGAGCGACCGTCGTGGTGGCGGGCGCCTCGAGGCGCAGCGGCGGGCGGACCGGCCGGCGTCGCGTGGGAACGTCGAGCACCCGGGATTCGAAGCGCTCGAGGAGCACGGTCGCGACCAACAGGAGCACCGGGATGAGGACCGCGACCAGCATGAACAGAACCTACCCGCGTCCCCGGCCTCCTGAACCTCACGAATCACAGGTCGGTCCGAACGTCGTACCGACCGCTACGGCAGGTGTGGCAACGGTCACCTCCGCTGTCCGCCGTTGACGCCGCACGTTTTCCGGATGTTCACGGTGCGTCACGGGCGCACGAGGTGCCAGTTTTCGGTGTGCCGGTACCAGGAGCGTCGTTCCAGCGGTTTCGGGTCGTCCACCCCGTCCCGGCTCGCGGCCGCGGCCGAGCCCTGTCGGATGCCCACGGTCGCCGCCCGACCGAACGTGGTCCTGGCCCGCGGCCGCAGCAGTCGACGCCGCACGAGGACCGTCGCGGCCACCCCGCCCCCGCCCGGCCCGAGCCCGGTCCGCGTGTCGGCCTCCGGGTCGGGCCGCACCTCGAGGCCGGCGGCGTCGCCACGCACGAGCTCGTGCTCGTCGCAGAAGGAGGCGCCGGTGAACGGCCCGACCCGGTGGACGCCCGCGATCACGCCCCCACGGTCGTCGCGGATCAACGGGGCCGGCACCGGCGACCCGTCGAAGGCGAGGTCCAGCGCCGCCCCGGGGTCGGTCGGGAGACCCCACACCGCGGCGGCCTCCGACGACGGCGACCCCGGCACGAAGGCCACGGCCAGGTCGAGGCGCTCGCGGCGCAGCAGGCGCACGACGACGGCGGCGAGGGCGGCGTCGGATCCCGCCACCACGAGCCGGGTCGCGTCGTCGAGCAGCGGGTCCACCTCGGAGCGCGCGGGGACCGCGCCGCAGGCGACCACTCCCGACGTCGGGAAGGAGGCCCGGGAGGCGACGTCGCCGCAGGTCAGCACGACCGTTCCCGCCGGGGGTGCGTGACGAGTGGACAACGACGACTACCCTTCGGGTGCACGGGGCGGACTCGTGCGGGAGTTCAGCACGCGACCCGAGGGAGTCTCACATGCCCGCGATCGTCCTCATCGGCGCCCAGTGGGGTGACGAGGGCAAGGGCAAGGCGACGGACATCCTCGGCGGCGAGGTCGACTGGGTCGTCCGGTATCAGGGTGGCAACAACGCCGGCCACACCGTGGTGCTCCCCGACGGCCAGAAGTTCGCGCTGCACCTGATCCCGAGCGGCATCCTGACGCCGGGCGTGACCAACGTGATCGGCAACGGCGTGGTCGTCGACCCGGCCGTGCTGCTCGAGGAGCTCGCGGGGCTCGAGGCCACCGGCGTCGACACGACGAACCTGCTGATCAGCGCCGACGCCCACCTGATCATGCCGTACCACGTGGCGATGGACAAAGTCACCGAGCGCTTCCTCGGCAAGTCCAAGATCGGTACGACGGGTCGCGGCATCGGGCCGGCGTACCAGGACAAGGTCGCCCGCGTCGGCGTGCGCGTGCAGGACCTGCTGGACGAGAAGATCCTCCGCCAGAAGGTGGAGGCGGCGCTGGACCTGAAGAACCAGGTGCTGGTCAAGGTCTACAACCGCCGCGCGCTCGACCCCGACGAGGTCGCCGACCAGGTGCTCGGCTGGTCCGAGGGCTTCGCGCACCGGATCGCCGACACCCGCCTCGCCCTGAACCAGGCGCTCGAGGCCGGCGAGACGGTGCTGCTGGAGGGCTCGCAGGGGACGCTGCTCGACGTCGACCACGGCACCTATCCCTACGTGACCTCGTCGAACCCGACGGCGGGCGGCGCGTCGGCCGGCTCCGGCATCGGCCCGACGCGCATCGACCGCGTCATCGGGATCCTCAAGGCCTACACCACGCGCGTCGGGTCGGGCCCGTTCCCGAGCGAGCTGTTCGACGCCGACGGCGAGTACCTGCGCAAGCAGGGCGGGGAGTTCGGCGTGACGACGGGACGGTCCCGGCGCTGCGGCTGGTTCGACGCCGTGATCGCGCGCTACGCCACCCGGGTCAACGGCCTGACCGACATCTTCCTGACGAAGCTGGACGTCCTCTCGAGCCTGCCCGAGGTCCCGATCTGCGTCGCCTACGAGATCGACGGCAAGCGGGTCGAGGACATGCCGATGACGCAGTCCGACCTGCACCACGCGACCCCGGTCTACGAGCGGATGCCCGGGTGGTTCGAGGACATCTCGGCGTGCCGCGACTTCGCCGACCTGCCGCAGGCCGCGCGGGACTACGTCGAGCGGATCGAGGAGCTCTCGCTGGCGCCGGTGTCGGCGATCGGGGTGGGTCCGGGTCGCGACGAGACGATCACGCGACGTACGTCGGTGGTGTGACGAGCTCACGTAACCTGGACGGGTGGGCGCCTGTGAACACCTCATCGCATCGAAGGACGTCGACCCTCCGGTGGCGCAGGCGGAGCGCGGCGCCCCGGGGCTGATCTGCCCGGACTGCCGGGAGGCGGGGTACGAGGTGTGGGCGCACCTGCGGATGTGCCTGACCTGCGGGCACGTCGGCTGCTGCGACTCGAGCCCGTACCGGCACGCGTCGTCGCACTTCACCGACACCGGTCACGCGGTGATGGAGTCGTTCGAGCCGGGCGAGTCCTGGCGCTGGTGCTACCTGGACCGGCGCCTGCTGCCGTAGGTGGCCTGCGGCCAGGTGAGCAGAAAGTGGGCCTATAACCCCTCTTTCTGCTCACCTGCGCGGAGCGCACCTTCGCCCGATCGGACCAGCCGTCGTTCGCCTACTGCTGGGTATGACGGGCCCGCTCGGACTCGAGGGTGGTCCGCGCGGGGGAGGGTGGGCATGGCAGGCAGCGGGCTCTACGGCAGTGACACGAGCGGTGGCAACACCCGGCGCGCGGCGACCGCCGAGCTGATCGGGACGTTCCTGCTCGTGTTCACCGGGACCGCGGTGGCGGTCTCCGCCGCGACGGGCCGCACGATCGCGGGCCAGCCGTCGAACTCGCTCGCCGTGGCGCTGGCCTTCGGCCTCGTGCTCGTCGCGCTCGTGTCGGCGCTCGGGCACGTCAGCGGGGCGCACCTGAACCCGGCCGTGACCGTCGCGCTCGCGCTCACCCGGAAGTTCCCGTGGCGTACCGTCCCCGCCTACGTCGTCGCGCAGCTGATCGGTGCGGTGCTGGCGTCCCTGGTGGTGTGGGGCGTGTTCGGCTCGACGGCCCGGGACGACGCCGCCCTGGGCGCCACGACCCCCGCAGCAGGCGCGAGCGTCTGGCAGGTCCTCCTCGTCGAGGTCGCGATCACCTTCCTGCTCATGTTCGTGATCATCTCGGTGGCCACCGACGACCGGGTCGCGCCTGCGGCCGTCGGGCCCGCCGTCGGGTTCGCCCTGGCCGCGGCGGTCCTGATCGGCGGGCCGATCTCCGGTGGCGCCGTCAACCCCGCGCGGGCGCTCGGGCCGATGCTCGTGTCCGGCAGCCTGGACGCCTGGTGGGCCTACCTGGTCGGCCCGCTGGTCGGGGCCGCGGTGGCAGCGCTGGTCTACGACAGGTTCCTCGCCCGGGCGAGCGCGCCGGAGCCGAGCGAGCCCGCCGTCGAGAACGCCTGACGGCGATCAGGACCAAGCGGCGATCGCGGTGTCGGCGTTGTCGCTGAACAGCCCCTCGATCCCGAGCGCGCGGTACTGGGCGTACTCGCCGAAGGCGTCGCCGTAGGTGGAGCGCTCCGGATTCGGGCGCTGTAGGCGGGGCGGGAGGAACTCGTTCTCGTTGCGGAACGTGTAGGGCATCGTCTTCAGTCCCGCCGCCCGGGCGTCGCCGGCGAGGGTCGTCGGCGTCCCGGTCGGCGGGATCACCCGTTCCTTCGACGGCCCGATCCACGTCGCGTAGGTCGCGACCTCCTGCAGGCCACGGGCGGAGACGAGGTCGTCGTAGGTCCGCGGGTCGCGGGCGGCCACGAAGTCGGCGGGTGCCTTCGGGGTCGAGTCGATCAACTGCAGCAGCGGGCAGCCGATCTGGGTCTTCAGCGCCCTGAGGTTCGCGACCTCGAACGACTGCACGATCACCTGCGGGTCGTCCGCCAGTCCCCGTCGGCGCAGGACGTCCACGAACACCGGCTCGATCGGCAGCCCGACCGACGCGTGCCACGTCGAGTGCTTGACCTCGGGCAGGATGCCGACCCGCCGTCCGAGCTGCCGGGACAGGCCCGCGAGCAGGTCGAGGATCTCGTCGAGGGTGAGGATCGGGTCGCGCCCGTCGTAGAGCGTGTTGTGCGGCCGCGTCGCCGGGATGCGCTCGACGGCGCGGAGGGTCTTGAGCTCCGCGAGGGTGAAGTCGGTGGTGAACCAGCCGTCGTAGGAGGTCCCGTCGATCACCACGGTCCGACGGCGGGACGCGAACTCCGGGTGCCGGGCGACGTCCGTCGTGCCGCCGATCTCGGGCTCGTGCCGGGCGACGAGCTGCCGGTCCTTCGTCGAGCACAGGTCCACGTCGACGGCGTCGGCACCCATGCGCGCGGCAAGCGAGTACGACGAGGCGGTGTGTTCGGGGCGGTAACCCGACGCCCCGCGGTGGCCGACGATCGTCACCTGGCCCCGACCCGGCCCGCCCTGCTGGGCCGGTGCGCCCGTGCCCGTCGCCGCCGTCGGGGCCGCGGCGGGGGCGCTGTCGGAGCACGCGGCGAGGCCCGCGGTCGCGGCGAGGCCGCCGGCGACGGTGAACGCGGCGCGTCGGGAGAGGGACATACGCGGCATGTTGTCCCGACGACGGGTCGCGCCGCCACCGGGTGGAGGTGAACACGGCGTGCCCCTCCCCGGTGACAGGAAAGCGTCGTTGCTGTCGCCCGATGACAGCAACGACGCTTTCCTGCCACCGAGGGGGCCGCGCCGGGGCACCCCGTAGGGTCCGGAGCCGTGCGAGTCCTGGTCATCGGGTCCGGCGCCCGCGAACACGCCCTGCTGCTCGCCCTCGCGGCCGACCCCGCCGTGACGGCGCTCGCCGCCGCACCCGGCAACGCCGGGACCGCGGCCGTGGCCGAGCACCCCGGCCTCGCCGACCCGTCGTCGGGAACGGCCGTGGTGGACCTGGCGCGGCGCTGGCGGGCCGACCTCGTGGTGGTCGGCCCGGAGGCGCCCCTGGTCGCGGGGGTCGGCGACGCGCTGCGCGAGGCGGGCATCCCGTGCTTCGGTCCGTCAGCGGCGGCCGCGCGGATCGAGGGGTCGAAGGCGTTCGCCAAGGACGTCATGACGGCGGCGCACGTGCCGACCGCCCGCTCCGAGGCGGTCGACACCCCGGCCCGGCTGGACGCGGCGCTGGCGCGGTTCGAGCCGCCGTGGGTGGTGAAGGACGACGGGCTCGCGGCGGGCAAGGGCGTCCTCGTCACCGTCGACTACGACGACGCGCGCGCCCACGCCATGACCGTGCTCGAGGCGGGCCACCCGGTGCTCCTGGAGTCCTACCTCGACGGGCCCGAGGTGTCGCTGTTCTGCTGCGTCGACGGCACCGACGTGGTGCCCCTCGTCCCGGCCCAGGACTCGAAGCGCCTCGGCGACGGCGACGTCGGGCCCAACACCGGTGGGATGGGGGCCTACGCGCCGTTGCCGTGGGCGCCCACCGGACTGGTGCAGGACGTGGTGGCGACGATCGTGCGCCCCGTCGCGCAGGAGATGGCGCGCCGTGGGACGCCGTTCTCGGGGCTGCTCTACGCGGGGCTGGCGCTGACCTCGTCGGGCCCGCAGGTCGTGGAGTTCAACTGCCGGTTCGGCGACCCCGAGACGCAGGCGGTCCTGGCCCTGCTGCGCTCCTCGTTCTCGTCGCTGCTGCTCGCGACGGCGACCGGGCGGCTCGGGTCCGAACCGGCGCCGACGTGGGCGGAGGGCTCCGCGGTGACGGTGGTCGTCGCGGCGGAGGGCTATCCGGGCCGGGTCCGCACCGGCGAGGTGATCACCGGCGCCGACGCCGACGGGGTGCTGCACGCCGGGACGCGCCGCCGCGAGGACGGGGCCGTGGTGTCCTCGGGT
The DNA here is from genome assembly GCF_013409505.1 of Actinomycetospora corticicola. Lineage (NCBI taxonomy): Bacteria > Bacillati > Actinomycetota > Actinomycetes > Pseudonocardiales > Pseudonocardiaceae > Actinomycetospora > Actinomycetospora corticicola. The sequence goes on along the minus strand of NZ_JACCBN010000001.1, from coordinate 4,298,249 downwards.
GGCCGGGTGCTGTCGGTGGTGGGCACCGGGGAGTCGCTGGAGGAGGCCCGGACGGACGCCTACCGTCGGCTCGAGGGGATCAAGCTCCCGGGCGCGCACTGGCGGACCGACATCGGGCTCGCAGCCGTGGAGGGTCGGGTCGCCCCGGCCTGACCCTGCTCTCGGTGGCAGCGGAGCGTCGTTGCTGTCGTCCAGTGGCAGTTCCGCCACGTCGTGGGGTGGCGGCCGTCCGGTGGTCTCGGCGCGAGAGTCACGTGGGGCAGGTTCCGGGGCCGGCCAGGGTGCCTGGTGTGCGCCTCGGGGTGGGGTACTGGAGGTCCGGATCTCTGGGGCGTGTCGCCCTGCTCGTCGGGCGTGTCGCCACGGACGTCCGGATCTTCATCGCGCCGGTGGGCCGGGATCTCCGGAACGGCCCCCACGACGTGCGGGTCCGACCTAATCTGCGTCGCATGCCCGACGTCGTCTACGGCACCGCCGCCATCGAGCAGGCGCGCGCCGAGGTGGCCACGCACGCCCGTCGTCTCCCCGCGCTCGCGGATCTCCTCGGGCCGGCGGGCCAGGCGTCCGGGATGGGCGGGCTGGAGTCGGCGGGTCTGCTCGCCGGGGCCCTCGCCGACTGCCGGGCCGCGCTGGAGAGTGAGCTGACCGCCGGAGGCGCCCGCCTCGACGAGACCGACCGCGCCCTCGACGCCACGTTGCGCGCCATGCAGTCCGCCGAGGCCGGGACCGCGGCGTCGCTCGGGGCCCGCTCCTTCGCCTCGGGCTCGCGGGGCTTCGCCTCGCTCGGGTAGGGCGCGGTGGCCGGCTGGGGGTACGACGTGCTCGGGGCGCTCGACGCCACCCCCGGCACCGAGGAGCTCCGCGTGGTCGCCGCACGGGTCGAACGGGTCGACACCGGGGCCCTGGCCGACCTGGCGCGGCGCTACGCCTCCCTCGCGGACGGGATGGACGAGTCGTTGCGCGCCGTGGCTGATCGGGGCGACGGGGTCGGGCGGGCCTGGCAGGGACCCGGTGCCGACGCCTTCGCGCGCTACGCCGCCGACTTCGCCCGCGCCGGCTCGGGGACCGGCGAGTCGGCGCGCCGTATCCAGGGTGAGCTCGCGGGCCTGGGCCGGACCCTCGCCGCGCTGCGTGAGGAGGTCGCCGGGCACGTCTCCGACGCGCTCGACCTCGCGCGCGCCCGCCCGGGCCAGGTCCGCGCCGCCGTCGCCACGCCGACCGCCCGGGCGCAGGTCGCCCTCGACCGGGCCGAGCAGGAGGTGGCCGACTGCGCCCGCCGGCTCCGCTCCGTCGCTGACGGCGTCACGGGCTTCTCCCGGCTCCGCTCGCCCGACGCCGGGGTGATGTCCGCGTCCTCCGGCGCGACGTCCCGCTGGACCGATCGGCAGGGCGCGGTCATCGGCGCCGACGACCCGGTGCAGGCCGCCCGCATTCTCGACGGCGGGTCGGAGGGCTCGGGCTCCGACGGCGGCGATGCCGACGGCGGCCGCGATGACGGTGACACGGGTTCCACGGACGGCGGCGCCGGGTCCGACGACGCGGACCGTGGCTCGCGGGCGGACGCCGCCGACCCCGGGAACTCGGAGCGCTACGACACCGGGACCGATGACACCGGCGGCGCGGACGCGGGCGGGTCCGACGACGGCGAGTCGGGCGGGGCCTCCGACCAGGGTCGGGACGACCGCGACGACACCGTGCGGGACGAGCGTGACGAACCCGACGAGGACGCCGACGACGGCGAGGCCGGCGACAAGACCGATGCCGCCGACAAGGGCGGGGACACCGACGACGACCGGGCCGGCGCCGACAGGGCCGACGACGACGCGACCGGCACCGCCCCGTCGTCAGGAAAGGGCGGCGTGCAGGACTGGATCCGGCAGGCCACCGCGATCCTCGCCGAGAACGGCGTCGACGCCGACCAGATGAGGGCCGAGGACATCGCGACGATCATCGAGCACGAGTCCGGCGGCGACCCGGACGCGGTGAACGACTGGGACTCGAACGCCGACAAGGGCACGCCGTCGAAGGGCCTGATGCAGACGATCGGTCCGACCTTCGAGGCGAACAAGCTGCCGGGGCACGACGACATCACCGATCCGGTCGACAACATCATCGCCGCGGTCCGGTACGCCATCAAGCGGTACGGGTCGGTCAGCGAGGTGCCCGGCGTGGAGGCGGTGGCCCGGGGCGACTCCTACGTCGGGTACTGATGGGGCGTGACCACGATGCGCCGCCCCTCGACCCGGGCCCAGGTCCCGCCGTTCCACGTCATGGACGTCTGGGCGGCGGCCGCGATCAGGGCGCGCACCCACGGCGACCTGGTCAACCTCTCGGCGGGCCAGCCGTCGACCCCGGCGCCGGTCGACGTCCGGCAGGCCGCCACCGACGCGCTCGCGACGCAGGTCCTCGGCTACTCCGGCTCGCTCGGCGTCACCGAGCTGCGCGAGGCCATCGCCGCGCACCACCGCAGCCGCTACGGCGACGAGCAGGTCACCGCCGACGACGTCGTCGTCACCACCGGCGGCTCGGGCGGGTTCCTGCTCAGCTTCATGGCCGCGTTCGACGCCGGGGACACCGTCGTCCTCGCCCGGCCCGGCTACCCCTGCTACCGCAACATCCTCGCGAGCCTGGGCTGCGACGTCGTCGAGCTCGCGTGCGGGCCCGAGACCCGCTTCCAGCCCAGCGTCGCGATGCTCGAGGCGCTGCCCGAGCCGCCCGCGGGGCTGATCGTCGCGAGCCCCGCCAACCCGACCGGCTCGGTCATCGAGCCCGACGAGCTCGCGGCCCTGGCCCGTTGGTGCGACGAGCACGGCACGCAGCTGATCAGCGACGAGATCTACCACGGCATCGAGTACGAGACCGGCCCCGCGACGGCCTCGGCGTGGAGCACCAGCCACGAGGCCGTCGTCGTCACCAGCTTCTCGAAGTACTGGTCGATGACCGGGTGGCGCCTCGGCTGGCTGCTCGTGCCCGAGCGGCTGCGCCGGGCCGTGGACGTCATCTCCGGCAACTTCACCGTCTGCGCCCCCGTCCCCGCGCAGATGGCCGCGCTGCACGCCTTCACCGACGCGGCCTACGCCGAGGCCGACGCGCACGTCGGGCGCTACGCGATCAACCGCCAGCTGCTGCTCGAGGGCCTGCCGCAGATCGGCATCACCCGGCTCGCCCCCGCCGACGGCGCGTTCTACGTCTACGCCGACATCGGCCACCTCACCGACGACACCCTCCCCTTCGGGCAGCGCATCCTCGCCGAGACCGGCGTCGCGGTGGCGCCGGGCATCGACTTCGACCCCGTCGACGGCCACACCTGGATCCGCTTCTCCTTCGCCGGCGCGACCGACGACGTCCGGGAAGCGCTCGACCGGCTCGGCCGCTGGATCCCGACGCTGTAGACATTCCTGTCGCCGGGCCTACGCTGCGGCGATGCCGGTGGAGACCGACCGTGACGAGCCCCGGGTCCAGGCGTGGGAGCGGCGGGCCGACCTGCCCCTGACGACGGCCGGGGTCGTCTACCTCGCCGTCTACGCGGTCCAGGTGCTCGCCTTCCGGGTCACGGATCCGGGCTGGCGGGTCCTCGACGACGTGCTGTGGGTGATCTGGGCCGGCTTCGCGATCGACTTCGTCGGCCGGGTGGTGCTGGCCCGCCGCAAGTGGCGGTTCGTGCTCCACCACCCGTTCGACCTGCTCGTGATCGTGGCGCCGTTCTTCCGGTTCCTGCGTCTGCTGCGGCTGGTCGGGGTCGTGACCTCGCTGGCGCGCGTGCTGCGGGACGACTTCCGCGGCCGGGTGGCGGCCTACCTCACGGTGTCGACGTCGCTGGTCGGGTTCGTCGCGGCGCTCGCGGCGTACGAGGCCGAGCGGGACGCCCCGGACGCGACGATCACCAGCTTCGGCGAGGCCGCCTGGTGGGTGCTGACGACGATCACCACGGTCGGCTACGGCGACCGCTACCCCGTCACGACCGAGGGGCGCCTCGTCGCGGCCGGGCTGATGCTCGGCGGGATCGCGATCCTGGGCACCGTGACCGCGGCGATCGCGACGTGGTTCCTGGAGCAGATCGGCGCCCGGGACGCCTCCGACGCCCTCCATCCCGGTGAGCCCTCGGACACCGAGCTGCTGCTCGTCGAGCTCCGGGCCGTCCGCGCCCGCTTGGACGCGTTGGAGGGCATCTCCGGTGCCGGCAATGCGTCACTGCCGGCACTGGACGCCAGGAGAGCCACACCGTCGGACTGACCTCCGACGACGTGGCCTTCCTGCCACTGGATGACAGCAACGACGCTTTCCTGTCACGGAGCGGGGGACGGCGGCCGCACCGCGGCGACCACGAGCCCCACCCCGGCGCACACGACGAACGCGGTCACCGCCCCGAACCCGCCGACCAACGCCCCCACGGCGGGCGCGCCCACGGCCTGGCCCAGCGCGATCACGAGGAACGCGAGGCCGACCCCGAAGGAGGAGCGGTCCGGGTAGAGGCGGGTGGCCCAGAGCAGCAGGAGACCGGTCAGGCACACGTAGGCGGCGCCGAACCCCGCCGCGGCCACCAGGACGGCCCCCGGCGCCCCGGGCGCGAGCGCGATCAGCAGCGTCGACCCGGCGAACACGAGGACGACCACCGTCCAGGAGCGCGCCGCCCCGAACCGGGTCGCGAGGTCACCCCCGAGAGCACCGAGGAACCCCGCGGCGCCGAGCACGACCCACAGCGTCGTCGAGCCCGCCGAGGACCACCCGGCGGCGGTGAGCAGGTCGCGCCCGAAGGTCCACACGGCGATGCTCGCGACGCCGAGTCCTCCCGCGGCGAGTACCAGGCGCGCGGTGCCGGGGCGCACGCCCCGCTCGGCGGACCCTTCCGCGCCGCTCCTGGCGGCCGGCACGGTCCGCGCCACCCACACCGTCACCGCCGCAGCGATCACCGCGAACAGTCCCCAGGCGAGACGCCACTGCCCGACGAGCACCAGGGCGACCGGACCCGACACGAGCACACCGAGCCCGGTCCCGGCGTTGACGACCGTTTGCGCCCGGTCGCGGGCCGTCCCGGCGATCCGGTGGGCGACGGCGACCGCGAGCGGCGGTGACGCCAACCCGGTGCTGGACCCCGCGACGAGGATGCCGGCGGCCAGGACGGCGGTGGTGGGCGCCAACGCCACGGTCGCCGTGCCCACGGTGGCGACCACCCCGGCGGCGACGGCCGTGCGGCGCGCCCCGACCCGGTCGGTGACCACGAGGGCCACCACGATCGCCACGCAGTAGCCGACGTAGCTGCCGGCGCTGATGACGCCCGACAGCGCCGGGCCGAAGGCGAACGCGCGCTGCAGGTCGGGCGCGAACAGCCCGTAGGCGAAGCGAGCCAACCCGTAGGACGTCCCGATCAGGGCGGCGCCGGCCCCGACCATCGACCAGGGCACGGGCGTGGTGACGCGGGCGTCGGCGTGGTCGACGGTCATGACGCGGCTCCCAGAGTAGAACGATCGCTTCAGTACGCGAGTGTTCCCCATCGCGGGAGAAAATGAAACGATCGCTCCATGCCGACGAACGCCCGCAACCGTCTGCTCACGGCCGCCGACGAGCTCTTCTACGCCCACGGCATCGCGGCGACGGGCGTCGACGCGGTCATCGCCCGGGCCGGGGTCGCCATCGGGTCGCTCTACAACAACTTCGGCGGCAAGGACGGCCTGGTCACCGCCTACCTCGACGCCCGCCAGGCCCGCTTCGAGGAGCGCTGGGAGGAGCTCGTCGCCGCCCGCACCGACCCGGTCGAGCGCGTGCTCGCGCTCTTCGATGCCTTCGCGACCTGGGCGGGGTCGAACCGGAACGGCTGCGCCGACGTCGCCGCCGTGACCCAGCTCGACGACGAGCGCCCCGGCCGGGCCGCGGCCCTACGCCACAAGCGGGCGGTGGCCGACCGGCTCCGCGCCCTCGTCGCCGAGACCGGGGTCGCCGACGCCGCCGACCTCACCGCCGACCTGCTCCTCCTGCACGAGGGTGCGTTGAGTGCGCTCGCCCTCGGCCTGGATCCCGAGCCGGCGGGACGTGCCCGCCGGCTCGCCGAGGAGCGGCTCCGGGCCGGCTGAGGATGTGGCTCTCCTGCCACTGGACGACAGCGACGACGCGTCGCTGCCAGGAGAGGGAGGGCCGTCAGGCCGGGACCGGCAGTGCCGCCGTCCGTTCGAGCACCGTCTCCACGTCGGCCCGCGAGACGTCCCGGTGGGTCACGAACCGCACGCCGGGCCCGAACGGCACTGCCGCCACGCCCGCGTCCGCCAGCTTCCCGACGACGGGTCCGGGCTCGGCCGTCGTCACGAGGACGATGTTGGTGTCCGGCGTCGAGACCGGCCAGCCCTGCTCGCGGAGTCCGTCGGCCAGGCGGGCCGCGTGGGCGTGGTCGTCGGCCAGCGCCTCCCGCTGGTCCAGCGCGACGAGGCCCGCCGCCCCGACCACCCCGCCCTGCCGGATCCCACCGCCGAGCATCTTGCGCAGCCGCCAGGCCGCCGACACGAACTCGGCGGAGCCGCCGACCACCGACCCCATCGGCGCCCCGAGCCCCTTCGAGAGGCACACGCTGACCGTGTCGACCCCGGCGACCAGCGTCGACGGCGCCACGTCGAGCGCGACGGCCGCGTGCCAGAGCCGCGCCCCGTCGAGGTGGATGCGCAGCCCCGCCGACCGCGCGGCCTCGACCAGCGCGACGTGCTCGCCGACCGGCGTCACCGCCCCGCCCGCCGCGTTGTGGGTGTTCTCCAGGCACAAGAGCCGGGACCGCAGGCCGAAGTACGGGCCCGCGTGACCCGCCGTCGTGATGACCTCCTGCGGATCGGGGCGGCCGGGGCCTGCCGACCACGGCAGCGGCGAGGGCAGACCGCCCGCGAGCCAGGCCGACGTGCCGAGCTCGGCCTCGAGCACGTGCGCCCCGACCGGGGCGAGGAACCGGTCCCCGCGCTCGAGGTGCCACATCAGCGCGATCGTGTTGGCCATGCAGCCGGTGGGGGTCCACAGGGCGGCCTCGACGCCGAGCAGCGCGGCGACCCGGTCCTGCAGCGCGGCGAGGGTGGGGTCGCCGTCGAGCACGTCGTCCCCGACGTCGGCGGTCGCCATGGCCTCCCGCATCGCGGGCGACGGCTTGGTCACGGTGTCGGAGCGCAGGTCGAGCACGTATCTATCCTCAATCATCGTGATCCCGAACGTGCTCGCCGCCCGCTACGCCTCGCCCGCCCTGCGCGACCTGTGGTCGCCCGAGCGCAAGGTCGTCCTCGAGCGCGAGCTCTGGCTGGCGGTGCTCACCGCCCAGCGTGACCTCGGGATCGACGTGCCCGAGGGCGTGCTCGACGACTACCGCCGGGTGATCGACACGGTCGACCTGGACTCGATCGCCGCCCGCGAGCGTACGACGCGGCACGACGTGAAGGCCCGCATCGAGGAGTTCGACGACCTCGCGGGCCACCAGCACGTGCACAAGGGCATGACCAGCCGCGACCTCACCGAGAACGTCGAGCAGCTCCAGATCCGCGACTCGCTGCGACTCGTGGCCGACAAGACCGTCGCGGTGCTGGCCCGGCTCGCCCGCCGCGCCGGCGAGTACTCCGAGCTGGTCATGGCCGGACGCAGCCACAACGTCGCCGCCCAGGCCACCACCCTGGGCAAGCGCTTCGCCTCGGCCGCCGACGAGACCCTCGTCGCCCACCGGCGGGTCACCGAGCTGATCGACCGCTACCCGCTGCGCGGGGTCAAGGGCCCGGTCGGCACCGCCCAGGACATGCTCGGCCTGCTCGACGGCGACGCCGGCAAGCTCGCCGAACTCGAGCGCCGCGTGGCCCACCACCTCGGGTTCTCCGAGGTCCTCACCAGCGTCGGGCAGATCTACCCGCGCTCGCTGGACCACGACGTGCTCTCCGCGCTCGTCCAGCTGGCCGCCGGGCCGTCGTCGTTCGCCACCACGATCCGGCTGATGGCCGGGCAGGAGCTCGTCACCGAGGGCTTCCAGGCGGGTCAGGTCGGCTCCAGCGCGATGCCGCACAAGATGAACACCCGCTCGTGCGAACGCATCAACGGCTTCGCGATCGTGCTGCGCGGCAACGCCTCGATGGTCGCCGAGCTCTCCGGGCACCAGTGGAACGAGGGCGACGTCTCCGACTCCGTCGTCCGCCGCGTCGCGCTGCCCGACGCGTTCTTCGCGATCGACGGCCTGCTCGAGACCTTCCTGACGGTGCTCGACGAGTTCGGCGCCTACCCGGCGGTCATCGCCCGCGAGCTCGACCGCTACCTGCCCTTCCTCGCGACGACGGCGGTGCTCATGGCCGCCGTGCGCGCGGGCGTCGGCCGCGAGACCGGGCACGAGATCGTCGGCGAGCACGCCCGGGCGGTCGCGCTCGACATGCGCGAGCGGGGGATCGAGGGCAACGACCTGCTGGCGCGGCTGGCGGCGGACTCCCGCCTCGGCGTCTCCGAGGCCGACCTGCAGACCGCCGTGGCCGACCCGTCCGCCTTCGTGGGCGCCGCGGGCGCGCAGGTGGCGGCGATCGCCGAGCAGGTCGAGGCCCTCGTCGCGAAGTTCCCCGAGGCGGCGGCGTACGCCCCGGGCAGCATCCTCTAGCGTCGTCCGCCGTGGTGAGCCTGGCGGACTACCCGCACCTCGCGTCCGGGAAGGTCCGTGACCTCTACGAGGTCGACGACGAGACGTTGCTGCTGGTCGCGTCGGACCGGATCTCGGCCTTCGACCACGTGCTGGAGACGCCCATCCCCGACAAGGGGCGGGTGCTCACCGCGCTGTCGGTGTTCTGGTTCGGCCTGCTCGGGGGTGCCGACGCGGCGTCGCCACCGGTCGCCCACCACCTCCTCGCCGCCCGCGACGAGCGGATTCCCGACGAGGTGCGGGGCCGGGCGCTGCTCGTGCGTCGGCTCGAGATGGTGCCGGTGGAGTGCGTGGCGCGGGGTTACCTCGCCGGGTCGGGCACCGTCGACTACCGCGCGACCGGCTCGGTGTGCGGGGTGGAGCTCCCCGAGGGCCTGACCGAGGCCTCCATGCTCCCGGACCCGATCTTCACCCCGGCGACGAAGGCCGAGATGGGCGAGCACGACGAGAACGTGTCGTTCTCCTACGTCGCCGACCTCGTCGGGGCCGAGCTGGCCGGTGCGCTGCGGGACGCGACGCTCGCGGTCTACGCCCGCGGGTCGGCCTACGCGGCGAGCCGCGGGATCATCCTCGCCGACACCAAGCTGGAGTTCGGCCGCGACGCCTCGGGCGCCCTCGTCCTGGGCGACGAGGTGCTCACCCCCGATTCCTCGCGCTTCTGGCCCGCCGACGCCTACGAGCCCGGGCACGCCCAGTCGTCGTTCGACAAGCAGTACGTCCGCGACTGGCTCACCGCCCCCGAGTCCGGCTGGGACCGGCACTCCGGCGAGGCCCCGCCGCCGCTGCCCGAGAAGGTCGTCGAGGCCACCCGGGGCCGCTACATCGAGGCCTACACCCGCATCACCGGCCAGCAGTGGCCCCCGGCTCTTTGAGCGGTCTGCACACGGCGTTCACCTGCTCGGCACATCGGTCCGGCTGGATGGTGGGGTGCAGCGCCTCCTGGTCTCCGTCACCGGCCTCGCCCCCGGTGCCCCGCTCGGCTCCGCCGTCGCCCTGTGCGACGCGCTCGACGCCCGCCGGGTCCCGCTGACGCTGCTCGTCGGGCCGCGCCCGCACCCCGAGGTCGCCGGCTTCGCCGCCGCCCGCCGCCGCGCGGGCGACACGGTGCTGCTCCACGGCTTCCGGTCGGTGCACGACGACGCCCGCCCCTACCGCCGCCTGCCCGTCCTCGAGGCCCGGCTCCGCCTCGCCGGGGCCTCCCGGTCGGCCGAGGCGCTCGGCCTCCCGGTCGACGGCTTCGGCGCCCCCGGCTGGACGGTCTCGCCCGGGACGCGCCTCGCCCTCGCCGAGGCGGGCCTCGACCTGCTCCTCGACGACGCCGGGGTCCACCGACTGGGCGCGGCCGGGGTCCCGACGACGGGTCTCGCCGGTCTCGTCGTCGAGCCCGGCCGGTCCGTGCCGACCGGGTGGCGGTCACGGCTGACCCGCACCCGTCGTCCGGAACCCGTGGCCGAGCTCGTGCACCTGACCGTCGACGTGTCCCGTCCGGCGGAGCCGCTGCTCGCGGCGGTCGACGCCGCCCTCGCCGACGGTGCGCTGCCGGTCGCGGCGGTCGACGCCGTCGGGCGTCGGCGCACCCGCCGGTCCGCGGACGGCTCGGTCGACCCGGAGTTCTGGTCGACCACGGCGTAGGGGCTGCCGCGAGGTTCACCTGGGGCAGGTCTGGGCGCTCCGGAAGCTGCCTGATGTGGACCTCGGCGTGTCCCGGGGTGCTGTGGTCCACTTCACGGCGTGACGATCCGGATGGACCCCGAGGTGGCGGCGGCGATGGCCCCGATCGCGGAGGCGGCCGCGAACCAGACCCCGCCCCCGGCCGGCGACTGGCAGACCCGCCGTGCCGCGGTGGACGAGCTCATCGGCGCCTACACCGGTGCGTGGGTGCCCCCGGCCGACGTCACGGTCACCGAGCTCGAGGCGGCCGCGGCCGACGGCACGCCGATCGGGATGCGGCTCTACCGCCGCGAGGGCGACCAGCCCGGCTCGCTGGCGGTGTACGTCCACGGCGGCGGCATGTTCCTGTGCTCGATCGACACCCACGACCCGGTCTGCCGCGTCTACACGCACCTCTCCGGCGTGCCGTTGCTGTCGGTGGACTTCCGCTTCGCCCCGGAGCACCCCTACCCGACGTCGGTGGAGGACGTCTACGCGGCGCTGGTCTGGGCGGCGCAGCACGCCGACGAGCTCGGCGTCGACCCGGCCCGGATCGCGATCATGGGCGACTCGGCGGGCGGCGGGATGGCGGCCGGGGTCGCGCTCATGGCGCGGGACCGCGGCGCGCCGGCCCTGGCCGCGCAGATCCTCGTCTACCCGATGCTCGACGACCGGACCACGACGCCGGACGGCGAGATCGAGCCGTTCGCGATGTGGTCGACCGACGACAACATCACCGGGTGGGGCTGCCTGCTCGGCGACGCCGCGGGCGGCCCGGACGTGCCCGCCTACGCGGCGCCCTCCCGCGCGACCGACCTCGACGGGCTGCCGCCGGCCTTCATCGACGTCGGGCAGCTCGACATCTTCCGCAACGAGGACGTCGACTACGCCGCGCGGCTCGCGCAGGCGGGCGTCGGGGTGGAGCTGCAGCTCTACCCCGGCGTCCCGCACGCCTTCGAGGTGTTCGCCCCGCAGGCCGCGGTCTCCCAGCGGGCGGTGGCGGCCCGGGTGCGGGCCCTGCGCGCCGTGTGAGCTACGCTCCCGTGAGCAGAAAGTGGGCCTATAACCCCACTTTCTGCTCACATGGCGGCAGCCACCCCCCGGGCCAGCACGCGCACGTCCGTTCCCGACGGCGAGAGCTGGTCGAACAGGCCGTAGTGCAGGTCGGGGTTCGCGAGCACCGCCTCGTGGATCGGCACGGCGACCGGCGGGGCGACGGCGCGGAGGTAGTCGACGGCCTCGGAGACCTTCAGCCACGGCGCGCCGGTCGGGAGCAGCAGCACGTCCACGCCGGCCGGGGCCGGGACGTACGCGTCGCCCGGGTGCATCACGGTGGAGCCCTCGGCCCGCAGCACGTAGCCGTTGTTCGGGATCACGGGGATGTCCGCGTGGATCACGGCGTGCTCGCCGCGCTCGGCGCCGACGACCTCGATCGACGTGCCGGCGACGGTGAAGGTCTCGCCGGGCTCGCGACGGGTGTGGGCGATGCCGCGCTCGCGCAGCACGCCGGCGGTCCCCTCGTCCACGATCAGCTCGGCGTCGGGGTTCTGCGCGAGCAGGGCCGGCAGCTTCTCGACGTCGAGGTGGTCGAAGTGCTGATGGGTGACGAGGATCGCGTCGAGGCCCTCGAGGGTCTGCCAGCCGTCGGAGAAGACCCCGGGGTCGAGCAGGACCCGTGCGGATCCGGTGTCGACGACGACGCAGGCGTGTCCGAGGTGGACGAGTTCGGTGGCGGTCACGACCCCCGACTTCCCCCGGGGCACGGCCGGGCAACCCGGTACGGTGGTCGGCGTGGCACGAGTGATCGTCGACGTCCTGCCCAAAGCCGAGATCCTCGATCCGCAGGGCCAGGCGGTGGCCCGCGCGATGGGGCGTCTCGGTGTGTCCGGCGTCGCCGACGTCCGGCAGGGCAAGCACTTCGTCCTCGAGGTCGACGACTCGGTGGGCGACGCCGAGCTGGAGCGCATCGCCGAATCGCTGCTCGCGAACCCGGTGATGGAGGAGTGGGTCGTGCGGCGGGAGGGCCGGCAGCAGTGAGCGCGCGGATCGGGGTCATCACCTTCCCGGGCACCCTCGACGACGTCGACGCCTCCCGCGCCGTGCGCTACGCGGGCGCCGAGGCCGTCTCCCTGTGGCACCGCGACACCGACCTCCAAGGGGTCGACGCGGTGGTGGTGCCCGGCGGGTTCTCCTACGGCGACTACCTGCGCGCGGGTGCCATCGCGGCCCGCTCGCCCGTGATGGGGCCGGTGGTGGACGCGGCCCGCCGTGGCCTGCCGGTGCTCGGCATCTGCAACGGCTTCCAGATCCTCTGCGAGGCGGGCCTCCTCCCGGGCGCCCTCGTCCGCAACACCGGGTTGCGCTTCATCTGCCGCGAGATCCGGCTGCGGGTCGAGGCCGACACCGCCTGGACCTCCGCGTTCGAGGTCGGCTCGGCGATCACCGTGCCGTTGAAGTCGGGTGAGGGCCGCTACGTGGCCGACGCGGAGACCCTCGACCGGCTGGAGGGCGAGGGCCAGGTGGTGTTCCGCTACACGGAGCCCGCACCGAACGGGGCCCTGCGCGACATCGCCGGCGTCTGCTCCACCGACGGTCGCGTCGTGGGGCTCATGCCCCACCCCGAGCACGCCATCGACCCGCTGACCGGGCCGAGCGCGGACGGCCTCGGGCTCTTCAGCTCGGTGCTCACCCGCCTCACGGCAGCAGCGTGACGCGCAGTTCCCAGAGGTCGGCGTAGATCATCAGCATCCGTCCGCCGAGGTGCAGGACCAGGCCCCGCATCTCGTCCGGTCGCTCCACGTGCGACACCACGCGGTCGACGTCCTCGAGGGCGTCACCGACGATCTCGTCGAACGGGGAGAGCCGGGCGACCGGCATGCCCTCCTCGTCGTCGAAGGGCGCGGGGAGGACCGGGACGACGGTGTCGCCGCGGGACCCGGGCGCGACGGCGAGGACGATCGGCGCGTCGTCCGCGCCGGCGAAGACGAACTCGAGCATCCCCTGCGACGGGTCGACGTAGGGGGCGACGCCGGCGGGGACACGGCCCTCGACGTCGAGCCGGTGCCGGCGGACCGCGACGAGCTCACGGTCCAGCACGAGGGACAGGGCGGCCAACGGGTCGGTGCGCGGGGCGTCCGCCACGTCGGTGGCGAGCACGGGCGCGGCCGGTGCGGCGACGTCGGGCGACGTCGGCGCGACCCACTGCGCCCGCACGGCGGCGACCCGCTGTGCGGAAGCACTCACGGAAGCTGCGGTCATGGGCACATCATGAACGGGGGGTCCGACAGTCACGGTCATTGCGCGACACGCCACGCGGCAGACTCGCCGAGATGTCGCAGTCGGGCCGTGAGCGGCCACCCGAACGACGGACACGAAGCGCTACCGGGTTGTGCGGTCGGTGACGTACGACGAGTGACCGAATGAACATGATCAAGCCCGCTGTCAGTCAGGTGGGCGGTTTGGATCACCGGACCAGTGGGCACCGCCACGCCCGCCGCGCCGGGGCCCGCGCGTCAGTAGGGTCGTCGACGTGACTGTGCAGGACCAGGCCACCGGTTCCCCGCCCCTCGACACGGTTGCGAACGCCGCCGCGACCCCGGAGCACGAGCAGCCCTACGCCGCGCTCGGTCTGCGCGACGAGGAGTACGCCCGCATCCGGGAGATCCTCGGTAGGCGCCCCACCGACGCCGAGCTCGCCATGTACTCGGTCATGTGGTCCGAGCACTGCTCCTACAAGTCCTCGAAGGTGCACCTGCGCCGCTTCGGCGAGACCACCACCGACGAGATGCGCCGCCACCTGCTCGCGGGCATCGGCGAGAACGCGGGCGTCGTGGACGTGGGCGACGGCTGGGCCGTCACCTTCAAGATCGAGTCGCACAACCACCCCTCCTACGTGGAGCCCCACCAGGGCGCCGCGACCGGCGTGGGCGGCATCGTCCGCGACATCATGGCCATGGGTGCGCGCCCCGTCGCCGTGATGGACGGCCTGCGGGTGGGCCCGCTCGACGCCCCCGACACCGCCCGCGTGCTGCCCGGCGTCGTCTCCGGCGTCGGCTTCTACGGCAACTGCCTGGGCCTGCCCAACCTGGGCGGCGAGGTCGTCTTCGACCCCACCTACGCGGGCAACCCCCTGGTCAACGCGCTGTGCGTCGGGGTGCTGCGCACCGAGGACCTGCATCTGGCCTTCGCCTCCGGCGTCGGCAACAGGATCGTGCTCTTCGGCGCGCGGACCGGGCTCGACGGCATCGGCGGCGTCTCCGTCCTCGCCTCCGAGACCTTCGGCGCCTCCGACCCCACCCAGGCCCCGAGCCGCAAGAAGCTCCCGAGCGTCCAGGTGGGCGACCCGTTCGCCGAGAAGGTCCTCATCGAGTGCTGCCTCGACCTCTACTCGGCCGGGCTCGTCGTCGGGATCCAGGACCTCGGCGGCGCCGGGCTGTCCTGCGCGACCAGCGAGCTGGCCAGCGCCGGCGACGGCGGCATGGAGATCGACCTCGACCAGGTGCACCTGCGCGCCGAGGGCATGACCCCGGCCGAGATCCTCTCCTCGGAGTCCCAGGAGCGGATGTGCGCGGTCGTCACGCCGGACAACGTCGACGCGTTCATGGCGGTCTGCGAGCGCTGGGACGTCACCGCCCGCGTGATCGGTGAGGTCACCGACGGCGAGAACCTGCGCATCCACGCCGGGGGCGAGGTCGTCGTCGACGTCCCGCCGCGCACGGTCGCCCACGACGGTCCGGTCTACCAGCGCCCCTACGCCCGCCCGGCCTCCCAGGACGCGCTGCAGGCGGACACGACGGCGGGTCTGACCCGCCCGGGCACGCCGACGGAGCTCGCCGAGCAGATCGTGACGCTCGCGTCGTCCCCGCAGCTCGCCTCGCGGGCCTGGGTCACCGAGCAGTACGACCGTTACGTCCGCGGGAACACCGCCGCCGCCACCCCCGCCGACGCCGGCGTCCTGCGGCTCGACGAGTCCGGCGACCGCGGGATCGCGCTGGCCATCGACTGCAACGCCCGCTTCTGTCTGCTCGACCCGCGGGAGGGCGCCCGGCTGGCGCTCGCCGAGTCGGTCCGCAACGTCGCCGCCTCGGGCGCGCGGCCGGTCGCGGTGTCGGACTGCCTGAACTTCGGCTCGCCGGAGGACCCGGCGGTGATGTGGCAGTTCGCCGAGGCCGTCGACGGCCTCGCGCAGGCCTGCGCCGAGCTCGGCATCCCCGTCACCGGCGGCAACGTCAGCTTCTACAACCAGACCGCGACGACGGCGATCCTCCCGACCCCCGTCGTCGGGGTCCTCGGGCTGGTCGACGACGTGCACCGCACGGTGCCGCACGGCTTCGGTGCCCCGGGCGACGCGGTGTGGCTGCTGGGCGAGACCGCCGACGAGCTCGACGGATCGGCCTGGGCCGGGGTCGTACACGACCACCTCGGCGGTCGCCCGCCCCGCTGCGACCTCGCCGCCGAGGCCCGCCTCGCCGGGATCCTCGCCGACGGCGCCGCACGCGGCCTCTTCTCCGGCGCCCACGACCTGTCCGACGGCGGGCTCGCCCAGGCCCTGGTCGAGTGCGCCGTCGACTCCCGGATCGGCGCCGCCGTGACGCTGCCGCCCGGGGAGCTCGACCCCGCGACCGCGCTGTTCTCGGAGTCGGCCGCGCGGATGCTGGTCTCGGTGCCGGCCGGGGCCGAGGCCGACCTCGCCCGCCTGTGCGTCGAGGCGGGGCAGCCCGCGGCCCGGCTCGGCGAGGTCGGGGGCGACGTGCTCGCGATCGACGGGGTCGACCCGCTCGACGTCGCCGAGCTCGTCATCGCGCACGCCGCGACGCTGCCGTCGGTGCTCGACGCCTGACCCCTCCCCCTGTGGCAGCGGAGCGTCGTTGCTGTCGTCCGGTGACGGCAACGACGCTTTCCTGCCACAGGGCGGGGGCCGCCACGGGCGGGGCCGTCTAGTCCGGCAGCGCCGCCACCCACGCCGCGCCGTGCCGGGCGTAGCCGAGCGTGTTCGGGTGCGCGAGGTCGGGGCCGAACATCCACGGCCACATCCGGTGCGTCGCGGCCTCGAGCGCGACCGGGCGCAGGTGCGGGTGCTCGGCGAGCACCTCACGGGCCACGGCGGAGAGCTCGAGCCCGGCCCGGCGCACCGGGCCCCGCTGCAGGTCGGGGACGTCCGCGACGAGGGAGCCGGCGGGCAGGGCGGCGCACAACGCCGAGAACGTCTCCCGGTACTGCTCGGGGGTCACACCCTGGGCGGCGTCGTTGGTCCCGATGCCGAGCGCGACCAGGTCCGCGGGCGGCATCTCCGGCAGCTGGTCGCGCAGCACGTCCGCCGCGGTCGCGCCGACCACCCCGAGGACGACCACCCGCACCGGTCGTCCGGAATGCTCCTCCCACGCGGCCGCCAGCCGACCCGCCCAGGACGACGACGGGTCGGTCGACCCGAGCCCCTGGGAGAGCGAGTCGCCGAGCGCGACCAGCGTGAGTTCGCCGGGGGAGCGCCGGCGACGGCGCCAGTAGGCGGCGTGGTCCGCCTCCATCGTCTGCGCCGCGGCCAGGCCGCGGCCCCACGCCGCGAGCACCGCGAGGAGCAGGACCCCGAGCACCCGGCGGACCACCACCACCGGTCGAGCTCGGCCCCGCGTCGTCCCCGGGGTCGAGCTCCGCTTCGTCTCCCGCCTCGACGGTCGAGCTCCGCTGCGCTTCGTCTCCCCGCCCACGGCGCCTACATTCACACACGATGCCGAGCCGCCGCCCTCCCGACCCCGCCGAGGTCCGCGCCGCCCTCCTCACCGTCGTCGACTGGGTGGACGAGCCGGACGCGCCCGTGCCGCCCCGACCCGACCGGGCGGCGGCCGTCCGGTTGTCGCTCGCGGTTCTCGAACAGGTCGCGCCCGGTCGCAGCGTCGAGGTCCGCGTACCTCCATTCGGAGCAGTACACTGCGTCGATGGCCCCCGACACACCCGTGGGACACCACCCAACGTGGTCGAGACCGACCCGCGGACGTGGTGTGCCCTCGCGCTCGGGCGGCTCGACTTCGACGCGGCCGTCGCGTCGGGCGCCGTGTCGGCCTCCGGGCACCGCGCCGGACGCGTGGCCGACTGGCTCCCGCTGGTCGACGCGTCGTGACCGGGCTCGGGGGAGCACCGTCCGGGTGGGCGAGGCCGACCGCGGGCGTGCCGTGGTCCGTATGCTCGCCTCGACGGGGGATGGTGACGACGTGACGCGACCGGCGTGGGCACCGCAGGAGGTCGACATCGACCGCCCCAGTGCCGCGCGCGTCTACGACTACTACCTGGGCGGCAGCCACAACTTCGCCGTCGACCGCGAGATGGCGCAGCGGGCCGTCGCCGACTGGCCCGACCTGCCCCGGATCATGCGGAGCAACCGCGCCTTCCTGCGCCGCGCAGTGCGCTGGTGCGTCGGGCAGGGCCTCGACCAGTTCCTGGACGTCGGGTCCGGGATCCCCACCGTCGGCAACGTGCACGACGTCGCGCGCGCCGACGCCCCCGACGCGCGGGTGGTGTACGTCGACGTCGACCCCGTCGCGGTCGCCCACTCCGTCGCGCTGCTCGAGGGCGTGCCCGGGACCGGGGTGGTGCACGCCGACCTCTGCGACGTCGACGAGGTGCTCGACGACCCGGTCACCCGCGAGGTCCTCGACCTCGACCGCCCGGTCGCCCTGCTCGTGGTGGCGCTGCTGCACTTCGTCGGCGACGACCGCCGCCCGGCCGAGGCCCTCGCCCGCTACCGCGAGCGGCTGGCACCCGGCAGTGTCCTCGTCCTGAGCCACGCGTCGGCCGACGACGCCGGGAGCCACGCCGACGGGCACGTCGCGCTCTACCGCCGCACCGCGACGCCGATGTCGATGCGGCCTCACGCCGAGGTGCTGCGGTTCTTCGACGGCTTCGAACTCGTCGACCCCGGCCTCGTGCCCCTGGTGGACTGGCGGCCCGATTCCCCGACCGAGGGTGCCCCGGTGCCCGGCTACGCGGGTGTGGGTCGCCGTGACTGAGATCCGCCCGCGCTCCGACACCCCCGTCGTCGACGTCCTCGCCCAGGAGTGGGCGGTCGAGGTCGAGGGCACCAGCTACGTCCCCATGGGTTCCGACGAGCTCGTCGAGTACCTCACCGAGATCACCGCCGACCTCGTGTCGGCGCTGCGGTCCCGCCCGGTCCGCACCGCCGTCGGCCACGAGGCCGGACGCCGGCTCGTCCAGGCGCACTTCACCGGCCCGTCCACCGTCGAACGCACCCTCATGCTGCTGGGCCGGCGGCTGCCCGAGCTGCTCGGCGAGGACCGGCGCGACGACGCCCTCGCCCTGGTCGGCGCGCTGGCGGCCGGCTACGCCACGACACTGCGCGACCGCACGCTCGACGAGCAGGAGGCGATCCGCCGTGCCGTGATCGTCGCGCGCCACCAGACCGAGCAGGCCCTGCACGCGAGCGAGGCCCGCTTCCGGGCGATGTTCTACGAGGCCGCCATCGGGATCGGCCTGGGTGACATGCACGGGCGGATCGTCGAGGTGAACCCGGCGCTGACCCAGATGTTCGGCTACACCGCGCAGGAGATGCGCCGGCGCACGGTGGGCGAGCTGGCCCACCCGGAGGACCTGCCGTCGGTCTGGGTGCTCTACGAGCGGCTGCTCGCCGGCGAGCTCGACAACTTCTGCATCGAGAAGCGGTTCTACCGCAAGGACGGCGAGGAGATCATCTGCAACCTGACGCTCTCGCTGGTGCGCGACGAGCGCGGGCGCCCCGCCTACCAGGTCGCGATGCTCGAGGACGTCACCGAGCGGCACGAGCTCCAGTCCCACCTGGAGTACCAGGCCTTCCACGACACGTTGACCACGCTGCCCAACCGCGCGTTGTTCGCCGACCGCGTCGAGCACATCTTCACGACGACGGCGCCGGGCTCGGCCCGGCGCGTCGGGCTCTGCTTCCTCGACCTCGACGGGTTCAAGGCGGTCAACGACTCCCTCGGGCACGACGTCGGCGACCTCATGCTGAAGGAGGTCGCGCAGCGGCTCGCCGACCAGGCGACCGACGGCGAGCTGGTCGCCCGCATGGGCGGCGACGAGTTCGTGGTGCTCGTGGAGAACTCGCGCGGGGTCGAGCAGCTCATCTCGCTGGCCGAACGCATCCTCGCGGCCATCGCCGCCCCGTTGGAACTGGCCGGGCAGGAGCTCGCCGTCACCGCGAGCATCGGCATCGTCGAGCGCCCCGTGGTGGGCGGGGACTCCTCGGAGCTCATGCGGGCCGCCGACATCACGCTGTACTCGGCGAAGGCCGACGGCCGGGGCCGCTGGGCGCTGCACGACCCCAGCCGCGACGAGGCCGAGATCACCCGGTTCGCGCTCTCGGCGGCGATGCCCGCGGCGATCGAGCGCGAGGAGTTCTTCGTGCTCTACCAGCCGCTCGTCGCCATGGGCGACCACGGCATGCGCGGTGTCGAGGCCCTCGTGCGCTGGCACCACCCGCAGCTCGGGGTGCTCGGACCGGGCCGGTTCATCGGGCTCGCCGAGGAGACCGGCGCCATCGTCGCGCTCGGGCACTGGGTCCTCGCGCGGGCCTGCCGCGACGCCCGCTGCTGGTACGACGAGTTCGGGGACGCCGCGCCGTTCGTCTCGGTCAACGTCGCGCCGCGCCAGCTGCACGAGCCGGCCCTGCTCGGCGAGGTCGAGCAGGTGCTCGCCGACACCGGCCTCCCGCCGCGCCTGCTGCAGATCGAGCTCACCGAGCGCGCGCTGACCACCGACGAGGGCGCCCCGCTGAAGGCTCTCGACGGCCTGCGCGAGCTCGGCGTCAAGATCGCCATCGACGACTTCGGCACCGGCTACTCGAACCTGTCCTACCTGCGCAAGCTGCCCGTCGACGTCATCAAGCTCGACGGCTCCTTCGGAGAGCGGCTGCGCGACGAGGAGGTCACCAACACCGTCGACGAGCGGATCGTCGGCACGTTGGTCGACCTCGGGCACGCGCTCGGGATGACCGTGTGCGCCGAGGGCGTCGAGACCGGGGCGCAGGCCGGCCGGCTCCGCCGGCTCGGGTGCGACGAGGGTCAGGGCTGGCACTTCGCGGCCGCGCTGCCCCGCGAGGACATCCGGGAGATCCTCGCCCATCCCGACGTCAGGTCCTGGCCCGGTCCCGAGGACGCGTTCGCTTCGTCCGTTTCCTGAGGTTCCGGGGCGGTTCCGCGTCCGAGGTGTTGTCAGCGCGACTCCGCAGGGGCTCCCGACCCACGTACCCTGGGGGCCGCGTCCCGCCCCCGTCTCGAGGAGCCCCTCGGTGGTCGAAGCCGATCCCGGTCCATCGGCGTCAGCAACACCCCAGGACGACGTCCCGCACGAGGAGTGCGGGGTGTTCGGCGTGTGGGCTCCCGGCGAGGAGGTCGCGAAGCTCACCTACTTCGGCCTCTTCGCCCTGCAGCACCGCGGTCAGGAGGCGGCGGGCATCGCCGTGTCCGACGGTCGCCAGATCGTGGTGTTCAAGGACCTGGGGCTGGTCAGCCAGGTCTTCGACGAGCAGACGCTGTCCTCGCTGCGCGGGCACATGGCCGTCGGCCACACCCGGTACTCGACGACGGGCTCGTCGACCTGGGAGAACGCCCAGCCGACCTTCACGACGACGAGCGCGGGCACCGGTATCGCGCTCGGCCACAACGGCAACCTGGTCAACACCGCGGAGCTCGTCGCGCGCCGCGCCGACCCGATGCCCTCGCGCGGTCGGGTGACGGCCACGACCGACTCCGACGTGGTCACCGGCCTGCTCGCCGAGTCGGCCGCCGACCTCGGGGTGGAGGAGGCGGCCCTGCGCCTGCTGCCCGACCTCCGCGGCGCCTTCAGCCTCGCCTTCTGCGACGAGACGACCCTCTACGCGGCCCGCGACCGGCACGGGGTGCGTCCCCTGGTGCTCGGCCGGCTCGACCGCGGCTGGGTGGTCGCCTCCGAGACCGCCGCGCTGGACATCGTCGGCGCGTCGTTCGTCCGCGAGGTCGAGCCCGGTGAGCTGATCGCCATCGACGCCGACGGGCTGCGCTCGTCGCGGTTCGCGGCGCCGGAGCCCAAGGGCTGCGTCTTCGAGTACGTCTACCTGGCCCGGCCCGACACCTCGATCGCCGGCCGCGGCGTGCACTCCACGCGCGTGGAGATCGGGCGCAAGCTCGCGCAGGAGCACCCGGCCGAGGCCGACCTCGTCATCCCGGTGCCGGAGTCCGGCACGCCGGCGGCGGTCGGGTACGCCGAGGCCTCCGGCATCCCCTACGGCATGGGCCTGGTGAAGAACGCCTACGTGGGGCGCACCTTCATCCAGCCCTCGCAGACGATCCGCCAGCTCGGCATCCGGCTCAAGCTCAACCCGTTGCGCGAGGTCATCCGGGGCAAGCGGCTCGTGGTCGTGGACGACTCGATCGTCCGCGGCAACACGCAGCGCTCGCTGGTCCGCATGCTGCGCGAGGCGGGCGCCGTCGAGGTGCACGTCCGCATCGCGTCGCCGCCCGTGCGCTGGCCCTGCTTCTACGGCATCGACTTCGCCTCGCGGGCGGAGCTGATCGCGAACGGCCTGGACAACGAGGGCATCCGGCGTTCGGTAGGCGCCGACAGCCTCGGCTACGTGTCCTCGGAGGGCCTCATCGCGGCCACCGAGCAGCCCCGCTCGCGGCTGTGCACGGCCTGCTTCTCCGGCGAGTACCCGATCCCCCTGCCCGAGGAGGCCATGGTGGGCAAGCACCTGCTCGAGGACGTCGCGGGCACCGCCTGCGGCGACCCGGGCAACGTCGTCCACCAGAACGGCACCCGCGCCGGGGTCCCCGTGCCGAGTGCCGCCGACGGGTCGGGCGCCCCGGTGCGTCTCCCGCTCTCGCGCTCCACCCCCGCCTACGGCGCCGAGGACGCCCTCTCGCGCCCGTGACCCGCGGACCGGGAGCCAGCTACGCCGAGGCCGGGGTCGACGTCGCCGCGGGTGACCGCGCCGTCGACCTGATCAAGCCGCTCGCCGCCGCCACCCGCCGTCCCGAGGTGCGGGGCGGCATCGGGGGCTTCGCCGGGCTGTTCGCGCTCAAGACGGGCAAGTACACCGAGCCCCTGCTCGCGGCCTCCACCGACGGCGTCGGGACGAAGATCGCCGTCGCGCAGGCCGCGGACAAGCACGACACCGTGGGCCTCGACCTGGTCGCGATGGTCGTCGACGACCTCGTCGTGTGCGGGGCCGAGCCGCTGTTCCTCCAGGACTACCTCGCGATCGGCAAGGTCGACCCCGCCAAGGTCGAGGCCATCGTCTCGGGGATCGCGGAGGGCTGCCGGATCGCGGGCTGCGCCCTGCTCGGCGGCGAGACCGCGGAGCACCCCGGCGTCATGGAGCCGCACCACTACGACCTCTCGGCCACCGGGGTCGGCGTCGTCGAGGCCGACCGCGTGCTGGGCCCGGAGCGGGTGCGCGCCGGCGACCAGGTCATCGCGATGGCGGCCTCGGGGCTGCACTCCAACGGCTACTCGCTGGCCCGCCGGGTGCTGCTCGACATCGGCCGGATGTCGCTCGACGGCCACGTCGAGGAGTTCGGGCACACCCTGGGCGAGGAGCTCCTCGTGCCGACCCGCATCTACGCGCGGGACTGCCTGGCGCTCGCGGCCGAGACCGACGTCCGCACCTTCGCCCACATCACCGGCGGCGGCCTGACGGCGAACCTGGCCCGGGTGATCCCCAAGGGCCTGCACGCCGACCTCGACCGCACCACGTGGAACCCGGCCCCGGTCTTCAAGCTGATCGCGGGCCGTGGCCGGGTGGAGCGCGCCGAGATGGAGGCGACGTTCAACATGGGTGTCGGGATGGTGGCGATCGTGCCGCCCGACGACGTCGACCGCGCCCTCGCCGTCCTCACCGCCAAGCACGTGCCCGCGTGGGTGCTGGGCGAGGTCGTCCGCGGGGAGATCCCCGGCGCGACGCTGTACGGCGACCACCCGCGCTTCTGAGGGTCACGCCCGCCGCGAGGTCCACGTCAGGCAGGTTCCGGTACGCCGGGACCTGCCTGCTGTGCATCTCGCGGTGGAGCGGCCGCGTGGGCCGTCCACGAGGGGTGGCATGAGGCTGCCCGCCGAGCAGCAGACTATGCCCGGCGTGCACCGCACGGATGCCGCCGACGGTCCGGACGACGGGTCCGCGCCGGACCCGTCGTCGGCGGGACGGGTCAGTCGCTCTTCAGCTCGCTGTGGAGCTTGAGGACCCGCTGACCGTCGTCCTGCTTCAACACGTAGGCCGGGTTGTCGTCCGTGCCGTTGCGCGTCTGCTTCTTGCCGTCGATCTGACGCTCGACGCGCTCCGTGTGCACCTCGTCGACCTGGGCCTCACCTTCACCGTTGCCCCAGTTCCACTTCACCTGGTCGCCCTTGCTGAAGGCCTTCGTCATCGCGCTCTCCCCTCCGCATCGGGACGTGCGGCATCACGACCCGTCGTCGCCCCTGGCACGGGGTGACTCGACGGGGCGGGATGCCCCCGGTACGGAGCGGTGAAGCGCGGCGGGGAAGACCCGTCCGAGGTATCAGCGCTCGTCGTAGCTGTACTCGGAGTAGCGGGAGTCCACTTGGTCGTCCTCGTCGACCGTGTGCCGCGCGAACGGGTCCCCGCTGGCCAACTCCCTCTGCAGGGCGTCGAAGTCGGTGCTGGGGGAGCTGTACTTGAGCTCGCGAGCGACCTTCGTCTGCTTCGCCTTGGCTCTTCCGCGTCCCATGGGCAATGACCCCCTCGAACAGGGCGGGGGGCGGCCGGTCAGACCGGCGGCCCCCCTCATCTCATAGCAATGCTCGTGTCACGAGCATAGCGTGTGTCCGAACCGGGGTGCGACGTGACGTGGCACCATCGCGCCCGTGCCCGCCCCCTTCGTCTGCTACCTCCGCGTCTACGAGCCGCTGGGGGCGCTCCCGGGGCCGTTGGCCCAGCGTGTGCGGGCCGGACTGGCGCGCGGAGCGATCCCCGTCACCCGGGTGGGTGCCCGCGAACGGGACGTGTGTCTCCGGGCACAGCTGGGCGTCCCGGTCCGGTTGCTGCCCGGCGAGCGGGCCGACGGGACCGCCTCGGAGGGTCCGGTCGACGTCCTGCTGGCCGACGGGGCGGACGCCCCGGCCGCCGAGGAGGGCTCGCCCACGCCGCGGTTCGGCCCCACCACGCTCGTGTGCCCGCTCGACACCCGCCCGCGGGCGGCGGCGGCGCTGGTGGGCTTCCTGTCCACCGAGTCGCCCGTGCTGCGGACCGCCGCGCTGCACCACGAGGAGTCCGCCGTGCGGTCGCGGGCGGAGGCGGTGGTGGCGGAGCTCGGCGAGGGCGCCACGCACATCGTGTCGGCCACCTGGACGGTGCCGCTGCCGTGGTTCGTGCTCGTGGAGGCCACCGACCGCGTCCTGGTGCTCGCGCACGACGACCCGGCGACCGCGGACGGGCCGGGGCTCCGGCGGCGCTGCTACTGGCGGGTGTCCATGGCGGACGCGCTGGCGCGCGCCGATTCCGCGGCCGAGCTGCTGAGTTCGACCCTCGGCGAGGGCGGGCCGGCGGAGGTCCTGCGGGACACGGCGCGCTGGCTGCGGCACTTCGACGCCGGCTCGGTCGTGGAGCTGGACTACGGCGGGCTCGTCCAGCTCGTCGACGACGAGACGCTGGCGGCGGACACCTCCGCGGAGGACGTCACGGCCGCGCTGGACGCCCTGCGTGAGGGCGACGCCGAGAAGGCGATGGAGAGCTACCGCCGGCTGCGCGACTTCTGGGCGAGCCGGGCCATCCGGGAGCGCGCGAACTAGGTGCTTCGCACGTGAGCACTTTCGGTCGCTATGACGACCGAAAGTGCTCACATGCCGTCAGGCACCTTCGCGCTCCCGGCGCAGCAGCTCGTCGATGCTGGCGGAGCCGGTGCGGTAGCGGCGCCCGATCTCGTCGTTGCACGCGTCCATGACCTGCTGCACGCGGATCCGGTGGTCGGACACCGACGCCTCCTCGGCCGCGTAGGCCTCGGCGGACTCGGTCAGCTCGGCGTCGGAGAGGGACGCGACGTCGGAGAGCCCCGTGTCGGCCAGGAGGGCCTCGACGTGGCGGCGGTGGGACTCGGCCCGCGACGGCTGCACCGTGTGGTGGCGCCCGCGGCCGGCGGCCGGCCCGATCGCGTTGTCGGCGAGGATGCGGGGCAGGGCGTCGACGACGGAGGGCTCCTCGGAGGACCCCGTCCCGGCGCGCCGGTGCTCCTCGAAGCGCACGATGTCGATGCGCGCGTGGAGCAGCCGGCGCAGGTAGGACAGGTCGGTCTCCTCCTGGGCGGCGTCGTCGCGCATCTCGCGCAGCTCGTCGAGCGAGCGGTCACCGATCGCGGCGAGGAACCCGGGGTCGAGGACGCGGTCGAGGCGCCGCCGACCACCCTGCCGGAACTCGATCATGTGCTCCATGGTGACCGACCCACCCGTTCGATGTCACCCGTCGGGGCCCGACGGGCGTCGACCGGGCATCGCTGCGCGGGCGCCGGTCGTCCCGACCCCGGCTCAGGCGGCGAGCACACGCGCGACCCACGCGGGGTCGGCGTTGCGGCCGCTCACGACCGCGACGGTGCGGCCACCCACGAGCGCGGGGTGGGTCAGCGCCCCGGCCGTCGCCACCGCCCCGCTGGCCTCGGCGGGGACCCCGGCGGCGTGCAGCAGCCGGGCCGCGGCCGCGATGGCGTCCTCGTCGACGGTCACCACGTCCTCGACGAGGGCCGACACGTGCCGCCAGGGAAGCTCGCCGAGTCGCTGCGCGCGCAGGCCGTCGGCGGCGGTGCGGGCCACGTCGGCCGCGGGCCAGGCGACGAGCTCACCGGCCCGCACGGAGGCCGCCGCGTCCCCCGCCAGCGCCGGCTCCACCCCGACGACGGGGATGCCACTGTCCGCGAGGGCGGCCGCGATCCCGGAGATCAGCCCACCGCCGCCCACCGGCACGAGGACGCGGTCCACGTCCTCGCCGAGCAGCTCCAGACCGACCGTCCCCTGTCCGGCGATCACGTGCGGGTGGTCGAACGGCGGGACGAGCGCTCCGCCCGTCTCCGCCACGATCTCCTCCGCGCGGGCGGCCCGGTCGGCCGGCGACACCGGGACGAGGCGGGCGCCGAGGGCGGCCATGGCCTCGACCTTGGCGGCCACGGCGTCGTCGGGGACCACGACCGTGCACGGCACCCCGAGGCGGGCCGCCGTCCAGGCCAGGGCGCGTCCGTGGTTGCCGCTGGAGTGGGTCACGAGCCCGCGGGCCCGGACGTCCGGGTCGAGCCGCGAGGCCGCGTGGAACGCGCCCCGCAGCTTGAAGGCCCCGACCGGCTGGGTGTCCTCGCGCTTGAGGCGCAGCCCCGGCACGGCGGCCAGGGGCTCGAGCGCGGTGTGCACGGCGACCCCGTCGAGGATCGCCGCGGCCGCCTCGACGTCGGCCCGGGAGACCAGGGAGACCGAGGTGGTCATCCCTGCAGCCGTCGGACGGCCGCCCGCCCCGGGGGCTCGCCGGTGTCCGGGGGCACCGAGTCGGGGTCGACCGTCGCCGGTCCGGGCACGCCCTCGTCACGGTCGTCGGCCACCCACAGCTCGGAACCGCCGACCACGGCCGAGCGCTTCACCAGCGCCAGGGCGACCGACCCCAGCTCGTGGTGGCGCACGGCGGTGCCGATGCGTCCGACCGCCCGGCCGCCCTCGGCGGTGAGCACGGGCGTCCCGGGCGGGGGCAGCGCGTCGTCGCCGGAGGCGAGGTGCAGCAGGACCATCTGACGGGGCGGCCGACCGAGGTTCGCCACCCGCGAGACGGTCTCCTGCCCGCGGTAGCAGCCCTTCGACAGGTGCACCGCCGACCCGATCCAGCCGACCTCGTGGGGGATGGTGCGCTCGTCGGTGTCGACGCCGAGGCGCGGGCGCAGCGAGGCCACCCGGAGCGCCTCGAAGGCGTCCAGGCCGGCCGGGGTGGCGCCCGCCCCGCGCAGCCGGTCCCACCAGTCGCGCAGCGCGTCGCGGGGGACGATCAGGTCGACGGCGTCGGCCGGCCAGTCCTTGCGGCGGACGATGCCGCCCCCGGACAGCGGTCCGGCGTCGGACGACGGCAGCTCGACCCCGCCCGCCGTCAGGACCTCCGTGGTGTCCGGCCCGACGAGCGACAGCATCGCGTACTCGGCGGTGGCGTCCCGGACCTCGACCTTCGACCAGAAGGTCATCGACGACAGGTAGGCCGCGAGCGCCTCGGCGGTGCCGGGCTCGACGTCGAGCCAGACCGCCGGCTCCGCCTCCCCCGTCGCTGCGCTCGTCCCGGTCACATGGCTCAGCACCGCGTGGTGCTCCACCCGGCCCTGCACGTCGAGCACGAGGCCCTCGGTGCCGGCGCCCTCGGGCAGGTCGGCGACCTGCTGGGAGACGAGCAGGTGCAGCCAGCTCAGCCGGTCCGCGCCGGTGACGACGACGAGCCCGCGGTGCGAGCGGTCGACGACCACCGCGCGGCGGGTGGCGGCGCGCTGTTCGGCGAACGGGTCGCCGAAGTGCGAGGCGACCTCGGCGTCCGAGCGGGCGTCCTCGCCGTCGGGATGGCCGATCGCGCCGGGGGTGTCGAGCAAGGGGGAACGACTCATACCTCTGCCTCCGAGTCCGACGACTCGCACCGCGAGCACAGCCCGGACAGCGCCACGTGCGTCGGGTCCAGGGCGAACCCGGTCCGCGTCGCGAGGACCTCGGCCAGATCGTCGAGCAGACCGGCGTCGACCTCGTCGACGGTGCCGCAGCGGTGACACACGAGGTGGACGTGCTCGTGCTCGCCGGTGGCGTAGGTCGGCGCGCCGTGGCCGAGATGGGTGTGGCGCACGATCCCGAGCTGCTCGAGCAGGTCGAGCGTGCGGTAGATCGTGGTGATGTTCACCGCGGGGGCGATCTCCTGCACCTTGGTGCAGATGGCCTCCGGGGTGGCGTGCCCCAGCTCGGACACGGCGTCGAGCACGAGCTGGCGTTGTGGGGTCATCCGCAGGCCGCGGCGGTGCAGCGTCTGCCGAAGTTCGGTGTCCACGCCACGATGGTAGGCCGCCGCGACACGCCGGGGGCGGAGCTGGTTCCGGCCCTCGGCCGCCGTTCGGCGTCTCGCACCGTTCCGGATCGATCCTTACGATCGGGTGGCGCCCGGTCACACACGGGACCGGGCGACGTGACGAGGTGATGTATGACGACGGGTGAGCGGGGTCGGACTCCCCCCGACGCCGAGCACTACCTGGACCTGCCGGACGCACCGGAGGAGGCGGACGGGCCGCACTTCGACGTGGTGCTCCGCGGGTACGACCGGGCCCAGGTCGACGAGCACGTGGCCGGGCTGCGCCGCATGGTGGCGCAGCTGCGGGCCCAGCTCGCCGTCCGCGAGCGACGCCGGACCCCCGAGCCGCCGCCCGCGCCCCGCCGGGAGCTCGCGGCGACGCTGCAGGAGGGCTCGCCCGGCGCCCCGGCACCCGCGGCCGCGCCCCAGGACCCCGACCAGGTCGGTGCCTTCAACGAACGCCTGCGCGGCATCCTGCAGGCGGCCGAGCAGGAGGCCGCCCTCGTGCGCAGCAAGGCCGCCGAGTCGCTGCTCGCCGAGCACGCCGAGTCGCGCGCGGCGCTGGCCGACCTGCGGTCCCAGCGCGACGCGGTGTTCGACGAGCTCGTGAAGGTCAAGGGCCACCTCGACGACCTGGTGGCCAACTCCGGCCGTCCGTCGAGGCCCTGGGGCGGCCCCCCGCGTCGCCCGTACGGCCCGCCGCCGTACCCGCCGCCCGGTGGTCCGCCGTGGCAGGCGCCACCGCAGTCCATCGAGGACACCTCGGACCTCGCCGCCGAGAACTGATCGCTCTCCGTGGTGGCGCAGGTACGCTGCGTCGCCATGGGGGACTGGTCGGAACAGCTGGGGTCGTGGTCGCGCGAGCCGCAGGCGTGGATCGTCGGAGCGGCGGTGCTCTTCGGGGTCGCCGTCGTCCTGCTGCTCCTCGCCGCGGTCGCGGCCTTCCGCGCGCGGCGGCGGGCTCGTCAGGCACGCCGGGTTCTTCCTGACGACAGGTCGCGGCGTCTGCTGGCGGCGCTGGTCACCGACCCCGACGCGGCCCTCGCGGCCCTGGCGCGCGACGACGAGCCGTGCGCGACCGCGATCGCGCTGCTGCAGGCCGGGGTCGCGGCACCCGCGGTCGCCCGGGTGACCGGGATCGACGTGGCCGAGCTCGGGGACGTGGTCGCCACGCGGCTCGGGGTGCTCGAGCCCAGCTGACCCGCCGTCGGGAGCCACCCGTCGTCCGGGACGAACGCGTTCGTGGCGTCTGGCTGCACGAACGGGTCGTTCGTTCCGCACGGCCAGGGCCGCACCCGCCGTCGGGAAGGATCTACCCGACGATGCGCTGGAGGCGGGCCGAGGTGTGCGGCTGCATCTCCTGGCCCATCATCGCCCGCTCCTCGACGTAGAACAGGTCGCCCTCGACGATGCCGTAGAGCCGGTTGGCGCCCTGGACGTCCTGGGCGGTCGCGGTGCGCACGGTGGCGTCGGTGGACAGCTCCCACGACGTCTGCGTCCGCGCGGAGCCGTAGAAGATCTCGACGATGCCGGTGGCGTGGGCCAGCAGCAGCTCGATCGTGCCGTCGGACTGCGGCCGCCAGAACCCGGTCTCGCGCGCGGCCGGGCGCACGACCGCGCCGCCCGGGCCGTCCAGCAGCCAGGCGCGGGCCTCCCAGGACAGGAAGGGCCGGCCGTCGTGGGCGACGGTGATCTGCTGGCCGAAGTGGAAGGGCCCGTCGATCGTCGGGTAGACCACCTCGCCGCCGCCACGCCAGACCCCGACGAGGGGCAGGACCGGGAGGAGGGCGTCGTTCAGGTCCGGGCCGAGGCGGAGGTTCGCCGTGTCGTCCGGGATCGGGAGGTCGGTCCACTGCGGCCGGTTCTCGCCCCGCGTGTGCTCCGCCCGCTCCTCGGCGGCCCGGATCGCCTCGTTGCCCGCCAGTCCCTCGGGCTCGCTCACGAGGCACCCCCGGAGAGATCGCGGGGAGCTTCGTCGCGGAAGAGCCGCCTCGTCAGGACGAGCGCGTAGGAGAGGATCCCGGCGCTGGTCGCGGCGAGGAGGACCGTGTAGACCCAGGCCACGCCGACCACCCTAACGACGAACACCCGCCCCACCCGGCAGGGGCGGGACGGGTGTCCTGACGTCGGTGGTGGAATCAGCCCACCGACACCTCGGTCGTGTAGAGCCCGGGGCCCTGCACCGCCACGTCGGACTGGCCGTTGCCCGAGCGCGAGAGCGCGCGCACGGTCCAGCTGCCCGGCGCCGCGAAGAAGCGGTAGTCGCCGGTCGCCGAGGAGACGACCTCGGCCGTGAACTCGCCGGTGCCGTCGAGCAGGCGCACGTAGGCCCCGCCCACCGGCGACCCGCCGTTGGTCACCTTGCCGACCAGCACCGACTCCTTGGTGAGGTCGACCCCGGCCGGAATCTCGGCCGTCTGCTCAGGAGCTCCGCACATCAGGACTTCCCATCCCCGGTCTCGACCGGCACGCCCACGAGCGAGCCGTACTCGGTCCACGACCCGTCGTAGTTCTTGACGTCCGACTCGCCGAGCAGCTCGTGCAGGGCGAACCAGGTGTGCGACGACCGCTCGCCGATGCGGCAGTAGGCGATCGTGGGCCGCGACGAGTCGAGCCCCTGCTCCTCGTAGAGCTTCCGGAGCTCGTCGTCGGACTTGAAGGTGCCGTCCTCGTTCGCGGCCTTCGACCACGGCACGTTGAGCGCCGAGGGGATGTGGCCGCCGCGCTGCGCCTGCTCCTGCGGGAGGTGCGCCGGCGCGAGCAGCTTGCCGGAGAACTCGTCGGGCGAGCGGACGTCGACCAGGTTCTTCGTGCCGATGGCGTCGACCGCCTCGTCGCGGAAGGCGCGGATCGAGAGGTCCTGCTCCTGCGCGGTGTAGGACGTCTTCGGGCGCTCGGGCACCGCGGTGTCGAGCTTGCGGCCGTCGAGCTCCCACTTCTTGCGGCCACCGTCGAGCAGCTTCACGTCGGTGTGGCCGTAGAGCTTGAAGTACCAGTAGGCGTAGGCGGCGAACCAGTTGTTGTTGCCGCCGTAGAGCACCACGGTGTCGTCGTTCGAGATGCCCTTGGAGGAGAGCAGCGCCTCGAAGCCGGCCTTGTCCACGAAGTCGCGGCGAACCTGGTCCTGCAGCTCGGTCTTCCAGTCGATCCGGACGGCACCGGGGATGTGCCCGCCCTCGTAGGCGCTGGTGTCCTCGTCGACCTCGACGAACACCACACCGGGCGCATCGAGGTTCTCCTCGGCCCAGTCGGCGGTGACCAGGGCGTCCTGGCGGCTCATGAATGACTCCTCGTGCGGGGATGGGACGGCACCCGCACGGCGCCGCCCTCGGTTGACTCGTTCGAGAGACGTCGCGCCGGACGCTCCGCGGACTCGGCGGAGCAGGAGAGGAGGACCTCAGGCGCGACGGGCGCCCGGACACAGGCTGCTGTCGACGCGGCACAGGTCCACTGCGCGTCGTCGGGTCAGGCCTTCGTCCACGGACGCCACGTTACCCACAGGTCCCCGTCGAGGTCACCCGTGTCCGGCGGACCGACCGAGGTGGGGCGCGATCGCGGTGACCAGCGCCGCCCGGCGCGGCACGCCGTCGACCCGGAGCAGTTCGTGGCCGCGGCCGTCCACCAGCAGGGTCGTGGGGGTGCGGGCGACGCCGAGGAGGCGGACCAGCTCGGGCCGGTTGGCGAGGTCGACGTCGCGGTGCACCAGGCCGGGCAGCTCGGCGGCCACGTCGGTGAGCACGCTGCGCGTGTCGCGGCAGTGGGTGCAGAACGCCGAGGAGATCTGCAGGAGCACCAGCCCGCCGTCGCGGGCGGTCAGGTCGGCGGGCAGCCGGGGGGCGGGGATGCTGCCCTCGCTCGCGGCGGGCGCCGCCGGACGACGGCGGCGCAGCAGCAGGCCGACCGCGAGCACGACCGCGCCGAGCGCGAGGATCACCACCAGGGTGACGACGGCCGCCGTCATGCGCAGATCCCCTCTCCGACCGCGGCCGCGGACCCGCCCGTCCACGCCCGGCACCACGGTAGGCGTACCGCTCCGGCGCCCGGCCCGCCGGGCTCCACGTGACATGCAACGCGCGCCGGGGTGACGGCGCGGTGAACAGGGCTAAGGTCTCCCTCACGACTGTGGAGGGAGACACGCGTGGAGCTCCTGCTGCTCACCGCCGACCCCGAACCGACGTCAGTGCTGCCGTCGTTGACCCTGCTACCCCACGGGCTGCGCACCGCGGCCCCCGAAGTGGCCGCCCTGCTCGACGCCGGACCGCACGACGCCGTCCTCGTCGATGCCCGGCACGACCTCGCCGCCGCCCGGAGCCTGTGCCGTCTCCTGGGCTCCACCGGGCTCGACGTCCCGGTGATCGCCGTGCTCACCGAGGGCGGGCTCGTGGCCGTCTCGCTGGAGTGGGGCGTCGACGAGATCCTGCTCCCGGGCGCGGGCCCGGCCGAGATCGACGCCCGCCTGCGGCTGCTGCGCGCGCGCCGGTCCGGCGACGCGTCCGGCGGCGACGGGGCCCTGGTCCTCGGCGAGCTGGTCATCGACGAGGCGACCTACACCGCACGGCTGCGCGGCCGGCCGCTGGACCTGACGTACAAGGAGTTCGAGCTCCTCAAGTACCTCGCCCAGCACGCGGGCCGGGTCTTCACCCGGGCCCAGCTGCTGCAGGAGGTCTGGGGCTACGACTTCTTCGGTGGCACCCGCACGGTCGACGTCCACGTCCGGCGCCTGCGCGCGAAGCTGGGCGCCGAGCACGAGCAGCTGATCGGCACCGTGCGCAACGTCGGGTACAAGTTCGTCCGGCCGGTGCGCGGCGTCCTCGGCGGTGGCGACGGCGGACGTGGCGGGCTCGCGCTCGAGGAGTCCGGCGACGACGAGGAGCCTTCCGGGGCGGTCGCCCGGGACGACCGGGTGGTGCGTCCCGCGGTGTGGGCCGGCCGCCGCTGACCTCGGCGTACCGTCGTCGCCGTGATCACCGCGCAGTGGATCGAGCCGACCGCGGCTGACCGGGCGGAGCTCGGCCGGTTCGCCGCGGACGTCGCGCACGCCGACGGCGTGGCGGCCTTCTCCGAGCCGACGCTGCTCGACCTCGCGACGCCCACCGGGCACGGTCGCCACCTCGTCGCCCGGGACGACGAGGGTGCGCTCCTCGGCTGGGCGCACGTCGACGCGGCCGATCCCGACGACGTCGTGGTCGAGCTCGGGGTGGCCCCGGCCGCCCGGCGCCGCGGCGTGGCGCGGGCCCTCGCGGACGCGGTCGCCGCCGACGACGTCGCCCGTCCCGGCCGTCTGCGGGCGTGGGCGCACGGCGGCCGTCCCGGGTCGGCGGAGTTCGCCGAGGAGCGCGGCCTGGTGCGCGACCGCGAGCTGTGGATGATGCGGCGCCCGGCCGGCGTCGGGCCGTTGCCCGCGCAGCGCCCGGTGGACGGCGTGTCGCTCGTGGCGTTCGAGCCCGGCCGCGACGAGGACGACGTGGTGGCGGTCAACGCCCGCGCCTTCGCGTGGCACCCCGAGCAGGGCGCGATGACCGCGGACGACGTGCGGCGGCGGGAGCAGGAGCCGTGGTTCGACGCGGCGGGGTTCCTCCTCGCTCGCGAGGACGCCTCGGGCCGGCTGCTCGGGTTCCACTGGACCAAGCGCCACCCCGAGGGAGCCTCGGCCGACGACGGGCCGATCGGCGAGGTCTACGTGGTGGGGGTCGACCCGGACGCGCAGGGGCGCGGGCTGGGCTCGGCGCTGACGCTCGCCGGCCTGCACCACCTGGCGGGACGTGGCCTGGACGAGGTGATCCTCTACGTCGAGGCCGACAACGTCCCGGCGGTCGCGACCTACCGCCACCTCGGCTTCGAGGTCGACGCCACGGACGTGTCCTACCGGCTCCCGGCCTGACACCTCCCGGTCATCCGCCGGTCATTCGTTCGCGATGCGTGAGCGTCCAACCACGCTCCGCTGACCCCGGTACGTGCTGTGATCAGCGTCAACCCGTTCCGGTGACGCCCCACGTGCCTGTTCACCTCGCGTTCACCCGCTCCCCGGGATGCGTCCATCCCGGCTGCCTAACCTCCGCGTTCGGCTGTCGCGTGTCAGGAGGACGGCCGGAATGCCCGGTTCGTCGACGTGACGGCGGGCGAGGAACGAGACGGGAGAACTCTGTGAGGTTCCAGCGGCGCGCAGCGGCGATCGGTCTGATCGCGGCCGGGGCGCTCCTGTTCAGCGCGTGCGGCAGTGACGACAACTCCGGCGGTGGCTCGGCCGCGCAGGCCTCGGGAGTCACCTGCGGTGGCAAGCAGGACCTGCGGGCCAGCGGATCGACCGCCCAGGCCAACGCGATCACCGGCTTCGTCAACACGTTCGAGCAGACCTGCAACGGCCAGACGGTCAACTACACCGCCAGCGGCTCCGGCGCGGGGCGCAACGAGTTCATCGGAGGGCAGACCGACTTCGCCGGCTCCGACGCCGCGCTGAAGAGCGACGAGGCCCAGAAGGCCGCCCAGCGCTGCGCCTCGCCCGCGCTGAACCTTCCGCTCGTCTTCGGCCCGATCGCCGTCGCCTACAACCTGCAGGGCGTCACGGACCTGGCCCTCGACGGCCCGACCGTCGCCGGCATCTTCAACGGCCAGATCACCACCTGGAACGACCCGCGGATCGCCGCCCTGAACCCGGGCAAGACCCTGCCGGCCACCCCGATCGTCGTGAACTTCCGCTCCGACGAGTCGGGCACCACGCAGAACTTCCAGACCTACCTGAACGCCGCGTCGAACAACGCCTACGGCAAGCAGGCGACCCAGACGTTCAACGGCGGCGTGGGCGCGGGTGCCCGTGGCTCGCAGGGCGTCACAGACGCCACCAAGAACACCCCGAACTCGATCGGCTACGTCGAGGCCTCCTTCGCGCAGAAGGCCCAGCTCCCGGCCGCGCAGATCATCAACTCGGGCGGCGGCCAGCCGGTCGCGCTGTCCACCGACAACGTGGCCAAGGCGATCGACGCCGTGCAGGTCACCGGCCAGGGCAACGACCTGACCCTCGACCTCAACAGCCTCTACAAGACCACCACCGCGGGCGCCTACCCGATCGCGCTGGCGACCTACGAGATCGTCTGCACCAAGTACGCCGACCCGCAGACCGGCACGGCCGTGAAGGCGTTCCTGCAGACCGCCCTCTCGCCGCAGGCCCAGGGCACGCTGACCGCCGGTGGCTACGTGCCGATCCCGGACGCGTTCAAGCAGCGCCTGACCACGTCGATCAACTCGATCTCCTGATCGACCGGAACGACGACTGACGCGTGACCCCCGACGGCGACGAGGCGGATGCGAACACCGTGAGCGAACGCACCACACAGCGGGCCCCGTCGGACGACCCCGAGACCCGGGACCGTCCGAGCGGATCGGCCACCATGTCCACCGTGACCGACACCCAGCCCAGCGCTCCGAAGCCCGCCCGGACGACCTCCGGCGGGAGCGGGGAGCAAGTGTTCCGCGGGCTCACCACCGGATCCGGCCTCGTCGTCGTCGCGGCGGTCGCCCTGATCGGCCTCTTCCTGGTCGTCCAGGCCGTCCCGTCGCTGCTCGCCAACAACGCGAACTTCCTGACGAGCCCCGACTTCAACACCACCGACGCGTCCAACCTGCGCTTCGGTATCCGTGACCTGCTCGTGGTCACGCTGCTGTCGTCGTTCATGGCGCTCGTGATCGCCATGCCGATCGGCATGGGGATCGCGCTCTTCCTCACGCAGTACACGCCGGCCCGCCTCGCGCGACCGTTCTCCTACGTGATCGGCCTGCTCGCGGCGGTCCCGTCGATCGTCTTCGGTCTCTGGGGCATCCTCGTGCTCGCCCCGGCGATCGAGCCGGTCGCGGCGTTCCTGCAGACCTACCTCGGCTGGTTCTTCCTGTTCGCGCCGGGCAACCTGCCGGTGCTCACGGGCACGATCTTCACCGGCGGGATCGTCCTCGCGATCATGATCCTGCCGATCGTCACCGCGACCACCCGCGAGGTGTTCGCCCAGACCCCGCGCTTCCAGATCGAGGCGGCCCAGGCCCTGGGCGCCACGCGCTGGGAGGTCATCCGCATGGCGGTCCTGCCCTACGGGCGCAGCGGGTTCATCGCCGCCTCGATGCTCGGCCTCGGCCGCGCGCTCGGTGAGACGATCGCGGTCCTGCTGGTCATCCGCGCGGCCACGTCGCCGTCCACCGGCAGCCTGTTCGACGGCGGGTACACGTTCGCCTCGCTGATCGCCTCGGCGGCCTCCGAGTTCAGCCAGCCGCTCCCCACCGGGGCCTACATCTCGGCCGGCCTGGTGCTGTTCGTCCTGACCTTCGTGGTCAACGCGATGGCTCGTGTGGTCGCGGGCGGAAAGGTGAACGGCTGATGCGCGGCGCACGTCTCGCGGCCACCCCCTCGGTCGCCGGAAGGACGGTGAACGGGTGATGAGTGCAGCCCTCGACGCCCCGGAGCGGCCGGCCGTCCCGGCCACGTTCCGCAACGTCTCCACCGCGCGCAAGATCAAGGACCGGGCCGCCACGGTGCTGGTCACCCTGGCCTTCCTCATCGCGGTCGTCCCGCTGGTGTGGCTCCTGGTCAGCGTGCTGATCAAGGGCTTCCCCGCCATCGTCTCCGCAGACTGGTGGACCCGGTCGCTCTCGGGCGTCACGCCCGACGAGGCGCGCGGCGGCGTCTACCACGCGATCGTCGGCACCCTGGTCCAGGCGCTGATCGCGGGCGTGATCGCGGTCCCGATCGGCATCCTCGCCGCCGTCTACCTCGTCGAGTACGGGCGCGGCCGCATCGCGAAGACCACGAGCTTCATGGTCGACATCCTCTCGGGCGTCCCCTCGATCGTCGCGGCGCTGTTCGTGTTCGCGCTGTTCGTGTCGATCGGCGGGTTCGAGCAGAGCGGGTTCCTCGTCGGGCTGTCGCTGGTGCTGCTCATGCTCCCGGTGGTCATCCGCAACACCGAGGAGATGCTGCGCCTCGTCCCCGACGAGCTGCGGGAGGCCTCCTACGCCCTCGGCATCCCGAAGTGGAAGACGATCCTGCGGATCGTGCTCCCCACGGCGCTCTCCGGCACCGTCACCGGTGTCATGCTGGCCTTCGCCCGCGTCATGGGGGAGACCGCACCGGTGCTGGTGCTCGTCGGCTACGCCCGGGCGATCAACTTCAACCCGTTCGACGGCAACCAGGCCTCGCTGCCGCTGCTCATCTACACCGAGCTCTCGACGAACCCGTCGGCGGCCGGCCAACTCCGCATCTGGGGCGGAGCGCTCACGCTGATCCTCATCGTCATGCTCTTCCAGCTCGCGGCGAGCCTCATCTCCCGCTACTCGGCGATCTCGAAGTAAAGGAACATCGTGGCCAAGCGTCTCGACCTGAAGGACGTCGACATCTACTACGGCGAGTTCCACGCCGTGCAGAACGTCAACCTGTCCGTCCCGCCGCGCAGCGTCACCTCGTTCATCGGCCCGTCGGGCTGCGGCAAGTCGACGGTGCTGCGGACGCTGAACCGCATGCACGAGGAGATCCCGGGCGCCCGCGTCGAGGGGTCCATCCAGCTCGACGGCGAGGACATCTACGCCCGCGGCTCGGACGCCGTGGCCGTGCGCCGCACGATCGGCATGGTCTTCCAGCGCCCGAACCCGTTCCCGACGATGTCCATCCGCGACAACGTCGTCGCCGGCCTGAAGCTGCAGGGCGTGCGGGACAAGAAGAAGCTCGACGAGGTCTGCGAGGCCTCGCTGCGCGGCGCCAACCTCTGGAAGGAGGTCTCCGGGCGGCTCGACAAGCCCGGCGGTGGCCTCTCCGGCGGGCAGCAGCAGCGGCTCTGCATCGCCCGCGCGATCGCGGTGCAGCCCGACGTGCTGCTCATGGACGAGCCCTGCTCGGCCCTGGACCCGATCTCCACGCTGGCGATCGAGGACCTGATCGGCGATCTCAAGAAGGACTACACGATCGTCATCGTCACCCACAACATGCAGCAGGCCGCGCGGGTGAGCGACCAGACGGCGTTCTTCAACCTCGAGGCGACCGGCAAGCCCGGCCACCTGGTGGAGATCGACGACACCGAGAAGATCTTCTCGAACCCGACCGAGCGGGAGACCGAGGACTACATCTCCGGCCGCTTCGGTTAGGCCTTTCCTGACGACGGGCCCTGCCGCACCTGGTGCGGCGGGGCCCGTCGTCGTTCGCGGGCCGGCCCGGAACGAGCGAAGGGCACTCTCGCTGCTTCTATGTGCGCGAGAGTGCCGCTCGTTCAGGGTGGGGCTGCTCCGATCAGGCCAGCGGCGGGTCGGGCATCTTGCCGGTGACCATGAAGACGACGCGGCGGGCGACGGCGACCGCGTGGTCGGCGAAGCGC
Source organism: Actinomycetospora corticicola (assembly GCF_013409505.1). Lineage (NCBI taxonomy): Bacteria > Bacillati > Actinomycetota > Actinomycetes > Pseudonocardiales > Pseudonocardiaceae > Actinomycetospora > Actinomycetospora corticicola. The sequence goes on along the minus strand of NZ_JACCBN010000001.1, from coordinate 4,259,605 downwards.
TCGTAGAAGCGGCCGAGCAACGTCACGTCGACGGCCGGGGCCACGCCGTGCGGCCAGTCCTTCGTCATCATCACCGTGAACAGGTGGCGGTGGAGGTCGTCCATGGCGTCGTCGTCGGACTCCATGGTGAAGGCCAGCTCGACGTCACGGTCGAGGATCACGCGCCGCGCGTCCTGGGCGAGGTCGAGCGCGACGCGGCCCATCTCGGCGAAGTACGGGGCCACCTCCTGCGGGAGCACGAGCTCGGGGTGGCGCCGGCGGGCGGCCTTCGCGACGTGCAGGGCGAGGTCGCCCATGCGCTCGAGGTCGCCGGCGGAGTGGATGGCCGCGATGACCGAGCGCAGGTCGCCCGCCACGGGGGCCTGGAGGGCGAGCAGCCCGAACGCCTGGTCCTCGGCGGAGGTGCGCAGCGCGTCGATCTCGGTGTCGGAGGAGATGACCTCCTCGGCCAGGTCGAGGTCACCGTCGAGCAGGGCGCTCGTGGCCTTCTTCATGGCCTCGCCGGCCAACAGGGACATCTGGGCGAGCTCGTCGTTCAGCGACGAGAGCTTCTCGTGGTAGGCCGCGCGCATGGCCGCAGACTAGGCGGACGCCCGGTCGACCACCCGTCGCCCGCATGAACCGGCGGTGAACGACGGCGGATGTGCGCTGGTCAACGGCAGGTGGCGTCCGCGGCGTTGACCAGCGCCGGGAGCGGCGAGGCGGGCGCGGGAGCCGTCGGGTCGACGACCCGGCCGTCGAAGTCGTCCCCCAGCTCGAGGACCAGCGAGCCGATGCCGTCGGTGCGCGGGGTCAGCACTGCGGACGGCACCGACTTCTGCAGGGTCGCCGCCGCGCCCGCCTGGTCCGGGCTGAAGCGGATGGTGGTGCGTCCGTCGGTCGCGGCCGCGGCGCTCGATCCGCGGAGGTCGCTCGCGACGGTGAAGCCGTAGCCGCGCAGCGAGCCCGCCACCGAGCCGGCCGAGGGGCCCTGCTGCTGGGCGACCCGGGCGGCGCCGTCGCGTCGGAAGCCGGAACCCTCGTCGTCGCGCCGGGTCCCGCCGTCGCCGTTCCCGTCGCCCGAACCGCTGCCGTCACCGGAGCCGCTCTCGTCTCCCGAGCCGTTCCCGGACCTGTTGCTGCTGGAGCCCGAGGTGTCGCCGGAGGCGGTGACCTCGGTGGTGGAGGACCCGTCGTCGTAGGTACCGGTGTCGGAGCGCGCGTCGACCAGGCGGAGCGCGACCCGCTCGGCGGGCACGGGCGGGGCCGGAGGCCGACCGGCGGGGGCGCCCGGCTGCCCGGGCAGCGGGGTGTCGTCGATGATCGCGTCGAAGAGCGCGCGGTCCTCGGCGACGCGCAGGACCTCGTTGCCGCGGGAGTTCGCGACGCCGGTGGTGGGCACCGTCGTGAACGTGACGGCCCGGGCGTCGAGCCCGGAGAGCGACTGGCCGAGCGACAGCAGCTGGGCGGCCTCGATGTTCTCGCCGTACGTGGAGCGCCCGACCGCGTCGACCAGCGCGCGCAGCTTCCCGACGTCGAGCAGCGTCCCGGCCGACAGCGCCTGGCGCAGCAGCGCCGACAGGAAGATCTGCTGGCGGTTGATGCGGCCGTAGTCGCTGGTGGGGTCGCCGATGACGTGGCGGGCCCGCACGAAGTTGAGGGCCTGGTCGCCGGTGAGCAGCGAGGTGCCGGCCCGCGGGATGACGGTGCCGAGCACGGTGTCCCGCATCGGCTTCTCGATGCAGACCGGCACGCCCTCCACGGCGTCGACCATGTCCTTGAAGCCCGAGAAGTCGACGCCGAGGAAGTGGTTGACGGCGAGCCCGGAGAGCTCCTGCACCACCTTCGTCACGCAGCGCGGGCCGCCGACCTGGTAGGCCGAGTTCAGCTTGACCTTCGTGGTGCGCGGGATCGTCTGACCGGTGTACGCCCCGGAGACGGAGTCCCAGCGCTCGCAGTCCGGCCGGTCGATCTCGAGGTCGCGGGGGAAGGACACCACGGTCATCCGGGCCCGGTTCGCCGGGACGTGGACGATCATCACGGTGTCCGACCGGGCGCCCGGGACGTCGGTGGCGTCGCCGACGTCCTCGCTCGGCGGCGCGCCGACGCGGGTGTCGGAGCCCACCACGAGGAAGTTCTGGTCCCCGACCTGCGCCGCCGGGTCGATGATGGCCGCCGACGTCGGGTCGAGGGCGCCGATCTTCTTCACGGCCGCCTCGAACCACGACGTCGCGCCCCACGCGACGCCGCAGACCAGGACGATGACCGTGGACATCGCGACGGCCACCAGCCGCAACGACCGCGCCCACGTCCAGGGGCCCACCCGACGGCGCACCCGTGCGCCCACTCCGGCCAGCACCGCCGACGTCGCCGCGAACTCGGGGGCGCCGTCCTCCGCGGCCGGCACCACGACCGCGCGCCGGGGCTTGGGCTCGCGAGACGTACGTGGGGCAGGTGCCGAGGCTGCCGGCGCTGCCGGGTGTGCGTCCCGCGTCGGAGCGGGCGCGGCGTCGCGAGGGTGACGTGAGGCAGGTTCGGCAGCCTGTGGGCCTGCCTGGTGTGCATCTCGCGGCGGCGCGGGCGCGACCGGGGCGGACGCCGCATCGCGAGGGCTACGTGGGGCAGGTTCCGGGGCCGCTGGGCCTGCCTGGTGTGCGTCTCGTGTCGGCACGGGAGCGACCGGGGCGGACGCGCGCTCAGCCGCCGGTGGGGCTGCCGGGTGTGCATCTCGCGTGGGCACGGGCAGCGGCGTCGGCGCCGGGCGCGCGGTGCGCACGGTCGGGGGCTCGGCCGGTGTGGACGGTGCGGACGTCTTGGCCGGTGCAGCCGCCTCGTCGGCCACGGCGGCCGCGGCGACGAGGTCGCGCATCGGCTCGGTCTCGGCGGCCGCGCCGGCGGGGCGCAGGCTGCGCCGCCCGGGGCGCTTGCGGGCGAGCGGCACCATCGTCGGGACCGCGCCGCCGCGGCGCTCGGCCGGGGTGTCCCCGACGACGACCCGGGTCGGCACCGACGGCGGGCCCGTGCGGACACCGTCGGGCGGGGCCGGGACCGCGGGGACGCCGGAACCGGCGCCGCGCTCACGGTCGTCGGTCACGGGACCCCCGGGTGGTCAGGGACGGGCCGGAGACCGACAGGCCGTCCGGGGTGCACGAATCGTACTGAGCCCATCACGGCATCGCGCGCGCGGGCTTACTCTCGAGCACCACGCGAGGCAAGCGTCGTCACCCGATCGTGACGCGCGCGGCCGATCGGCCCTGTCCGTGCCCGCGCTCAGCGGACGGGGCGACCCGATCGGGCGGAGGAGGTGACCGCCCGGGCGACGGCGTCGACGCCGCGGCGACCGGAGGCCGGGCCGGCCAGGCGCACCTGGCCCGTCTCGTCGCGGTGGGCCACGGCGTTGCGGCCGGTGCGCTTCGCGACGTAGAGCAGCTCGTCGACGTGGTCGAGGAGGCCGTCGCAGGTCCCGCTCTGGTCGTCGGGGTCGAGGCAGGCCAGCCCGACGCTCGCCGTCACGCGGAGCTCCGGGGCGATCGCGGCCCAGTCGTGCGTCTCGATCCGCGCGCGGACCGCCTCGCACACCGCGACGGCGTCCGCGTCCGCGGGGCCGGGCAGGACGAGGGCGAACTCCTCGCCGCCGTACCGCGCGCAGAAGCCCTCGGGGGCCCGCGCGTCGATCTCCGCCCGCATGAGGCCGACGAGGGTACGCAGCACCGCGTCGCCGACCGCGTGGCCGTAGGTGTCGTTGACCTGCTTGAAGTGGTCGACGTCGACGAGGGCGACGCAGACCGCCCCGGACCCGCCGTCACGCAGGGTGGACAGTCGCTCGTCGAGGTAGCGGCGGTTCCACGTGGCGGTCAGGCTGTCGCGCCGGCTCTGCTCCCGCGCCTCGGCCCGTTCGCGTCGGAGACGGTCGACTTCGCGCCGTAACTGCTCGGGCACGTGCACCGGCGGTGTGTCGCCGAGGTGCACCAGCGCCATCGCGGCGCGCAGGTGCTGGTAGGCGCGCCGCCAGTCACCGCGGTCGGCGAGCACCTCCGCGGCGGCCTCGTGGGCGCGCGCCTGGGCCGCCCGGGCGGTCCCCGCGTCGTCCGTGGCCGCGTCCAACCGGAGCGCCTCGTCGATCCCGACGATGGGCGCGGTGTCGAAGGTGCTGGCAGGAGGCTGGTGGAAGCCCGTCTGCGGGGTCTCCGAGGAGGGGGCGCCCGCCAGCGCGGCGGACCCACCCGTCGACACCCGGTCCGGCGAACTGCCGACCGTGGAGCCCCTCACGACCACCCGCCACCCCCTCGTGTCCCTCGCGCCCGTGCTGACTCCAGTGTGCCGCTGATGCGTTCCTGTGCAACGCCCGCACCCCGCCCGCCAACCGAATCAACCGTCCGGTCGACGTGACGGTGCGTGGCGAATTCGGGCTGCTGCTCGTCCGGCCCCAGATTCCTGCCCGACCGGGTGCTCAAGTCAGAGCACCGTGACCGCTCGTGCCGTCAGCTCTCAGTCAGCACACGGAGCGTAGCTGGACACCCGCGTGTCCCGGATCACGAAGTGCTTCGATCCGACGTCCTCGCGGACCTCCGCGGAGCCCCGTCGGACGGTCACCGCGGCCGCCGCGACGTAGACGGCACCGGCCGGGCGGCCGATCTCGGGCAGGCTCGCGGGCGGCTTCCAGTCGGGGTCCGGCCGCAGGGTCCGGGCCACCAGGCGGGTGTCGAGCGTCAGCTCGGCGAAGCAGCGGTCCGGGGGGAACGGCACCCCCTCGGCCTGGCTGGCGCGCAGGAAGTCCGCCTGCGCCCGGGCGCCCGCCGCAGCCGCGCGGTTGGAGTCGGCGACGTAGGCGTCGATGAGGGCCCGGTCGCCCGGTGGCACCGCTCCGACGCGCGGCGTGCCCGGGACCGTGGCGCCGCAGCCGGCGAGACCCGCCGTCAGGAACACCGCGACGACGACGGCGGCGACGCGCACGCGGCTCAGCCGCCGGAGTGCATGACGTCCGCGCCGGCGGGCACCGTGGCGTCCTCGGGGTCGTCGAGCCAACCCTCCGGGAGGGTCACGTGGCCCGGCGAGCCCTGCCGGCCGCGGGGGCCGTCGGCGTCGGGCGGGAACGGCTGGTCGTGCTCGAGGCGCGCGAGCAGCTCGTCGAGGCGCTCCAGGCCGTCGATCATGCCGAGCTCGCGACGGACCTCGGAGCCCACCGCGAAGCCGTGCAGGTACCAGGACATGTGCTTGCGGGAGTCGCGCACGCCCTTGCGCTCGCCGTGGTGGGCGATGAGCAGCTCGACGTGGCGGCGCATGATCCCCGCGACCTCGCCCAGCGTCGGCGGGGTCGGCCGCTCGCGGCCCGCGAACGCCGCCTCGAGCTCGCCGAACAGCCAGGGGCGCCCGAGGCAGCCGCGGCCGACCACGACGCCGTCGCACCCGGTCTTCTCGACCATCGCCAGCGCGTCGTCCGCGGCGAAGATGTCGCCGTTGCCCAGCACCGGCACCTCGGCGGGGACGGCGTCGCGCAGCTCGGCGATCCGGCTCCAGTCGGCCTGTCCGGAGTAGCGCTGGGCCGCGGTGCGGGCGTGCAGCGCGACCGCCGCCGCGCCCTCGGCGGCCGCGATGCGCCCGGCGTCGAGGAAGGTGACGTGGTCGTCGTCGATCCCGATCCGCATCTTCACCGTGAGCGGGAGCGGACCCGCCGCCTGCACGGCGGTGCGCACGATCGACTCGAACAGCCGCCGCTTGTAGGGCAGGGCCGCGCCACCGCCGCGCCGGGTCACCTTGGGCACCGGGCAGCCGAAGTTGAGGTCGACGTGGTCGGCGAGGTCCTCGGCGACGATCCGCTCGACGGCCCGCCCGATGGTCACCGGGTCGACGCCGTAGAGCTGCATCGAGCGCGGCGACTCGTCCTCGTCGAAGGCGATCATCTCGGCGGTGCCCGGGTGACGCTCCACGAGCGCCCGCGCGGTGATCATCTCGCAGACGTAGAGGCCGGCGCCCTGCTCGCGGCACAGGCGGCGGAACGGCGGGTTCGTGACGCCCGCCATCGGCGCGAGCACGACCGGGGCGGCCAGCTCGTGCGGGCCGATGCGGAGAGCCTTCACGTCCTCCATTGTGCGCCGCCGTCATGCGCGCCCGGACCGCCCCTCTCATCGCCATGGGGCCACGCCTGCTGCTGCACGGGTTCACCGACGCCGATCCGGTCGCGATGGCCGCCCGCGCCCGCGAGGTCGAGGCGGCGGGCTGGGACGGCCTCCTGCTCGCCGACAGCCAGAACCTGACCCCCGAGGTGTTCGTCGCGCTGACGGTCGCGGCGGGGGCGACGACGACGCTCGAGCTCGGACCCGCGGTCACGAACCTCGTCACGCGGCACCCGGCCGTGCTCGCGTCGGCCGCCGCGACGCTGCAGCGGGTCGGCGACGGGCGGACGGTGCTGGGGGTGGGCCGGGGCGACTCGGCGTTGCTGCAGGTCGGGCTCGCGCCGCAGCCGCCCGCCGAGTTCGCCCGCGACCTCGCCCGGCTGCGCACCTACCTGCACGGCGGGACGGTCGACGAGCGCGGCTACCCGGCGCGCCTCGGCTGGCTCCCTCGTCCCGACGACGGGGCGGTGCCGATCCAGGTGTTCGCGAGCGGCCCGCGGATCACGCGGGTCGCCGCGGAGCTGGGGGACCGGGTCACCGTGGTGGTCGGGGCGCGCCCGGAACTGGTCGCGGCCCGCGTGGCGACGGCGCGGGAGGCGGGCGCACGGTCGGTCGGGGCGTACCTCGTCGTGGCGGTGGAGGACGACGCCTGCCGGGCCCGCAACCTCGTGCGTGGCAACGTCGCGATCTTCGCCCACTTCCAGCGGCACGCGGGCGACCTCGGCACCGCCGATCGGGCGGTCGTCGGTGAGGTGACCCGACGGTGGGAGGAGGCCACCCACGGCGTCGCCGCCTCGGCGCAGGCCGACGCGCTGACCGATTCCTACATCGACCACTTCGCCGTCGTCGGGTCGGCGGCCGAGGTCACCGACCGGCTGCGCGGGCTCGTCGCGCTCGGCCTGGACCACCTGGTGCTGATCGGTGCCTCCCGGGACGTGCCGCCCGAGGTCGCCCGCGAGCAGGAGCGCCGCATCCTGACGGCCGCGCGGGCTGCCGCCGATGGCGCGTGAGGGGAACCCTCGAGCGCATAGAGCGCTCGATTCCTCCCCTCGCGCGCGGAGCAGCGTCGACGCCGCCGTTCGCGAGGGGAACTCCCGAGCGCTCTTGTGGCACCAGGGTTCCCCTCGCGCGGGGAGGGGGTGCGGGTCAGTCGGAGGCGCCGAGCTTCTCGGCCCGGATCTCGTGGCCGGCGCTCGTGAGGCAGCGCCCGGTGGCGAGGTTGAACTTCCAGTTGTGGAGCGTGCAGGTGAGCACGTCGCCGTCGACGGCGCCGAACTTCGACAGGTCGGCCGACAGGTGCGGGCAGCGCGCCTGGACCTTCCAGCCGTCGAGCTCGATGTCGCGGCCGTCGTCGTTCGCGGCGTCGTACCAGTTCTCCACGTAGTCCATCCGCTCCTCGGACAGACACTTGAAGAACGTGTAGAGGTACTCGTTGTACTGGCCCACGCGGGTGGCGGCGAAGCGCACCGACAGGAACAGCGAGTTCGACCAGTCGACCTCGCCGGTGTCGATGTTGGTCTGCACCAGCGTGGCCGGGATGGTCCAGCGGTAGCGGGCCTGCTCGCCGTCCCAGGTGCGGATCTCCCGGCCGGCGAAGTCGAAGGCGAGCGGGAGCACGCCGTCGTCGTCGACGCCCGGCGCGCCCGCGGGCATGCCGGTGAGGTCCATCCGGACCACGCCGCCGATGCCGTCGCACATGTGGTCGGCCCGCTTCATCAGCGGCTCGATCCACTCCTTGAGCTGGCGCAGGATGTCGGGCTGCGGCGCCGACCAGGCCGCCTTCTGCGCCTCGATCACCGGGCGGGCGCGCTCGGCGAACTCCCGGAGGTAGCTCTCCTTGTCGACGAAGATGCGCTCGACCTCGGCGTCGGACATCGGGTGCGTCAGGTTCCGGACGGCGGGTCCGTCGATCTCCGCCGTCGTCCCCGGCAGCAGCAGGTGGCCGCCGTCGTGGCCGAGCTCCCGCATCCGGCCGAGGAACTCCCACTGGTCGGTGAAGATGGACTCGTTCTCGACGCCCTCGTAGCCCAGGCCGTTCCAGCGGAAGAGCTCGTCGTCGAGGAAGCAGGGCGGACCCGCCGTCGGGAAGATGTTCGGGGCGCCGACCTCGCGGATGTAGCGCATCGCGCGGTCCTCCTGCCCGATCCGCTTGCGGCGGGCGAACTCGCGCTTCGCGGCGGTGGGCAGGTCGTAGACCATCGGCCACCAGATGGCGCCGGAGAACTGCGTGAAGTGCGCGTCGTAGGCGCCGAACTCGAGCAGCTCGGGGATGTCGAGCGGGTGCGCGTCGTTCTGGTTGACGATGCGGGCGGTGCCGTCGTCGAGCGAGAGCGCGGAGTCGCCGATCGGGCCGTCGCCCGGGCCCTTGAGCGAGGTGACCATGACGCGCAGGCCGCCGTCGAGGTCGATCGGCTCACCCGAGCGGGTCCGCACGAAATGGCGGAAACCGAGATCGCGCAGCTCGTTCTCGAGCTCGTCGGTCGGGAAGTCCGGCAGCAGCACCCGGGCGTCCTTCGACACGTTCCGGCGCAGGTTCTCGGCGTCGAAGTGGTCGCGGTGCAGGTGGGAGACGTAGAGGTAGTCGCACTGCCCGAGCGCGGCCCAGTCGAGCCCGGTGTTGTCGGGGAACGGGACCCACGACGCGAAGAACGTCGGGTTGGTCCACGGGTCGCACAGCACGCTGCCGCCCGTGGTCTCGAAACGCATCCCGGCGTGTCCGGTTCCCGTGACCCGCACCAGCGGACCTCCTCGTGCTCGACTGCTGTGCCCGATTGTCCGCGTCGCCGCGTCACGGGGGCTTCCCGGGTGGGGTATCCCTGACGCGTGAGCCGACTCCCCGTCGACGGCGACCCGATCGCCGCGCTGCGCGCCGTCGCCTTCTACTACGAGCGTGAGCGGGCCGACACCTATCGGGTGAAGGCGTACCGGACGGCCGCCGACCGTCTGGCCGAACTGGGCCGCGACGAGGTCGAGTCGCGCGCCGCCGCCGGCACGCTGACCGACCTCAAGGGTGTGGGGAAGAAGACGGCGGCGGTGGTCGCGGAGGTCGTCGCGACGGGGACGTCGGCGGCCGTGGAGGAACTGGCCGCGAAGCACGCCGAACCCGTGGCCGGTGGGATCGAGCTGCGGGCGGCGCTGCGCGGGGACTGCCACACGCACTCCACGTGGTCCGACGGCGGGTCGGACATCCTCGAGATGGCCCGCACGGCCCGCGACCTCGGGCACGCCTGGATGGTGCTCACCGACCACTCGCAGAACCTGACCGTCGCGAACGGGCTCAGCCCCGCCCGTCGTCGGGAACAGTTCGCGGTGATCGAGGAGGTCAACGCGGAGCTGGCGCCGTTCCGGCTGCTGCGCGGCATCGAGGTCGACATCCTCGAGGACGGGTCGATCGACGCGCCGGACGACCTGCTCGCCGAACTCGACCTCGTCGTCGCCAGCGTGCACTCGAAACTGCGCTCGCCGAGCGAGGAGATGACCGCGCGGATGGTGTGCGGGGTGTCGAACCCGTACGTCGACGTGCTCGGGCACTGCACCGGCCGGCTGGTGACCGGCGGCCGCGGCACCCGGCCGCCGTCGACGTTCGACGCCGAGGCGGTGTTCGAGGCGTGCCTGGAGAACGGGGTCGCCGTGGAGATCAACTCACGGCCCGAACGCCTCGACCCGCCGCGCGATCTGCTCCGCCAGGCCCTCGAGGCGGGGTGCGAGTTCGTGATCGACACGGACGCCCACGCGCCGGGTCAGCTGGACTGGCAACCCTTCGGCTGCGAGCGGGCACAGGAGTGCGAGGTGCCCGTCTCGAAGATCGTGAACACGCGCGACGTCGACGACCTTCTCGCGTGGCGAACACGCCTCTGAGCAGGGGATTCGAAGTCGTTTGCGGATCAGCGGATCCAGGCTTAGCGTGGTGAGTACATGGGAGAGGAGGTGGTCCGACGTTGATGAACGACAGGACTCGTGAGGTGTCCGTCAGCTAGCCGACGTCAGGTCGTGGATTGACCGGCTCCACCCCTCCGGGGCGGACACGTCAGCTGGTGAATTCCCGACGGACACCGGACCCCCGGAGCGCTCGGAGTTGTCCATCCGAGCCCCTCGAACGCCGTTCGAGGGAAGCATGCTCCGGGGGTTTTCCCATGTGCGGCTCCGCCGCCCGTGAGCACTAACGGTCGCTGTCACGACCCTTACTGCTCACGAGTCCTCACATGGCGTGCCGCGCGTGCCCACCCGTCGTCGGGAAGGGGATGGCGTCGCCCTCGCGGCGACGACGGCGCCCGCCGGTACCCGCGATCGCCGGGGTGTCGCCGGTCATCGGGGCGTCGTGGGAGTACGGCGCCTCGGCCCGCCACCGGGTCCGCTCGGGGCGGGCGGTCGGCGGCACGACGGGGGCGTGCGGGCCCGTGCCGGGCAGGTTGCCCCGCCCGACCCACTCCGCCTCCTGCGCGATCCGGTAGGTCTGGCACGGCCACGAGGCCGTCCGACCCGCCGTGTCGCGGCAGCCGCCGCAGCGGCCGGCGGCGTCGGGGACGTGCTCGGCCTTGACCCGGCGCACCAGGTCGGGCATCTCGGACATCACCAGGGCCATCGACATGCGTGGCCTCCTCATCAGTTACGGGAGAATCTGGACCTCGTCGTTGACCTGCAGGAAGTCGAAGAACGCCTTCGAGTCGTCGTCGCCGAGGTGCACGCACCCGGCCGAGGCACGCTGCAGGCTGCCGCCGTGGAAGGCGTCACCGGGCGCGAAGAACACCGAGTACGGCATCGGCGCCTGGTTGTACTCGCGCGAGTGGTGGTACTGGTCCTTCCACATCACGTGGAAGACGCCGGTCGGGGTCTCGTTGCCCGGCCCCCCCGTCGTCACCGGGACCGGCCCGCGCAGCAGCGTGCCCTTGCCGTCACCGATCCAGGCCTTCTGCTGCGAGATGCTGACGCAGGCCTTGGCCGTGACCGCGCAGGGCGGTGCGCCGGCTGCGGGTGCGGCCATGGCGGGGACGGCGGCCGACAGCACCCCGATGCCGATGGCAGCGGCTGCGAGCGCCCCTCGGACGAGACGACGGCGCTCGAAGTGCTCCTGATGACGACCCAACTCGTGTCCTTCCCCGACGGTCGGTCTGGCGTTGCGCGGCGACGATACGTCTCGGTCATGTCACCGATCGCGTTCGGTCAGGTCACGGAGGGTGGCGGCGGGCCCTGGTGCATCCGAGCGGCTCCAGCCCGTCTGACCTGCGACGATGCTGCTGATTCGTGCCGTCGTGAGCCCGCTCTCCGCCGATGGGTGGGCGCTCGGTGGTGCTCCCGTGGAGGCGGTCCGGGCGACCTGCGTGCGGTGTCCGGATCCGCCTTCCCGACGTCGGGTCGGTGCCGGCGCCGAGCGGGAGCGCGAGTGCGCCGAAAGGGCGAGCGGTGCCGTAGTGGACTACGGCAGACAGCGCCCTGGGCTGTGTCCGACGCTGAGGTCTCCGGCGAGGAGGTCGTGATGAGGCGTGTCGAGATCGGTGTGGTCGTGTTGGCGGTGCTGGGGTTGGTCGACGCGGTGAGCCCGTGGCTTCTGCCGGCCCCGCCGGACGCGCCGCCGTTCGTGGACGCGGTGTCGCTGGTCCTCGGTGTGCTGACCCTGGTGCTGCTCGCCGTGTGGTGGGCGCGTCGGTCCCGTGCCGCGCTGTGGGCGGCGGTCGTGATCCGCGCCGTCTCGGCCCTGCTCGCGGTGCCGGCGTGGCTGAGCGGGGTCGGGGGTGGGTTGGCGCTCGTGCTGGCGGTGGCGTTCGTGGTGACGGTGATCGGGATCGTGCTGGTCGCCCCGGCGTTGGGTCGCTCCCGGGCGGGGCGTGCTCCCGCGAGTGCGTGAGTGGCCCCGTTGACGCATCCAGTGACACGGATCGGCCACCGACGAGCAGGCTCCACGGCGTTGGGCTGCGGCGGCACCGTGTCAAGCGGACTCGGTCCGCGCGGGATGGTCGGTGACTGAACATCGGGTGCCCGGTGCTGCGTGGTGGTCCCGCCGACAGCACTGAGCACCCGCTCGACCCGACCCGTGTCGGACCCTCGCCGTCCCGACTAGGCTCGCGACCAGCGGGCCTCTAGCTCAATGGGCAGAGCATCGGACTTTTAATCCGCTGGTTGTGGGTTCGAGTCCCACGGGGCCCACCCTCTGCCCAGGTCAGCGACGGTGCGGGCTCTCCGGCCTCGGTCGACATCCATGACTTACCCATGAGATTCGTCCTCCCTGTCGTGCCAGGCGTCGAGAGCGGACGCCGCGTCGGGGTTCGCGATGCGGCGGCCGAAGTAGAAGTTCTGGGTCATGGAGACCTGCGCGTGCCCGAGCTGGTCGGCGACCGCGCGGGGCGAATGGCCGGCGGCGTCGAGCACGGTGGCGCAGGTCTTGCGGAACACGTGGCTGGTCACCCAGGCGAAGCCCTCGGAGCCACGGGCGTCCCGGAGCGCGCGCCGGGTGTTGGACGGGTCGCGCCAACCGCCGAGGGTGTCGGGGAAGAGCGGACCCATGGCCTCGCCGTCGGGATTGCGCTCGCCGAGCATCTCGAGGGCGAAGCGGGGCAGGATCAGCCGACGCTCGCCGGCCTCCGTCTTCGTGGACTTCCGGACGAGGCCCACGCCGGTCAGGCGGATGAGGGTCCGGGACACGTCGACGGTGCCCGCCTCGAGGTCGACGTCCGGCCAGGCGACGGCCAGCGCCTCCCCGATGCGGACACCGGTGGCGAGCATGAACCGGCACAGGTCGGGCAGGTCCTTCTCCCGCGCGGCCTCGTCGGCGTCGAGCTGGGCGAGCCAGGCCCGGCACTCGGCGAGGGTGAGCGCCCGGGTCGGCTTGCGACGGCCCGCGTGGACGGGGCTGAGGTCGCGGACCGGATTGGAGCGGACGGCGCCGTGGCGCACGGCCAGGCCCAGGACGCCGGAGAGCACGGAGCGGGCGAGCTTCGCGACTGCCGGCCCCCGGCGGGCACGGACGGTCTGGACGAAGGAGTCGAGCACCGGGACGGTGGCCTCCCGGACGCGGAGTGACCCGACCCCGGGGACGACGACGGTCTCCATCTGCCGCCGGTAGAGCTCGGCCGTCCCGGGTGAGCGCTCCCCGGCCTCGACGGCCCGCTCGACCGAGGCGAACCACAGCGCGGCGACCTCCTCGAGGCGGGTCTCCCCGGAGATGCCGGTGCCGAGCCGGCCACGGTCGCGGAGCGCGAGCTTCAGGGCCTCGGTCGCCTGCGCCTTCGTCGATCCGCCACGCTCGACCTGCCGGGTCTTGCCGTCGAGGTCCCGGAAGAGTGCGAGCGCCCGGTACTTGCCCTTGGTTCCCTGGACCCGGATGCGGCCGTACGTGCCGACGGGCATCGGCGGACGTGGCATGGGTCAGCTCGCCGCCGGCCGGTCATCGAGGTCGGCGAACCAGGCGCGGACCTCGGCGGGGTCATAGCGCAGCCAGCGACCGACGCGGCGTCCGCGCGGCCCGTAGCCGGTACGGCGCCACTCGTAGACGGTGCGTACGGGCACGTCGAGGAACGCGGCGACGTCCTCCACGCCCCAACAGCGCTCGGGGCGGGTCGGAGTGCGCGGCGCGGGGACCTGGACCTGGCCGACAGGGCGGACGATCTCGTAGGCGGCCATAGCTCAGTCCTCCGGGCGCAGCTGGCCGAGGTGGCCGAGCTCGTTATGGGCGTGCGTGAGGTGGGCGGCGAGCTCGGCGGCGCGGTGCCGGGCATCGTCGAGGTGACCGCGGGCGAGGCGTAGCGCCTGGCCGGAGTCGGTGCCGCGGTCGTCGAAGTGTTCGGTGCCGTCGGCTCGGCGGAGCGAGCGCACGAGGAAGTCGAGGAGCTGCGGCAGCCGGTGGGCGAGGTCGTCGAGGTTGCCGACGACGTCGTAGGTCTCGGTGGGCGTGATGGCGCCCCGCACGGTGGCGTGGTTCGCGGCGCGGAGCTGGTCGGCGGTGGCTGCGACGGCAGCCGCGAGGCGGGTCACCGCGCATCCCCGGTGTTGGCGGCGCGGTCGGTGGCCTGGCCGATCTGCTCGGCGAAGGCTCCGGCGCCGGAGGTGACGGCGGGCCCGAGGGCGGGGAAGGCCGCGAACAGCAGGCAGACAGTGACGACGCCGGATACGACGGCGGGGCCGGCCTTGTGGCTCTTGGCGAGCAGGAGGGTCACGAGGAAGGCGATGAGGACGATCGCGACGAGGTTCATGCCGCTGCCTCCTCATCGACCACGCGAGCGGTGAGGCCGTGCCGGGCGATCCGGTCGCAGTACTCGCCGTAGCTGCCGAGGTACGGGACGCGGATGCGCTCGCAGTCGCGGCCGGGCGCGGAGAGGTAGGCGATGCCGGGAGCGGCCCCCGCGTGCTCCTGGCCGAGAGGTCGGGCCTCATCACCGTGCAGCATCACGAGCGAGTCGGCCGGGACCCGGAACGAGAGCCGCAGCGCGAACTGGTCGCGGGCGTAACCGCCACCCACGGCCGTGGCCTCGAAGCGCTGGGCGAGCGTGAGCACGCGGAAGGCGGCCTTGCGTCCCTCGGAGAGCAGCCGCAGCTGGGCGAGGACGATCCGCTCGACGAGGCTCTTGCCGCTCTTCGGCTTCGGGTGGGAGGCCGCCGCCCGCAGCAGCCCGGGGAACTCCTCGAGCACGACGAGCACCGTGGGCGTCGCCGATGTAGCGGTGACCTTGTCGCAGCGCTGCGGGATCGTGTCGAGGCGGCGGTCCATCTCGGCCACCAGCGCCTCGAGCATGAGCGCGTGCGCCTCGAGGTCGCGGGTCCCCACGGTCTGCCACTCGCGATGGAGGGTGTCGCCCCAGGCGCGCCCGAGCAGGAGCCCGGTGATGTCGGAGCCGGCAATGAGCACGTCGTCGGCGGCCGCGAGCTGAGCGAGCAGCGCATAGCAGAAGGCCGACTTGCCGGAGCCGTTCTGACCCTGGACCGCGATGTGGGCCGCGTCGGCGATGCCGTGGCCGAGCGAAGTGCCGTCCTCACCCCGTCCGAGCAGCAGCGACTCGCGCCCGCTCGCGACGACGACGTCGGGAAGAGGAAACGGGTCGCCGAGCGGATCGGCGTCGAGCAGGACCAGGCGCAGCCAGCGGGTGGAGAGTCGCTCGATGCGGAGGCCGTGGCCGCCGAGGGTGTGCGCGATCCGCTGGCCAGGCGCGCGGAAGTCCTCGGGCTCCTGGCCGGGCATCAGCTCGACGGTCAGCGAGACCGGCGGGCCGAGCACGACGTTGCCCACGCGCGGAGTCCGCACGGTCAGCCCGGCGGCGGCACTGATGTAGTGGCAGAGGCCGGTGAACTGGCAGGCTTCGCGGAAGACGCCTCGCAACTGCGAGGTGAACTCCTCGACCCACGCCTGGTACTCCAGCTCAGAGCGGCGGGCACGCAGCCAGGCCATGAAGCCGGACGGGCGTGCGGTGTGGTGGTGGCGTCGGGGGCGGACGAGCTCGGACATGGTCAGGCCCCCTTGCCGTGCAGGCGCTCGAGGCAGCCGGAGCAGAGCTGACCGTCGACCGCGGGCATCGGGAAGAGCAGCGAGCAGCCGGGACACATCGGCGCGGCGTCGATGTCGGGGTGCGGGACCCCAGCTCGACGGTCGCGGCGGATGATGCGGAGCTGGCCGGGGGTGTGGCCGGCCCAGATGCCGTGACGCTGGCCGGTGTCGACGGCGTAGGTCAGGCACTCGCGGCGCACGGGGCAGCGGTGGCAGACCTTGGCGGCGGCGACGAGCTGGGCGGCGGTCTCGATGGCGGTGAAGTCGTCGGAGGCGGGGAAGAACAGCTCTGGGTCGGCGTCGCGGCACGCGGCCCGGGCCTGCCAGGCGGTCACGCGGCCTCACCCTCGACAGCGCGGCGTCCCCGGGCGGGAGCAGTGGCTGGGCGGATGGACTCGGCCGAGAAGGCGACGTCGACGCCTTTGCCACCGTTGCGGGCCTGGCGGACCTTGGCGACCAGGCCGACGAGCTCGACCGGGGCGTACGGGGCCAGCTCCGGGGCCTCGTGGCTGATGACGCGGACGCCGTGCAGCTCGTGGCGGCCGTCGCGCCCGGTGGGGAGCATGACGTCGTAGACCCGGACCGGGGCGCCGGTGGCCTCGTCGATGAGCGGCTGTCCAGAGGAGCGGCGACCGGCGGGGGTGTCCTCCCAACGCTCCATGGTCTGGGCGTGGCCGGTGGCGACGGCCTGCATGAGTCCAGTGTCGATCGGTGCGTTGAACTCGAACATCGGTGGTTCTCTCCTGGCCTCGAATTCGCAGAGGCGTTCTCTGCGACGGGTTCAGGAGACGGCCGCAGACGTGTGCAGCGGCAGCTGTCAGCAGGTGACACGGGGATGACACGGAGCCTGTCACCCCTGGTGCGAGCAGGGCGGAGGGCTCACACTGAAGATCTGATGCGGGAGGGGGCTTCAAGCATGAACAACTTGGCCGAGGTCCGCCGACTCCTCCATTGGTCGCAGCCCCGCGCAATTCGCGAGCTGCGTCGTCACGCCGAAGCTCGTGGCATTCGCCTCCCCGGCGACGCGTCGCTGAAGCGCAACTTCCCGCGCTGGGAGAGCGGGCTCGTCGAGCCGGGCGAGATGTACCAGGACCTCTTCTGCGCTACGTACCGCCGGACGGCGGCAGAGCTTGGGTTTGCCCCGGCCCGCACAGTGGTGACGGCGCAGGCCGAGCACCTCATGGCCGGCCTCGACCTCTCGCGGACTGCCGGTGCCGCGGCCGGCGGTGAATACGCGGCACGTCTCGAAGCTGTCCGGGCTCTTGATCGGCAGCTCGGTGCGCCGGCCGCGCTCGAGGAGCTGCGCGCGCTGTCGGCGACGGTCGAGCGGCTGCTCAAGCACGCCGTCTTGCCCAAGGCTCGTCGACCTATGGCAGCCGTGTTGGCCGACGCGGCGGCGCTGGCCGGATGGCAGGCGCTCGACACCGGGGATTTGGACCAGGCGTGGACGCTGCACCTCACCGCGCAGCAGGCAGCGCGCGAGGCGGACGACCTGCCCGCGCTGGTGCATGCGATGGCGCAGCAGGCATACGTGCTGCTCGACGTCGGACGAGCTGGGGACGCACTGGAGCTGGCGCATGTCGCGCAGGACCAGGCCGCCAGCGACGTGCCGCCGGTACTCGATGCCTGGCTCTCGGCTGTGGTCGGCGAGATGGCGGCGGCCGCCGGGGACCAGCTCGGCGCCCGTCGGGCTCTCGACCAGGCGGCAGCGGTCGTCCCCAGCGACAGCGCGAACGCGGACCCCTTGCCGTACATCTCGCTTGACGCCTCCCACCTAGCCCGGTGGCGGGGCAACGTCTTCGCGCGACTTGGAGACCACGACGCCACGGAGGACCTCATGGTGGCGCTGAAGGGGATGGACGCGAGCTTCACCAGGGCGAGCGCAAGCCTTCGCTGCGACTTGGCGACATCAATGCTTGCTCAACATGAGCACACTGAGGCCCGGAAACACGCGACGGCTGGTCGAACACTCGCGCGCCGAGCTGGTTCGGTCCGCCAGCGACGACGTCTCGAAGCCCTCCAGCTGTCTGCTTAGTTGCCCTGACGCTCCATCAGCAGAGTAAGCAGGCCTACCAGCGGTCCTGAGCCAGCGATCTCGCCCCGCTTCACCATGTCAGGGACGTTCGCGAGCGGTACCCACTCAATGACGGCAGCCTCCTCGGTGTCTGAGGGCTCTCCGACCTTCTCTGCCCCCACAGCCGTCCAGACCTCGTGTGGAGTGTCGACCATGCCAGGCATCGGCTGGAAGGAGACGAGATGGCGCAAACTTCCAATCGGGCGCCAACCAGTCTCTTCCTCAAATTCACGTGCTGCGGTGACCGCCGGCTCTTCACCGACTTCCGCGATGCCGCCGGGGAGTTCCCAGCCCCACTCATCGACCGCGAAGCGGTGCCGCCACATCAACATGACTTCGTCAGACTCGTTGATCACTGCGGCTGTTACAACTCGAGCCAAGCGGACCACGTGGTGCTCGAATCGACCGCCACCAGGAGGCTCGATGTCGACAAGCGTCAGGCGTACCCATTTGTCGGTGTACACAGCGCGTTCCCCGTGTATGCGGGTGCTCAACGCCTCCAGGCGTCCCCTGTCGGTCACAGGGAGCACCGTAGTCCCAGTGCCATGCAGCGCGACCCGTCGTGGTCTCCGAGCACCCGTAACGCCGGCGACCTTGTGATCGACTCAGCCCCTTGAGACTGTGAGCTTAGCCATGAGCGGCTGTGGGCGGTTCTGGACACGGCCGCGGAGTCAGGAGGTACGTGGGCGTGCCCGACAGCATCTTCGCGGCTACCGCCGCAACACTCGGCTACCTCTACCAGCTCAGATATGGTCTCTTGATTGCCTTGCGCAAACAAGCCACCGGCATAAATTGGGCAATTGCAATTGAAGGCGCGGACGACCTAGAAGTATTCGGTCCTCGGTCGTATGAGTTGAGGCAACTCAAGCACAGGGCCGCTGGGACGACCTTGACCAATGCGGATTCGGACCTGTGGAAAACCATACGCGTTTGGTGTGAGTCTATCGCGTCGGGGAAAACTGACCCGAACACCACGTCCTTCCTGTTGATTACCACAGCCAACGTCGCCACGGACTCCATAGCGGAGGCGTTGACGAGCAAAGAGGATCGGGATTCAGGCGGAGTCATCGAGCGACTGCTGGAAGTAGCTTCTAGCTCAACCAACAAAGACAATCGTCTCGCCTACGAGGCGTTCAAGAATCTTCCCGAGGATAAGCGAAGGGCCCTCGTAGACAATATTGTGTGCGTTCCTAACAGCCCTGACATCGCCGCCGCTAGGGACGAGGTGGAGGCGAAGTTCAGGGTGAATCTGCAGGAAGAGCTGTTGGATGCATACGTTGAGAGGGTTGAGGGCTGGTGGTACGAGCGCGCGGTGAAGTGCTTGTCAGGAGAGATAGCCGCAATTGAGGGACCTGAATTTGATGCCTTCCTTTCCGATCTACGAGATCAATTCAAACCTACCAACTTACCTATCGACGAAGACCTCCTTGAGATGGACGACCCCGAGATTGATGCTCATTCAAACAAGATCTACGTAAGACAAGCCCTCTTGGTGCGAATTGGTAGTTATCGATTGCAGAAGGCAATTCATGATTACCTAAGGGCATACGCCCAACGCTCAAGGTGGCTGCGCGACGGGTTTGTCGTCGCAGGTGAACTCAAGAAGTACGAACGACGCCTGCAAGAAGAATGGGCTCTTATATTCCATCGATGGTGCGACGAGATGGGGCAAGATGCTGCTGACGAGAAGCGGCTGAAGATTGCTCAGGAGGTCTACGCGTGGGCCCAAGAAGCAAGCATTGACCCTATCCGTCGGGACTGCACCGAACCTTTCGTCATACGCGGCTCACTGCACATGCTGGCCGACAATCAGCGCATCGGTTGGCACCCTGATTACGCAAGACTCCTGCGTGAGGTACTCGAACCAAGCGGTGCTGCCGGAGCGGCCACATGACTGCACCTGTAGATGAGAGCAATCTATTCAATCCTGCCTTCATGGCGCTACTCTGCCATCGGGTTTGTGCCGGACACTTTTCAGAGTCAGGGTTAGGGGTCGATCTTCCTTTGCTGCACTTAGCAGTCGGAATCAGCCTGAACCCGAAGTGTAGAGGCTTATTGACGCGAAGGATTACAACCAACCTCGGGACCTGGGTCTTCAACAATCCGGACGTCGCTGCGCTCGTGCCAAAGAAGGTTCCTCCTCTGGTTCCTTATATCCGCAATGGTCTAATCTTTTCCCTGCAAAACAACGTCATCTCGCTCTCGTCGGGACGTTTTCTCCGGGAGCGCGAGGGCCGACACAGGCCGTCCGAGGGTCAAGTAATGAAGTTCGGGAAATTCAGACAGCAGCGTTCTTTCTCGGGCGGTGGTTCTCAGTCGCAGGTCCATCAGGAACTGTATTGGCCATCTTTGGAGTTCAGCCATGATTCAGATTCGGGCTCTGCACCTGTTCAACTTTGAGAATGCCGTACGAACTGTCCGCTTTCGTCTGGGACGAGTTAACGTTATTACCGGTGCTTCGCAACGCGGCAAGAGTGCGATCTTGGATATTATCGACTTCTGCACGGGTAGTCGCTCTTACAATGTCGCGGAGGGACGTATACGGGACACTGTTGCCGTCTATGCACTTGAACTTCAAACACCGGAAGGAATTGTCATCGCCGCCCGGCCTGCGCCAGACGAAGGCAGAAGTAGCAACACGGTGATGTATCTAGGGTTCTCGGACGGGATCAACCCGCCAAGTCCGCAGCTTCTTCGGCCAAATTATGAGCTGGCTGGAGCGCGGGAGTTTCTTTCTCGGCTGGCTGGCATCAGGGATAACGAGACCGACCCAGCTGGCGGGGCACGGGAGTCCTTCACGGCGAACATCCGCCACGCCATGTTCTACACAATGCAGAGCCAGAGTGAAGTTGCGAATCGCGATATTCTTTTCCACTCGCAAGGGGAGGAACGCATACCGCAGGCCATCCGGGATACGATGCCTTACTTTCTCGGCGCCACTGACCCAGATTACGTACGAAAGAGAAACGCGCTGAGAGACGCGCAGCGCGAGCTTCGCGGGCTCGATCGTCAGCGCAACGAGTCGGCGAGTATAGGTGCCTCGCCGCGCGCCGCGTCGCTTCTGGCCGAGGCCGCTCGCTCCGGTCTTATCCCGTCACGACAATTAGAAGACGAGCGCGGAACCCTCGAGATTCTTGCAGACGCTGCGAGGGCTGACGTTGGTGACGTCGACGATGCCGTTGGAGATGGACTATCAGAGGCCATCAGCGGACTCAGAGACGAACGCGAAGCCTTAAGGCAGGAGGCTGCGTCACTTCGCTCCCAGAATGAGAACCTACGTCAACTGCTCGCTGCTCACGGTAGCTTCGGTACCGAGGCGGCTGAGCAGGGCGCTAGGTTAGAGAGCTTGGGCTTACTACGCCTTGAGCGTGAGACGCCAGTTGCAGAGATTACTTCGTGCCCTGTTTGCGCTTCGACGCTCGACGAGGCGATAGATGGTATCGGCGACCTGCAGGACTCTCTGCGCTCGATCCAGCGCGATATCCAGCAGGTGGGACAAAGCGTTCCGCGCATCCAGCAGCTCATATCCGCAAATGAGTCGGAGCTCTCGGACCTCAATGGTCAACTGAGAGCGAACACGCTAGCGCTTGAACAACAAACTGCGGCGCAGGCAGATATCGAAGAGCTTTCCTCGCGCGCACTCCAGCGAGCGGCGGTGCGAGGTCGTATCAATCTATATCTGGAATCTGTGAGTCGAGATCTTGAAGACGTAGCAATTGCAGCGCGTATCCGGGAACTCCAAGAGTCGATCGATTTACTCGAAGAAGCGTTAAGAAGTGACGAGACGGAGGTCAGACTAGAAAGTGCGCTAAATCGGGTGTCGAGGACTTTGAGTTCCGTCGCTCAGGAACTTAACCTTGAGCACAGCGAGTTTCCAGCTCGCCTCGATCGTCGACGACTTACAGTCGTAGTTGATATGAGGCAAGGGCCTCGGACACTCGCGCAGATAGGTAGCGCTGCAAACTGGCTCGGATATCATATAGCGGTCTTGATCTCGCTCCACGACTTCTTCTTGACGGAGAACAGGCCAGTTCCGCGTTTCCTCGTCATGGATCAGCCCTCACAGGTCTACTTCCCGCAGGGAGCTCAAACGAATGAAGTGTCGCTTGCGGATGAAGACTCAGCGGCCCTCGCACGCTTCTTTCGCCGCATCTTCGATTTTGTAGAATCGGCAAGCGAGGGGTTCCAGGTGATTCTTCTTGAACACGCAGATCTCGCGGACGATTGGTACCAAGATGCCATCGTCGAACGGTGGCGTGGACCTGGCAACGCGTTGATTCCTCAAGACTGGTGAGCGAGAGCTCCCGCGCACCGTAGATGTTGCTGGATTGACACTAGGAATATCGAGTGGAGGGTGGATGTCTGGTCTTCGGCTACTCTATCGTCAACTGAACGGCACTCGAGATTAATGAGAGTTGGTCAAGGGCTGCAGTATTGCTGACAACAGCTTTCGGTCGTTTAGCCACGCGCGTACGTCGTCTAGCTTGCCACGTTCAAGTATTTCGAGGAGCTCGGTTTCCTTCTTAATTGATACCACGAAGGTCCAAGTCGCTCCTGGAAGTACGATCACTTCCTCGGCCTCCTGGTCGTTGATGGCGATCTCTTCGTCGGTGGCTTCGCGGCCGAGGCCGGCGAGGGCCCGTAGGTCACGGGCGCCGGTGGACCAGGTGAGTTGGCGGCGACCGTCGGAGGCGGTCTCCCACTCCCACCAACGGTGCATCGCGGTCTCCTCGTAGGTCTCGACGGCGTCGGCGAGCAGCTGCATCGGCGTGCGGCCGCCGTGCCGGCGGGCTTCCTTGCGGTGCCCCGAGGTGACCTCGTGGGCCATCTTGGTGAAGTAGTCGGCCAGGTCCCCGTCCCCGAGCTGCGCCCGCCGCAGGTCCCACCCGTGCTCCTCGGACGCGGAGAACCCGCGACGTTGTAAGGCCCGGTTCCAGCGACCGAAGATGCGTGGCCCGAGCGAGGCGGCGGCGAGGTCGGCGGAGACCTGCTCGCGGAAGCACAGCAGGACGTGGACGTGGACGTGCCACCCGTTCGCCCCGTGGGTGACCTCCACCGCTCGAGCCCAGCCGAGTAGCCCCCCGAAGAGCTGCATGTCGGCCTGCCAGGACGACCCCGAGGTGACTGCCGACCAGGCGTAGCCGAGGACGTCCCAGCAGCCGGCCTTCTCGTCCAGGAACGCCGCGTGCGTGTCCTTCGCGGCCTGGACCTGGTCGGCGGTGACGTTGTCCCAGCCGTTGGCGTGGGCGAGCTTGAGGTCGCGGTGCTCTTCGGTGAGCCGCTCGGCGGTGCGGCGCTCGCCGCGGGACATCCCGAGCCGGTCGGCCTTCGTGTGCCGCATCGTCAGGGTGAGGAGGAACGCCGACCCGCCTAGCTCGTCGACGGCGCGCATGACGGTTGCGAGGTCATCGGCCCGGCGGGTGGCGATCTTCGCGGCGCACACCGGACACGACCACACCGACCCGCACGTCTTGAGCCCGGCGTAGGCGGCGGTGCGGGTCCCGTCCGGGTTGGTGATCACCCCGAGGGTGACCCCGGAGTCCGGGTTCATGGCGTGCCCGCAGTACCGGACCCTCTTGAGGCTGCTGATCCGGCGCACCTGCGCACGACGCGCCCACCGGTTCGCGCGACGCTCCTGCGCGCCCGATACCTGCTCCGGGGTGCGCGGCTGGCACGACTCCCGCCGACGCCGTGTGCCCTTCGCAGGTGCGGGTCGAAGAGTTGTTGCCCCTTTACCGAGAGCGGGCCGGGTCATCGGGTGCCGCCAGCCGTGTACGGGGCCAGCGCTGACGCGCCGGGGGTGCCCGGCCCCTGCGGGCCGGGCACGCCACCCCTCCTGTCTTCGACCCGGGGCGCGCGCCCAGCCCGGGGGCCCGGCACCCAGGCAGCGACAGCACCAGGCAGCGCCACGACGGCGAGCACCAGGACCACGAGCCCAGCTCGAGGCGCGGGGACAGCACTCGGCTGGCCGTGACGCGAGGCGGGGCGGCTCAGGGCCGCGCGGCCAAGAACCCCGAGGAACCGGCTGCGCCGGTCTGCCGTGTCGGCGGCGGCCGAGTTTGCAC
This sequence comes from Actinomycetospora corticicola, assembly GCF_013409505.1. NCBI lineage: Bacteria > Bacillati > Actinomycetota > Actinomycetes > Pseudonocardiales > Pseudonocardiaceae > Actinomycetospora > Actinomycetospora corticicola. Next base: position 4,235,905 of record NZ_JACCBN010000001.1, on the reverse strand, counting down.
GGCCGTCCCTCACCAGCAAGGGCCGCGAACCATCTTGACCGGCAACCACAGCGGGACAGCTCAACGACGTCGAGGGCCGCTCAAGATCGTTCGCTTCCTCCCTTGCTGGCGAGCCTCCGACGGCCGAACGGGCCGCAGGCGCGGTGGAGCCGGGGACGGCCCCACCCACAGCGCCCGCCGCCGACACGGCGAACCACCGGAGGCCCCCATGACCAACCTCGCCGCCCTCCTCGACACCTGGCAGCAGTGGAACGCCCACCACGTCATGACCCGCGCCCTCGGTGGCGAGGCAGGCCAGTCGGCGGTCAGCGCACTGGAGGCCCTCCGACACAGCCGCGAGCTCGTCGAGCTGCTCACTGGCTGGCAGTGGCAGGCCGTCCACGCCGCGCGGCGCGATGGGGCCAGCTGGGAGCAGGTCGCTGCGACCACGTCTGCCACCGTCGAGCAGGCCCGCGCCGAGTACGCCGCTGTGCTCGACCGCCAGGAGCAGGCCCTCGGTCGCGACGTGAGCGCCTACCGCGAGGTGCTCTGACCAGCGACTGGGCGACCAAGTTCGCGCCATGACGTACCCATGAGAAACGGCCCGGCAGCCACCGTCACGAGTACGGAGCCACCGGGCCGCGCCAGGGGTGTTGTCGCAGGTCAGCCGAGCCGCGTCGTCATCAGTCGGTGAGGCTCGCCAACAAGGGACGACAATCCGCTGGTTGTGGGTTCGAGTCCCACGGGGCCCACCCCACCGTCGCTGCACGAACGGTCCGACGAGGTCGTCCGCCGTGGGTCGCCCCTTTCCGTCGTCCTCCGGGCCGGGCAGAGTTCTCCACACCCCCGACGATGGAGGACCCGTGCCGATCGAGCGCCAGACCGTCTCCGTGCCCCACCTCGGCGGGTCCACCGTCGCGTACGCCTTCGCCCGCGCGTACGACCCGGGCAAGCCGACGCTCGTGCTCGTGAACTCCTTCAGCACCTCGGTCGAGCTCTACCGGGCCCAGTTCGCCGACGACGCCGTGAACGACGCGGCGAACCTGCTCGCGATCGAGCTCTACGGCCACGGCGACACCCGGGCGACGTGGCGGCAGTTCACCTACTGGGACAGCGCGGTCGCGAACCTGCAGGTCCTCGATGCACTCGGCATCGCGCGGGCGTTCGTCCTCGGCACGTCGCAGGGCGGCTGGGTGGCCGCGCGCATGGCGATGCTCGCGCCCGACGTCGTGCAGGGCATCCTCCCGCTCGGCACGTCGATGGACGACGAGAGCGAGCGGAGCCGGGAGCTCGGCTGCTGGGACGGCGTCGCGTTCTGCACCCCGGCGATCGACGACCTCGCAGCCCCCGTCGGCGACGACTGGGTGGTGCCGACCGAGTTCGTCGACGCCGTGCTCGGCGCCGGCTTCGGGGCCGACACGAGCGACGACGAGCGCGCCTTCTGGCACGCCGAGCACCAGCGCAACTACACCGGCGACGACGGGCGGCACCGGCTCCGCACGGCGTCGATCAACCTCCGCGACCGCGACGGTCTGCACGCCCGGCTCGACGACGTCCGCTGTCCTGTGCGCTGGCTCCAGGGCACGGCCGACCAGGTCTACTCCGTGGCCAACGCCGAGGAGGAGATCCGGCTCTTCGTCAACGTCCCGGAGGCCGAGCTGCAGGTCGTCGAGGGCGGGCAGCACTTCCTCAGCTCCACGCACCCGAAGGACGTGAACGCTGCGGCGGTCGAGTTCATCGGTCGGTGGGCGTGACCGCCCGGTACGTCACGCGAGACCCGACACCCGCAGGGTCAGGTTGATCCGCTCGCCGGGCGCGACCCCGATGTCGGGCACGTCCCGGTCGGGGAGGAGCTTCGTGACCCCGTGGTACGCCAGCCGGTGCTCATCACCGAAGACGACCAGGTCCCCGGAGCAGAGCTCGACGTCGTGCCACGGGCCCCGGCGGTGGTGCGGGCTCCCGATCCGGAACACGCACGCCGCGCCGAGGCTCAACGACACCACGGGGTCGGGCGCCCGCTCCTCGCGGTCCTGGTGCATCCCGAGGCGGGCGTCGCCGCGATAGGAGTTCACCAGCGCGACGTCGGGTCGGTAGTCGACCTCGGGGACGTCGTAGGCGTCCGCCACCGCCCGCGCGCCCAGGTCCGCCAACCACGACGGGAACGGCTGCACCGGCGAACCGTCCTGGTCGTCGCGGGTGCGGCTGTAGCGGTAGGGGATCCAGTGCCACCCGAGGCACACCGACGACACGCTCATCCGCGCGCCGCCCGGCAGTACCGCCTGGCGGGCGCCGGGTCCCTCGGCCGCCCACTCCTGCGCGGCCGCGACGAGCCGGCGCTGCGCGTCCGGGTCGAGCCAGTCGGGCACGTGCACCACGCCGGGTGCGATCGTCCGCCGCTCGCGCGGGATCAGCTCGAACACGTGACCACTCCACCAGGTCGGGACCCCGACCGGTGAACACCGGACGACGAGGGCGCGCTGCACGCACCGAGCGGGAGCGGCGCACCATTGTCGGGCAGCGCACCGGAAAGGCGTCGACGGTCGCGGGACGCGCCGCCACACTGCGCTCCGTGTGGACCACCCGCCGCGAAAGGCCCGAGGACCGCGCCGCGATCCACGTGGTGAACGCCGCCGCCTTCCCGACGACGGATGAGGCCGACCTCGTCGACGCCCTCCGCGGCGACGCGGACGCCTGGGTCGACCTGTCGTTCGTCGCCCTGGAGGACGACCACGTCGTCGCCCACGCCCTCCTCACCCGCTGCCACGTCGACGGCGGGCCGGCGCTCGCCCTCGCCCCGTGCGCCGTCCTGCCGGAGAACCAACACCAGGGCCTCGGCGCCGCAACCATCGGCGCCGCGCTCGACGCCGCCCGGGAAGACGGGGAGAACCTCGTCGTCGTCCTCGGGCACGCCGACTACTACCCGCGGTTCGGCTTCACCCCGGCGTCGGGCCACGGGGTCCGGGCGCCGTTCGACGTCCCCGACGAGGCCTTCCTCGCCCTCGCGCTCGACCCGTCGCGCCCCACCCCGACCGGCACGGTCACCTATCCACCGGCGTTCGGCGTGTGAGGCTCACGAGCTCGGCAGCAGCTCCCACGGCGTCGGCCACGGCACGGACGCGTCCGGGTCGGTGACGGCGTCCTCCTGCCCGGCCACCCGGACCCCGCCCGCGGCGATGACGGCGCGGGCCCGCTCCTCCCCGATCCCCGCGCCCGTCATCCGCTCGAGCAGGGTCGCGGGGCGGGGTTCGGGGCGCGGGTACTCGAGCACGTCCGCACGCTAGGTCGGTGCCGGGCGCGGGCCCGGCACCGACGGGCCGGAGGCGGCGAACGTCACCGGGACGGGGAGCCGGGACCGGGAGCCGGGACGGCGAGCCCGCACCGACCCGGCGTCGGGACGGGGTCAGAAGGTGATCAGCGGCTTGATGATCCCGTCGCGCTTGTGGGTCATCATGTCGAAGGCGTCCTCGACCTGGTCGATCCCCATCCGATGGGTGGTCATCGGCGTGGGGTCGATCTTGCCGTTGGCCATGAGCCGCATGAGGCGCTCCATGCGCAGGCGTCCGCCGGGGCAGAGGTCGGTGACGATCTTCTTGCCCGCCATGCCGAGGCCCCAGGCGTCGAGCGGCATCGTGAGCGTCGGGCCGGACTCACCGTGGTAGCCGACGTTCGAGAGCGTCCCGCCGGGCGCGGTGGCGTACAGCGCGGCCTCGAAGGTGACCTGGTTCCCGAGGGCTTCCACGGTCGAGTTCGCGCCGCCGCCGGTGAGTTCGAGGATCTGCTCCGCCACGTTTCCCGACGACGGGTCGATCACCACGTCCGCGCCGAAGCGGCGCGACATCTCCTGCCGGTTTCCGATGCCCTCGACGGTGATGACGAGGCCCGCCCCGCGCAGCTTCGCGCCGATCGTGGCGGAGAGCCCGACCGCGCCCTGCGCGAAGATCGCGACGGTCCCGCCCACCGGGATGTTGGCGTTCTCGGCGCCGATGATGCCGGTGGAGAGCATGTCGCAGGCGTAGACCGCGGCCTCGTCGGAGAGCCCCTCCGGGATTGGCGCGAGGTTGTAGTCGGCGTCGTTGACGTGGAAGTACTCCGCCATGTTGCCGTCCTTCTGGACGGTGAAGCGGTAGCCGCCGAGCGCCCCGCGGCACTGCGACGTGTAGCCGGCCTGACAGTTGTCGCACGTGCCGTCCGGGGTCACCGCGTTGACCGCCACCCGGTCCCCGACCTGCACCGACGTCACGCCCGCTCCGATCTCGTGCACCACGCCGACGCTCTCGTGCCCGAGCAGCCGCCCGTCGGGGACGGGCAGGAGACCCGCGACGGTGTGCACGTCGGAGGTGCAGATGAGCGCGGCGGTGGCTTTCACGACCGCCTCGCCCGGACCCGCCGTCGGGATCTCCCGCTCGATGAGTCCGACCTTGCCCTGCCCGAGAATGGCGAGCGCCTTCATGGTGTCGGCCACGGGTGGCCTCCGATCTCGTCGCTGAAATCTGGCATCTCGACGGTCGCATGTGTCCCAGGTCACCGGCGGTCCCAGCATGGAACTACTCGGCAACGGTCCGCGGCGGGCAGGCTCGTCGCGTGCTGACGACGAGGTTCACGGCGCTGTTCGGCATCGAGCACCCGATCGCGCTGGCCCCGATGGGCGGGTCGGCCGGTGGGGCGCTGGCCGCCGCGGTGTCGAACGGCGGCGGGCTGGGGCTCCTGGGTGCGGGGAGCGCCAAGGACCCGGCGTGGGTGGAGCGCGAGGTCGAGGTGCTGGCCGGTGCCACCGACCGGCCCTGGGGGGCCGGGTTCCAGTGCTGGGCGGCGCCCGTGCGCGTCGTGGAACAGGTGCTGGAGCGAGGGCCCGCCGCGATCATGCTGGCGTTCGGTGACCCGGCCCCCTACCTGCCGGCGATCCGCCGGTCCGGCGCACGGCTGATCGTCATGGTCACCGATCTCGCCGAGGCCCACGGTGCACTCGGGGCGGGCGCCGACGTGATCATCGCGCAGGGGACGGACGCCGGCGGGCACGGCGGTTCGCGGGGGACGATCGGGTTCGTGCCGGTGGTCGCCGACCTGGCGGGCGAGGTGCCGGTCCTCGCGGCGGGCGGGATCGGGGACGGGCGCGGGGTGGCGGCGGCGTTCGCGCTGGGGGCCGAGGGTGCCCTGCTCGGGACCCGCTTCCTCGCGACCCCGGAGGCGCTCACGAGCCCGGCGTCCGAGAAGGCGGTGCTCGAGGGCGGGAGCGAGGACACCGACCGGTCGAGCGTCTTCGACATCGCCCACGAGTCGGGGTGGCCGGCCCGCTGGACCGGCCGCGCGCTGCGCACCCCGTTCTCCGACCGGTGGCGCGGGCACGAGGACGCGCTGCGCGCCGACCCCGAGGTGCGCGCCGGGTTCCGGGCCGCGGAGCAGCGCGGGGAGCCGGACGCCTCGGTGGTGTGGGCGGGGGAGTCGCTGGACCTCGTCACCGACCTGGTGCCCGCCGCGGATCTCGTCGGCGCGATCGCCCGGGAGACCGCGGAGGTGCTCGCGCAGGTGAGCACTCAAGGGGGCTATAGGCCCCTTTAGTGCTCACCTGAGCGAAGCTCACACCTGCTCGATCCGGTAGCTCACGTCGTCCCCGTCGACCGCCGTGACGGTGGCGCGCACGGAGTAGGTGTCGGCGCCGTCGAGCACCGAACAGGAGATCGACGCGCCGACCTCGGCCTTCAGGTCCTCCGGGCAGGTCGCCTGTCCCGAGGTGATCCGGCCCTGTATCTCGTTCGCGACCACGGAGGAGTCCACGACGCCCGGGCCGAGCAGACCGAAGAGCGCGATGACGCCGACCACCACTGCGGCGAGGCTGCCCAGGACGGTCAGGATCGGGCCGAGCCGGCGGCGCGGGGGCGACGCCGCCGGGGTGCCGGTCCCGGGTACGACGCCGTTCGTGGTGGCGGTGGGCTCGGGGGTGACGGACGCGGTCATGGAGAGCTCCTCGGGGCGGTGGCCACGCTCTGTGGCCGACGCCGAGAAGGATGCCGCGCAGGAACCGCCCCGTCCGCCGCCGTCGTCACACTGTGTGTGTCACCGCCGCGACACTCACATCTCGCGTTCGAGGTGCGCCCGCACCGCGGTGCCGTCGGAGCTCATCCACCCCTTGCTCTCGGCGTAGGAGAGCATCCCGGAGAACTCGTGGTCCCAGCCCTCGTCGACCTGCCCGGCGGCGAGGCGGCGCAGGGTCTCCACCGGCACCATCACGTGGTTGCCGTCGGGGAGCAGCTCCCCGCCGGCGTGCTCGACGAGCACCTCGTGGATCCGCGCCGGGGTGAGGCGCTGCTTGTACGAGGCGTACAGCTCGTTCACCCGGTCCGGCTGGTGCAGCGTGATGCCGTCGTCGGCGATGGCGAGGTACATGCGTCTCACCCTGCCCGACGGCGGGTGCTCGGGGCACCCGCCGTCTCCGATCGGGCTCAGCGCCGCGCCGGATCGATCGCCACGGGCTCGCGGTGCGGCTCGTGGTGGTTCGCGCTCTTCGGCGTGGCCAGGACGGTGCGGGTGCGGTCGTCCAGGTCGGCCTCGGAGAGCAGGCCGCTGCCCGCGAGGACGGTCTCGAGCGCGGTCAGCCAGTGCTCGTAGTAGCTCCAGGGCTCCTGACCCTCGCGGGCGCCGTCCGCCTCCCACTGCTTGATCGACTCGATCAGGGAGAACTGGAACTCCGACCACTCGTACTGCCCGGAGTGGTACGCGGCGACCGCGAGGGCGAACGCCCGCAGCTCCCACGGCTCGCGGAACGGCGCGTCGCCGTCCCCGCCGGGCAGCCCGTACACCAGGTCCTGCACCCGACGACGGGCCTCGCCGAGCTCGCTCTCCTCGCGGATCGGCGTGCTCACGCGGCGGCCTTCGGGGCCCCGACGCCGATCATGGAGTCACGGGTGACGAGCGCCTCGAGCTGCTCCGCCGACCAGCCGTCGGTGCCCTCCGGGCGCTGCGGGAGCACCCAGTAGCGCAGCTCGGAGCTGGAGTCCCACACGCGCACCTCGACGGAGTCGGCGACGTCGTAGCCGAACTCCTCGCGCAGCACCTTGCGGGGCTCGCGGACCATGCGCGAGCGGTACGCCGGCTGCTTGTACCAGTTCGGGGGCAGCCCGAGCACCGGCCACGGGTAGCAGGAGCAGAGCGTGCAGACGATGACGTGGTGCAGGTCGTCGGTGTCCTCGACGGCGACCATGTCCTCGCCCTGCAGCCCGCCGATCCCCATCTCGGCGCAGGCGGTGCTGGCGTTCTCGAGCAGCTTGGCCTTGAACTCCGGGTCGGTCCAGGCCCGGGCGACGACCTTGGCGCCGAGCTGCGGGCCGACCTCGTTCTCGTAGATCTCGGCGAGGCGGTCGACCGCCTCCGTCGTCATGAGGCCCTTCTCGATCATGATCGACTCGATCGCCTTGACGCGGGCGACGACCTCGGCCTGGTGGTCGGAGGCGACGGGGGCGGTGGAGTGGCTGGCGCTCATGCGGCGTGCTCCTGAACCTGCGCGGGGACGATGTAGGGCTCCCAGACGTCGAAGGTGACCGTGCCGTTCGGCTCGGCCGACTCCTCGCCCCAGAGCTCGGCGTTGGTGAACTGGACGGTGTAGACGTGCTCCGGCGCCTCACCGAGCTCGTTGCCCGCGGTGTCCGGGTAGATCATCTCGCCGTGGGCCATGATGATCACCCCGGTCTTCCCCCGGACGTACGAGGCCTTCCGGGTGTGGCCGCGCGGCGCGTCGTTGACCACGGTGACCCGGTCGCCGACGGCGAACCTCGGGGCCTTGTCGCCGGGACGGGCCGCGGTGGCGCCGGCCGGGATCACCGCCTCGATGAACTGGACCAGCGCGCCGTCGGGGTCCTGACCCTCGGGCAGCGGGGCGTCCGGGTTCTCCAGGTAGTACTGCGTGCGCTTCTCGATCTCGTCCGGGTCGAGGTGACCCTTGAGCACGCCGTGGTGGGTCACGGAGTGGACCCAGTGCTCGTAGTAGGTGGAGGTCAGGTACTCCACCGGCTCGATCTGCTCCATGCCGTAGCGGAAGGAGTCGACACCGAAGAACCCGGCGCGGAAGGCCAGCGGGAACATCGCGTGGGCGTGCTTCTCCCACTCGGCCTTCCAGACCGGCTCCTCCGGGGGCGGGTCGACGGCGCCGAGGCCGTCCTTCCCGCCGAGATCGTGCAGTCCGTTCACGCGTTCCTCCTGGGGGTGGGGTCGGCTCAGGCCTGGGCGACGACGGAGGTGGGGGCCGGGAAGCCACCGACCGCCTGCTCGTAGGCGTGCGCGGCGCGCAGCACGGTGGCGTCCTCGTACTGGCGTCCGACGAGCGACAGGCCGACCGGCACGCCGTCGACGAGCCCGGCGGGCACCGTGCAGACCGGGTGGCCGGTGACGTCGAACGGCGCGGTGTTGGCGAGCATCTCCAGCGCCCGGCCCAGTCGCTCCACGACGGGGGCGCCGCGGTCGGGACGCACGCTCGCCCGCATGGCCATCGTCGGGAGGACGAGCAGGTCGACGTCGGCGAGCGCGGCGTCGTAGGCGGCGGCCAGCTTCGGGGCGAGGTTGCGGGCCATGCCGTAGTGCTTGCCGTGCGTGGTGTTCAGGCCGTACTTCCCGGCCAGCAGGACGAGCTTGACCGTGTCGGGGAACCGGGTCCCGTCCTCGGTCCAGAGCCGCCCGTACTGCTCCATGAGCTCCGGGTCGTAGCGGCCCTTCCAGTTCAGGCCGTACCCGGAGTTCTCGATCATCTGCGAGGCGGCGCCCTCGGTGGCGATGACGTCCCAGATCTTCGGGCCGTGCAGGTGCCAGGGCACCGACACCTCGGAGACGGTCATCCCGGCGTCGGAGAGCCCCGTGACCGCGGCGCGCACGGCGTCGTCGACCTCGGGCTCGGACTCGGGGAGCCCGAAGCCCTCCCGCAGCACCCCGACCCGCAGCCCGGTCGCACCCTGCGCGAGCGCGGAGAGGTAGTCGTCGGCCGCCACGCCGGTGGGCTGGCGGGGGTCGTACCCGTCGGCCCCGGCGATGACCGAGAGCATGAGTGCGGCGTCGGTGACGGTGCGGGTGATGGGGCCGAGGTGGTCGATGCTCGCCTCGATGGGGAACGCCCCGGTGTAGGGCACGAGGCCCCACGTCGGCTTGTGCCCGACGAGGCCGCAGTTCGCGGCCGGCATCCGGATCGAGCCGCCCTGGTCACCGCCGGTGGCCATGTCGACCACCCCGCCCGCGACGAGGGCCGCGCTGCCGCCCGAGGAGCCGCCGGCGCTGCGCGTCGGGTCCCAGGGGTTCTCGACGTCGCCGGTGTTGGCGGTGATCGAGGCCCCGGAGAAGCAGAGGTCCTCGCAGACGGCCTTGCCGGCGATCGTCGCGCCCGCGTCGAGCAGGCGCCGGACGATCGTCGCGTCGACGCTCGGCACGTAGCCGTCGAAGGTGTCCGAGCCGTTGGTCATCGGGACGCCCGCGACCGCGGTGTTGTCCTTGATCGCGACGGTGCGCCCCGCGAGCGGACCGTCGGCGGCCTCCGTGATCGAGGTGGTCACGTACCAGGCGTTGTAGGGGTTCTCGTCGGCGTCGGGCCGGGTCCACGCGCGTTCCGGAGTCGCGGGCGCCTCGGCGGCGTAGAGCTCCTCCACGGCGTCCCACGAGCCGAGCAGGCCGGACACGGCCGGGGCGAACTCGTCGACCGCCGCGTCGGACAGTCCGAGGCCGTAGCCGGCGGCGACGGCGGCCAGGGCGTCGTGGTCGGGTGGGGGGAGCGGCATGGGTGTTCTCCAGGAGGTCGCGACCGGGTGTGAACCACCGCACACTAGGAAGGATCACGCGGAAACGTCAACAACCACCGACGTATCCACATGTGACAAGTGGATGACGGCGTGATGATGTGCCGACGGCCATCGACATGCTCAGACGACGCGGTTACGGTCCTGCCGCCCCCACCTGTCGTCGTGAAGGAGCCCCGGGTGACGACGATCGCCGCCACGCCCACCACCGGCTGGTCCCACGGACAGCGCCTGAAGCTCTCCGGCATCGTCGCCGTGATCGCCCTCCTGCACGTCGCGGGCTGGTCGCTCTACCTCTTCCTGACGGCGGGTCCGCTCGGCGCGGGTGCGTTCGCCGGGGCCGGCGTGCTGGCGTACGTGCTCGGCATCCGGCACGCCTTCGACGCCGATCACATCGCCGCCATCGACGACACCACGCGGCTGATGGTGCAGCGGGGCCGCCGCCCGGTGGGGGTCGGCTTCTTCTTCGCCATGGGCCACTCCTCGGTGGTCGTGGCGTTGTCGCTGGTCATCGCGCTCGCCGCCGGAGCCGCCACCGCGACGCAGGTGGACGCGTTCCGGGAGATCGGCGGCACGATCTCGACGGTCGTCGCGATGGTGTTCCTCGGCCTCGTCGCGGTGCTCAACGCGATGGTGCTGCGCGGCATCGTGAAGCTCTGGTCCGACCTGCGCGCCGGCCGGCTCGACGAGCCGGAGCTCGAACGTCAGCTGCTCAACCGCGGCCTGGTCAACCGCATCCTCGGCGGCCGCGCGCGGGCCTGGATCCGGCACTCCTGGCACATGTACCCGCTGGGCTTCCTGTTCGGGCTCGGCCTCGAGACCGCCTCGGAGGTCACCCTGCTGACGCTGTCGGCGACGACGGCGTCCAGCGCGGGGGTGAGCGGCGGGGCCTCGCTGCTGGCGGCGCTGACCCTCCCGCTGCTGTTCGCCGCGGGGATGAGCGCCTTCGACACCGCGGACGGGCTGCTCATGTCGGTCGCCTACTCGTGGTCCAACCGGAACCCGGCGCGGCGGCTCTTCTACAACATCGCGACGACGGCGGCGACGGTCTCGGTGGCGGGGTTCATCGCCAGCGTCTACCTGGCGGGCGTCCTCGCCGACGACCTCGGGGTGACGGCGCTGGCGGGCTACGCCGGGCTGGCCGACGACTTCGAGCTGCTCGGCTACCTGATCGTCGGCTTCTTCGTGCTGGTGTGGGGCGGGGCGGCCCTGCTCTGGCGGTTCGGCGGCTTCGAGGAACGGCACGCCCCCGCCTGAGTCAGAAGGCCTCCCCGACCACCCGCAGCCGCCCCGCTGTCGCCTCGGCCACGTAGAGCCGGGGCGCCACGAGGTCGCGCGCGCCGACCACGTCCACGGCGCCGGCCCGCCGCCGCATCAGGGCGCGGCCGTGGTCGCCCGCGCTGCCCGACGGGTCGAGGTGGCGCACGCGGGCGTAGCGGTGGATCGACTCGTAGACCGTCTCGGACAGGGCCGTGATCGCCGGCGCCCACGTGCCGTACGCCGCGCGGTAGCGCTGCTGCAACCCGTCGTTGCCGGCGATCGGGCCGTCCTCGAAGTAGGCCAGGGCGGTGCGCAGGCCCTGCCCGGCCGCCGGGCCGATGTGGGCGAGCGTCGACTCGTCGAGGACCAGCGCGACGGTGCGCACGGTGTCCCGCAGCCCGGCGTCCGCGGACTGCCGCTCGAAGGCGACCTCGTCGGCGCCGATGAGGCTGCTCAGCACGAGGTCCGCCCCCGAGGTGCGGATCCGCTCCAGCACCGCCGTGAAGTCGCCGGTGCCCAGCGGGGTGAGCGACTCCCCCACGACCTCGCCGCCGGCCCGGTCGACCACCCGGCGGGCGGCGGCGTGCACCCCGTGCGACCAGACGTAGTCCTCGCCGACGAGGAACCAGCGCCGGCCGCCCGTCGTCGCCATCGTGGGACCGACCAGCGCCTCGAGCTGGGCTCGCGGCCGTTCCCCGAACCGCACCGCGGTCGGTGACGTGCCGCCGCCCTCGTTCAGCACCGAGTGCACCACCAGGACGTCGCGGCCGGCGAGCGCGCGGCGGACCGCCTCGAAGCTCGCCGAGGTGCTGTTGACGAAGACCGCCCGGCAGCCCAGCCGCGCCATGCGGACCGCCTCGGTCGCGGCCTGCCGGGCGTCGGTGCCGTCGTCCGCGACGACGAGGCGGCCCGGGCGGCCCGCGATCCCGCCGTCGGCGTTGACCTCCGCGACGGCGAGCTCGGCCATCAGCTCGGCCGACAGGGAGTACACCGCGCCGGGCCCGGACGCGTTGGTGATCGCCCCGAGCCGCAGCGACCCGTCGTCGGGAGGTTCCGGCAGCGGGATTCCGCGCCGGTGGAGCAGCCACTCCAGCCCCTCGGTCGGGACGTCCGCGCGCAGCCGCACGCGCGTGCGGCCGGCGCCGACGGGCGCGAGGCGCAGGCTCAGGCGGCCCCGCCAGGGCTGGGAGTGCTCGATGTCGAGCAGGACGCCCGGGACCACGCGCGCCAGCCGGCCGAGGACCTCGACCTCGTGGCGGCCGTCGGGATCCACCGGGAGCCGCAGGCTGACCGGCGCCCCGACGCGGACGTCGTCGCAGTGCGCGCCGAACAGCCAGCCCGCCGCGGGACCGGCCCCGAACAGCGCGAACAGCGCGTGCGGGGTGAGCGCCACCGTGTGCTCGACGGCGACGGTGGTGGTGTCCATCGGGTCCCCCACGACACGCGTGGTCTGCTCAGCCGGTCTCCTGCGCCCCCCGGGGGTCCTCGGCGGCGGGGACGGCGTCGGTGATGCCCTGGCGGAGGATGGACTGCAGGAACACGAAAGCATCGCGGACGGCGCCGTCGGTGTCGAGGGAGTAGAAGCGGTTGCGCCCGTCGCGGCGCTCACGCACGAGCCCCGAGGTCCGCAGCACGCGCAGGTGGCTCGACACCGTGGTGCGGCCGACGGCGTCGATCCGCGCCGCGATCTCACCGACGCTCAGCTCGCCCTCCTCGCCCAGCGCGGCGAGGATGCGCCGCCGCACACGGTCGGACAGCGCGTCGAAGGCGAGCGTCTCGTTCTGCTCCACACGGGCGAAGCTAGCACGTGTCGATGCATGTCCACATGTGGGCGCCACGGCCCCCGACGGGCCGTCCGCGACGGGGTCGGACGGACGGACGACCGTGCTAATTTCCCTCCCGAGGCCGCCTCGGTCTCCGCCGACGAGGGTGGCCGTACCGGACCCTGCAAAGACGGCCACGGTGAGGTGACCGATGTCCGAGCAGGGCCACTCCCACAGCGATGCCTTCGCGCAGTCCGAAGGCCGGTGGGCCCAGGAGGCGGAAGCGGCGATCTCGCTGTTCCGCCACGACGAGGAGATCGAGCGCGGGTTGGCCTTCGGCCTCTCCGGCTCGCCGACCCTCGTCGACCGCACGATCCCGACGTTCTCCCGCGGCGAGCTGCCGCACTTCGCGGGTGAGCGGGGCACCTTCCTCAACGCGCCGTACCTGGAGGACGTCAACCAGGTCGACGACGCCGAGGTCGCGATCTTCGGGGCGCCGGTGGACGCCGGCACCACCTACCGGCCGGGCACGCGCTTCGGGCCGCAGGGCATCCGTCGGTCGACCAACCTGTTCGGCACCTACTGCTACGAGCTGGGTGTCGACCTGCGCGAGCAGCTGAACATGGTCGACATCGGGGACGTCTTCACCATCCCGGGCAACCTGGAGAAGTCGTTCGACCAGATCAGCCAGGCGATCTCCCACGTGTACTCGCGCGGGGTGTTCCCGGTGGTCCTGGGCGGCGACCACTCCATCGGCTACCCGACGATCCGCGGGATCGCGCCGCACGTCGACGGCAACATCGGCATCATCCACTTCGACCGCCACGTCGACACGCAGGAGACCGACCTCGACGAGCGGATGCACACCACGCCCTGGTTCCACGCGACCAACATCGCCAACGCGCCGGCCACCAACCTGGTGCAGATCGGCATCGGCGGGTGGCAGTCGCCCCGGGCCGGGGTGAAGGTCGGCCGGGAGCGCGGCACGTCGATCATGACGATCGGCGACGTCGAGCGGGTGGGCGTGGAGAAGATCGCGGAGACCGCCCTCGAGCTCGCGTGGAAGGGCGCGAAGGCGGTCTACCTGTCGTTCGACATCGACGTCCTGGACGCCGGGTTCGTGCCCGGCACGGGGTGGCCCGAGCCCGGGGGCCTGCTGCCGCGCGAGGCCCTCAACCTCATCCGCCTGATCTCCGCCGCCGGGCTGTCCGGGCTGGAGATCGTGGAGTGCTCGCCGCCCTACGACTGGGCCGAGCAGACCGCGCTGATGAGCTCGCGGATCGTGCTGGACTCCCTGGGCGTGCTGGTGCGGGAGGGGCACCTCGGGAAGAAGCCCGCCGCCCGCGACCGGCACGCCTGGGGCCCGCAGGCGTAGGTGCGCTCCGCGCGTGTGAGCAGAAAGGGGGGCTATAGCCCCCCTTTCTGCTCACCTGGCGAAGCCACAACGCGGTAGGCGACGAGGCCGAGCGCGAGGATCACGACGACGGCGATCAGCGCGGAGTACTGCAGGAACCACCCGCCGGACCCGTCCGGGTCGTAGACGGCCGCCCGCGGCCAGCCGACGTTCACCAGCAGGAAGATCCCGAACACGACTGCGACGACGTTGACCGGGATCCCCCAGCGGCCGAGGGAGAAGGTGCCGGGCTCGGGGTCGTGCCGTCCCGTGCGGCGGAGCCGGTGGTAGAGCCGGGGCACCGTGACGAACAGGTACGCCAGGTAGACGATCACCACCGAGATGCTCGTGACCGAGGCGAACACGCTCGACTGCCCGAGGTTGATCAGCAGCACGGCGATCGAGAGCACCCCGACCACGATGCTCGGCAGGACGGGCGTGCGGGTCCGCGGCGACACCTTCGCCAGCGCGTTCGAGAACGGCAGCCGCCCGTCCCGCGCCATCGACCACATCACCCGGGTCGCGGACGTGGAGATGGCCAGCGCCGCGGACAGGATGGAGGCGGCGACGATCCCGAGGACGATGCGGCCGAAGACGTCCCCGAGCTGCGCGGTGACGACGTAGGCGATGCCCTGCGAGGCGAGGTCGGGCGACGCGAGATCGGGCGCGGCCATCAGGGCGGCGACGATCAGCAGCAGCCCGCCCACGCCCGAGATGACCATGCACCGCACGATGGCGCGGGGGGTGACGCGACGGGGGTCGTCGGTCTCCTCGGAGAGCTCGGCGGCCGAGTCGAACCCGTACATGACGTACGCCGCCATCAGCATCGACGCGAGGAACGGCCAGAGGTAGGACCCGTCGCCCTGCACCCCGGCGGTGTCGAACACGACCTCCGGGCCCCGCTGGGCGTGCGCGAAGAGCGCGACGACGACCAGCACGATGCCGACGATCTCGAGCGTCACCCCGATCCGGGTCACGATCGCGACCCGGGTGACCCCGAGCAGCTGGACCGCGACGCAGACGGCGATGCAGATCGTGCCGAGCACGATCGCGTTCAGTGCTCCGGTGCTCGACGTCGGCGACGGGTCCCCGCCGACGATCTGGAAGCCGTCCCACACCTCGGGGAGCACGGCCTGCAGCGCGATGGCGATCGCCGCGACCGACACGACGTACCCGAGCTGCATGAGCCAGCCGGCCATCCAGCCGACCGGGTCGGAGGCGATGCGGCGTGACCACTGGTAGATGGCCCCGGCGACGGGGTAGCGCGCCGCGAGCTCGGCGAAGACCAGGCACACGCAGAACTGGCCGACGAAGACGACCGGCCACGTCCAGACGTAGGCGGGCCCCCCGAACCCGAAGCCGATGATGAAGAGCTGGAAGACCGTCGTCAGGATGGAGACGAAGGAGAACCCGGAGGCGAACGAGGCGAACGGGCTCAGGCCCCGGTGCAGTTCCTGGCGGTAGCCGAGGGCGCCGAGCGCGTCGGAATCGTGGCCACCCTGGGTGGTGGCGCGTTGGTCGAGGGACACGGGGAGAGACCTCCGGCGGTGCGGACGACGTCTCCCGGGCTTTTGTCCCGCCGTGGAACGGGCCGCGCGACGCGGGCCCGCCTGTGCCTCTCGGTCGCGGACCCGGCCTTCGGCCGGCGGAACCCTAGGCGCGCCCCGCCTCGGTCGGCGGGTCACGAATCAGTAGAAGAGCCGATCGTGTCGTGCACGCTGCGCAGAGTTGTCGTCCGCGTTTCCCCGTGTTTCGGACGCAGGACCGACGCACGGCCCCGATGGTTACGGAGACCCTTCGCACAACGTCGTCATACGGTCGTAACAGGATTTCCGACACCACCCGGACAGACCTGACATGGTGCTCGGACGGTCGAGCGGTCCCCACGCTCGGCGTTCCCCGAAGACCCGTCGCCGACAGTCGGGGCGGCGGTCGACGTCCACAAGGAGCTCCCCCATGGCACTGAACTCTCGTACCGTGACCGGCCGCCTCGCCGGCGGACTGCTGATCGCCGCCGGCCTCGTCGGCTTCGGCGGCGGCGTCGCGAACGCCGAGGAGGCCCCGTCCGGCGCGATCCAGGAGGTCGGCGCGGCGGTCAGCGGCGTCGAGGAGTCGACCGGCGTCGCCGCCGTGTCCGACGAGCTCGGCGAGGCCACCGGCCTGACCGACCTCGAGAACGAGCTCGGCATCACGAAGGCCGAGGAGGGCCTCGGCCTGTAGGGCCGTGCGAGGCCCGGGTCGGAGTGCCGCTGCGCTCCGGCCCGGGCTTCGTCGTGTCTAGGGCTTGCGGCCCACGGCACCGGCCAGGCACTTCTGGGCGGGCAGCAGATCGCGCAGGCGGGGGCCGTCCGGCCACCACTCGCTGACCAGCGAGAAGCCGGGCTCGACGAGCTCGAGACCCGGGAGCATCGCGAGGATCTCGTCCCTCGTCCGGAACACGCCGCTGCCGAGCGGGCTGTGCACGAAGGTGTCCTCCATGCGGCGCGCGAGCTCGGAGTTCTCGTCCTGCGGGTCGTAGAAGTGCGACAGCGCGACGTAGGAACCCGAGGGCAGCGCGTCGATGTAGGTCTGCATGATGTCGGCCGGGGGGCGCTCGCCGACGTAGTGGTGCAGCGTCCCGAGCATCAGCAGGGCGAGCGGTCGGTCGAGGTCGAGGTGCTCGCGAACGATCGGGTCGGCGAGGACCTCCTCCGGCCGCGTCAGGTCGGCGGGGGAGAACCGCGTGAGCTCGTTCTCCTCGAGCAGAGCGCGACCGTGCGCGACCACCGACGGGTCGTTGTCGACGTAGACCACGCGGGTGTCGGGCGCGATCCGCTGCGCGGCCTGGTGGGTGTTCTCCGCGGTCGGCAGGCCGGAGCCGAGGTCGAGGAACTGCCGGATGCCGGCCTGGCCCGCGATGAAGCGGGTGACCCGGATGAGGAACTGCCGGTGGTCGACGGTGAACTGCTCGACCTCGGGCGCGACGACCTTGAGCTTCTCGACGACCTCGCGGTCGGCCTCGAAGTTGTCCTTGCCGCCCAGCGCGCAGTCGTAGACGCGCGCGATGCTCGCGCGCGTCCGGTCGATCGTCGCTGCGGCCCTCGGAGAGGCCGGTCGCTCGATGCTCATGGTGCTCCCGCCGACGTCCACATCGTCGCGAATCAGTGTGTCAGTTTCAACTTCCCGACGTCGGGTGTCCGCCGGTCAGACTGCCCGGGTGCGGGATGTCGTCGGCGGGCTGTTGCTCCGCGCGGGTGACGCCGTCGGCGGGCGCGCCCGGCGCGGCCTCACCGGCGACGAACGGTCCGTGCTCGCGGCCGTCTTCCGGGAGGGGCTGGACCTCGACGGGATCGTCGTCGTGCCCGCCCGGGCCGGCCTGCTCGGGCTGAGCCGCCGTCCGGTCACCCTCGGCACGGCGATCCACCTCAAGGGGCACGCCGCACCCGGCCTGCTCGTGCACGAGGCGGTGCACGTCTGGCAGTACCACCGCCTCGGGGCCCGCTACGTGCTCGACGCGATCCGGGCGCAGGGCTCGCGCACCGGCTACGACTGGCGGGCCGCGGGCACCGCGGAGTTCGCGGCCCTGAACGTCGAGGCCCAGGCCCAGTTCCTGCAGGACCTCGTGACCACGCCCGCCGTCGGGACGACCTATCCGGCGCTGGCCGCCGACGCCCTCGCGAGCGTGCGGACCCCCAGCACCCCGAGCACGACGTAGCCGGGCCAGAGCGCGAGGCGCTCGAGGGCACCGGCGAGGTCCGGGACCGCCCCGAGCAGGAAGAGCACGCTCGCGACGACGCTGACGATCCCGAGCCCCGCGGCCACGCGGGAGCGCAGCGCGAGACCGGTGAGCAGCAGCGCGACGGGTTGGGTGAGGAAGACCGGGGCGGACACCACGAGGTGGGCGACCGGGGCGGAGTCCAACGGTGCCAGCCCGGTCGCGATCGAGGAGAACCCGGCGATCACCCAGAGGACTCCGGCGTACCGGGGGCGCCGGTCGGACAGCGCCGCGCCGAGCGCCAGGGTGGTCCCGAACAGCACGAACGCACCGTTCATGACGGCGTGCCCGGGCGAGACGGCCACGACGCCGAGCTGGGAGATCGTGTCGCGGGCGAGCGAGTACGGCCCGGGGACGACAGCCGCGACCAGCAGCTCGACGACGATGTAGAGCGGCTGCGCCGCGCGCAGGAGGGCACCGATCCGCCGTGTGTCCACGGGCCGCAGGCTAGGGCCCGGTCGCCGACGCCGCCGAGACGTCACGTGTCGGGCTCGTGAGGGGCCCGCGAGCCGGATGGATGACGCGTCGGCCGACGCCAGTCAGATGATCATGTCGAGCGCGACACCCCGGGACGTCGCGCTCGGCATGATCATCTGCCTAGAGCCGGCGGGAGCTCGCCGTCCCCCGAGGTGTCGACGACGAGGTGCGGCACCGGTGGCGGGACGTCCGGGCACATGCGCTCCATGAAGGCGGCCCAGGCCTCGAGCTTGCCCGCGTCGTGCGGACGGCCCCGGGCGACGAGGCGCTCCCGCAGCGTCGCCGGGTCGATCCGCACCCAGACCAGCCGGACCGGGTCGCCGCCGAGCTCGGCCAGCCACGCCGACCATCGGTCCGGGTCGCGGATCTGCGACGTGAACGGGGCGACGAGCACCACCGGGCACCCGTGCGCCCGGATCTCGCGCGCCGCCGCCGTCATGCCGGCGTACTCGTGGACCTTGACGTGCTCGTCGTACCAGGGGCCCTCGCGTTCCCCGTCGAACCGACCGGCCGCGGCGAGCGTCGCCCCCACGAAGCCGCCGTAGAGCGTGTCCTTGTCGAGCAGCGCCGGGTGCGGGTCGAGGCGGTCGGCCAGGCGCGCGGCGACGGTCGACTTCCCCGCGCCGGGCGCGCCGGCCACGACCCAGACCTCGGCGTTCACACGGGTCGCAGACGCACCCGCGACGGGTCGAGGTCGTCCATCCGCTCCACGCCCATGAGCGCGAGCGTCCGCGTCATCTCGGCGCGGACGATGTCGAGCATCCGGGTCACCCCGGCCTCGCCGCCGGCCATCAGGCCGTACATGTAGGCCCGCCCCAGGACGACGGCCTTCGCCCCGAACGCCTTCGCGGCGACGACGTCGGCGCCGCTCATCACCCCGGTGTCGAGGAAGACGTTCGTCCGGTCGCCCACGGCCGCGACGACGTCGGGGAGGATCTCCAACGGCACCGGGGCCCGGTCGAGCTGCCGGCCGCCGTGGTTGGACACGACGATCCCGTCGGCCCCGAGGTCGACCACGGCCTTCGCGTCGTCGACGTGCTGGATGCCCTTGACCACGAGATGTCCGGGCCACTGCTCGCGCAGCCAGGTGACGTCACGGGCCACGGCGGTCGGGTCGAACATGTGCGTGACGAGGTCGGCGACCGTGCCGTTCCAGGAGCTCAGCGAGGCGAACGTGAGCGGCTCGCTGGTGAGCAGGTTCGCCCACCACGCGGGGTGCCGCGCCATGTCGAGCAGCGTCCGCGTCGTCAGGGACGGCGGAATCGTCAGCCCGTTGTGGTTGTCGCGCAGCCGGGCGCCCGGCACCGGGGTGTCGACGGTGAGCACGAGCGTGTCGAACCCGGCCTTGCGGGCGCGTTCGACGAGCTCGCCGGAGGCGTCCCGGTCCCGCCACAGATAGAGCTGGAACCAGTGGCGGGCCAGGGGGGCCTCGTCGCGGAACTCCTCGATCGACGTCGTCCCCATCGTGGAGAGCGCGTAGGGCACGCCGGCCGACTCGGCCGCGCGCACGACGGCCCGTTCACCCTCGTGGTGGGCCATCCGCGTGAAGCCGGTCGGTCCGAGGATCACCGGCATCGACGCGGACTCGCCGAGGATCGTCGTCGACGTGTCGATCGACCCGACGTCGCGCAGCACCCGCGGCGAGAACTCGACCCGCGAGAAGGCGTCGCGGGCCCGCCGGAGCCCGATCTCCTGCTCGGCGGCCCCGTCGACGTAGTCGAAGACGGCCCGCGGGGCCCGTTTCCGGGCCGCCTCCCGCAGGTCGGCGACGGTGAACGAGGACTCCAGCCGGCGTCGGACCGGGTCCAGGCGCGGCGGCCGGACGCGCACCAGCGGCCTCAGGTCGGAGTAGCGGGGGAGCTGGCGTCGAACGGGCACGCGGGACTCCTTCGTCGCGGGATCGATCGACCACAACACGCCCCCGCCGGGGGTGCAAGCGCGCCGGCGATCAGCGGCGCAGCGACGACCGCTTCACGCCGCCGAGGATCGCCGTCGCCACGAACAGGACGATCCCGACGATCGCGAGCCAGAACAAGCCCTTGATGACGAATCCGAGAATGGCGAGCACGAGCCAGACGATCAGGACGAGAACGAGGATTCCGACCATTGTTGCCGCACTTTCCACGGGGGAGGACCATTCCTTCCCGAGCCCGATCGGAATGCCCGGAGCGGCTCCGCCCGACGCCTGCGATCGCCGGACGGTCGTTGCCGGGTGTGTCCTGGGTCACCTACCGTGGACATTCGTCGACGAGCAGGGGACCGACCATGGACGACGCGACGCGGGCGTTGCTCGACCTCTGGGACACCACCGAGGACACGGTGGAGGCCCTCGCGGCGCCGGACTGGAACCGGCCGCTCGCCCGGACCGACCGGGCCCGAGCGGCCGCCGTCCTCGACACCGGCGGCACGGTCGTGGCGGACCTGGTCACCCACCTCGGCGGCGTCCACTACGCCGGGCCGGACCGCCTCCGGGCGGCGCTCGTCACCGCCCACGCCCGGGCCGGTCGGCAGCTGGTCCACGCGGCGCCGCGCGGGGAGGAGCTGGCCGCCCAGTGCCTGGACATGTGCCTGCACACCCACGACCTGCTGGCGGCCCTCGGCCGCGACCTGGACCGCGACGAGGCCGGACCCGCGGCCGCCGAGGCGTGCCGGCTCGTCGTCGGGATGATCCCGCGGCTGCTCGCGCACGTGCCGGAGCCGCGGGCGTCGAGCCTGCGGGTGGTGGTGCGGACCGACCGCCGGGTCGTCGACCGCGTCCTCCCGACGACGGGCGCGGGCGCCCCCGAGACCCTCGAGGCGGACGCGGTGGCGTTGCTGTTGGTGCTGTCCGGACGACGGGTCCCGGCCGAGCTCCGGGGGCGGGTCCTGTGTGACGGCCCGACGGGACGGCGCGTGCTCGCGGCGGCCTGACCCGGCTCAGGACATCCGCACGCGCAGCAGGCTCACGAAGGCGATCGCGGCGAGGACGGCGACGACGACGGAGAAGACGACGGCCGCCGTCACCAGCCCGATGGCCGAGGACAGGATGCCCTCACCGATCACGGGCAGCGAGATCGCCACGTAGAGGACGAGGAAGAAGCTCGACGCGACCTCGCTGCGCCGCTCCGGCGGGCTGCCGGCGTTGACCGCCCCGAGCCCCGCCCGGAACGACATCCCCTGGCCGACGCCCGCGACCGCCGCGCCCGCGAGCAGCACCCACAGCGACGCGACCGCGACGGACAGGCCCACCACGAGGATGCCGATCACGAGGCCGACGCACCCGGTCAGCAGGGCCGGGCGCAGCGCGAGCCGGGACGAGGCGATCTGGCCGAGCGTGGAGAAGCCGAGCAGCGTGAACACCACGAGGCCGCTGACGAAGTGGTTCTCGATCCGCAGCACCTGGGTGAGGAACGCCGGGGAGACGGCGGTGAAGAGTCCGAGCACGGCGAAGCCCGCGAACCCGGCGATGGCCGCGCCGACGAACACGCCGCGGACCTCGGCCGGGACGCCGAGCTTCTGCGGGGCGAACGACACCGACCGGCCGGTCGTGTCGAGGGGCTCGGCGACGAGGTAGGCCCCGATCGCCACGAGCAGCACCAGCACGATGTGCACGGCGTAGGGCAGGAACAGGGGCAGCGGCGCGAACTGGGCCAGGGCGCCCGCCAGCACGGGGCCCAGCCCGAGGCCGAGCATGTTCACGCAGGCCGCGACCAGGCTGTAGCGGGCCTGCCGTCCCTCGGGGGCGAGGTCGACGAGCGTGGCGGTGGCGGTCGCGGTGAAGATGCCGGCCGACAGCCCGGAGAGGACACGGCCGACGAACAGCGCCGTGAGGCTGTCCGGGACGAGGAACACCGCGCTCGACACGGCGGCGAGCGCGAGACCGGGCAGCAGCACCGCGCGGCGTCCGAGCTGGTCGGAGAGCCGGCCGAAGAAGATCAGGGCCGCCGCCACGCCGACCGCGTAGGCGGCGAAGATCAGCGTCACGACGATCTGGCCGAACCCCAGCTCGCGCTCGTAGAGCGGGTAGAGCGGCGTCGGCAGCGTCGCGCCGAGCATGGTGACCAGGAAGGCGAGGGCGACGACGACGGCGGCGGCCGGGCCTCGCAGGCCGCGGCGCGTGCCGGTCTCGGACGTCGTACTGATGGCGGACCTCCGTCGGGTCGGACGGAGGAAGTTGTTCCCGCTATTGATCAGGCCTACGCGCTGGCTGCGGACTCCTGCGCGCGCACCGTGTCGATGACCGACAGCAGCACCGCGGCGCCGACGGCCTCACGCCAGCGCGGGAGGGGGCGCTCGGTCTCGGAGGGGACGGAGGCCAGGGCACGCTGCGTGGCCGTGACGTCGTGTCGCACGAGTCGCTCGTCCATCTCGTCCACCCCGTTTCCCGTCCGGCGCGCCCGTCGCGCCGGTCGTCGCACGTGTATCCGCGGAATGGTCCGCTTTCGTTACCCCGAAACCCTGGAGGCCCCGGATCGGATGAATCGGCCCCGGGAATCCTTCGGTCGGCGTATCCGTCTCCCCGATCGGTCGTATCCCCGGCCGCGTCGTGACTCGCCCGGCGGGACCTCACCGGTCGGGGCCGACGGGGTCGCCTGAGACCGACACGTGACGTCTCGCCCGACCGGGGTCGGCGCGCGAGGATGGGCGGGTGCCGGAGCCCACCTACGACGTCGCCGCCCTGCGTGCCCGGTTCCCGGCGCTCGACGCGGGCTTCGCGCACTTCGACGGGCCCGGCGGGTCGCAGGTCCCGGTCGAGGTCGCGCGGGCGGTGGCGGACACGCTGACGATGCCGATCGCGAACCGCGGCACGACCTATGCGGCGGCCCGGAACGCCGAGCTCGTCGTGCTCGCCGCACGGCAGGCGATGGCGGACCTGCTCGCCGCCGACCCGGGCGGGATCGTGTTCGGCCGCTCGATGACCGAGCTCACCATGGCGCTCGCCCGCACGCTCGCGACCGGCTGGGGTCCTGGGGACGAGGTGGTGGTGACCCGGCTCGACCACGACGCGAACGTCCGCCCCTGGGTGATCGCGGCGGAACGCGCCGGGGCGACCGTGCGGTGGCTGGACCTCGACCCGGCGACGTGCGAGCTCGACGACGTCGCGACGGTCCTGTCGGACCGCACGCGGCTGGTCGCCGTCACCGGGGCGTCGAACCTCGTCGGCACCCGGCCGGACCTCGTCGGGACCGCGGCGGCGGTCCACGCACGCGGCGCGCTGTTCGTGGTCGACGGCGTGCACCTCACCGCCCACGCGTCGATCGACGTCGCGGCCCTCGGCGCGGACATTTTCCTGTGCTCGCCCTACAAGTTCCTCGGCCCGCACTGCGGCGTCCTCGCGGCCGACCCGGCCTTCCTGGAGACGCTGCACCCGGACAAGCTGCTGCCCTCGACCGACGCCGTGCCGGAACGGTTCGAGCTCGGCACGCTGCCCTACGAGCTGCTCGCGGGCACCACCGCTGCGGTCGACGTGCTGGCGTCGCTCGGCGGGACGGACGGGAGCCGGCGGGAACGGCTCGTCCTCGGGATGGCCGCGGTCGAGGCGCACGAGGACCGGCTGCGGCGGCGGATCGAGGAGGGGCTCGCGGACCTCGGCGTCGAGGTGCTCAGCCGTGCCCGGCACCGGACGCCGACCCTGCTCGTGCGGGTCCCCGGCGGCGACGCGCGGGCGTCGGCCCTCCTCGCCGAGCGCGACGTGTTCGCACCGAGCGGATCGTTCTACGCGGTCGGGCCGTCGCACCGGCTCGGCCTCGGCGACGCGGGCGGACTGCGGATCGGGCTCGCGCCCTACTCGGACGACCACGACGTCGACCGACTTCTCGACGGGCTGGAGCAGGTGTGCCGGACCGCATCCAGCTGAGACGCGC
This sequence comes from Actinomycetospora corticicola, assembly GCF_013409505.1. NCBI lineage: Bacteria > Bacillati > Actinomycetota > Actinomycetes > Pseudonocardiales > Pseudonocardiaceae > Actinomycetospora > Actinomycetospora corticicola. Next base: position 4,211,672 of record NZ_JACCBN010000001.1, on the reverse strand, counting down.
GAAGGGGTGGCGCAAGCCCGATGGCGCGATCACGGTCGCGCGGCCGTCGTCGTGGGGGAACCCGTTCAAGCTCGGCGAGACCGTCGAGGTGGGCGGCGAGCGCGTCACGCTCGACCGCGACCTGATGATCGCGCTGTACCGCCGCTGGCTCGTCGAGCACCCGGAGCTCGTCGAGCGGGCACGCGAGGAGCTCGCGGGTCACGACCTCGCCTGCTGGTGCGGCCTGGAGGAGGCCTGCCACGCCGACGTGCTGCTGCGTGTCGCGGCCGGCGGAGATCCGTAGCCGTACCGCAGCGCGACCGCACGGACACCCGCCGTCATGACGGGTCCGGATCGTCCTGTTCGCGCTGGTCAGCGTCGTGCGGCTTGACCTGGCGGTCACCTGGAGGACACATGACCTTCTGAGAGTGGACGGGCCCCCGCCCCGGCCCGAAGGAATCCGATGACCGCCACCGCCCCGCCTACGGCGCCACCCGAGGTCTCGCACGGCCGCCTCGCCGACAACGCGCTCGGCCTGCCCTCGGTCCTCTTCTGCATCGTCACCGGGGCCGCCCCGCTGACGGCGATGCTCTTCAACGTCCCGGTCGCGGTGAACGGCGGCGGCTGGGCCGCGCCGGCCGCCTTCGGGATCGCGACGATCGCCCTGACGATCTTCTCCGTCGGCTACATCGCGATGTCGAAGCGGGTGACGAGCGCGGGGGGCTTCTACACGTTCGTCAGCCGGGGGCTCGGCCGCGTGGTGGGCGTCGGCTCCGGGCTGCTCATCGCGCTCTGCTACATGATCTTCGTCGGCGCCGTCATCGGGGTCATGGGCTACTTCGCCGCCTCGACCGTCGAGACCTTCACCGGGCTCGCGCTGCCGGCCTGGCTCTACATGGCCGTGGGCCTCGCGGTGATGAGCCTGCTCGCCTGGTTCCACATCGAACTCACCGCGAAGGTCCTCGGGGTCATGCTCGTCGCCGAGGTGCTCGCCCTGATCGTCCTCTCGCTGGCGATCTTCGTGGCCGGTGGCGCCGAGGGCTTTTCGGCCGCGCCGTTCGACCCCACACAGGTGTTCGGCAACGCCGGCGCACTGCAGATCTTCGGGACGACGGCGGCCGGCATCGCCCTGTTCGCGGCCTTCTGGTCCTGGGTCGGCTTCGAGATGGCGCCGAACTACGCCGAGGAGTCCCGCGACCCGCACCGGATCGCGACCATCGCGACCTACGGGTCGGTGATCGGGCTCGGGATCTTCTACATGTTCGTCTCCTACGCCTTCGTCACCGGCTGGGGGCTCACCGGCAGCGTCCAGGCGGTGTCCGACCAGCTGAACGGCACGTACGCGTCGGCCTTCTACCCGCTCTCGGACCGCTTCGTCGGCGGATGGCTGACCGTGATCATCGAGATCCTGGCGGTCACCAGCTCGTTCGCGTGCGCCATGGCGTTCTACAACACCTCGGCGCGCTACCTGTTCGCGCTCGGCCGCGAGGGCGTCCTGCCCCGGGTGCTCGCGCGCACCTCGAAGCACCACGGGCCCGGCGTCGCGGCCATGACGACGACGGCGATCGTCGCGCTCTACATGCTCGGCTTCACGCTCTACGACCCCTCGACCGAGGCCGCGCTGACCAAGCTCGGCACCTGGTCGCCCCTGCTCGGCGTGCTCGGCATCCTCGCCGTCCAGGCGCTGGTCTGCGTCGCGATCGTCCGCTACTTCCTGACGACGGGTCGCGACGGCTTCAACGTCCTGACGACGCTCATCGCGCCCGTCGTGGGGTGCGCGGCCATGGTCGGCGCGTGCTACCTGCTCGTCTCGAACCGGGCCGAGCTCGCCGCCGCGGAGGGCGTCCCCTTCATCACCGTGCTGCCGTACGTGCCGGTCGCCATCTTCGTGGTCGGCGTCGTCATCGCGCTGGTCTTGCGCGCGCGGAGGCCCGCCGTGTACGCGGGACTCGGACATTTCACCCTCACCGATCCCGAGCTCGACAGCCCGCAGCTCGACAGCCCGCAGGAGGTCGCCCGATGACCGCGCTGGACGAACCCCAGGTGTCCGTCACCCACCCGCTCGAGCCGCTGACCGCCGACGAGGTCACCGCGGCGGCGGCGATCCTCAAGGAGGCCCGGGGCCTCGGTCCCACGGCCCGCTTCGTGTTCGTCCACCTCCACGAGCCGTCGAAGGCCGCCCTGGCGTCCGGGCAGCCGCTGCCCCGCGAGGCCGAGATCGTGCTCTACGAGCGGGCCGAGAGGACGCTGTACGAGGCCGTCGTCTCGCTGAGCGACCGCACGGTCGTCGACTGGCGCCCCCGCCCCGGCGTGCAGGCGCCGATCATGGCGGAGGAGTTCTTCGCGACCGAGGACATCGTCCGCGCCGACCCGCGCTGGCAGGAGGCGATGCGGCGGCGCGGGATCGAGCAGTTCGACCTGGCGATGATCGACCCGTGGGCCTCGTCGTGGACCGGGCCCGAGGACGACCCGTCGGCCCGGCGCATCGTCCGCCCGCTGACCTGGATGCGGTCCGCGCCCGGGGAGCACGGCTACGCCCGCCCGGTCGACGGCCTGATCGTCACCGTGGACCTCGATCTCCGCGAGGTCGTGGACGTGGAGGACCACGGCGTCGTCGACCTGCCCCCGCAGCCCGCCAACTACGAGCAGCCGTGGATCCACGACCCGGCGAACGTCCCGCGGGTCGAGACCATCCGCGACGACGTGAAGCCGATCGAGATCACGCAGCCCGAGGGGCCGAGCTTCACCGTCGACGGGCACGCCGTCTCCTGGCAGAAGTGGCACCTGCGGATCGGGTTCACCCCGCGCGAGGGCCTCGTCCTGCACGACGTCTCCTACGACGACCGCGGCACCCGGCGCCCGATCCTGCACCGCGCCTCGCTCGCCGAGATGTACGTGCCCTACGGCGACCCGGCGCCCACCCATCGCTTCAAGAACGTGTTCGACCAGGGCGAGTACGGCGTCGGCTGGCTCGCGAACCCGCTGACCCTGGGCTGCGACTGCGTCGGGCACATCCGGTACTTCGACGGCGTCGTCAACGACCAGGACGGCGAGGCCGTCGTCATCCCGAACGCGATCTGCATGCACGAGGAGGACACCGGGATCGCGTGGAAGCACACCGACTTCCGCACCGAGAAGGTCGAGGTCCGCCGCCGACGGCGCCTCGTCATCTCCTCGATCGTCACGGTCGGGAACTACGAGTACGGCTACTTCTGGTACCTCTACAACGACGGCATGATCGAGTACGAGGTCAAGCTCTCCGGCGTGATCTCCACCGGCTCGATCCCGGTCGGCGACGTGCCCGGGCACGGCACGCTGGTCGCCCCCGGCCTCTACGGCCCGCACCACCAGCACTTCTTCTGCGTGCGCCTCGACATGACGGTGGACGGCGCGGCCAACACGGTCACCGAGATCGACTCGATGCCCTCGCCGCCCGGGCCCGCGAACCCGCACGGCAACGCCTGGGTCACCACCCGGACGCCGATCATCTCGGAGGCCGGTGGCGCCCGGGACACCGCGCCCGAGCGGGCCCGGTTCTGGAAGATCGAGAGCGCCACGGAGACCGGCCCGACGGGGGCGCCCACCGCCTACGCGCTCTTGCCGGGCTCGACGGTGCCGCCGATGTACTCGCCGGAGGCCGTCTTCGCGCCGCGGTCCGGGTTCACCGAGCACACGCTCTGGGTCACCGCGAACGACCCGGCCCAGCGCTTCGCCGCGGGCGACTACCCGCTCCAGGCGCCGGTGGGGACGGGCCTGCCGTACTACCTCGACGGCGACCGTCCGCTCGAGGGCTCCGACGTCGTCGTCTGGTACACCTTCGGCGCCCACCACGTGGTGCGACCGGAGGACTGGCCGGTGATGCCGGTGTCGACGATCGGCTTCATGCTCCGGCCGTCCGGGTTCTTCGACGGCAACCCGGCGCTGGACCTCCCGGCGTCCGACGCCCACGGGGAGCCCTGCCACTAGGTGCCTTCGGCCTGTGAGTACTTCTCCGTGCCCAGGCACGGAAAAGTACTCACAGGCGCGGAGCGCACCTCCCCGTTCGGGTTACGGTCCCGCGTCATGGGGGCCGGGGGCGGGCACGCTGGGCGTGTGACGGGTGTGGCAGGAGTGGTTCTCGCCGGGGTGCTGCTGGTCGGCTGCGGGTCCGTTCCCGACGCCGGGTCGGTGCCGGTCCCGTCGTCGGCCCCGGTGGCTGCTCCCGGGTCCACGGCCGCTCCGAGCAGCACCGATGGCCTCCCGTCGTCCGTGACCCGCGTGCTGCCGACGGCGTGGGAACGGCTCGCGGCGAGCGCCGACCGGCTGGACCCGGTGGCCGGCTACCCGCGCTCGGTCGAGGGCGGGGAGGCCACGTGGACGACGAAGCCCGTCGACGACTGGACCTCCGGCTTCTTCCCCGGCGAGCTCTGGCTCGCGGGGCGGCTCACCGGCGACCCGGCGTGGACCGCCCGCGCGCAGCGCTGGACCGCCCCGATCGCCGGCCAGGTGACGCGCACCGACACCCACGACCTCGGCTTCGTCGTGGACGACAGCTTCGGCGCGGAGCTCGACGCGACCGGGCAGGGGGCCGAGCAGGTCGTCACCGCCGCCCGGTCGCTCGCCACGCGGTACTCCCCGACGGTGGGGGCGATCAAGAGCTGGGACACCGAGGGCGACGACGACAAACGGGGGTCGTGGCGCTTCCCGGTCATCATCGACACGGTGATGAACCTGCCGCTGCTGGACCGGGCGGCGGCGCTGCCGGGCGGTGACCCGCGCTGGAAGGACCTCGCCACCCGGCACGCGCTCACGGCGTCGACGACGAACATGCGTCCCGACGGGAGCATCGCGCACGTGGCCGTCTTCGACCCGGCGTCGGGACAGCTGGTGAAGCGCGATACCTGGCAGGGCGCCGCCCCGGACTCGACCTGGAGCCGCGGGCAGGGCTGGGCGATCCACGGGTTCGCCGCGCAGGCCCGCGCGGCCGGGAACCCGGAGCTGCTGGCCGCCGCGCGGAAGGCCGCCGACTGGTGGCTCGCCCACACCGCGCCCGGCGCCCGCGTCCCGCCGTGGGACTTCTCGCGACCCGGCGAGGAGCGCGACACCAGTGCGGCCGCCGTCGCCGCGTCCGGGTTGCTCGACCTCGCGCAGCAGACCGGCGACGCGCGCTACCGGCAGGTCGCGCTGGAGACCCTCGACGAGCTGGCCGGCCGCGACGTCGCGCCGGCCGGGCCCGCCCTGCTCGCGCACGCGGTGGGCGGGAAGCCGCAGGACAGCGAGGTCGACGTCGGGATGGTCTACGCCGACTACTACTTCCTCGAGGCGGTCGGGCGCGCGTCGTAGTCCGCCCGCGCCGCCTCGACGTCGGGGATGTGGACCTCGGCCCACCGCGTGAGCTGCCGGACGAGCCCGACGAGGTCGCGGCCGAGGTCGGTGAGCGCGTACTCCACGCGCGGCGGCACCTCGGCGTACACCGTGCGCCGCGCCAGGCCGTCGCGTTCGAGCCCCCGCAGCGTCTGCGTGAGCATCTTCGGCGTGATGCCGCCGATGCGGCCGGCGATCTCGCCGTGGCGCAGCGTGCCCTCCGCGAGCGTGCTCACGACGAGGACGCTCCACCGGTCGCCGATCCGGTCCAGCACCTGACGGCTCGGGCACTTCGCGTCGAAGAGGTCGGCCTGCACCTGCTCACTATCCACCAGGTACCTACGCCACTTCAAGGTGCTCACTCTCTATCGGGAAGTGTCGGACCGCAGGTGGGGTTGGCCCGGGCAGCCGCACCCGTCGTCGTGAAGGAGAAGCCGTGTACGTGATCACCGGAGCCACCGGGGCCCTGGGTCGTCTCGCCGTCGAGTCCCTGCTCGAGCGCGTGCCCGCGGAGCAGGTCCGGGCGACCGGACGGCGCGTCGGGACGCTCGACGACCTCGCCGCGCGAGGCGTGGACGTCCGTCGGGCGGACTACACCGACCCGGCGTCGCTCGCCGAGGCGTTCGCCGGGGCCACCCGCGTCCTGTTCGTCTCCGGCAGCGACGCGGGGGCGCGCCTCGAGCAGCACCGCGCCGTCGTCGACGCACTGTCCGCGGTCGGGACGCTCGAGCTGGTGGCCTACACGAGCATCCTGTACGCGCAGACCTCGGACCTGGTCCTCGCCGCCGAGCACGCCGGGACCGAACGGTTCCTCGCCGAAGCCGGGCTGCCGGCCGTGCTGCTGCGCAACGGCTGGTACGTCGAGAACTTCCTCGGCGCGCTCCCGGTGACGATCGAGCACGGCATGGTCGGGGCCTCCGGTGACGGCCGTTTCGACGCCGCCACGCGGGCCGACTTCGCCGCGGCGGCCGTCGCGGCGCTGACCGGCGGCGCGACGGCCGGCGACGTGTTCGAGCTCGGTGCCCCGGGCTTCACACGGGCCGAGCTGGCCGCCGGGATCGGGCAGGCCGCGGGCCGCCCGGTGACCTACACGGACCTGTCCGTCGAGGACTACACCGCCGCCCTGGTGGGTGCCGGTCTGCCCGAGGGGTTCGCGGCCGTCCTCGCCGACAGCGACCGCGGGGCCGCGGCCGGGCTGCTCGCGGCCCCCGGCGACGACCTCGCCCGCCTGTTGGGCCGTCCGGCGCAGCCGTGGACGCAGGTGGTGGAGCAGGCCGTCCGGGCGGCCCTCGTCACCCCCTGACCAGGTCGTTCGTCCGGTCGTGTCGTGGGGCGCGGCGGTACTGTCCGGTTCGTGTCCGCTGCGGCCGGGTCAGCCCCGGACGACTCCCCGTACCGTCACGTGCTGCTCGTCTACAACCCGCACAGCACCGGCGGCGGCGAGGGCAAGGCGCAGACGCTCGCGCGGGAGCTGCGCGAGCGCGCGCCCGACCTCGACGTCGAGCTCGTGCCGACCGAGTACGCCGGGCACGCGCGCCGCATCGCGGAGAGCGCGGCGCGCACCTACAAGCCGCTCGTGGTGTCGGTGTCCGGCGACGGTGGCTACAACGAGGTCGTCGACGGCGCCATGGCCGGCGGGGACGGGCACATGACCGGCACGGTCGTCGCCGTCACCTCGGCGGGCAACGCGAACGACCACCGGCGGGTCACCCGGCGTCGGCCGCTGGCCGAGGCGATCGCCGGGCGCGAGGTGGAGTACCTCGACGTGCTCCGGCTGACGATCGGTGGCCACGTGCGTTACGCCCACTCCTACATCGGGCTCGGCATCACCCCGGTCGTCGCGCTCGCGATCGAGAAGCACGGCAAGGGCACGATCCGCGAGCTCATCACGACCGGGCGCGAGTTCCTCCGGTTCCGGCCGTTCGAGATCGAGCTCGAGGCGTTCGAGGGCGAGTCGCGCGACGGGGTGGGGGTGGGCGACTACCTCGGTCGGCGGAGCTACGACAGCCTCATCGTCGCCAACCTCTCGGAGATGGCGAAGTACGCGCGTCTCTCCGACGGCGACCCGGCCGACGGCCGCTTCGAGATCGTCTCGATCCCGCACCGCGGCCGCCTCCGGCTGCTGTTCACCGGCATCCGGGCCGCCTGGAAGGGGCTGGGCTGGCAGCCGAGCGCCCGCCACCTGCGGTTCCGCAGCATCGAGGAGCTGCCGCTGCAGCTCGACGGCGAGGTCATCACGGTGCCCGAGGACACCTCGGTGACGATCGAGCTCGTCCCCGGGGCGCTGGCGACCGTCCGGTGAGCGCCGCCGACGACCTCGGCGTCGCCCGCGACGAGACCCGCGCCCGCATCGCGGCGCTCGAGGCGCAGATCGCGAACATCGTCGAGACGGCGTCGTCGAGCTCCGGCGACGACGAACACGATCCCGAGGGCCAGACGATCGCCTACGACCGTGCGCAGGCCCAGGCCCTCCTCGCGCGCGCCCGCACGGACCTGGCCGAGATCGACGCCGCGTTCGCCCGGCTCGACGCGGGCACCTACGGGATCTGCGAGGTGTGCGGGCGCGAGATCCCCGGCGAACGGCTCGAGGCCCGGCCCGCCGCGCGGCGGTGCGTGCGGCACGCCTGAGTGCCCCCGTGGCAGCGGAGCGTCATTGCTGTCATCCAGTGGCAGGATCGCCACGTCGTCGCCGGTCCCGGGCCACCGTCCCGGATGCCGGCCGTGCGTCACTGCCGGCGCCGGACGCCAGGAACGCCACACCGTCAGGGGCGGCGGAACACCTCGCCGACGGGCCGCACCGGCTTCGCGCCGGCCGCGGCGACGAACCGCTCCTCCGCTCCGGCCGCCGCCTCCGACGCCAGAGCGGTCTCCCCGAGCCGGACCGCGACGGGCCCGAGCAGGTCCGCCGCCCCGTCGTCGGGAAGGACCGTCAGCAGCAGCCGCTCGCGCATCCAGGCGGAGAGCCGCTCCTCGTCGGCCTTCGGCAGCACCACCTCGGCCGCCCACGTCGGGGCGAGCGCCAGCTCGTCGAGCTGCAGTCCGGCCAGCACGCGGCGCAGGCGCGACACCCCGGTGCGGTAGAGGTCCTGTCGACGGATGCGGTTGCGCAGCATGCGCGCGGCGCCGACGTCGAGCAGGGTCCGGCCGTCGTGCACCACGCCGCCGAGACCGAGCGGCTCGACCGTCCACCAGGCGTGGAGCCCGGGCGCGCCGGGGAGGTCGGCGACCGTCCCGTCGAGGTCGCCCGGAGCGGCGGAGAGCACGGCGGCGGCCTCGTCGGGGGTCACGACGACGAGTCTGCCGCGGGCAGGGAGCGCGGGCCGCGACGGTGTGGCGTTCCTGGCGTCCAGTGCCGGCAGTGACGTATGGCCGGCGTCCGGGTCGGGGCTCTGGACCAGCAACGGGGAGATCCTGCCGCTGGATGACAGCAACGACGCTTCGCTGCCGCGGAGGGGGCCGGTCAGCGGGCCGGCCGCAACGACCGGGCGAGCGCCGCCGCGCCGAGGGCCGCGACCGGGACGAGCAGGAGTCCCGTGCCCACCGTCGAGGCGTCCGCGATCGCGCCGATCACGGGCGGGGTCACGAGGAAGCCGAGCCGGGCGAGGAACCCCACGACGGCGATCCCGTCGCCCGGCCGGACCCCCGGCACCGCACCGGCGGCCGCGAACGCGAGCGGGAAGAGGGTCGCCACGCCCAGCCCGGCGACGGCCCAGCCGACCACCGCCGCGACGGGGTGCGCCACGAGCAGCGCCACCGCCAGCGCCACGGCGGCGACGAGCGCACCGAGCCGGGCCACGCGCACCGCCCCGAACCGGTCGACCACGCGGTCGCCGCCGATGCGGCCCGCCGTCATGAAGACCTGGAAGGCGACGAAGGGCAGGCCGGCGACGAAGGCGCCCGCTCCGAGGTCGTCGCGCAGGTACACCGCGCCCCACGAGGCCGACGAGTCCTCCACCGCGCCCGAGCACACCATGAGGCCCGCGATCGCGAGCAGCCCGAGCACGGCGGGTCGCGACCGCAGCACCGAGCGGACGCCGGCCGAGGACTCCTCGGTGTGGTGTACGGGGTCCGGCACCGTGAACACCCAGGCCACGGCGGAGGTCACCAGCAGGGCCACGGACACCGCGGCCAGGTGCCACCCGATGGGCACGCCGAGCCCCGCGGCCCCCGCGCCGAGCAGGCCCGCGCCGACCGCGGCGACGCTCCACGTGGCATGCAGGCCGTTGATGATCGAGCGGCCGTAGCGCTCCTGGACGACGAGGCCCTGCGCGTTCATCGCGGCGTCGGTCCAGGCGTCGGTCACGCCGAGCACGAACAGGGCGGCCGCGAGCGCCCACCAGCCCGGCGCCACCGCCACCAGCGGCAGCAGCAGCGCCCCGAGCAGGGACACCGACGCCGCGACCCGCCCGCTGCCGAACCGGGCCACCAGCGGGCCGGCCAGCACCCCGACGAGCAGGGCGGCCGCCGGGAACGCGGCGATCGCGGTCCCGAGCTCGGCGTTCGAGAGCCCGAGGCCGTCGCGCAGCGCGGGGAAGCGGGGCACGAGCGAGTTGTAGGTGGCGCCGTTGACCGCGAACAGCGCCATGACCGCGCCCCGCGCGCGTCGGTCGACGGCGATGTCAGAAGGCATACCGGACCGTGAGCCACGGGGCGTGGACGCCGATCAGCTCCCGCATCCGGGCCACGGCGCGGCGCTTGACGTCCACCCGGTAGCGCACGTTGTCCTGCCCGTTCTGCGACGTCTTGGCCTCCTGCGCCTCGGGCCGCCAGAGCACGTCCTCGGCCTTCGGGTGCCAGCCGAGGTTGACCTCGTGCAGTCCCTCGTTGTGGGTCAGCAGGATGACCTCGCACGCCGCCTGCTCGCGCGCGGCGGGCGAGAGCCGGTCGGACAGCTCGTCGAGCAGGGTCGCCCAGCGGCGTTGCCAGCCCTCGCGCAGCACGACGGGGGAGAAGTTCAGGTGGACCTCGTAGCCCGCCGTCAGGAAGTCGTCGACGGCGCCGATGCGCTCGTCGATCGACGAGGTGCGCAGGTCCAGCAGCTGCGCGTCCTCCGGCGGCATGAGAGAGAACCGGATCCGGGTGGAGCCCTGCGGGTCGAGGTCGAGCAGGCCGCGGTTGACGTACTTGGTGGCGAACGAGGCCTGGGCCCCGGCGAGGCCGCGGAAGTGGGCGACCGCGTCGGCGACGCCGTCGCTGACCAGCGCGTCCACCGAGCAGTCGGAGTTCTCCCCGAGGTCGTAGACCCATGCGGTGCCGCACTGGTTGGGCTCCGGCTTCGGGCCGGTGCGGGCGAGGTGGCGGGTGACGGCCCGCAGGATGTCGTCGACGTTGGTGAACACCGTGATCGGGTTCGCGTACCCCTTGCGGCGGGGCACGTAGCAGTAGGCGCACGCCATCGCGCACCCGTTGGCCGAGGACGGCGCGATGAAGTCCGCGGAGCGCCCGTTGGGCCGCACCGTCAGCGACTTCTTCTCGCCGAGGACGAGGTTCTCCGCCTTCACCCGCACCCACCGCGAGACGTTCCCCGCGTTGCCGTGCAGCTCCGGGATCGCCCAGTGCGAGGCGACCTCGCGGATCTCGGCGTCGGGGAACCGCGCGAGCACCTCCTGGCCGCGCATCGACACCAGCGACGCGGGCTCGGCCCACACGGTGCGCACGTCGAGGAGGTCGGAGACGGTCACGAGGTCCAGGTGTCCGAGCGCCGCGCCACCGCGTAGGTCTCCTCGATGGCGGCCGCGGTCAGCCGGTCACCCCGGCTGCGCAGGGCGCGTCCCAGGTCGCCGGCCCGGGTGACGATCACCCCGCGGGGGCGGCTGTGGTTGACGATCGTCGCGCCCACCACCACGACGACGGGGGTCACCGTCGGCGGGTTGAGCACCTCCTCGAAGCCCGCGGCGAGCGCGATGGCCTCGGCGAGCCGATCCGCCACCTCCTCGCCGATCGTGCGGATGCGCGCCAGGTCGACGTGCTGGCCGTCGACCTCGAGCCCGTCGGTGGAGGCGTGCACCTTGCTCCCGGGCTGCGGCCGGTCCTCCAGCACGAACACGCCGCCCGGGCAGATGACGAGGTGGTCGAGGACCACCGGTTCGCGGCCGATCACGAGGTCGATCCCGTGCAGCATCCGCCAGCGCGCGACGCGCCCGATCCGGCTCGACACCGGCGCGGCGAGCTCCCGGCTCAACGACTGCGCGACCTCCAGCCGGGCGTCCGCCTGCCGCCGCAGGGCCACGTCCTCCTCGCGCCTGCCGTCCCGTCGGGCCGCGGCGGCCCGCCGGGCGAGGCCGTGGTCGGGGGTGTAGCGGGCGAGGTCCGTCCACTCGTCCCCGGGCCGCCGGTCGGGCCGCGGGTGACCGGCGGCACGCGGCCCGCCGTCGTCGAACGCGTCGAAGCGGTAGCCGTCGGCCGAGTCGGCCGACCAGCCGCCGGTGGGGGTCGGCACGCCCGCCTCCAACGCCGCGGGTTCCCGACGACGGGTCGGGTCGGGGCCGCGCGGGGCCGCCGGTGGCGGCGGCGCCGCGGTGTCGCGCGGTCGCTGGAAGCTCAGCGTGTCGCGCATCCGCTGCCGTCGGCTCGGGGGCCGCGTCGTGGCGCCGTTCTCCCCGAAGCCGGGGAACGGGTCGAGACCGTGCGCGGCCAGCCACTCGTCGAGCTCGGCCACGAACGTCGCCCGGAACGCAGGCGGTACGTCGGTGACCTCACCGGTCTCCAGGTCGTAGACGCCGAGGCGGCTGCCGTAGGGGGAGATGACCACGACCTTGTCACCGCGCCCGAGGCGGTTGCGCCGGGCCGGCATCAGGAGTCGCCCCCCGACCCCGTCGCTCCGCTCGCCCCGGCCCCGTCGAGCCAGCGGGTGATGTTGTCGTGCTCCACCCCGGTCAGCTGTCGGACGCCGTCGACCACCGTGCCCTCCACGAGCGCCCCGGCGAACGGGATCGTCACCGTGACCGCGACGTCCACGTCGAGCAGACAGGCCGCCGCGCCCACGGGGTCGACCGACATCCGCCCCTCGGCGCGGACCGGGGCCAGCGGCACGCTCACCTCGACGGTGCCGTGGCAGCGGTCGTCGGACAGGGTCCACCGCTCGGTGCGCCGCAGCACCAGCCCACCGGTCAGCAGCCGCCCGATCGCGGGCGGGATCTGTCCCGTGGGCACGGGCTGGCGCACCACCACCTCCAACCGTGCCCCGTGCATCTCGTGGCGTTCCACCTCACCCCCGCCGCCCGCGTCGAGCCGGGCCCGGTGGAAGTCCGGGTCGGCGAGCGCGCGGGCGAAGGCGGCGACGGGGTGGGGGTACTCCCGGCCGGCCTGGAGACGGGTCGTCACATCAGGACATTGTGCCCGGCCGGGGCACACTGGACCTCGTGTCGGACGCGCGCGTCGGGAGCGGGCCGGCGGGCCCCGGGCGCCCGCCCACCGCCGCGACGATCCTGCACGCCGACCTCGACGCCTTCTACGCCTCGGTGGAGCAGCGCGACGACCCCGATCTGCGCGGTCGGCCCGTCCTCGTCGGCGGCGGCGTGGTGCTCGCCTGCAGCTACGAGGCCAAGCGGGCCGGGGTGCGGACCGCGATGAACGGCCGGCAGGCCCGGGCGCTGTGCCCGGACGCGATCGTCGTCCCGCCCCGGATGGAGGCCTACTCCGCGGCGTCGAAGGACGTGTTCGCGATCTTCCGCGACACCACGCCGTTGGTGGAGGGTATCTCCGTCGACGAGGCGTTCCTCGAGGTCGGAGGGCTCGCCCGGCTCGTCGGCACCCCGCGGGACATCGCCGCGCGGTTGCGCGGCCGGGTGCTCGCCGAGGTCGGGCTGCCGATCACGGTGGGGGTGGCGCGCACGAAGTTCCTGGCGAAGGTCGCGAGCGGCGTCGCCAAGCCCGACGGCCTGCTCGTCGTGGAGCCCGACGCCGAGCGCGAGTTCCTGCACCCGCTGCGGGTGGAGCGGCTGTGGGGCGTGGGGAAGGTGACCGCGGCGAAGCTGCACGGGTTGGGGGTCCACACCGTCGCCGACGTGGCGGCGCTGGGCGAGTCCGCGCTGGTCTCCCTGCTCGGTCCGGCCTCCGGGCACCACCTGCACGCCCTCGCGACGTTCTCCGACCCGCGGCGGGTCACCCCCGGGGTCTCGCGCCGCTCGATCGGCTCCCAGCGCGCGCTCGGCAACCGGCGCCGCAGCCCCGAGGAGCTGGACACGATCCTGGCCGGCATCGTCGACCGGCTCGCCCGCCGCCTGCGCGAGGGCGACCGCACCTGCCGCACCGTGGTGCTCCGGCTGCGCTTCGGCGACTTCACGCGCGTCACGCGCTCGCACACGCTGCGCACCGCGACCGACCGCACGGCCGCGCTCGACGCGGCCGCCCGCGAGCTGCTCACGGAGTCGATGTCGATGATCCTGCAGCGCGGCATCACGCTGATCGGGCTCTCGCTGGCCAACCTGGATCGCGACGGCCGCGAGCAGCTCGAGCTCGCCCTCGACGAGCGCGACGAGCCGCACACCGCGCTCGCCGGACCCGGGCCCGAACGCGACCCGGCGGCGCTCGACTCCGCCCTCGACGCCGTCCGTGCCCGCTTCGGCGCCGCTGCGGTCGGCCGCGCGACCCAGCTCGGCCGGGACCCGGGAATCTCGGTCCCGGTGCTGCCCGAGCACGAGTGATCCGCTCCCGACGGCGGGTCGCGGACCCCGCCGGAACCGAGTGGATCTCGACCTCGCGGTGTCTCCCTCTGAGACACCAACAGCTCGTGATACCCACTTCGGCGGCGTCCATACCTCTCTGACCTGCGACGAACGGTCATTCGACCGGGTTCGACGGCGGTGTGCAGCATCTGCACATCGAAACGGTGATGTTGACCACAGGTCGTCCCGCCGCGTTCAGTGGTCCACGTCTCGCCGAGGAGCACCGCTCCGGCGAGGCGCGACGGGCCCCACCACCACCACCGGGCCCGTCGGGGGACCGGGTCGTCGCGACCCGGGACCGCTCGCACCGTCGGCGGAGAGGAGGCGTGATGTCGGACCAGCGTTCCGGAGGGCGTTCCCTCAAGACCGCCGCCGAGGCCCTGACGTCCCTGCGCTACCTCGCCGCCGCCCGCGACGGCGTCACCGCCGAGGGGCTCGCCGTCGAGATCGGCAAGAGCTCCGCCACCGCGCGGTACCTGCTCAACACGCTCTGCCAGGAGGGCTACGCCCGCCGCGACGGCCACACCGGCGTCTACCGCCTGAGCGACGCCCCGCCCTGGGGCGACCCGTGGGGGGCCGCCGAGGAGGACGCGACCGACGGGATCGAGGCGCCGGACGTCGTCGAGCCGCGCCCGCTGCGCCGGCACGACGACCCGGTCAGCCGCTACGAGCTGCCCGAGAGCCTCGCCGACGCGGTGACCGAGCTCTACTGGCGCACGCGGCAGCGTTCCTACCTCGCCCGCTGGGACGGCGACGCGACCGTGATCGTCGACGCCCGCGGCCACCAGGGCCTCGCCCGCATCCCCGACCTGCGCGAGCGCATCCCGGTCGCCCAGGCCCACGCGCTCGCCGTCACGAAGGCGCTGGTCGCGACGTCGTCGGAGATCGAGGAACTGCTCCTCGCGCAGCCCGACCGGACGGCCTTCACCGCCACCACCATCACCACGACGCCGGGGCTCGAGCGCGAGTTCGCACGCGTGCGTCGCGACGGCGTGGCCGTCGACCGCGAGGAGTTCGCCGAGGGCTTCTGCTGCGTCGGCGCGCCGATCGTCGCCCCCGACGGCCGGGTCGCGGCGAGCATCGCGGTCTCGAGCCCCGCCCGGCGGTTCGCCCAGGACGGCGACGCCCTGACCACCGCGGTCCGGGAGGTGGCCGCCACCGCGATGCGCGAGTGGCGGGCCCGGGTCGCGGCCGACCGCATCGACGACGACGAGGAGGGGGTGAGGCCGGCGTAGCTCCGGGGCCGCGCGGCGGCCCGCACCGCAGGAACTCCCGAGACATCCACCGTCGTACTTTCCGAGGAGGAAAGCATGAGCCGTCAGAGTTTGGCGAAGGCTCACCAGAAAATCCAGGAACTCTCCTGGGAGCCGCAGTACCACGAGCCGTACATGAAATACGGCACGGACTACACCTTCAAGAAGGCTGCCAAGAAGGACCCGCTGAAGCAGGTCCTCCGCTCCTACTTCCCCATGGAGGAGGAGAAGGACAGCCGCGTGTACGGCGCGTCGGACGGCGCGATCCGCGGCAACATGTTCCGCCAGGTGCAGGAGCGCTGGCTGGAGTGGCAGAAGCTCTTCCTGTCGATCATCCCGCTGCCGGAGATCTCGGCCGCGCGCTCGATGCCGATGCTGTTCCAGGCGGTTCCGAACCCGGAGCTGCACAACGGCCAGGCGATCCAGATGATCGACGAGGTTCGGCACAGCACGATCCAGCAGAACCTCAAGCGCCTGTACATGAACAACTACATCGACCCGGCGGGGTTCAACAACACGCTCCGCAACTTCCACTCGGACTACTGCGGCACCATCGGCCGGCAGTTCGCCGAGGGCTTCATCACCGGTGACGCGATCACCGCGGCCAGCATCTACCTGACGATCGTCGCCGAGACGGCCTTCACGAACACCCTGTTCGTGGCCATGCCCGGTGAGGCGGCCGCCAACGGCGACTACCTGCTGCCGACGGTGTTCCACTCGGTCCAGTCCGACGAGTCGCGGCACATCTCGAACGGCTACGCCACGCTGCTCATGGCGCTGTCGGACGAGGACAACCGCCAGCTCCTCGAGCGCGACCTGCGCTACGCGTGGTGGAACAACCACCGCGTCGTGGACGCCGCGATCGGTACCTTCATCGAGTACGGCACGAAGGACCGCCGCAAGGACCGCGAGTCCTACGCGGAGATGTGGCGTCGGTGGATCTACGACGACTACTACCGTGCCTACCTCCTGCCGCTCGAGAAGTACGGCCTGGTGATCCCCCACGACCTCATCGAGGAGTCGTGGAACCAGATCTGGAACAAGGGCTACGTCCACGAGGTCGCGCAGTTCTTCGCCACCGGTTGGGTCGCCAACTACTGGCGGATCGACGGCATGACCGACGAGGACTTCGAGTGGTTCGAGTACAAGTACCCGGGCTGGTACGACCGGTACGGCAAGTGGTGGGAGAACTACAACCGCCTGTCGCGCCCGAACGGTCACCACGCGATCGTGGCCGAGGACGTCGACTACGTGTACCCGCACCGCTGCTGGACCTGCATGGTCCCCTGCCTGGTGCGTGAGGACATGGTCGTCGACAAGGTGGACGGTCAGTGGCGCACGTACTGCCACGAGGCCTGCCGCTGGACCGACGCCGTCGCGTTCCGTCCCACCTACGAGGGTCGCGACACGCCCAACATGGGCAAGCTCGTCGGCCACCGCGAGTGGGAGACGCTGTACCACGGCTGGAACTGGGCCGACGTCATCCAGGACATGGGCTTCGTGCGTGACGACGGCAAGACGCTCACGGCGCAGCCGCACCTGGACCTCGACCCGAAGAAGATGTGGACGCTCGACCACATGCGGCGCATGCCGCACGTGGCCAGCCCGAACGTCATCCTCAACGAGATGAGCGACTCGGAGCGGTCCGCCTTCGTGGCGGACTACAACGCGCAGGGCCCGGCCGGCCGTCCGGCCGGCGCGACGTCCTGATCTGACGGACCAGCAGTAAACCGCGGGGGGCCGGTGTTTCCGGCCCCTCGCGGTCCCCCGCCGTGCCGTGTGTCGATCCCGGCCCGGCGTTTTCTTTTCTCAAACGCATTCCGGCTACGGCCGAGCTGTGTCCGAATCCCCCTCTTCCAGGAGTTCATCGATGGGTGACAAGCACCGTGTTCGGTTCGAACCGGTGGGCATCGAGATCGAGGTCGACGAGGACCAGACGATCCTGCGCGCCGCCTTCGAACAGGGCGTCCAGCTCATGCACGGCTGCAAGGAGGGCCAGTGCGCCGCGTGCAAGTCCTTCGTCCTCGAGGGCGAGATCGACGACATCGAGCTCGACAGCTACTCGACCTTCGCCCTGCCCGACATGGAGCGGGAGGACGGCCAGACGCTCCTGTGCCGCGCCCACGCCTATGACGACCTCACGATCGAACTGCTCAACTACGACGAGGAGGTCCTGCGCTCGGGGCTGCCGGTGCGGCGGGGCACCGTCGAGGTCCTCTCGAACGAGCCGGTCACCCACGACATGCGCCACCTCGTGGTGCGCCAGGTCGCCGGGGACGACATCAAGTTCTTCCCCGGTCAGTACATGGACTTCATCCTCCCGGAGTCGGGTGAGAGCCGGTCCTTCTCGATGGCGAACACGCCGAACCGCGAGGGCGTGTTCGAGTTCGTCATCAAGATCTACCCCGACGGTCTGTTCTCGCAGTTCCTGAAGAACGAGGTGCAGGCCGGCGACAAGCTCGAGGTCGAGGCGCCGTTCGGCACCTGCACCCTCCGCGAGAACCGCACCTCGGACATCATCTTCGTCGGTGGGGGCGCGGGAATGGCGCCGCTGCTCGGCCTGCTCCGCGGCCTCGTCGAGAAGGAGACGACCCGGCGCACGGTCCTCTACTACGGGGCCCGCACGAAGGACGACCTCTGCTTCGAGGACGAACTGCGCGAGCTCGAGACCAAGCTCCCCGGCTTCCGCTACATCCCCGTGCTCTCCGATCACGAGGGAGAGGGGTGGGACGGACTGACCGGTTTCGTCACCGAAGCGGTCCGTGCGGAGGAATCCGATCTGAAGGGAAGGGATGCCTACGTGTGCGGCCCACCACCCATGGTGGACGCGGCCATCGCACTCCTGAGTCAGCGTGGGATCGACGAGCGCAACATCTTCTTCGACAAATTCACCACCACCGGAGAGCCGGAGGAATAGGGCGACACATGACGAGCACCGAGACCGAGAGAAGCGTACCGAAGCCGCAGTTCACCGACGCCGAGGCCGGGGCGAAAGAATTCCCCGACTCCGGCCCGTCGGCGCGGCGCTACAACTACTACAAGCCGGCCAAGCGCAAGCAGACCCACTACGAGGACGTCACGGTCGAGGTCCAGCCCGACCCGCGGCACTACCTGTCGCAGGGGTGGATCTACGGCTTCGCGGACGGCTCCTCGGGCTACCCGCTGACCTGGACCAAGCTCAAGGCGTGGGGGGTCGACAACCCCGAGCCCGAGCGTGGCCCCGGCTCCGGCGGCAAGCCGGTGCAGGACTGGCCCGCCCACGGCTGGCACGAGTTCCGGGATCCCAACGAGGAGTGGGACCTCACGATCTTCCGGAACAACGCCAACGTCGAGCGGCAGATCACGGCGAACGTCGAGAACGCCCGCAACGCCAAGGCGTTCGAGCAGTGGAACCCGAACTGGGTGAAGTTCGTCGAGCGCCACGTCAGCACGTGGATGCACATCGAGCACATCTTCGGGCTGTACGTGTTCGCCGCCTGCAACCGCTCCGGCCCCACGAACATGCACAACACGGCGATGGCCGTGAACAGCGCGCACAAGATCCGGTTCGCCCAGGACATCGCGCTCTACAACCTCACGCTCTCCGAGGAGATCGACGGCTTCGACGGCACCGCACACGTCGACGCCTGGAACAACGACACCGAGTGGCAGGGCGTCCGCAAGGTCTGTGAGGCGCTCACCGCGATCGAGGACGACTGGGCGGAGACGATCTTCGCGACGAACATCATCTTCGAGCCGCTGCTCGGCGAGCTGTTCCGGTCGAACCTCGTGCAGCAGGCGGCCCCCGGCAACGGCGACTACGTGACCCCGACCGTCATGGGCGCCGGCGAGTACGACTACTCCCAGCGCGACCTGCGCTGGAGCCAGGCGTGCTTCGGGCTGCTCACGCAGGACAAGGAGTTCGCCGACCACAACAAGGCGCTCATGGGGGAGTGGCTCTCGAAGTGGGTGCCGCAGTGCCTCGAGGCTGCCCGGCAGATGTCGCCCCTGTGGTCGCAGCCCGACAACAAGCCGCCCCGTTTCGAGGATTCCCTCGACCGCGCCAAGAACCGCTTCGCAGGCATTCTCGGCGACCTCGGCCTCGACGTCCCGAAGGAGCTCTCCCAGTGACCCAGTTCAAGACCGCCGAGAGCCCGTTCAAGGCGGACAAGACCGAGTCCGGCATGGCCGGCGTCACCTTGATGAACAACCAGATCGGCGTGGTCGTCGCGGAGGTGATGGACCGTCAGGAGAACGTGACGGTCACGCACCTGCCGGCGATGATCCGGGTCGACTGCAAGGGTCGGATGGATTTCGTCTACGACGAGATCTCCGAGGCGCTCGGCGAGGAGGAAGGCTTCTACGACGCCGCCGAGTTCGAGGAGAACATGTCCACCCACTACGGGAAGATGGTCCACATGGACGATCGGACCGTGATGTTCGGGAACATGGAGGAGGCCGCCGAATTCATCGGCGACATGCTCCCGCCCGTGGTGAACAAGTCCTGATCCGGCCCGTCCCCTGACGTCGGACCGCCGCCCACCGCTGTCGTCGCGGGTGGGGTGGGCGGCGGTTCCGGCACGACCACCACCACCGTTATCGACTTCGAATTCCCGAGGAGAAGAGAGGCCATGGCCAAGGAACTGCGATTCGGAGCCGACGCCCGCCAGGCACTGCAGGCGGGGGTGGACCAGCTCGCCGAGGCGGTGAAGTCGACGCTCGGGCCCAAGGGCCGCAACGTCATCCTGGAGAAGATCACCGGCACGCCCGAGGTGACCAACGACGGCGTCACGATCGCCCGCGAGATCTTCCTCCGCGACCAGTTCGAGAACATGGGCGCGCAGGTCCTCAAGGAGGCCGCGGTCAAGACCAACGACGTGGTCGGCGACGGCACCACCACGGCGACCGTGATCGCCCAGGCGATCGTCCGCGAGGGCCTCAAGGCCATCGGCCAGGGCGGCAACCCGGTGCTGGTCAAGCGCGGCGTGGACATCGCGGTGCAGAAGATCGTGGACCACCTGGCGACGGTGGCCCACCCGGTGGACGACGTGGAGTCGCTCTCCCGGGTCGCGTCGATCTCCGCCAACGACGACGAGTCGATCGGCCGCGTCGTGGCCCAGACCCTGCACACCGTGGGCGACGACGGCGTCATCACCGTCGACGACGGCCCCCTGCACGGTCTGCACGTGAACTTCGTCGAGGACTTCGAGTTCGACAACGGCTACATCTCGCCCTACCTCGTCACCGACCCCGGCTCGATGCTGGCGGTCCTCGACGACCCGTACCTGCTGTTCTGCGCCGAGAAGATCTCCGACGTCCGGTCCCTGATGCCGATGCTCGAGCGGATCATGCGCGAGCCGCGCCCCCTGGTGATCGTCGCCGAGAAGGTCGAGGGCTCCGCCCTGCAGATGCTCGTGCACAACCACGTGAACGGGCACCTCAAGGTCACCTGCATCCAGGCGCCCGGCTTCGGCGAGAAGCGCGTCCACCTCCTCGAGGACATGGCCGCGCTCTGCGGCGGCAAGGTCCAGTCGAAGGCGTCCGCGTTCTCCATCGAGCAGATGGGGATCGAGCACCTCGGCCGCGCCACGCAGGTCCGCGCCACGAGCGAGCAGACCGTCATCATCGGCGGCCTCGGCGACCCGGCCGCCCGCGAGACGCGGGTGTCGCAGCTGCGCGCCGAGATGGACCGCGCCACGATCGGCACCGACGAGGACTTCTTCTCCTCGCGCATCGCCCGCCTCTCGGGCAAGGCCGCGATCCTCGAGGTCGGCGCTCCGACCAACGCCGAGCTCAAGGAGATCCGTCACCGCGTCGACGACTCCCTGCAGGCCACCCGTGCCGCCATGGCGGAGGGCATCGTGGCCGGCGGCGGGGCGGCCCTGCTGCACGCCGAGAGCGTGCTGGACGGGGTCGAGGTCAACGGGGACTACCGCACCGGGCGGGACATCGTCCGGGCCGCGCTGTCCGAGCCCGCGTACCTGATCGCGACGAACGCCGGCTACGACGGGCACGACGTGGTCAAGCAGACCCGCGACATGAGCACCGACGAGGGCTTCGACGCCCTCGAGGGCCGCTTCGGCAACATGGTCGAGCTCGGGGTCATCGACCCGCTGCGGGTCGTGCGCTCGGCGCTGCAGAACGGTGCGTCCGTCGCCGGCCTCATCCTCACCACGAACTCCCTGGTGGCCGAGGAGCAGACGCCCTGGAACAAGGCGCTCATGACCGAGTACGGCCCCCTCGACGAAGGCATCCCCCAGCCCTCGCCGGACGCCAGCACGCCGCAGTCGATGGGTCTCGGGCCCTCGGTGGGCTGAGCAGACCCGGCCACCCCCGACGTCGAGAAGGAGCAGCACCCGTGAAGGCCGTCCGCGTCCACCAGTACCAGCAGGATCCGTCGATCGACGACATCGCCGAGCCGAAGCTCCAGGGCCCGCTCGACGTCATCGTCAAGATCGGCGGGGCCGGCGTCTGCCGCACCGACCTGCACATCGTCAACGGGGACTGGGAGGCGATCCAGAACCCCGACCTGCCCTACGTCATCGGCCACGAGAACGCCGGGTGGGTGCACGAGATCGGGGACGCGGTCACCAACGTCAAGGTCGGCGACACGGTGATCCTGCACCCGCAGCCCTCCTGCGGGCTGTGCCTCGCCTGCCGGGCGGGCCGCGACATGCAGTGCACCGGCGACGCCTTCTTCCCCGGCCTGTCCAACAACGACGGCGGCATGGCCGAGTACCTGCGCACCACCGCCCGGGCCTGCGTGAAGCTGAACCCGGACACCAACCCGGCCGACGTGGCCGCGCTCGCCGACGCCGGCATCACCGCCTACCACGCGGTGCGCAAGTCGGTGCCGTACCTGTACCCAGGGACGACGGCGGTGGTGCAGGGGGTCGGCGGCCTGGGCCACATCGCCGTGCAGGCCCTGGCGGCGCTGACGGCCACGAAGATCATCGCGGTCGACCGCAACCAGGCCGCGCTGGACCTCGCGAAGCAGATCGGGGCCGAGGAGACCGTGGTCGCCGACGGCAACCACGTCCAGGCCGTCCAGGACCTCACCGGTGGCGGCGCCACGGTCGTCTTCGACTTCGTCGCCGAGCAGGGCGCCGAGCACGACGCCTGGGCGATGACCGGGCCGGCCGGTTACTGCTTCGTGCTCGGCTACGGCGGACAGTTCTCCGCCCCGACCCTCGATTTCGTCGCCGGCGAGAAGAACGTCATCGGCAACATCGTCGGGACCTACAACGACCTCGCGGAACTGATGGTCCTCGCGCAGGCCGGGAAGGTCACCCTCCACACCGTCCAGTACCGCCTCGACCAGGCGCTGGACGCCCTGCACGACCTCGACGCGGGCAAGGTCCGCGGCCGGGCGATCCTCGTGCCCTGACAAGCAGCCGCAAGAAACCACCACGAACTGCGGAGAGGTATTCCATGTACGAGAAGAACGGCGAGAAGTACTTCATCGTCGACTCCCACATGCACTACTGGGACGCGTCGCCCGAGAACTGGGTGGAGGGCGCGGAGCAGTACGCCAAGGGCTGGATCGAGTGCTTCCACGCCTACCAGGGCCTCGGCCCGGCCGAGACGCACCAGCCGATCGAGGAGTTCCAGCGGGTCTCCGAGGACCAGCTGATGCGCGAGGTGTTCGAGGAGGGGTACGTCGACAAGGCCATCTTCCAGTCGACCTACCTGCGCGAGTGGTACAAGGACGGCTTCAACACGACCGAGCGCAACGGGTCGCTGTTCGAGAAGCACCCGGACAAGTTCATCGTCAACACCCGCTTCGACCCGCGCGACGGCGACAAGGGCATGCGCGAGTTCGAGGAGAACACCAAGCGGTTCAACGCGATCGGCGCGAAGCTCTACACCGCGGAGTGGAACGGCGACTCGCGCGGCTTCAAGCTGACCGACCCCGAGGCCTACCGCTTCCTCGAGCGGGCCCAGGAGCTCGGCGTCAAGAACATCCACGTCCACAAGGGCCCGACGATCTGGCCGCTGGACAAGGACGCGTTCGACGTCTCCGACGTCGACCACGCGGCGACCGACTTCCAGGGCCTGAACTTCATCGTCGAGCACGTGGGTCTGCCGCGGATCGAGGACTTCTGCTTCATGGCGACGCAGGAGCCGAACGTCTACGCCGGCCTCTCGGTGGTCATCGGCGGCCTCATGCACGCCCGCCCGAAGTTCTTCGCCAAGGTCATGGGCGAGCTGCTGTTCTGGGTCGGCGAGGACAAGATGACCTTCGGCTCGGACTACAACATCTGGACCCCGCGCTGGCAGATCGAGGGCCTCGTGGACTGGGACTACCCGTCCGACGAGTTCTCCGACTACCCGCGCCTGGGCGTCGAGGGCAAGAAGAAGATCCTCGGCCTCAACGCCGCGAAGCTCTACGGCATCGACGTGCCGGCGGAGTTCCAGCTGCCCGCGGGTGAGGGCGCCCAGCTCGTCGACGAGCGCGAGGTGGCCCAGGCATGACCATCTCCTTCCTCACCCGCCCGACGTCCGAGGAGGTCGTCGGGCGGGTGTGGGAGGCGCTGCGCACCGTGCGCGACCCCGAGCTCGACACCGACGTCGTCTCGCTGGACTTCGTGGCGTCGGTCGAGCTCGCCGAGGCCGACTCCGGCCCGGTCGCCCACGTGAGGCTGCGCCTGCCCACCTACTTCTGCGCCCCGAACTTCGCCTTCCTCATGGTCGCCGACGCCTGGGACGCCGTGTCGGGCGTCGAGGGGCTCGTCGACGTCGAGGTGGTGCTCATCGACCACTTCGCCTCCGACGCCATCAACGCCGGGGTGGCCGCCCGGGCCGGGTTCGTGACCTCCATGGCCGGCACCGAGGTCGGCGAGGCCGTCTCGGAGCTGCACGACCTGCGGCGGACGTTCACCGAGCGGGCGTTGATGGCCGGCACGGACCTCGTCGTCCGCCCGCTGATGCGGGCCGGCGCGACGCCGGAGCAGGTCGCCGGGATGACGCTGGGCGACGCCGTGGAGTCCAGCGGGTCCTCGGACGACCTGCGACGTCTGCGC
This sequence comes from Actinomycetospora corticicola, assembly GCF_013409505.1. Classification (NCBI taxonomy): domain Bacteria; kingdom Bacillati; phylum Actinomycetota; class Actinomycetes; order Pseudonocardiales; family Pseudonocardiaceae; genus Actinomycetospora; species Actinomycetospora corticicola. Next base: position 4,187,429 of record NZ_JACCBN010000001.1, on the reverse strand, counting down.
GCCCGTCGTCGGGAACTGGGGATCCCCTCCGAGGACTCCGACCCGCTGGTCGTCGACCCGTCGGGTGCCACTGTCGGCGTCGAGGCGCTGCCGCTGCACCTGCGCAAGGCCCGCAGCTACCAGGTCGGCGTCGACGCGAACACCAGCATCTGCCGCGGTCAGCTCGCGGTCCGCTACGGCCTCTAGACCGGAGGTCGCACGGCACTCCCGCACCAAGGGTCGCGGGAGTGCCGTGCGTCCGGGCCCGGTCCTCCTCCACCACCACGAGAAGTCAAGGAGGGATTGCGTCATGACCGACGTGGCACCACGCACCGTCCGTCGGATCGGGTCGCCCGCGGCCGCCGCTCTCGCCGACCTCGCCGCCATCTTCGACGACCTCCAGACCGTCCTGCTCTGCTGCGAGCGTCTCGTGGCCGAACTGCGGCCCGGGCTCGCGAAGCAGCACGACGAGGTCCTCACCGAGGCCCTGTGGACCACGGCCCTGATCTCCTACTCGCGGTGCTTCGCGGGCGGCGAGCGGGGGATGGGCCTCACCGAGGACGACGTCGAGGGGCTCGAGCTCAAGGGGGAGAAGCTCGCCTGGCACCGCATGCTGCGACGCCTGAAGAAGCACTTCGCCGACCCGGCCGCGAACCCGCGCGAGACGTTCACGGTGGGCGTCGCGGTCGCCGACGGGGCCCCCGCCGGCGTGGCGATCACCTCCGCGCGCCAGGACCCCGTCGACGAGCAGACCGTGCGGCAGACCGGCGCCCTGGCGTTCGCGCTGTCGAAGCTGGTCGACGCCCGGATCGCCGAGCACCAGGCCACCGTCCTCGAGGGCGCGCAGGCGCTCACGACGAAGGAGCTGGAGACGCTCGACGAGATCGAGGTGACCGGCGACGGGGCCCCGCCGCCGCGGCCGGAGGACGACGCGGAGGGACGGTCGTGAGCGCGCCCGGAGCAGGCGCCCCCGGCGAGGAGAAGTTCAACCCCTGGTCGGTGGTGCACCTGGTGTTCGACCACCTCGCGGGGCAGGGTCTGCACCCCGTCCTCGGGGAGGTGGGCGACCCCTCCGAGCCCGCCGCGGAGCTCCTGCGCGCGATGGGCATCGTCCCCGGCGACCCGTCGTGGGCGCGGGGGCAGGACGCGACGCAGATCCAGGACAGGCTCGCGGAGATCCGCTCCCTGTTCGACCCCGTCCCGGGCGGCGACGGCACTCCCGCGTCCGGCGAGCGCTGAGCCGTGGAGGAGCTCCACCTCGTCACGATGGTGGTCCACCGGGTGACCCGCGAGCCGCTGGCGGTCCTGGCCGACGCGGCCGAGGACCGCTGCCTCGTGGTGGCGGTCCGTCGGCCCCAGGCCGAGATCATGGCCGCGGGACCCCACCCGACGCGAGACGACGACGCGCGCCTCACCCAGGACGTGGTGGCCGACGTCGCGGCGGCGCTGGGCCGGTTCCTGACCGGGGCCGAGATCACCGACCTGGTCGACGAGCGGTTCCGGGCCGAGCTGCGGCTCGACGACGGGACGAAGGTCCCGGTCCGCCCGAGCGACGCGCTCGCCGTGGCGATCCGTGATGCACTACCCATCACGGTCGCCGACCACGTGATGGCGGAGGCCGGTCAGTCCTGGCGCGAGCTGCAGGGCGACGAGCCCCATCCCCAGAGCGTGGAGGTCGACGAGATGCGCGCGTTCCTCGACCAGGTGACCCCCGACGACTTCCGCGCCGAGGATGGCGACGGCGGCGACGGCCGCTGATGTTCCGTCGTCCGCGGGTGGCCCTCGCGGGCCCCGCGTTCATCGCCTCGATCGCGTACGTCGACCCCGGGAACGTGGCGACGAACTCGGTCGCGGGGGCGACGTCGGGCTACGCACTGGCCTGGGTGGTCGTCGGCGCCGGGCTGATGGCGATGCCGGTGCAGTACGTCGCGGCGAAGGTGGGGATCGCCTCCGGGCGCAGCGTGCCGCGCGCGGCCAAGGAGACGATGAGCCGGCCCACCCGGATCCTCATGTGGCTCCAGGCCGAGATCGTCGCGATGGCCACCGACGTGGCCGAGTTCCTCGGGGCCGCCGTCGGGCTGCAGCTGCTGTTCGGGTTGGGCCTGCTCGAGTCGGGCCTGATCACCGCCGTGATCTCGTTCGCGGTGCTCGGGCTGCAACGCCGGGGCCACCGCCCGTTCGAGGTCGGGATCATCGCCTTCCTCGCGTTCATCGTCGCCGGGGTGGCGTTCCAGCTGTTCTCCGTGGGGGTCGACCCCGGCGGGCTGGCGGGCGGGCTGGTGCCCGGCTTCGCCGACTCGACCCAGCTGGTGCTCGCCGTCGGGATCGTCGGCGCCACCGTGATGCCGCACGCCATCTACGCCCACTCCGCCCTGACCGCGGGCCGGGTCCGCGGGGTCGGCCGGTCGGGCCGCGCCCGGCTCCTCGGCTTCCAGCGCACCGAGGTGGTCGTGGCCCTGACGGTCGCGAGCCTGGTCAACCTGTCGATGCTGCTCATCGCGGCGCGGGTGTTCAGCGGGACGTCGGCCGCCCCGGGCGTCGACGGGTTGGAGGCCGCCCACGCGGGGCTCGGCCAGTTCGCGGGCGGGGCGGTCGCCCTCGCGTTCGCCGCCACCCTGCTGGCCAGCGGGCTGTCCTCGGCCGCGGTCGGCACCTACTCGGGCCAGGTCGTCATGGAGGGCTTCGTCGACGTCCGGCTGCCGCTGCTCGTGCGCCGCTTCGTGACGATGCTGCCCGCGCTGGTGCTCCTCGCCGTGGGGGTCAGCCCGACGGCGGCGCTGGTCGGGAGCCAGGTCGTGCTCTGCTTCGGGATCCCGTTCGCGCTGTACGCGCTGCTGCGGGTGGCGCGGGACCGGCGGCTGCTCGGCGACGAGGCGATCGGTCGCCCGATGCAGGCCGTCCTCGGTCTCATCAGCGCCGTGGTGATCACGCTCAACGTCGTGCTGGTCGTGGACACCTTCGCGGGGTGAACACCGGGTGTCTCGGATCGAGACGCCAGGACGGTTCACGGTGGCCCGGATCACCTCTAGCATCGCCGGTTGCGCATCCAACGACGGCGGCCGGTCGCCGGTGCTGTGCTGCGCGGGGCGAGGTGGCCGATGACCGAACACGGCGGTGTCCACCTCGACCGTGCCCGCGAGCGGTTCCTGGGGGACGGCACGCTCGACACCGGGCTCCGCCCGGAGATCGTCCGGTCCTGGGAGCGCTCGCTGCGCGCCGGGGTCGACGCCGAGGAACTGTCGCTGCCCTACGACCCGGACCTCGACTTCGACGGCAGCCTCGTGCACTGCGCCCGGCCCGTCCTCGACGACCTCGCCGAACGGCTCTCCGGCATGTCGGTCGCCGTCGTGCTCTCCGACGCCGACGGCCACGTCCTCGACCGCCGGGTCGGGGAGGGCGAGCTCCAGCGCCGGCTCGACGACATCTCGCTCGCGCCCGGGTTCAGCTACGCCGAGGAGTTCGCCGGCACCAACGGCGTCGGCACCGCCCTGGAGGGCAACCGGCCGGCCATGGTCATCGGGGCCGAGCACTACACCGACCTGCTCCGCCCCTTCGCCTGTGCGGGCGCCCCGGTCCACCGTCCCGAGGGCGGACTCGCGGGCATCCTCGACGTCACCTGCCTGGCCGCCGAGGCCAACGACCTCATGCGCTTCCTCGCCCAGCAGGCCGCCCGGGACATCGAGGAGGTCCTGCGGGAACGGGGCGGAGCCGGGTCCCGGGCGGTGATGGCCGCCTTCCGGGCGGCGTGCGCGCGCGTGCGGGGCCCGGTGATCGCGCTCGCCGACGACTTCGTCATCGCCAACCGCGCGGCCGACGACTCGCTCTCGGTGGCCGACCGGGACCTCATCGCCCGCTTCGCGGCGGAGTACCGGCGGCTCGGTCCGAACGAGGAGCGGGCCCTGCTCGACGACGGGCCGGTCCGCCTGGTCATCACCCCCGCACCGGCCGACCGGCCGGCCGGCGTGGTGGTCGAGGTGCTGCACAGCACGAGCACGCTGCGCCTCGCCACGAACGGCGGCGCCACCCTCCCGCGCACGTCCACGACGTCGACCCTGCCGGGGCCGTCGACGCACCGGGAGCGGCCGCTCGCCGGGCTGGCCGGGACCACCCGCTCGTGGCGCTCCACGAGCGCCGCCCTGCGGACCTCCGCGACCGCGGTGCGCAGCACGCTGGTGCTCGGCGAGACCGGGGTCGGGAAGCTCGCCGCGGTGCGGGCGGCCCACCGCGAGATCCGGCCGGCCGCCCGCCTGGTGGTGGTCGACGGGGACGGCCCGGATGCCGCCGAGGACATCGCGGCGACGACCGACGACCTCGGCGAGCCCGCGACCGTGGTGGTCCGGCGGGCGCAGAGCCTCGACGAGAACGGCGCGGACGCCCTGTCCGAGCTGCTCGCGGACGTGCCGTCGGACGTGTGGGTGGTCGGACTCGTCACCGGGGACGCCGTCCCCTCCGGCCGACCGGTGCAGGCCGTGCTCGGCGGGTTCGAGGGGTCGGTCGTGGTGGAACCGTTGCGGCGGCGCCCCGAGGACGTCGCCCCGCTGGTGGAGTCCCTCCTCGCCCGGCTCGCCCCCGGACGACGGGTGCGGTGCACCCCGGAGGCGCTCGCCCTGCTCGGCGGGGCCCGGTGGCCGGGCAACGTCGCGCAGCTCTCGGACGTCCTGCGCCGGGCGCTGGCCGCGCGTCCGGCGGGTGACATCGAGGCGGGCGACCTCCCGGCGGAGGTCGCGGTGCACGGCACCCGCCGTCGGCTGACGCCGCTGGAGACCGCCGAGCGGGACCTCATCGTCGCGGCGCTCATCGAGGCCCGCGGCAACCGGGTGCAGGCCGCGGCGGCCCTCGGGATGGGTCGGGCGACGCTCTACCGCCGGCTGCGCGCCTTCGGCATCACCGACGTCGGGCGCTGACCCCGCGCCCGCCCCGGCGGCGGACCGGCCGGGTCGGTCCCCGGCCGCCCGCGGGACGGGCGGGCGGGGCGACGACGCCGGGGGCCTCCCCGGGCCCGTCGTCGGGGTCGTCGGGGTCGTCGTGGTCCGTGCCGGTGGCCCACTGCCGGGCCGCGTCCCGGGCGACGGCGACCACGTCGGCCAGCAGCTCGTCGGCGTGCGCCACCAGCCGTCGGGACGAGCAGGACAGGCCGAGGGCCACCGTCGAGGTGCCCGACGGCGAGGTGATCGGCGCGGCGAGCGTGCCGAATCCGCGCGCGTACTCCTCCTCGTCGCGCGCCCAGCCCTGCCGGGCCACGGCGTCGAGCTCGGCGCCCAGACGCACCGGGCAGGTCACGGTGGCCGGGGTGAGGGCGGCGAGGGGCTCGGTGGCGACGGCCTCGCGGTAAGTCGGGGACGCGGCGAGGAGCACCTTGGTGAAGGCCAGACCGTGGGCGCGCTCCGGCGGCACGTGGGTGTCGAGGCCGGGGAGCCGGGCGAGGCCCTGGTGTCCACGCACGTCGGAGACGCTCGCGACCAGGGTGCCGGTGCGGCGGACCAGGTAGGCCCGCTGCCGGGTCCGGCGGTAGAGCTCGGTGACGGCCTCGGCCAGCACCGCACCCGGGGCCGGGTCGCCGGGCCCGAGGTCGCTCGGGGCGGCGGGCTGCTCCGGGGGGACCCACGCCCCCCACGGCGGCGCCGTGCCCAGGCGACAGCGCCCCGAGTCGTCCCGGCGTGCGAACCCCGCCTCGCAGAGTGTGTTGACCATGTAGCGGGCGGTCGCCGGACTCTTCCCGAGTCGTTCCCCGATCTCGGCCGCGGACAGGCCCTCGGGATGGTCCCCGAGCAGCCGCAGCGCCCGCAGGACCATCGCCGCCGTCTTCAACGACCGTGCACCCGACGTGTCCCCGCTCACAGCGCTCGACACTAGGGACGCGGCCGCGGGGCGCCTGTCTCAGTTCGGGACACGGTGGGTGTCTCAGGGCCGACCCCGAGTGATCCCGGGGTCGGGCACGGAGGCGGCCCCCCGCACGTTGGACGAGCGTGGGGAACGCATCCCACCCCGATCGAGAGGAATCACCATGGCCGTCATGACCCGACCCCGCGAGGGCGCCTGGATCGGCGGCGTGTGCGCCGGCCTCGGGGCGCGCTTCGGCGTCTCCGCGAACGTCGTGCGCCTGCTGTTCGTGCTGTCCTGCCTGCTGCCGGGGCCGCAGGTGCTCATCTACCTCGCACTGTGGGTGATCATGCCGCGGCGCTGACCGGCTCCGGCGCCGCGTCGGATTCTCAGCCGATCATCAGGCTGTGACCAGCTTCCGTGCCGGTTTCGTCCGGAATGTGGAGGGTGTCGTCGTCCGACCCCGGGGAGGTTCCCGTGAGCGCCGCTGCACCCGTTCCCGACCCCACCGGCCTGTCCGAGGAACAACGGCGGGTCCTCGACGAGCTCGCGGCCCACGAGAACGCCGCCGACCCGGGCTACGTGCTCCGGATGAACGCACCCGCCCGCCCCGGGCCCTCCGGTCCGGCCGGGGCGGCGTGGGCGGAGGCCCGCGAGGCGACCGTCGCGCGGGGCCGGCGCCGCGACCTCGTGGTGCAGCTGGCGGTGGTCGGCGTGATCCTGGCGCTCGTCCTCCCGGTCGCCTGGACGGTCGCGCTCGTGCTCACCGTGGTGCTGCTGGTCGGGCCGGTCTACGTGGTGACGAGGGCCCTGCGCCAGGGCGGCCTGGAGCCGCCCGCGCCGCGGCCCGACCGGCCCTGACACCGGCGGCGTGAGACTGCGCCGCCGGGTGTCCACCGGCGGCGGTTCGAGGAGAGGAGACGTCCATGGAGTTCCTGGTCGTCCTGTTGGTGGTGGTGGCACTGGTCGTGCTGACGACCGGTGGCGCCGCCGTGCACGCCGTGCAGCAGTACCAGCGCGGCGTAGTGCTGCGCTTCGGTCGGCTGCAGTCGACGGTCCGCGAGCCGGGGCTGCGGGTGATCGTCCCGTTCGTCGACCGCATGACGAAGGTGCCGGTGCAGACCACGGTGCTCGACGTGCCGTCGCAGAACGCGATCACCCGCGACAACGTGACCATCGGCGTCGACGCGGTCGTCTACTTCAAGGTGACCGACCCGGTGCGGGCCGTGGTGAACGTCGACGACTACCTGCGGGCCACGTCGCAGGTCGCGCAGACCTCGATGCGCTCGGTGATCGGCCGGGCCGACCTCGACACGCTGCTCGCCGACCGCGAGCAGATCAACGCCGAGCTGCGGGCCGTGATCGACGCTCCCACCGAGGACTGGGGCGTGAGCATCGACCGGGTCGAGATCAAGGACATCGCCCTGCCGGAGGGCATGCGCCGGTCGATGTCGCGGCAGGCGGAGGCCGAGCGGGACCGCCGTGCCCGCGTCATCAGTGCGGAGGGCGAGCTGGAGGCCTCGGAGAAGCTGACGCAGGCCTCGGAGCGGATGAGCTCGGCGCCCGGTGCGCTGCAGCTGCGGCTCCTGCAGACGGTCACCGACGTCGCGTCGGACAAGAACTCGACGCTGGTCATGCCGCTGCCGGTGGAGCTGCTGCGCTTCCTCGACCGCGGCCCCTCGGAGGAGGCCGTCGCGCGGCACGCGGCCGAGCGGGACGCCCGTCCCGACGGCGGGTCGAGCGCGCTGGAGGACGTCGCCGCCGCGGCACGCACCGCGATCGGGCCCGTGCCCACCTCGCTCGAGGCCGCGCGCGAGCAGGAGGGGACCCGCACCGCGGAGCCCGAGCCGGTGCCGAACGGCGCGGCTCACCAGAGGTGACCGGGTAGGTCCTTCGTCAGAGCGGTGAGCTCACCACGGGTCGTCGCGGCGTACGCCGCGACGACCCGTTCGTCGTACTCGGCCACCGTGAGCCGCCCGTGCTCCATCGCCCGGTCGAGCCGTTCCACGGTCAGGTTCCGCTCGACGTCGGACGCGCGCACCCCGTCGGCCATGGCTCCCATTCTGCCGGGGCGCACCGGCGTCGGGTGATCAACGGACCCGCACGGGGCCCGCGGTCGGTCCTCGAGCCCCATCAGGGCCCGGTGATCACCCGGTCCCGCCGACCCGCGAGGCCCGGTCGAGCAGGTAGGCCCGCTCCGGCGCCGACGCGGTGCGCCGGGCCGCCTCCCGGTAGGCCGCCACCGCCTCGTCGGGCCGCCCGGCCGCCTCGGCGAGGTGGGCACGGACGGCGGCCACCCGGTGGTGGCCGCGCAGTCCCGGCTCGTCCAGGGCGTCGAGCTCCGCGAGGGCCGCCGCGGGGCCGTGCACCTCGCCCAGCGCCACCAGCCGACCGAGGCGGGCCATCGGGTCCGGCCACAGCCCGACGAGGGTGTCGTACAGGGCGAGGACCTGCGGCCAGTCGGTGTCCTGCGCCCGGCCGGCCTCCGCGTGCACGGCGGCGATCGCCGCCTGCACCGTGTACGGCCCCGGCACCCCGTCGCGCAGGACCGCCGTGACCAGCGCCGTGCCCTCCGCCATCCGCGCCGGGTCCCACCGGGTCCGGTCCTGCTCGGCCAGCGGGACGAGCCCGCCGTCGGGACCGGTGCGGGCCGCGCGCCGGGCGTCGGTGAGCAGCATCAGCGCGAGCAGCCCCGCCGCCTCCCCGTGTTCCGGGGCCCCCTCCAGTGCGGCGGCCAGCACGCGGGCGAGCCGGATCGCCTCGTCGGCCAGGTCGGTGCGCTGCAACGTCTCGCCGGCGGAGGCGGTGTGGCCCTCGGTGAACACGACCGACAGCACGGCGAGCACGGCCGGGAGCCGGTCGCGGCGCTGCCCGGCGTCGGGGACCTCGAACGCCCGCCCGAGCTCGGTGAGCCTCGCCTTGGCGCGGCTGATCCGCTGGGCGACGGTGGGCTCGGGCAGCAGCAGGCCGCGGGCGATCTCGGCGGTGGTCAGTCCGCCGACGGCCCGCAGGGTGAGCGCCACCTGGCTCGGCACGCGCAGCGCGGGATGACAGCAGAGCAGCAGCAGGGCGAGCGTGTCGTCGGTCGCGCCGACCGCGCCCTCCGACGCGCGCCGGGCGTCGGCCTCCTCCCGACGACGACGGGCGGTGTCCCGCCGGACGCCCTCCACCAGTCGTCGGGTGGCGGTGGTGACCAGCCACCCGGTCGGGTTGTCCGGCACCCCGTCGGCCGCCCAGATCCGCGACGCCGCGAGCAACGCCTCCTGCAGCGCGTCCTCGCAGGCGTCGAAGTCCCGGTGCCGCCGCACGAGCACGGCGAGGGCGACCGGTGCGGCCTCGCGGAGCGCCTCGATCACATGTCCCACCCGCTCATGTCCAGCACCGGACGGACCTCGACCAGGCCCCACACCGCGTCCGGCACCCGCGCCGCGATCTCCTCGGCACGCGCGGCGTCCGCCACGTCGACCAGGTAGAAGCCCGCGAGGTGCTCCTTGGTCTCCGCGAAGGGCGCGTCGGCCACCACGGGGCTCCCGTCCGCCGTCGACACCCACCGGGCGAGGGCGGGGTCGGCCAGTCCCTCGGAGACGACGAGCTCACCCGAGCCGGCCAGCTCGCGGGTCAGCGCCAGGTGGTCGACGCCGAACCGCGCCCGCTGCTCGGGGGTGAGGGCCTCCCAGCGCTGCGCGAAGTGCGGGTTCGAGTGCAGCAGGATCATGAACTTCACGACGACGGGTCCTCCCGGTCCTCCGGATCGCTTCCGCCCCGGTGTCGAGGCCGCGGGGGCCGGTCTCGACACGAGGGCATGAGCACCCACGAGATTCTCGCCGTCCTGACCGAGCAGCACGCCGCGATCGCCGCCGGCGACGCCGAGCGGGCGATGGCCACCGCCGCGCCCGACGCCGTCGTCTTCGACCTCGCCCCGCCGCTCGTGCAGCACACCGGGGTCGCCGAGCTGGCCGACTGGATCGCGTCGTTCGGCGCGCCGCCCGTGCTGGCCCACCACGACCCCGTCGTGCACGCGGACGGCGACGTCGCCCTCGTCCACGCGCTCACCTCGATGACCGGGGACAAGGGCGGGGAGTTCACCCTCTGGTTCCGGTCGACGATCGGGCTGCGACGCCTCGACGGGCGGTGGCTCGTGGTGCACCGGCACGAGTCGGTGCCCTTCCACATGGACGGCTCGTTCCGGGCGGCGGTGGAGCTGGCGCCCGGTGCCGTTGTGTGAGGGGCACGACGCGTGCACAGTGGGTCGATCAGGAGGACAACGACGTCCCGGAGCGCGCCATGCACACCCCGTCCGACCCCACGCCGCTCACCGGCGAGGAGCAGGCCGTCCTCGCGTCCATCTCGGACCACGAGCACCGCACCGACGCGCGCTTCGCCGAGGCGCTCTCGGACGGGGTGCCGCCCGCCCGGCGCCGGCCGCGGCGGACGGCGGGGCTGGCGCTCGCGGGCGTGACCGCCGTGGCGGTCGCGCCGCTCGTGCTCCCGTCCGCCTACGTCCTGGCCGTCGCGGCGGTGGCGCTGCTCGTCGTCGTGCCCACCGGACTCGTGGTGTGGGCGATGCGCCAGGGCCACGTCGACCCGGACTCCGGTCGGACGCGCTGACCGACCGGGTCAGCCCAGGGCGGTCAGCGCCTTCGTGATCCGCTGCTCGGAGATCGGGCCCGCCGTGCCCACCTCCTGCGCGAACCGGCTCACCCGGAGCTCCTGCAGCATCACCGCCACCGCGTCCCAGCCGTCGCGGTCGAACGTGCGCGGTTCCTGCGCCGCGGCCCGACGTCGGGTGCGGTAGGTCGTCTCCACGGCGTGGACCTCGGCCATGAGCTCGGCGTCCCGACGGGGGGCCTCGGCGAGCTTGTCGAGACGCCGGGCCGCCGCGCGCAGCCAGCGGGCGACGTCGGGGAGCCGGGTCACGCCCCAGCGCGTGACGAACCGGCCCCCGACCAGCGTCGACAGCTGGTCGCGGACGTCCTCGAGCGCCGGGTCGAGCAGTCCGCTGCCCGGTCGGGCCCGGAGCCGGTCCAGGGCACCCCGCACGACGCCCGCCTCGGCGAGCACGGTCTCGGCGCGCGTCAGCACCTCGGCCGCACCGGCGGGCAGACGGGCGGCCACGTCGCCGCGGAGCTTCTCGAACGCCGCCGCCTGCCAGACCGGGCCCTTGAGCGCGACGACGAGCCCGTCGACGGCGGCGGCGACGCAGTCGTCGGCGAGGTCGGCCACCCCCGCGTAGTCCGACTCGGCCATGGCGCTCTTGAGCCGCAGGGTCGCGCGGTTGTCGAGGGAGCGCACCAGCGACCTCGCGGGCGACGAGATCGAGCGCAGCAGCAGCCGCCGGGTGCCGGCCCGCATCGCGTCGCGGGCCTCCAGCGCGGAGTCGAACACGCCCACGCCCACCGTCGAACCCTCGTCGACCAGCGCGAGGTGCGCGGTGACGGTGCCGCCGGCCCGGGACTGCTCGCGGGTCCGCGGCAGGTCCCCGATCTCGGCGAACGACGTCAGCCCGCGCCGCTCGAGACCGTCGGCGACCTTCGCGACGGCGGCCTTCGTCTCCTGGGCGTAGCGGCGTCGCAGGGCGCCGAGGTCCCCGCCCGAGGCGACCGGTGACCCGTCGTCGCGCACCACCGCGAACGTCAGCCGCAGGTGCGACGGCAGGCCCGCGACGTTCCACGTGTCGGTGGGGACGTCGACGCCGGAGAGTCGCTTGACGGTCTCGGTGAGAGCGCGCAGCAGCGACTCGCCCTCCGCGGGGCGACGGCCGGCGGTCAGGCGCGCGAGCAGGGCCCGCGCGGTGTCGGGGGCCGGGACGAGCGAGCGGCGCAGCGGCTTGGGCAGCGTGCGGATGAGCGAGGTCAGCAGTTCCTCGCGCAGCCCCGGCACCTGCCACGCCAGGTCCTCCGCGCGGACCTGGCCCAGCACCGCGAGCGGGACGGTGACCGTGACGCCGTCGGTGTCGGTGCCGGGCTCGAAGGCGTAGGACAGCGGGAGGGTGAGACCCCCGGCCTGCCAGGAGTCGGGGAACGACCCGGCGTCGGGAGCCTCGTGGGCGAGCAGCGTCGCGGGGTCCAGGTCGAGCAGCCGCGGGTTCCGCCGCGCCTCCTTCTGCCACCACCGGTCGAAGTGGCGCACCGAGACGACCGACGCGGGGACCCGCTCGTCGTAGAAGCGGTAGAGGGTCTCCTCGTCGACGAGCAGCTCGCGACGCGCCCGCCGCTCGAGTTCCGCGACCCGCTCGATCTCGGCGGCGTTGCGGCGCACGAACTCGTGCCGCGTGCTCCAGTCGCCCTCCACCAGCGCGTGCCGGAGGAACAGCTCGCGGGAGAGCTCCGGGTCGATCCGGCCGAAGTCGACGCTGCGGTCCATCGCGAGCGGGACCCCGAACAGCGTCACCCGCTCCGTGGCGACGGCGGACCCGCGCCGCTTCGACCAGCGCGGCTCGGAGTACGTGCGGGTGACCAGATCGCCCGCCGCCTCCTCGGCCCAACGCGGGTCGATCCCGGCGACGGTTCGGCCCCAGAGCCGGGAGGTCTCGACCAGCTCGGCGGCCATGACGAACGTCGGGGGCCGCTTCGCGAGCGACGACCCGGGCCAGATCGTGAACCGCGCGCCCCGGCTGCCCTCGTACTCGGTGATGGGGCGCCGCTTGGGCTTCGGCTGCCCCTGCTTGGGCTTCGGTGGCTCGAGCGCGAGCCCGAGCTGGGAGAGCAGCCCGGTGAGCAGCGCCTGGTGCACGCGGTCGGCGAGGTCCTTCGTGATCTCCTCGGACGGCTGGTTGCGGGTGAGCCCCAGCTCGTCGGTCAGCTGCCGCAGCTGCGCCGCGAGGTCCTGCCACTCCCGGATGCGCAGGAAGTTGAGGTACTCGGCGGCGCACTGCCTGCGGAACCGGTTCCCGGTCAGCTCCTTGCGCTGGGTGCGGATGTGTTCCCAGAGGTTCAGCCACGACAGGAAGTCCGAGCGCGGGTCGGTGAAGCGGGCGTGCGCGGCGTCGGCCTCCGCGGTCTTCTCGGTCGGGCGCTCGCGCGGGTCCTGGGCGGACAGGCCGGCGGCGATGACCGTGACCTCGTGCAGACAGCCGAGCCGGTCGGCGGCCAGGATCATGCGGCCGATGCGGGGGTCGACGGGCAGCCGCGCGAGGTCGCGCCCGACGTCGGAGAGCCGGGTGGCGTCCCCGTCGACGATCGCGCCGAGCTCGGTCAGCAGCCGGACGCCGTCGCGGACCGCCGCGCGCTCCGGCGGGTCGACGAACGGGAACTCCTCGACCGGCCCGAGCTTGGCCCCGGCCATCTGCAGGATCACCGAGGCGAGGTTGGTGCGCTGGATCTCGGGGTCGGTGAACTCGGGCCGCGCGTCGAAGTCGTCCTCGGCGTAGAGCCGGATGCAGATGCCGTCCGCGACGCGGCCGCAGCGACCCGCGCGCTGCGTGGCGGACGCCTGCGAGATCTTCTCGATCGGCAGCCGCTGCACCTTCGTGCGCTGGCTGTAGCGCGAGATGCGGGCGTAGCCCGGGTCGATGACATAGCGGATGCCCGGCACCGTCAGCGAGGTCTCGGCGACGTTGGTGGCGAGGACGACGCGGCGTCGGCTCGAGCGGCCCGGCTCGAACACCCGGTGCTGCTCGGCGGCGGAGAGCCGGGCGTAGAGGGGCAGCACGTCGAGCGGGTCGGTGGGACTCTCGGGCAGCGCGTTCAGGGCGTCGGCGGTGTCGCGGATCTCCCGCTCGCCCGCGAGGAACACGAGGACGTCGCCCGGGCCCTCGCGACGCAGCTCGGTGACGGCGTCGACGATGCCGTCGAGCTGGTCGCGCTCCTCGGCGGCGGGGTCGTCCGGGTCGACCAGCGGCTCGTAACGGATCTCGACGGGGAAGGTGCGCCCGGAGACCTCGATGATCGGGGCGTCGCCGAAGTGCGCGGAGAACCGTTCCGGGTCGATCGTCGCCGAGGTGATGATCACCTTGAGGTCGGGGCGACGCGGCAGCAGCTGCGCGAGGTAGCCGAGCAGGAAGTCGATGTTGAGGCTGCGCTCGTGCGCCTCGTCGATGATGAGCGTGTCGTAGCGGCGCAGCAGCCGGTCCTGCTGGATCTCGGCGAGCAGGATGCCGTCGGTCATGAGCTTGACCAGCGTGTCCTCGCTCGCGCGGCTGGTGAAGCGGACCTGGTAGCCGACGACGTCGGAGTCGGAGGTGCCCAGCTCGTCGGCGACCCGCTCGGCCACCGTCCGCGCCGCGATCCGGCGCGGCTGGGTGTGCCCGATGGTGCCGGTGACACCACGCCCGAGCTCGAGGGCGATCTTCGGCAGCTGCGTCGTCTTGCCCGACCCGGTCTCCCCGGCGACCACCACGACCTGGTGGTGCTCGAGCGCAGCCTTGATGTCGTCGACGCGCGCCGAGATCGGCAGCTGCTCGGGGTAGGAGACGACCGGGACCGAGGCCCGTCGGCGCTCCAGGCGCTGCTCGGCCCGCTCGACGTCGCCCGCGATCTTCCCGAGCGTCCCGGCCCGCTTCTCCTCGTCGTCGATCCGCCGCGCCCCGTCGAGCCGGCGGGCGAGCCGGTGGGAGTCGGCGCCGCCGAGTGCGCGCACGCGTCGCTGCAGGTCGGAGAGGTCGGCGGTGGGGGTGGTCGCTGTGGTCACTCCGGTCCCGGGGTCGATGGAGGAGACTGCCGACTCCCCATTGTCCCCCGCCGCGCGAGTGCTTTCCCGACGACGGGTCAGAACGTGAGCTTGAACCCCACGTGGCTCGCCGTGAAGCCGAGCCGCTCGTAGAACCGGTGCGCGTCGACCCGCTCGGTCGCGCTGGTCAGCTGCACCAGCCCGCACCCCCGTCGTCGGGACTCGTCCACGGCCCATCCGACCATCCAGGCGCCGACCCCGCGGCCCTGCTGGGAGGCCGCGACCTGGACCGCCTCGATCTGCCCGCGCCAGGCCCCGCGACGGGCGAGCCCGGGGAGGAACGAGAGCTGCAGGGTCCCGACGACCGGTCCCTCGTCCTCGACGGCGACCACCAGCAGGTGCCGGGGGTCGGCGTCGACCGCCGCGAACGCCCGCTCGTAGTCGGTCAGGTCACCCTCGCCGGAGTCGCCGCGCGCCGCCGAGACCGGATCGGCCCCGAACAGCGCCGCGAGGGCGGGGACGTCGGACACCTCCGCCCGACGCAGGGACACCCGATGCTTACCGAACTCATACCGCGCCAGCTCGCCGCCCGGCATATTGTCCTTTCAAGTGTTCTGTTCGCCGATCTCCGGGTATGCGAACTCATCCAGGCGACGAAGGGGAACCCACTGATGGCTCACACGACGGACACGGTGCCGGCGCAGCGGACGTCCGATCCGATCCTGACGACGGTGCGCGTGTTCGCGGTGCTCACCGTCGTCAACCTGCTCTGGCAGTTCCTGTCGGCCGGCGAGCTGGTCAACCGTCCGGTGAACGACGCCTTCGAGGCGTCCCACGCGGCCGGGGCGATCGTGCTCCACGTCCTGTCCGGCATCGCCATGATCGCCGCCTTCGCGTTCTGGCGGCTCCGCGGCGCCGCCCTCTGGCCCGCCGTCACCGCCCTGCTCGTGTTCGTGCTGTCGTTCGTGCAGGCCTACTACGGCGGCCGGTCGACGCTGTGGATCCACGTCCCCGGCGCCATGATCCTCACGATCGGCGCCGTGGCCGTCGCCGTGTGGGCGTTCCTGCCCTCGGCTCGCGCCCGGGCGTAGCCCCGACGCGAGTGCGGCGGAGTGCGTCACGGCTGACGCACTCCGCCGCACTCGCAGTCACCTCCGCTTCGCGCTGATGACCCCGGTGTTGAAGCCGGCGAGGTGCAGCCCGCCGTGGAAGCGGGCGTGCTCGACCTTGAGGCACCGGTCCATCACGACCGTCAGCCCGGCCTCCTCGCCGCGCCGCGCGAGCTCCTCGTCGTAGAGCCCGAACTGCAGCCAGAACGTCCTGGCGCCGGCCTCGATGGTCGCGTCGAGCACCGAGGGCAGGTCCTCGGGGCGGCGGAAGACGTCGACGAGGTCGGGCACCACGGGGAGCTCCGCCAGCGACGGGTAGACCGGCTTCCCGAGGATCTCGGTGGCGTTCGGGTTGACGAAGTAGACGTCGAAGTCGGTGCTCGACAGCAGGTAGGTGGCGACGAAGTTCGACGCGCGCGCCGGGTTCGCCGACGCGCCCACCATCGCCACGCTCCTCGTGTCCCGCAGGATCTGCTGCCGGTCCAGTGCGGTGGGGCCGTCCCAGCTCATCAGGCGTCCTTCGTGGCCACGGTGAGGGCCTGGTCGAGGTCCCAGAGGATGTCGTCGACGTCCTCGATGCCGACGCTGATGCGGATCAGGTCGGGGCGCACCCCGCCCTCCCGCAGCTGGTCCTCGGAGAGCTGCTGGTGGGTGGTCGACGCCGGGTGCAGCACCAGCGTGCGGGCGTCCCCGATGTTGGCGAGGTGGCTGCAGAGCTGCACCGACTCGATGAAGCGTCGGCCGGCGTCGCGGCCGCCCTTCACCCCGAAGGCGAACACCGCGCCGGGGCCCTGCGGCAGGTAGTGGCGGGCACGCTCGTAGTGGGGGTGGCTGGGGAGCCCCGAGTAGCGGACCCAGTCGACCCGGTCGTCGGCCTCGAGCCACTCCGCGACCCGCTGGGCGTTCGCGACGTGCGCGGCCATCCGCTGCGGCAGCGTCTCCACGCCCTGCAGCAGCAGGAACGCCGAGTGGGGGGACAGCGAGGCGCCGATGTCGCGCAGCTGCTCGGACCGCAGCTTCGTCAGGAAGCCGTACTCCTGGAAGTTGCCCCACCAGGAGAGCCCGCCGTAGGAGGGGATCGACTCCGTCATCTGCGGGAAGTTGCCGTTGCCCCAGTCGAAGCGGCCGGACTCGCAGACCACACCACCGAGCGTGGTGCCGTGGCCCCCGATGAACTTCGTGGCCGAGTGGATGACGATGTCCGCGCCGTGCTCCATCGGACGGCACAGGTAGGGCGTGGCCGTGGTGGCGTCGATGATCAGCGGGATCCGCGCCTCGTGCGCGACCGCCGCCAGGGCCTCGACGTCGGTGACCTCGCCGGAGGGGTTGGTGACCATCTCGGCGAACACGAACCGGGTCTCCGGCCGGATCGCCGCGCGGAAGGCCTCCGGGTCATCCCCCGCGACGAACGTGGTGTCGACCCCGAAGCGGCGCAGCGTGACGTCGAGCTGGGTGACGGTGCCGCCGTAGAGGCTGGCGGCGCTCACGACGTGGTCGCCCGCGCCCGCCAGACAGGCGAAGGTGAGGAACTCCGCAGCCTGGCCGGAGGCCGTGGCGACGGCCCCGAGGGCGCCCTCGAGGCTCGCGACCCGCTCCTCGAACGCCGCCACGGTGGGGTTCGCGATGCGGCTGTAGATGTTCCCGTACTTCTGCAGCGCGAACAGGTTCGCCGCGTCTGCGGTGTCCTCGAAGACGAAGCTCGTCGACTGGTAGATCGGGACCGCCCGGGCGCCGACCGAGGAATCGGGCACCGCGCCGGCGTGGACCGCGCGCGTGGCGAAGCCCCAGGGTCGTTCCGCGTTCTCCACGTCCGCCGTTCTACACGCCCGGACGACCCGCGTCAGCGCGGATCGATCTCGGTCAACGCGGCACGGCGCGGGACGCGAAGTACTCGCTCGACGGCTTCCGGAACAACAGGACCAGGTACCCGACGAGGAGGACGGCGGTGACGAGCTGGAGCACCGACGGCACGCCCCCGGCCGCCACGGGCACCGGGGCGACGAGGGAGGTGACGGCGCCACCCAGGGAGAACAGGATGCCGACGCCGGCGAGGATCGCGGTGGTGATGCGGGCCCAGTTCGCGCCCGCGCGCACCCGGAGCCCGAACCAGAGGAAGACCGCCGCCACCACCACGGTGACCACCAGTCCGACGACGGAGGCGATGGTCGTCGCCGAGCCGATGTTCGCCATGGCCTGCTGCTGTGCCGCAGGCGGCAGGCCGAGGCTCTCGAAGTACGCGGCGTAGTCCGCGGCCGACGGCGGGAAGAGCACGCCGAGCAGTTGTGCGATGACGTAGAGGGCGAGCGCCACGCACCAGAGCAGGAACGCGGTCCGGACGGACGCGGGCTCGGGCGCGGGGGTCCCGTACCCGGGAGGCGGGACCCCGTGTCCGGGCTGCTGGGGCTCGGCAGAACCGAACGGTGCGTTCACACGACGTAAGCTATGTCACTCGGCGGCTTCCTGGGCGGCCTTCTCGCTGGATTCGGTCTGCTCGTCGAGGATTTCCTCGCGGGCCTGGGCGATGAGGCTCCGGACGGTGTCGTCCTGCGGCTCGGTCATGGGGCCAGGCATACCCGATCGCCCGCCGCTCGCACCTCCGTGGCCCGATCGGTTCAGCCGTCGAGCCCCAGCCGGGCCGCGATCACCTCGTCCATGATCTCGTTCGTCCCGCCACCGATGCCCAGGATGCGGGCGTCGCGGTAGTGCCGCTCCACCTCGACCCCGTGCAGGTACCCGGCGCCGCCGTGCAGCTGGACCGCCTGGTCGACCACCCAGTCGCACGCCTCGACGGCCTGGTTCTTGGCCATCGCGAGCTCGGTGACGACGTCGTCGCCGGCCTCCCACCGCAGGAACACGTCACGCACGTAGACCCGGGCGACCGTCGCCCGGCGCGCCATCTGCGCGATCCTGTGCCGGACGACCTGCCGGGTCGCGAGCGGCGCCCCGAACGTCTCGCGCTGCCGCGCCCAGGCGATCGTCAGGTCGACGCAACGTTGGGCGGTGGCGGTCGCCTGGACGGCGAGCGAGAGCCGCTCGGACCCGAACCGCTCCATGATCTGCCGGAACCCGCTGCCTTCGGCCCCGACCAGGTTCGACGCCGGGACGCGGACCTCGTCGAGCGAGATCGTGGCGGTGTCGGAGCAGTGCCAGCCCATCTTGCGCAGCGCGGTGCGGTGCACGCCGGGCCGGGCGGTCTCGATGACCAGCAGCGAGATACCGCGGTGGCCGGGGCCGCCGGTGCGCACGGCCGTCGTCACGAAGTCCGCGCGGGTGCCGGAGGTGATGAAGGTCTTCGCGCCGGTCACCACGTAGTCGTCGCCGTCGCGCGCGGCGCGGGTGGTGACGGCGGCGACGTCGGAGCCGGTGCCCGGCTCGGTGATGCCGAGCGACCCGATGAGCTCGCCGCGCAGGGTCGGGCGCACGAAGCGGTCGACCAGTTCCGGCGAGCCGTGCAGCGCGATGTGCGGTGCGGCGATGCCGTGCGTGAACAGGCCCGCGACCACCCCGCTCGACCCGCCCGCGAGGATCAGCTCCTCGGTGGCGATCGCCGAGTCGAGGTGCCCGCCCTCCCCGCCCGCGCTCTCCGGGAAGCCGAGCGCCAGCAGGCCCAGCTCCCCGGCCCGCCGGTGCAGCTCCCGCGGCATCGCGCCGGCGTCCTCCCAGTCCGGCAGCGACGGGACGATCTCCCGCTCGGTGAAGCGCCGCACCAGGGCCCGCAGCTCGCGGCGCTCCTCGGTGTCCCAGGGGGACCGCTCGGCCCGCTCCACGGTCGCCGTCACCGCGACACCGCCGCGGCCGAGCCGGCGAACTGCTCCCGCAGCACCCGCTTGAGCAGCTTGCCCGTCGCGTTGCGCGGCAGCTCGGGGACGAACTCGACCCGGCTCGGGGCCTTGAAGTGCGCGATCCGGTCCCGGGCGAAGGCGATCAGCTCCTCGGCGGTGGCGCCCTCGGCGACCACCACCGCGAGCACCGACTCGCCCCACTGCGGGTCGCCGACCCCGACGACGGCCACGTCGGACACCGCGGGATGGCGGTGCAGCACCTGCTCGACCTCGACCGGGTACACGTTCTCCCCACCTGTGATGATCATGTCCTTCTTGCGGTCGACCAGGGTGACGAACCCGTCCTCGTCGCGCACGCCGAGGTCCCCGGAGTGGAACCAGCCGCCGCGCATCGCCTCGGCGGTCTCCTCCGGCCGGTTCCAGTAGCCCGCGAAGACCGTCGGTCCGCGCAGCACCAGTTCGCCGACCTCACCCGCGTCCACGAGCTCGTCGTCGGGACCGACCAGCCGCGCGTCGACGTGGAGGAACGGCCGCCCCACCGAGCCGGCGCGGGACACCACGTCCGCCGCGTCGAGGAACAGCGCGGCGGGCGACAGCTCGGTCATCCCGAAGCCCTCGGTGAACGTCCAGCCGAGCGCGAGGAACCGCTCGATCACGACGACGGGGCACGGCGCCCCACCCGAGATCGCCCAGCGCAGGGCGAGGAAGGAGCGCTCGGCGAGGTCGGGGACCCGGGTCAGCGCGGCCCACATCGCGGGCACGAGGAACTGCGTCGTCACGCCCTCGGAGGCCATCAGGTCGAGGAAGCCGACCGGGTCGAACGACGGCACCACCACGACCGTCCCGCCCGCGTAGAGCAGCGGGAGCGCCGACAGCCCGAGCGCACCGATGTGGAACAGCGGCGCCGCCGCGATCGTCACGTCGGTCGAGGCGATGCCGGGGCCCGCCACGCACAGGTTGACGGCGTTCCACAGCATGTTGTCGTGCGTCAGCACCGCGCCCTTCGGGCGGCCGGTGGTCCCCGAGGTGTACATGATCACGCAGGGCTCGTCGCCCCGTCCGGGCGCGGGATCCCCCTCCCGACGACGGATCGGGCCGGGCTCGGTGGCCAGGTCCACCAGCGTGGGGGCCGCGTCGAGCTCCGCGGCCGCCGCGTCGCCGAGCGCCTCGAAGGCCGTCGAGCGGATCAGCAGCGTGGCGCCGGCGTCGGCGAGCACGAACGCCACCTCGGCGGGGGCGAGCCGCACGTTCACCGGCACCGTGATCGCGCCGATCCGGGCGACGGCGAACAGCCACTCGAGGGAGGCGCACGAGTTCTCGCCGAGCAGGGCGACGCGGTCACCGGGCCCGACGCCGAGCCCCGCGAGGTCGGCTGCGCGGGCGGACACCCGGTCGTCGAGCTCGGCGTACGTCGTGCGGGCACCGCTCGGTCCGTCGACCAGGGCCACCGCGTCCGGCGAACGCTCCGCCCGCCGGGCCACCCACGCCCCGATGCTCTCGTCCATCCGACTCCCTCGTCGCCGCGACCCCGGTACAACCTGCCCGGACGCGCCGGTGGTTGCCAAGAGGGTCGACGACGAGCGAGCACCCTCGGTGGTCCGGCGACCCGGACGGGCACCGAGGGTGCTCGATGATCATGCTTCCGTCGTCGCCCCCCGCCGCAGCGCCCAGTAGACCGCCGCCGACACGAGGAACCCGACCTCGAAGGCGATGTCCCCGACCTGCGGCACCGCCGAGGCGACGATCCCGGTGAACGAGGTCTGGTTGGCGAACAGCACGATCGACACGACGATCCCGGCGAGCATCGCGATCGGGCCGGCGTGGTTGCGGTACGAGGTGTCGAACAGCAGCTGCTCACCGCTGCCCCGGCGCAGCCACCGGTCGACGAACACGACCGCCAGCCACGGGCCGATCCAGTAGGCGATGATCAGCAGGAAGCCCTCGTAGGCGTGGCCGGCGTCGGCGAGGCCGAGCAGGGCGACGACGAAGCCGAGCACGCCGAACACGCCCACGGCCAGCGCCCGCCGCAGCGTCAGCGGCAGCTTGATGCCGAGTGCGACGAACGACATCGAGCCCGAGTAGATGTTGATCGCGTTCGCGGCGATCGCGCCCACGGCGATGCACAGCAGGGTCAGCGCCCCGAGCCAGCCGGGCAGGTGCCCGGTGAACACCCCGGTCGGGTCGTCCAGCGCGCCGCCGCCGATCCCGCCGATGGTGGCCGACGCCGCCCCGACCGTCTCCAGCACCAGGCAGGGCACGAACACGCCCAGTCCGGCCGCCCAGCCGACCGCCCGCGGGCTCGCGTCGGCGGGCAGGTAGCGGGTGTAGTCGGTGGCGTAGGGGTTCCAGCCGGCGGCGTAGCCGAACGTCGCGCCGACCGTGAGGAGGAAGCCCGCGACCGTCCCCGCGGGCTGCCCGCCCGTGGGCACGAAGGTGGTGTCGACCTGCGTCAGGATGACGACCGACGTGATCGCGAAGACCACCGCGAGGACCGGCAGCACGAGCTTCTCGAACCCGTGGATCAGGTTGTGCCCGAGCAGGGCCACCCCGATCTGCACCGCGGCCACGATCAGCAGCGCCACCCAGCCGGGCATCCCGGTCAGCGTCGACAGGGCGAGCGCCCCGGACACGCTGTTGACCGCGAACCAGCCGATGCCCCCGACCACGGCGTTCAGGCCCGCCGGCAGCGCGTTGCCGGTGAACCCGAAGCCCAGCCGCGAGAGCACCATCATCGGCACCCCGGCCGCCGGGCCGCGCGCCGACAGCAGCCCGTGCGTGAGCGACCCCAGCGCGGTCCCGACGAGGATGCCGAGGAAGGCCCCCCAGAACCCCAGCGAGAACGCGCCGACCGCGAGCACCCCGACGAAGATCGTCGCGAACTCGAGGTTGGGCGAGCACCACGTCCAGAACAACTGCCGTGGGCGCCCGTGGCGCTCGGCGAGCGGGATGAACTCCGCGCCGCCGGGCTCGACGGCGACGACCTTGTCGCCGTACACGCCTTCCCGGACGACGACGTCCGCCGGTTCCTCGGTGACCGTCATGGCTGGCTCCTCACGCGACGGTGATGGCGGCGAGCTTGTCCGCCAGGTAGTCCGCGGCCCGGACGGGCGGCGCGGCGGTGTGCCCGACGGGCGGGCCGAGGGACTCGACGACGGTGTGCGGGTTCAGTTCGTAGAAGTAGACGAGGCTGACGAGGTCCTCGTCCGGCGCCGTGGCCTGCGGCGGCAGGACGCGGTGGCGGGTCGAGCGCCACCGCTCGCCGGTCCAGCGGGAGAGCAGGTCCCCGACGTTGATCGTGAAGGCGCCCTCGACGTACGGGGCGTCGACCCAGACGGCCCCGTCGTCCCCCGTCGCTCCGCTCGCCCCGCTCATGTCGACCTGCAGGCCGCCGGCACCTGGCTCACGGTCGAGGACGGTGAACGTGCCGAAGTCGGTGTGCGGCCCGATCCGGAACTGGTCCTCGCCGGGCGGTCCGACCTCGGTCAGCGGCGGGTACCGGTTGACGTTGAGGGTGTAGCTCGGGTGCCCGGTGTGCCGGGTGAAGTGGTCGGCCGGCAGGCCCAGTCCGACAGCGCCGATCTCCAGCAGGGTGTCCGCGACCGCCCGCATCCGGGCCATGTGCGCCTCGAGCTCGCGTTGCAGCGCCGGCACCTCCACCGGCCACACGTTGGCGGCGAACCAGACCGCGTCGATCTCCGCGTCGCCGGTCGGGTCGTCGGCACCGACCGTCCACGACTCCTTGAGGTCGGGCGGCCCGGTCGTCCCCTCGGCGGCCGCGTTCGCCTCCGCGCCCGGCCCGAGGTAGCCGTGCCCGCCGACCGCGACGGCGTAGCGCTGCTTCACCGCGGTGGGCAGGGCGAAGAACTCGCGGGCGGCCGCCCGGGCCGCGCGACGCCCGTCGTCGGGAACGCCGTGGCCCGTGACCAGCAGGAACCCGGAGGTCCGCAGCGCCTCGTCGACGGCCTTCCCGACGGCGGGGGTGGCCCCGTCCGCGATGTCGACCAGCGGAATCCCGGTCATTCGGGCCCCCCGATGTCCTCGAGCCAGGTGTCCGGCTGCTCGGCGGCGAAGCGACTCATCAGCTCGGCGCACTCCGGGTCGTCGAGCACCGTGACCTCGACGCCGTGCTCCGCGAGCCAGGCGTGCTGCCCGCCGAAGGTGCGGGCCTCCCCGACCACCAGTCGCGGGATGCGGAACTGCCGGATGAGGCCGGCGCAGAAGAAGCAGGGGGAGAGGGTGGTGACCATCGTGGTGCCCGCGTAGTCGGGGCGGCGCCCGGCGGCCCGGAAGGCGGCCGTCTCGCCGTGCGTCGCGGGGTCGCCGTCCTGGACGCGCCGGTTCTGCCCGGCCCCGAGGAGCTCGCCGTCGGGACCGAAGAGGGCGGCGCCCACCGGGACCCCGCCCTCGTCGTAGCCGGTGCGCGCCTCACGCAGCGCGACGGCGAGCATCTCGGAGGGGGAGGGCACGGGGTGCAGCGTCATCCTTCCGATCTTCCCGGAGGTGACATGGACGTTAAGTGTCCGCCGAGCGGATCGAGTGTCACCCGTTCGACTGATGGGGCCGGAGGAGCCGCCCGGGACGGTGCCCGGGCGTGAGCCGGGGGAACGGGGGTATCACGACGGGGTGCCCGAGCTGCCCGAGGTGGAGAGCGCCCGCCAGGTCCTGGAGAAGGCGCTGGACCGCACCATCACCGACGTCGACGACACCGACGAGTACGTGTGCCGTCCGCACAAGCCCGGCGAGATCGCGAAGGCGCTGGTCGGCGGGAAGCTGACGGCGGCGAAGCGGCTCGGCAAGACGATGTGGTGCGAGACGGTCACCGCCGACGGCGAGCCGGGCCCGAACCTCGGCGTGCACCTCGGCATGGGCGGCCGCATCCGCATCACCGGACCCGACGGCGACCGCGACTCCGAGTACGCCGGCGGCCTGCCGAAGAAGTCCACCGAGGAGAAGCAGAAGCCGGAGTGGGACCGCGTCACCTTCTTCTTCGACGACGGCGGGACCTTCAAGCTCTTCGACAAGCGGCGGCTCGGGCGGGTGCGGCTCGAGCCCGACCTCGAGGCGCTCGGCCCGGACGCCTACGAGATCACCCGCGACGAGTTCCGCGAGCGGATCGGCAAGGGCACCGCCCCCATCAAGGCGAGGCTGCTCGACCAGAGCGCCATCGCCGGCGTCGGGAACCTCCTCGCCGACGAGACCCTGTGGGAGGCGAAGCTCGACCCGCACCGGCCGTCGGGAGAGCTCTCGACCGACGAGCTCGACGAGCTCCGACGGGTCCTGCGCCACGCCACGCGGGAGGCGATCAAGCACGGCGGCGTGCACACGGGCGAGGTCATCCCGTTCCGGAAGAAGGACGAGACCTGTCCCCGGTGTGGGGCACCCATGGAGAAGGGAACCGTGGGAAGTCGGACGACCTGGTGGTGCAGCGCCGAACAGGCGTGAACCACCTACGCTCGCGTCCCGACCACGTCGCCCGCGGGGAGGACCACCGTGACCACCGGACCGTTCAGGTCGAACACCCCGCCACCCGCGGCGTTCACCTTCGCCGAGCTGACGCCCACCGCGTTCCTGGAACGCTCCGAGCACGCGTTCGCGGAGCGGACGGCGATCGTCGACGGCGACCTGCGGTTCACCTACGCGCAGTTCGCGGAGCGTTCCCGACGCCTGGCGGGGGCGCTCGGGGCGCTCGGCGTCCAGCCCGGGGACCGCGTGGCTGCCCTGGCCACCAACAGCCACGTCATGCTCGAGGCGCACCACGGCGTGCCCTTCGCGGGCGGCGTGCTGGTGCCGCTCAACACCCGGCTCTCGGCCGACGAACTGACCCACATCGTCAGCCACTCCGGCGCCCGGGTGCTGCTCGCGACCCGCGAGCTCGAGGACATCGCGGAGACGGTCGCCGGTCGGACCGGGGCGGCCCTGCTGGTCGAGGGCGAGGAGTACGAGGAGCGCCTCGGGCGGGCGGCCCCGAGCGTGGTGCCGGTGGCCGACGAGCGCGGCCTGCTCGCGATCAACTACACCTCGGGCACCACCGGCCTGCCCAAGGGCGTGATGTACCACCACCGCGGTGCCTACCTGCAGGCGCTGGCGATGGCGTTCCACCTGCGCCTCACCCCGGCGTCGCACTACCTGTGGACGCTGCCGATGTTCCACTGCGACGGCTGGTGCTTCCCGTGGGGCGTCACCGCCGCCGGCGGCACCCACGTCTGCCTGCGGGCCATCGACGCCGACGAGATCTGGCGGCTGCTGCGCGAGGAGGGCGTCACGCACTTCTGCGCCGCCCCGACGGTCCTGAGGATGATCGCGGGCGGGTCGAGCGCCGCGCCCCTGGACCAGCGTGTCACGGTCGCGACCGGTGGCGCCCCGCCGTCGCCGACCCTGCTGTCGCGCATGACGAAGCTCGGCATGGACATCACCCACCTCTACGGGCTGACCGAGACCTACGGACCCGCCGTCGTGAACGACTGGCACCCCGAGTGGGACGACCTCGACGCCGACGAGCGGGCCCGCCTGCAGGCGCGCCAGGGCGTCGGCAACGTGGTCGCCGCGCGGCTGCGCGTGATCGCCGAGGACGGCCACGACGTGCCCGCCGACGGCGAGACCCTCGGCGAGCTGGTGGTCCGCGGCAACGACGTCATGCTCGGCTACTACCGCGACGTCGCCGCCACCGCGGCCGTCGACGCGGCCGGCTGGTTCCGCACCGGCGACCTCGGCGTGGTCCACCCCGACGGCTACGTCGAGATCCGCGACCGGTCCAAGGACGTGATCATCTCGGGGGGCGAGAACATCGCGTCCGTCGAGGTCGAGCGGGTGCTCGACAGCCATCCGGCGGTGATCGAGTCCGCCGTGGTCGGGGTGCCCGACGAGCGGTGGGGCGAGATCCCGGTGGCGTACGTGACCACCACCGAGGAGGTCGACCCGGACGAGCTCGTCGAGCACGTCCGCACCCATCTCGCCCGCTTCAAGGCGCCCAGACGGATCGTGTTCGGCGAGCTGCCCAAGACCTCGACCGGCAAGATCCAGAAGAACGTGTTGCGGGAGCGGGAGGTGGCTTCGCCAGGTGAGCAGTAAGTGGGGCTATAGCCCCACTTACTGCTCACCTGATCGGAGGTCGCCCGTAACCGTTCCGACGGCGGGATCGACATCGGGGCGTGTCTCGCCGTGTGTGGCTCGCCCTGGTGCTCGCCGTGGCCGTCGTCGTCGCCGGCGGGGCCACGGCCTGGGCGGTCTCCGCGCCGAGCGGCACGGTCGGGCACGACGTCTCCTACCCGCAGTGCGGTACGGCCCTCCCGACGACGGGGCGGTTCGGCATCGTGGGAGTCAACGGCGGGAAGGTGTCGACCGCCAACCCCTGTCTGTCCGCGCAGTACGCGTGGGCGTCGGGCACCGCGAACGGCGCCGACCTCTACGTCAACACCGGCAACCCGGGCGCGATCTCGACCTTCTACTGGTCGCAGAGCGGCACGCGCGACCCGGCGCTGTGCACCGACCGGAACTCCTCCTCCGACGCGGGGTGCGCCTACAACTACGGCTGGCACGGCGGGCAGGACTCGCTGCGCATCGCCCGGAACGCCCTCGGCAGCGGGGTGACCGGTCGGACCTGGTGGCTCGACGTCGAGCTCGCGAACAGCTGGAACGGCACCCCGGCGGCCAACGCGGCCTCGCTGCAGGGCGCGCTCGACGCGCTGGTCGGCGGCGGGATCGGCACCGTCGGCATCTACTCCACGAGCTACCAGTGGGGGCAGATCACCGGCGGCTACTCGACGTCGAATGCGGCGACCTACCGGAGCGGCTGGGCCAAGGCGTTCACCCCGAAGCGGGCGCTCGAGTCGGCGCCGCTGTGGATCGCCGGGCT
This sequence comes from Actinomycetospora corticicola, assembly GCF_013409505.1. Taxonomy (NCBI): domain Bacteria; kingdom Bacillati; phylum Actinomycetota; class Actinomycetes; order Pseudonocardiales; family Pseudonocardiaceae; genus Actinomycetospora; species Actinomycetospora corticicola. The sequence goes on along the minus strand of NZ_JACCBN010000001.1, from coordinate 4,160,280 downwards.
CTCCACCGTCGACGCGGCGTCGAAGAACTGCGGCACGAGCTTCACGGGCGCGAAGGCGGCTCTCGCCCAGTACTCGGACGGGAACCTCGACGGCGACCTCGTGTGCGGCGCGGCGCCGACAACGACCCCGGTGCCGACGACGACGGTCGCTCCGACGACGAAGCCGACGACGGTCGCGCCGACGAGCAGCGTGGCGCCGACGAGCAGCGTGGCGCCGACGAGCAGCGTGGCGCCGACGAGCAGCGTGGCGCCGACGACCACTCCGGTCTCGACGACCACGGTGGCTCCGACGAGCACGGTGGCTCCGACGAGCACGGTGGCTCCGACGAGCACGGTGGCTCCGACGAGCACGGTGGCTCCGACGAGCACGGTGGCTCCGACGAGCACGGTGGCTCCGACGACCACGACCCGCCCGACCACCACCACGCCGGCGCCCACGGTGCCCGGCGCACCGACCGCGGTGACCGCGACGACCGACCCGACCCGCGGCATCGTCCTGCGCTGGACGGCCCCGGCACAGACGGGCGGTAGCCCGGTGAACCGGTACGTGATCCTGCGGGGCACCGCGCCGGGGCGGGAGACGGTGCTCGGCGTCCTGGTCTGCCGGACGGCGACGTGCGCGTGGCGCGACACGTCGGTCGCGGCCGGCATTACGGCGTACTTCCAGGTCGCGGCGATGAACGACCGGGGCGCCGTCGGGCCGCGCAGTCCCGAGGTCAGCGCCCGCGCCCGGTGAGGGGCCGGGTGTGGCTCCGTCAGGTGAGCATTAACGGTCGCGATAGAGCCTGTCGAACTTTGTAGTTCGATGACTGCCCCGCGGTAGGTGATTCCTGACGGCGGGTTGCTGATGGCGGGGTGGCGGCGCCCGGAGGGCGCCGCCACCCAGCGGTTCAGGGGCTGGCGACGTGGAGTTTGAGCAGGTTGTGGGTCATCGCGATCAGCTTGAACTCGGCGTTGACCGCGGCCAGTCCGCGGAGCCGGAACCGGTCGCCGGTGCGTTGCTTGATCTGCCCGAAGACGGGTTCGATGATCCCGGAGCGGCGCTGGTAGTGGGCGCGTCGGTCGGGTTCGCGGAGCCGTTCACGCATGCGCCGGGCGCGGGTGGACTGGCGTTGCGGGTCGTGCCCGCCGGGCTCGGGTCGCAGCGCCGCCCGGTCGGGCGGCACCACCGGCTCCGGGCCGAGACCTCGGTCGTGGGCGGTGTCCATCTCGGTGATGGCGGTGGTGTTCCAGTAGCCGGCGTCGGCGAGCACGGTGTGCGGGACCTCGAGCCCGAGCAGCCGCAGCATGATCAGCGCGGCGCGGGTCATCGGCGCGAGCTGCTGGGTGTCGTTGGTGTCGGTGACGACCTCGGCGTCCAGGATGACCTGGTCCTCGCTGGCCACGACCTGGGTGTTGTAGCCCTGCACGAAGCCCTGGCGGGTCGCCATCACCACCGAGTCCGGGTCGGTGGTGTTCGCCCGGCCCGGCTTGCGGTCGGGATCGGGAGCGGCCGGTGGCTTCGGGGGCCGCCCGCGCGGGTTGCGGCCGTGTTCGGCCCGGTAGGCCTCCCGCGCCGCGACCTTCTGCTCGTAGCGGGCCTGCGCCCCCTGCTGCTGGGCGGCTTCGGCCGCCTCGCGGGCCGCGATCCGCGCCGCGGCCGCCGCGAACCGGGACCGCTGCCCCGACCGGTCCCGCATCCCCGGCGGCGGTTCGTCGCCGCGATCGGAGCCGAACTCGGCATCCTCGGCCGCGTCGGTCGCCTCCGCGCGCCGCAGCTGCTCGGCGACCACCGCCGCGTCACCCCCAGCCCCAGGGGCGGTCTCGGCGTCAGGGGCGGTCTCGGCGTCGAGCGCGGCCTTGATGCCGGCGGCGGTGCGGTTGGCCCCGGAGGAGGCGTTGGCGCGCATCTTGGTGCCGTCGAGGGCGATGGTGCCGACCTTGACCAGCCCCGCTTCCCGACACAGCCGCAGGACCTGGACGAACAGGTCCGCGAAGGTGTCCCGGTGCCGGACCCGGAACCCGGCGATGCTGCTGTGATCCGGTGCGTCCCCGGCGGCGATCACCCGGAACGCCACGTCGTGCTCGCAGCGGGCCTCGATGCGGCGCGACGAGGACTCCCCGACCGCATAGGCGTAGATCAACAGCGCCAGCATCATCGCCGGGTCGTAGGCCCGCCGGCCCCGCCCACCGAGCCGGTAGGACCCGGTCAACGCGCTGAGGTCCAGCGCGTCGACCGCGTCGAGCACCGTCCATGCCAGATGGCCTTCCGGAAGCCAGTCCCGCATGTCCGGGGGCAGCAAGAACCCGGTGTCACGATCGACCGGACGGAACCCACGAGCCACCACAAGATCCAATCAGGACCGGTGGCAGCCGTCTACAAAATCCGACAGCCTCGATAGCGACCGTTAATGCTCACCTGACCGGAGGTCACCTGGTGGCGTACTGCAGGCGACGCGCGCCCTCGTCCGCCTTCTGGGTGCCGATGCCGGTGGCCGACCCGACGATGCGGAGCCCGACGACGGTGACGACGTTGATCAGCCGACCGGTGATGCGGACCGGGTTCAGCGCTGCGGCGAGCTGGTCGAGCGGGGCGGCCGCGGCCTCGGTGTAGGCGTGGATCGTCTGGCCCGCGCGGTCGGCGGCGTCGGTGAGCTCCTCGTCGAGCTGGGCGCCCTGCTGGGCGGCCCGGCGGGTCGTGTTGCGGAGCTCGTCGGTCGCGTCGGCAGCTGTGGCCTCCACGGAGGCGGCGGTCCGGCGAGCGGCGGCCCGGGCCTCGCCCGCGACCTCACGCGCGGTGCCCCGGACCTCCTCGGCCGCCTCCTGGCCGGTGGCCCGGGCGACGTCGGCCGCGTCCTTGGCGGCCGCCTCGACGGACTGGCCCGCGGCGGAGGCGTCGTCGGCGATCTGCTCGGCGCCGGCGGAGACGGTCCGGCCGACGCGCTCGGCGGAGCCCGCGGCGTGCCCGCGGACCTTCTTGGCGGTGGTCGCGACGTCGTCGGAGACCTCGTCGGCGGTCTCGGCGGCCTCGTCCCCGACCGTGCGGGCGGACTCGGCGGCCTGGTCGGCCACCGTGCCGGCGCGCTGCGCGGCGTCGTCGGCGACCTCGCGGGGACCACCGTCGGCGCCGTTCGACGAGGAGGTGGACGAGGAGGTCGACGACGCCTTCGAGCCGGACTTCGCCTTCTTCCGGGCGGCGTCGCGCTCGGCGGCGCTGCTCTGGCCGGACGCCTCGAGGCGGGCCTGGTCGAGGTCGGCGACCTCCACCCCGGCCTGGGCGGCCTGGGCGGTGGCGGGGGCACCGTCGGCGACCGCCGGCGTCGCGGCCTCCGCGGCGGCCGACAGCTCCGTGGCGATGCGGTCGGAGTCCTGGGTGTTCACCGGGACGTCGGCGGCCTCGACGAGCTCCCCCTGCAGGTCGTGGACCATCACGGCGCCGCCGCCGTCGTTGCGGACGATCTCGACGGCGCGGGTGATCGCCTCGGCCTGGGTGGGGGCGTGGGCGCTGGGTCGGGTGGCGGCGGGCTTGACGACGATCCAGCCGTCGTCGGACGGGCGGACGTGGCGGTCGGCCATGAGGTAGCTCTCCGGGAGGTGCGTGCAGCGGTGTCGGGATCGGTGGGTCGAGATGCCCGACCCCGCCGATCGACTACACGCCCACCTCTATGACGGCGGCCACGAGCGCCCGGCTCGGGACCTACCCTGGGTGCCCGCCCGCGCGCGCAGGTCTGTCCCGGGCGTCGCCGGCGCATCGATCGCCGGCGGCGATGAGCCGGCAGGCGTCGATGTCGCGCTGACGACGACGCCGAGGCCAATGAACACGAGGGCGACGACGGCGATGAGCAGGAGACGCAGCAGCGGGCGCCACATGGCGATGAGCACGATGGCGGCCACGACGCCGAGCACCATCAGACCGGGTTGATCGAGTGTCGTCGTGGTCGACGTCGAGGCGAGCTGGACGGTGCTGTGCATGGTGGCCCCCGTGTATGTGTAATACAACTACAGCATACGAGTCGCGCCCGGCGGGTAGTCAAGGTGCAACAGGTTGGTCGGACCTGGCTCACCGGTCGGTTAGGTTGGTCACCCGATCGTGGGGCGGGAGCTGGGCCCGAGGGGCCGGCGAGGGGGCGTGGACATGTGTCTGGCGAAGCCGCCCGAGCTGATAGCTCTGTACGACGACGCGACGTGGATGTTCGAGGCGGTCAGGGACGCGTTCGGCGTTCCCGCACGGCACACGTTCGACCTCTCCAGGGTCGACCGCGCCCGCTCCGAGGACGAGGACCTCACGGCGACCGCTGCGCTGGCGCTCTATTACATCCAGTCGCTCCGAGTCCTGGCCAAGCCCGAGGTCCGTGTGCGGATCACGAGCATCGTCAACACGACGGCGTGTCTCCACCAGGTCTTGCAGAGCCTCGAGGGTCAGGACTGCGGCACTGCTTCACAGGACGATCGGATGCTGCGGGCGCGCGAGAGGGTCGGTGCCGCAGCCACGGCCGTGACGCTGGCCCAGGTATCTCGGCGCGACGACGCCAAATTCATGCAGTAGAAGCAGCGAGTCAGCCGCGAGGACGACCGGGGTCCTCGGTGGCAACGTCTTCGAGGAGAGCGCGTCGGCGGTCGGCGCTCCGACTCGAACGCCGGGCCCGCTCCTCGAGGTAGGCCTGGTCGCGCTCGAGCACCGTGTCCATGCCCATCGTGTCCCGGTACCCGCGAGCAGCTGCGAGAGAGGCCTCTCGGATGTACTCCGACAAGGTCATGTCGCACGCGTGGGCGACGGCCTCGATCAGTGCCCTGTCTCTGGGATCGAACCGGATCGTCGTGGGCGACGCTGAATCCGGCATGAACGAACCCCTCACAGCTACGACGAGCGCATTGTGGCACCGCAGCGTAATACGCATCCGCCCTACGTGCCAGGACCTCGCGCTCCTCGATCAGGCGGTGAGCGAAGGGGGTCGATCCGCGGGAAAGGCGCGCAGCATCTGCCACGTGGCGAGGAGCTCGTCGACGTCCTCGGCCCCTGCACCCTCCCCGCCGGCCCGGTCGCACAGCAGGTCCAGGCGGCGGCGCAGGAGCGCCTGTCGAACGCCCCACTGATAGGCGTGGTCGAGCAGCTCGAGATAGCAGCCCATGACGTCGGAGCCCTCGACGGTTCTACCCTGCGTGGCCGGTCCTTGGGACCCGTTCTCGGCGGTCATCTCGATGACACCCCCTCGGATCGGCGTGACGTCCCCGATCGTGGTGGCGGGTTCGTTCAAGATGCCGACTGCTGTGATGCTAATCTCCGCGCTTGCAGCGCGGGAGCTGTATCGAACTAGTCGTGCACAACGCCCTCTTTGCAGCGTGCAACTTGCATCGATCTTGGGGGTTCGTGTGAGCACCGGGTCCACGGGCGCCTTCGGGCCTGTGGTCGTGCGCAGACGACTCGGCGCGGCCCTGCGCCGCCTGCGTGAAGAGGCCGGCCTGCGGCTCGATCAGGTGGCCGCCGAACTCGAGTGGTCGGCGTCGAAGATCAGTCGACTCGAGACCGGCCACTCGATCGCCAAGACGTGGGACGTCCGGAACCTGCTCACCGTTTACGGGATGGAGTCGGGTGACCTGCGCGCCGATATCCTGCGCTGGGTCGAGGAGGCCCGAGCGGTCGCCTGGTGGCAGCCGTTCTCCGATGCGGATCCGGGCGACCTCGATTATTTCATCTCGCTCGAGGCCGAAGCGTCGTCTATTCACCATTTCTGCTCGGTCATTCCGGGTCTGCTGCAGACCGAAGGGTACGCCCGTGCAATCCTGACGGACATGCTCACCGAGCGGCACGGGCTTTCGGACTCCGCGATCGACGGGCTGGTCAACGTCCGCGTGAAGCGGCAGGAGGTCCTGGCTCGTGAGGACGACCCGCTGGCGCTGCGAGTTGTTCTCGACGAGGGGGCGCTGCTCCACCGGATCGGCGACGACGGCGTGATGACCGCCCAACTCAGGCACCTCCTGGCGTTGCGTCACAACGTCGACCTGCGGATACGGCCTCTCTCGGCTCCGGTTCGGCGCTACGGTCTCAGCCCGTGGACGATCTTCTTCCCGCGGCAGGCCTCCTACGACCCCGTGATCGTCTGCGTGGAGGCCGCCGGTCGTGATCACTACGTCGAGGAGTCGGGTCAGGTCGACGAATTTCGCAGCGCTTTCGCGGGACTCTTGAGCGACTCTCTGGACAACGAGAGAAGTGTTGAGCTGATTAGGCAGCTGATCAGGTGAGTCCATCCCCGGGGCTCACTCGGAAGTACCGAGCAGAAGAAGGGTCGTGATGTACCGAACATCGAGCTACTGTGGAACCAGTAGTTGTGTGGAGGTCGCCGTTCTCCCCAGCGGTGACGTCCACGTGCGAGACACGAAGGATCGTTCACGTCCACCGCACACGTTCACGGCTCAAGAATGGTCCGACTTCGTGCGAGGGGTGAAGGCCGGGGAGTTCGACTTCGGCTGACCGGACGACCGGCCGGGCGTGCATCCCGCACGCCCGGCCGGACCCGTCAACGTGCAGAGACGTGCTCCTCGCACGCCTCGACGAGGTCGGCGACCAGCAACTCCGGCGCCTGCAGCGACGCGAAGTGGCCGCCCGTGTCGTACCGGCGCCAGCGCACGATCCGGTGTGAGCGCTCGGCGAGGCCCCGGACCGTGTGATCGCCGGTGAAGCACGCGACGGCCGTCGGGACGCCCGAGGGCTCGTGCGGGACGAAGGCGTCGTGACACTCCCGGTAGATACGTCCCGACGACGCCGCGGTGCCGGTGAGCCACGTGGTGGTGACGTCGGTGAGGATGGCGACGGGGTCGACGGGGGTCTGCGCCGTGGTTCCGGGGTCGTAGTCGACGAACCACTCGAGGTGCCACGCCAGCAGGCCCACGGGGGAGTCGGCGAGCGCGTACGCGAGGGTCTGCGGCCGCGTGCCCATGATCGTGGCGTAGCCGGAGCGCACCTCCCACAGCGCGCCGAGGGCGAACACCTGCGCGGCGTCCTCCTCGGACAACCCGGTCGTGGGGTCGCCCGACCGCCAGTCGGCGGGCGTCGCCAGCGCGTTGACGTGCACCAGCGCGACCCGCTCGGGCGCGAGTCGGGCGAGGTGCGGCCCGATCAGGGCACCCCAGTCCCCGCCCTGGACCACGAACCGCTCATGGCCGGCCCGACTCATCAGCTCCAGCAGCGTGCGGGCATACCGGTCCAGGTCCCAGCCCACCTCCAGGGTGGGGCCCGATAACCCGGACCCCGGTAACGACGGCGCCACCACGTGGAAGCGCTCGACCAGTGCCGGCAGCACGAGCAGGAAGTCCGCGGGGGTCGACGGCCAGCCGTGGAGCAGCAGGAGCGGCACGGCGTCCGCGTGGTCGGACCGGGCGTGCACGGCGTGGACCGGCTGGCCATCGATCGTCGTCGTCACCTGGGGCCAGGCGTTGAGCCGCTTCTCGACCGCCCGCCAGTCGAACTCGTCGCGCCACACCCGCAGCAGCTCCGCGAGGTACCCGCGCTCGACGCCGGACGACCAGTCGATGCCCCTCGGCGCGTCGGGCAGCCGGGTGGCGGCGAGCCGTCGTCGCAGGTCGTCGAGGTCGGCTTCGGGGACGTCGACGGTGAAGGGCGTGAGCTCGGTCATGCCGGTCAGGGTTCCGAGCGAGGCGGTCAGGTCAGGTCCGCCTCGGACGCAGGGCGCATAACTCCTGTCAGGGACTTCTCCCCGGGCGTGACGCAGGGCACGCTGGGAGTCCGAACGACGGAAGGACGGTGCGCCATGACCAGACCGATGGTGCCCGAGCAGATCATCGGGTCGCCCGACGAGGCCGAGCGGGCCCGGCTCGAACAGGCCCGCGCCCTGCACCGCAGGCTGAACGGCGAGGTCACGGTGCTCGAGAACTTCGAGCGTCGGCTCACCCGGCAGATCCACGAGAAGCAGGAGCAGGGCCGGGACGACTACGTCCGCGAACTCGTGCAAAGGCGGATCTCGGTGCGCGCCCGCCTCGAGGAGATGCGCGTGCGGCGGTCGCGCGCGGCGACGGACGCCGGCCTGTAGGTCCCGGCCCGCGTGCGGGGAGCCCGCACGCCATCGGAGCGCTCGGATCCTCTCCGCGCGGCGCGGGGAATCACGCGGCGACGGCGGCCCGCACCATCGTCGCGAGGACCGGACCGGCCACCGCGGCCGAGGTGTGCGCCGCGCTGCGCGGCGTGGAGTTCATCAGCCCGAACGCGGCGTGCGCGGCCGTCCGGATCTCCTCAGGACTCCGGGCCGGGCCGACCCGGGAGATGACGTCCTCCCACACCTCGACATAGGCGCGTTGCAGCGCGCGCACCCGTCGTCGGGAATCCTCGGGCAGCGAGGCGAGGTCCCGGTCCTGCACCGTGATGAGTTCGGGCCGGTGCAGCGCGAACTCGACCTGGAAGGCGATCAGCGCGGCGAGGCGGCCCTCCGGATCGGGGTGGGCGGCGACGATCGTGCGGGCCCCGTCGAGCAGGTACTCGCTGATGCCGACGAGCATCTCGGCGAGCAGGCCCTCCTTCGACGGGAAGTGCCGGTAGATCGCGGGCCCGCTCACGCCGGCGGCCGAGCCGATGACGTCGATCGAGGTGCCGTGGAAGCCGTGCTGGGCGAACAGCCGCGCGGCCTCGACCAGGATCTGGTCCCGACGGCGGGTCGGGGCGCCGGTCATCAGCTCCACGGCTACGACACTACGACCCTTGCGCCGCGATGTGAACGGTCGCTAACGTCTCGTGTTAGTCAACGTTCACGCCGAGGAGGACGCGGTGACCGCGACGGTCGGGTCAGGGGACGCAGCGCAGCGGAGCTCGACCACGGGTTCCGGACACGCCGAGCTGGTCGACGACCTGCGGGCGAAGCTCGCCGCGGTGCGGCTCGGCGGCCCCGAGCGCAGTCGGCAGCGCCACGTCGAGCGCGGCAAGCTGCTCCCGCGCGACCGGGTGGACGCGCTGCTCGACCCGTCGTCGCCGTTCCTGGAGCTCTCCCCGCTCGCGGCGCACGGGATGTACGACGACGCCGCGCCGGGCGCCGGGATCATCACCGGCGTCGGGCGCATCGCCGGGCGGACGTGCGTGGTCGTGGCGAACGACGCGACCGTCAAGGGCGGCACGTACTACCCGATGACGGTGAAGAAGCACCTGCGCGCCCAGGAGGTGGCGCTGCAGAACCGGCTGCCCTGCGTGTACCTCGTCGACTCCGGCGGCGCGTTCCTGCCCGAGCAGGACAACGTGTTCCCCGACCGGGAGCACTTCGGACGCATCTTCTACAACCAGGCGACGATGTCCGGGCTCGGCATCCCGCAGATCGCCGCGGTCCTCGGCTCGTGCACCGCCGGCGGGGCCTACGTGCCGGCGATGAGCGACGAGGCGGTGATCGTCCGGAACCAGGGGACGATCTTCCTCGGTGGCCCGCCGCTGGTGAAGGCCGCGACCGGCGAGGAGGTCACCGCCGAGGAGCTCGGCGGCGGCGACCTGCACGCCCGCACCTCCGGGGTGGTCGACCACCTCGCCGACGACGACGCCCACGCGCTGGCGATCGTCCGCGACATCGTCGACACCCTGCCCGCCGACCCGGCCCCGCCGTGGGAGAAGCGGGCCTCGGTGGCGCCGGCGAAGGACCCGGCCGAGCTCTACGACGTGGTGCCGGTCGACGGCCGCAGCGCCTACGACGTGCGCGAGGTGATCTCGCGGGTCGTGGACGGCGCTGCCGGTCCGAGCAGGGGATTCACCGAGTTCAAGGCCGAGTACGGGACGACGCTGGTCACCGGGTTCGCCCGCATCCACGGCCACCCGGTCGGCATCGTCGCGAACAACGGCGTGCTCTTCCGCGAGTCCGCGCTCAAGGGCGCGCACTTCGTCGAGCTGTGCGACCAGCGCGGCATCCCGCTGGTGTTCCTGCAGAACATCACCGGGTTCATGGTCGGCCGCGAGTACGAGGCGGGCGGCATCGCGAAGGACGGCGCGAAGATGGTCACCGCGGTCGCCACGACGCGGGTGCCGAAGCTGACGGTCGTGATCGGTGGGTCCTACGGCGCCGGCAACTACGCCATGAGCGGCCGCGCCTACTCGCCGCGGTTCCTGTTCATGTGGCCGAACGCGCGCATCTCCGTCATGGGCGCCGAGCAGGCGGCGACCGTGCTCGGCACCGTCGGGTCGTCGAGCGCCGACTCGGTCCGCGAGCAGTACGAGCACCAGGGCCACCCGTACTACTCGACCGCCCGACTCTGGGACGACGGCGTCATCGACCCGCTCGACACCCGCACCGTGCTCGGCCTCGCCCTGTCCGCGTGCGCCCACGCCCCGCTCGACGACCCGCGCTTCGGGGTCTTCCGGATGTAGCCCGTCCCCGGGTGGCAGGAAAGCGTCGTTGCCGCCACCCGGTGACAGCAACGACGCTTTCCTGCCACCACTGGGAAGGACCCGATGTTCGCCAGCGTGCTGATCGCCAACCGTGGCGAGATCGCCGTCCGCATCGCCGCCACCGTGCGCGCCCGCGGGCTGCGCAGCGTCGCCGTCTACACCGAAGCCGACGCGTCGTCGCCGCACGTCGCGGCGGCCGACGTGGCCGTCCGCGTCGGGAACTACCTCGACGGCGAGGCGATCGTCGCGGCCGGCCGTCAGGTCGGCGCCCAGGCCGTCCACCCCGGCTACGGCTTCCTGGCCGAGAACGCGGCGTTCGCGCGCACGGTCGCCGACGCCGGGATGACGTGGATCGGGCCGCCGCCCGCCGCGATCGAGATGATGGGCGACAAGATCTCGGCGAAGGCCGCCGTCGAGCCGGCCGGGGTGCCGCTCGTACCGGGCAGCTCCGCGAAGGGGCTCACCGACACCGAGCTCGCCGACGTCGCCCGCACCACCGGCTTCCCGGTCCTGCTCAAGCCGAGCGCCGGCGGGGGCGGCAAGGGCATGCACGTCGTCGAGCGCGACGAGGACCTCGCCGACGCGATCGCGGCCGCGCGCCGCGAGGCGCGCGGGTCGTTCGGCGACGACACCCTGCTGCTCGAGCGCTACGTGACCAACCCGCGGCACGTCGAGATCCAGGTCCTCGCCGACACCCACGGCGCCGTGGTCCACCTCGGCGAACGCGAGTGCTCCCTGCAGCGCCGTCACCAGAAGGTCGTCGAGGAGGCGCCGTCGGCGGTCCTCGACGAGAAGCAGCGGGACGCCATGGGTCGCGCCGCCGTCGATGCGGCCAGGGCCTGCGGGTACGTCGGCGCCGGGACCGTCGAGTTCGTGACGAACGCCGACGCGAGCGAGTTCTTCTTCCTCGAGATGAACACGCGGCTGCAGGTCGAGCACCCGGTCACCGAGGAGGTCGTCCGCGTCCGCGGCGGCCGGCTCGACCTGGTCGCCGAGCAGCTCCGCGTCGCCGCCGGGGAGCCGCTGGGCTACGACCAGGACGACGTCACGCTGGAGGGCCACGCCGTCGAGGTCCGCCTCTACGCCGAGGACCCGGCGCGGGGCTTCCTCCCCACCGGCGGGCGGATCCTGGGCCTCGAGTGGCCGGACACGAGGGTCGACGCGGGCGTGCAGGTCGGCCAGGAGGTCGGCAGCGCCTACGACCCGATGCTCGCCAAGATCATCGCCTCGGGTCCCGACCGCGCCGCCGCCCTCGACCGGCTCGACGAGGCCCTCGCCCGCACCACGGTCCTCGGCGTCACCACGAACCTCGCCTGGCTGCGCACGCTCATCGCCGACGACGACGTCCGCGCGGGCCGCCTCGACACCGGCCTCATCGCCCGCCTCGGGGTGCCCGAGCAGCAGGTTCCCGACGACGTGGTGGTCGCGGCCGCCGTCGCCGGCCTCCTGCGCCTGCCCGAGTCCGACGACCCGTTCGCCACGCTCGGCGGCTGGCGGATCGGCGGCGAGCCCGCGCCCGCGCGCTGGACGCTCGTGCCGCTCGGGGAGAAGGACACGTCGTTCGACGTCGCCCTCCGCGGGCGGGCCGACGACGCGACGGTGACCATCGGCGAGGAAGCCCCGCGACCCGTCGTCGGGACCCTCGAGCGAGATGGCGCTCATGGGTCCCCTGCCGACGGTCACGCACCCACCAGCGCCACCTCGACGGGGCTCACCGTCACGCTCGACGGGGTCACCCGCCGGTACCGGACCGCCCTCGCCGACGGCGTCCTGTGGATCTCCCGGGACGGCGGCACGTGGGCCCTGCGCGAGCAGGAACGCCTGTCCGCGGCGCGGGCCGCTCAGGCCTCCGACGGCGCCGTCACCAGCCCCATGCCGGGCACGGTCACCGTCGTCGAGGTCGAGCTCGACCAGCAGGTCGAGGCCGGTCAGCGGCTCGTCGTCGTCGAGGCCATGAAGATGGAGCACGTGCTCACCGCGCCGGTCGCCGGCACGGTCACCGAGCTCCCCGCGAAACCCGGGGCGACCGTCGCGCTCGACGCGCCCCTCGTCACCGTCACACCCGCATCGGGGGAGTAGGCAATGCAGCTGTCCGAGGAGCACGAGGCCCTCCGCGCGACCGTCGAGGAGTTCGCACAGAAGGAGGTCGCGCCGGTCATCGCGGACTACTACATCCGCGAGGAGTTCCCCTACGACCTGGTCGCGACGATGGGCGAGATGGGCCTGTTCGGCCTGCCGGTGCCCGAGGAGTACGGCGGCATGGGCGGCGACTACGTCGCGCTGTGCGTCGCGCTCGAGGAGCTCGGCCGGGTCGACCAGTCGGTCGCGATCACCCTCGAGGCCGGGGTCTCGCTCGGGATCATGCCGCTGGTGCGGTTCGGCTCCGACGAGCAGAAGCAGCGGTGGCTGCCCGACCTCGCGGCCGGCAGGGCCCTGGGCGGGTTCGGCCTGACCGAGGCCGGCGGCGGGTCCGACGCCGGGGCCACCCGGACGACCGCGAAGCAGGACGACGGCGACTGGGTCATCAACGGCTCCAAGGCCTTCATCACGAACTCCGGCACCCGCATCACCTCGCACGTCACGGTCACCGCGGTGACCGGGCGGGACGAGGCCAGCGGCAAGCGCGAGATCTCGGCGATCCTCGTGCCGAGCGGCACCAAGGGCTTCACCGTCGCGCCGAGCTACTCGAAGGTCGGCTGGAACGCCTCCGACACCCACGAGCTGGCGTTCGACGACTGCCGCGTGCCCGAGGAGAACCTCGTCGGGCAGCGCGGCAAGGGCTACGGGCAGTTCCTGTCGATCCTCGACGAGGGCCGGGTCGCGATCGCGGCACTGTCGGTCGGCGCCGCCCAGGGGTGCGTCGACGAGTCGGTCCGCTACGCCCGCGAGCGCCAGGCGTTCGGCGCCGCGATCGGCACCTACCAGTCGATCCAGTTCAAGATCGCCGAGATGGAGACCCGCACCGTCGCGGCCCGCCTGGCGTGGCACGACGCCGCCGAGAAGATGGCCGCGGGGAAGCCGTTCACCAAGGAGGCCTCGATCGCGAAGCTGCTGTCGTCGAACGCGGCGATGGACAACGCCCGCGACGCGACGCAGATCTTCGGCGGGTACGGCTTCATGAACGAGTACCCGGTCGCCCGCCACTACCGGGACTCGAAGATCCTCGAGATCGGCGAGGGCACGTCCGAGGTGCAGAAGATGCTGATCGCGAAGCGTCTGGGGCTGTAGCGCTGCGAACGAGCGGCACTTCCGCAGCATCTATGTGCGCGAAAGTGCCGCTCGTTCATTCGCGGACCGGCTCCACCGGCGCCGCGTCGGTGGTCCGCGCGCCGATGCGGGTGGCCGAGGTGCTTCCCGACGACAGGTCCACCGCGCGGCTCGCGGCGAGGAGACCGATCTCCGGCATCGCGCCGTAGATCGTCTCCCACTGCCCGGCGGAGACGCGGTAGGTCTCGTGGAAGATGCCGACGGAGTCGGGGCGCGTCCGGGCGGCCCGGTTGAACGCCCGCCACGCCGGGAGGTGCTCGGCCTGTGCGCTGCGGGCGTAGGCCTCGAGGTGCTCGTAGGAGCGCCAGTACTGCACGACGGCGGGGCCGCCGAACATCCAGCCGGAATGGGCCTTCAGCATGCCCATCTCGGGGTGGCGTGCCAGCTCCGCAAGCATCCGCGGCATGGCCCGGAACACCGGGAGCCAGGCCCGGACGTCGGTCCAGCGGTTGACGTGGGTGCCGATGAGGAAGACGACGAAGTCACCCTCGATCTCGGCGCTGCGACGGACGTAGGCACTCATGAGGAGACCTCCAGGACGGAACGGGCGCGGTCGCGCAGGAAGAGGAAGAGCGGGAACACGAAGGCGACGGCGATCGCCGCGCTGCCGACGACCAGCAGGACGAGCGACCACGTCGGCCACCCGAGACGCCGACCCTCGACCACCATGAACACGCAGGCCGCCAGCCCCGCGACGAGGATGTCGACCGCGGCGGAGGACGAGGCGGCGGTCGCGAACCACCCGGCGAGGTAGTCCTCCCCGGCCGCGAAGGACGCCAGGTTGAACCACCACGTGCCGACGAGCCCGACCACCGCGAGCGCCAGGTAGACGTACCTCATGCCGCCACCGCCTCGCGGTCCGTCGGGCGCGGGGCGCGAGCGAGGACCGCCCCGACGGCGAGCGCGGTCACGACGACGAGGCCGCCCAGCGCCGCGAGCGTGAGCGCGTCCGGGGCGAGCAGCGGCTGCGCCCGGAGGGCCTGCCACGTCAGCAGCAGGGTGAGGCCGGTCCAGGTGGCCGCGGTGATCACCACGAGCCGGACCCGCACGGTCTCGGACCGCAGCACCCGCAGGCGCGGGGCGAGCAGCAGCAGGCCGAGCGCCACGAGCGGGACGACCTGGAGGCCGTGGAGCCCGACGAAGTGCCCGATGCGCAGGTCGCCGCCCGTCGTCGACCACCCGAGCAGGGCGAGGCCCGGCCCGCCGTCGGGAACTCCGACCGCGTGCGCGCCGGCCGTCGGCATCCCCTCACCGGCCTTCGCCGCCGCGATCTGGAAGCCGCTCGGGCTCGTCATCAGGAAGGCCACGGCCATCCCGAGCAGGGAGACCAGCAGGCCGAGGCGGACGCCCCAGGCGACCGACGGCGTCAGCGAACGCTCCCGGAGGAGCACGACGGCGATGACCAGGTTGGCCACCCAGAGCACCGCGATCGACGTCCCCATCACCGCCCAGACGGCCGTGTCGAACGGCGTGGCGACGTCGAAGTGGCTGGCCCGCCCCCGCAGCACCTGGCCGACGATGGCGACCATCTCGATCGTCGAGGCGACCGCGACGACCGTGGCCGCGACGGAGGCGACGTGGCGCGCCCGGTCGGCGCGGGCCAGCGACACCATCCACGCCAGCGTCGGCGCGTAGAGGGCGAAGCTGATCGAGAACTTCAGCGGCTTCGCCCAGATCGGCGCCCCGCCGAGGGTGCGCGGGTCGAGCAGGAGCCCGCCGAGGCAGACCGGGACCAGCAGGATGATCGCGCCGGTGAAGACGACGAGGGGACGGTTCCAGGCACGCATCGGGGCTCCCGTGATTGGATAGCGGTGCTGTCCGAACAACGATGGACAGTAGAGCTATCCATGTTTCCTGTCCAGTCGAGGGGAGCCCGATGCGGGTCGGCGAGCTGAGCCGGCGCAGTGGCGTGAGCGTCGCGTCGATCAAGTACTACCTGCGGGAGGGGCTGCTCCCGGCGGGCGAGCGCAGCAGCCCGAACCAGGCCTCGTACGACGACGGGCACCTCCGGCGGCTGCGCATGATCCGGGCGTTGATCGACGTCGGGGGCCTGTCCGTCGTCGCGACCCGGGACGTGCTCGCCGCGGTCGACGACCCGGAGCTCCCGCTGTTCGAGGCCCTCGGCCGTGCGTCGGGGACCACGACGGACGCCCCGGCCCCCGAGGAGGAGCCGGACGAGGCGTGGGAGGCCGCCGAGCGCATGCTCGCCGCGCACGTCGACGAGCGCGGGTGGCAGGTCTCGGCGCAGAACCCGGCGTGGGCGAACGCCGTGGGCGTCCTCGCCACGTACGTGCGGCTCGGCGACGGGGACCTCGCGAACCAGCTCGGGCTCTACATGCGCACCATGGAGGAGGTCGCCGAGCGCGAGGTGGCGGCCGTGGTGAATCGAGGTGACCGGGCGCGGACCGTGGAGGGCGTCGTCGTCGGGACCGTCCTCGGGGACACCCTCATCGCCGCGGTCCGCCGGCTCGCGCAGCAGCACCAGTCGCTGCGGCTCCTCGGGGAAGCGCCGACGAATCCGCGGGTCTAGCGTCGCGATCATGGCTCAGGCACGCATCGACTTCCCGTCCCGCGTCGGCGTCTGGTGGACCAGCGACTCGTGGCGCATCACCGAGTCCGCCGAGGTCGCCCGCGATCTGGAGGGGATGGGCTACGGCTCGCTCTGGTACGGCGAGGCCTACGGCAAGGAGTCCCTCACGCAGGCCGGGGCGTTCCTGAACGCGACCGAGCGCCTCGTCGTCGGGACCGGCATCGCGAACATCCACGCGCGGGACCCGATCGCGGCCGAGTCCGGCGCGCGGACGCTGACGGCGCTGCACCCCGGGCGCTTCGTGCTCGGGCTCGGCGTGTCGCACGCCCCGCTGGTGGAGCGCGGTCGGGGCGGCACGTACGCGAAGCCGCTCGCGACGATGCGGGACTACCTCCAGCGCATGGACGCCGTCGCGGCCGAGGTCGAGCCGGACGCCCGGCCCACCCGCGTGATCGCGGCGCTCGGGCCGAAGATGATCGAGCTCTCCGGGACGAACGCCGACGGCGCGCACCCCTACCTCGTGCTGCCGGAGCAGACCCGCACCACCCGCGAGGCCCTCGGCCCCGACAAGTGGGTCATCTCCGAGCAGGCCGTGGCCCTCGGCGACGAGGAGACCGCGCTGCGCCGGGCCCACGCCCACCTCGAGATCTACTCGGGCCTGCCGAACTACCGGAACTCGTGGCTGCGGCAGGGCTTCGAGGAGTCCGACCTGGTGCGGGGTGGGTCGGAGCGGCTCAAGCGTGCCCTGGTCGGCATGGGCTCGGCCGAGCAGGCCGCCGCCTCGATCACCGCGCACCTCGACGCCGGCGCCGACCACGTGCTGGTCCAGCCGCTGGGGGACTCCCCGTTCGACGATCCGCGGGAGACGCTGCGGGAGCTCGCGGGTGCCCTCGGCCTGTGAGCACTAACGGTCGCTATCGCGACCGTTGGTGCTCACGTGCCCCGCACATCCCGCCGCATCGGATGGTCCGGCGGGACCTCCACCAGCACGAGCGCGCGACCGTCGGGGTCGGCGATCCAGCACTCCCGCAGGCCCCACGGCTCGGTCCGGGCCCCGCGGGTGATCGTCACCCCGGCCGCCCGCAGTTCCGCCTCGGCGGCCTCCACGTCGCGGACCTGCAGCCAGAGGCCGTCCGGCCCCGGCTCGCCGTCGGGAACCCGCCCCGAGACCTCCAGGTGACCGGTGCCCAGGAAGTAGACGACCCCGCCCGGGAACTCGCGGGCGACCGCGAGGCCCAGCGTCCCGCCGTAGAAGGCCCAGGCGACCTCGGGGTCGCGCGGGCGGATCAGGATGCGGCTGGACAGCACCTCCACGTGAGGTCCCACCTTTCGTGGTTCGGTCGGCCGGGCGGGGGCATCCTGACCGGCGTGAGCTCTCCCGGCCAGGCCGCCCCCGATCCCCGCCGCTGGCGCGCCCTCGTGGTCTGCCTGGTCGCCGGTTTCATGACCCTGCTCGACGTCAGCATCGTCAACGTCGCCCTGCCCTCCATGCAGCGCGGGCTCGGCGCCTCGTCGGCCGAGCTGTCCTGGGTGGTCTCCGGGTACGCGCTGACCTTCGGGCTCGTGCTCGTCTCCTCCGGCCGCCTCGGCGACGACCGCGGCCGCAAGAAGATGTTCCTCATCGCGCTCGCGCTGTTCACCATCACGAGCGCGGTGGCCGGGTTCTCGGTCGACCCGACGATGCTGGTCATCGCCCGTCTCCTGCAGGGCGTGGCGGGCGGCATGCTGAACCCCCAGGTCATCGGGGTGATCCAGCAGCTGTTCTCCGGCCGGGAGCGGGGTCGGGCATTCGGGCTGTTCGGCGCGGTCATCGGGGTGTCGACCGCGGTCGGACCGCTCTCCGGCGGCCTCCTGCTGCAGTGGGTCGGCGAGGCCGAGGGCTGGCGCTGGGTCTTCTACGTCAACGTGCCGATCGGCATCGTCGCGCTGCTGCTCGGTCTGCGCTGGCTGCCCCGCGACGAGGCCCGGACCGGGGAGCGTCGGCCGCTCGACCTCGTCGGGGCGCTCCTGCTCGGCGGGGCCGTGGTCGCGCTGATGCTGCCGCTCGTGCTCTCCGAGCAGGACTTCTCGGGTGCGCCCTGGTGGCTCGTCGGCGTCGCCGTGCTCCTCGGGCTGCTCTTCGTCGCCTGGGAACGCCGCGCCAAGCGCACCCACGGCCACCCGCTGGTGAACTTCGGGCTGCTGCGCACCCGCAGCTACGCGATGGGCACCGCCCTCGGCCTGCTCTACTTCGCCGGCTTCACGTCCATCTTCTTCGTGCTCACCCTGTTCCTCCAGCAGGGCCGGCAGTTCACCCCGCTCGAGGCGGGGCTCGCCCTCACCCCGTTCGCGGTGGGCTCGGCCGTCTCGTCCGCGGTCGGCGGCCGCCTCATCTCCCGGCTGGGCAAGCCGCTGATCGTCGGCGGCCTGGTGACCGTGGTCGTCGGCCTCGTCGCGACCGACATCGTGCTGCGGCTCAACCCCTCGAGCGTGGGCTGGGCGATCGCGGTGCCGCTGCTCGTCGCCGGCGTGGGCGGCGGACTCGTGATCGCCCCGAACCAGACGCTCGCGCTCGAGGAGGTCCCCGCCCGCGAGGGCGGCACGGCGGCCGGCGTGCTGCAGACCGGGCAGCGGATCGGGTCCGCCATCGGCATCTCCGCGGTCGGCGCGGTCTTCTTCGGGGAGCTCACGTCCAGCCGCGGCGACTGGTCGAGCTCCATCAGCTCCGGGCTCATCATCACCGTCGGCCTGGTCGTGCTGGCGCTGCTCGTGGGCATCGCCGACCTCGTCGCGGGGCGCGTCACCCGCCGCCGTCCCACCGCCGAGCCCGTTCCCGACGACAGGTCGGCGCCGGTCTCCGACGCACCCTCCCGCGAGTCCTCCCCCGACTCCTCCCCGGAGCCCTCGCGGGAGGAGCCCGAGGTGTCCGGACCCGCCGTCGTCGGCCGGGTCGTGCGGTCCGAGGACGGCGAGCCGGTGCCGGGCGCCGTGCTCACGCTGGTCGACGAGACCGGCCACCAGGCCGCCCGGGCCGACGGGGAGTCCGACGGGTCGTTCCGACTGGTCCCGGACCACGCCGGGACCTACCAGCTCGTGGTCCGGGCCCACGGGCGCGCACCCGACGTCGGCCGGGTGGCGGTGAGCTCGCACGCGAACGCCTACGACGTGGTACTCGGGCCTGCCGCCGAGGCCCACGTGGTCCGCTCGTTCCACTGACGGGGCGCCCTCACGGCAGGAAAGCGTCGTTGCTGTCACCCAATGACAGCAACGACGCTCTCCTGCCACCGGAACGCCGGGACGATCAGGCCCTCTTGAGCGGCGGCCGCGCCACGCCGTCGTCCCCGGCGAGCGAGGCCTGGGCGGGCGAGCGGGCGAGCACCACGACCCCGCCCAGGGCCAGCAGCAGCCCCAGGACGAACCACGGGGTCCACCCCTCCCGGATGCCGTCGCCGAGCAGGAGCAGGCCCAGCAGGCCGGGGGCGAGCGTCTCGGTGACCGCGAGGACGGCCACCACCGGCCCGACGGAGCCACGGGCGAGCGCCACGGTGTAGAGCGCGAGCCCGAGGACGGCGTAGCCCAGGAGCGCCCAGACGACGGGGTCGGTGACCGCCGACCGCACGATGTCTCCGAGCGCGCCGTCGGTGTCGAGGTCGATCAGGCGGACGGCCACCGCGGTCCCGCCGAACGCGAGTCCGGCGACGAACGCCGTCGGCACCGCCCGCCGGCTGCGCAGCGCCAGCGTGATGCCGCCGACGGCGAGCACCACCAGGACGGCGAGCACCGCGATCGTGCCGCCGATCCCGATGTGCGGCAGCTCCCCCGTGCTCGCGCTGCCCACCAGCAGCGCGAGGCCCAGCACGTTGCACGCGGCGGCGGCGAGGTCGATGCGCCGCAGCGGGGTGTCGAAGACCCAGTGCGACGCGATCACCGTGATCACGACCTGTCCCGCCACGATCGCCTGCACGGCCACGATCGGCATGTACCGCAGCGCGAGGACGGTGAGGACCCAGCCGACGATGTCGAGCAGGAGCCCGGCGAGGTAGACGGGGCTGGTGACGACGCCCGCCGCACGGGTCGCCCGCCGCGTCGCCAACGCCTCGAGCATCGCCGCGCCGGCGTTCGCACCGGCGGCGACGAGGGCGGCGAGGAGCCCGACGACCAGCACCGCCACCTCCGCCCGTCGACCCCGTCCGCCGCGAGTCTGCCCGTCGCACGTCCGCGGGACGCGGTCATCTCCCCTGCGCGTCGCCCCCGGAACGGGGTACTCCGCCTTCCCGACGCCGGGTCGGGGGACGTGGGCAGGAGGCTCGGGACGGTGACGACGGCGGTCGGCCTGGCGGTGGCGGCGGTGGTGCTCCTGGTCGGAGCGGTCCTCGCCCGACGACGGACCCCGCGTCCGGTCCCGGCCTGCCTGGTGGTGGCCGGTGTGCTGGTCGCCGGGGCGGCGACGGTGTTCGCGCTGGTGGCCGCCGACGAGACCCTGGCCGACACCGACGCTCCCGTGCTGGCCTGGATGGTCGCCGAGCGCACGGCGGGTCGCACGGACCTCGCCGAGACGGCCTCGCTCGTCGGCGGGACGTTCTTCACGGGCGGGCTGGCCGTCCTCGCGGCGCTCGTGCTCGCCCTGCGCGGGCGGCGTCCGCGGGCCGCCGTGTGGGTCGGCGCGGTCGTTGTGGGATCTCTCACCATCCGTCTGCTGAAGACCGCCGTGGAGCGGGCGCGGCCGCCGCTGGACACCCGGCTCGCCGTCGAGACGTCGGCGTCCCTGCCCTCCGGGCACGCCCTGATGAGTGCGCTCGGGGTCGGGCTCACCGTGGTGGCCGTGCTCCTCCTGCTGCGGGACGCGGGACGGTCCGGACCGGTTGTGCGCGTCGCAATCGTGCTGGTCGGGGCCGTCGTCGTCCTCGTGATCGGGGCCAGCCGGGTCTACCTCGGCGTGCACTGGACCACCGACGTCGCGGCGGGCTGGATGCTGGGTGGCGCCCTCCTGGCCCTGGCGGTGGCCCTCGCCGCGGTCCTCGAGAGCCGGCCCGTGGAGATCCATCCCCTGAAAGGGTCAGTTGACGCACCGGTAGCCTGACGCTGAGACGTCGATCCCTCGAACAGACGACGCATGGCGTCACTCGAATGCGCCGAATAGCCTTTCCGGCACGTGCTGCCTGCGCGTTCCGTGGCATTTCCGATCGGGGGTCCCACCATGGAGCAGGTGCCGCTCCTGGTGCTCGGGACCGGCGTGGACGGCCTGGCGGCAGCGCTCTGTCTCGCGCACCAGGGCTTCCCCGTCCAGGTGCTCGACCGGGGTCCCGACCCGGCGGTGGAGGACGACCCGGTGGTCACGGGCTCGACGCTCCTGCGCCCCGCGGCGACGCGGGTGCTGCACGGGCTCGGTCTGCTCGACCCGCTGCTGGCCCGCACCCTCGAGCTGCAGCGGTTCACCCATCTCGACGCCGGGACCGGGCAGCCGCTGCGCAAGGTCGAGCTGGGGGAGCAGGTCCGCGCCCGGTTCGGCTACCCCGTGCTCATCGTCGCCCGCGAGGAGCTGCGCCGGGCGCTGGCCGGCGCGTGCGCCCGCGACGAGATGATCTCGGTGCGGTACGACAGCCGCCTCACCGGTGTCGAGGACATCGGCGACGCCGCGCTCGTCACGCTCGAGGGCGGCGAGGAGTGGCGGGCGGAGGCGCTGGTCGGCGCCGACGGCGCGTCCAGCCGCGTCCGGGCCCTGCTCGACGGCGGGGCCGGGGCCCTGTCGCCGACCTTCGTCGTGCGCCGTGGCTCCGTGGCCGCCACGGCGGGCGAGTCGGCCCACCCGGAGCTGCGGGTGTGGTCGGCACCGGCCCTGCAGGTCGTGCGGACACCGTCCCCGGTCGGCGGCGCGGACGTCATGTTCGTGACGCGTGCGGACCTGCCGCCCGCGGAGCGCGAGTGGATCGTGTCCCGGCTCGACCCGGACGTCCGGAGGACCGTCTCCGGGGTCGCCACCCGCGAGCCCGACCAGGTCGTCGCCCACCAGCGCCCGCTGCCGCGCTGGACGCGGCACCGGCTCACCGTCGTCGGGGCGGCGGCCCAACCGCTCCTGCCGCACGCCGGCGAGGAGGAGAACCAGGCGCTGCTCGACGCGCACGCGCTGGGTGCCGCCTTCGACCGGTCGGACGGCCGGATCCTGCCCGGCCTGGAGGGCTACGAGGCGCTGCGCGCGACCGCCCGGGCGGCATGCGCGGCGAAGGTCGCGGAGTTCGCCGCCCTCGCGCACGCGGAGGGACTCACCCGGCGGCTGCGCGACCGGCTGTGGGCCCGCGAGGCCGTCGACGAGGTCGCCGAGATCGTGGGCGAGCTGTAGTCCGCTGGCGCAGGATGGCCGCGTGAGCACCGCAGCGAACGCCCCCGGTCGCCCGATCTCGGTCGAGGCCGACCCCGCCGCCCTCGGCTTCGATCCCACCCGGCTGGCCCGGGTGGACGAGCACTTCCGCCGGTACGTCGACGACGGGCGGCTCGCCGGGTGGCAGACCGTGGTCGCCCGGCGCGGGCAGATCGTGCACGCCTCCGAGTACGGGATGGCCGACGAGGAGGCCGGTCTCCCGGTGGAGGCGGACACGCGCTGGCGGATCTACTCGATGACCAAGCCGATCACCTCGGTCGCCGCCCTGATGCTCTGGGAGCGCGGCGCGCTCGAGCTGACCGACCCGATCTCCCGCTGGCTGCCGGCCTTCGCCGAGCCCCGGGTCTACCTCAAGGGCAGCTCCACGGCGCCGCTGACGATGCCCAGCCCGGAGCCGATCCGGGTGTGGCACCTGCTCACGCACACGGCGGGCCTCACCTACGGGTTCCACCACGCCCACCCCGTCGACGAGCTCTACCGGGCGCGCGGGTTCGAGTGGGGCGTGCCCGCGGGCTTCGACCTCGCGGCGTGCGTGGACGCGTGGGCGGAGATGCCGCTGGTGCACACCCCCGGCACCGAGTGGAACTACAGCCACGCCACCGACGTGCTGGGCCGCCTCGTCGAGGTGGTCTCCGGGCAGTCGCTCGACACGTTCCTGCAGACCGAGATCCTCGACCCGCTGGGCATGACCTCGACCGGCTTCGTCTCCGACGACCCGTCGCGCACGGCCGCCCTCTACGCCCTCGGACCCGGCCGGAAGCGCGTGCGGGCCGACGCGATGGGCGAGCCGTTCCTGCGGCCCCCGACGTGGCTCTCGGGCGGCGGCGGCATGGTCTCGACGGCCGCGGACTACCACCGCTTCGTCCAGATGCTCGCCCGCGGCGGGGAGCTCGACGGGGTCCGGCTCCTCGGGTCGCGCACCGTGGCCTACATGGGCCGCAACCACCTGCCCGGGGGACAGGACCTCGAGCAGGTCGGCCGCCCGCTCTTCGCGGAGATGCCGTTCCACGGCGTCGGCTTCGGCCTCGGGGTGTCCGTGGTGCTCGACCCGAGCGCCTACCGCACCCTCTCCTCGGTCGGCGAGATGGCCTGGGGTGGCGCGGCGAGCACGGCGTTCTGGGTCGATCCGGTCGAGGAGGTCACGGCACTGTTCCTCACCCAGCTGCTGCCGTCGAGCGCCCATCCGATCCGTAGCCAGATGCGCTCGCTGGTCTACCAGGCGCTCGTGGACTGACTCCTCGTGACCAACGACGCCACGCTGTGTCGAACCTGAGGAGTCCCTGGGTCACCCTGAGAGAGGGCTGCACGGGGCCCGCCCGCTCTGTAGCGTCCAGCCCTGCCTCGCGGTGGACGAGGGAACGGGTGTTCAGGAGACGGATGAACGTGACGCCGGGTCCACGACGACGGCCAGCCGGACCGCATCCGGAGGCGACGGCCGTTCCCGCCCCACGCGGATCGGAGCCGGGCGCTCTCGCCGGGGTGCCCGCCCAGCGGACCGCCGCCGACGTCTACCGGGTGAGCGAGGAGCAGGTGCACCGCGCGCGGATGGCGGTGGCCCGCAACGCGCTGGACTCCGACGACTGCCGCGACCTGCTCGACATGCTCGGGTTGATCGGGGAGTCGGGCGAGCCCCCGCCCGTCCGCCGCTGAGGGTCCGTCCCGTCCGGCGCGTCGCCCGGGCGGGTCCGGCCCGCAGCCGATTAGCGTGGTGCCGTCATGGTTGACGTCCCAGCCTCGCCCACCCGTACGCAGGGTCCCGGTGAGCCCCAGCGGCCCGCCCCGCGCCAGGCCCGCGCGGTGGCGACCCGCGAGGCCATCCTGGCCGCGGCCGCGCACGAGTTCGCCGCCGAGGGCTACCACGCCGCCTCGCTGTCGAAGATCCTCGACCGCAGCGGCGTCACCAAGGGCGCGCTCTACTTCCACTTCACCTCCAAGGAGGCGATGGCCGACGCCGTCGTCGCCGTGATGGAGCGGCGCTTCCCGGAGATCACCGAGGCCTTCGAGGGCCTGGGGTACGACCCGATGACCACCGCGGTCGCCATCGCCATCGGCATCGCCGACGTGTTCGCGGCCGATGTCCACGTCCGTGGGGGGATGCGGGCGGTCGGGGAGGGCGTCCTCGGGCCGGAGCGCTTCCGGTGGGCCTACCAGTACTGGGACGACGTCTTCCTCGACCTGTTCGGCCGCGCCCGGGACGCCGGGCTCATCCGCGCGGGCGTCGACGCCGGGGACCTCGCCCGGACCGTGGTCGCGCTCGGGAACGGTCACCGCGTGGTGTCCACCGCGACGACGGGTCAGGCCGACCTGCGCGACCGGGCGGTCCGGTCGTGGGAGCTCCTGCTCGGCTGCGTCGCCGACGCGGCCTGGTTGGAGCGCTGGGAGGCGGCCGGCGGGATGGCCTCGCTGCCGCTCGGGAACCCGTTGCCGGGGGTGGTTGAGAGGGGCCCGGACCCCGTCCCGTAAGGTTCCCCTCGCACCCAACGGAGCGGACCGGTCACCACCGGAGGGGGTAAGGTCTTCGCACCGAGCCCCCATCGTTCAGTGGCCTAGGACTCCGCCCTTTCAAGGCGGCAACGCGGGTTCGAATCCCGTTGGGGGTACGCAGTACAGTTCTACAAGCAAGGCCCAGTGGCGCAGTTGGTTAGCGCGTCGCCCTGTCACGGCGAAGGTCGCGGGTTCGAGTCCCGTCTGGGTCGCACAGTCGTGCTGGTGCCGTACGACGGCCCGGCCGACACGGCCAGGTAGCTCAGTCGGTACGAGCGATCGCCTGAAAAGCGATAGGTCGGCGGTTCGACCCCGCCCCTGGCCACCTCAGCCCACCCAGCGGAGACGCTCGGTGGGCTTTCGTGCGTCCGGGGCCGGCCACCCGCGCCGCGAGGTGCACATCAGGCAGGCCCGGAGCTCCGGAACCCTGCCTCACGTACACCTCGCGGCGGGCGGACTCAGCGGGTGAAGACGTACGTCTGGCCGTTCGACTGGTACCAGACGATCGTGCCCTTCGCGAAGTCGCTGCGTTGGCCGCCGGAGATGGCGTACTGGTCGGTCGTGGGGAAGCCCAGGGCGCTGGAGGGGCCACCGAGCGCCTTGTACCGCGTGAGGATCGCGCCCCGAACCGCGTGCGCTCCGGTCGCGGTGGACCAGTAGATCGACCCGCCCGCGTAGTCCTGCGCGCGCCCGCCGGCCACGGTGTAGACCGCCGCCTTCGGCGCGCCGAGGTACGACGACGCTCCACCCAGCTTCTGGTAGTACGCGGTCACCGGATCGGTGGCTGGAGCGGTGGTCGTGGTCGCCGGCGGCTTCGTCGTGGTCGTCGGTGGCGCCGTGGTCGTGGCCGGAGGAGCGGTGGTCGTCGTGGCCGGCGGAGTGGTGCCCAGGTCGATCCCCGTCGCGCCCGCGTACCGGCGCAGGGCCTCCATGAAGTAGTAGTCACCGAACATGATGCCCGTGTCGTAGCTGCCCGACGGCTTGTTCTGCGTGCCGTGCAGCAGCACCGCCTGGTTGGTCGTGCCGTCCGCGAGGTAGGCCGCCGTGGACAGCGACGCGATGATGTCCCGCGCACCCTCGAGGTAGCGCTGCTTGCGGGTGGCGTCCGGCTCGAGGGTGGAGAGCTCGACGAGGCCGGACGCGGCGATCGCGGCGGCCGACGAGTCCCGCGGCTGGCCCGACGTCGAGGGCAGGTTGAAGTCCCAGTAGGGCACCTTGTCGGCGGGCAGGCGCGAGAGGAAGTAGTCGGCGGACGAGCGGGCCGTCGTCAGGAACTGGGCGTCCTTGGTGAACCGGTAGGCCATGGTGAAGCCGTGCACGGCCCAGGCCTCGCCGCGCGACCAGGTGGAGTCGTTGCTGTAGCCCTGGTGGGTGTACTTGCTGATGACCGCGCCGGTCGTCTGGTTGTAGTTCACGACGTGCCAGCTGCCGCCGTCGGCGCGGAAGAAGTCGCGGGCCGTGGTCTTCGCGTGGTTCGTGGCGATGGTGGCCCACGAGGCGTCGCCGCCGTTCTGGGCCGCCCACCAGAGCAGCTCCAGGTTCATCATGTTGTCCATGATCACCTGGTACTTCGAGGTGTCGGTCCGGGCGTCCCAGGAGCGGATGGCGCCGACCTTGGCGTTGTAGCGCGTCGCCAGGGTCTTCGCGGCGGTCAGGACGACGGCCTTCGCGTTCGGGTCGCCGGTGAGCGCGGCGTCCTGGCCGAACGAGTTGAAGATCTGGAATCCGACGTCGTGGCTGGTGTCGTCGGTCTTGTTGGACTCGACGCCGGCCTGCCAGGCCTCGGCCCGCTGCTGCCAGACCGGGTCCTTGGTGTGGGCGTAGGCCTGCCAGAGCGCACCGGGGAAGAACCCGCTGGTCCAGTCCCCGGCGCCGACGTTCACCCACGCGCCGTTGGTCCCGGTCCGCACCGGGTAGGCGTTCGTCGCGGTCCGGGCGGCGGTCGCCGCGAGCCGGGCCTCCGCGAACGCCAGGTCGCGGCGCACGGTGTCGGCGGAGAGCTCGGCCGCCCGCGCCGGCGGTGCGGTGAGCACCTGCGTCCCCGCCATGAGCATCGCCGCGACCGCCATCGCGGCCACCGCCGCCCACCGTCGCCGAACCGTCCCCGTCATCTCGTCCCCCCGGTGATCACACACTGTCAACCACCACAGTCGTGTCGATCAGCCGTCCGCGTTACGCCGAGCGGCCGAGCAGGACGAAGAGTTGCGGGATGTGAGCTGCCGAACGCGGGTGGTTCAGATCGTTGAATCGCGGACAACCGATCGGAGATCGATGGCCGGACCCGCATGGGTCGGGCCCCGCACACCGAAGGAGATCCACGACCGTGCCGACCACCGTCTCCGCCCTGGTCACCGAAGGCGCCTCGAAGCCGCTCGAGCGCTCGACCATCGAGCGCCGGGACCCGAAGCCGCACGACGTCCTCATCGACATCGCCTACGCCGGGATCTGCCACTCCGACATCCACCAGGCCCGCGACGAGTGGGGTGGCGCCGAGTTCCCGATGGTCCCCGGCCACGAGATCGCCGGGACCGTCGCCGCCGTCGGCGACCAGGTCTCGAAGTTCTCCGTCGGCGACCGCGTCGGCGTCGGCTGCTTCGTCGACTCCTGCCGCGAGTGCGACAACTGCCGGGCCGGCGAGGAGCAGTTCTGCACCAAGGGTGAGGTGCAGACCTACAACGCCCGCGAGTACTCGGGCGAGCAGACCTTCGGCGGCTACTCGCAGTCGGTCGTCGTCGACGAGAACTACGTGCTGAACATCCCCGAGGGCGTCGAGCTCGACGTCGCGGCGCCGCTGCTCTGCGCCGGGATCACCCTCTACACGCCGCTGACCCACTGGGGCGCCGGCCCCGGCAAGAAGGTCGCCATCATCGGCATGGGCGGGCTCGGGCACGTCGGCGTCAAGATCGCGCACGCGCTGGGCGCCGAGGTCACGGTCCTCTCGCAGTCCCTGTCCAAGCAGGAGGACGGCAAGCGGCTCGGGGCCGACCACTACTACGCGACCTCGGACGAGCAGACCTTCACCGATCTCGACAGCACGTTCGACCTGATCGTCAACACCGTGTCGGCGGACCTCGACCTCGAGAAGTACGTCGCGCTGCTCGCGCTCGACGGCTCGATGGTCAACGTGGGCATCCCGTCGAACCCGGGCTCGATCCACGCGTTCTCGCTGGCCAACGGCCGGCGCAGCCTCGCCGGCTCCAAGATCGGCGGCATCCGCGACACCCAGAAGATGCTCGACTTCTGCGCGGAGCACCACATCGGCGCCGAGATCGAGAAGATCACGGTGGACGACGTCAACAAGGCCTACGACCGCGTCGTCGACTCCGACGTCCGCTACCGGTTCGTCATCGACATCGCGTCCTTCGACCGGTAGTTCTTCCCGACGCCGGGTGGTGCCCCGGCGCGTGCACGACGACGAACGCCCCCGCCGCCGACCGGCAGCGGGGGCGTCCGTGTGTCCGGATCAGACGAGCCCGAGGCTCCGGAAGGGCCCGCCGAGGGCGAGCGCGAGGTCGCCGGGAGCCCCGTGGCTCCTCGCGTAGGCCAGCATCCGCGCGAGGTCGCCGACGCCGTTGGAGCCGGGCGCGGGGAGGAAGTTCAACGTCGAGAGCACGCCGACCGCGCGACCACCCGCGTCGAGGAATCCGCTGCCCGAGTCCCCGGGGACACCGGGCGAGAGCGTGAGCACCGGGTGGCTCCACCCGTTGCCGGTGTCGCCCAGGGCGGCGCCGACCTTCGGCGACAGGGCGGCCACACCGCGCAGCTCGGAGTTGCCGTAGCTCGCGACCCGCTCACCCGTGGCCAGGCCGTCGGTGTCGAGCCCGGTCGGTCCGCCGAAGAAGGGCACCGTCGGCGACACCGACGCGACGTCGGCGGGGTCGATCTCGACGAGCGCCAGGTCGTTGTAGGCGCAGGCGTCGGGGTCGGTCTCCTTCGCGCCCTGCATGGCCAGCCACGAGTTGTAGGCGAGCTTCCCGGGCTTCGACGCGCCGCTGATCGCGACCGGCGTGCCCAGGGGCAGGGACTGCGACGTGCACCCGTCGGTCTCGGTGGCCGCGCCCGTCCCGGAGCAGTGCGCGGCCTGGCCGAGGTAGACCTTCCCGCCGCCGGTGAAGACGAAGTTCGCGGTGCACTGCGCGCCGTCGGTGCGCACCTGCACGCCGGGGTGGATCGACCCGCCGAGCGCGGCGGCCATCTCGGGGAGGGCGACCGGCGCGGGAAGCGGCACCGCAGGACCGGGCACGTTCATCGCCGTGGGCGGGACGGGCGGCGGGGCGGGGTCGGCCCACGCGGTGCCGGTCACGGCCCCGAGCAGCATCGCCGCGCCCGCGAGCACCGTCGTCAGTCGTCGTCCCTGGCGCACGCGGCCACCTCACCCGTTCAGTGGAACCCTTTGACCGACACAACGGCGGGTTCACGAGAAAGTGACGGCGGGCGCTCAGCGGGTCTGGAGGGCGGCCCAGGTGGTGGCCGCGGCGACCCCGCCGTCGGCGGCGAGCGTCTGCCCGTTGATCCAGCGGCTCTCGTTGGACATGAGGAACGCGACGACGGCGGCGATCTCGTCGGCCTCGGCGTCCCGCCCGGCGGCGTTGCGCTGGCGGGCCAGGCGACGGGGATCCATCGAGCGCTCGACCTCGGCCAGCTGCGGCGTGCGCACCGGGCCGGGCGCGACGCCGTTCATCCGGATGCCGTCAGGCCAGGTCAGCGTGGAGGAGGCGGTCGTGTACGCGAGCACGGCCTCCTTCGACAACTCGTACACCGGACGGTCGGGCCGGCGCTCGCGGCACCAGCGCAGCCCCTCCTCGAACGACGTGGTCGCGAGCAGCGGGCGCAGTTCGGCGAGGTGGGCGACCCAGTGGCGCCCCTCCGCCGAGGACACGTTGACCACCGAGCCACCGCGTTGGATGCGGGGCAGGAGCCGCTCGGTGAGGTGGCGCATCCCGAGGAAGTTCACGGCGAGCACGGTCTCGGCGGGGGAGGTGCCCGGGACACCGGCGACGTTCGCGAGCGCGTCGACCCGGTCGTCGAGGCGCTCGACGGCCGCGTCGATCGACCGCGGGTCGGTGAGGTCGCAGCGCACGTGGGCGATCTCGCGGTCCGGCGGCTCGCGCCGGTCGAGGCCGATCACGGTGACCCCGTGGCGGGAGAGGAACTGCGCGAGGGCGCGGCCCACCCCGGAGGAGGTCCCGGTGACGACGAAGACGGTGCTCATGGCACCGGTCAGAGTAGACGGCCGGGTCCGAGGTCTCCGAAGGGTGATTGCGCGGCGTCGATCCGGGTGACGGTCCGCGCTTCACGCGGGCACGAGCGGTCATCGTGGACCCTGGAGGGACGACGACGGGAGTCCCCCATGCTGCTGTTCGGCATCGTCCTCATCGCCCTCGCGGCCGCGGCCATCGTCGCGGCGAACCGCCGGGTCGCCCAACGACACTCCATGATCGGCGCCTCCACCTCCGCGGTCGCCGACCTCGCCCTCGAGCAGGAGGCGCTCGTCGAGCTCGGCACCGTCGGCGGCTTCTCGCGCGACGCCGCCGTCGTCGGGTACGCGCACCCGTCGGAGGACGGCCCGCTCCGCTCCCCGCAGACCGGGACCGAGTGCGTCTGGTGGCGCCGCGTGGTCCGCACCCCGTACGGCCACGAGGGCGGATCGCAGCTGCTGCTCGAGGAGTCCTCGGACCGCCCGTTCGTCCTGGTCGAGGAGACCGGGAACATCACGGTCGACCCGCGGGGCACCGTGGCCGTGCAGCCGGAGAAGGTGGCGGAGGTGCCCCACTACGCGCCCGACGGGGTCGTCGTGCACGAGGAGTGGGTCCTGCGCCCGGGGGTCGAGGTGTACGTGCACGGCGAGGTCCACGACCGCGACGGCGGGTTGACCGTCGGCCCGCCCGCCGCCGAGGCCTTCGTCATCTCGACGCGGGCGCCGACGGCCCTGCGCGACGACTCGCTGCTGCTCCAGCGTCGGTGGGCCTGGGGAGGAGCGCTGTCCGGAGTGGCGGGTCTGGCCCTGGTCGTGGCAGCCTTTCTCACCTGACACCCCGAACGGCGCAACTGTGTTGCCCTGAGTCACCGCAATACGGGACGCTCGGTGTCATGAGCCGCGTGGACGACGATCTCGGCCTGGAGGCGTCACCCTCCGTACCCGGAGGTGGTCCGGCCTCCCGGTGGCGGGCGTCGCGGGTCCCGAGCCGGGTGTTCCGGGGCTGGCTGCTCCTGCTCGCGGTCGCCCTCGGCGTGCTCGCGGCGGTCATCGCCGCCTGGGTGCGCCACGGCATCACCGACACCGGTATCGGGCTCTTCGTCGCGCTCACGATCACGCTCCCCCTGCTGCTCGCGGGGATCGGGGTGGCGGTGGGCGCGGCGAACGACACCCGCGTCGACGACGACATGCGCACCTACGGGGTGGGCATCCGCTCGGCCCTGCACGCCGACGGCGACGCCGAGCGTCCGTTCGAGTTCGACGGCCGCCCGGCCGGCACGGTGTCGCGGCCCGGGAAGCGGGCCGGTCGCTCGCGCAAGGACCGCCGCGAGGGGCGTTCCGTCGTCGTCGGGACCGAGGAGCGGTGGCTGGAGCAGCGCGGGACCACGTTCCAGCTCCTCGACGGCCGGGAGACGGTGGCGACGGCGCGGCCCGCGGCGCACGGCCCGTGGCGGGACTGGGAGATCGAGGTCGACGGCCGTCTGCTGCGCCTGCGTACCCGCGCGCAGCGGCACCCCCCGCGGCGCACCCTGCTCGACGACCGGGGCCGGGCCTGGCGGGCCGACGTCGGCCGGCGACGGATCACCGCCCGGCTGCCCGAGGAGCTCACGCCGGTGGGCGCGGCCTTCGTGCTGGCCGTCCTCGCCGCGATCCGCGACACCGTCGAGCCGGTGCCCGGAGCGGGGTCGGGTGGCGGGGTGTACCTCGCCGACGACGGCTGGGGATGGCTCGAGCGAGATTAGGCTGGTTCCCGTGCCCCGCCCCGTGATCCTCACCGTGGACGACGACCCGGGCGTCTCCCGTGCCGTGGCCCGCGACCTGCGCCGCGAGTACGGCGAGCACCACCGCATCGTGCGCGCCGACTCGGGCGACGCGGCCCTCGAGGCGCTGCGCGAGATCGCACTGCGCGGGGAGCAGGTCGCGGTCATCCTCGCCGACCAGCGGATGCCGCGGATGAGCGGCGTGGAGTTCCTCGAGCGCGCCATGGACCTCTTCCCGCGGGCCCGCCGGGTGCTGCTCACGGCCTACGCCGACACCGAGGCCGCCATCACCGCGATCAACGTCGTCGACCTCGACCACTACCTGCTCAAGCCCTGGGACCCGCCCGAGGAGAAGCTCTACCCCGTCGTCGACCAGCTGCTCGAGGCCTGGCGGCGGTCGCCGGACCGGCCCAGCACCGACACGCGGATCGTCGGCCACCGCTGGTCGGCCCGCTCCTACGAGCTGCGTGACCTGCTGGCCCGCAACCAGGTGCCCTTCCGCTTCCACCTCGCCGACGATCCCGAGGGTGCCCGGCTGCTCGAGGCCGCCGGCTGCGGCACGGAGCGGCTCCCGGTGGTCATCACCGGGGAGGGTCGCGCGCTGGTGGAGCCGAGCGACGCCGAGGTCGCCGAGCAGGTCGGGCTCTCCACCCACGCCACCGCGGAGCTGTACGACCTCGCCGTCGTCGGGGGCGGCCCCGGCGGGCTCGGCGCCGCGGTCTACGGCGGGTCCGAGGGACTGCGGACCGTGCTCGTGGAGTCGCTCGCCACCGGCGGCCAGGCGGGCACCTCGAGCCGCATCGAGAACTACCTCGGCTTCCCCGACGGGGTCTCCGGCTCCCAGCTCACCGACCGCGCCCGGCGGCAGGCGGTCAAGTTCGGGGTCGAGGTCCTGACGACGAGGACGGTCACCGGCCTCGGCGTCCGCGGCGGCGTCCGCATCCTCACCTTCGACGACGGGTCCGAGATCGCGGCGCACGCGGTGGTGCTGGCCACCGGGGTCTCCTACCGGACGCTCGACGACGTCCCGGGGCTCACCGCCTACGCCGGCGAGGGCGTCTTCTACGGCGCGGCGACCACCGAGGCGCCGTCGTGCGCCGACGAGACCGTCTACGTCGTCGGGGGCGCGAACTCGGCCGGGCAGGCCGCGATGAACTTCTCCCGGTACGCGAGTCGGGTCGTGATGCTGGTGCGCGGCGAGTCGCTCACGTCGTCGATGTCGCACTACCTGATCGAGCAGATCGAGGCCGTCGGGCACATCGAGGTCCGGACGTGCACCGAGGTGGTCGCCGCCGAGGGCGAGGGCCACCTGGAGAAGCTGACCCTGCGCGACCGCGCCACCGGCGAGGAGGAGCGCGTCGACGCCCAGTGGCTGTTCGTCTTCATCGGCGCCCGGCCGCGGACCGACTGGCTCGACGGCACCGTCGAGCGCGACGACCGCGGGTTCGTGCTCACCGGGCCCGACCTGCCCGTCCCGTCGTCCGGAGCGGGAAGCAGCGAGGGCCGGGAGCCGTTGCACCTGGAGACCTCCCTGCCCGGGGTGTTCGCCGTCGGCGACGTCCGGGGCGGGTCGGTGAAGCGCGTGGCCTCCGCCGTCGGCGAGGGCGCGATGGCGGTGAGCTTGGTGCACCGCTGGTTGGAGAACCGATGACCGAGACCCGTGACGAACTCACCCCCGCGAACCTGCGCGGGCTCTTCCTCTTGGAGTCCCTCGACGAGGACCAGCTCGCCTGGATCGGCGAGCACGCCGACGTCGTCGACTTCCCCGCCGGCGAGGACGTCTGCCGCGAGGGCGACCCGGCGCGCTGCTTCTGGGTCCTCTGCCGGGGCGAGATCTCGCTGTTGCGCCTGTCCCGCGGCGACCAGGTGGAGATCAGCCGCTCCACCACGCCCGGGACCTACGGCGGGTCCACCGAGGCGTTCGTCCCCGGCGCGGAGCAGACCTACAAGCACACGCTGCACGCCTGCACCGACGTCACGCTGCTCGCCCTCCCGGCCGCGGACTGGTCGGAGAAGCTGCGCGAGTGGTTCCCGATGGCGATGCACCTCGTGGCGGGGCTGTTCGTCGGGATGCAGCGCTCGTCGACCGCGATCGGTGAGCGGGAGCGGCTGCTGGCGCTCGGCTCGCTGTCCGCGGGCCTGACCCACGAGCTCAACAACCCCGCCGCCGCCGCGATCCGGGCCACCGAGTCGTTGCGCGACCGCGTCGCGGGGATGCGCCACAAGCTCGCGATGCTCGCCTCGGGCAAGCTCGACGGCGCCGTCGTCGCCCAGCTCGTGGAGCTGCAGGAGGAGGCGGTGCTCGGCGTGGCCACGGCCCCCGAGCTCACCGCGATGCAGACCTCGGACGCCGAGGACGAGCTCGGGGACTGGCTCGACGAGCGCGAGGTCGGCGGGGCGTGGGACCTCGCCGCGGTGCTCGTGGCCGGCGGGCTGGACGCCGAGTGGCTCGGCAAGGTCGAGCGCACCGTCCCCGACGGCACGCTCGGCGCGGCCGTGCGCTGGATCGCCTACGCCGTCGAGACCGAGACGCTGATGGGCGAGATCACCGACGCCACGGTGCGGATCGGCACGCTGGTCAACGCGGCGCGGCAGTACTCCCAGCTCGACCGCGCGCCCTTCCAGCCCGCCGACCTCCGCGTGCTGCTGAAGTCCACCCTCACGATGCTCTCGCGCAAGCTCGAGGGGATCACGCTGGAGAAGGACTTCGACCCCGAGCTGCCCCAGGTGCCGTGCTACCCGGCCGAGCTGAACCAGGTCTGGACGAACATCGTCGACAACGCCGTGAGTGCCATGGCCGGCTCGGGCACGCTGACGGTCCGGACGCGCCGCGAGGGCGGGACGGCGGTCGTCGAGATCGGCGACACCGGCCCGGGCATCCCCGACGACGTCCGCCCCCGCATCTTCGAGCCGTTCTTCACCACCAAGGACGTGGGGGAGGGGACCGGCCTCGGGCTGGACATCTCCTACCGGATCGTCGTGGCCAAGCACCACGGGGACATCCGGGTCCACACCTCCCCGGCGGGGACGACGTTCGAGATCCGGCTCCCTCTGGGGTGATCGTCCGGTTCACCGGCGCGTCACATCTTGTTACATGCCCTAAACAATCGGGGTATGCCTGACCTGTCGACGACGACAGGAGGCAGACCCCATGTGTGGCATCGCTGGATGTGTGGACTTCACCCGGGACTTCGCCGAGGACCGCGCGGCCGCGGCCGACGCGCAGGCGATGACGGACACGATGGCCTGCCGCGGACCGGACGACGAGGGCCTGTGGACGGCCCGCCACGCCGCCCTCGGGCACCGCCGGCTAGCGATCATCGACGTGCCGGGCGGCCGGCAGCCGATGACCCTGGAGGACCCCGCGAGCGGGGAGACCCGCCTCGCGATCGTCTACTCGGGCGAGGTCTACAACTTCACCGAGCTGCGGGCCGAGCTGGAGCAGCGCGGCCATCGCTTCCGCACCGACTCCGACACCGAGGTCGTGCTCCACGGCTGGCTGGAGTGGGGCGAGGACGTCGTCGAGCGGCTCAACGGCATGTTCGCGTTCGCGCTGTGGGACACCCGCGCCGACGAGCTGTTCCTCGTCCGCGACCGCATGGGCATCAAGCCCCTGTACTACTACCCGACGCCCGACGGGGTGCTGTTCGGCTCCGAGCCGAAGGCGATCCTCGCCCACCCGCGCGCCGAGGCCGTGATGGACCTCGACGGCCTGCGTGAGGTCCTCTCCCACGTCAAGACGCCGGGGCACGGCGGCTACCGGGGCATGCACGAGGTCCGCCCGGGCTCGCTGGTGCGCGTCCGTCGCGAGGGCCTCTCGATCCGCCGCTACTGGCAGCTCGAGGCCCTCGAGCACACCGACGACCAGGAGACCTCGGTCGCGCGCGTGCGGGAGCTCCTCGACGACATCGTGCACCGCCAGCTGATCTCCGACGTCCCGCTGTGCTCGCTGCTCTCCGGTGGCCTCGACTCCTCGGCGATCACCGCGCTCGCCGCGCAGCAGCTGAAGGCGCAGGGCGGCGGCCCGGTCCGGTCGTTCTCGGTCGACTTCGTCGGCTACGAGGACTCCTTCGCCGCCGATCCGATGCGCGACACCCCGGACGGTCCCTTCGTCCGCGAGCTCGCCGAGTACGTGCAGGCCGACCACGAGGCCATCACGCTCTCCAACGACGACCTGATGAACCCGGACGCCCGCGCGGCCGTGCTCCGCGCCCGCGACCTGCCGCTCTCGCTCGGCGACATGGACACCTCGCTCTACCTGCTGTTCAAGGCGATCCGCGGCCGCTCGACCGTCGCGTTGTCCGGCGAGTCGGCCGACGAGGTGTTCGGCGGCTACCGCTGGTTCCACGACGCCGAGGCCGTCAACGCCGACACCTTCCCGTGGATGGCGGGACGGGTCGGCCCGATGGACCACTCCCGCAGCTTCTTCGACGACGGCCTGCTCGCCGAGCTCGACCTCCCCGGCTACATCGACCAGGCCTACCGCGACGCCCTGGCCGAGGTGCCGCACGTCGACGGGGTCAGCGCGACCGAGCGCCGGATGCGCGAGGTCTGCTACCTGCACCTCACGCGCTTCGTGCAGATCCTGCTCGACCGCAAGGACCGCATGTCGATGGCCAGCGGCCTCGAGGTCCGGGTGCCGTTCTGCGACCACCGGCTCGTCCAGTACGTCTTCAACACGCCGTGGGCGCTCAAGACCTTCGACGGCCGCGAGAAGTCGCTGCTGCGCGCGGCGTCGAAGGACGTGCTGCCCGCCTCGATCGTGGAGCGGGTGAAGAGCCCGTACCCGTCGACCCAGGACCCGGCGTACGAGAAGGCCGTGCGCGGTGACCTCGCCGACCTGGTCAACGACGCGAACGCACCGGTGCGCTCGCTGATCGACGTCGACCGGGTGCGGGCGGCGGTCGACGCGCCGTCGGCGAACTCCACGACGAGCCTCGAGGTCGACCGCGCGCAGATGGAGAACGTGCTCCAGCTCGACGCGTGGATGCGCAGCTACCGGCCGACGGTCGAGACCAGCTAAGACGCCCGCCCCTCCCCGAGCGAACGGCACTTTCGCAGCATCTACGTGCGCGAAAGTGCCGTTCGTGCATTCCGGGGGTCGCGCAACCGGGTGCCACGAGTACGCCGATCAGCAGCGTCCGACGAGTGGGACGCCCCCCGACCGCCGTGGGGCAGCACGGCGGCCGGAGGGCGCAGTACCCCGTGCGGCCGGGCGCGGTCGGTCGCACGGGGCGTTCGAGGGCGCGTGGTCGGACCGTTCGCACGCATCATGACGCCGGGCGCCCTCGACGCTGTACCTACAACGCCGAGCATTCCGCGGACGATGCGGGTGATTCGGCCCCCGTCCGATGGGTTCGCACCCCGGGCCCCGGCGGTTCAGCGGGGCGTGTCGGGGCACAATCGACGGGTGTGAGCAGTGTGGCGCGAGCGTCGGAGACGACGGATGAGATCCCGGCCACGGACGGTGCCCCTCGTGGCTCCGTGCCGGGCCTGACCGGGCTGGCCGACGAGGAGGGCAAGCGCCGCCGTCTGGTGCGGATGAAGATCGTGGCCACCGGCTTCCTCGTCGGCGCCGCGATCGTGTGGATCGTGTTCCTGGTCTGGGAGCGCAACGGCGGGCCGGCCTTCACCGGCTTCGTCCGCGCGGCCGCCGAGGCGGGCATGGTCGGTGCGTTCGCCGACTGGTTCGCGGTCACGGCGCTCTTCCGGCACCCGCTCGGCCTGAAGATCCCGCACACCGCGATCATCCCGCGCAAGAAGGACCAGCTCGGCGAGAGCCTGTCGGACTTCGTCGGCGAGAACTTCCTATCCGTACCGGTGGTGAGCGACAAGCTGCGCTCGGCCCGGATCGCGAACCGCGTCGGCGCCTGGCTCTCCCGTCAGGAGAACGCCGAACGCGTCACCGCCGAGGCCGCGACCGTGGTCCGCGGCGCGGTCGCGGTGCTGCGGGACGACGAGGTCCAGGCCGTCATCGAGCAGACCGTCACCCGGCGCGTGGTCGCCCAGCAGTGGGGCCCGCCCATGGGCAGGCTCCTCGAGGGCGTTCTCGACGACGGGTCGCACCGCAAGGTCGTGGACCTGATCTGCGACCGCGCCTACGACTGGGTGCGCACCAACCACGACACGGTGATGGCGCTGGTGAGCAAGCAGGCGCCGAGCTGGTCGCCGCGCTTCGTCGACGGCCTCATCGGCGACCGGCTCTACGCCGAGGCGCTCTCGTTCGCGTGGGCGGTCAAGTCCGACCAGGACCATCCGCTGCGCAAGGCGATCGACCGCTTCCTCACCAGCTTCGCGGGGGACCTCCAGCACGAGCCCGAGACGATCGCGCGCGTCGAGGCGATCAAGGCCCAGCTGCTCGCCCACCCCGACGTCCAGGGTCTGATCAGCCGCGCCTGGGCCACCGGCAAGGCGATGATCCTCGACGCGGCGGAGGACCCGTCCAGCGAGCTGCGGCTGCGGGTGACCGACGGCGTCACGCGCTTCGGGCAGCGGATGGTGCTCGACGAGGGCCTGCGCGAGAAGGTCGACAGCTGGGTGGTCGACGCCGCCGCCTACGTGGTCACCCGCTACGCGCCGGAGATCACGGCGCTGATCTCCGACACGGTGAAGCGCTGGGACGGCCCGGAGACCTCGCGGAAGATCGAGCTGCAGGTCGGCCGGGACCTCCAGTTCATCCGCATCAACGGCACGGTGGTCGGGGCCCTGGCGGGGCTGATCATCTACACCGTGGGCGAGCTCGTCGTCGGCTAGGTGCGCTGCGCGCCCGTGAGCAGTGATCCGTGCCCCGGCACGGATTTCTGCTCACGGGCCGAAGGCACCTGCGCCGATCAGCAGACCCAGCGACGCGGCGCCGAGGCCGGCGAACGTCGACATGAGCACGTTCAGCACCGAGTGCGTCCGCTCACCGGCCTCGGCGAGGCGCACCGTCTCGTAGCCGAGGGTCGACCAGGTGGACAGGCCGCCGCAGAACCCGGTGCCCACCGCCGACACCACCGCCGAGGGGGCCGCGCCACCCAGCACCACGCCCAGCACGAGCGACGCCGCGACGTTCACGGTGAACGTGCCCCAGGGGAACGAGGTGCCGTGGGTGCGCTGCAGGGCGCGGTCGACGAGGTAGCGCGTGGGCGCCCCGATCGCCGCCCCGAGGGCCACCCAGAGCCCGGCCACCGCGGTCATCGCGCACCCGCCGTCGTGCGCGCGAGCACGAGGCCGAGCCACGCGCCGCCGACCGACCCGAGCACCGTCGCGGCGAGGTAGCCGAGCGCGGTGCCGAGGTGCCCGGTGGCGAGGAGCGTCTGCGCGTCGACCGCGAAGGTCGAGAACGTGGTGAAGCCGCCGAGGACGCCGACGCCGAGGAACGGGCGCACGATCGGGTGCGCGGTCCGGACCTCGGCGACGTGGACCACCAGCACCCCCATCAGCAGGCACCCGACGACGTTGATCAGCAGCGTCGTCGTCGGGAAGGCGCCGTGCGGGGCCGGGAACGCGAGGCCGAGACCCCAGCGGGCGAGGGCGCCGAGGGCGCCCCCGAGCGCGACGGCGGCGACGGCCGCTCCTTGGCCGCGGAGGACCGGGGCGCCGGGCTCACGTCCGGAGACGACGTCGTCGGAGACTTCGGGGCGGTTCGGCACGGGGACTCCCTGGGCACGCGGAATCGGGCTCCAGGGACCGTTGGCGCCGATCCGGCGCGGTTCTCGGCGGGCCCCACCGCCATCGCGCGGAACGCTATCGGAGGCGTTTCCCCAGCGCACAGCGGTGCCCGAATTGCCCCGCGGAACCTGTGGCGCAGCCCACCCCACCTGCGCAAGCACAGTGCTTGCACGAGCTAGCACTCGTGTTAGCGTGGGTGTCAGTCACGGCGAGGAGGTGAGCACGATGTCCGGTGTGGACGGTGTCGACAAGGCACTCGGTCAGGCCGTCGAGGACATCGGTGCCTACATCCGTCGGCAGCGCGAGACGGCGCAGGTTTCCCTGCGGCAGCTCGCCAAGGTCGCCGGGATCTCGAATCCCTACCTGAGCCAGGTCGAGCGCGGACTGCGCAAGCCGTCCGCCGAGATCCTGGCCCAGATCGCGACCGGACTGCGTATCTCGGCCGAGGCGTTGTACGTGAAGGCGGGGATCCTCGAGGAGCGAGTCGGCTCCGCGGTCCTCGATTCACTCTCCTGCGATCCGGAGCTCACCGAGCGCCAGAAGCAGGTGCTGCACGACATCTACGAGTCGTTCCGCCGCGAGAACCGCGCGGCCGGGATCACGACCCCGATGTCCGCCGAGCGCGATGAGGCCTCCGGCGCCGTTGCGGGGACGGCGGCTCTCGCCGTCGCCCCCCACCCCATCCGTCAACCTTCCGAAGAGGAGTGAGCGACATGCCCGTCACCTTCCCCACCAAGTTCGACGTCCGCGAGGCCCGCGACCAGGCCAACAAGGTCGTCACCGAGGTCGTCGA
Organism: Actinomycetospora corticicola; assembly: GCF_013409505.1. Taxonomy (NCBI): domain Bacteria; kingdom Bacillati; phylum Actinomycetota; class Actinomycetes; order Pseudonocardiales; family Pseudonocardiaceae; genus Actinomycetospora; species Actinomycetospora corticicola. Next base: position 4,119,896 of record NZ_JACCBN010000001.1, on the reverse strand, counting down.
CCCGTTCCGCGCCCCGGCCCTGGCCCTGCTCGGCCTCGGCGACTACGCCGTCGCGAGCGCTCAGGAGGCCTTCGCCCGCGTTCAGGCCGGCGCCACCGAGGTCCAGGCCCGCGTCGAGGACCTGCCCTCGGAGCTGCAGGAGCTGCGCGGCAAGCTGACCGCCGAGGACTTCCGCCGGCTGGCCGACAGCTACGCCGCCGCCGTGCGCAGCGTCTACGCCGACCTCGTGAAGCGAGGCGAGACCGCCTACGTGCAGATCAAGGCGCAGCCGCAGGTCAAGCAGGCGCTCGACACCGTCGACTCGGTGTCCAGCGAGCTGGAGAACCGCCTCGAGGACGCCACCGAGGAGGTCCGGGTCCGCGGTGAGGCCGCCCTGGCCGAGGTCACCAAGCAGACCCGGTCGGTCGGCGAGCGCGCCGCCCGCTACACCCAGAAGGTCACCGGCCAGGCCGCCGAGGTCATCTCCGAGGCGGGCGACGAGCTCGCCGCCGAGGTGAAGGAGACCGGCGAGGAGGTCGCGCACGAGACCCGCTCGGTCACGCGCAAGACCGCGGCCCGCACCGCCCCGAAGAAGCAGGGCCCGAAGAACGCCCCCAAGACGGCCGCCACGAAGCCGGCCGCCTCGAAGGCGCCGAACGGCAAGGCCTGACGCTCCCCCACTCGACGGCCCCGTCACCGCACTGCGGTGGCGGGGCCGTCGTCATGTGTCCGGTCGTGTGTCCGTGGTGTCCGACTCGATCGCCGACGGGCGGATCGGAGCCGCTGTCACCAGCACGTATCCTCGCGGCGTGGGTCTGTCCGTGCCGTCCGTCTGGTTGAACCTCGACTACTACCTGTCGCTGCTGATCTGGGTCGTCGCGATCCCGGTCGGCCTCTACGCGTTCATCCACGCCCTCCTGCAGCGCGCGGACGCCTTCACCGCGGTCGACAAGCTGACGAAGCCCGCCTGGTGTGCGATCACCGGCGTGGGTGCCCTGTTGCTGGTCATCTCCTTCGGCGGCCCCGTGTCCGGCTTCGCGATCCTCTGGCTGGTCGCCCTCTGCGCCGTGCTGGTCTACCTCGTCGACGTGCGCCCCAAGGTCACGGAGGTCCAGCAGGGCGGGCGATGGTGACGGACCTGCAGGCCGCCGCAGGGACCCTCGAACTCGTCCCGGCCCCCGACCGTCCCGACCTGCTCGCGGCGCCGGTCGCCGCCGCACTGGACGCTCTCCCCGTCGACGTCGCCCGGTCCTGCGGCGTCGCGGTCATCGACCCCGGGCTCGCCGACACCGCCGCGTTCTGCGAGGCGTACTCGTCCCCACTCGAGCTCTCGGCGAACTGCGTCGTCGTCACCGGGGCGCGCTCGGGCGAGCAGCGCTTCGCGGGGTGCGTCGTCCTCGCGACCACGCGGGCCGACGTGAACGGCGTCGTCCGGCGGCGGATCGACGTCCGCAAGGCCTCCTTCGCGGCGATGGACCTCGCCGTCGAGCTCACCGGCATGGAGTGCGGCGGGATCACGCCCTTCGGGCTGCCGGCCGGCTGGCCGGTACTGGTGGACCCCGCGGTCCTGGCCGCACCCGCCGTCGTCGTCGGGAGCGGGTTGCGGGCCTCGAAGCTCGTCGTGCCCGGGTCGGTCCTCGGGCAGCTGCCGGGGGCGGAGCCGACGGAGGGCCTGGGGCGGTAGTCGCCCTCCCCGCCGGTCGGCAGGAAAGCGTCGTTGCTGTCGGCCAGTGGCAGCAACGACGCTTTCCTGCCATACGGGAGCCGCGGTATGGTTCAACCTTCAAGTAGATGGAGGTCGACGTGCCCGCTCTCACCGTCCCGGACCTGACCGTCCTGCCGCGCCTGCCCGAGCCCGGCGTCGGGACCGGGGTCACCGAGCGCTCGGTGCGCCGCGTGACCACCGCCCCGCGCGGCTTCGAGGGCGAGGGCTTCCCGGTCCGCCGCGCGTTCCAGGGCGTCGACCTCGCCGACCTCGACCCCTTCATCCACATGGACCAGATGGGCGAGGTCGAGTACGCGCCGGGCGAGCCCAAGGGCACCTCGTGGCACCCGCACCGCGGGTTCGAGACGGTCACCTACATCATCGACGGGACCTTCGAGCACGCCGACAACCACGGCGGCGGCGGCATGATCACCAACGGCGACACGCAGTGGATGACGGCGGGTGGCGGCGTCCTGCACATCGAGCGGCCGCCGGAGGCCCTCGTCGCGTCGGGCGGGCTGTTCCACGGCCTGCAGCTGTGGGTGAACCTGCCGCGCGCGCAGAAGTGGGTGCACCCGCGCTACCAGGACCTGCGGGCCGGGCAGGCCGCGCTGGTCACGTCCCCGGACGCCGGGGCGCTGGTCCGGGTGATCGCGGGCTCGCTGGCCGGGCACGCCGGGCCGGGCTCGACCTACACGCCGATGACGATGGCCCACGCCTCGCTGGAGCCGGGCGCGCGGCTGCACGTGCCGTGGGACCGCGAGCAGAACGCGCTGGCCTACGTCCTCGCGGGATCCGGGTACGCCGGCGCCGAGCAGCGCCCCGTCACCACCGGACAGCTCGTCCTCTTCGGGCCGGGTGAGTCGCTGCGCGTGGCGGCCGCGGAGACACAGGATTCGCGCCACCCGCGGCTCGAGGTCGTGCTGCTCGGCGGCCGGCCGATCCGGGAGCCGATCGCCTGGGGCGGACCGTTCGTGATGAACACCCGCGAGGAGGTCCTGGATGCGTTCCAGGACCACTCGAAGGGTCGCCTCGGCGCGATCCCGGCCGACCGGGTCTAGCCGTCCAGCCAGCGGCGCAGGAAGTCGGCCTCCCAGCGCAACAGCTCGGACACCTGCTCGGCGACGACGCCCTCGATCTTCCCGCCGACCATCGGCACCGGGACCTCGGTCCGCGCGCGCACGGTGAGCCGGGAGCCCTCGCCGTCGGGAACGACCTCCTGGGTCCCGGTGATCGATCCCGGCAGGCCACGGACGTCGACCTGCACGTCGGCGGTGGTCCCGTGCCAGTTCTCGGTGCGGTCGAGGACGAGGTCGTCGCCGGTGAAGCGACGGACCACCGACGGCAGGAACTCCACCGGGACGCCCTGACGGAGCACGATGCGGTCGCCGTCGTGGCTGACCAGCGCTGCGTCCTTCCCCCCGAGCTCGGCGAGGCGCGCGTTCAGGAACGCGTCGTCGGTGAGGGCGCCGACGACGACGTCGGGCGGGTGCGGGAACGAGGCGTCGTGCTCGATGGGGCGGGCCACGGGCGGCAGGTTACCGTTCCGCCGTGCTCATCCCGGCTATCCACGGCCCGCTGCCGCGTGCAGGACGAGGGCTCGCCGTATCGTCCAGGACGCGGGGGCGGCGCTCATGAACTCCCTTCTGGAACGGCCGTCCGAGCCGCCGTCGTCCGTCGGCTACTCGGTCATCACACTCCCGGAGTATGCGCGGGATCTGGACGAGCTCCGTCGAGGTGCCGAGCGTTGGCTCGGCTCCGACGCTATGACCAGACTCCTCGCCGCATTTGGGAAAGAGCTCCGAGAGTCCACGTTCCGTGGACGGTTGGTGGAGCTTGAGGCAGTTGCTGCCGAGCTGTTCGATGCGCGACGCGGCCGCGAGCGCTGGGAAGCGGACTATCGAGATCACCCGCGCGAGGTCGTGGACGCGACCCGGGCGGTCGTCGCCGCGGTGTACCGCGACCCCGCCGGCCCGCCTCGCGGCGATCTTGGTGCACCGACCCACGTCCTGGTCCCGGGCGGGAGGCTGCGGAGCTGTCTCCTCCGGGCGGAACTCGTCCGGGATCTCCTGTCGGCGGGATTACCGCCCGCGCCGATCTGGGGGCTCGCCAGCCGGCGACCCGCGACCGACTCCGAGGTGCGACTCGGTCAGGAGTTCGCTCGCGGGTCCGTGCAGGACGAGCTCGACGCGATGTCGGTCGCGCTCGGGTGGGCTCTCGACATACCCCAGGTACGGGCACAGGAGCGACCCCTGGAGGAGCGCCTCCCAGCAGAGGTCCGGGAGCTGCGTGGTGGCCCGGCGTCCGTCATTGGTCTCGCGGCTCCGGCCGAACCCGACGCAGGGCGTGTGACCACCGCGGGTACCTATCGCTTCTTCGCCGCGTCGACCGACCTCTCGTCGCTGGATCACCTCCTGATCGTGACCTCGGCCATCCACGCGCCCTTCCAGCACGCCCTCGCACTCGGGCACCTGGCGCTGCCGACGGGTGCGCGGGTGACGTCGGTCGGAGCGCACATAACTACCAGCGCCCTCGCTGACGTCCGTGAGACTTGGAGTACCGGCGAATGGCTCCAGGAGATCCTGTCGGCGATCCGCTCCCTGCGACGGATGGACGACGAGGTGATCGCCTTCGGTCGCGATCAGGCCGGGGCGTGAGTCAGGTGGTGGCGGCGCGGGCCTCGTCTGAATCCGATGGTGACCATCCAAAAGGGTTGTCCAGGTCGTGCCATCGCCCGGCGTTCGCCGACACGGCGTAGAGACACGAGTAGGTACGTGCTCGTACCGGGGCATCGAGGATCGCTTGGAGCAGCCCGACGCAGTCGCGGTGGCTAAGCCATACAGCGCGCTCGGTCGTGCAACCGGTGGGCACCTGGTCCGCCCGGTTCACCCCTCCGAACCGCACGGCCACCACCTCGGGCCCCCGCGAGGCGTAGACGCGACCGAGGGCCTCACAGAAGACCTTGTCGGCGCCGTAGAGGCTCGTCGGACGGGAGACGCGATCGCTCGAGAGGAGATGGACGTCCGCCGGGGCGGGATACTCGTCGGCGTGCACGGAGCTGGCGACGACGACTCGTCCGACTCCTGCATGCACAGCAGCAGCGAGAACGGATCTCGTCATACCCGCATTGGCTGGGTCGATCCGATCCGAGAGAAAGTTCTCCACCCTCGTGTTCCACGCCAGGTGGACGATCTGGTCTGCGTCGAGTGCTGCCCGCGTGGCTTCGCCCTCCGACGTGAGGTCCTGTTCGGGGAGGTCGACACCTCGCACCGTGTGACCTCGCAGCCCCCGGACGAGTACCGAGCCAATGACCCCCGACGCTCCCGTGATAACGATTCTGCTCACGCCTCCATCCTCCCCCGCGGTTTGGGACAGCGTGCTCGTCAGTCGTGGGACGCCACGGTCGGTCGGCGCTCGATACTGCGGAAGTACCTCAGCCGTCCCTCGCTGGTGCGATCCAGAGTGCGATAGACCTTCCCGGACTCGGGTAGCCAGCTGAGCACGCCGGCGTCCGCCGTCCTGCCCGGCGCGGCGAGCCACTCGACGAGTCTCGTGATGTCGACGAGGCCAGACGCACCCGGCCCGATGCCCGCCGGGTCCGCGTCGAGGAAGTCGAGGTCCTTCAATCCCGCGGCGAGTTCCTGCTCCAACGGAAGGGTGCCACGGTCGAGCAGCGCGAGCCACAGGGCTGTGCGCGTGAACTCCAGTTGTTTGGCTGGCCCGATCTCGGGGCGGGTCACGAACTCCCGGTAGAGCACGCGGAGGCAGCTGAGTTCGCACTGAGCGAGGCTGTCGGTGCTCGGACCGGGAACGTCGAGAGTGCCGGAGCGGCCACGTCGGAGGTCGTCGTCGACGAGGAGCCCGGCCTCGAGCGCGGTCCGGACAGCGACGAGAGTTCGCAGCCAGATGAGGCGCGTCTGGACGTTCCACGCGCGCGATGCGATTCGACCGTCGGTGTAGTGCCTCTCAGGGAGACCGCCTCGGATGTCCGGCCGGGCGAGGAAGTGAAGTCGCTCGAGGGCCGAGGATGACCACCAGAGCGCGGCGCGCGCGTATCGTGCGACTCCGTCGCGGTCCGGACCTCGTTCAAGAAAGAGTCGTTCGAGCGCGCGGACGTGCACTCCGGCCAAGGCGAGGTCTATCTGATGGGCAGCCTCGATTTCGGCGATCGGATCGACCGCCGCCGCCGCGACGGCCTCGCGAAGGGAGGCCAGGGCGTGCAGGCCGAACCGATAGGCTCGCTCGGGAACGTTGGCCTTGTTGTGCATGATGATCATGGCGCGGGCGCGATGAGCGAGCAGTTCGGGCCGGCGGTGTACGGGGTGCTCGCTCATTGAGCGCGACAGGGCCCGGATGAGCGGGACGTCCTCCGTGGTGACGAGGTTGAGCTGCACGCGGTGGTCCGCAAGTGCGATCCTCTCGGCGCTCCGCTCGTCGCAGATGTCGGCGACCCGGGCAGGGCGAGTCGCGATGTAGTTGTGCGCGTACCGGCGCTTGTCGGCGACGGCGAGCGTGCCGATGAAGGCTGCGTATCCTTCGGCGCCGTCGGCAGATTCTGGATCGGTTCCATCCCACGAACGGCGGGCCGAGTCGGGCGGGGGCGTGCAGGTCACGATCGGGTGCTCGCGGACATCGATCCCGTCGACCACCAGATCCCGCACCGCGACGAGGGACCCCTTGGTGATTGCGGGGAGGGAAGCGGTGAAACGTTCGACACCCAGGCGACCGGACGCGGTTCGTCGCAGCGACGCACCGTCCTCGACAGCCTCGTAGAACAGCATCTGGCTGATCGCTGGAATGGCACGTACGTAGTCGCGGGTGACCTTCGCGACCCGGGGGCCGGGGACAGGCGCGTGCCAGGCGTGCGGATCGACCCGATTCCATTGCGCGATCACGTGGTGTCGTGCGTGTCGGAACGGTGCGGCCACGGCGTCGGCACTCAGGTAGGTGAGAAGGCGCTCGCCCACGGTCTCCCGAAGTAGGGCGACCAGTTCATGGTCACTGAGCGCGTCGAAGCCCTCGAGGTGTGTGCGGGCGCGCCACAGCAGCCGTCCGCGCTCGTTCGCCGCCCTTCCGTCGTGACCCGCCGGCGGCCATGTTTCCGCCGGCTGTGCGCCCCAGCAGGGACGGAGTGCACCCGGGTGTGCGATGCGTTGAGGGCTGCTCACCGCCGTCAGCTCACCAAGCTTGCTCGCACACTGGCGGAGCACGAGACGGGACCACCTGTCCGCCGTGCGATCGGCGACGTCGACGCCCACGTGATCGAGCGCCCCGGAGGCACTCATCGGGTAGCGGGTGATGCCCCACATCGCCCGGACCACGTTGGCGACCTCATCCGGACGGACGCCGTTGTAGAACCGCTGACCCGATGGGTCGCGCTGCCACCTCCCGACGAGCTCGTCGAGGAGCCGGCGCACCAGACAGAGCCCGTCGGGACGCCAGTTCCCGCGTTGATCGAGGTGGAAGCCGGCCAGGAGCCCCAGCCGCTGTGCGACCGTCTCAGCCGACGACACCCGTCCTCGGAGGAGATCGACCTGCATGTCGACCAAGGCCTCGAACTCTTCGTGCGGACCGCTGCTTGCCATCATGCCCCTCCGCGCCGCCTGTGATCGAGGTCTCCTTCGATCCTGAACGTCCTACACGAGCGCCCGGTTCCCGCGAGCCGTGACAGAACCCGACATTGTCTGGACGAGCGCTCCTCCGAGGCGGCGTCGCTCCGACATTGGCCGGGCTCGCCGCACCTTCGGGCGGAGGATGAGCTCTCGGGCTTTGCTGGTCCCTCCACATGAAGGAGGGCGATGATGTCGAGTCGGACGAGGAGGCCCGCCGGACGCGACGTGCTGGCGATGGTGCTAGCCGTGGCCGGGGGACTGCTGGTCGGGGTCCTGACGATAGCCGCGGGGGAGAACGCGGCAGAGGCCCTGCTCACGGCGGCTCCCGCTGTCGCGGGTACGTGGCGCTTCCTGCTCCGCGCGCTTCCGCGCGATGCCGGTGCCCGCCCGGGTCGGAGTAGGTACGGGCCCGGTCTGCTATCGGCGCGGCGTAGGTATCCTCCAGGTCGATGACGACGTTCAGCGAGCTCACGACCATGCGTGTCGGCGGACCGATCGGCGAACTCGCCCGAGCGCGCTCTGCGCAGGAGTTGGTGGACCTAGTACGTGATGCCGACGCCGAAGGGCGGCCGGTTCTGGTGATGGGAGGCGGGTCGAACCTCGTCGTCGGCGACCAGGGTTTCGACGGGCTGGTCGTCCAGACGGCGGCTGCCGACATCGACGTCCGGGGAGAGTTCCTCACCGTGGGCGCGGGCGCCGCATGGGACGACGTGGTGGTCGCCTCGCTCGCCGCGGGACTCGGCGGTCTCGAACCACTGTCCGGCATCCCGGGGACGGCCGGTGGTACGCCAGTCCAGAACGTCGGAGCCTACGGGACCCTCACGTCCGAACTGCTCCACTCACTGACCGTGTACGACCGCGCGAGCGGTGAGGTCGAGACCTGGGGCCCCGAGCACTGCGGCTTCGTGAGTCATCGTCAGTCGGCGTTCAAGCACTCCGACCGGTGGGTGGTCCTCGACCTCACCTTCGGGCTCCGGCGTACGACGAAGTCCGCGCCGATCCACTTCGCCGACCTCGCTGCGCGGCTCGACATCCCCACGCGGCAGACGGCGCCGACGACTGCGGTCCGCACGGCCGTACTTGGGTTGCGATCCGAACGAAGAATGGTCCTGGACCCTGACGATCACGACACGTGGAGCGTGGGTTCGTTTTTCATCAACCCAGTGCTCACGGAGGTTCCGGAGAAGGCGGCGGCGTGTCCCCGCTATCCGGACCCGGCGGGTATCAAGCTGCCCGCCGGCTGGCTGATCGACCACGCGGGGTTCCCACCCGGCTACGGCCGCCGGTTCGGTCGTGGGACGGTCGCCCTGTCCTCGAAGCACGCCTTGGCAGTGACCAACCGGGGCGGGGCGACGACGGCGGACATCATGACCTTCGCGGCGCATGTTCGCGACGGTGTCGAGAAGGCCTTTGACATCCGCCTCGGCCCAGAGTGCGACCTCGTGAACTGCGCGTTCGACGAGACCGGGGCGCTCGCCTGAACCAGGACTGCGGGACTGCGGACGGCCTGTGGTTCTGCGCAACCGTGCCCGGGAAGCCGCAGCGGGACGTCCGCGCGGTCGGCGTTCGGAACGTCACCCGTACGGTCGCTTGTTCGTATTGCGAATTCTCGGTTTCCTTCTGATCCTGCCGCATCGCGACGCCGTGTCGCGGCTGCGTGGATCGCGTTCCGGGAGATTCCTTCGTGACGTCCAGCGAGCCGCACGACGTTCTCATCGTTCTCGTTCCGGGCATTGGAGGAAGTGAACTGACGACTTCGCAGGGCGAATCGGTGTGGCGTCCCAGTCGACGTGCGCTGGCCGATCTATTCCTGCGCCCCGAGCGGATGGCTCGCGCGGACCTTCGACCGACACGACTCATCGCTAGTCGGACCCTTTTTCCCGCCTTTGGCAGTGTGCCTGGTTATGAGGGCCTTCTCTCGGCACTCGAGAGCCGTTTCTCCGCGGGGCGACCGGCTGATGACGGAGACCCCGCGAAGGTTCGTCTCGGATCGAGAGTCGTGGCGTTTCCTTATGATTTCCGCGCGAGTATCGTGGACACGGCACAGCGCCTGAACTGGGAAGTGGATCGGCGCCTCGAGGCATTGGGCTGGAGTGGAGAGCCCGACAAGGTCGTCGTGGTCGGCCACTCGATGGGTGGTCTGGTGGCGCGGCAGTGGGTGGCACAGGGGAACTGGGAACGCTGTCGCGCGGTCGTGACGCTCGGGACTCCCTTTGCCGGAGCCCCGAAGGCGCTGGATCGGCTGGTCAACGGACTGTTGCCGTGGTGGCTCGGCCATGGTGGGGCGCTTGAGCTACTCCGAGAATGGCCAGGGGCCCACGAGCTGGCGCCACAGTATCGAGCGGTTCACGATCTCACTGCCCAAGCCGACGACCCGGTCGGGACGTGCCCATCCGATCTCGGGCTGCCGCACATCGCGCAACGCCTGAACGACGCTGCCGCAGTCCACACCCGGATGAACGAGGAGTGGACTGCGCGGATGGCCGAGACCGCCTGCCACGCCTATCGAAGTCGGTGGCACCCGACTCTGATGCACGCGACCTGGGACGGCAAGAGACTACGTTCCAGCAAGCGACGGCCGCCGTGGATCCAAGGCAAGGACGCAGTGGAGGCCGGGGACGGGACCGTCCCCGCACTCGCGGCGATCCCGTGGGAGCAGCAACGCTTTCTGACCACGCCCTACGTCAACGAGCGGCACGGCCCGATGGTCGCGGCGGCCCGGTGCATCGAGGACATCGAGGTCCTCCTGCAGGGTTCGGGGCCGGTGACGACGGGGGTGCGCTCAACGGACCCAGCGATCGGCCTCGACGTCGCCGACGCGTATCCGGCGCATGAGCCGGTCGACGTGAGTGCCGAGATTCGGCCGGAGAAGTACGGCGCATCGCCCGACGTCCGACTGACCTGCGTGTTACGCCGCGACGGGGACGAGGGGCCTGTCGTGCACTGCGGGCCGATGGACACCGACGACGGCTCGCGGTGGGCGGCTCGCCTGCCACCCCTCGACGAGGGTGGGTACTGGCTCACCGTCGCGGAAACGGGAGCCGAGACGGCTCCGCCGGTCTCGGACTGGCTCGTCGCGCTCGGTGGAGCGGGAGCGACCGAGTCGATGCGGACGACGGGATCGACGACATGATGGACACCGAAGAACTGGAGGTACTCTGTCTCGGCGTGCGGGCGAGGACCATCGTCGTCGACAAGGACCTCGTCGCCCGCATCGAGGCCGACGCCGAGGAGTACCGGCGGCTGCGCGACGAGTTGGAGACCCCTTTACCTCCCGACGATGTCCGTGCCCGGCTCTGGCTGTTCGGATGGTTGATCTACGAGACCTCCTGGCTGCTCACCAACCAGGTCCGGCCCGGTTTCGAAACTCTGTCCGAGATCGACGAGCGGGCCCGCAGCATGGGGGCCGCTGATCTCGTCTCCCGCCTCTATCAGGCCTCGGTGCCACTCGGGTGGCCCGAACTCGCGCCACGGGCGCTCGGAGCGGTGCGTGCGGCAGCACTGGTGGCGTCGAAGCGTGACACGGCGCGTGGTTATGCGGACGCGTGGCAGCTGCACCGGGAGAGTCGTATCAAGTACGTCCTCTTCGAGGAAAACCTTGTGGCAGAGGACGCTGCTTACCTGACTGCGCTACGCGAGACCCAGCTACAGCTGTTGCTCGCCGAGACCGGGACGGCGTGCCGCGTCGCTGAGCGCCTCCTGACAGGATGGGCGGAGGACGTCGAGTCCGGTCTGCGGAGCCCGCGCGAGGAGACGCGGTGGTTGCAGGACATCTTCCGCGATCTCACGACGGGGGCAGCCCGCGGCGGCGAGGCCCTCGACCTCGTGGCACGCATCGAGGCCATGGGAGGGCTCGTCGAGTCCGTCGGTGCCGATCGAATGGCGCTGGCGACCGCATACCGCAACCCCGGGATCATGACCGCGCGTGCCCTGCTTCTGCTCCTGCCCGTCAGCTTCATGCTCGAGCGACAGAAGCGGGTCCCGAGCGGGGGCCACGCAACCTGGGCCGAGGCACGTAACGCACTGTTCGAGCGGTTCAGGGCGTCCTACCGAGCCGTCGAATCGGACGTTCGGCGGGGCGACGGCACTACGTGGGAACTGCTGCCGGACCATGCCAGGTCGGTGGTCCAGCTCCGTCTCACCGCCGCACTGCTCGCTCCCGGATCGACGTTGCCGTCACGGCTCTCGTTCGCGCAGTGCCTAGAGATCGACCACCTCGGCGACGAGGCGGTGGAGGCCTTGTCGTCCTGGCTCGCCGAGCCAGGCAGCGACGGGCGACAGCGGGGCGACGCCAATGTCATCGGTAGCGCAACCATGCCGGCGTATCTGCGAGAGATCGGCGAGATGCGCCGGACGTTCGGGGTGGACGGCGGCTACGCTTCGTGGCGACGGCGATGGCACATGCTCGACCGGTCTGCGGCCGACGGGGGTCGCCGAGCGCGCGTCGAGCGGGCACTCGACGCCGTGGACGGCCTGTAACCACGCGGCGTTCGCGACGTGGTCGACAGCCTCATCGCACGAGTGCGGCGAGAAACGCCCAGTCGAGAGGTCGGCGGTCGACCAGTTGCAGCTGGGCTTCGCGCAACGCGCGGTCGAGGGGGTATCCGGCGCGCAGCCGGAACACCACGGCCGCTGCGAGCGTGCCGGTCGCTGCGTCATCGACGTCCTGGATACCGCCCACGACACAGCGCGCTCCAGTGACGAGGACGGCGAGAGCCAGCCCGAGAGGCTCGACGTCGGTCGCGTGGGCCAGCCGCCCCGCATGACAGACGGCGAGCAGTACCGCGGCCGGCCACCGCATCGTCATGGCCCGTGCGGCGCTTAGGCTCTCCGGGAGGAACATTTCCTGTTGGAGGCCTGAGCCGCTGCCGTGCGCTGCGATGTGGACCACGCCGTACTCTTCGCGGCCGAGTGCTTCTGCAAACCCACTCCCTAAGGCCGTCGGGGGCGTCCGCCCGTCCAGCTCGCAGCGTCGCAGTGGATGCTCTGCAATGGGCCCGTCGATGCCCCACGCCTCACGCTCGCGGTCGATCTGCACCCCAGATCGACCTGGTCGTTGCGGCGTCGCTTGCAGGGGGGCCACCAGACACACGAGCGCCGGCCCGGTGACCGACAGGACGTCTTCGGCCACGATGCAACTTGCCGCGGGAACCTGGGCGAGCATTGCGCGTTCGACGAGAGCCGTGCTCACGTCGTCTACCACGAGAGCAGCCCAGGGGAGGAAGAGGAGGAGGTCGTGGGAGGAGACGACGAGCGGGAGCGGCCTCTGCCGGGTCGCGCTGGCCAGGAGACCGCAAAGCGTTGGTGGGAGCAGAGCTGCGCCGAGGCGCCTCCACCGTCGGTCGTCACGGTGCGCAAACCGCAGGGCCCGCATCCCGTCCGTTCCCTCCGCATCAAGTTCGGGGACCTCGCCGGTGTCGACCTGCTCGAACTCGACGCTTCCATCGATCCCGACGAATGTACGGAACCATGCGCGATGTCCCCGATGGCCAGGCTGCGCTATCAGCGGCAGTCGCACGACGTCGAGGTAACAGCGGCCGTCGAGCGCCTCGATGATCTGGGCGACGGAGACCTGCGCGGGGAGCACCAGGTCGGCGAGCAACGGCGAGATGGTCTTCTGTAGCTCGTCGCGAAGTTCCCGTAGCTCGACGCGCAATCGCGTTCGGTCCTCTTCCCACAGCTCGTCGTCCTCGAGGCGCTGCTCAGCAACGAGGATGTCATCCAGAATGCCTGCCACGCGATCATCAAGGTCGACGCGCTCAGCTCGCAGGAGCGCGGCGAACCCGGTCTGCTTGGCCGACGCAGTCACCCGCAACCCCAGCGAAGCCCCGTACGGCCCCAGCTGCGCCGCGATCCTCGCGATGTCGCCGTACAGCGACCGGATCGCGACCGAGAGTGGGCTTTTTGAGCGCGAAACGACGTTCCATCGGCTGCGGAGGCTCTCCACTCGCTCCAACGCTTCGGAGGTGGCAGCGCCCGCAGCCTCGGGTGCGTCACGCAGGACGAGGACGTCGGCATACGCCAGCAGGACGGAGAGCCAGAGCACCGTGCACCAGGTCGACGAGGTGCCGTGCTCACGCAGGTGACCCGCCGCGTGCGTGAGGTGCTGCTCGGCGCGTCGGGCATTGGACGAGGCGAGAGCCGTCAGAGCGAGTGTGAGGTGGTAGCGGGCGCGCGACGGCCAGCGAGCGGATCGCTCCGAGCACCAGAACTCGGCATCGTTCCGAGCAATCGGGGATGGCCCGCTGGCGAGCGCGAGCGCGCACGCGGCAGCCTCGAACGCGAAGGCGCCTCGGTACTGTTCGGCCCCGCTCCCGTGGAAGTACGCGTCGTCCTGGGCCGCGAGCGCCGCAGCCTCTGTCTCGCGCCCGTCGAGGCGGAGGGACCGGATGTACATGCGAGTCGTGCGGACACCGATCGGAAGGTCCTCGCGGTCCGCGCTGCCCCGACGAGGCCCGTCGCGGAGAGGTCGCATCTCCGCCAGTGCCCGGGCGTAAAGGGCTGTCGGATCGTCGGCGCCTCGAACCGAGAGCCCGAGCAGGAGACCGAAGCGCCCGATCGAGGCCGCGTTAGCGAGGAACTGCCCTCGCGAAGTATCCGTCGACGCGCGCTCGACATCGGCTCCACCCATCGCTCCTTGTCGGTGGAGGCTCACCGCGGCTTCAAACACCTCCGTCCCCGAAGTGCTCCGGCACGCGTCCCCCCGGCTCCCGACGATCCCGACCGCGTCCTCCGACTCGAGGGCGAGCTGGAGCAGGTCGTCGCGGGAAACGAGACGCCTTGCCAAGTCATGACACGCATCTGCGCCACTGTCCACGACCTCGCCCCTCGTCATCACGCGCCCCCTCGCACCTACCTCCGGTTGAACCGCATCCCGGTCGCCTGGTCGCGCGGCTTGAGCACGATCGTGTCGATGTTGACGTGCGACGGGCGGCTCATGACGAAGGCGACCGTGGCGGCCACGTCCTCGGCGACCAGCGGCGTGATGCCCTGGTAGACCTTGTCGGCCCGCTCCTGGTCGCCGTCGAAGCGGACCAGCGCGAACTCCGTCTCCACCGCGCCCGGGGCGATCTCGGTGACCCGCACCGGCTCCCCGAGCAGCTCCCCGCGCAGGGTGCGGTGCAGCGCGCCCTCGGCGTGCTTGGCCGCGGTGTAGCCGGATCCGCCGTCGTAGACCTCGAGGGCGGCGATCGAGGTGATGGTGACGACGTGCCCGTCGCCGGAGGCGATGAGGTCTCCGAGCAGGGCCTTCGTCACGCGCATGGTGCCGAGCACGTTGGACTCCCACATCCAGCGCCAGTGCTCCTCGTCGCCCTCGATCACCTTCTCGGTGCCCTTGGCGCCCCCGGCGTTGTTGACCAGCCCGCGCACCGTGCCGAGCTCGCGGACCTGCGCGGCGAACGTCTCGACCGACGCCGCGTCGGTCACGTCGAGGGCGAGGGCGGTGCCGCCGATCTCCTCGGCGATCTCGGCGAGGCGGTCCTGACGACGGGCGCCGAGGACCGGGTGCCAGCCGTCGGCCGCGAGGGCGCGGGCGGTGGCCGCCCCGATCCCGGAGCTGGCTCCGGTCACGACGACGAGCGGCTTCTCCGTGGGAGTGGTCACGACCGGCCACCCTAGGACGCTTTTCGGACGGACGGCGATCTGGTCGTTGCCTAAGCTGTGGGCCGTGATTCCGGCGGCGAGGGCGGCGACGGACGGCACGGCCCCATCGCGGCCGAGGCCGAGGGTCTTGGCATCGGTACGGCGCAGACCACGGCGGGTCGCGGTGATCTCGGTGCACACGTCCCCGCTGGCCCAGCCCGGGACCGGCGACGCGGGCGGCATGAACGTCTACGTCGTGCAGACGGCCAAGGAGATGGCCCGCCGCGGTGTCGAGGTGGAGATCTTCACCCGGCAGACGGCGTCCGACCTGCCCCCCGTCGCCGAGCTCGCGCCCGGCGTGCTGGTGCGCCACGTCGTGGCCGGGCCGTTCGGCGGGCTGGGCAAGGAGGACCTGCCGGGCCAGCTGTGCGCGTTCACCGCCGGCGTGCTGCGCGACGAGGCCCGCCAGGAGCCCGGCTGGTTCGACGTCGTGCACTCCCACTACTGGCTCTCCGGGCAGGTCGGCTGGCTGCTGCGCGACCGGTGGGGCGTGCCGCTGGTGCACACCGCGCACACCCTCGCGAAGGTGAAGAACGCTTCGCTGGCCGTCGGCGACACCCCGGAGCCGCTCGGTCGGGTGGTCGGCGAGGAGCAGGTCGTCGCCGAGGCCGACCGGCTCGTCGCCTCGACCCCGGCCGAGGCCGAGGCCCTCATCGAGCTGTACGACGCCGACCCGGAGGCGGTCCGCACCGTGGCCCCGGGCGTCGACCTGGCGACCTTCACCCCGTCCCGCGACCGCGCCGCGGCGCGGGCCGCGCTGTCCCGGGAGGCCGGGGCGCGGATGGGGGAGGACGACGTCGTGCTCGCCTTCGTCGGGCGCATCCAGCCGCTCAAGGCGCCGGACGTCCTGCTGCGCGCGGCGGCCGAGATGATCGCCCGTCGTCCGGACCTTCGGTCCCGCCTGACCGTGCTGGTGGTCGGCGGGCCGTCGGGGTCCGGCCTCGCCCAGCCGCGGGTGCTCGTCGATCTCGCCGAGGAACTGGGTATCACCGACGTCGTGAGATTCCTCCGTCCTCGCGCGGGCGCCGCGCTCGCCGAGGTGTACCGCGCGGCCGACGTCGTCGCGGTCCCGAGCCACTCCGAGTCGTTCGGGCTGGTGGCGCTCGAGGCCCAGGCCTGCGGCACCCCCGTCGTGGCCGCCGCAGTGGGCGGGCTGCCGGTGGCCGTGTCCGACGGTCGGTCGGGGCTGCTGGTCGACGACCACAGCGCCGGGTCCTGGGCCTCGGCCCTCGAGCGCGCCGCGGTCGACCGGGCCACCCGCGGCCGTCTCGCGGCCGGCGCGATCGAGCACGCGCAGGCGTTCTCGTGGGACCGCACCACCGACGCCCTGCTCGCCACCTACGCCGAGGCGGCCGCTGCACGGCTCGCCCCGCGGGAGGTGGCGGTGTGAGCCTGCCCGACGTCATCGCGGCCGCCCTGGACGAGCGCGAGCTCGGCTACCAGCGGCGCGACGAGAACAGCTTCTTCGTCACCCTGCCCGGCACGAAGAAGCTGCAGACCAACTGCTGGCTCGTGCTCACCCCGCACGCGCTGCTCGTCGAGGCCTTCGTGTGCCGGCGGCCCGACGAGAACTTCGAGGGCGTCTACCGCTGGCTGCTGCGGCGGAACACGCGTCTCTACGGCGTGCACTACTGCGTCGACGACGTCGGCGACATCCACCTCGTGGGGCGCGTCGCGCGGCACGCCGTGACCGACGACGAGCTCGACCGCGTCCTGGGGCAGGTGCTCGAGGCGGGCGACGGCGACTTCAACACGCTGATCGAGCTCGGCTTCGCGACGTCGATCCGGCGGGAGTGGGCCTGGCGGGAGTCGCGCGGCGAGTCGTTGGCGAACCTGAGGGCGTTCCAGCACCTGGTGACGGAGACGTAGCGGAGCGGGGCCCGGCCAGATTGTCCGATTCGTCGGTGACTTCGCGTGCCCTCGGCGGTACTGCTCGGTAGGTTGGTGTGACCCAGCTGACGCACTCCGAGGAGCCGCTGCATGACCGTGCGTAGTCCCTTCGCCGACATCGACATTCCCGACGTCGGGCTGCCGGAGTTCCTCTTCTCCGACCTGGGCGAGCACACCGACCGGATCGCCCTCATCGACGGGCCGTCGGGCCGCACCATGACCTTCGGCGAGCTCGCCCAGGGCGTCGACCGGTTCGCGGCGGCGCTCGGCGAGCGCGGTCTCGGGCGGGGCGACGTCATCGCCGTCTTCGCGCCGAACACCCCGTACTACCCCGTCGTCTTCCACGGCGCGCTCGCCGCGGGGGTCGCGGTGTCGACGGTGAACGCGCTCTACACCCCCGACGAGCTGGCCTTCCAGCTGCGCGACTCGGGCGCGAAGGTGCTCGTCACCGTCTCGGCGTTCCTCGACCGGGCGCGGGCGGCGCTGCGCGAGGAGGGCCTCGCCGTCACCGAGGTCGTGCTCCTCGACGCGTCGCGCGACGAGGCGTCGACCCCGCTGCCGGAGAACGCCCTGGCCGACCTGCTCACCACCACCGCCGAGCGGCCCAGCGTCGCGCTGAGCGGCGACGACGTGGCGGCGCTGCCGTACTCGTCGGGGACCACGGGGCGCGCCAAGGGTGTGGTGCTGACGCACCGCAACCTCGTGGCCAACCTCGTGCAGTTCGCGGAGATGCAGCGGACGACCCCCGAGTCGAAGATCCTCGCGGTCCTGCCGTTCTTCCACATCTACGGCATGACCGTGATGATGAACAACGGCATCTACCAGCGCGCCGCCGTCGTGACGATGCCGAAGTTCGACCTCGCGGAGTTCCTGCGGATCGTCTCCGAGCACCGCGTCGACCGGATCTACATCGCGCCGCCGATCGCCGTCGCGCTCGCCAAGCACCCGATGGTGGAGCAGTACGACATCGACTGCGTCGACATCGTCTTCTCCGGGGCGGCCGCGCTGGACGCCGACCTCGGCCACAAGGTGGCGAAGCGGTTGAACTGCAAGGTGTTCCAGGGCTACGGGATGACCGAGCTGTCGCCGGTCAGCCACGCCATGCCCGAGGACCGGCCCGACATGGACCTCTCCTCGATCGGCGTCGCGCTGCCCAACATCGAGTGCAAGATCGTCGACCCGGAGACCGGCGAGGAGAGCGAGCGCGGCGAGCTCTGGGTCAAGGGCCCGAACGTCATGCGCGAGTACCTCAACAACCCCGAGGCCACCGCCGACACGCTCGACGCCGACGGCTACCTGCACACCGGTGACGTCGCGACCGTGACCGACGAGGGCGTCTTCTACATCGTCGACCGGGTCAAGGAGCTCATCAAGTACAAGGGCTACCAGGTCCCGCCGGCCGAGCTCGAGGCGCTGCTCCTGACCAACGACTCGATCGCCGACGCCGCGGTGATCGGGGTCAAGGACGCCGAGGGCGAGGAGATCCCCAAGGCCTTCGTCGTGAAGCAGCAGGGCGCCGAGATCTCCGAGGACGACGTCATGTCCTTCGTCGCCGACCGCATCGCCCCGCACAAGAAGGTGCGCGTCGTGGAGTTCATCGACCAGATCCCGAAGTCGGGCTCCGGCAAGATCCTGCGCAAGGACCTCCGCGCCCGCGAGAACGCGTAGGGGCCTGCCCGACGACGGGCGGCGGGCACAAGATCACCGAGATGTCGCGGATCCGGAGGCTTGGTACGCAGATCCGCGACGTCCCGGTGATCATGGACGGGCGGTGGCGCGCCGGCCCCGGAGGTCTCGAGTGACGCTCTCACGGGGTCGCCGCCCGTCGTCGTGCTCCCGGTGGGGGTAGATCGTCCACCGAGAGCAGCTCCGGGCGGCCTGCCCCGGTTCCGCAGCGTGACCGGAGCGGGACGGTCGGGAGTACGTCCGGCCGGAGGCTTCCCCGGTCGTGACGTCGGGTGCACGCTCGGCCCGGGAGGGGGCGACGATGGACACCACGACGAATACCGACCCGGACAAGGCCACGTGCATCCGATCCCTGGAGCTGATGGCCACCGGGAGCGTCGAGGAGCTCGCCGAGGTCTACGGGCCGGAGGCGACGAATCGGGAGGCGAAGGACGAGCCGTCGGCCGCCCGTGGGCGGGGGCCCGAGGCCCTCCACGCCACGGCTCGGTGGCTGCGCGAGGCCTACTCCGACCTGCACTGGGAGGTCCACGACGCGGTCCGGGACGGCGACCTCGTGGTCCTGCACACCACCATGAGCGGGCGGCAGACCGGCCCCTTCACCGCCTACGCCGACGACGCCTCGGTGGAGATGGTGTTCCCGCCGCGCGGAGGGCGGGCGTTCGCGGTCACCCAGACCCACTGGTTCCGGATGCAGGACGGCCGGATCGTCGAGCACTGGGCCAACCGCGACGACCTGTCCCTGGGACAGCAGCTCGGCTGGACCCCACCGACGCCGGTCTACCTCGCCCGGATGCTGCTGGCCCGACGTCGGGCCCGGCGCCCGGCGTCGGCGCACTGACGGCGCCGCGCGACCCCGTCGTCCGGAAGTCCTCTTTCGATACCGGACGTATCGACCGTAGGATCGCTACATGGTCATCGTGGCGGGACACCTGCTGGTCGCTCCGGAACAGCGGGACGAGTACCTCGCCGGGTGCGTGATGGTCGTCGAGCAGGCGCGGGCGGCTCCGGGGTGCCTCGACTTCTCCCTGTCGGCCGACCTGCTCGACGCCGGGCGGATCAACATCCTCGAGCGGTGGGCGTCGCAGGCCGACGTCGAGTCGTTCCGCGGGGACGGGACCGGGGACGAGCAGGCGGCGCAGATCCTCGGGGCGTCCGTGGCGGAGTACGAGGTCGCCGGCGTCCGGTCGCTGACCGGCTGAGAGCCTCGGGGGACGAGCGGGTCGTTCGTACATCTGGCGGGGTCGCGAACGGTTCGTTCGCCCCGATCGTGCGGCGACCGGCCGATCTTGATCGAGAACACCGATCGCGCACGATTGCGACGACATCGATCGGGTCATACCCACCGCACAGGGCCCGGCGATGTTCGGGGAACGTCACGGACCCTGGTCGAATGGTCGGACCCGCTCCACGTCGCTGGGGAGCGGACGTGGAGCGGGTCCGACTCCCCCAGCCCGCGTGCAAGATCCTGTTCCGCTGCGCGAAGTGCTCGCTCATCGATCACTTCGCGCGGCTCGTTCGGATCTTGCCGAGCGTGCAGGGCGCAGCAACGCGTCACGGCCGATCGTCTCGACCTCGTCAACGTCGTCCGCCCGTCGCGGAGCGGGGCGTACGACAGGGGCATGCGCAACGAGGTCGGGTCGGTCGACGAGGTCGTGGAGTACCTGCTGGAGCTCACGGAGCAGGGCGCGGGGCTCTGTCCGGCGGGCGTCGACCGCACGCAGTGGTCCCGGGACGTCCTCGCCGAGCTCGCGCACGCCGTCGAACTGCTCGACGGCGCCGTGGAGCGCCTCTCCGGGCGGCACAACCCGGTGGTGGCCCGCAACGCCCACATTCTCGCGACCACGATCAACGCACACCGCAACGTCGCGCTCGCCCGGGTGCCCGCACCCGTCGTCGGGACGCGGAGCTGGACGCACCGGGCAGGCTGACCGCATGAGTGCCTACTGGGTGAACACCTTCCGCGAGATCCGTGACCAGGAGAAGCTCGACGCGTACGTCGCGCTCGCCGGGCCGGCGATGCGCGCCGGCGGCGGGACCTTCCTGGCGCGCGGCGTCGCGGCGGCCGCGTTCGAGCAGGGCACCCGGGAGCGGACGACGCTGATCCTGTTCGACAGCGTGGAGCAGGCCGTCGCCGCCTACGAGAGCCCGGCCTACCAGGAGGCCCTCGCGGCCCTCGGAGACGGCGCGGTCCGCGACATCCGCATCGTCGAGGGGGTGTGAGCCCTAGGAGAACAGCTGGATCAGGTTCCCGCAGGAGTCGTCGACGACGGCCATGGTGACCGGACCGGTGGGCGTCGGCGGCATCACGACGGTCACGCCGCGTCCGGCCAGGCGCTCCACCTCGGCGGTCACGTCGTCGACCCCGAACGCCGTCGCCGGGATGCCGTCCTCGACCAGGGCGGCCCGGAAGGGCTTGACCGCCGGGTGCTCGGCAGGCTCGAGGAGGAGCTGCGTGCCCTCGGGGTCGCCGGGCGCGGTGAGCGTGAGCCAGCGGTGCTCGCCGAGCGGTACGTCGTGCTTGAGCTCGAAGCCGAGCAGGTCGCGGTAGAACTGCAGCGCGCGATCCTGGTCGTCGACGAACACGCTGCAGTAGGACACCTTCGGCACGGGTCACTCCTCCGGGACGGGCCACCGTCGTGCGATCTCGCGCAGCGGACGGGTGTCGAGGTCGTGGAACTTGTAGCGGCCCTCGCGGCGGACCCGGACGAGCCCGGCCTCCTCGAGGACCGTGAGGTGCTGGGACACGGCCTGCCGGGTCGGTGACAGGCCGCGCTCGAGCAGCGCGGCGCACAGCGCGAACAACGTCTGGCCGTCGGTCGCGGTGAGCGCGTCGAGCAGCGCCCGCCGTGTGGGGTCGGCGAGCGCGCGGTAGACGTCCCCCACGCTGCCCACGATAGGCAAGTAGTCACTTGCCTGTCCAGGATGTCGTTATCGTCGCGAGAGTGCTGATCACCCGGGCCGACCTGGCCGCCGACCTGCGCGGACTCGGTCTCGCGCCCGGCGACGCGGTGCTCGCCCACGGGGCTCTGGGCGCACTCGACCCGACGATCGACGGCCCGGACACCGTGATCGGCGGCCTCCTCGACGCCGTCTCCCCGGGCGGCACGGTGCTGGCCTACACCGACTGGAACGCGCCCTACGTCGACCAGCTCGACGGCGCCGGGCGGGTGCCCGAGGCGCTGCGGCCGCACGTCCCGCCGTTCGACCCCGGGTCCTCCCGCGCGCTGCGCGAGAACGGCGTGCTGCCCGAGTTCCTCCGGACGACGCCGGGTGCCTGTCGCAGCGCCGCGGCCGGCGCGTCCTTCGCCGCACTCGGGGCCGAGGCCGCGTGGTTCACCGCCGACCAGCCCCTCGACTACGGCTACGGCCCCGGCTCGCCGTTGGCGAAGCTCGTCGCGCGGGAGGGCAAGGTGGTGCTGATCGGCGCGCCGTGGGACTCGGTCACGCTGCTCCACCACGCGGAGCACCTCGCCGACCTGCCCGACAAGCGCGTCGTCCGCCACGAGGTCCCCTTCCGGACGGCGGGTGGGGTCACCTGGCGCTGGATCGAGGAGTTCGACACGGCTCACCCCGTCGTCGACGCGTTCGCCGAGGACTACTTCGCGACGGTCGTGGGCGACTTCGTCGCGGCCGGGGGCGGGCGGGAGGGGCGGGTCGGGAACGCCCCGAGCCTCGTCGTGGACGCCGCGCCGCTGTGCGCGTTCGCCGTGGCGTGGATGGAGGAGCGGGCCGGTCGCTGATCAGGCCGCGTCGCCGAAGGCCGCGGCGAGGGCCCGGACGCACCCCGCCGGCGTCGTCGGCGGTGCCACGATGCTGCCGACCAGGTCCACGGGGGGATCGAGCGGCACCCCGCGCACGCGGCGGGATCCGGCGCCGACGAGCACGGCCGCGGGCAGCAACGACCACGCCCGTGGATCGGCGCCCACGCCCACCACGAGGTCCTGCACGGAGCCGACCGAACGGCGCCGCGGCTGGCAGACCCCGGCGTCGCCGAGGGCCCGCACCGCCGCGTCGCGCAACGCCGGGTCCGACCCGCCGTCGAGATCGAACAACGGACCGGCGGCGACCTCGGCGAGCGACACGGCGTCCCGGTCGGCGAGGGCGTGCTCGACGGCGAGGACGGCGTGCAGCGGCTCGTGCCAGACCGGCACCACGGTGAGCCCGGCGACCGACTGCGTCCCGCGCATCAGCGCCACGTCGAGCCGCCCGTCGCGCACGGCCTCGAGACGGTCGGCGGCCGGGAGGTCGAGCAGGACGGTCTCCATGCCCGGGCGGTCCCGCCGCAGGACCTCGACGGCCCGCTCCAACCGGTCGGTCAGCGCCGGCGCGGTGCCGATCCGCAGCGTCGTCCCCGGATCGCCCGCCGCCGCCTGCACCCGGTCCGCCGCGAGGAGCGCCTCACGGGCCGCGGCGAGCACGCGTTCCCCGGGGCCGGTGAGCCGCACGTGCCGCGACGACCGGTCGAGCAGGGCGACCCCGAGCTCCCGCTCCAGGCGCGCGACCTGCTGACTCACGGCGGGCTGCACGATGTGCAGGCGCTCCGCCGCCCGCCCGAAGTGCAGCTCCTCGGCGACGGCGACGAAGTACCGCAGCGCCCGTAGCTCCACGCCTGCGACCTCCGTCGATCAGTTCCCGTGATCGCTGCACAGCGTAGGCCGATCTGGTTCGGGGACGACGGCTCGCGTGAGGTGGAGGCATGCGCATCGGCCGGAACATCACCCTTGCCACCACCCCGGATCGCGTCGCCGACGAGGTCGCGGCGGCGATCCGGGACGGCCTCGACTCCGTCTGGACGAACCAGATGCCCGGCCTGTGGGACCCGCTCGTGCTGCTCGCCGCCGCGGGGCGGGTGGGCCCGACCGTCGAGCTGGGCACCGCCATCGTCCCCACCTACCCGCGGCACCCGGTCGTCGCGGCGACCGAGGCGCTCACGGTGGCGGCCGCGACCGGCGCGCCCCTGACCCTCGGGCTCGGGCCCAGCCACGCGTGGTCGATCACCGACCAGCTCGGGCTGCCCTACGCCTCCCCGGCGGCGCACAGCCGCGAGTACCTGGAGATCGTCGGCGGGCTGGTGCGCGGCGAGCACGTGCAGCACCGCGGGCGGTTCTTCACGGTCGACACGGAGCTGTCCGTGCCCGCCGCCCCGGTGTCGTTGCTGCTCTCCGCGCTCGGGCCGCGGATGCTCGAGGTCGCCCGCGACCTCACCGACGGCACGGTCGCGGTCTGGGTGCGTCCGGAGCTCGTGGGCGAGGTCCTGCGCCCGGCGCTGCGCGACGACCAGCGGGTCGTGGTGCAGGTCCTCGCCGCCGTGACGACCGACCCGGACGGGCTGCGGGAGCGCATCGCGCGGGACTACGCGGCGGTGGAGTCGATGCCGGCGTACCGCGCGGTGCTCGACCGGGCGGGCCTGCAGGGGCCGGCGGACACGCTCGTCGTCGGGACCGAGGAGGAGCTCGCCCGCGAGTTCGCCCGGTTCGCGGACGCGGGGACCACCGATCTCCTGGTGGCGCCGCTCGAGGAACCGCAGCGGGTGCTCGACGTGGCGCGCGCCGTGGCGGCCTGAGGTCGGGTCCTGACGAGATCGACCGCGGTGGCCGTTTCGGGGTCCTCGTCACGGCAGGATGGTCCGGTGAGCAGCACACCGACCGAGTCCGCCGTCCTCGCGCTGGTCCCGGAGGCCGAACCCGTCGTCGGGAAGGAGCGCCGGGAGCTCGACCTGACGACGGCGACCGGCGTGCCCGCGCACGTCACCGTGCTCTACCCGTTCCTGCCGCCCGCCGAGATCGACGACGCCGTGATCGCGCGGCTGCGCCACGCCGTCGCCGGCGCCGGTGCGATCGACTGCTCCTTCCCGACGACGGGGTGGTTCGGCGAGGACTACCTCTGGCTCGCTCCGCGTCCGTCGGCGCCGTTCGCCGACCTGACGGCCTGCGTGTGGGAGGCGTTCCCCTCCTGCCCGCCGTACCGCGGGGAGCACGAACCGCTCCCGCACCTGACGGTCGGGTACGGGTCCGTGGCCTCGGTGGCGACCCTGCAGGCGGCCGAGGCCCGGGTGGTCGGGCAGTTGCCGTTCGACGCGCGCATCCTGTCGCTGCACCTGCTGGTCGGCTCGCGGGAGCCGGACTCGTGGCGGGTGCTGGCGGAGCTGCCGCTCACCGGGGAGCGCTGAGTACTAGCCGTCGTGGCAGGAAAGCGTCGTTGCTGTCGTCCAGTGGCAGGAAAGCCACATCGTCGACCGGGCGGAGGATGGTGACCGTGGAGCTGGAGGCGGACTGCGGTCGCTGTGCCGGGCTGTGCTGCGTGGCGCCCGCGTTCACACGCTCGGCGGACTTCGCGATCTCGAAGCCGGCCCGAACCCCGTGCCCGAACCTCTCCGTCGGTGTCTCCGGCGAGCCGGCGCCGTGCACGATCCACGCCGAGCTGCCGGAGCGTGGCTTCCCCGGGTGCGTGACGTTCGACTGCTTCGGCGCCGGCCAGCGGGTCACGGCGCGGGCGGACTGGCGGGTCTCGCCGGAGGCGGCGTTCGGGGCGTTCGACGCGATGCGCGCCCTGCACGAGGTGCTCTGGTACCTCGCGGAGCCGCTCGACGTGCTCGCCGCGGAGCGATCCGCGCTCGCCGACCGGGTGGCGGCCCTCGGTCCGGAGGCGGACGTGGGGGCAGTGCGCGGTGAGGCGGGGGAGCTGCTGGGGCGGGTGAGCGAGGCGGTCCGTGGACCGGACGCGGCGTCGATGGCGCGGGCGGACCTCGTCGGAAAGGACCTGCGGCGACGGCGGATGGTCGACGTGTCGCTGCGCGGCGCGCTGCTCATGGGCGCCGACCTCCGCGGCGTGGACCTCGGCCGTGCCGACCTGCTGGGTGCGGACCTGCGGGGTGCCGATCTGCGCGGGGCGACGCTGTCCGGCGTGCTCTTCCTGACGAACCCGCAAGTCACCTCCGCCCGGGGAGACGCCGCGACGACGCTGCCCTCCCGGGTGCACCGGCCGTCGGCCTGGCGCTGACGAGGGCGGCGCGCAGATGTAGCGGATCCGATGCCTGAGCGTCCGGATCCGCGACATCTGTCAGATCAGCCGGTGCTCACGATGTGGAGAACCTGCCACTGGATGACAGTAACGACGCTTCGCTGCCACAGGAGCCGGGCTACGCCGGGACCGGCTCCGGCACGCTCTTCCCGACGACGGGTGCGGGGGCCTGCGCGGCCCCGCTCCGGGCGAGCACCGTGCACGCGAGAGCGGCGACCGCGAGCACGAGCGGGGCGACGAGGTAGAACGCCGACGACACCTCGTCCCCGAGCAGCGGACCGAGCAGGGACGGCGGGACGACCTCGGAGACCACCACGACGGCCGTCACCGTGGTGACCGTCCCGAGCCGCAGCGCGACCGTCCACCACAGGCAGCCCAGGACACCGGTCACGGCGGCGGCGAGCGCGGGGCCCGAGGTGAGCGCGGACAGCGGGTGGGTGAGGTCGACGAGCTTGACCGCCGTCGAGCAGGCCGCGAACCCCAGTCCGGAGCAGGCGGCGACCGACCAGGCCCGGCCCGCCACGGCCCCGGCGAGTCCTGCCAGCCCGACCACGGCCGCCGTCACGAACAGTCCGACCTCGAGCACGGCCGTGTCCGTCGCGGTCCCGGACTGACCGGCGACCGACGCCAGCACCACCAGCGACGAGGACAGGGCGCCGACCGCGGCGATCCCGCGCAGGCCGAGGCGCGCGCCGAACCACCACCGGGCGGCCAGGGCGGTCACGGCGAGGCTCCCGCTGACGGCGCACTGGGCGACCGCCATCGACACCGTCTGCAGCGCCATCACGTGCGCGAGCGCGCCCAGCGCCTCGGCGAGCGTGCCCGCGACGAACGCGGGGTGGCGCAGCATCGCCATCCAGGTGACACCGGGCGCCGCCAGGACCGCCGCCTGCGCCACCGATCCGACGCCGAACAGGACGGCGGCGAGCAGCACCCACGTGATCCCCATGGTCACGAGGATCGTCACCGGAGATGTGCGTGCCCTGGGCACGGGATGGGCGGCGGGCTTGACCTTGCCCTCGGGTCAACGTCGAGCGTGGTGACCGGTCCGGGATCGACCCGGATCGAGGAGGGTGGCGACGTGGACCGGATGACGATCGGGGCGTTCGCGGTCGCGTCCGGGCTGACGCCGAAGGCGCTGCGGCTCTACGACGAGCTCGGTCTCGTCACGCCGGCAGCGGTCGACCCGTCGTCCGGCTACCGCTGCTACGACGCCGACCAGGTGGGCCGAGCCCGTCTGGTCGCGGAGCTGCGGCGGCTCGGGATGCCACTGGCCCGGATCGGTGTGTTGGTGGATCTGCCCGACGACGAGGCGGCCGCGGACCTCGCGGCCTGGTGGCGGCAGGTCGAGCACGACACGACCGCACGCCGGCACCTCGTCGCCGACCTCCTCGCGCGGTGGCGGAGGGAGACGATCATGACGACGGGTGCGGTGCGGTGTGTGGGTGCGAGCGGCCTCGAGCGGGGCGGTCGCGAGGAACAGCAGGACGGCGCGGCCTGGGTGGGTGACCGGGCCGTGGTGGCCGACGGGTTCCACGGCGGCGGGGCGACCGCCAGTCGGATCGCGGTCGAGGCCGTGATCGCGGCCGACGGGTCGCGCGTGGTCGACGCCCTCGCGGCCGCTGCAGCGCGGATCGGGCCCACGGGCGACGGGGGCACCACCGTCACCGCGCTGTGGTGCGACGGGAGCCGGGTCGGCGTCGCGCACGTGGGGGACTCGCGGGCCTACCTGCTGCGCGACGGCGTCCTCACCCGGCTCACGGTCGATCACACCCACGTGCAGTCCCTGATCGACGAGGGACGCCTGACCCCGGAGGAGGCGATCGACCACCCCGACCGGCCGCGGTTGACCCGGGCACTGGGGACGGACGAGCCGGATCTGCACCGGCGTACCGCCCGGGTCGGCGACCGTTATCTGCTCTGCACCGACGGCGTCTGGGCACTGCTCGACGACGCGGTGCTGGCCCGCACGCTTACCGCGGACGCCGAGCCCGCACCCGTCGTCGGGAAGCTCCTGGAGCAGGTGCGGGAGGCCGGGGCGCCGGACAACGCGGCGTGCGCCGTCGTGGATCTGGTCGCGCCCGGAAACGACGAACGGGCCGTTCATCACCGGAGACGGTGACGGACGGCCCGTTCGTGGAGGGGCTGCTCAGCTCTCGAGCGCCGCGTCCAGGGTGATCGTGGTGCCGGCGAGCGCCTTCGAGACCGGGCAGGTCTCCTCGGCGGTCTTGGCCAGCTCCTTGAACTTGGCGTCGTCGACTCCGTCGACCTTGCCGCGGAGCGTGATGGCGATGCCGCTGATCTCGAACCCGCCGCCCTTCGCCGGCGACAGCGTCACCTCGGCGCTGACGTCGATCGACTTCGCGGTCAGGTTCTCGCTGCCCAGGACGCCGGAGAGGTTCATCGCGAGGCACGACGAGTGCGCCGCGGCGATGAGCTCCTCGGGGCTGGTCTGCCCGTTGGGGCTCTCGGCGCGCGTCGGGAAGGAGACGTTGAACTGTCCGGCGTTGGACGAGTCCAGCGTGACGCTGCCCTTCCCGTCCTGGAGTCCACCTTCCCAGTGGGTGGTGGCGTCGCGGCTCGGCATCCTTGCCTCCTGTACTCGGGGATCGTTCGGTCGTACACAACCGAACGGCCCCATGGTCCGATTCCGGGGCCGGTGGGGAACCCTCCGTTCGGAGGGGTCAGCGACGGACGCCCTTGCGACCGGTCACCTTGTTGTAGATCACCAGCAGGATGATCGCGACGACGATCGAGCCGATCCAGCTCACGGGGCTGAAGGCGGCGCCGCTGCGCAGACCACCGGTGAACAGGGCGACGATCAGGCCGCCGACGACCGAACCCAGGATGCCGAGCAGAATCGTGCGCAGGATGCCGATGTTGTCCTTGCCGGGGACCAGGGCACGGGCGATGAAGCCGACGATGAGACCGAAGACGATCCAACCGAGGATGGTCAGAATCATGATGGCGCCTTTCCGGACGAGGTGACGATGCAGTCCCTACGTCGCCCCGGACGGACCGTCACCAAACCTCCCGTCCGTGGGTTTCCACCGGTCTTTGCCTCATGCTCACCATCTCGGGTCTACCCTTCGGCCGAACGGCCGCGCACGCGGCCGAGGACGATGCGAGGTGGGAACGATGGGATCACTGAGCCCGGTGCACTGGGCGATCGTGATCGTCGTGGTGCTGCTGCTCTTCGGCTCGCGGAAGCTGCCGGACATGGCCCGCGGTCTCGGCCAGTCGATGCGCATCCTCAAGGCCGAGAGCCGGGCGATGTCCGAGGACGGGCGTCCCTCCGAGCCGACCCGTGCGCCCGAGTCGGTCCGCTCCTCCGAGCCCACCCGCACGTCCGGTGAAGGCGGCGTGAGCACGAACGGTTCGACCCGACCGGCCGCGGCGCAGGACGACCCGCCGAGCGCGGAGCGCCACGCCTCGTGAGCTGACGATCGCGGTGCGTTGCTAGCGTGCCCGCGGTGACCGACATCGTGCAGCAACCGGCCTCGCCGGCGACGCACGTCCCGAGCACGGCGGGCGCGCCGAAGAAGACCCCCGGCGGGTCGTCGCGACGGGTGAGCTGGGACGTCCTGCGCTGCGGGTTCGTCCTGCTGGTGATGCTCTACCACTCGACGTTCATCGGCCCGCTCGTCTACCACGACATCCTGCCGAAGAACTACACGTTCCCGCACCAGGTCGGGGCGAGCCTGCTGCTGGTCCTGTCCGCCTACTTCGTGGCGGCGACCGTGCGGCGGGGCGGCGCCCGACGCGGCGGGACCGCCCGCTGGTGGTGGGGCAAGCTCGCCCGGCTGCTGCCCGCGTTCTTCGTCGCGACGGTGAACGCCTGGCTCTTCCTGCGCTACCTCGCTCCCGACGGCTGGTACCTGCCGGGGAAGCGGGACCTGCTGGCCAACCTGGTGATGCTCTGGCACTGGGACCCCAGCTGGGGCTTCGTCGACGGCTCGTACTGGACGATCCCGCTGCAGCTGATGGCGTTCTGCCTGGCCGCGGTGATGTGGCGCGGCCCGCTCGGCCGCGGCGTCGGACTCCGGGTGGTGCTGTGGCTCGCGGTCCTCGTGCCCGCCGCACAGTGGTACTACCGGGCCACGCTCCCCGTCGGGACGATGTACGGGTACGTCGTCGACGGCCTCGGCATCTTCCGCTGGCACCTCTTCGTCGCCGGCGTGGCGGTCTGGATGTACTCGACCGGCCGCCTGCGCCTGCCGCACTTCCTCGCGCTCGAGATCGCCGCGATCGGTGAGCACGCGCTGCAGACGTCGGCGCTGGACCCCACCACCGGGTGGGACACCGACTGGACCGCCGTCGTCCTCATCGGGTGCGGGATCGTCGCGATGACCCTGGCCGCCGTCGGCCCCGACTGGGGTGACCGGCTGCCCGACCGAGTCAACCGCGCCGTCACCTGGCTCGCGGGCATCTCCTACGGCGTCTTCCTCACCCACCAGACCGTCGGCTACGTGGTGATGCGCCGGGCCCAGCAGCTCGGGGTCGGCCCCACGCTGCAGACCGGCCTCATGATCGTCACCGGGGTCCTGTGCGGGTGGCTCCTGACGAAGTCCGTGGAACGCCCGGTCCACCGCCGCCTGATGGCCTGGTGG
This sequence comes from Actinomycetospora corticicola, assembly GCF_013409505.1. NCBI lineage: Bacteria > Bacillati > Actinomycetota > Actinomycetes > Pseudonocardiales > Pseudonocardiaceae > Actinomycetospora > Actinomycetospora corticicola. Next base: position 4,089,750 of record NZ_JACCBN010000001.1, on the reverse strand, counting down.
GACGCCGGACCCGGCCGCTACGGGCGGGTCGGGCCGAGCGACACCAGGTCGTAGGTCCGCATCGAGGCGTTACGGCCCGCGTTGCAGGTCAGCGGGGTCGCGGAAGGGATCCACCGCTCCCGCACGGTGACGTCGAGCGGTCCCTCGGGCCCGGCCAGCCGCACGGTCACGACGGCGGGCTCGGTCGGGTCGGGCGTGACCTCGAGCGGCGCGAGTGCCGCCACCCGGTGCTCGGAGAGCGCGAGCCGGGCGTGGTGCTGGGCGCCCTGCACGGCCGGCGCGAGCCCCGCGCGGCCGCGGACCATCGTCGGGTCGACCTCGCCGGCGTCGTAGCGTTCGGCGACGCGGACCGCGTCCGTGGCGGGGACCCGTCCCAGGATGAGGCCGTGGGGGAGCAGTACGACGTTGGCCGCGAAGCGGTCCCCGCCGGTGTGCGTGGTCTCCCAGGTGCGGTCGGCGAACTCGGTCGCCAGTACCGCCGCCACCGGGCGACCGCGCATGGCGCAGCACGCGTCGTGCCGGCCGTGGGCGCACACCAGGTAGACGGGATCGTCCGACGGCGTCGTGGACGCCTCGAGGTCGGCGAGGGCGTTCGGCAGCGCCTCGGGCGAGTCCACCCGGCCCCAGCGCACCGACTCGTGGCCGATCCGGGAGTCGACGACGGCGAAGCGGCCGCCGGCCTCCGTGGGAGCACCGCGCGCGGCGGTGCGGCGGATCAGCTGGAAGCGTGCCTCGTGGGTGCGGCAGAACTCGTCGATCGCCTCGACGACGGGGGCGGAGAAGCCCGCGCCGCCGAGCGCCTGGAAGCCCCACGGCCCGGGGTGCTCCACGAGGAGCCAGCGCCGGGCGGGCGGGGCGGAGGCGAACAGCGGGTCGTCCCGTTCGCGGGCGGCGGCCGAACAGCGGAACTGCGTCGGGTCGTCCGCCGGGTCCTGCCGGGTCAGTGATTCCGCCGTCACGTGTCCGTCGTACCTCCATCACGCTGATCGGCGCCAGTGACCGCATCGGGCGTCACCAGGACACCTTCCTTCAACAGCCGTCGCGCGACCACCGTCGCGTCGCCGGCCTCGTCCTCGGGCACGTCCCCGAGGCGCACCGGACCGCCCGCGAGCAGCGTCGCGAGCGGGGTCGCCGCCGCCGCGGGGAACTCCAGCGAGCGGTCGGGGAGGTCGAGCACGACCTTCCCCGACCCGGCGTCGGGAAGAGTCCGATGACGGAGCCCGAGGCGCGGCCGGACGACGGACTCCGCGTCGAGGGCGGCGATCGCCGCGGCCTGGCGCAGCGGCAGCAGCGACTCGGGCCGGTTGCCGTTCCAGACGCGCCCGCGCAGACGCCGCGAGGTCCGTCCGGCGTCGAGGGGCCGGCCGAAGTACTCGGCGGCCTTCCGGGCGACGGCCTCGACGTGCGGGGCGAGCGCGGCCGGGTCGGCGACGTCCACGCCGAGCGGCAGGGAGGCCCGCAGCTCGGGGTCGTCGGCGAGGCCGGCGAGGAGGGTCTCGAGCACGGCGTGGCGGGTGAGGACGTGGATGCCGACCGTGAGGTGGGCGGAGACCTCGCCCTGCGCGGTCGCGGAGTGCAGGAAGCCGCGGGGCAGGTAGAGCGCGTCGCCGGGGTGGAGGACCTCGTCGAGCAGGGGTTCGCCTGCAGCCTGCTCGCGCACGGCGGCCGCGTGGTCGTTCCAGGGCTGGTTGCGCAACGGGTCGGGGTGTACCGGCGCGTGGACGTGCCAGCGCTTGGTGCCCGCGATCTGCAGGACGAAGACGTCGTGCACGTCGTAGTGCGCGGAGAAGCCGGTGGACGACGGCGGGGTGATGTAGGCGTTGACCTGCACGGGGTGGCCGAGGTCGGCGTTCAGGCCGGTGGCGAGGTGGGCCACCGGGTCCCACGTGCGGTGCACGCCCTGCAGCACCACGGTGTGGCCGTCGGCGAAGAGCCCGGCGATCCGGTCGTCGCGGACCTGGTCGGTGACCTCGGCGCCGACGCCGCCGTCGCCGGTGAAGTGCTTCGAGTCGACGACCGTGCCCTGCTTCGCGACGCGCAGGAACGGCGTGCGCAGGCCGCGTCGGGAGAGCAGCTCGTCGACGGCGTCGAGGGAGAACAGGTCGCCGAAGCCGCGCTCGGCGTCGGGGTCGCCGTCCTTCGCGAGGTCGTCGGCGCGCGAGAGCACCGCCTGTCGGCCCCACGCCTCGTCGGCGAAGGCGTCGAGGTCGCCGGCGACACAGCGGCGCAGGAAGGGGCGGTGGGTCATGTGTCCTCCAATGTGGCTGCGCCAGGTGAGCACTAAGTGGGCCTATAGCCCCTCTTAGTGCTCACCTGCGAAGCACCTACGCGCCGCCGTCGGCCCCGCCGTCGGAGCCGCCGCCCTTGGCGCCACCGTCGGCCGGCCCGTGGCCCGCTCCGCCGTCGGCGCCACCGTCGGACCCGTTGCCGGACGCGCCGCCGTCGGCCGGGCCGTGGCCCGCGCCGCCGTCGGCGCCGCCGTCGGACCCGCCGCCGGACGCACCGCCGTCAGCGGGGCCGTGGCCCGCACCGCCGTCGGCACCGCCGTCGGAGCCGTTGCCCGCCGCGCCGCCGTCGGCCGGGCCGTGACCGGCACCGCCGTCGGCGCCGCCGTCCGAGCCGCCACCCGCGGCGCCGCCGTCGGAGGGCCCGTGGCCCGGGTTCGACCCGGAGGTGGTGATGTCGTCGTCGTTCATCGCTGCTCCTTCTCGATGGGGGGATGGGGGCGGTCCGCCCTCGGACCGACGGCAGCGTGGTGCACCGTTCCTCGGACATCCCGCCCGGTCGCGGGACGGCTACCCCCGGCCGATCGCTCCTACGCCCCCGGCCTCGCCCGTTAGGGTCCGGGCCCATGACGGTTGGGACGCTGGTACTGCTGCGGCACGGGCAGAGCGAGTGGAACGAGAAGAACCTCTTCACCGGGTGGGTCGACGTCCCGCTCTCCGCGACCGGTGAGCAGGAGGCCCGACGGGGCGGCCAGCTCCTCGGTGAGGCCGGGCTGCTCCCCGACGTGCTGCACACGTCGTTGCTGCGCCGGGCGATCGCCACCGCCCAGATCGCGCTGGACGTCTGCGACCGGCACTGGATCCCGGTGCGCCGTGACTGGCGGCTCAACGAGCGCCACTACGGGGCGCTCCAGGGCAAGGACAAGAAGCAGACGATGGAGGAGTACGGGGAGGAGCAGTTCCAGATCTGGCGTCGCTCCTACGACACGCCGCCGCCGCCGATCGACCCCGACGACGAGTACGCCCAGACCGGTGACCCCCGCTACGCCGACCTCGGCGACGCGCTGCCGCGCACCGAGTGCCTGAAGGACGTGCTCGAGCGGCTGCTGCCCTACTGGACCGAGGCCGTCGTCCCCGACCTGCGGGCCGGGCGCACCGTCCTCGTCGCCGCGCACGGGAACTCGCTGCGGGCGGTGGTCAAGCACCTGGACGGCGTCGACGACGAGACCATCGCCGGGCTGAACATCCCCACGGGGATCCCGCTGCGCTACGACCTCGAGGCCGACGGCGACGACCTGCGGCCCACCAACCCCGGCGGGACCTACCTGGACCCGGACGCGGCGAAGGACGCGATCGCGGCGGTGGCGAACCAGGGCCGGTGATCCGGGCGGGGTGATCCCGCAGCGGTGAACACCACCTGAACGGGCTGCCAACAGTCACCCGGCCGGGGGTTGGACGGGTCACCAACGGCGGTCCGACAGGGGTGGAAATCCCGATGACGGCCCTACCATCGCGTCGTGGCCGTCCCGGCGTACGTGACCGTCCTGGCCGTCGTGCTCGCGGCGGTCCTGGGCGTCGTCGTCGGCGTCGCCGGGGTCCGCTGGAAGGCGCGGAGCGCGCGGGCGGCCGTGGTCGCGGCCGGCCCGACCGTCGCGGAGCTGCTGGCCCGGATCGTCCGCCGCTCGCACACCGGCCTCGCGGTGATCAACCGGTTCGGGGACGTCGTGCTGTCCAACGACCGCGCCGAACTCCTCGGCGCGGTCGTCGACGCCCGCCCGGACAGCCGGATCGCGGCCGCCGCCGGCCGGATCGCGGAGCGGGGCGGCACGGCCGAGATCGACCTGTCGCCGCCCGTGGCCGCGCGGCGCGCCCCGCAGTCGGTGATCGCCCGGCTCGGGCCCCTCGGCGACGGGTTCGTGGTGGTCGAGGCCTCCGACACCTCCGCGGCGGTGCGCCTCGAGGCGGTCCGGCGCGACTTCGTGGCGAACGTCGGCCACGAGCTCAAGACCCCGGTCGGCGCGATGGCGGTGCTGGCCGAGGCCGCGCTCGACGCCGACGACCCGGCCGAGGTCACCCGCTTCACCTCGAAGATCCTGCACGAGTCGCGCCGGCTGGGGTCGCTGGTGACCGAGCTGATCGAGCTGTCCCGGCTGCAGGGCGGCGACCCGCTGCCCGAGCTGGACCCGGTCGAGGTCGACGACGTGGTCCGCGAGGCCGTCGCCCGCGTCCGGAGCTCCGCGGAGGCCGCCGGGACCGACCTCACCCTCGACGCGCCGCAGGGCCTCGAGGTCGCGGGAAGCTCGACGCTGCTCGTCACGGCGCTGGCGAACCTGCTGGAGAACGCGATCGCCTACTCCTCGCCCGGCTCGACGGTGTCGGTCCGGCGCCGCGCGGTGGCCGACCGGGTGGAGATCTCGGTGACCGACCGCGGGATCGGGATCCCCCCGGAGCACCAGGAACGGGTCTTCGAGCGGTTCTTCCGCGTCGACCCGGCCCGCTCCCGCGCCACCGGCGGCACCGGCCTCGGGCTGGCGATCGTCAAGCACGTCGCGGCGAACCACGGCGGCGAGGTCGCGCTGTGGAGCGAACCCGGCGTCGGCTCCACCTTCACGCTGCGCCTGCCCGCGCCGCCGCCCGAGCCCGCCGACCCCTCCGACCCGACCCCACCGGTCGTCGGGAACGAGACCCACCACCGGAACGGAACCCCCGTGCTGGAACCGACGACCAGAGGTGACCGATGACCAGGGTGCTGATCGTGGAGGACGAGGAGTCCTTCGCCGACCCGCTGGCCTACCTCCTGCGCAAGGAGGGCTTCGAGGCGAGCGTCGCCGGGACCGGCGCGGCCGCCCTCGAGGACTTCGAGCGGCACGGCGCCGACATCGTGCTGCTCGACCTGATGCTGCCCGGCATGAGCGGCACCGACGTCTGCAAGGCGCTGCGCCAGCGGTCCTCGGTGCCGGTGATCATGGTGACCGCGCGGGACGCGGAGATCGACAAGGTCGTCGGCCTCGAGCTCGGCGCCGACGACTACGTCACCAAGCCCTACTCGGCCCGCGAGCTGATCGCCCGGGTCCGCGCGGTGCTGCGGCGCGGCGAGGGCGGCGAGGGCGTTCCCGACGGCGGGTCGACGGGCTCGGACCGCCAGGTCCTCGAGGCGGGGCCGGTGCGGATGGACGTGGGCCGGCACGTGGTGACGGTCGACGCCGGCGGGACGGCCACCGAGGTCGCGCTGCCGCTCAAGGAGTTCGACCTGCTCGAGTACCTGATGCGCAACGTCGGCCGGGTGCTCACCCGCGCCCAGCTCATCGACCGGGTGTGGGGCGCGGACTACGTCGGCGACACCAAGACCCTCGACGTCCACATCAAGCGCCTGCGAGCCAAGCTGGAGCCGGAGCCCTCGCAGCCGCGGCACCTGCTCACGGTGCGCGGACTCGGGTACAAGCTGGACGCCTGATCGGGTGACCCGGAACACCGTCTAGGCTGGTCATCGTGCGTCTCGGGGTTCTCGACGTGGGGTCGAACACGGTTCACCTCCTCGTGGTCGACGCGCATCGCGGTGCGCACCCGACCCCGCAGTCCTCCACGAAGACCGCGCTGCGCCTCGCCGAGCACGTCGTCGGCGGGCAGCTCGCGCGCAAGGGCGCGGACGCCCTCGTGTCCGCCGTCGCCGAGGCGCGCCGCGAGGCGAGGGCGCTCGGGTGCGACGACCTCCTGGCGTTCGCCACCTCCGCGGTGCGCGACGCCGACAACTCCGACGCGGTCCTCGCGCGGGTGCGGGAGGAGACCGGCGTCGACCTGCAGGTCCTCACCGGGCCCGACGAGGCCGCGCTGACCTTCCTCGCCGTCCGCCGCTGGTTCGGGTGGTCGGCCGGACGGCTGCTCTCCCTCGACATCGGCGGCGGCTCGCTGGAGATGGCGGTCGGGCGCGACGAGCGCCCCGACGTGGCCCTCTCCCTCCCGCTCGGCGCCGGACGGCTCACGCGCGACTGGTTCGCCGCGGACCCGCCCGACCGCAAGGAGACCCGCGCCCTCGCCGAGTACGTCCACGACACCGTGGCGCCCGCGGCGGCGGCCCTGCTCGACGGCGGGTCCCCCGACCGCGCGGTCGTCACCTCGAAGACGTTCCGCTCGCTGGCCCGGCTCACCGGCGCCGCCCCGCGCTCGGCCGGGCCGCGGGTGCACCGCCGGCTCACCGCGGCCGGGTTGCGTCAGGTCGTCGCCTTCATCAGCCGGATGGACTCCGCGGACCTCGCCGAGCTCGAGGGCGTGAGCGCCTCCCGGGCGCACCAGCTCGTGGCCGGCGCGATCGTGGCGCGCGGCGCGATGGACGCCCTCGGCCTCGAGGAGGTCGAGGTCTGCCCGTGGGCCCTGCGTGAAGGCGTGATCCTCGGCCGACTGGACCAGGTGCCCCTCGAGGGCGGTCCCTTCGCCGCTGACGGGACGTACACCACCGGTCGTCCTGCTGCGACTGGACGACCGACCCCGACCACGGCACGGTGGAACGGATGACGACCGACGGATCCCCCCCGCGGGGCGCTCAGCGCAGTGTGGCGGAGCTGCTCGCCGCCTACGGCGCCGAGTCGCGCTCGGCGTCCCCCACCCCGGCCCCCGAGCCCGAACCCCGCGACCCCTACGGCGACGCCGGCTACGCCCCGTCCGACCGCGGCGGGTCCTACGGCTACGACCCGGACCCCGGGTCGTCCTACGGCTCCTCCGGGTACGGGCGCAGCTCCTCCTACGACGACGGGTACGGCACCGCCGGGCCCTCGGGCTACGACGGCGGGTACGGCTCGGCCGGGTACTCGTCCTCCGGCTACTCCTCGGGGGGTTACGGCTCGTCCCAGGGCCCGTCCTACGGCTCCTCGTACGACGACGGGTACTCCTCGGGCTACGCGTCGGGCGGCTACGGCTCGTCGGGGTCCGGGTCGTCGGGCTACGGGACCACCGGGTACGGCCCGAACGACCACGGCTCGTCGGGCTACGGCTCGTCCGGGTACGGGTCGTCCGGCTACGGCTCGTCCGGGTACGGGTCGTCCGGTTACGGGTCCGCGGGGTACGGCTCGACCGGTTACCCGTCGAACGGCTACGCGTCCGGCTACGGGTCGGACCCCGCGCCGGAGCCCTACCCGTCGTCCGGGTCCTCCTACGGGTCCCCGTCCTACGCCTCGGAGCCCGACCCCTACGGCGGCTACGGCAGCCCGTCGTCGTACGGCTACGCCCCGGCCTCCCCGGCGCCCCCCGCCTACGGGCAGCCGCCGGCGGCGGTGCCGCGGCAGTCGGGCCCGCCGTCCGGGTCCGGCCCGCAGCCGACGAGCGCGCCCCCGGCCTGGGCGCCCTCCGCGCCCACCGCGGTGACCCCCGCCGCCCCGCCCGCGCGGCCAGCCCCGCCCGAGGCGCCCACCACGGCGCAGCCGGCGGCGACCTCGGCCGTCCCCACGCAGGTGCAGCCCGCCGCGGCGCGGGCGGCCTCCGCCCCCACCACGGCGACCCCGCGGCCCGACGCCGACGGCGGCCCGCCCACCGCCGCGTCGCCCGCGGCCCGGCCGGACGCCACCCGCACCGACGCGCCCGCCGGTCTCGGCCGCGAGCGCGACCTCGACGACCACGACGACGTGGACGACGACTGGGACGACGAGTACGACGACGAGCCCGCCGAGCGGCCGAACGCCAAGGAGTGGGCGGTGATCGCGGCGCAGCTCGTGGTCGGCGCCGTCCTCGGCGCGCTGCTCTGGATCGGCTTCTCCTACCTGTGGCAGACCCAGCCCGTGATCGCCCTGGTCCTCGCGGCCGCGGCGACCGGTGGCCTGGTCTTCGGGGTCCGGGCGATGCGGCGCTCCGACGACCTGCAGACGATGGCGCTCGCGATCGTCGTCGGTCTCGTGGTCACCGTGTCGCCGGCCGCATTCGTCCTGCTCGCTCGTTGAGCCTCCCGGCCGCTCCCCAGGTCCCCGTCGCGCTCTCGACCGCGTCGGTCTACCCCGAGCCGATGTCGGCCGCGTTCGACGCGGCCGCGGAGCTGGGGTACGACGGCGTCGAGCTGATGGTGTGGAACGAGCCGGAGTCCCGGCAGCTGCGCACCGTCGCCCGGAACGCCGAGCGCACCGGCATGCCGGTCCTCGCGGTGCACGCGCCGTGCCTCGCCATCACGCAGCGGGTGTGGGGCGCCGACCCGGCGGAGCGGCTGCGCCGCAGCGTGGTGCTCGCGGCGGGGCTCGGTGCCCCCGTCGTCGTCCTGCACCCGCCCTTCCGCTGGCAGCGGCGCTACGCGGCGGGCCTGGCCCGACAGATCGACGAGCTGGAGCGCGCCCACGGGGTGCTCGTGGCGATGGAGAACATGTTCCCGCTGCGCCGCGGCCGCGTGCGGGTCTCCAGCTACACCCCGGGGCACGACCCCACGGTGCCCGGCGCCCGGAACTACACCCTCGACCTCTCGCACACCGCGGTCGCGGGCGACGACGCCTTCGCCCTGCTCGAACGCATGGGCGACCGGCTGGTCCACCTGCACCTGGCCGACGGCACCGGCGAGACCCACGACGAGCACCTGGTGCCCGGTCGCGGCACGCAGCCGTGCGCGGACGTCCTCCGCCGGCTCGCCCTCACCGGTTTCGCCGGGACGGTGGTGGTCGAGATCTCCACCCGCCGCGCCCGGACCCGCAACGAGCGCCTCGACGCGCTCGCCGAGTCGCTGCTGTTCGCCCGGCTGCACCTGGGCTCCCGCAGCTCCCGCTCGCAGGCCTGAACGCTCCCGCACGTCAGCGGTGGCACACCGCTGACGTCCGACGTCAGCAGATCGCCACGACGACGGCCCCGGCCGACGCCGCCCGACGGGACCACACCTGTCGTCGGGAAGACTGCGCAGCCATGACGACCGTGGCGGTACTGGGTGGGGGACGAATCGGTGAGGCCCTGCTGGGCGGGCTGGTGGCCGCGGGGTACGACGCCGGGTCGCTCCTGGTCGTGGAGCGCGACACCGCCCGGGCCGACGACCTGACGCAGCGTCTCGGTGTCACCGTGACCGACACCGCGGACGCCGCCGCGCGGGCCGACGTGCTCGTCGTCGCGGTCAAGCCGCAGGACGTGCAGGGCGCGCTCGGGGCCGTGGACGGCGGGCGGGACCGCCTCGTCGTGTCGCTCGCCGCGGGCATCCCGACCTCCGCGCTCGAGGGCTGGCTGCCGCCGGGCACCCCGGTGGTGCGGGTCATGCCGAACACGCCGATGCTCGTGGGGCGCGCGATGTGTGTGCTCTCGCCCGGCGCGCACGCCGACGACGCGGCACTGGACGCGGCGGAGAACCTGCTGCGCAGCGTCGGGCGGACCGTGCGCGTGCCCGAGGCCCAGCAGGACGTCGCGACCGCGCTGTCCGGCTCCGGTCCGGCCTACCTGTTCCTGGTGGCCGAGGCGATGATCGAGGCGGGCGTCGCGCTCGGGCTGCCGCGACCGACGGCGACCGAGCTCGTCGCCGCCACCGTCGACGGCGCCGGCGGTCTGCTCACCGCCCCCGGGAACCACCCGTCGCTGCTCCGCGAGGCCGTGACCTCGCCCGGCGGCACCACGGCGCAGGCGCTGCGGGTCCTCGAGGCGCACGGGCTGCGGGCGGCGTTCGCGGACGCGGTCGAGGCCTGCCGGGACCGGTCGCAGGCGCTGGGTGCCACGTTCGGCGGTTGACCTCCGGGCGTTCCGCTCGCCCCGGTCACCGACCGCTCGTCGTGGGCGGACGCTGCGCCCGGCGTGCGGCGTGTGCGCTTGACGCGCAGGGCCTCACGGCCACCGCACCATCACGTCGAGCGATTCATCCGTCACACGCGTCTCGCTACTCTCCGATCAGCACGTGCGTGTCGAACCGCCGGAGGGGAAGACCGGCGGCACGACGGGTGCTCGGAAGGCGGTTCACCATGCCGCAGAACGCCGCCGCAGGGCGGAGGGAAGACGGCGATCTCTCACGGGTGCAGTTCCTGACCGTGGCCGAGGTCGCCGCCACCATGCGGGTGTCGAAGATGACGGTGTACCGACTGGTGCACAACGGCGAGCTGCCGGCGGTCCGCGTCGGCCGCAGCTTCCGTGTGCCGGAGGAGGCCGTCCACGAGTACCTCCGGGGCTCGTACATCGACGCCGGCTAGGACCCCGGGACCCGGGCGGTGCATCGTCGCCGCCCGGGTCACCGGTACGGTGGACCCTTGTGCTCCGGAGCCCGGCGCTCCGGCTCTCCACGACAGGTAGTAGCGAAAGGGAACCCGTATGGGCTCGGTCATCAAGAAGCGTCGCAAGCGGATGTCGAAGAAGAAGCACCGTAAGCTGCTCCGTAAGACCCGCGTGCAGCGTCGCAAGCTCGGCAAGTGATCGGTCCCGGTCGGGGCTGAGCCGAGGGGTCGCATCCGACACCCGCCAGCCCCGCCCGGGAGAGCCATGCCGCCGTCCGTCGTCCTCGTCACCGGCGTGAGTCGTCAGCTCGGTGGCGACCTGGCGGCACGGCTGGCGGCGGACCCGACGATCGACCGCGTGCTCGGGGTGGACACCACCCCGCCCAGCCGTGACATGCGACGTCGGATGGGTCGCGCGGAGTTCGTCCGCGTCGACATCCGCAACCCGCTGATCGGCAAGGTCATCAGCACCGCGAAGGTCGACACGGTGGTGCACGCCTCGTTGTCCGGGCACCCGGCCTCCTCCGGCGGGCGCTCGATGATGATGGAGATGAACGTCATCGGCACGATGCAGCTCCTCGCGGCGTGCCAGAAGTCGGACACCGTGGGCCGGCTGGTCGTGCGCTCCACGACGAGCGTGTACGGCGCCAGCCCGCGGGATCCGGCGACCTTCACCGAGACCACCGAGCCGAAGGCCCTGCCGCCCGGTGGGTACTCGAAGGACGCGGTCGAGATCGAGGGCTACGTGCGCAGCTTCTCGCGGCGCCGCCCCGACATCCCCGTCACCACGCTGCGGTTCGTCAACTTCATCGGCCCGCGCGCCGACACGGCGTTCGCGAACTACTTCTCGCTCCCGGTCGTGCCGATGGTGCTCGGCTTCGACGCCCGGGTGCAGCTGCTGCACCACGAGGACGCGGTCGCGGTGCTGGAGCGGGCCACCACGAACGAGCTGCCGGGCGTGTTCAACGTCGGCGCGGACGGCGTCCTGATGCTGTCCCAGGCCATCCGGCGGGCCGGCCGCATGGCGCTGCCCATCCCGGAGCCGCTGGTGCCGTGGGTCGGGCGCTTCACCCGCCGCGCGCGGCTCGTCGACTTCTCGCCCGAACAGATGCGCCTGCTCAACTACGGCCGGGTCGTCGACACGACGAAGCTGAAGACCGAGTTCGGGTTCGAACCGCGGTGGACCACCGTGCAGGCCTTCGACGACTTCGTGGCCGGCCGCGCCCTGCGTCCCGTCATCGACACGGACCGCGTGGTGGGCCTCGGGGAGTCGATCGCCCACTCCGCCGCCCACCACCTCCCCGGCCTCGGCCGCGGGGCCGCCCCGGTCCAGCTCGAGGCCGCGTCGGACCAGCCCGCCCTCGCACCGGTGCGATAGGAACGACCACGTGAGCAGCAGGAGGAACGACCCGATGGGCGAGGCGGACGTCATCCCGCTGCACGGTCCCGGTGGGCGCCCGCGCCCCCGGCCGACCCCGCGGCGGCGCAGCCTGATGCCGCCACCGGCCGAGACGCCCGCGGAGCCGATCGTGACCGAGCAGACCCCCGCGGCCGCCCTCCCGGCCACCACCGCGCCGTCCGAGCTCGAGCGCACGGTCACCGAGGTCGCCGCGTTCCTGCGCCGTCGGCTCGCCGGCCGCTACACCGTCGACGAGTTCGGCTTCGACCCCGACCTCAACGAGAACGTCATCCTCCCCACGCTGCGCCCGCTCTACGAGCGCTGGTTCCGGGTGGAGACGATCGGCGTGGAGAACGTGCCCGCCGAGGGCGGCGCGCTGCTGGTGGCCAACCACTCCGGGACGCTGCCGCTGGACGCGCTGATGACCGTGGTGGCCACGCACGACGACCTCCCCACGCCCCGCAACCTCCGCATGCTCGCGGCCGACCTCGTGTTCGGCCTGCCCGGTGCGGGGGCGCTGGCCCGCAAGGCCGGCCACACGCTGGCCTGCAGCCCCGACGCCGAGGCCCTGCTGGGCGACGGCGAGCTCGTCGGTGTCTGGCCGGAGGGCTTCAAGGGGATCGGCAAGGCCTACGCCGACCGGTACAAGCTGCAGCGCTTCGGCCGGGGCGGCTTCGTCTCGGCGGCGCTGCGCACCGGCGTGCCGATCATCCCCTGCTCGATCGTCGGGGCCGAGGAGATCTACCCGAAGATCGGTGACCTCGGCCCGATCGCCCGCCTCCTCGGCGTGCCGTACTTCCCGATCACGCCGACGTGGCCGCTCCTCGGCCCGCTCGGTCTCGTCCCGCTGCCCTCGAAGTGGTACATCGAGTTCGGCGAGCCGATCCGCACCGACGAGTACGAGCCCGGTGCCGCCGACGACCCGATGCTCGTGTTCAACCTGACCGACCAGGTCCGGGAGAACATCCAGCAGACCCTCTACCGGCTCCTCTCGGGTCGCCGGAACGCGTTCCTGGGCTAGATCCGCCCGAATCGGGGACATTCGGACGCGCGTTCCCGACGCCGGGTCGGGGCAGTCCGGTGGCATGACCACCACCGAACTCGTCGGCGCGACCGTCGAGGAACGTCGGACCCGTGTCACGGTGCGGCGGATCGTGCAGTACTTCCTCGATCTGTTCGTCCTCGGCGCGGTCGTGGCCACCGTCGGCTGGATCGCGGACACGCTCGCTCCCGGCGCCGGCTTCGAGGTGCTGCGCGGCCGGTCGCTCGACGTCCCGCAGCTGGTGGCGCAGGGCGGCGGGTGGCCGTCCCTGCTGGCCGTCGTGGTGACCGTCGGACTGTGGCTGGTGGCGTTCGTCGTCATCCCGGCCCGCACGGGCCGGACCCTCCTCATGATGGCGCTCGGGCTGCGGATCGTGCGTCGGGACGGGGGCGGGCCGGCGTCGTCCGGTCAGCACCTGGGCCGGGCGCTGCTGCTGATCGTGGACACCCTCGCCGGCGGCCTCGTCGGGCTGATCGTGATGCTGTGCTCCCGGCACCGTCAGCGGGTCGGCGACCACGCGGCCGGGACGGTCGTGATCCGGGACCGGCGAGAGTGACATGAGGCAGCCTCGGCGGCCCGAGGACCTGCCTGATGTGCACCTCGCGGGGCTGCTCCGTTCGCGAGAGTGACGTGGGGCAGCCTCCGCGGCCCGAGAACCTGCGTGGTGTGCACCTCGCCGGGCGGGGTGGGACCTACCCGCGTCGGCGGTAGGCCGCGGCACCCGCGACGGCGCCGGCGACGGCACCGGCGCCGAGGACCGACGGCACCCCGATGCGGGCGACCTTGCGCCCGGACCGGAAGTCCCGGATCTCCCAGCCCTTCTTCCGCGCGAGCGCCCGGAGCTCGGCGTCGGGATTGACCGCGACCGCGGTGCCCACCACGGAGAGCATGGGGGCGTCGTTGATGGAGTCCGAGTAGGCCGAGCAGCGCCGTAGGTCGAGCCCCTCGCGGGCGGCCAGGGCGCGGACGGCGTGGGCCTTGGCGGGCCCGTGCAGGAGCTCGCCGACCAGCCGGCCGGTGTAGACGCCGTCCACGTGCTCGGCGACCGTGCCGAGCGCGCCGGTGAGGCCCAGCCGGCGGGCGATGATCCCGGCGAGCTCGAGGGGCGTGGCGGTGACGAGCCAGACCCGCTGACCGGCGTCGAGGTGCATCTGCGCGAGCGCGCGGGTGCCCTCCCAGATCCGGTCGGCCATCAGCTCGTCGTAGATCTCCTCGCCCAGCTCGACGAGCTCGGACACCTCGCGTCCGGCGACGAAGGACAGCGCCGCCTCACGGTGCGCCCGGATGTCCTCCGGCGTGCCCTCGCCGCCGAGCCGGAACTTCACCTGCTGCCACACGAAGCCGCGCAGGTCGGCGCCGGAGAGGAAGTTCCGCGCCGCGAGTCCGCGCGCGAAGTGGAAGATCGACGCGCCCATCATCATGGTGTTGTCGACGTCGAAGAACGCCGCGGCCGTGAGGTCCGGCGGGACGCTCGGCGTCGTCGGGCCCTCGGTCTCCGCCGCCGCGGCCGCAGCCGCCCCGGCGTCCCGCGCCGCCCCGTCGTCGGGAAGGCCGGACGCGGCGAGCGCAGAGGGATCCAGGGCCTCGAGGCCGGCCTCCGCGTCGTCCCCGGGGCCCGGCACCTCGCGGCGGTCACGCCGTCGTCCCACCGCCTGCACCCTCCCGCTCACACGCCGGTCGTCGTTCCGACCAACCCTAGTGGTAGCCCGGGCGGGCGACCCGGCGTGCGGACCCCTCAGCCGAGCGTGAGACCGGGGAGACCGGGCAGGAGCGGGGGCAGCTCGACCTTCGGCAGCCCGGGCACCGGCACGGGCACCTGGACCGGCGCGGGCGTGCTGGTGGTGGTCGGGGTGGACCCGGCCGGCGTGCTCGTGGAGCGGGTCGAGTCGGTGCCGGACGTGGTGGTCGTCGGCTCCGTCGAGGTCGTCGTCCGCGTGGTGGACGAGGGCGTCGAGGACGAGGTCTGCGGCGCGGCCGAGGTGCTGGTGGTCCCCTGGCGGGCGTCGCGGCAGGCCGCGGCCGGGAGCGGGCCGAGCTCGTCGGCCGACTCGGTGCCGCAGCGCGGGTCCGCCGCGAAGGCCGCGGCGCGGGACTGCAGCTGGGAGAGCAGGCGCTGCGAGGACGCGGCCTGCTCGCGGCCCTCCGGCGACAGCGACGGCGAGAACCCCTCGACGGTCTGCTGCTGGCGCGTGGCCCAGTCGGAGAGGTTGGTCGCCGACGGCCCGGAGGGCTGGTCGACGAGGCCGAGGAGGAGCTTGGAACCGGTCCGGGCCTGCTGGTCGAAGGCGCGGAGGTTGTCAGCCACGAGGGCGGCGTCCGCCTCGTCGAGGCCGGCGGCGGTGGGGCGCGGGCCCGCGGCGGTCGTGGCGTCGCGCTGGATCATCTGCTGGATCTCGTCCAGCCGGAGCGCGGCGATGTCGAGGTGCTTCTGCCCCTTGGCCTCCTGGCCGGAGGTCAGCCCGATCTCGGCGGACTCGGAGGCCCGCTTGAGGCCGTAGAGCATGTCGCCGGGCAGGGAGCCGCGGGAGAGCAGGACGGTGAGGGCACCGAGCGCGAGGATGCAGGCGACGCCGGCCACGGTGGTCGACATCAGCCGACGCATCGCGGAGCGGGCGGGCCCGCTCGAGCCGGACGCGGAGGCGGGGCGGCGGTCGGCCGGGCGGGTCGCCCCGCGGCGGTCGGCGCGACGGCGGCCGTGCGAGGGACGGGCGGGCGCGTCGGAGGTCGTGACCGTGCGGGTGGGGGCGTCGCCGCCGGGGCCCTGCTCGGTGATCGTGGCCATCAGGGCGGCGCGCATCCGGGCGGAGGTCGCCGCGTCGGGGCCGGGGGTGGCCGCCGCGACGTCGCGCAGCAGGTCGGCGATCCGGAGATCGTCGGCGAGGTCGGTGTCCACGGCCCGGTTTCGTCCGTGGACCCCTGAATCGTTACCGGCGTGGCCCAGATCGCTGAACGGCGGTGTGGCCTGCGCCGGACGGCCGGTGGCGCGTGCGCGCATCCGCTCGTCCCAGGCAGCGGCGAACCGCTCGTCTGCCCCGTCGCGACCGCTCGACATGTCGTCCGTCCTCATCGTGCGCCCGTGCCCTCCGGCACGTGCTGTACCCGTCGTCGAGAAGAACGACCGGAAAGGCGACCGGTTACGTCCTCCACGCCGTCGGGTGGAACTACAGCGGTGTCACTCACCGCAAACCCTCAGGGAGCAGTTGAGCGAGGCGGCGCACCGCCCGGTGTTGCAGCGCCTTCACGGCGCCCTCGTTGCGTCCCATGATGTGCGCGGTCTCGGACACCGAGAGTCCCTGGAGGAACCGGAGGGTGATGCACTCCTGCTGGTCGTCGCCCAGTTTCGCGACGCAGCGCAGGAGCTCCTCGTGGGTGGCGCCGGCGATGACCTCGCTCTCCGGACCGGGGCTCCCACGGTCGGGCGCGACGTCGGTGATCTCCGGCGTGGCCTGCTCGAGGCGGTACCGGCTCGACTTCACGTGGTCGAGCACCAGGTTGCGGGCGATCGTGACGAACCACGCCCCGATGTCCCGGCCCTGGTAGCTGACCGAGGAGATCCGCCGGAACGCCCGGACGAAGGTCTCCTGGGTGAGGTCCTCGGCGACCCCGCGGTCGCCGAGGCGGTAGAAGACGAAGCGGAAGACCACGTCGTGGTAGCGGTCGAAGAGCGTGCCGAACGCCTCGACGTCACCGTCCTGCGTGGCGCGCACCAGGGCCCAGCCGTCGGCGACCGACTCGTCGGCCTCGGCCAGCCCGGCCTCGTCGAGATCGGCCTGGTCGACGTCGTCCTCGACCCGCTCGGGGGCGTCGGGTCCGTCGCCCACCGGTTCGGCGGCGGGTGCGGGCAGCGGCGTCGTGGCGGGGTGCGCCTGCGGCACCGGCACGGGTCCGGTGGGGGCGCTCGGACCGGTGGCGGGTCCGGGGGGCCCGCCCGGGCCGGGGCGCGGGGGAGGAGGCGGCGGCGGGTGACCGGGTCCCGGACGCACCGGACCGGGCGCGTGCGGGGCCGGACGCATCGGGGCGGGGTGGCCCGTGATCCGGGGGAGATCCGGGTGCGACGGGTGGTCCATCGGGTGGGGCCCCGGCGCCGGGCGGGCGCCCTCCCGGCCGCGCTGCTCGGGGTAGGGGGTGGCGAACCCCTGCTCCGGCGGCCCGCCGGTGTACGCGCCGAGCGGTTCCGGCGGCGTGTCGGTGAGCGGGCCGTGACCGGACCGCACCGCACGGTCGCGGCGACCGGGGTCGGGGGCGTTCCCGCCGTTGCGAGGCGTCATCGGTCTCCGCCGGAGACGGAGCGGAGCGGAGCTCGACCGTCGACGCCGGGGAGTCCGCCGGGGGCGGAACGGAGTGGAGCTCGACCATCGCTGGCCGCGGGCGCGACGGGGGCCGGCAGCGGCCCCGCCGTCACACCGACGCCGACGACAGCGGACAAGGCGTTCTCCCTCGCTGGACGACCACTCGCTTCCTCCTGCGGGTCGGAGGGGCTCCGGTCGGACCGAGACCTCCCCGTGACCACGCTGGGGACGGAGCATACGTGCGGCGCGGAGGCCCTCGTCACCGGAGCGCCACCCACTCGCGTCGCCCTCGTTGACATGCCCTTGACCTGCGGTGAGAGGTCCCGACCACGCCGTCGGCGGTCGGACGGGGTCTGCCAGACTCGGCGACACGCGAGCGAGCGGGAGGGTTCCGGGTTGTCACAGTCTGTCGGGGAGTCGTCCGACACCGTCCGAGTGACGGTGCTGGTCCGTGCGGACTGCCGGACCTGCGACCGGATGGCGCTCGTGGTCCGCGCCGTCTGCGAGGAGGTCGGCGAGGACTGGGAGACGGTGGACGTCGACGCGGCCACGTCCGACCCGGAGCTGCGCGGCGAGTTCGGCGACCGCGTCCCGGTGGTGCTGGTCGACGGCGAGGAGCTGGCCTCCTGGCGCGTCGAGCCGGACGACCTGCGCCGGGCGCTCGCGTGAGCCGCCGGCCCGCGGGCGTCCCCGCCCAGACCGCCACCGGGGACGTCCCGGCGCTGCGGACCGCCACCGGTCTCGTGGTCCTCGCGCAGTCGACCTACCGGACGCTGCAGACGAACGCGGCGGGCGGCGGGGCCACGGCCGTGCCCCTGGTCCGCGACCTGCTCTCCGCGGCGGTGGTCGAGCTCGGCGACGCCCGATCGGCCCTCGCGTCCGCGACGACGGGTGCGGGTGGACGGGCGCAGACCGTGCCCGACCCGGCCTACGGCGGCGTCGTCGACGCCGCCCTGCCCACGGTGCGCACGCCCGCCGACGTCGTGGGGCTCGTCCTCACTCTCGAGGACGTGCTCGCGCAGACGCTCGTCGCGGACGCGGCCGGCCTGTCCACCCCCGCCCTGCGCTCGCTCGCCCTCCGGCTCGGGTCCGACGCGGCGGCCCGCAAGGCCACCCTGCTCGTGGTCAACTCGCTGCTCTCGGCGGGCCGCGCCGACCTCGTCGTCGCCCCGCCGGACCTCGCCTCGCTGCCGGGTGGCGTCGGGACGGTCGGCTTCCCCGACACCCGCTTCCCGACGGCGAAGGCGGCGCCGCCCGAGGAGGGCAACTGATGCTGTCCCGACGACGGGTCCTGCTCGGTTCCGCGGTCGGCCTGCTCGGGGCGGGCGCGCTGGCCGCCTGCTCCGACGCCCCGCCCGCGGCCGCCCCGGGGCCGTCCTCCGGTGCGCCCGCCGCGACGACGACCACGTCCACCCCGGTGCCCTACGTCGGGGACCAGCGGGCGGTCGCCCTGTGCGCGGCGACGTCCGCCCTCGCCGCGAGCCTCTACTCCGGCGCCGTGCTGGCGGCGACGGACGGCCGGCTCGGGCAGGTGCCGGGTGTGGTGACGGCCTTCCTCTCCGGCGCGGGGGCCCAGCACACCGAGCACGCCGCCGCCTGGAACGCGCTGCTGACCGCCGCGGGTCGTCCGGCCGTGACCGGGACCCCGCTCGCCGTCGAGAGCGAACGGCGGGCCGCGCTCGGCCGGGCCGCGGCGCCCACCGACCTGCTCGCGCTCGCGGTGGACGTCGAGGCGATGACCGGGGGGACCGTGACGGAGCGGGCGGCGGAGCTCACCGATCCGGGGGCCGTCGCGCTCGCCGCGACCCTCGCCCCGGTCTCCGCCATGCACGGGGCCACCGCCGCCTTCCTCCTCGGGCGGCCCACGGGGGCCACCCCGAGCGCCGCCGGGGCACCGCTGGGGCTCGACGCGCTGACCCTGTGAGTCGGCCCGGCGGGTGAACCGTCCGGCTGCGGGCAACCGAATCGCACCGGTACCCCCGCCGTCGCGAGTCCGTCGCGAGGCAGTCGCGAGACAGGAGCCCCCATGGCGACCCCCACCGCCGACCGGCCGTCGCTCGGGGAGCACGTCGACGACGCCCCGGGACGCGGCCGTCCGGTCGTCGCGGCCGTGGTCACGGTCGGCGCCGCCGTCGGGGTCGGGGAGCTCGTCGCGGCGCTGGTCTCGCCGGCCGGGTCGCCGTTCCTCGCCGTCGGGCAGGCCGCGATCCGCCTCACGCCGGAGTGGCTCAAGGAGACCGCGATCGCGTGGTTCGGCACCTACGACAAGGTGGCGCTGCTCACCGGGATGGTCGTGGTCATCGCGGCGATCACGGTCCTCGCCGGGCTCGCCTCGCGCCGCGACGAGCGCCCCGGGCTCGTCCTCGTCGTCGCGTTCGGCCTGCTCGGCGTCGCCGCCGTCGTCACCGCCCCGACCTTCGCGCCGCTCGACCTCGTGCCCTCGGGCGCCGCGGTGCTCGCGGGGGTGCTGGTGTGGCGGTGGCTGCGCGGGCTCGCCGTCGGGGACCCCGCCCCGGCGGGGGACGACCCGGCACCGGCGCCGGCGGGCGCGGTCAGCCGCCAGCGCTTCCTGACGACGGCGGGCCTGACCGCCGTCGGGGCGATCGCCGCCGGCGTCGTGGGGCGCGTCGTGAACGCCGGTGCGGCCGGTCCCACCTCCGTGACGCTGCCGCCGGCGCCCGCCGGCCCGGCCCCCGTCCCGGTGAACGCCGACTTCGTCGCCGACGGCACGCCGTCGTGGCTCACCGCCCCGGCGGACTTCTACCGCATCGACACCGCGCTGTCGGTCCCGCGGATCTCCGTCGCCGACTGGTCGCTGCGGGTGCACGGCATGGT
Organism: Actinomycetospora corticicola; assembly: GCF_013409505.1. Classification (NCBI taxonomy): domain Bacteria; kingdom Bacillati; phylum Actinomycetota; class Actinomycetes; order Pseudonocardiales; family Pseudonocardiaceae; genus Actinomycetospora; species Actinomycetospora corticicola. Next base: position 4,069,822 of record NZ_JACCBN010000001.1, on the reverse strand, counting down.
CGACCGCGAGGTGACCCTGACCTTCGACCAGCTGCGGGCGATGCGGCTCGTCGAGGCCCCGGTGACGCTGACCTGCGTCTCCAACGAGGTGGGCGGCACGCTGATCTCGAACGGGCAGTGGCTCGGCGTCCCGATCCGCGACGTGCTGGCCCTCGCCGGGGTGCGCCCCGGTGCCCAGCAGATCGCCTCGACGTCGTCCGACGGCTGGAACGCCAACACCCCGCTCGGCCCGCTCACCGACGGGCGGAACGCGATGCTCGCGATCGGGCTGGACGGCGCGCCGCTGCCGGTGGAGCACGGCTTCCCGGTGCGCATGGTGGTGCCCGGGCTCTACGGCTACGTCTCGGCCACCAAGTGGATCACCGACATCGAGGTGACCACCTTCGACGGGTTCACCTCCTACTGGGAGCAGCGGGGCTGGGGGAAGTTCGGCCCGGTGAAGACTTCCTCGCGGATCGACGTGCCGCGTGACGGGGCCACCGTGCCGGCGGGCCCGACCGTGGCCGCCGGCGTCGCGTGGGCCCAGCACACCGGCATCGCCGGGGTGGAGGTCTCGGTGGACGACGGCCCCTGGCAGCCCGCGCAGCTCGCCGCCGAGCCGACCGTGGACTCGTGGCGGATGTGGCGCCTGCCGCTGACCCTCGCGCGGGGGCAGCACCAGCTGCGGGTGCGGGCGACCGACCGCTCGGGCGCGGTGCAGACCGGGGTCGAGGCCCTGTCCATCCCGGACGGGGCGACGGGCTGGCACACTGTCGCGGTCACCGCGGTGTGAGGGTCGCTGACCAGCGACTTTGTGCGCGCGTTCACGAGCGGTACGCTCGAAGGACAGCGGAACGGTGAGAACGAGCGGTACGCGTGGTGCGGGCAGGGAGGCTCCCGGCGTGACGGTGGACGGGGGCGTGTCCCGCCCTGCTCGGCCGGCGGCACGTCCGGTGGGTCGGGTCGACCCGGACCGGATCCCGCAGGCCACCGTGGCCCGACTGGCCGTCTACCTGCGCGTGCTCACCGAGATGCTCGCGCAGGGTGTGCGCACCGTCTCCTCGGACGTGCTCGCCGCGGCGGCCGGGGTGAACGCCGCGAAGCTGCGCAAGGACCTCTCGCACATCGGCTCGTCCGGGGTGCGCGGGGTCGGTTACGACGTGTCCCGACTGACCGAGCAGGTCGAGTCGGTGCTGGGACTCACGCGGTCGCACGCGGTGGCGCTGGTCGGGGTGGGCAACCTCGGGCATGCGCTCGCGGGCTACGGCGGATTCGCGCAGCGGGGCTTCGGCGTGGCAGCGTTGTTCGACGTCGACCCGGCTCTCGTCGGGACGACGATCGGTGGGGTGGAGGTGCTCGACGTGGCGGAGATCCCCCGCGTCTGCGCCTCGAAGGGTGTGACCATCGGGGTGATCGCGACGCCCGCGGGCGCGGCGCAGCAGGTCTGCGACGCGCTGGTGGGGGCCGGGGTGCCCAGCATCCTGAACTTCGCCCCCGCGGTGCTGTCCGTCCCGACGGGCGTCGAGGTGCGCAAGGTCGACCTGGCGGTGGAGATGCAGATCCTGGCGTTCCACGTCTCCCGCCACGACGGCCGCGCAGCGGCGGATGGTCGCGAAGCGACGGGAAAGGTGTTCGGATGAGTCTGTTGCTCGTGGGTGTGTCGCACCGCACGGCGCCGGTGTCGGTGCTGGAGCAGGTCGCGATCTCCGGCGAGGACACGGCCAAGGTCCTCGACGAACTCATCAGCGGTGAGTACGTCTCCGAGGCCGTGGTGCTCTCGACGTGCAACCGCATCGAGATCTACGCGGTGGTCGAGACGTTCCACGGCGGACTGACCGAGGTCTCCGGCGTCCTCGCCCGACACGCGCAGACCGACGTGTCGGACCTCACCGACAACCTCTACGTGCACTACGCGGGCTCGGCGGTCGAGCACCTGTTCTCCGTCGCGGCCGGCCTCGACTCGATGGTCGTCGGCGAGGCCCAGATCCTCGGCCAGCTGCGGGCGGCGTACTCCACGGCCCGCGAGCTCGGCACCGTGGGCACCGTCCTGCACGAGGTCGCCCAGCAGGCCCTGCGGGTCGGCAAGCGCGTCCAGAGCGAGACGGGGATCGACGCCGCCGGCGCCTCCGTCGTCACCGAGGCCCTCGACGACGCCGAGGCCGCCCTCGGCAGCCTCGTCGGTCGCCGCGCGCTCGTCGTCGGGTCCGGCTCGATGGGCGGCCTGTCGTCCGCGGCGCTGCGTCGCCGGGGGATCGGCGAGGTCGTCGTCGCCAACCGCACCCCCGAGCGTGCCGAGCGCCTCGTCGAGCTCACCGAGGCGGAGGGGACGCCCGCCCGTGCCGTCGGCCTCGACGCGCTCGGGCCCGCGTTGGCGACGGCCGACGTCGTCATGGTCTCCACCGGGGCGATCGGCACCGTGGTGGACCTCGAGACCGTCCGCGCCGCGCGCGCCCGGACCGACCGCCCGCTCGTGATCTGCGACCTCGGCCTGCCGCGGGACGTCGCACCCGAGGTCGCGGCCCTGCCGGGGATCACGCTCGTGGACCTCGCCTCGCTGGCCGACCGGCTGCGCGACGCCGCGGCGGGGCACGCCGTCGCGACGACGCGCACCCTGGTCTCCGAGGAGGTGCGCGCCTATCTCGCGGCGCAGCGCTCCGCCGAGGTCACACCCACCGTCACCGCCCTGCGCCGCCGCGCGGCCGAGGTGGTCGACGCGGAGCTGCTCCGCCTCGACGGCCGGCTGCCGGGTCTGGAGGCCGACGTGCGCGGCGAGGTCGCCAAGACCGTGCGCCGCGTCGTGGACAAGCTGCTGCACACCCCGACGGTGCAGGTGAAGAAGCTCGCGCAGTCCCCGGGCGGCGACACCTACGCCGAGGCGCTGCGCGAGCTGTTCGAGCTCGACCCGCAGGCGCCCGCGGCCGTCGCCTCCGGCCCGGTCGCGGAGGTCGTGGCGGCGCCGGACGCGCTGCTCGGCGAGTCCTCGCACCTCGAGGGCGCGGAGGTCGACCAGGCCCTGGCGGCCCGGAGCGCGCGCGACGTCCCGGACCGGGGTGGCCGATGACCGCCGCCGACCTCGGGACGATCCGCATCGGGACCCGGGCGAGCCTGCTCGCCCGCACCCAGACCCAGACCGTCGCCGACGCGCTCACCGCGGCCGGCGCGACGGTGGAGATCGTGCACGTCTCCACCGACGGCGACCGCACGCAGGCCGCCAACATCCCGCTCGCGGGATCGGGCGTCGGGGTGTTCACCTCGGCGTTGCGGGACGCGTTGCTCGAGGAGCGCATCGACGTCGCCGTGCACTCCTACAAGGACCTCCCGACGGCGGGCCTGTCCGGCGTCGTGCTCGCGGCGGTGCCGCAGCGCGCCGACCCGCGGGACGTGCTCGTCGCGCGGGACCAGATGGTGCTCGGGGAGCTCCCGCCGGGGTCGGTCATCGGCACCGGGTCGCCCCGGCGGGCCGCGCAGCTGAACGCGCTGGGGCTCGGGCTGGAGATCGTGGGCATCCGCGGCAACGTGGAGACCCGCATCCGCAAGGTCACCGACGGCGAGGTCGACGGCGTCGTGCTCGCCCGGGCGGGGCTGGCGCGGATCGGCCGGGCGGGTGAGGCCACGGAGGTCCTCGACCCGCTGCAGATGCTCCCCGCGCCGTCGCAGGGGGCGCTCGCCGTGGAGTGCCGCGCGGCGGACACCGACCTCGAGACCCTCCTGCGGTCGACCCTGCACGACGAGTCGACGTTCACCGCGGTGTCGGCCGAACGGGCGGTCCTGCAGGAGCTCGGATCACCGTGCAGCGCCCCGATCGGTGCACTCGCCGAACTCGTCGAGGATCTGGACGACGACGGCCGCATCGTGGAGAGGCTGTCCCTGCGCGCGTTCGCCACCACGGCCGAGGGCGCGCCGGTGCGCAACTCGGTCATCGGAGAGACGAAGGATGCCGAGCAGCTCGGGCGGTCGCTGGCCGCCGAGCTGCTCGCCGACGGGGCGGAGCCGCGCGGCGCGTCAGCGCCGTGACCCCCCCCGACGCAGTGAAGAAGACGGATAAGGACGAGACAACGACATGACCGCACCCCCCTCCACCACCGCCGGCCGGGTCGCCTTCGTCGGCAGCGGGCCCGGTGACCCCGGCCTGCTCACCGTCCGGGCCCGTGAGGCGCTGTCGTCCGCGACGTACGTCGTGGCGGACCCGGGCGTGCCGGCCGAGATCGTCGCGTCGCTCGACGGGGACACCGTGACGGTGCGCCGCGTGGGGGCCGACGCGGAGGTGTCGCCGCTGGGCGACGACGCCGCCGGCTCGCTCGCCGAGGGCGCCGAGATCGCCGCGCCGCTGCCGGAGGACCCGGCCGCGCTGGCCGAGCACCTCGTCACCCGCGCCCGCGAGGGCGACTCGGTGGTCCGCCTCGTGGGCGGCGACCCGCTGACCCGGGAGTCGGTGATCACCGAGGTCAAGGCGATCGCCACCGCCGGCGTGCCGTTCGACGTCGTGCCCGGCATGCCCGCGAGCACCGCGGTCCCGGCCTACGCCGGCGTCGCGCTCGGCTCCGCCCACACCGCCGCGGACGTCCGCGGCGGGCTCGACTGGACCACGCTCGCCGTCGCACCCGGCCCGCTCGTGCTCACCGCGACCGCCGCCGACCTCGCGTCGACGTCGGCGTCGCTGGTGGAGAACGGCTGGAAGCCCGAGACGCCGGCGCTGGTCACCGCGCAGGGCACGGAGTCCAAGCAGCGGACCGTCACCTCGACGCTGGAGAAGCTCGCCGCCGACGGGGCCGACCTCGACGGGCCGCTGACCCTCACCATCGGCGAGGCCGCGGGCGACCGCGCCGCGCTGTCCTGGTGGGAGTCGCGCTCGCTCTACGGCTGGCGCGTGCTCGTGCCCCGCACCAAGGACCAGGCGGGCGCCATGAGTGACCGCCTGCGCGTCCACGGGGCGGTGCCCGAGGAGGTCCCGACCATCGCCGTGGAGCCGCCGCGCTCGCCCGCGCAGATGGAGCGGGCGGTCAAGGGCCTGGTCGACGGCCGCTACCAGTGGGTCGTGTTCACCTCGCAGAACGCCGTCCGCGCGGTCTGGGAGAAGTTCCAGGAGTTCGGCCTCGACGCCCGCGCCTTCTCCGGCGTGAAGATCGCCTGCGTCGGCGAGGCCACCGCGTCGGCGATCCGCGCGTTCGGGGTGCACCCCGAACTGGTGCCGGCCGAGCAGACCGAGCAGTCCTCCGAGGGCCTGCTCGAGATCTTCCCGCCGCACGACGACGTGCTCGACCCGGTCGACCGCGTGCTCCTCCCGCGGGCCGACATCGCCACCGAGACGCTGGCCGAGGGCCTGCAGTCGCGCGGCTGGGAGATCGACGACGTGACCGCGTACCGCACGGTGCGCGCCGCGCCGCCGCCCGCGCCGACCCGCGAGGCCATCAAGACCGGCGGGTTCGACGCGGTGTGCTTCACCTCGTCGTCCACGGTGCGCAACCTCGTCGGGATCGCGGGCAAGCCGCACGCCCGCACGATCGTCGCGTGCATCGGCCCGAAGACGGCCGAGACCGCCGTCGAGTTCGGCCTGCGCGTCGACGTGAAGCCCGAGATCGCCGAGGTCCCGGCGCTGGTGGAGGCGCTCGCCGCGCACGCCGACAAGCTGCGCGCGGAGGGCGCCCTGCCGCCCCCGCGCAAGACGAAGGCGCGCCGGCGGTGACCATGTACCCCACCGATCGCCCCCGGCGGCTGCGCACCACCCCGGCCCTGCGCCGGCTGGTGTCCGAGACCGAGGTGCGGCCGCGGAACCTGGTGCTCCCGGTGTTCGTCGCCGAGGGACTCGAGTCGCCGAAGCCGATCGCGTCGATGCCCGGCGTCGTCCAGCACACCCGCGAGACCCTGCGCAAGACGGCCGCCGAGGCCGCCGCCGCGGGGCTCGGCGGGATCATGCTGTTCGGCGTGCCGGCGCACCACGACGCGACCGGCACCGGCGCCGTCGACCCCGACGGCATCCTCAACGTCGGGCTGCGCGAGGTCCGCGAGGAGGTCGGCGACGCCCTCCCCGTCATGGCCGACACGTGCCTCGACGAGTTCACCGACCACGGCCACTGCGGGGTCCTCGCCCCCGACGGCACGGTGGACAACGACGCCACGCTCGAGGTCTACGCGGACATGGCGGTGGCCCAGGCCGACGCCGGCGCCCACGTGGTCGCCCCCAGCGGGATGATGGACGGCCAGGTCGGGCGGATCCGCTCCGCGCTCGACGCCGCCGGCCACGTCGACACCGCGATCCTCGCCTACAGCGCCAAGTACGCGAGTGCGTTCTACGGGCCCTTCCGTGAGGCCGTGGACTCGCAGCTCACGGGCGACCGCCGGACCTACCAGCAGGACCCGGCGAACGCGCGCGAGGCCCTGCGGGAGACCACGCTGGATCTCGCCGAGGGCGCGGACATGGTGATGGTCAAGCCGGCCATGGCCTACCTCGACGTCCTGCGCTCGGTCGCCGAGATCTCCGACGTCCCGGTCGCCGCCTACCAGGTCTCCGGGGAGTACGCGATGATCTCCGCCGCCGCCGAGCGGGGCTGGATCGACCGCGACCGCACGATCCTCGAGACCGTCACCGGCATCCGCCGCGCCGGTGCCGACATCGTCCTGACCTACTGGGCGACCGAACTGGCGACGTGGCTCGATCGTTGAGGGCCACATGAGCGAGCACGTGCGTGAGGTCACCCCGCCCCGCGAGGAGCCCCACCGCCCCACGATCGTGACGGTGGCGCTGGTGCTGTGGGTCGTGCTCGGCGTGCTGCTCGTCGGGACGGCCGTGCTGTTCCTGATCGCCCTCGTCGTCGGGAACGCCGACCCGAACACCGGGACCGGCTCCCTCGTGCTGACCGCCGTGGTGCTCGCCGCGCTGGGCGGCGCCACGCTGTGGGCCTCCCGCGGGCTCGCGGCCCGGTCGCGCCCCGCCCGCGCGACGTTGACCGCGATCGGCGTGGTGCTCGCCGTCGCCGGGCTGGTCCAGCTGACGTTCCTCGGGGTCGGCGGCGTGTACTTCGTCGCCTTCGCCGCCGGGGCGCTGCTCCTGCACCTGCCCGCGGCGCGCGCCTGGTTCGCGTGATGGCCGCTGTCCCCGGTCCCGGCGGCGGAGACGCAGCGGAGCGGAGCTCGACCTCGTCGAGCAGTTCGGTGCGGTTCGCCGAGGCGGGTGCGCCCTGGTGGCCGGTGCTGATCGGCCCCGTCGTCGCCGTCGGCGGCCCGTTCCTCGACCGCATGGCGCCCGGTGGGGCGACCCCGTGGGCGTGGGTGGTGATCGGCGTGGTCCTGCTCGCCCCGATCGCCCTGATCGTGCGGGTGCGGCGAAAGCTGCTGAAGGTGCGGGTGACCGACACCGAGCTGGTGCAGGGCGACGAGACGGTGCCGCTGGAGCGGATCGTCGGCGCCCGTCCGCCGGACGGCAGCGGCCGCTTCGGCATCAAGCCGTTCGGCAACCACCCCTCGGTCCTGCGGCACCTCGGCGCCGTCGTGGTGACGATGGACGACGGCACCCGCCGTGCCGCGTGGGCCCGCGACGCCGACGGGCTGCACGCCGCGCTGTCGGCCGTGCTGGCGGAACGCGAGCCGTCGTCGTGAACCGTCGGGCCCTCGTCACCGCGGTCGTCGCGGTCCTGCTCCTCGTGGGCGCCGCGCTGTGCCTCGCGCGCGGCATCGACACCTCGCCGTCCACCGGGGGCCTGCTGGTCGCGCCTGTCGAGCTCACGCGGGTGCTCGGCGCCTGGGTGGCCGCGGCGGTCGTCCTCGTCACGGCGGCCGTGCTGTGCCTGATCGACGTGGTGGCCCGCGTCCGGGTGTCCCGCGCCGCCTGAGGCCCCTCCACCTGGCAGGAAAGCGTCGTTGCTGTCATCCAGCGACAGGATCGCCACGTCGTCGCCTCCGGCGCGTGTCGGCCGTTCGGCGGCTCGGACGTCAGTGGCAACGGGTGCAGCTGAGTCGCCCTCGTGCCACTGAACTCCGGGGCCGGCTGTCACGGGGGTGGAGGAGGCCCGCACACGGCGGCCACTCCGGGGTGCCTGGGAGGATGGCGCCGTGAGCAGCGCTCCCGCGACAGCGACCGGACCGGTGACCCGTTCGGCCGAGCTCTTCGCGCGCGCCGAGGCGATCGTCCCCGGCGGCGTCAACTCCCCGGTCCGGGCGTTCCGGTCGGTCGGCGGCACGCCCCGCTTCATGCGGGAGGCGTCCGGCGCCTGGCTGACCGACGCCGACGGCAACCGCTACGTCGACCTGGTCTCCTCCTGGGGACCGATGATCCTCGGGCACGCCCACCCCGCCGTCGTGGAGGCGGTCCGCGAGGCAGCGACCCGCGGACTGAGCTTCGGGACGCCGACCGAGGGCGAGATCGACCTGGCCGAGGAGATCGTGCGCCGGGTCGAGCCGGTGGAGCAGGTCCGCCTGGTCAACTCCGGCACCGAGGCCACGATGAGCGCGATCCGACTGGCGCGCGGCTTCACGGGCCGCAGCGTCGTCGTGAAGTTCGCCGGTTGCTACCACGGCCACGTCGACGCGCTGCTCGCCGAGGCGGGCAGCGGGGTCGCGACGTTCGGCCTGCCGAGCACGCCCGGCGTCACGGGTGCGCAGGCGACCGACACCATCGTGCTGCCCTACAACGATCTCGACGCCGTCGCCGCCGCCTTCGCCGAGCGCGGTCAGGACATCGCCTGCGTCATCACCGAGGCCGCCGCCGGGAACATGGGGGCGGTCGCTCCCGACGACGGGTTCAACGCCGGGCTCAAGCGGCTGTGCGCCGCCCACGGCGCGCTGCTGATCATGGACGAGGTGATGACCGGGTTCCGCGTCTCGTCCGCGGGCTGGTTCGGCCTCGAGGGCGTCGCGGGCGACCTGTACTGCTTCGGCAAGGTCATGTCCGGCGGGCTGCCCGCTGCGGCCTTCGGCGGGCGGGCCGACATCATGGGCCACCTCGCACCGGCCGGGCCCGTCTACCAGGCCGGGACGCTCGCCGGGAACCCCGTCGCCGTGGCCGCCGGGCTCACCACGCTGCGGCACGCGACCGAGGACGTCTACACCGCGCTCGACACCGGTGCCGACCGGCTGCACGCGCTGATCCACGAGGCGCTCGACCAGGCCGGCGTGGTGCACACGATGCAGCGCGCCGGATCGCTCGTGTCGGTGCGCTTCGCCGACGAGCCGGGCCGGAACTACGACGACATGAAGGCCGCCGAGACCTGGCGGTTCCCGCCGTTCTTCCACGCGCTGCTCGACCGCGGGGTGTACTTCCCGCCGAGCGTGTTCGAGGCGTGCTTCATCTCGGCGGCGCTCGACGACGAGACGTTCGGCGTCATCGCCGACGCCCTGCCCCACGCGGCGCGGGCCGCGGCGGCCGCGGAGGCCCCGTCGTCGTGAAGACCCAGGTGCACATGGTGCGGCACGGCGAGGTCCACAACCCCGAGGGCATCCTCTACGGCCGGCTGCCCGGCTACGGGCTCTCGGAGACGGGGCGGGAGCAGGCGCGGCGGGTGGCCGACCACCTCGCGGGGGCCGACGTCACGGCCCTGCTCGTCTCCCCGATGCAGCGCGCGCAGGAGACCGCTGCGCCGATCGCGGAGAAGCTCGGGCTCGAGATCCTCACCGAGGACCGGCTGATCGAAGCGGCGAACGCGTTCGAGGGGATGCAGGTCGCCGTGGGGGACGGGGCCCTGCGCAAGCCCGAGTACTGGCCGCTGCTGCGCAACCCGTTCCGCCCGTCGTGGGGCGAGCCGTACCTCGAGATCGCCCACCGCACGCTCGGCGCGGCGCACCGGGCGCGGGCGCTGGCGGCGGGGCACGAGGCGGTGTGCGTGTCGCACCAGCTGCCGATCTGGACGCTGCGGCGTTACCTCGCGGGTGACCGGCTCTGGCACAACCCCGCGAAGCGGGAGTGCTCGCTGGGGTCGGTGACCACGCTGACGTTCGACGACGAGTCGCTGGTCGACATCGCTTACGTCGAGCCGAGCGGCACCTCGACCGGGACGGGTGCATGAAGAAGCTGTTCGTGACGACGGTGGTGGTGGTGCTCGCGCTGCTCGCCGGCTGCTCGTCGGCGGAGAACCGGGACGACGGCGGGTTCACGTTCGTCGCGCCGGGTGGACAGACCCAGATCTCCTATCCCGAAAACGAGCGCCGGCCGCTGTCGCCGGTGGCGGGCGACTCGCTGCTGCGGCCGGGCCAGGAGCTCTCGACCGCGCAGTTCCGCGGGCAGGTCGTCGTGCTCAACATCTGGGGCTCCTGGTGCGGCCCGTGTCGCGCGGAGGCGGGTGCGCTCGAGCAGGTCGCCGAGGCGTCGAAGGCGCGCGGGGTGCAGTTCGTGGGCGTCGACGTGCGCGACGACCGGGCCGCGGCGGCCGACTTCGTCCGGGACCGCGGGGTCAGCTACGACTCGATCTACGACCCGCCCGGCCGTTCGCTGCTGGCGCTGCGCGGCTACCCGCGCAACGCGGTGCCGTCGACGATCGTGCTGGACCGCCAGCAGCGGGTCGCCGCCGTGTTCCTCACGGCGGTGCTGGCGAGCGACCTGCAGCCCGTGGTCGACCGGGTCGCGGCCGAGCCGGCGCCCGCGGCCTGACCCCGGCTCCCGTCCCCCGTCCCCCTGCGTGAGGGAAATCCTCACGCAGGGGGGCGGGGGGAACAGGGGCGGCGGGTGACCTACGACAACCGGTAGGACCTCCTCACGCCGGAGCGACGTTGGCGTCCTACGCTGGGACGCGAGATGGAGTGCGCATGGACCTGACCCAGACGGTGACGTCGGGCCCCGTCCTGCTCGCTCTCGCGCTGTCGCTGGTCGCGGGGTTCGTCAGCTTCGCCTCCCCGTGCGTGGTGCCGCTGGTGCCGGGCTACCTCGCGTACCTGGCCGGCCTGGTCGGCGCGAGCGCGCCCCCGGTGCGGACCGACGAGCCGACCGATGTGCCGACCGACGCGGCCCCTGACGGAGGCACGACGCAGACGATCACCCGCCGCGCCTCCACCCACCGGGTCCGGCTCGCCGGGGCCGCCGCGCTGTTCGTCGCCGGGTTCACCGTGGTGTTCGTCCTGGGCCTCGGCGCGATCGTGTGGGCGGCCGACGCGCTGGTCACCAACGAGGCCGTGCTGCAGCGCCTCGGCGGGGTGGTGACGGTGGCGATGGGACTGGTCTTCGTCGGCCTCGTCCCGGCCCTGCAGCGCGACACCCGCCCGCACTGGGTACCGCGCATGGGTCTGGCCGGCGCCCCGCTGCTGGGCGCGACGTTCGGCCTCGGCTGGACCCCGTGCCTCGGCCCCACCCTCACCGGCGTCATCGCCCTCGCCTCGGGCACCGGCGGCGACGGCAGCGCCGCCCTGCGCGGGGGCGCCCTGGTGCTCGCCTACTGCCTCGGGCTGGGCGTGCCGTTCATCGTCATCGCGCTCGGTGCCGGGCGGGCGGTGCGGGCCCAGGCCTGGCTGCGCCGCCACGTCCGCGGCATCCAGATCGCCGGGGGCGTCCTGCTCGTCCTCGTCGGCCTGGCCCTCGCCACCGGCCTCTGGGGCGAGCTCGTCACCCAGCTGCGCGCACCGATCGCGGGGTTCTCCACACCGCTATGACCGACACCCTCGAGAAGCGCACCGACCCGCCGTCGGGAAGCAGTCACCCCGGCCGCGACCTGCTGGCGCTCGCCCGCAACACCTGGCGCGGGCTCACCAGCATGCGGACGGCGCTCATCCTGCTGTTCCTGCTGGCGCTCGCCGCGCTGCCCGGCGCCTTCCTGCCGCAGCGCACGCCGAGCCCGCAGGCGGTGCAGAACTTCTTCACCGAGCATTCGACGCTGGCGCCGCTGCTGGACCGCATCGGGATGTTCGACATCTTCGGGACGCCGTGGTTCTCGGCGATCTACCTGCTCCTGTTCATCTCGCTCGTCGGCTGCCTGGTCCCGCGGACCTGGGAGCAGATCCGGGGCCTGCGGGCCCGCACGGTCGCGGTCCCCCGCAACCTCTCCCGGCTGCCCCACCACGCGGCGGGCGACGACGACCGGACGCCCGACGAGGTGGTCGCGGCGGCGCGGACCCGGCTGCGCGGCTGGAAGGTCGACGTCCGGTCCGAGCCCGACGGGGTCCGCACGGTCTCGGCGGAGAAGGGCGCGCTGCGCGAGGTCGGGAACGTCGTGTTCCACATGAGCCTGCTCGCCCTGCTGCTGGGTATCGCGGTCGGGAAGCTCTTCGGCTACGAGGGCAACGTGATCGTGATGGCCGACGGCTCGGAGTTCTGCAACTCCGGGATCCTCGCCTACGACACGTTCCGGCCCGGCCTGCGCGTCGACGGGACGAACCTGTCGCCCTTCTGCCTCGACGTCGACCGCTTCACCGCGCAGTACCGCCCCGACGGGGCGGCCGACTCGTTCGCCGCCGACGTCCGGTACTCCGATGCCGACGCCCTCGCCGACGGCAGCCCGCCGGTGCCGACGACGATCGCGGTCAACGACCCGCTGCGCTTCGACGGGGAGCGCGTCTACCTGCTCGGCCACGGCTACGCCCCGCAGTTCACCGTGACCTTCCCCGGCGGCGCGCAGCGGACGCTCGCCACCCAGTGGGAGCCGGTCGACCAGCGCACGTTCCTCTCGCAGGGCGCGACGAAGTTCGACCGGCCCGGGGTCACCGACGAGGCCGAGCGCCGCAGGACCCAGGTGGCGATCACCGGCCTGTTCGCCCCGACGTCCAGCGGCGGGTCCGTCGTCACCTCGACGTTCCCCGCCCTGACCGCCCCCGAGGTGGCCGCCGACGTCTACGAGGGCGACCTCGGGCTCGACTCCGGCCGCGGCCAGTCGATCTTCGCGATCGACCAGTCGATGGTCGACCAGGGTCGGCTCACGCGGGTCGCGCGCGAGAACCTCGTGCCCGGGCAGACGATCGCGCTGCCCGACGGCACCCAGGTGCGCCTCGACGGGGTCAAGGAGTGGGTGAACCTGCAGGTCTCCCACGACCCGGCCCAGGACGCCGTGCTCGTCGCCGCGATCGCCCTGCTGGTCGGCATCACGCTCTCGCTCACCATCAAGCGGCGTCGGTTCTGGGTGCGGGTCACCCCCGCCGCGCCGTCTACGACGGATCGTCGTAGCCTCGTGCAGGTCGGTGGGCTCGCCCGGACGGACCAGGCCGGGTACGGCGAGGAGTTCGAACGGCTCCGCGACGACCTGCTGCGACCCCGACACGGAGGTTCCTGATGGGCGTCGACGCCCCCCTCGGCGACTTCGGCGACGTGCTCTTCTACTCCGCCCTCGCCGTCTACATCCTCGCGATGCTGCTGCACGCGGTGGAGCACGGACTGCTGCGCCGGGCCGAGCCCGAGGCCGCCCTCGCCCAGGTCCCGGTGGCCGTCGGTGCCGGCTCCGGCCCCGACGTCCCGACGACCGGCGACGACGCCCCGACGCGCGCGGCCCGCCCGCTCTCCGAGCGGTTCGGTCGGATGGGCGTCTCGCTCACCGTCCTCGGGTTCGGCCTGCACCTCGCGATGCTGATCGTCCGCGGCGTGGCCGCCGGCCGGGCGCCGTGGGGCAACATGTACGAGTTCACCGCCGCGGTCTGCCTGGTCGGCGTGGGCGCCTGGCTCGTGGTGCTCTACCGCCGTCCCGAACTGCGCCGCCTCGGCGTGTTCGTGCTGCTCCCGGTGATCCTGCTGATGTTCCTCGGCGGGACGGTGCTCTACACGCAGACCGCGCCCGTGGTGCCCGCGCTGCGCTCCTACTGGCTCGCGATCCACGTGACCGCCGCGGTCATCTCGTCCGGCATCCTGCTCTTCGCGGGTGTGGCCAGCGTGCTCTACCTGCTGCGCTCGGCGCACGACCGCAGCGGACGGATGGCGTGGACCGCCAGGCTCCCCGGCGCCCAGGTCCTCGACCGCGTGGCCTACCGCGCCACCGCGGTCGCGTTCCCGATCTGGACCTTCGCCGTCATCACCGGCGCCATCTGGGCCGAGGCGGCCTGGGGTCGCTACTGGGGCTGGGACCCCAAGGAGACGACCGCGTTCATCGCCTGGGTGGTCTACGCCTGCTATTTGCACGCCCGGTCCACCGCGGGGTGGCGGGGCCAGCGGGCCGCCGCGATCAACGTCGTCGGCTTCGCCGTGATGGTGTTCAACCTGTTCTTCGTCAACCTCGTGGTCACGGGTCTGCACTCGTACGCCGGCGTCGGCTGAGATCCTTCCGGAGTTCCGGGTGTCCGGATCGTCCGGGCCGACTACGGTCGCCCGGAGATCCCGAGGCGGACCGCGACAGGGGGCGGCGACGATGGAGGCCCGACCGGAGGACCCGGCGCCGCACGACGGGACCGCCGAGGCCGCGTCCGTGACGCCGTCCTCGGAGGACGCGGCTCCCGCGGAGGTGTCCGCGGCGTCCGTCCCGCCCGCGGACACCACCCACCAGGTGGACACCGCCGGGGCCGCCCGCGGTGACGTCCGCCGCCCGCCCGAGCCGTCCACCGCGCTCGCCCCGATCGGACCGCCGGCCCCGGGGCCGACCGACCTGTCCTCGGCCCAGCTGCTGCGCCCCACGCGGCCCGAGCCGCGGACCGGCTGGCGCCGCGCGGTGTTCGTGGCCAGCGGCGGCCTGCTCAACCCGGGCGAGAGCGACGCCGACGTCGCCCGCCGCGAGCTGGTGGACCGGGTCAACCAGCCGCTCGCCGGTTGCTACAAGATCGCGATGCTGAGCCTCAAGGGCGGCGTCGGGAAGACCACGACGACGGCCTCGCTCGGCTCCACCTTCGCGTCGTTGCGGGGTGACCGCGTGGTCGCCGTGGACGCCAACCCCGACCGCGGCACGCTCGCGGAGAAGGTGCCGGTGGAGACGACCGCGACGGTGCGGCACCTGCTGCGCGACGCCGCGCTCGTCCGCCGCTACTCCGACGTCCGCGCCTACACCTCGCAGGGACCGTCCCGGCTGGAGATCCTGGCCAGCGACCAGGACCCGGCGGTCTCCGAGGCGTTCAGCGAGCTCGACTACCGGCGCACCGTCGACCTGCTCGAGCACTTCTACAACATCGTGCTCACCGACTGCGGCACCGGACTGATGCACTCCGCGATGCGCGGGGTGCTCGACGTGGCGGACTCGCTGGTCGTCGTCTCCTCCTCGTCGATCGACGGCGCGCTGTCCGCCTCCGCGACGCTCGACTGGCTCGACGCCCACGGCTACGGCGACCTCGTGGCCCGCTCGGTCGCGGTGATCAACTACGTGCGCCGGTCGTCGGGCGGGGTCGACCTCGACCGCGTGGCCGACCACTTCGCCGGCCGGTGCCGCGCCGTCGCCCGGCTCCCGTTCGACCCGCACCTCGACGAGGGCGCCCAGATCCACCTGGAGAAGCTCGCCCCGCGCACGCGCACCGCGATGCTCGAACTCGCGGCGCTCGTGGCCGACGACTTCCCGCGGGCCGGGTCGCGCGTCCGCATCGGCCCCCGCTGACCCGCGCCGACCTCAGCCGCGCGACCACCACCGCCGTCGCGGCCCCGGCAGGGTCGCGACGAAGGCGTGCGCGTCGTCGTGGAAGCCGGTGCCGGTCCGGCGGGGCCGCCCCGTGATCCACCAGTCGAGGCGGGCGTCGAGGTCCTCCGGCACCGGGCGCCCCGCGGCGTCGAGCACCTCCGTCACCACGCGCCCGAGTACCCGGCGCCGCTTCACCCGCAGCGTCCGCGCCTCGGCGGCGACCCGGTCCGCGTCGAACCCCGGCGGGACGGGGGCGTCGGCCACGAGGGCCGCGAGGAGCTCGGCCTGCCGGGCCGCCAGGTCCCGACGACGGGTGTCGGTCACCGCGGGACCGGGCTGCGGTCCCGGACGGCCCGCAGCAGGTCGAGCTCGCCCGCGAGTTCGGCGTCGGAGGGATAGCGGTCGTCGCGCTCGAGCAGGACGCCGGGCCGGACCCCGACCGCCGCGCACCGGGCGAGAAGGTCGGCCAGGAGGTCCAGCACCGCCGGACCCAGCGGGTGGGCGTGCGTGTCGTGGTACAGCCCGTCGGGGCCCGTCGTGCCGCCCGCGGCGTGGACGTAGACGACCCGCTCGAGCGGCAGGTCGTCCAGCACCCGGGCCGGGTCCTGGTCGAGGTTCACGGCGCAGGCGTGCAGGTTCGCGACGTCGAGAACGAGCCCGACGTCGGTCCGGGCGCACAGCTCGGCGAGGAACGCGCCCTCGGTCAGCTCGGCGTCCGGCCAGGCGAGCAGCGCCGCGATGTTCTCCACGGCCAGCCCGACCGGCAGCCGGTCCTGCGCGACCCGGACGTTCTCGACGAGGACGTCGAGGGCGTCCCGGGTGCGGGGGACCGGGAGCAGGTGGCCGGACTCGAGGCCACCGCCGCGGACGAAGCACACGTGGTCGCTGACCAGCGGGGCGTCGAGCGCGGTGGCGACCGCGGCGAGGTGGTCCACCCGGTCGGTGCGCAGCTCCTCCGCCCCGCCGAGGGAGAGCGAGACCGCATGCGGCAGCACGGTGACCCCGCGGGCCCGGAGCCGGCCGAGGGAGGCCGGGAGGGAGTCCGGGCGCAGGTCCTCGGCCACCACCTCCACGAAGTCCGCGGCGCCGCGGTCGACGAGGGACTCGACGGTGCGGTCGATCTCCGGGCGCCAGCCGAGGCCGACCCCGGGCGGGGCGCTCATCCGCCGCACCCGCCACCGCCACAGCCGCCACCGCCACCGCAGCTGCTCCCGCCTCCGCACGACGACGAGCCGCACGAGGACCCGCCGTCGAACCCGCCCCCGTCGCCGCCGCCCCCGAGGGCGATCGGGGGGACCAGCAGGCCCGCGAGCTCGGGATCGGGGAAGGCGGCGAACCCGCCGACGGCGACGAGCAGGGCCGCGGCCCCGACCCACGGGGCGGCCCCGGACATGCCTGCCCCGACCGGCGGGCGGACCTGTCGGGCCGACGCCCGCGCGTCGGCGAGCGTGGCCTGCCCGCGCGGGGTGAGCACGCGCGTCGAGCGGGGCCGGGTGGCGAGCGCGACGAGTCCGGCGACGACCAGCAGCGCCACGAGGAAGCCGACCGACGCGCCACGGCCGAGCCCGGCGGCGAGGCGCGCGACACCGAGGACCACCACGAGCCCGAAGGGGATCCACGCGCGGCGGACGCGGCGGCGGATCGCGCGCGGGTCGTGGAGGAGTCCCCGGGCGACGAGCTGGTCGGTGAGCTCCCCGACCTCGTCGGCCCGCCGGGTGGCGGCGACGAGGGCGTTCGCCGTGCGCGGGGTGGTCGCGTCCCGGAGGACCCGGACGTCGAGGTCGGAGAGCTGCGGGTCGTCCTCGGGGCGCACCGGCCCCACGACGGTGCACAACCGCCGGGAGTCGTCCACCCGCAGCCGGCCGCTCTCCAGCAGGCCCGCCACGCTCGCCGCGACCGCCCGGTCCTCCCCGCCCGCCAGGACGCCGAGCTGGGCCGGCGTCACCGTCCGGTCGGGGTCACGACCCGGTGGTCGTCGCCCGGCCGTGGCCCGGACGAGGTGTGGCACGACGATCGTCACGGCCGCCAGGAGCAGCCAGAGGGCCAGGAAGGCCGGGCCGGAGATTCCCCACGTCGGTGCCATCGTCGTCGCCTCGTCCCATCAGGTGACGCCCTCGGACGGGCGTCACTCTATGTGAACGATGACGGAAGCTACCGACGGGTGGCAAGAGCCCGACGCCCGATCGGACGTGCGCCGACGGTCAGCCCTGGCCGGGCGGGTCCTCGCGGTCGCGTCGGACCTGCTCGTCGAGGCTGCGCAGGAACTCCGGGTCGTCGTCCGGGGCCACGGGCCGGGTCCGACGGGCACGGGACGCGCCGGGCGACCGGGTGGGGCCCGTGGGGGTCTCCTCGTCGGCGGCACCGTTCCCGGTGGCGAGCGCCTGCGCGGACACGGCCTTCCAGAGCAGGACGCCGACCGCCACCAGCACCATCACCGCGACGACGAACAGCACCACGTCCGCACCTCCTCGACGGGCCCGACATCTCCAGGCCCCGTCGTCCTCACGCTACCTGCCACAGGTGATGTCCGGGCGTGGAGCGGAACAGGTCCGCCAGGTGGACCACCGGTGACGACGAACGGGGCACGCCGGACACGACGAGGGCCCGGGGGCACGGTGTGGTGTCCGTGCGCCCGGGCCCTCGTCCGGCAGAGAGTTCGATCAGCCGTGCGCCTCGCTGGTGAGGCCGTCCAGGAGGGTGCGGACCTCCGACTCGCGGAAGCGGCGGTGTCCGCCCGGCGTCCGGATGGAGCCGATGCGGCCGGCCGCGGCCCAGCGCGTCACCGTCTTCGGGTCGACACGGAACATGGTGGCGACCTCGCCGGGGGTCATCAGACGCTCGGTCGCCTCGGGTGCGATGGTCATGCTGCACCTCCTCGGGCCGCGCGGGCCCGATATCCCAGGGTTCTGTCGCCCGGTGCGGCCAGGTGACCGCGGGGCGGAGCAGACGAACTGGAGCGATCGTGACATCGCACCCCCCACGTACTCGAACGCTAGTGCGGAGGTAAAAGGTTCACAAAGGCAGGAATCGGACGATCGGGTCGCAGTGTCCACCGCCCCCGCGCGCCTACCCTGGACCCCGTGGAGACAGGGGAACAGGGCCCGGAGACCGTGGCCACGCCGGCGTCCGGAACCGGGCGCAGCGGCTCGGCCGCGCTCGCGATCGGGCTGTACGTCGGTGCCCGGCTGGTGCTCGTCGCGGTGCTCGCCGGGGTGCTCGTCCTCGTGGGTCTGCCGGTGCTGGTGGCCCTCATCATCGCGATCGTCCTCGCGCTGCCGCTCTCGCTGGTGCTGTTCCGGCCGCTGCGCGCGCGGGTCAACGCCGAGCTCGGTGCTGTCACCGCCACCCGTCGTGAGCAGCGCGAACGTCTCCGCGCCGAGCTGCGGGGCGACGACCCGGCCGCGTAGGGCCACCCCCGGCCCGCTCCTGCGGGGGCCGCCGGGCAACGGGCGTTGCGGGATCGCACGCCGCCGCCGGGCCCGACCCGCCGTCAGGAGACGAGCGCGAGTCCGATCGCCGTGCCGACCGCCCACACCAGCAGCGCGAGGCCGGTGTCGCGGAGCACCGGGATGAGCGCGGGTCCGCGGGCGCCACCGAGCACCCGGCGCAGCGCCGGCACCAGGAGCACGAGCGAGACCAGACCGAGCAGCGCCCACGGTGCGCGGAGGCTCAGGACGAGGCTCATGCCCAGCGGGACCACCACGAGAGCGGCGTACATCACACGCGTGTCCCGCTCGCCGAGCAGGACGGCCAAGGTCCTTTTACCCGCGACGGTGTCGGACGGGACGTCGCGGAGGTTGTTCGCGACGAGGACGGCGCACGACAGCAGCCCCACCCCGACGGCCGTCCCGATGCCGAGCCCGCTGGCCCGCCCGGACTGTGTGTACTCCGTGCCGAGCACCGCCACCGGGCCGAAGAAGAGGAAGACCGCGATCTCGCCCAGCCCGCGGTAGCCGTAGGGCGAGGAGCCGCCGGTGTAGTACCAGGCCCCGGCGAGGCAGACGAGGCCGACGACGAGCAGCCACCAGGCGCCGCTGACGGCGAGCAGCGCGACGCCGGCCAGCGCGCCGATCCCGAGCGAGACGAACGCGGCCCGCCGCACGGCCCCGGGGGAGGCGGCCCGCGAGCCGACGAGGCGCATCGGGCCCACCCGGTCGTCGTCCGTGCCGCGGATGCCGTCGGAGTAGTCGTTGGCGAAGTTGACGCCGATCACCATGCCCATCGCCACGAGCAGCGCGAGCACGGCCGCGAGGGGGTGGAATCCGTCCCCGCTCGCCGCGGCCCCGCTGCCGGCGACGACGGGAGCGATCGCGTTCGGCAGGGTGCGGGGCCGGGCGCCCTCGATCCATTCCGCCACGGTGGCCATGGCGCGACTGTAGTCAGGCCGGCAGGGAAGTCGATCTCAGCAGGCGGGGGCCGGCGTCCCCGTCGTCAGGAAGGCGGCGGGCACGTAGCGGTCGGCCGCGATGCGCAGCCACTCCGCGCTCGCGCCCCGGCTGCCGGAGACCGCGTCGCCCGTCGTCCGGCACTGGACGTCGACCACCGCGCCGTGGCCCACCACGCCCTCGTCGACCGCGCCCGCGGTCGGCGCCGACCGCACCGTGATCGGGGCCGCGGGGCTGTCCGCCGTCGCGAGGTGCACGTCGGCGGGGGCCTCGCCGGAGCGCCCGGTCCAGAGGTAGTCGACGGTCACCCACCCGTTGTCCTGCATCCCGAGCGCGTGGAACACCCCGTCGCCGAGGTCGATGCCGGCCGGGTTCTTCACCTGTCGCCCGAAGCCGTCCGCCCCGCCGTGGTACCGGTCGGTGTAGGCGGCCTGCGCCTGCGGGGTGCCCTGCGCCAGGTCGCCCCAGTTCTGCCGGGGCGGGGCGGCGTTCCAGTAGTCGTCGTCGGTGTTCCACGGGCCCACGTCCCACACCGGCACGGTCGCGCAGCGACCCGCCGCGGTGCAGACCCGCACGGTGTAGTCGCCCTTGCCGTCGACGTCGAGCGCCCGGCGCGAGGGCAGCGCGACGAACTGGTCGTCCTCGGCGATGACGTGGCCGTTCGCGGTGGTGCCGCCGACGAGGCCCTCCCGGGTGGCGAACACCCGGTAGGAGGCGCGCGGGGACAGCGCCCGCGATCCGGCGGCCACCCGGTCCGCGCGCACGGTGACGGCGCGGACCGTGGGCGTCGAGCCGCCGGGCGGCGCGGCCAGGGTGAGCCGCAGCGCCACCGTCCGCGTCGGAGCGGGCAGGACGGCGGGATCCCCCGGCTCCGCCGGGGTCCACTCGCTCCACCGGCCGGCCTCGTCCCGGCCGCGCACGTCGACGTCCACCGCGGTGCCCGCCGGGGCGTCCGCCGTCACCGGCACCACGAACCGGTCCACCGGCCGCGCGAAGGTGTGCGTCCCGAGATCGAGGAAGCCCTGCCGGGAGGCGCCGCGCAGGCTGCCGGGCCGCTGCGCCGCCCGCGGGGACGCGAGCCGGGCGGAGCCGTCGGCCACCTGCACGCCCACCGCGTCGCCGGCGAGTTCCGGACGCCAGGTCTGCGCGTCGACCCCGGGCGAGGTCACCCCGGGGGTGGGCGGCGGGGCCCCGATCGCCGCGATCGCCCCGGCGAGCAGCAGGACCCCGCTCGTCAGCAGGGCGGGCAGGAGGAGCCGCCGCCGTCGGGGGACCGGCCGCCGCGGGGTCGGACCGTCGTCCGCGGACCGGGGGGAGCGCATGTCCCGCAGTGCACCCCGCGGCGGGTGGCCGCCCCGGGCAGGACGCGCCCGGCTCCACCCCCTCGGGCGTCATCCGCCCGGGGCGCGGGCCACGCTGCGAACCGGACGCGCCCGTCGTCCGGGGCCCGGACGGGCACGGACGGGGCGGATGTGGGTGTCCTGCGCCGCGTCCGTCGCGCTCGCACGGCCGGGAGCGCGCGCCCTGGATACCCTCGCCGGTCGTGACCCCGTCGACGATGCAGGCCCGCGTCGTCGTCGACGAGTGGGTCCGGGGCGGGGTCCGCGAGGTCGTGGCGTGCCCGGGCTCACGCAACGCCCCGCTGCTGCTCGCCCTCCACGCCGCGGACGCCGCCGGGCGCGTGCGCCTGCACGTCCGGATCGACGAGCGCTCGGCGGGCTTCCTCGCGGTCGGCCTCGCCGCACGCTCCCGCCGCCCCGTGCCCGTCGTCGTGACGTCGGGGACGGCCGTCGCGAACCTCCACCCCGCGGTGCTCGAGGCCTCCCACGCGGGAATTCCGCTCGTGGTGGCGAGCGCCGACCGGCCGCTCGAGCTCGTCGGGACCGGCGCGAACCAGACGATCGACCAGGCCGGGCTGTTCGGCGGCGCGGTCCGCGCGGCCGTCGTCCTGCCCCTCGCCGAGGAGCGACCGCGGGCGGCGGCCGGGTGGCGGGCCGCGGTGTGCCGGGTGCTCGACCGGGCGCGCGGCACCACCACCGCGGACCCCGGCCCGGTCCAGCTCGACCTGCCCCTGCGGGAACCCCTGGTCGACGACGGGCCGGAGGACGACCTCCCGGACTGGGCCCGGGGCCGGGCGGACGGCGCCCCGTGGACCGCTGTCGCCGCCCGGGTGCCGCAGGTGGCACCGCTGGACCTCTCCGCGGCCGTCCCGACGATCGTCGTGGCCGGGCACGGCGCCGAGGCCCCGGACGGCCTGCCCGACGGCGTCCCGGTGATCGCGGAACCGACCTCGCCGCTGTGGGGCCGCTCGCTCCGGGCAGGGACGCAGCTGCTGGAGTCGGCCCTCGACGGCACGCGCCCGGACCTGCTGCCCGCCCGCGCCGTCGTCGTGGGGCGGCCGACGCTGCACCGGCCGGTGTCGCGGCTGCTGTCCGACCCGCGGGTCGAGGTGGTCGTGGTCCCGTCGGCCGGGGAGACGGGGGCCCGCCCGGGCTGGACCGACGTCGCCTCCTCGGCGTCCCGGGTCGGCGCGCTGCCACCGCCCGCGGACTGGGGCGTCGACGTCGCCTGGGGCGAGACCGTCCGCGCGGCGGACGCGCGGGTGGCTCGGGTGACCGGTCCCGACGCCGGGTCCGCGGCCGGTCTCGCGGCCGCGGTCGTGCGCACCCTGCCGGCCGGCGCGCTGTTCGTGGTCGGCTCGTCGAGCCCCGTCCGCGACGTCGCGCTCGCCGCCGTCCCGCGGGCGGACCTGACGCTGCTCTCCGCCCGCGGGGTGTCGGGGATCGACGGTGCCGTGTCCTTCGCCACCGGCGCCGCGCTCGCCGACGGTCGTCCCGCCTACGCGCTGCTCGGGGACCTGACCTTCCTGCACGACTCCGGGGGCCTGCTCGTCGGTCCCGACGAACCCCGCCCGGAGCTCACGATCGTCGTCGCGAACGACGACGGCGGCAGCGTGTTCGCCACGCTCGAGCAGGGCGCCCCGGCGCACGCCGCCGCGTTCGAGCGCGTGTTCGGCACGCCGCACGGCACGGATCTGCAGGCGTTGTGCCGGGCGCACGGCGTCGCCCACCGCACGGTGTGCGCCGGCGACGACGCCGCGCTGGCCGAGGCACTCGCGCCCGGCGGACGGCCCGGCGTCCGGGTCGTCGAGGTCGCCGTCGAGCGCTCGACGCGGCGGGCCGACGCCGACCGCCGTCGGGACGCGGCCCGCGCCGCGATCGGCGAACCGGACATTCCGGGTGACGTCGCCCTCGGCTGACGACCGGGTCGGACGGGCGTCGGTCGGTAGGCTGGTTCCCGACGACGGGTGACGACGCGGTGGAGCTGGGGGTCGATAGGTGCTGGTCCTGCTGGCGGTGCAGGCCGTGGCCGCGCTCGTCGCCCCCCTCGTCGTCCGGGCGCTCGGGCGCACCGCCTTCGTCGGGCTGGCCCTCGTCCCCGCCGCCGCGTTCGCCTGGATCCTCACGCAGCTGCCGGCGGTGCTCGCAGGGCGTCCGGTCGTGGAGGGCTTCACCTGGATCCCGGCCCTCGGCGTCGACGTGGCCGTGCGGCTCGACCCGCTCTCGGCGCTGCTCTCCCTGCTCGTCACCGGGGTCGGCGCCCTGGTCGTCCTCTACTGCGCCCGCTACTTCACGCCCTCGTCGGGCGGGCTGCCCCGCTTCGCCGGGGTGCTGCTCGCCTTCGCCGCCGCGATGCTGGCACTGGTCTGGGCCGACGACGTCGTCGTGCTCTACGTCTGCTGGGAACTGACGACGATCTTCTCGTTCCTGCTCGTGGGACACGACGCCCACAAGCGGGCGAGCCGCGCGGCGGCGATGCAGGCGCTGACGGTCACCGCGGCCGGCGGCCTGACCATGCTCGTCGGGCTGGTGATCCTCGCCGAGGCCGCGGGCACCTACCGGCTCTCCGCGATCGTGGCGGCGGGCCCGTCGCTGGGCGGCGCGGCGGTGACGGCGGGCGTGGTGTGCGTGCTCGTCGGCGCCCTGTCGAAGTCGGCGCTCGTCCCCTTCCACTTCTGGCTCCCGTCGGCGATGGCCGCGCCCACGCCGGTCAGCGCCTTCCTGCACGCCGCGGCGATGGTCAAGGCCGGCGTCTACCTCGTGCTGCGCCTCGCCCCGGGCTTCGCGGCCGACCCCGGCTGGCGGCCCGTCATCGCGATCGCGGCGGGCGTCACGATGCTGCTGGGCGGGATCGTCGCCGCCCGCCAGACCGATCTCAAGCTGCTGCTCGCGCACGGCACGGTGTCCCAGCTCGGGTTCATCCTCCTGCTCGCCGGGGCCGGCACCCGCGACGCCGCGCTCGCCGCCGTCGCGCTCGTCCTGGCCCACGCGCTGTTCAAGTCCGCGCTGTTCCTCACCGTCGGCGTCATCGACCGGTGCGCCGGCACCCGGGACCTCCGCGAGCTCTCCGGCCTCGCCCGCCGCGCGCCGGTCCTCGCGGTGGTCGGCACGCTCGCCGCGGCGTCCATGGCGGGCATGCCACCGCTGTTCGGCTTCGTGACGAAGGAGGGCGCGTTCGAGGCGTTCCTCCACCGGGCCTACGGGTCGTGGGCGTCCGTCGTGCTCGCGCTGGTGGTCCTCGGCTCGGTGCTCACCGTCGCCTACAGCTCCCGCTTCGTCCTCGGGGCCTTCACCGGCGTGTTCACCACGACCGCCGCCCGCACCGAGTGGATCCGGCCCGGCGCGCTGTTCCTGGCCGCGCCCGCCGTCCTGGGCCTCGCCTCGCTCGTCGCGGGCTTCGTGCTCGGCGGCTTCACCCCGCTGCTCACCGCGTACGCCGACGGCCTCGCCGCCAGCTATCCCACGCCCCTGGAGCTCAAGCTCTGGCCCGGCCTCACGCTCGCGTTCGGGCTCTCGGTGCTCGCGATCGTGCTCGGCATGGTGCTCGCGGTCCCCCGGATCGCGGACCGGCTCGCGACGTTCCGTCCGCTCGACGCGATCCGCTCCGAGGTCACCTGGCGCGCCCTGGTCCACGCGCTGGAGAAGGTCGCCCTGCGGGTCACGGTGCGGACCCAGCGCGGATCGCTGCCGGTGGTGCTCTGCACGATCCTCGGGGTGCTGCTCCTCGGCCCGGGGCTCGTCCTCGTGCTCTCCGGGGCCCTCGGCGACATCCGCGTCGACCGCGTCGCCGACTCGCCCGGGCAGGTGGTGATGGCCGTCCTGGCGGTGGTGTCGACCGTCGCCGCGGCGCGCGCCCGCCGCCGCATCGCCGCCGTCCTGCTCGTGGGCGGACTCGGCTACGGCGTCGCGGTCATCTTCGCGCTCGCGGGGGCGCCCGACGTCGCGCTCACCCAGGCCCTCGTCGAGACGATGACCCTGGTGGTGGTCGTCCTCGTGCTGCGGCGATTGCCGGCCGACATCACCGAGCACCACAGCGGGCGCCGCCGGCTGGCGCGGCTCGCCGTCGCGCTGCCCGTCGGTGTCCTGGTCGCCCTGCTCGGTGCCACCGCGCTCGGGGCGCGGACCCAGCCCGCCGTGTCGCTCGCGTTCCCGTCGCAGGCCTACGCCTTCGGCGAGGGCCAGAACGTCGTCAACGTGACCCTGGTCGACATCCGCGCCTGGGACACGATCGGCGAGCTCTCGGTGCTGCTCGCCGCCGCCACCGGCGTGGCGAGCCTCGTCTTCCTCAACCGCCGCACCGGTCTGCCGCCCGGCGGGTCGCGGCGCCGCCGACGCCGGACGACGGTCGACCCCGCCCCGGGCGGCGGTTTCGGCTGGCTGCGCGGACCCACGCTCGAGCGGCTCGCCCGGCGGTCCCGCCCCGGACCGGAGCCCACCGAGCGCAGCCTGCTGCTCGAGGTGGTCACCCGGCTCGTCTTCCCGACGATCATGGTGCTCTCGATCTACTTCCTCTTCGCCGGGCACAACGCGCCCGGCGGCGGCTTCGCGGGCGGCCTGCTCGCGGGACTGGCCCTGGTGGTGCGCTACGTGGCGGGCGGCCGCTACGAGCTGGGGGAGGCGGCCCCGGTCGAAGCAGGCACCCTGCTCGGGGCCGGACTGCTCCTGGCCGGCCTGAGCGGCGTCGGCGGGCTCGTCCTCGGCGGCGAGGTGCTGCAGACCGCCGTCCTCGAGGTCACCCTCCCGGTGCTCGGCACCGTCAAGTTCGTGACGTCGCTGGTGTTCGACATCGGCGTCTACCTGATCGTCGTCGGGCTCGTGCTCGACATCCTGCGCAGCCTCGGCGCCGAGCTCGACCGTCGCACCGACCCCAGCGCCGCGGTGGTCGCCCCGGAACGGACGGAGGTCGGTTCGTGAGCATGTCCCTCGTGATGCTGGTGCTCATCGCGCTGCTCTACAGCGCGGGGATCTACCTGCTGCTCGACCGCAGCCTCACCCGCGTGCTGCTCGGCGTGCTGGTCCTCGGCAACGCGACCAACCTGCTGGTGATCTCGTCGGGCGGCCCGTTCGGCACCCCGGCGTTCGTGGGGCGCAGCCCCGAGGCCGGGATGAGCGACGCCCTGGTGCAGGCCCTCGTGCTCACCGCCATCGTCATCACCCTGGGGGTGGCCGCCTTCCTGCTCTCGATCATCCACCGGACCTGGACGCTCGACCGCGAGGACGACCTCGCCGTGGACGCCGAGGACCGCTCGGTCCGCCGTCGCCTCGAGCGCGACGAGCAGATCGACGAGGACGAGTTCGACACGACCGGGTGCGAGTCGACCTCGGACACCGACGACGAGCGCGCCGCGCGGGCCGAGCAGGCGGCGCCCGCCGCGGCGACGGGGGGCGGGACGTGAACCCGGCACCCACCGTCATCGAGAGCCTGATGCCGCTGCCGGTGCTGCTGCCGCTGCTCGGCGCCGGGCTCGCCCTCGTCCTCGCGGGCCGCCCCAACCTGCAGCGCGCGGTGTCGGTCTCGGTGCTCGTCGCGGTCGTCGCGATCTCCGCCGTGCTGGTGGCCGGAGCGGCGGAGCGGCCCCGGGTGGTCACGGTCGGCTCCTGGCCCGCCCCGCTCGGCATCACCCTGGTCGCCGACCAGCTCTCGACGATCATGCTGCTGACGTCGATGACGGTGACGCTGCTGGTCTTCCTCTACGCCATCGGCCAGGGCACTGCGAACGACGACTCCCGCACCCCGGTGTCGATCTTCCATCCGACCTACCTGGTCCTCGCGGCCGGCGTCGCCAACGCGTTCCTCTCCGGCGACCTGTTCAACCTGTACGTCGGCTTCGAGGTCCTCCTCATGGCCAGCTACGTGCTGCTGACCCTCGGCGGCACGCGCTCGCGCATCCGGGCGGGCCTGACCTACGTCGTGGTCAACGTGGTCTCCTCGCTGGTCTTCCTGGCCGGGATCGCCCTGGTCTACGCGGCGGTGGGCACGCTGAACCTCGCGCAGATCTCGGTGCGGATGGAGGGCGTCCCGGCGGGCACGCAGCTCACCATCCACCTGGTGCTGCTCACCGCGTTCGGCATCAAGGCCGCCGTGTTCCCGCTGTCGGCGTGGCTGCCCGACTCCTATCCGACGGCGGCGGCGCCGGTCACCGCGGTGTTCGCGGGCCTGCTCACCAAGGTCGGCGTCTACTCGATCATCCGCACCGAGACGCTGCTCTTCCCCGGCGACTCGATCGCCGACGACATCCTGCTGGTGGCGGCGCTCGCGACGATGGTCATCGGGGCGCTCGGGGCCATCGCGCAGGACGACATCAAACGGGTCCTGTCGTTCACCCTGGTCAGCCACATCGGCTACATGATCTTCGGGGTGGCGTTGACGACCCCCGCGGGCGTCGGCGCGGCGATCTTCTACGTCGTCCACCACATCACGGTGCAGGCGACCCTGTTCTGCGTCGCGGGACTGATCGAGCGGCTCGGCGGCTCGACCTCTACCACCCGGCTGGCCGGGCTCGCCGCCGCCAGTCCGTTGCTCGCCGTCCTGTACTTCGTGCCGGCGATCAACCTCGGCGGCATCCCGCCGCTGTCCGGCTTCGTCGGCAAGCTCGGCCTGATCGAGGCGGGTGTGCAGGACGGCTCGGTCCTCGCGTGGCTGCTCGTGGTGGGCTCGGTGCTCACCAGCCTCCTCACGCTGTACGCGATGGCGAAGGTGTGGGTGCTGGCGTTCTGGCGCCCGGTCGAGCAGCTGCCGGCCGAGCACCCCGACGACGCCGACGGGGACGACGACGACGCGTTCGAGCCCGCCGACGACGGCGACGACCCCGAGGACCACCTGGACCCCGAGGACGAACCGGTCGACCCCGAGACCCTGCGCGACGGGATGGACGAGCGGTTCCCGGTGCTGATCGGGGCGGGCCGCGCGGGCGAGGCGTACGCGGGCTCGTCCCGGCCGTCGACCTCCTACTCCGGGGCCTTCCTCGGTGCGGGCGTCTCCGACCGCGAGGACCGGCAGGAGTCGGTGCGCCTGCCGCGGGTGATGACCGCCGCGACGGCGGGGCTGGTCGCGGTCGGCGTATCGCTGACGGTCTTCGCGGGTCCGCTGTACGCCCTGACCGACCGCGCCGCCGCCGATCTCACCGCCCGCACGCCGTACGTCTCCGCGGTGTTCGCCCAGGCCACCGACGACCGGGTCGCCCGGTGAGGGCGCGGTTCGGCCGGCCGGGGCCGCGGCTGTTCCGCCTGGTGTGGCTCACGCTGGTCTGGATCCTGCTGTGGGGCACGTTCTCCTGGGCCAACCTGCTCGGCGGCCTCGCGGTGGCCCTGTTCGTGGTGCTGGTGTTCCCGCTGCCCGGGGTCGCCTCCGACGGCCGGCTGCGACCGCTCGGTCTCGCCCGGGTCGTCCTGCGGGTCGCCGCGGACCTCGTGGTGTCGAGCCTGCAGGTGGCGTGGCAGTCGGTCCGCCCGGGGCCGCCGATCCGCAGCTCGGTCATCGAGGTGGTCTTCGAGGAGCGGTCCGAGGCGTTGATGGCGGCCCTCGTGGAGGCGCTGTCGCTGGTGCCGGGCAGTGTCGTCGTGGACGCCGACGCCGAGCGCGGGGTCCTGTGGGCCCACGTCCTCGGTGCCGACAGCGACTCCGAGGTCGAGGCGTTCCGCGCCCGGGTCCACGTCCTGGAGAAGAACCTGCTCGCCACCGGCATCACGGCCGTCCGCGGCGACCGCGCCCGGGAGCCCGACGAGGAGGGCGTGGCATGACGCTGCTGACCATCGGGCTCGGCCTCGTGGGGGTGGCCCTGCTCGTGGCCGCGGTCCGGTTCGTCCTGGGCCCGTCCGCGCTCGACCGCATGGTCTCCCTGGACGCCATCGTCGCGATCATCATGAGCGGCCTGATGATCCACGCCGCGACGACCGGGGACTCGACCGTGCTCCCGGCGGTGGTGGCGGTGAGCCTCGTCGGTTTCCTCGGCTCCTCGACGGTCGCCCGCTTCCTGGGCCGCGGCCGCACCTCGACGTCCCGCACCTCGCCGCCCCGCACCTCGCCGCCCCGTACGGAGACCCGGGACGACACCCCGAGCGGGACGGAGGAGCGGCGATGAGCGACGGCGGAGTGCTCGACGTGATCGGCGGCGTCCTCATCGTCCTGGGCACGCTGCTCGTGCTGGCGGCGGCGATCGGGCTGGTCCGCCTGCCCGACGTGCTGTCCCGCATGCACGCCGCGACCAAGCCCCAGACCACCGGCCTGCTCCTGGTGGCGATCGGCACCGCCCTGCACCTGCGGGAGGCGGCCGACGTCTGGATGCTCGTGCTCATCGGTGCGTTCGCGCTCATCACGGCCCCGGTGACCGCCCACCTGGTGGGACGCCTGGCGTACCGGACGGGCGGCGTGCGACACGACCTGCTGCACCGGGACGACCTGGACCCCGACGCGACCGACCGCTGAGGGCCCGCCCGCCCGGTCGTCGGCCGGAGTTCCGCCGGCGTTCACGGCGACCCCACGCGCGGTCGCCGCTCGCCCCGTCCGGTCCCCCGGACGGCGCACCGGACCGGCTCCGGCGCGCACGTCCCGCACGGTCGTCTCTACCGTGGACGGGGTGAGCGACGGACGCGTGGCGGTGGGCGAACGGGTCCGCGCGCTGCTCGCCTCCGTGCGGTCCGCCTGGCGGATCGCCGGCACCGTGCTCGCCCCGGTCGGGCGGCGGGCCCCCGAGATCGTGGTCGGCATCGGGGTCGTCCTGAGCGTGCTGGCCGTGCTGGTGCTGGTCGGGGCCGCGCGGAACGACGCCGCCATCTCGGCCGACGAGGGCACCGCGGTCGCCGAGGTGCTCGACGGCGGGGACCTCGGGCACACCTTCATCCGCTTCACCGCCTCCGACGGTGCGGTGCTCACCCCCGACACCGGCGTGCTCTACCCGCGCGGTCTCGAGCCCGGGAACTACGTCGTCGTGCAGTACGACCGCTCGAAGCCCGAGCTCGTCCGCGTCGCGGACCGGAACTGGACGGCGGGTCTCGGCCCGGTCGCACTGGGCGTCGTCGGGCTGTGGGTCGTGCTCGGCCCCACCACGTGGGCCCTCGCCCGGCGGCGCCGGAACGGACGCTCCGAGGACGCCGGGGTCGTGCGGCCCGACGACGACGTGACGCCCGATCGCGAGCCGGTCGGCGCCGTACGATGATCTCCTGATGTCCACTCGCGCCGGACTCGACCGGGACCCGTCCGCCGTCGCCCGCATGTTCGACGGCGTGGCGGCGCGCTACGACGTCACCAACACCGTGCTCTCCTTCGGGCGCGACCGCGCCTGGCGGAAGGCGACGCGCGAGGCGCTCACGATCGGCCCGGGCGACGTCGTGCTCGACATCGCCGCCGGGACGGGCGTCTCCACGGTGGAGCTGGCCCGCACGGGCGCCACGTGCCTCGCCGCCGACTTCTCGCTCGGGATGCTGCAGGCGGGCCGGGGCAAGCATGCGGGCGTGGTGCCCTACCTCGCCGCCGACGCGATGGCGCTGCCGCTGCCGGACGCGTCGGTCGACGCCGTGGTGATGTCGTTCGGCCTGCGCAACGTCGTCGAGCCGGACGCAGCCCTGGCCGAGTTCGCCCGGGTGACGAAGCCGGGCGGCACGCTGGCGATCTGCGAGTTCTCCACCCCGACGTGGGCGCCGTTCCGCCGCGTCTACACCGACTACCTGATGCGGGCCCTGCCCCGGGTGGCCCGCGCGGTGAGCTCGAACCCCGACGCGTACGTCTACCTCGCCGAGTCGATCCGCGCCTGGCCCGACCAGCCCGCGCTCGCCCGCCGCATCACCGCCGCCGGATGGCACGCGGTCAGCTGGCGTGACCTCACCGGCGGGATCGTCGCGCTCCACACCGCCGTCCGCTGACCCTGCCGGGACGCCGCCGGCCCGGGCGATCGCGCCCGGTTCCCGTCCGGATGGAATCGAAACCCCCTCCCAGCGGGCGTGTCGCAGGCAACATGCCTAGACTCGTCCCCGCCCGGAGCTAGTGAACGATTTCACAAGGGGTGTCCCACGGTGTCCGCTCACCACCACGAGCGCACCCGGCGTCGCGTCGGGGGTGACGACTGCGCGGCCGACGTCATCGTGGTCGGCGCCGGCCCGGCCGGATCCACCGCCGCGACGCACCTCGCCCGGGCCGGACTCGACGTGCTCGTCCTGGAGAAGGCCGAGTTCCCGCGCGAGAAGGTGTGCGGCGACGGCCTGACGCCGCGGGCGGTCAAGCAGCTGATCGACCTCGGGGTCGACACCCGCCCGGAGGCGGGCTGGCTGCACAACAGGGGGCTGCGGGTCTACGGCGCCGGGATGTCGGTCGACCTGGACTGGCCCGACCTCACGAGCTTCCCGCCCTACGGCATGGTCCGCCCCCGCCGCGACTTCGACCAGCTGCTCGCCGACCACGCCCGCGCCGCGGGCGCGCGCGTGCAGGAACGGACCTCGGTCGCCGGCGCCCTGACCGACGAGCGCACGGGCCGCGTCGTCGGGGTGGAGGCCCGCCGCGGCCCGGAGCGGGAGCCGGTCACCTACCGCGCGCCGTTGGTGATCGCGTGCGACGGCGTCGGGGCGCGCACGGCGCTCTCCCGCGGCATCGACCGGCGCGACGACCGCCCGCTGGGCGTGGCCGTCCGGCGGTACTACACGAGCCCGAAGAGCACCGACGACTACCTCGAGACCCACCTCGAGCTCACCGACGGCCGGGGCGGTCTGCTGCCCGGCTACGGCTGGGTGTTCGGGATGGGCGACGGGACGGCGAACGTCGGGCTCGGCATCCTCGACCGGACGAACGCCGTGGCCGGCGCGAACTACCGGGCCACCCTGCGCACCTGGTGCGACTCGCTGCCGGAGGAGTGGGGCCTGCGCGAGGAGAACGCGGTCAACGAGATCGGCGGCGCGGCGCTGCCGATGGGCTTCAACCGCACCCCGGTCTACCGCGACGGCCTGCTGCTCGTCGGCGACGCCGGGGGCATGGTCAACTCGTTCAACGGCGAGGGCATCGCCTACGCCATGCAGTCGGCGGCGCTCGCCGCGGAGGCCGTCGTCCAGGCCCTCGCCCGGCCCGAGGGGCCGTCCCGCGAGCGGGCCCTGGCGGGCTACCCGGAGGCCGTCCGCGCCGAGCTCGCCAGCTACTACCGGCTGGGCAACCGCTTCGCCCACGCGCTGCGCCACCCCTGGCTGGTGCAGGCCACGGCCCGCCACGGGCTCCCCCGACGCCGGGTGATGGCGTTCCTGCTCAAGCTGCTCGCGAACCTGCACGACCGGCGCGACGGCGACGCGTCCGACCGGCTGCTCGAGGTGCTGCTCCGGCTCACCCCGGCGCTGCCCGAGGCCGTGCCGTCAGCGCCGTCGAGGCCGTCCCGACGGCCCGGACCGACCCGACCCGCCGTCGGGAAGGGGACCGCCGCATGAGACCGGACTAAGGACACCCTCACCCCTCTGTGGTCCGCCGTCCCTCCGTAGGGTCGGACTCTGTCCGCCGGGGGTGACGCCGGACACCGGACCGACGGTGTCGCCGACCACGCACTAGGCCACGAAGAGCTGGAGGTTCCCCCGGATGCCGGGCAGCACGGGACTCACCGCGTACATCCCCCTCATCGTCATGTTCGTGCTCGCCGCCGGGTTCGCCGTGTTCTCCGTGACCTCGGCGCCCTTCATCGGCCCACGTCGCTACAACCGCGCCAAGCTCGACAGCTACGAGTGCGGGATCGAGCCCTCGCCGCAGCCCGTGGTGGGCGGTGGCCGCGTGCCGGTCGCCTACTACCTGACGGCGATGATGTTCATCCTCTTCGACGTCGAGCTGGTGTTCCTGTACCCGTACGTCCTCAACATCGACGCGCTCGGACTGTTCGGCCTCGCCGCCGTGCTCGTGTTCCTCGTGCCGATCCTCATCGCGTACGCCTACGAGTGGCGTCGCGGCGGGCTGGACTGGAGCTAGGAGGTCCGAGATGGGACTCGAGGAGAAGCTGCCGAACGGCATCCTGCTGGCCAGCGTCGAGGGGCTGGTGAACTGGACCCGCAAGGCGTCGCTGTGGCCGGCCACCTTCGGCCTGGCCTGCTGCGCGATCGAGATGATGACGTCGGGCGCGCCGCGCTACGACCTCGGTCGCTTCGGCATGGAGGTCTTCCGCCCCAGCCCGCGCCAGGCCGACCTGATGATCGTGGCCGGGCGCGTGACCAACAAGATGGCGCCGGTCCTGCGCCAGATCTACGACCAGATGGCCGAGCCGCGCTGGGTGCTGGCGATGGGCGTGTGCGCCTCCTCCGGCGGCATGTTCAACAACTACGCGGTGGTCCAGGGCGTCGACCACGTCGTGCCGGTCGACATGTACCTCCCCGGCTGCCCGCCGCGGCCGGAGATGCTGATCGACGCGATCCTCAAGCTGCACCAGAAGATCCAGCAGGAGCCGCTCGGCCCGGTCCGGGCCCAGCTCGCCGCCGAGCGCCGCGCCCAGGGCGAGACGCTGGAGCTGCTCCCGTCGTCGGTCAAGTACGGGCGGGAGAACGCCTGATGCCGGACGACGAGAAGCAGCCCGGCGTCCCGGCGACCGGGACCGGCGGCGCCAGCGGCCCCACCGGCGCGACGGCCGGGTCCTCCGAGCACACCGAGCGCGGCGCGGTCGCGTTCTCCCCGACCGAGCAGGACCGCCCGCACGCGCCGGCCGTGACCGGCCGCGCGCGCGAGGGCATGTTCGGCATCAGCGGGTCCGGCGACACCTCCGGGTTCGGCGGCCTGCGCCTGCCCGCCTACGCCCCGGCCCCGGCCGAGCGGCCCTACGGCGGCTGGTTCGACGAGGTCGTCGACGAGACCGCGGCCGCCCTCGAGGAGGGCGCGGCCCGGGGGGAATCGGACGCAGTCGCCTTCGAGACGGCCGTGCCGCAGGTGACGGTCGACCGCGGCGAGATGACCTGGTACGTCGCCCGCGAGCACCTCCCGGCCCTGGCGAGGACGCTGCGCGACGACCCGGCCCTGCGCTTCGAGTTCTGCTCCGGGGTGTCCGGGGTGGACTACGGCGAGGGCGTGCCGCAGCAGCTCCACTCGGTGGTTCAGCTGCTCTCGATGACCTACCGCCGCCGTCTGCGGCTCGAGGTCTGCCTGGACCTCGACGACGCGCACTGCCCCTCGCTCGTGCCCGTCTACCCGACGGCGGACTGGCACGAGCGCGAGACCTGGGACATGTTCGGGATCGTCTACGACGGCCACCCGAGCCTGACCCGGATCCTCATGCCGGACGACTGGAACGGCCACCCGCAGCTGAAGAGCTACCCGCTGGGCGGCATCCCGGTCGAGTACAAGGGCGCCGAGATCCCGCCGCCCGACCAGCGGAGGGCCTACACATGAGCACCGACGTGCCCACCACCGACACCGCCACCGACCCCTACGCCGCGAGCTCCCGCGAGACCACCGAGGGGACCGTCTACACGGTCACCGGTGGCGACTGGGACGAGCTCATCGACGAGTCGTCGGGCGACGAGCGCATCGTCATCAACATGGGGCCGCAGCACCCGTCCACCCACGGCGTGCTGCGCCTGGTCATGGAGGTCTCCGGCGAGACCGTCACCGACGTGCGGCTGGTCATCGGCTACCTGCACACCGGGATCGAGAAGAACTGCGAGTACCGCACCTGGACCCAGGGCGTCACCTTCGTGACGCGGGCGGACTACCTCTCGCCGCTGTTCACCGAGACCGCGTACTGCATGTCGATCGAGCGCCTGCTCGGCGTCGAGGTGCCCACCCGCGCCGAGGTGATCCGGGTCCTCCTCATGGAGATCAACCGGATCGGCTCCCACCTCGTCGCGCTGGCCACCGGCGGCATGGAGCTCGGCGCCCTCACCGGCATGACCAACGGGTTCCGCGAGCGCGAGGAGGTCCTGCACCTCCTCGAGTTCCTCACCGGCCTGCGGATGAACCACGCGTTCATCCGCCCCGGCGGCGTCGTCCAGGACCTCCCGGAGGGCGCGGAGAAGCGCATCCTCGAGTTCTGCGACGTCATGGACTCCCGCCTGCCGGGCTTCCACCAGCTGCTCACGGGCAACGCGATCTGGCAGCAGCGCCTCGTCGGCGTCGGCTACCTCCCGCTCGACGGCTGCCTCTCCCTCGGGGTCACCGGACCGATCCTGCGCTCGGCGGGCCTCGCCTGGGACCTGCGCAAGGTCGAGCCCTACCTCGGCTACGAGCAGTACGACTTCGAGGTGCCGACCGAGACGGCGGCCGACTCCTTCGCGCGCTACAAGCTGCGCGTCGAGGAGATGCACCAGTCGCTGCGGATCATCCGGCAG
This sequence comes from Actinomycetospora corticicola, assembly GCF_013409505.1. NCBI lineage: Bacteria > Bacillati > Actinomycetota > Actinomycetes > Pseudonocardiales > Pseudonocardiaceae > Actinomycetospora > Actinomycetospora corticicola. The sequence goes on along the minus strand of NZ_JACCBN010000001.1, from coordinate 4,034,425 downwards.
TGCGTCGAGGCGCTCGAGCCCGGCCCGGTGATGGTCGGCGACGCGAAGATCGCCTGGCCCGCGAAGCTGTCCATCGGCGCCGACGGCATGGGCAACTCGCTCGAGCACGTCCGGCAGATCATGGGGCAGTCGATGGAGTCCCTGATCCACCACTTCAAGCTGGTCACCGAGGGCTTCAAGGTCCCGCCGGGGCAGGCCTACGTGCCGATCGAGTCGCCGCGCGGCGAGCTCGGCGCCCACCTCGTGTCCGACGGCGGCACCCGCCCGCTGCGGGTGCACCTGCGCGAGCCCAGCTTCGTCAACCTGCAGGCCGCGCCGGCGATGTGCGAGGGCGGGCTGCTCTCCGACGTCATCGCCGCGCTGGCGAGTCTCGACCCGGTGATGGGGGGCTGCGACCGATGACCAGCACGGGAGACGTGGCGCAGCGGAGCTCGACCAGCCGGACCGTGAACGAGGTCGACCTCTCGCGCTTCGACGGGCAGCGCGAGCGGGCCGCGGCCATCGTCATGCGCTACCCGGAGCCGCGCTCGGCCCTGCTGCCGCTGCTGCACCTCGTGCAGTACGTCGAGGGCCACGTGAGCCGCGAGGGCGTCGCGTTCTGCGCCGACGTCCTGGACATCACGCCCGCCGAGGTCTCGGCGGTCGCGACGTTCTACACGATGTACAAGCGCGAGCCGGTCGGCGAGCACCTGGTCAGCGTCTGCACGAACACGCTGTGCGCGGCGCTCGGCGGCGACGACATCTACGCGGCCGTGCGTGAACGGCTCGGCGGGATCGGCCACGAGGAGACCGCGGGCGAGCCGGGGACCACCGGCAGCCTGACCATCGAGCACGCCGAGTGCCTGGCCGCCTGCGACCTCGCGCCCGTGCTCACCGTCAACTACGAGTTCTACGACCGGCAGACCGTCGACAGCGCGCTCGAGATCATCGCGGCGCTGCAGCGGGGCGAGAAGCCGCACCCGACGCGCGGTGCCCCGCTGACCGACTTCCGCCGCATCGAGCTGCTGCTCGCCGGCTTCTTCGACGACCCCGAGGTCGGGGGCGCCGCGGCGAACGCCGGCCCCAGCGCCGACGAGGCCACGCTGCGCGGCGCGCGGCTCGCCGAGGAGCGTGGCTGGACCGCGCCCCCGATGCCCGACGCCGGGCCCGACCGACCCACCGAAGCCACCGACCTCCCTGGAGGTGCCTCGTGACCCAGCCGAGTGGGACGCCCGAGGAGTACCGCCCCGACCCGCTGACCCCGGTGCTGACCCGCCGGTGGCTGCTGCCGGAGTCGTGGACCCTGCGCCACTACACCGAGCTCGGTGGCTACGGCGCCCTGGAGCAGGCCCTCGCCATGGACCCGGCCGACATCGTGTCCCTGGTGAAGGACTCCGGGCTGCGCGGTCGCGGCGGCGCGGGCTTCCCGACGGGCATGAAGTGGAGCTTCATCCCGCAGCCGAAGCCGGGCGAGGAGCCGACCGAGGCCACCAAGGACGCCCCGCAGTTCAAGCCGAAGTACCTCGTCATCAACGCCGACGAGGGCGAGCCGGGGACCTGCAAGGACACCCCGCTGATGATGGCCGACCCGCACAGCCTCATCGAGGGCTGCATCATCACGGCCTACGCGATCCGCGCGAGCTTCTGCGCGATCTACATCCGCGGTGAGATCGTCCACGCCATCCGGCGGCTGCACTACGCCGTGCAGGAGGCCTACGAGGCGGGCCACCTCGGGAAGGACATCCACGGCACCGGCTTCGACCTCGACATCGTGGTCCACGCCGGGGCGGGCGCGTACATCTGCGGCGAGGAGACCGCCCTGCTCGACTCGCTCGAGGGGCGCCGCGGCCAGCCGCGGCTCAAGCCGCCGTTCCCGGCGACGGCGGGGCTCTACGCGGCCCCGACGGTGGTCAACAACGTCGAGACCATCGCGACCGTCCCGTCGATCGTGGCCGGTGGCAAGGAGTGGTTCCGGACGATGGGCCGCGAGCGCTCGCCCGGGCCGAAGATCTATTCGCTGTCCGGGCACGTCGAGCGGCCGGGCCAGTACGAGGCCCCGCTCGGCACCACGCTGCGCGAGCTGCTCGAGATGGCCGGCGGCATGAAGGACGGCATCCCGCTGAAGTTCTGGACGCCGGGTGGCTCGTCCACGCCGCTGTTCACCGCCGAGCACCTCGACGTCCCGCTGGACTTCGAGGGCGCCGCGGAGGCCGGCTCCATGCTCGGCACCACCGCCGTGATGATCTTCAACGAGACGGTCAGCGTGCCGTGGGCGGTGATGAAGTGGACCGAGTTCTACGAGCACGAGTCCTGCGGCAAGTGCACCCCCTGCCGTGAGGGCAACTACTGGCTCGCCGGAATCCTGCGCCGCATGAACGACGGCCAGGGCACCGAGGAGGACATCGACACCCTCCTCGACGTGTGCTCGAACGTCCTGGGCCGCTCCTTCTGCGCCCTGGGCGACGGCGCCGTCTCCCCGATCACCAGCGGCATCAAGTACTTCCGCCAGGAGTTCCTGGACCTCTGCTCCTCCCAGCAGGTGTCCTCGGACCGAGTTCTCGCCGGAGCGCACTGACATGACCCAGGCTCCCGAGCAGGAGGCCCCGCCGGTCCCCGAGGGCCACGTCCGGCTGACGATCGACGACCGCACCGTCGACGCACCCAAGGGCGAGCTCCTCATCCGGACCTGCGAGCGCCTCGGCATCGTGGTCCCCCGCTTCTGCGACCACCCCCTCCTCGAGCCGGCCGGCGCCTGCCGTCAGTGCCTGGTCGAGGTGGAGATGGGCGGGCGGCCGATGCCCAAGCCGCAGGCCAGCTGCACCATGACCGTCGCCGACGGCATGGTGGTGCGGACGCAGGTGACCAGCGCCGTCGCCGACAAGGCGCAGCAGGGCGTGATGGAGCTCCTGCTCATCAACCACCCGCTGGACTGCCCGATCTGCGACAAGGGCGGCGAGTGCCCCCTGCAGAACCAGGCCATGTCCTCGGGGCGGGCCGAGTCGCGGTTCCACGAGCACAAGCGGCACTTCGAGAAGCCGCTGCCCATCTCCGACGAGGTGCTGCTCGACCGCGAGCGCTGCGTGCTCTGCCAGCGCTGCACCCGCTTCTCCGACCAGATCGCCGGCGACCCGTTCATCGAGCTCCTCGAGCGCGGCGCGCACCAGCAGATCGGCACGGAGGAGACGGCCTGGGGCGCCGGCGAGGAGTTCCAGTCCTACTTCTCCGGCAACACCATCCAGATCTGCCCGGTCGGGGCACTGACCAGCGCCTCCTACCGGTTCCGCTCCCGGCCGTTCGACCTCGTCTCGACGCCGGGCCAGTGCGAGCACTGCGCGTCGGGCTGCTCGACCCGCCGGGACTGGCGCCGCGGCGGCGTCACCCGCGTGCTGGCCGGCGAGGAGCCGACCGTCAACGAGGAGTGGCTCTGCGACAAGGGCCGCTTCGCCTTCCGGTACCCCACCTCGCCGCAGCGGGTGCTGCAGCCGATGGTCCGTGAGGACGGCGTGCTCACGCCGGTCCCGTGGGTGGACGCGCTGGAGCGGGCCGCGGCCCTGCTCGCGGCCGCGCGGGACGGCGCGGGCGCCCCGCGGACCGACGAGGACGGCACCGAGCACGGCGCGAAGTCCGGCGTCGGGGTGCTCCCCGGCGGTCGGCTGACCGTCGAGGACGCCTACGCCTACGCCAAGTTCGCCCGGGTCGCGCTGCGTACCAACGACGTCGACCAGCGGGCCCGCGCCCACTCCGACGAGGAGCTGGACTTCCTCGCGGGCCACGTCGCGGGCGTCGCGCCGAGCCACGTCTCCTACGCCCACCTCGAGGCCGCCCGCACCGTGCTGTGCGTGGCGTTCGACCCCGAGGAGGAGTCGCCGATCGTCTTCCTGCGGCTGCGCAAGGCCTCCCGCCACGGCACCCGCGTGGTGCACGTCGGCAGCTGGACCACGCCCGCCGTCGCGAAGACCGGGGGGCACCTGCTGGGTGCCGCGCCCGGCGAGGAGGCCGCGGCCCTCTCCGACCTGCCCGACGACCTCGCCGCGGCCCTGGCCGCACCGGGCGCCGTGGTGCTCGTCGGCGAGCGCGCCGCCGAGGTGCCGGGCCTGCTCACCGCGGTCAGCGAGCTGGGCGCCCGGACCGGGGCCCGCATCGCGTGGGTGCCGCGACGGGCCGGGGAGCGCGGCGGCGTGGACGCCGGCGCGTTGCCGACCCTGCTGCCCGGGGCCCGTCGCGTCGACGACGCGGCGGCCCGCGAGGCGGTCGCCGAGGTCTGGGGCGTGCCCGCCCTGCCCACGACGCCCGGCCGCGACCTCACGGCCATCCTCACCGCCGCACGCGACGGGGAGCTGGCCGGACTCGTCGTCGGCGGCGTCGAGCTCGCCGACCTGCCCGACCCGGAGCTCGCCCGCGCCGCCCTCGCCGAGGCCGACGTGGTGATCTCCCTGGAGCAGGTGTTCTCCGAGGCCACCGAGCACGCCGACGTCGTGCTGCCGGTGGCGCCCGCGGTCAACCGCAGCGGCACCTACCGCAACTGGGAGGGCCGCGACCGGCCCTTCGCCACGACGATCGACCCCGGCCAGGGCGGCTCCGGCCGCGTCGGCGGCACGGCCGCGGTGACGCTGCCGGACTGCCGCGTCCTGGACTCGCTCGCCGTCGAGATGGACGTCGACCTGTTCACCCAGACCCCGCAGGCCGCCGCGGCGGAGCTCGCGGAGCTGGGCACCGTGGCGGTCACCCCGTCCACCCCGGCGACGCGCCCGTCGACCCCCGCCGCCCCCGTCGGCGGGTCCTCCGTCCGGCTCGCCACCTGGCGCCAGCTGATCGACGGCGGTGCGCTGCTGGCCGAGGAGAACGACCTGCCCGGCACCGCCCGCCCGGCCCGCCTCCGGGTCGCCGCGGACACCGCCGAGCGGCTCGGCCTGGTCGCCGGGGAACCGGCCCGGATCGGCGAGGCGCTCGACCTCGTGGTCGAGCTCGCCGACCTGCCCGCCGACGTCGTCTGGGCGCCCTCGCACGTTCCGGTCGCCGGTGGGGTCGTCACCCTCGCCGGGCTCGGGCTCCACCACGGCGGCGCCGTCGAGGTCCGCGGACCCGCCGCGACCACCCCCGCCACCACGCCCGTCGTCGGGAACGGAGGACCGCAGTGAACCCGCTGCCGCCACCCGGGACCCCCGGGTACACGCAGGCACTGATCGCGGACGACCCGCTGTGGCTGACCATCATCAAGGTGGTCGCGGTCTTCGCCCTGCTGATCTTCATGACGCTGTTCATGATCTGGCTGGAGCGCAAGGTCGTCGGGCGCATGCAGCAGCGGCCCGGCCCGAACTGGAACGGGCCGTTCGGCCTGCTCCAGTCGCTGGCCGACGGGCTGAAGCTCGCCTTCAAGGAGGACATCCGCCCGGTCCTCGCGGACAAGGTCGTCTTCTTCATCGCCCCGGTGCTCTCGACGATCCCGGCGTTCGTCGCCTTCGCCGTGATCCCGCTCGGCCCTGAGGTGTCGATCTTCGGGTACCGGACCGCGCTGCAGGTCGCGGACCTGCCGGTCGGCATCCTCGTGGTGCTCGCCTGCTCCTCGATCGGCGTGTACGGCATCGTGCTGGCCGGCTGGGCCTCCGGATCGCCCTACCCGTTGCTCGGCAGCCTCCGCAGCGCCGCGCAGGTGATCTCCTACGAGCTGGCGCTGGGCATCTCGATCATCGGCGTCGTGCTCTACGCGGGCTCGCTGTCCACCGCCGACATCGTCTCCGCGCAGCAGAACGGCTGGTACATCTGGCTGCTGCCGGTCAGCTTCATCGTCTTCGCCGTCTCGATGGTCGGCGAGACCAACCGGGCGCCGTTCGACCTCCCCGAGGCCGAGTCGGAGCTCGTCGGCGGCTTCCACACCGAGTACTCGTCGCTGAAGTTCGCGCTCTTCTTCCTCGCCGAGTACGTCAACATGGTCACCCTCTCCGCGGTGGCCACCACGCTGTTCCTCGGCGGCTGGATGGCGCCGTGGCCGCTCTCGCTGATCCCCGGGGTCAACGAGGGCTGGCTCCCGGTCGTCTGGTTCATCTCGAAGATGTTCGTGTTCCTGTTCGTCTACATCTGGCTGCGCGGCACCCTGCCCCGCCAGCGGTACGACCAGTTCATGCGGCTCGGCTGGAAGGTCCTCATCCCGGTCAGCCTCGTGTGGCTGATCGCGATCGCCGTCCTGCGGGTGCTGCGCAACCAGTTCGGCACGATCTCGGCGCCGGTGGTGCTGATGATCGGCGCGGCCGTGCTCGTCGTGGCGATCGTGGTCGCGCTGATGCTGCCCGACCGCGCGTCCGACGAGGACGAGGACGCGGCCGAGCCACCCGTCGTCGGGAACTACCCCGTGCCGCCGCTCGACCTCACCGTGCCGGCGAGCCCGCCGCGCCGCCGCCGTGCGGTGTCGTCCGGCCCGGCGGGCCCCTCGAAGGAGACGGCCGCCGTGGGCACCGGTCAGAAGGAGGACGCCTGATGGGCATGTTCGACGGCATCGCCGGCTTCGGCGTGACCTTCTCGACGATGTTCAAGAAGGTGGTCACCGAGGAGTACCCGCTGGTCAAGAAGGTGACCGCGCCGCGCTACCACGGCCGCCACCAGCTCAACCGGCACCCGGACGGCCTCGAGAAGTGCGTGGGCTGCGAGCTCTGCGCCTGGGCCTGCCCCGCCGACGCGATCTACGTCGAGGGCGGCGACAACACCGAGGACGCCCGGTTCTCCCCGGGGGAGCGCTACGGCGCGATCTACCAGATCAACTACCTGCGCTGCATCGGCTGCGGGCTCTGCATCGAGGCGTGCCCGACGCGGTCGCTGACGATGACCAACGAGTACGAGCTCGCCGACGACGACCGCCAGCACCTGATCTACACCAAGGACATGCTGCTCGCCCCGCTGCTGCCGGGCATGGAGCAGCCGCCGCACCCCATGCGGCTCGGGGACGACGAGCAGGACTACTACGTGCAGGGCCCGGAGATGGCGCGGCGCGGCCGGGACCAGGCCGGCGCGGACGACCTCGACACCGACAACCGCGCCGGGGCGAATGCCCTGCCGGGTGCGGCCCTCGTCGGGAAGGCCCCGGAGGAGAAGCGATGACCACCTCGATCGGCGAGGCCATCGGGTTCTGGATCCTCGGCCCCATCGCGCTGGCCGGCGGGCTGGGCATGGTGTTCGCCCGCAACGCCGTGCACTCCGCGCTGTGGCTCGTCGTGACGATGCTCTCGCTCGGCTTCCTCTACATGGTCCAGTCGGCGCCGTTCCTGGGGTTCACCCAGATCATCGTCTACACCGGCGCGATCATGATGCTCTTCGTCTTCGTGCTGATGATGGTCGGCCGGGACGCCTCGGACTCGGTGGTCGAGGTGCTGCGCGGTCAGCGCGTCGCGGCCGCGATCCTCGGCGTCGGCATCGCCGGGCTGCTCGTCAGCACGGTGGCGGGGTCGGTGACCGCGAGCGTGGTCGGCACGACCCTGCCGGACCAGAACACCGGCGGCCTCGGTCTGCTGGTCTTCACCCGCTACGTCGCCGCGCTCGAGCTCGCCTCGGCGCTCATCGTCGTCGGCACCCTCGGCGCGGTCGTCTACACCTTCGCGGGCCGGGCCAAGCGCCAGACCGCGAGCCAGCGCGAGCGCGTCGTCGCCCGCCTGCAGGGGCCGCTGGAGAAGTACGGCTCGCGCTCGGGTCCCGGCGTCTTCGCGACGGCGGACTCGGTCGCCACCCCGGCGCTGCTGCCCGACGGCTCCGTCGCCCCCGAGTCGCTCTCGGAGATCATCGAGGCGACCGCCCGCGAGCGGCTGGGCCACCAGACTGAACTGGCGCACGCCGGCGACGAGCACGACACGTCGGCGCACGCGGACCACCGCCACGACCAGTCCGTCACGGGGAGCCAGGCGTGAGCCCCACGAACTACCTGCTGCTCTCCGCCCTGCTGTTCGCGATCGGCACCGTGGGCGTGCTGGTGCGACGCAACGCGATCGTCGTGTTCATGTGCGTCGAGCTCATGCTCAACGCCACGAACCTCTCACTGGTGACCTTCTCCCGGATCAACGGCAACCTCGACGGGCAGGTCATGGCCCTGTTCGTCATCGTCGTCGCCGCGGCCGAGGTCGTCGTCGGGCTGTCGATCATCATGGCCATCTTCCGCACGCGCCGGACCGCCTCGGTCGACGACGCGAACCTCCTCAAGTACTGACGGGAGCTCCTCGATGCTCACCGAGTTGCCGCCCGTGGCCGAGGCGACGGGAGCCGGCACCGCTGCCTGGCTCCTGGTCGCGCTGCCGGCCCTGGGCGCCGCGGTGCTCTTCCTCGGCGGTCGGCGCACCGACCGCTGGGGCCACCTGCTCGGCACCGCCACGGTGCTCGGGTCCTTCGTCTACGGCGTCGTGCTGTTCGTCTCGACGCTCGCGCTGCCGGGCGAGGAGCGGGTGCGCGAGCTGCCGCTCTACGAGTGGTTCGCGTCCGGGTCGCTGTCGGTGGAGTTCGGGCTGCGCCTGGACCCGCTGTCGCTGACGTTCGTCCTGCTCATCACCGGGGTCGGGTCGCTGATCCACATCTACTCGGTGGGCTACATGGCCCATGACGAGAACCGCCGCAAGTTCTTCGCGATGCTCAACCTGTTCGTCGCGTCGATGCTCGTGCTGGTTCTCGGCAACGGCTTCCTCACCCTCTACCTCGGGTGGGAGGGCGTCGGTCTCGCCTCGTACCTGCTCATCGGCTTCTACGTGCAGCGCCCGCTCGCGGCGTCCGCGGCGAAGAAGGCCTTCCTGATGAACCGGGTCGGTGACGTCGGGCTCGCGCTGGCGATCTTCATCCTCTTCGCGCAGCTGGGCACCACCCAGTACACCGAGGTCTTCGCCCGGGCCGGGGAGCTCTCGCCCGGGGCGGTCACCGCGGTCGCGCTGCTGCTCCTGCTCGGCGCGTGCGGCAAGTCCGGCCAGTTCCCGCTGCAGGCCTGGCTCCCCGACGCCATGGAGGGCCCGACCCCCGTCTCGGCCCTCATCCACGCCGCCACCATGGTGACGGCGGGCGTCTACCTCGTCGCGCGCTCGCACCCGATCTACGACCTCACGCCCACCGGGCAGCTCGTGGTGACGATCGTCGGGGCGATCACGCTGCTGATCGGCGCGATCGTCGGCTGCGCCTACGACGACATCAAGAAGGTCCTGGCCTACTCCACGGTCAGCCAGATCGGCTACATGATGCTCGCCGTCGGGCTCGGGCCGATCGGCTACGCGGCCGGCCTCGCGCACCTGCTCACCCACGGCTTCTTCAAGGCGGGGCTCTTCCTCGGCGCCGGGTCGGTGATGCACGGGATGGCCGACGAGACCGACATGCGCCGGTTCGGCGGGCTGTGGCGGCACATGCCGATCACGTTCGCCACGTTCACCCTCGGCTACCTGGCGCTCATCGGCTTCCCGTTCCTGTCCGGCTTCTACTCGAAGGACCTCATCATCGAGGCCGCCCTCGGGGGCTCGCCGGTACGCGGCTGGCTGCTCGGCGGCGCGGCGCTGCTGGCGGCCGGCCTGACCGCCTTCTACATGACGCGGCTGATGCTCATGACGTTCTTCGGCCCGGAGCGGTGGCGCTCGCTGACGCCGCGCGCCGCGCCGTGGGACCCGTCGCTGGAGAGCGAGGCGGCTCCGCAGCACCCGGAGCCCGGGCACGGTTCGCCGGAGCACTACCACCCGCACGAGTCGCCCGCGACGATGACGGTGCCGATGATCCTGCTGGCCGTCGGCTCGGTCGGGGCCGGCGCGTTCCTCGTCATCGGGGAGCGCCTCGGCGGGTGGCTCGAGCCGTCGATCGGCCCGCTGCGCGAGGTCGAGGACACCGTCATCCCGACGGGGCTCGTCCCCGGCATCGCCTCGGTGCTCATGCTGCTCGGCGCCGGGATCGCCTACCTGACGGTGGGCCGCAAGGAGGTCCCGGTCGAGCGCCCGCAGCGGGTGGCCCTGCCGGTGCGGGCCGCCCGCGCCGACCTCTACGCCAACGCGATCAACGAGAAGCTGATCGCGCGTCCGGGGATCTGGTTCTCCCGGGCGCTGGTCTACCTCGACAACCGCGGGGTGGACGGGGCCGTCAACGGCACCGCCGCCCTGCTCGGCGGGACGTCGGGCCGGGCCCGGCGGACCCAGACCGGGTTCGTGCGCTCGTACGCGCTGACGATGCTGGGAGGCTCGCTCGTGCTGGTCGCGGCGTTGCTGGCGGTGGCTCTGCCGTGAGCGCCCTCGTGATCGTCCTCGTCCTGCTCCCCCTGGTGGGGGCGGTGGTCTGCGGCGTCCTGGTCAAGGGCGGCCGCGACGCGGCCGCGAAGTCCCTGGGCTTCGGCGTCTCCCTGGTCGAGCTCGTCGCGGTCGCCGTGGTCTGGGGTCTGTTCGACCCCGCCGCGCCGACCCGGTTCCAGGGCGAGTCCTCGGTCGAGTGGATCCCGGCCTTCGGGGTCTCGTTCTCCCTCGGCCTCGACGGCATCGCGCTCGCGATGGTCGCGCTGCTCGCGGTCCTCGTGCCGACCGTCATCGCGTACACGTCGTTCACGCAGGCGGCGGAGCGGTTCCCCGACGGTCCCGACGGCGAGCCGCGGGGCGCGGGCGGGTTCGTCGCGCTGATGCTCTCGCTGCAGGGCGTGCTCGTGGCCCTGTTCGCCGCGACCGACGTCTTCGTCTTCTACGTGATGTTCGAGGTCATGCTCGTCCCGATGTACTTCATCATCGGGCGCTTCGGCGGGGCCCGGCGGCAGTACGCCGCGGTGAAGTTCTTCCTGTACTCGTTCCTCGGCGGGCTGATCATGCTCGGCTCGGTGATCGGGATCTACGTCGCGAGCGGCACCCGGCTCGGGCAGGCGACCTTCGACTGGGCCGAGCTGCAGCGGCTCGCGGCGCAGCTGCCGGAGTCCACGCAGATCTTCCTGTTCCTCGGGTTCTTCGCCGCCTTCGCGATCAAGGCGCCGCTGGTGCCGCTGCACACGTGGCTGCCCGACGCCGGTGCCCAGGCCCCGATCGGCGGCGGCGTCATCCTCGTCGGCGTCCTGGACAAGGTCGGCGTCTTCGGGTTCCTGCGCTACTGCCTGCCGCTGTTCCCGCTGGCCTCACAGACGCTGGCCCCGCTCGTACTCGTGCTCTCGGTGATCGGCGTGCTCTACGGGGCGCTGCTCGCCGCGATGCAGACCGACATGAAGCGCTTCGTCTCCTACACCTCGATCGCCCACTTCGGGTTCATCGGGCTGGGGATCTTCGCGTTCTCCCAGCAGGCGATCGCGGGCTCGGCGCTCTACATGGTCAACCACGGCATCTCGACGGCGATGCTCTTCCTCGTCGTCGGGATGCTCGCCTCCCGCGGCGGCTCGACGCGGATCGCCGACTACGGCGGCGTCGGGAGGATCGCGCCGGTGCTCGCCGGGCTGTTCCTCCTGGCGGGCCTGACGACGCTGTCGCTGCCGGGCACGAACTCGTTCGTCTCCGAGTTCCTGGTGCTCCTCGGCTCGTGGCCGCGCCAGCCGGTCTACACGGTGATCGCCACCGTCGGGATCATCTTCGCCGCGCTGTACGTCCTCTGGGTCTACCAGCGCACGATGACGGGCCCGCTGCGCGGCGAGGCCGTCGTCGGCGGCGGCCCGGGTGCGGCGTCGGCGCGGGCGCTGGCCGGCGGACCCGGGTTCTCCGAGACCCTCGACCCGCCGGACGGGACCTCGACGACGAAGGCCCGCTTCGGTGACCTGTCCGGCCGGGAGATCGGGGTGCTGGCACCGCTGGTGCTGCTCGTCTTCCTGCTCGGGTTCTTCCCGCAGCCGCTGCTCGACGTCATCAACCCGGCGGTCGCCGCCACGATGAGCGAGGTCGGCGTGGCCGACCCGGTCGGTCCGAACGGAGTCGCCCGCTGATGCCCGCGCAAGGCCAGATCACCGCCGCCGCCCTGGGCGTCGACTACGCCGCCCTGTCGCCGCTGCTGATCCTCTTCGTCGGCGCCATCGTCTCGGTGCTCGTCGAGACCGTGCTGCCGCACCACCGGCGCCGTCCGGTGCAGCTCGTGCTCACCCTCGCCGTGGTGGTCCTCGCCCTCGTGGCGGTGATCCTGCGTGCGACGAGCGGCGCCACCGACGTCGTCGTCCTCGCGGGCGCGCTCTCGGTCGACGCCCCGAGCCTCTTCCTCTGGGGCACCCTGCTCGCCCTCGCGATCCCGTCGGTGCTGCTGCTGGCCGACCGTTCGATCGAGGCCGGCGGCGTGTTCCTGCCCGACCCCGAGGCGCTCGCCGCCGCGCGGGACCGGGTCGGTGCGCTCGCCACCGGAGGCTCCGACGCCGGTCGGGGCGCGACGGGTGGCTCCCGGGGCGGCTCGTCGTCGGGCGAGGGCGGTCCGGCGCCGGAGATGCACACCGAGGTCTTCCCGTTCGTGCTCTTCGCCCTGCTGGGCATGCTCGCGTTCTGCGCGTCGAACGACCTCATCACGATGTTCGTGGCCCTCGAGGTCCTGAGCCTGCCGCTGTACCTGCTGTGCGGGCTCGCCCGGCGCCGCCGTCTCCTGTCCCAGGAGGCGGCCGTGAAGTACTTCCTCCTCGGGGCGTTCGCGTCGGCGTTCTTCATCTACGGCGTCGCCCTGCTCTACGGCTACGCCGGGTCGGTGCGGCTCTCCGACATCGCCGCGGCGGCGGCCGGGCCCCTGCGCTCGGACACGCTGCTGTTCGGTGGCCTGGCCCTGATCGTGGTGGGCCTGATGTTCAAGGGCTCGGTCGGCCCGTTCCACACCTGGACCCCGGACGTCTACCAGGGGGCCCCGACCCCGGTCACCGCCTTCATGGCGGCCTGCACCAAGGTCGCGGCGTTCGGCGCCATCCTGCGGGTCTTCACCGTCGCGTTCGGCACCACGGCGCTGGAGTGGCGTGGCGTGCTCTGGGCCGTGGCCATCGCCTCGATGGTGATCGGCACCGTGCTGGGGCTCACCCAGACCGACCTGAAGCGCATGGTGGCCTACTCCTCGGTGGCGCACGCCGGCTTCCTGCTCATCGGCTGCCTGGCCATCACCCCGGCCGGCCTGTCCGGCACGCTGTTCTACCTGCTGGCCTACGGCTTCACGACGATCGCGATCCTCGGACTGGTCTCGCTGGTGCGCTCCGGCGACGGCGAGGCCGGGCACCTGTCGGGGTTCGCGGGGCTGGGCCAGCGGTCGCCGGTCGTGGCGGGGTCGCTCTCGTTCTGCCTGCTCGCCCTTGCCGGGGTGCCGCTGACCAGCGGGTTCACCGCGAAGTTCGCGGTGTTCTCGGCCGGTCTGGCCGACGGGCTGGCGCCGCTGGTCATCGTGGGGCTGGTGTGCAGCGCGATCGCCGCGTTCTTCTACCTGCGCGTGATCGTGCTCATGTACTTCTCGGACCCGGCGCCCGACGGACCGACCGTGAGCCTCCCCGGACCGCTCACCACGGTGGCCATCACGCTGGGCGTCGCCGTGACCTTGCTCCTGGGAGTGCTCCCGACGGCCGCCCTGGAGTGGGCCGGCGCCGGAAACTTCCTAGGCTGAGGTCGTGAGCGCGCAGAGGCCAACTCCGGTGACCCTGACCCAGGTCGCCGGTCTCCCCATCGGTGACGAGGCGCTGGCGACAGAGGTGTCGTCGGGCCTGGAGCAGGTGGAGGACCTCCTCCGTCGGGAGGTGCACAGCGACTACCGCTTCGTGGCGGACACGTCGCTGCACCTCATCGAGGCCGGGGGCAAGCGGTTCCGGCCGCTGCTGACGCTGCTGGCCGCCCAGCTCGCGGGCGGCACCAGCGAGGACGTGGTGGTCGCGGCGACCTCGGTCGAGCTGGTGCACCTGGCGACGCTCTACCACGACGACGTCATGGACGAGGCCGTGATGCGCCGCGGCGCCCAGAGCGCGAACGCGCGCTGGGACAACACGGTCGCCATCCTCACCGGCGACTACCTGTTCGCCCACGCCTCGCGGCTGGTGTCCCAGCTCGGCCCGGACGCGGTGCGGATCATCGCCGAGACGTTCGCCGAGCTGGTCACCGGCCAGATGCGCGAGACCCGCGGCGCCCGCGGCGACGACCCCGTCGAGCACTACATGGCGGTCATCGCCGAGAAGACCGGCTCCCTCATCGCGACGGCGGGCCGGTTCGGTGCGATGTTCGCGGGGGCGCCTGCCGAGCACGTGGAGGCGCTGCGGCGCTTCGGCGAGATCATCGGGACGGCGTTCCAGGTCTCCGACGACATCATCGACATCGCGTCGCCGTCGGGGGACTCCGGCAAGACCCCGGGCACCGATCTCCGCGAGGGCGTGGCGACGCTGCCGGTGCTCTACGCGCTCGCCGACGCCGGGCCCGACGCCGAGCGGCTGCGCGCCCTCGGGGTGGGGGAGAAGGAGATCACCGACGACGCGGTGGTCGCCGAGGCGCTCGACATCCTGCGGGGCTCGGACGGGCTCGCCCGCGCCCGGGCGGCCCTGGACGAGCAGGCCGACGCGGCGCGTGCCGAGCTCGCGGGGCTGCCCGCCGGGGCGGCCCGCGACGCGCTGGCGTCCCTGCTGGACTACACCGTGGACCGGGTGGGCTGAGCGGGTCGGGCCCCGAGGGGGCCCGACGCCCGCCGTCGGGACGAGGTCCACCCGTCCACGGCGAAGACCAGCAGCGCGACCCAGACGAGGACGAAGCCGACCCACCGCGCGGGCGGCATCGGCTCGTGGTCGACGAGGACGCCCCAGGCGAACTGCATGGTGGGGTTCACGTACTGGAGCAGCCCGAGGGTCGCGAGCGGGAGCCGCTTCGCGCCGAACGCGAACAGCAGCAGCGGGAGCGCGGTGACGGGCCCGGCCGCGATGAGCAGCAGGGTGTGCCCGGTGCCCTGGCCGAACGTGCCCACCCCGGTCGTCTGGAGCCAGACCAGGTAGCCGATCGCGACCGGCCCGAGGAGGAACCCCTCGGCGGTCAGGCCGGCCACCGGGGCGAGCGGCACCCGCTTCTTCAGCAGCCCGTAGAAGCCGAAGCTGCCGGCGAGGACGAGCGCGACCCAGGGCAGGGCACCCGTGCCCGCCCAGAGCACCGCCACGGCCATCGTCGCGACGCCGACCGCGACCCACTGCGTCCGCCGCAGCCGCTCGCCGAGGACCAACACGGCCAGCACCACCGAGACCAGCGGGTTCACGTAGTAGCCGAGGGCGCTCTCCACGACCCGCCCGTGCGTGACGCCCCAGATGTAGACGCCCCAGTTGACGGTGATGAGCACGCTGGCGAGCGTGATCGTCAGCCAGGTGCGCAGCGACTGTCCCCGCAGTTGCGACCAGCCCCGCACCGCCGTGAGGACCACGAGCATCCCCACGAGCGTCCACGCGATCCGGTGGGCGAGGATCTCGACGGCCCCCGCCGGCGCCAGGAGCGGCCAGAACGCGGGGAACGCACCCCAGAGCACGTAGGCGCCGAGCGCCGCCACCAGACCGGACCGGGGTGGGCGGGTGGTCGGGTCGGCCGCAGCCTGCTCGTCGGGCACGACGTCGAGCCCATCACGCGATACGTGCGCTACGCACCTGCTATTCGCGAGAGGGTGGCAGGTGCAGGGGCGCCCCTCCTCCCGAGGTTCACGTCAGGCAGGCGCGCGGGCCCGACGACCTGCCCCGTGTCACCTTCGCCGGCAGCGGTCGTGCCGTCTCGTGCGCGAGGTTCACCTCAGGCAGGTCCGTGGGCCGCTCGGCCTGCCTCTTGTGACTCTCGCGGGCGACGGTCGTGCTACCCCTCGCCGAGGATCACATCAGGCAGGTCCGGGCGTCCTGGGGCCTGCCCCGTGTGACCCTCGCGAACGCCAGGCTCTGTTAGCCCTTCCGCGAGGTTCACATCATGCAGGTCCGGACGTCCTGGGACCTGCCCCACGTGACCCTCGGGGTTCCGCGGTCGATCCGGGGGCCGGGGACGGACGAACATGACCCCGTGCACCCGGTGATCGAGATCCTGCGGGCCCGCCGTGAGCGGGGCGATCGCGACGACGGGCACCGGGTCGCGCTCGCGATCGAGGGCGGTGGGTCGCGGGCGACGCTGTCGGGCGGGATGGCGCTCGGCCTGGCGGAGGCGGGCCTCTCCGGGGCCTTCGACGCGGTGTACGGCGCGTCGGCGGGAACGATCAACGGGGCCTGGTTCGTCGCCGGTGACACCGCGCGCGGCATCCCGGCCTGGTACCGGCCAGGTGTGATGCGACGGGTCACCGGGATCGCGCGGATGCTGCGGGGCCGCCCGCTGGTGGACATCCGGTGGGTGACCGACGAGCTGTACCGCGACGTGGTGCCGTTGGACTGGTCGGCGGTGCGGTCGTCGGAGGTCCCGCTGCACCCCATGGCGACCGACGCCGACACCGGCGCCTCGGTCGACCTGCTCCCGTTCGTGCACGACGACGCCTCGCTGCGGGCCGCCGTCCGCGCGTCCACGCACCTGCCGATCCTCGGCGGCCCGCCCGTGGAGCTCGCGGGACGGCGGTTCCTCGACGCCGCGCTCGCCGAGACGCTCCCGTACCGGACCCCGCTGGCCCAGGGCATGACGCACGTGCTCCTGCTGCGCACCCGCCGCGCGGACGACCCGGTGCGCCCGCCCTGGCGCTCCGGGGACCTGCTGGCACGGCTGGTCCTGCGCCTCGGCACGCCGGGCGCCGCTGCGGCCTGGCGGGACCGGTACGAGCGGCAGCTGGCCGACGAGGAGGACCTGCTCGGCCGCTGCGCGGACACGGTGCACGCGCTGCGCCCGCCGGCCGGCAGCCGTGACGTCGGCCAGCGCGAGACCGACGAGACCGTCCTGCGCGACGCCGTCGAGGTGGGCCGCGCGGTCGCGCTGGACGCGCTCGGCGCCGACACCTCCCGCGCGAGACGTCCATAGGGCAGGTTCCGGGGCGCCCGGCCCTGCATGGTGTGGACCTCGCGGTCGGGGGAGCGGGTCGCGCGGTCGCGAGGGTGACGTGGGGCAGGTCCCGGGGTGCCCGGCCCTGCATGGCGTGGACCTCGCCCGGAACGGACCCGGAGACGACACGAGGCCGGCCCCGGAAGGGGACCGGCCTCGTCGTCGGGAAGAGACTTACGCCTCCTGCTCCGGCGTGGGCATGACGGCCCACGTGTCCTTGCCCTTGAGCAGGGCCTGCAGGTTGTCGCCCCGCTGCTCGGCCTGCTCGGTGGCGGCCTTCACCTGGGCCCGGGCCCCGTCGTCGTAGGTCGGGCGGTCCACCTTGCGGAAGATGCCCGTGACGGTGTGGGTGAGGTCCTGGTCGGACAGGCGCGAGAGCGCGAACGCCTGCGTCGGGTCCTGCTCGCCGGCGTGGTGGACGACGAGGGCGTCCTCGCCCACCTCGGCGACCGGGACGACCTTCAGCCCGCCCGACTCCGAGCGGACGACGCCGTACTCGCCGTCGTTGCCGAACCGGATC
The DNA here is from genome assembly GCF_013409505.1 of Actinomycetospora corticicola. Classification (NCBI taxonomy): domain Bacteria; kingdom Bacillati; phylum Actinomycetota; class Actinomycetes; order Pseudonocardiales; family Pseudonocardiaceae; genus Actinomycetospora; species Actinomycetospora corticicola. The sequence goes on along the minus strand of NZ_JACCBN010000001.1, from coordinate 4,017,082 downwards.
GGCTCGCCGTCGACCAGCGGGATGAGGCGCTGGGCGACGTCGTCGCCCTTGCGGAGCACGTCGAACGACCCGTCGTTGAAGATCGGGCAGTCCTGGAAGATCTCGACCAGCGACGCACCACGGTGGGCGGCGGCCTGGCGCAGCACCTCGGTGAGGCCCTTGCGGTCGGAGTCCAGGGCGCGCCCCACGAACGTGGCCTCGGCGCCCAGGGCGAGCGAGACCGGGTTGAACGGCGCGTCGACCGAGCCCATGGGGGTGGACTTGGTGACCTTGCCGACCTCGGAGGTCGGCGAGTACTGGCCCTTGGTCAGCCCGTAGATCCGGTTGTTGAACAGCAGGATCGTGATGTTCATGTTGCGGCGCAGCGCGTGGATCAGGTGGTTGCCACCGATCGAGAGCGCGTCGCCGTCACCGGTCACGACCCACACCGACAGGTCCGGTCGCGACACCGCGAGGCCGGTCGCGATCGCCGGCGCACGGCCGTGGATCGAGTGCATCCCGTAGGTGTCGAGGTAGTACGGGAACCGGCTCGAGCAGCCGATCCCGGACACGAACACGATGTTCTCGCGCTTGAGGCCGAGCTCGGGCAGGAAGGACCGCACGGAGGCGAGCACGGCGTAGTCGCCGCAGCCCGGGCACCAGCGCACCTCCTGGTCGGAGGTGTAGTCCTTCGCCTTCTGCGGGGCGTCAGTGGTGGGAACGAGGTCCAGGCCCCCGAGCTGGGGGGTGGGCAGGTCCACGGCGGTCATGCGGGAAGGTCCCCCTTCACGGCGTCGGTGAGGACACCGGCGAGCTCTTCGGCCTGGAACGGCAGGCCGGCCACCTTGGTGTAGGAGCGGACGTCGACCAGGTACTTCGCGCGCAGCATCATCGCGAACTGGCCGAGGTTCATCTCCGGGACGACGACGCGGCGGTAGCGCGCCAGCACGTCGCCGAGGTTGCCCGGCAGCGGGTTCATGGAGCGGACGTGCGCCTGCGCCACGTTCATCCCCGCCGCCCGGACGCGGCGGCACGCCGCACCGATCGGTCCGAACGTCGAGCCCCAGCCGAGCACGAGCACCTCGGCCTCGCCCGACGGGTCGTCCACGGTGACGTCGTCGACCGTGATGCCGTCGATCTTGGCCTGACGCAGCCGGACCATGCGGTCGTGGTTGTCGCCGTCGTAGGAGATCGACCCGCGGCCGTCGGCCTTCTCCAGCCCGCCGATGCGGTGCTCGAGACCGGCCGTGCCCGGCACCGCCCACGGACGGGCGAGCGTGTCGTCGTCGCGCAGGTAGGGCCAGAACTCCCCGGACCCGTCCGGCGCGTTCGCCTCGGTGGCGAACGTGGTCGAGATGTCGGGCAGGTCGGCGACGTCGGGCACGTTCCACGGCTCGGAGCCGTTGGCGATCGCGCCGTCGGAGAGCAGGAACACCGGCGTCCGGTACTTGATCGCGATGTGCGCGGCCTCGATCGCCGCGGCGAAGCACTCGCTCGGCGAGGCCGGCGCGATGATCGGCACCGGGGCCTCCCCGTTGCGGCCGTACATCGCCTGCAGCAGGTCGGCCTGCTCGGTCTTGGTCGGCAGGCCGGTCGAGGGGCCACCGCGCTGGACGTCGAGGATCAGCAGCGGCAGCTCGAGGGCGACCGCGAGACCGATCGTCTCGGACTTCAGCGCCACGCCCGGCCCGGAGGTCGACGTGACGCCCAGGGCGCCGCCGAACGACGCGCCCAGGGCCGCACCGATGCCGGCGATCTCGTCCTCGGCCTGGAACGTGGTCACGCCCATGCCCTTGTGCTTGGACAGCTCGTGGAGCACGTCCGAGGCCGGGGTGATCGGGTAGGTGCCCAGGAACACCGGCAGCTTCGCGAGCTGCCCGGCGGCGACCACACCGTAGGCGAGCGCCAGGTTGCCGGTGATCTGGCGGTAGGTGCCGGTCGGCAGGGCCGCCGGCGCCACCTCGTAGGTCACCGCGAACGACTCGGTGGTCTCGCCGTAGTTCCAGCCGGTGCGGAAGGCGAGGATGTTGGCCTCGGCGAGGTCGGGCTTCTTCGCGAACTTCTCGCGCAGGAACTGCTCGGTGCCCTCGGTGCCGCGGTGGTACATCCACGACAGCAGCCCGAGCGCGAACATGTTCTTCGCCCGCTCGGCGTCCTTCTTGGACATGCCGGTCGGCTCGAGCGCGGTCCGCGTGATGGTCGCCATCGCGACCTGGTGCACCTGGTAGGGCTCGAGCGAGTCGTCCTCGAGCGGGTTCGACTCGTAGCCGACCTTCGCCAGGTTCCGCTTCGTGAACTCGTCGGTGTTGACGATCAGCACCTGGCCGTGCGGCAGGTCCTTGAGGTTCGCCTTCAACGCGGCCGGGTTCATCGCGACGAGGACGTCCGGCCGGTCACCCGGCGTCAGGATGTCGTAGTCGGCGAAGTGGAGCTGGAAGCTCGACACCCCCGGCAGCGTCCCGGCAGGGGCCCGGATCTCGGCGGGGAAGTTCGGCAGCGTGGCGAGGTCGTTGCCGAACGCCGCGGCCTCCGAGGTGAACCGATCCCCGGTCAGCTGCATCCCGTCCCCGGAGTCACCGGCGAAGCGGATGACGACGCGGTGGGTCTGCCGGACCTCGGTCTGCCGGATCTCGCCGTGGGCCACCAGTCGATCAGGGAGATCGGCCCCGACCTCGGTGTCAGTGCTCATCGAGCGATCGGTGTCCTTCCTCGTCCGTCGTGGCGCGCGACGTCACCACGTCAAACATCCACGCTAACCCTGTGGTGATCGCCGCAGTGGCCCGGTTCGTCACGAGTCACAACGGCTGGACCGAACAAGTGCCGTCAGGACCGTTTCCGCAGCCGGTCGAGGCCCTCCTCGAACGCCGGGGAGCGCAGCGAGGTGAGCTGCGGACCGACCTCCACGGTGACGGCCTCGGCGTGGTCGGTGAGCGCCGAGGTGGTGCGGATCGACGCCTTCGTCGTGGTGACGAGGTCCCGCGGGGCCCGGGCGGAGAACGCCGCCATCCGCAGCGCCTCCACGACGACGGGCGAGTGCCCCTGCTCGGGCACCTCGCCGGGGACCCGCCGCAGCACGAGCCCGGCCCGTTCGGCGGCGGCCGCGTCCATCGCCTCGCCGCCGAGCAGCATCGCGATGGTGGTCTGCTGCCCCACCAGGCGCTGTGTCATCCAGGTCATGCCGCCGCCGGGGTGGATCCCCAGGCGCAGGAAGCCGGGCTCGAAGCGCGCGGTGTCCCCGGCGAGCCGGATGTCGGCGGCGAGGGCCATGTTGATGCCGGCGCCGACCGCCGGCCCGTCGACGGCGGCGATGGTGGGCAGCGGGCACGCCGCGAGCCGCAGGAAGCCCGCGTAGACCCCCCGGATCGCGTCCTCGCCGTCCTGGCCCGTCGTCGCACCCACCGCGGCGAGTTCGTCGAGGTCCCCGCCGGCGCAGAACGCGGGGCCGCGGTCGGCCGCGCCGGTGACGACGACGGCGTGCACCCGCTCGTCGGCCTCCACCTCGTCGAGGACCGCGAGGAGCGCGTCGGAGAGGGCCCGACTCATCGCGTTGCGCCGCTTCGGGTCGCGCAGCGTCAGCAGCGCGGTGAGTCCACCGCCCTCCTGCGCGCCCTCCGGCGCGATCCGCTCGAGCAGGACGTCCGGGGTGTTGTCTGCCACGGCCGCCATCCTGCCGAAGACCGTTAGCGTGCGCTCATGGTCGCGTCCCCCAGCCTGGAACTCCCCGCCGAGGCGACGGTCGCCGAGCGGCACGAGAAGGCGCCCGCGGTCGGCGAGCGCATCCCCGTGCACTCGGCGGTGTGCTTCGGCTGCGCCGACCTGCCCCACGGGCTGCGCCTGGAGTCCTGGGTGACCGACGACGAGGCGGGCGCCGCGGCGATCAGCAGCCGCATGGTGCTGCGTGAGGAGCAGCAGGGCGCCCCCGGGCTGCTGCACGGCGGGCTGCTCACCGCGGCGTTCGACGAGGTGCTCGGCTCGGTGGTCGCGCTCGTCACCCGCCCGTGCGTCACGGCCCGGCTGGAGACCGACTTCCGGGCGCCGATGCCGATCGGCTCCACGCTGTGGCTGCGCGGACGGGTCGACGGCCGCCTCGGGCGCAAGCTGTACGTCAGCGGGCGCGCCCACCTCGACGCCCCCGACGGCCCCGTCGTCGGGACCGCGTCGGCACTGTTCCTCAAGGTCGAGATGGACCACTTCCTGCGCAACAGCCGCCCGGAGGACCTCGAGGCCCTCGGTGTTCCGGCCGAGCGCATCCGGGCCGCCCGCGCCTGACCCGGGAACGCGCGCCCGCACCCGTTCGTTGATCCGGGCGAAGGACCTCCCGGATCGGAACGAAAGGCGACGACGGTGCGCAACGGGCTCAAGACCGCCCTGCTCCTGGGAGCGCTGAGCGCGTTCATCCTGCTGATCGGATCGCTGTTCGGCCGGGGCGGGCTGTTCCTCGCCCTGCTGGTCGCGCTCGGCGTCAACGGCTACTCGTACTTCTTCTCCGACAGGCTGGCGCTCCGGGCGATGCACGCCGTGCCGGTCACGGAGGCCGAGCAGCCCGCGATGTACCGCATCGTGCGGGAGCTGGCGTCGGCAGCGCACCAGCCGATGCCGCGGCTCTACGTCAGCCCGACCGAGGCACCCAACGCCTTCGCCACCGGGCGCAACCCGCGCAACGCCGCGGTCTGCGCCACCACCGGGATCCTGCGGCTGCTCGACGAGCGGGAACTGCGTGGTGTGCTCGGGCACGAGCTCTCCCACGTCTACAACCGGGACATCCTGATCTCCTCGGTGGCGGGCGCGCTGTCGAGCGTGGTCACCTACGTCGCCCTCGGCGCGCAGCTCTTCGGCGGGAGCCGGAACGTCCTGGCGACGATGCTGCTCGCCCTGGTCGGGCCGGTCGCGGCCGGCATCGTGCAGATGGCCGTGAGCCGCACCCGGGAGTACCAGGCGGACGCCAGCGGCGCCCACCTCACCGGCGACCCGCTCGCGCTCGCCTCGGCCCTGCACAAGTTGGAGTACGGCACGCAGGCGGCACCGCTGCCCCCCGAGCCGCGCCTCGTCTCGCAGTCCCACCTGATGATCGCCAACCCGTTCCGGGCGGGTGAGGGTCTGTCGCGGATGTTCTCCACCCACCCGCCGATCGAGGACCGGATCGCCCGCCTCCAGGCCATGTCCCGTCACGGCTGAGCCGCCGCCACGTCCGCGTCCACGGCCGGATCGACGAGGTCGGCGACGTGCAGGAACACGTCGTCGTCGATCCCCTCCGCGCCCGGGATGCGGTCGAGGTGCTCGGTGCGCGGCGGAGCGCCGCCCGGGCGGAGCCGGTAGCGCCGCACCGCCCGCAGACGGAACGCGCGGTCGGTCGCGGCGTGGGCGCGGACGTCGACGTCGAGGTAGACCGACCCCTCGACGTACACCGGGCGGCCCGCCCCGAGGTCCGGCGCGGTGCTCATCCCCGCGCAGTTGAGCGGGAGGGAGCGCTCCCCGACCACCAGGACGCCGAGGTCACCCACGCCGTCGCCGTCGAGGGCCGGCACGGTGTCCACGCCCAGCACCCCGCAGGCGACCACGGTGCCGTACGGGTCGAGGTCCCAGAGTCGGGCGGGCCGGCAGCGGAGCGCGTCCACCTCGCTCGCGTAGATCATCGGCGTGACGTGCACGACCTCCCCGACCGCGGCGAGGGGCAGCTGCCCGGCGCGGAGGTGGTGGGGGAGCAGCTGCACGGTGGTCACCTCGTGCCGCCGGACCTCCGCCCGCGAGGTCCAGCCCCCGCAGCGGTGCGCGGCCGCGGTCACGCGTCGGCCTCGTCGCGCAGGACCGGCGCGGGGAACGCGAACGGCCGATCGGCCACCAGGTCGGCGACGTACACCGCGTCGTCGGACACCTCGGACGGTGCGGGGAACCGCCCCAGCCGGACCGGGCGCACCGGGACCGAGGCGGTCCGCCGGTAGCGCCGCAGCGCGGTGAGCCGGAAGGGCCGGCGACACAGGGCGACGGCCTCGCCGTGCTCGGTGCCCGCGTCCAGCATCGGGTCGAGGTACAGCGACCCGTCGACGTGCGCCGGCCCGTCGTCCTCCGGCGGGCGGGTGGCCGCCCAGTTCACCGGGGCGAGCCAGCCCCCGGCGTCGAGGACCTCGATCCGGCACGTGCACCCGCCCGTGGGATCGAGCGCGACGGTGGTGAGCCGCCCCCGGGCGTCCACGCACCCGAACTCGTCCACCCACCAGTGCCCGGTGCCCGCCACTCCGTGGTGCGCCGCGTCGGCGTGGATCGCGCCCGCGTAGATCGCGGGCGCCACCTCGAGGCGGTCCCCGACCCGGGGCCGTCCCAGGTCCCCGCCCAGCAGCAGGTGCGGCAGCAGCTGCACGGCCGTGGCCCCCGGTGTGCGGTCGTGCGCGGTCCCTCCGGCGATCCGTCCCGTCCTGCGTCGCGTACCCATCGCGCCTCCCCGGCTCGTCCCGTCCTCAGGGGCTTGGACTGCGCCGGGCGCCGATCGGTTCCGACTTTCTCGCGCGGTGTCCCGTCCCTCGACGGGGGGACGTCGTGGTCCCCCCACGTCGGGTCCGGATGAAGGACCCGGCCGGGTCGGCCGCGGAGCCATGCTTCTCCCGTCAGCACGGAGAACGCTCAGGTCAGGACGCTCCCCGCGATCCAGAAGACCCTCCGGGAGCCACCATGAACGTCCGCCGCTGTGCCGCCGTCCTCGCCGCCGCCACCGTCGTCTCCCTGTCCGGGGTCGGGGCCGGGACGGCCCTGGCCGCCACCCCGCCGGTCACCCCGACGACGCCCGTCACACCCGTGGCCCCGGTCCACCCGGTGACGCCCTCCGGTGGGTCGGGGACGCACCACCCGTCCCACGCGACCCCGTCCACCACGACGTCGGGCTCCGACTCCGGCTCGGTGCTGCCGCTGCTGCTCGGAGGGCTCGGGATCGCCGTCGTCGCCGGCGGCGGTGCTTACGCCCTCGCGCGGGGCGGTGCGGCCGACCGGGAGCGCGAGCGTCGCGCCCCCGCCGACGTCCGCATCGTCACCGTCCCGCCGCCGGTGGGCTACGGCTACGACCAGCCGCCTCACGGCCGGCCGCCCTACGTCCAGGCCGGCGCGCGCCCGTACGCCGCACCGCGCCACCGCTGACGAGACGAGACCCCACGCTTCCCCCGCCGCCCGGGCGGGAACCGGACGACCATGACCGCCCCCTACGGCGCGCACGGTTCGAGCCTCCGGGACCTGCCCCGCCTGCGCCGCTCCCGTCGTCGTCGGGCCTCGAGCTGGGACCGCACAGGAGGCAACGACGACCGCGCCCACGTCCGCGCCGGGGAGTCGGTGACGCTGCTCGACGTCGACGGGGCCGGCGTCGTGACCCACCTCTGGATGACCGTGAACGGCCCCCGACGGCGGCGCGCGGAGCTGCTGCGGCGGCTGACGATCCGCATGTGGTGGGACGGGGAGGAGTCCCCGAGCGTGGCGGTGCCCCTCGGCGACTTCTTCGGCGTCGGGCACGGCCGCACCACCAACTTCGTCTCGGCGCCCCTGCAGATGAGCCCCCAGGACGGGCGGGCGCTGAACTGCTGGTTCGCGATGCCCTTCGCCGCGGGCGCCCGCATCGAGGTGCAGAACGAGGCACCCGGAGAGGTCTGGGTCTACTTCTACGTCGACCACGAGGAGCTCGACGAGGTCGGCCCGGACATCGGCCGGTTCCACGCGCAGTTCCACCGCGAGCGCACCCGGGGCGTGCGGCCGGGCCTGCTGAACTCCCGCTACCAGTTCGGGGGCACGAACCTGACGGGGGACGGCAACTACACGGTCCTCGAGGCCCGGGGGCACGGGCACTACGTGGGCTGCGTGCTCAACGTCCGGCCGCGGCGCCGGCGTCGCTGGAACTGGTACGGCGAGGGGGACGACATGATCTTCGTCGACCAGGAGCCCGGCGACTGGCCGCCCACCCTGCACGGCACGGGCACCGAGGACTACGTGAACACCGCCTGGTGCCCGACGCAGTCGTACTCCGCGCCGTACCACGGGGTCACGTTGCCGGGCGGCCGGAACTGGCGCGGCCCGGTGTCGCTCTACCGCTTCCACGTCGAGGATCCGGTCGTGTTCGAGCGGAGCATCCGCGTGACGATCGAGCACGGGCACGCGAACCGGCGCAGCGACGACTGGTCGTCGGTCGCCTACTGGTACCAGGCGGAGCCGCACGTCCCCTTCGACCTCCCGGCGCTGTCGGAGCGGCTGCCGTGACCGGGCACTGGGTCTGGGTGGTCGGGCCGGACTGCTATCTCGACGACGACGGGCGCGAGCACCCCAAGCTCGTCCCCGGGGCTTCCGCCATGCGGTGGGCCTGTCACCGCGACACCCGCCCGGGCGACCTCGCCGTGCTCTACCGCTCGCGACGCGCCAAGGACCTCGCCTACCTGCTGCGGGCCACGTCGGAGCCCGCCTACGAACCCGGCCCGCGCCCGTGGAACTGCGCCGCCGAGGTCGTCCGCCGCCTCGAGCCGTCGATCCCGCTGGCCGACCTGCGCGCCGACCCGGTCGTCGCCGGCTGGTCCGCGCTGCGGGCCTCGTTCGTGCGCACGGGCTCGCCGGTGCCCGACGAGGTCTGGGACCGCCTGATGGCGATGGCGCCGTGACCGACCGGGTGCGGCTGTCGAAGCGCATGTCGCGGGCGCTGCGCCACGAGCCGGCCCGGATCGGGATCGAGCTCGACGACGAGGGCTGGACGTCCGTCGAGGCGCTCGTCGCGGTGCTCGGGGTCACGCGGGCCGACGTCGAGGACGTCGTCCACCACGGCAGCAAGCCGCGCTACGAACTCGACGGCGGACGCATCCGGGCCCGCTACGGCCACTCGGTCGCCGGGCGGGTGGAGCTGCCGGTCGCTGACCCGCCGGCGGTCCTGTTCCACGGCACGGGCCCGACGACGGCGGGTGCGGTCCGGGAGGAGGGGCTGCGGCCGATGGGCCGGCAGTACGTGCACCTGTCGGGCGACGAGGCCACCGCCCGGCAGGTCGGGGCCCGGCACGGGGGTGTCCCCGTCGTGTTCGTGGTGGACGCCGCCGCAGCGGCGGAGGCCGGGGTCGTCTTCCGGCGCGGGAACGACGACACCTGGCTCGTCGCGGGGATCGGACCGGAGTTCCTCAGCGCGCGCTGAGCGCCGCAGTCCGTGGGTCGACCGCCACCGACGGCACCCGCGCGCGCCGATCCGCGCCGTGCACGGCGACCACGAGCGGCCAGATCCCCATCGCCGCCACCGTGACGCGCTGCGAGACGCCGTACCAGGTGCCCCCGGCGACCAGCTGCACGGTGAACCAGGCGAGCAGCGTCCCCATCACCGCCACCGCGAGCAGCGACCCCCGCCGCAGGACGGGGCCCGTCGTCGGGACGGCGGCGAGCGCGAGCGGCCAGGTCGCGAAGCCGGCCCAGGCGAGCCCGCCCGCCATCATGTGCGGCCACGAGGTGCCCTGCGCGGGCTGGGGGAAGAGCGCCGCGAGCGCGAGGAAGCCGCCGCCGGCGCCGAGCAGGACGCGACCGACCCGCGGCACGTGGTGCAGGCGTGCCGCCACCGCGACGTAGGTCAGCCCGACCGCCAGCACCGTCGTCGTCATGATCCAGCGATCGACCGCCCCGAGGCTCTCGAGGGCGCTCAGCGACATGGCCGACGGGTCCGGCGTGGGCTGCGCGGACTGGGCCGCGACGAGACCCACGGGGAACACGACGAACGGGACCAGGGCGAGCAGGACGGTCCACCGCGCCGACGCGCCGAGGGGTCGGGCCCCGAGGGCCACCCGCAGCGGCCACGCGGTCTGGGCCAGCAGCACGGTGCGTTCCGCCGCTCCGAGCCACGTGCCGTCGGTCCACGCCTGGGCGCAGAGCCAGACGACGGTCGCGGCCACGACGCCGGTCATCACCAGCGACCCCGCGCGGAGGTGCGGCGCGCGCAGCAGGCCCAGCGGCCACAGCGTGAAGGCCGCGCAGCCGAGCGCCATCGCCGTCATGTGCACTGCCGAGCTGCCGTGGGCGGGTTGCGGCGAGAGGGAGACCACCACGAGGGCGAGCGCCCCCACCCCGAGGATCCAGCGTCCCGGGCGCGGCGCGCAGAGCCCGGCGGCGACGGCCAGGTAGATCAGACCCAGCGCGAGCAGACCCGCCGTCATGATCCAGCGGTCGTCCGCGCCGCGGCCCGCGAGGGTGCTCACGGTCTGGCGGAGCGGCGTGTAGCCGCCCGGACGTTGGACCGCCTGCGCGAGCAGGACCCCGACCACCAGGACGACGGGTGCGACCGCCGCGAGGAGGAGCGTCAGGGGCCCCCGGAGCCGGTGGGCGATCATGCCGCGAGCTACCCGGCGCCCCCCGGCACGTACTCCTCCCACCAGTCCACGACCTGCTGGCGGTGCACCAGGGACACCTCCGGCTGCGCGGTGGCCCACGCCAGGAAGTCCCGCACCGCCACCGCCCGCGCGGCCTGGCCGCTCCAGCGCGGGTGCAGGCCGACGGTCAGCAGCCGGGCCCCCGCGCCGGCGCGGGCCTCCTCGAGCAGGAGGTCGACCGCCCCGATGAGCGTCTCCGCGAAGTGCCGGGGGGTCGCGTAGGTCGGCGGCAGGAAGTATCGCGTGTCGTTGTGCACCTTGGAGTACGGCACGACGAGCCACGGCCGCCCGTCGACCTCGACGCGGTAGGGCAGCTCGTCGTTGACCGAGTCACTGTCGTAGGTCAGCTCCGGGTGGTCCGCCGCCAGCCGCCGGGTCCGCTGCGACGGGAACGAGCGCGCGTACCAGCCGCGGACCGGGCGGCCGACCAGCTCGGGGAGCACCCGCATCGCGTGCTCGAGGTCCGCGCGCTCCTCGTCCTCGGTCATCCGACTGACCTCGGCCCAGCGGTAGCCGTGCCCGAGCACGTCGTGGTCGCTGTCGCGCAGCCACGCCGCGAACGGCGGGTTGCGCTCCAGGGCCCGCGCGCAGACGCCGAAGGTCACGGCGGCGTCGAACCGCTCGAACAGCCGGACCAGCCGCCAGATGCCGACGCGGGAGCCGAACTCGTAGTGCCCTTCGGTCCCGAGGTCGCGCACCGCCGGGTCGATCGGCAGCGTGTACTCGCCCCAGCTGTCGTTGCCCTCGTCGTCGGCCCAGGAGGCCTCCGCCCCCTCCTCGACGTTGACGACGACGTTGACCGCGACGAGTGACCCGTCCGGCCACCGGTCCAGCGGTGCGGTCGGGCCGTAGCCGACGAAGTCACGGTCGATCATGGGTACGGTCTACCCGAGGGGAGCACCGATGCAGCGACTCGCCGGCCGCGTCTGTCTGGTCACCGGCACCGCGTCGGGGATCGGACGTGCGATCGCCGTCCGGTTCGCCCGCGAGGGGGCGACGGTGGTGTGCGCCGACCGTCGCTCGACGCCCGACGGGGGCGGCGAGTCGACCGTCGACCTCGTCCGCCGTGAGGGCGGGCGCGCCCACGAGGTGCTCGTCGACCTCGCCGACGCCGCGGCCACCGCAGGACTCGTCGACGAGGTCGTCGCCGAGCACGGGCGCCTCGACGTGCTCGTCAACAACGCCGCGATCTCGGTCGGACGCCCACTGCTCGACACCACCGTCGAGCAGTGGGACGCGGTGTTCGCCGTCAACGTCACGGCGGTCTTCCTGCTGACCCGGAGCGCGGTGGCGCACATGCTCACGCGGGAGGCCGACGAGCACGGCGTCCGCGGCCGGATCGTCAACGTGTCCAGCCAGCACGGGATGATCGGGGCGCGCGGGGACGCCGCCTACGGGACCTCGAAGAGCGCGGTCGTGTACCTCTCCCGACAGGTCGCCACCGACTACGGCGCGGCCGGGATCGTCTGCAACGGCGTCGCACCGGGCAAGATCCTGACCGGTGCCGGCGGCCGCGAGGACGACCCGGTCTGGCAGCGCCACTGGCGGGACCGCACTCCGGCCCCGCGGCTCGGCGTGCCCGACGACGTCGCGCACGCGGCGCTCTTCCTCGCCTCCGACGAGGCCCGCTACGTCAACGGCACGAACCTGATGGTCGACGGCGGGTGGACCGCGTCCTGAGCCGCGACGACAGCCGCGACGACAGCCGCTACGACGTCGCCCCCGCCCGGCGGGCGACGTCCATGACGTACTCGCCGTAGCGCGACTTGCCCTGGGCCTCGCCGAGGCGCAGCGCCTGGTCGGGGGTGATCCAGCCCTCGCGCAGGGCGAGTTCCTCGAGACACGCGATGCGGACGCCCTGGCGGTGCTCGAGGACCGAGATGTACTGGCCGGCCTCGATCAGTGATTCGTGGGTGCCGGTGTCGAGCCAGGCGAACCCGCGGCCGAGGTCGATCAGGCGGGCGTCGCCGCGGTGCATGTAGGCGAGGTTGAGGTCGGTGATCTCGAGTTCGCCGCGCTCGGAGGGGGTCAGGGTGCGGGCGAGGGAGACGACGTCGTTGTCGTAGAGGTAGAGCCCGGTGATCGCCCGGTTGCTCCGGGGCTGCACCGGCTTTTCTTCGATGGAGATCAGCCGCCCGTCGGCGTCGGCCTCGCCGACGCCGTAGCGCTCGGGGTCGCCGACGGGGTAGCCGAACAGGGTGGCGCCCTTCTCGGTCTCGACCTGCGCCACGGCGCGCTGCAGGATCGTCGAGAAGCCCTGGCCGTGGAAGATGTTGTCGCCGAGCACGAGGGCGGCGGTGTCGTCGCCGATGTGGTCGGCGCCGATGAGGAAGGCCTCGGCCAGGCCGTTGGGTTCGGCCTGTTCGGCGTAGGAGAACCGCACGCCCCACTCGGAGCCGTCGCCGAGCAGGCGGCGGAAGGCGGGGAGGTCGACCGGGGTGGAGATGATCAGGATGTCCCGGACCCCGGCGATCATGAGCACCGAGATCGGGTAGTAGATCATCGGTTTGTCGTAGACCGGCAGCAGCTGTTTCGAGACCGCCCGGGTGACCGGGTGCAGTCGGGTGCCGCTGCCCCCGGCGAGCACGATTCCCTTCACGCCGGACGACTCTAGATGGCGCAGTCGCCGTCACTCCTTCGAGTGCCTCGGGTCAAGGTGCGATAACGATGCGGTCGCGGCCATCGACACCCCGGTACGAGCGCATCGCTCGCCGACAATCGCCCAGCGCACCTCCCGGGGGACACCTGTGTCTGCACACCGCCGCACCCGTCGTGCCCGCCCCGTCGTCGGACGGGTCGCCCTGGTCGGGGTGGCGCTCGCCGGCCTGTCCGCCGCCCCGGGCGCCACCGTCGCCGTCTCGACGCCCCTGGAGATCGCCCCGACCGCGTCCCCCGTGACGTCGGCCGACCACGACGACGTCCTCTGGTACGGCCTGCTCTCCGCCGCCGCGCTCGCCGGCGCGGCCGGGGCGCACCAGCTCGTCGGCCGGCCTCGCCGCGCCTGACGGCGGGAGGCGGTTCCCCGGGGGGCGCGGTCCCGGGGAACCGCCGCACTCACGCCGGGAAGGGCACGAGCTCCTCGCGGTGGTGGAACGGGTACGGGGCCGGTCCCGCCTCGACGGCCCGGGCCGCCAGGATCTCCGCGTACTGCGTGCGGGGGTCGACCACGCCGTACTGCTCGCGGGCCTCGGCCGGCTCCCGGACGACGGGGTTCACCGGCCTCGTGCCCCGCAGGACGGGCTCGAGGATCGGCACCGTGCGCGGGCTCGCCAGCCTGAGGGCCCAGATCTCCACGAGCCTGCTGGCCGCAACGAGCCGGACGACGGGTCGGGTCAGGGCGATCGCGAGCCGGTCGGTGAACGTCGACTGCCCGGTGGCGCCGAGCTTGCGCATCCAGCGCGGCATCGTCGCGATGACCGCGCGGCGGACGACGGCGTTGAAGACGAACCGCAGCACGGCGGGGGTCTTCTCCGGGACGACGGTGGTGCTGCTGTCGAGCAGGAAGTCCATCATGTCCTGCGCGACCTCGGAGCCGACCAGCCGCGGCCGGTACGCGGCGAAGTAGGCGCGGATGCCCTCGCGGCTCCGGGGGACGTCGGCGGGGTCGATCGTCTGGAACTCCGCGGCCCGCGCGCACTCCTCCCAGTACTGCGCCTCCTCGGCCGCGGTGAGCTTCCCGGGGCCGAACACCTCGTAGGTGTAGAGGATCGAGTGCCACGCGGTGAGGTGGATCCACAGCTGGGACGCCGGGTCGTTCGCGTCGTAGGTCCCGCCGGTCACCGGGTCGTGCCCGACCGCGCGCGAGTGGATCTTCACGAGCGTGTCCGAGGCGCGGAGGACCGACTCGGCGTCGCCGAACTTCACCGTCGCGAAGTACTGCATCGTCCGGTCGTAGCGCAGCCGCGGCCGCTGCTTGACCTGCCCGGACTGGTCGACCGACGCCACCAGGTGCGGGTCGAGCTCCTCGATGACGACCGCCCGGAGGAAGCCGAGCACGATCGAGGTCGGGTAGCCCCAGACCTTCCAGGTCACCGACTCCGGACCGAAGAACCCGTAGTCCTGCTGCCGTCGAGCCACGCCGCCCACCTCCGTCGCAAGTATGTGCGACGCACGGTAACCCTATACATCGTGTAACGGCTACCCCCGGTAAGAGGTACATGCTGTTCCCCCTGGTGGGATCAGGGTTTCACCGGAGGCGACGACGCCGTCCCGACGACGAGGGTGGTCGCCATGCGCCTCACCTCCCGTTCCTCGCGGTCCCTGGACCTGGCCCGGTCCGAGGCCGTCGGCCTCGGCGCCGAGGGCATCGGCACCGCGCACCTGCTGCTCGGACTCGTCCGCGAGGGCCGCGAGCGCGCCGATCCGCTCCTCGCCGACGTGGACCCCGAGCGGGTGCGCGGCCTGCTGCCCATGCGCGTTCCCGACGGCGGGTCGCTGCCGCTGACCCCCGGGGCGGCCGCGGCCCTCACGGTGGCCGCCCGCGACGTCGGGGGCGCCCGGGTCGACGTGGCGCACCTGCTCGCCGCTGTCCTGACCCATCCGTCGTCGGACGCGGTGGGCGTCCTGGAGCGGCTCGGGATCGACCCGGGCCACCTGTGGGCACGGGCCCGGTCGGTCGCGTCGGCCCCGATCCCGCTGCTCGTCAGGCCGTGAGCACGAGGTCGACGATCGCGGCCACGCCGATCACGACGATCACCACCCGCAGCACGAGCGGGGAGAGCCGCCGACCCACGCGCGCCCCGAGCAGCCCGCCGACGGTCGAGCTCACCGCGAGGATCAGCACGACCCACCAGTCGATCGGCGCGACCACCGCGTAGATGGCGCCGGCGACCACGTTGACCACGGCGGCGAGGGCGTTCTTGAAGGCGTTGAGCCGCTGCAGCGGGTCGGTGAGCAGCAGGCCCATGACGCCGACGAGCATGATCCCCTGCGCCGCCGTGAAGTACCCGCCGTAGACGCCGACGGCGAAGATCAGTGGATAGAGCAGCCAGGGCCGCCCCGACGACGGGCTCTCCCGGCTCCGCAACCGCCGCGTCACCAGCGGCTGCACCGCGACGAGCAGGACGGCGAGTCCTACCAGGACCGGCACGATCGTCTCGAACGCGTCGGCCGGCAGCGAGAGCAGCAGGATCGTGCTGCCGATCGCGCCGAACAACGACGCGACGCCGTAGCGGACCAGTCGGCGCCCGTGACCCCGCAGCTCCGCGCGGTAGCCGTAGGCACCGGTGATCGTCCCGGTGATCAGACCGATCGCGTTCGACGTCGTCGCGGTGACGGGCGGGTAGCCGAGTGCCACCAGCACCGGGAAGGTCACGAGCGTGCCCGAGCCGACGACGGTGTTGATCGTCCCGGCCCAGACCCCGGCGAGGGCGATCAGCGCGATCTCCCACCGGGTCACGGCGGGCGACCCTACGCTGCGAAGAATTGTCGTCGGGACCTGTCGAGAACGCGCCGGCGGCTCCGTCCCCGGGGTGCGAGCGGCCACCCGGGCCGCTGGAGAGCAGCGAGGAGAACCCCGTGAAGTACCTGATGCTCAAGCACTACCGCGGTGGCCCGACCCCGGCGCACGACCAGCCCCCGATGGACCGCTGGACGCCCGAGGAGGTCGACGCGCACATGCAGTACATGAGCGACTTCGCCGCCCGGCTGCGGGAGACCGGCGAGTTCGTCGACAGCCAGGCGCTCGCCGACCGCGGCGCCTTCGTCCGCGCCGACGGCGCGGGGCGCCCGCCGGTCACCGACGGCCCGTTCGCGGAGACGAAGGACCTCATCGCGGGGTGGATGATCATCGACGTCGAGTCGTGGGACCGGGCGGTCGAGCTCGCCGGCGAGCTGTCCGCGGCCCCGGGCGCGGGGGGCGCGGCGATCGACGAGTGGCTCGAGGTCCGGCCGATGCTCACCGGTGTCCCGGGGCAGGAGTGACGCCCTCCCTGCTCCGGGAGCTCGTCCCCGCGGTCATCGGCGTCCTCGTCCGGCGCGGCGCGGACTTCGCGTCGGCCGAGGATGCCGTGCAGGAGGCCCTCATCCGGGCGCTCGACACGTGGCCGGACGACCCGCCCCGCGACCCCAGGGCCTGGCTGGTCGCGGCGGCGTGGCGCCGGTTCCTCGACGCGGTGCGCTCCGAGGCCTCCCGCCGCGACCGCGAGGACGTCGTGGACGCGGAGCCGCCCGTCGATCCGGTGCCGGGCATCGACGACACGCTGCGGCTCTACTTCCTCTGCGCGCACCCGACGCTCCCGGTCGCCGCCGCCGTGGCGCTGACCCTGCGCGCCGTCGGGGGCCTCACCACCCGGCAGATCGCCGTGGCCCACCTCGTCCCCGAGGCGACGATGGCGCAGCGGATCAGCCGGGCCAAGAAGAAGCTCGAGGGGCTGCCGCTCGACCGGCCCGGGGATCTCCCCACGGTGCTGCGGGTGCTCTACCTCGTGTTCAACGAGGGGTACGGAGGCGATCTCGACCTGGCGGCCGAGGCGATCCGGCTGACCCGGCAGCTGGCCGCGCTGACCGACGAGCCCGAGGTCGCGGGGCTGCTCGCCCTCATGCTGCTCCACCACGCCCGGCGCGCGTCGCGGACGGGGCCGGGTGGTCGGCTGGTCCCGCTCGCCGAGCAGGACCGCGACCGGTGGGACACCGCGCTGATCACCGAGGGGGTCGCCGTGCTGCAGGCCGCGCTGGCCCGCGACCGGGTCGGCGAGTACCAGGTGCAGGCGGCGATCGCGGCCCTGCACGCCGACGCGCCGACCGCGGACGAGACCGACTGGCCGCAGATCGTGGAGTGGTACGACGAGCTGCTCGCGCTGACCGACACCCCCGTCGTCCGCCTGAACCGGGCGGTCGCGGTGGGCGAGGCCGATGGTGCGCAGGCCGGGCTCGCGGCGCTCGCGGAGGTCCCCGACGACGTGCCCCGGCGTACCGCCGTCCTCGCCCACCTGCGGGAACGGTCCGGCGACCTCGACGCGGCCACCGGGCTCTACGTCGAGGCCGCCCGGGCGGCGGACAGCGTCGGAGAGCGGGACCACCTCACCCGGCAGGCGGCGCGGGTGCGGGCGGCCGCGACCCGCCGTCGGGATGTCAGCGGTAGTTCGTGAACTGCAGGGCGATGCCGAAGTCCTGCCCCTTGAGCAGCGAGATGACGGCCTGCAGCTCGTCCTTCTTCTTGCCGGTGACGCGGAGCTGGTCGTCCTGGATCTGGGCCTGGATGCCCTTCGGGCCCTCGTCCCGGATCACCTTGCTGATCTCCTTGCCCTTCTCCTTGGTAATGCCCTGCACCAGGCTGCCGGTGACCTTGTAGGTCTTGCCGGAGACCGCGGGCTCGCCGACGTCGAAGGCCTTGAGCGAGATGTCGCGGCGCACGAGCTTCTCCCGGAACACGTCGATGGCCGCGGTGCACCGCTCCTCGGTCTCCGAGGTGATGGTGATCGCCTCCTCGCCGGCCCACGCGATCGAGGTGCCGGTGCCGCGGAAGTCGTAGCGCTGGGAGAGCTCCTTGGCGGCCTGGTTGAGCGCGTTGTCGACCTCCTGGCGGTCCACCTTGCTCACGACGTCGAAGGACGGGTTCGCCATCCGGGGCTCCTCCTCGGGTGTTCGGTTCACGGCGGTTCGGGTCCGGTCTACACCCACCCCCCGGGTGCGCCCCAGAGGTGCACCGGCTTGTAGTCTTCTCGTCGCCGTCCGGCGAGACGGCACCCCGGCGGGTTGCCCGAGCGGCCAATGGGAGCGGACTGTAAATCCGTCGCGAAAGCTTCGAAGGTTCGAATCCTTCACCCGCCACACAGAGCCCCTGACCAGCGCGAACGGTCAGGGGTTCTGCTGCGTCCGGGGCCGGTCGTCCGGGTCGTCGAATACCGTGTCGTGTCGTGCGGCCCCCGACGACGCCGAGGCGCTTCGTGGCGTAATCTGACTCATGTCGGTCGTGCCCCCCGCGGCCGGCTCGGCCCCGGGGCCACGCCCCCCCCTGTGTCCCCGGGGCCACCCTCACACGGCGTCGCGGCCGCGCTCCCCGGTGCGGACCCGCAGCACGAGGTCGACGGGGAGCACCGAGAGCCGGCCGTCGGCGTCGCCGAGGTTCGCGCGGATCTGGTCGAGCAGGCGCTCCACCACGTCGTCGTCGACCACGGTCTCGATCCGCAGCCGGGGCACGAGGTCGACCGCGACCCGCGCCCCCTTGTGCACCTGCACGTGACCGGCCTCGTGCACCCGGACCTCGCTGATCGTCATGCCGAGCACCGCGAGGCGCTCGCACGCGCGACGCACGCCGTCGAGCGCGTGGGGGCGCACCACCGCCGTCACCAGCTTCACGCGGCCCTCCCCGGATCCGAGGGGCCCACGGTAGGCCCTGGACCCCGGTCCTGGGACGCTCTGCGCTCGTGTCCGCCACCGTGCTCGTCCTCGGCGGCCGCAGCGAGATCGGGGTGGCCCTCGCGCGCCGCCTCGTCCGCGACGGCCGCGCCACCACCGTCGTGCTCGCCGCGCGGCGCTCCGACACGCTCGGCGCGGAGGCCGCGAGCCTCGGGGCGGAGCGGGTGGGCACCGTCGAGTTCGACGCCGACGACGTCGCCGCCCACGACGGCGTCCTCGCGCGGGTCGAGCAGGAGTACGGCCCGCCCGACGTCGTGATCGTCGCCTTCGGCGTGCTCGGCGACCAGCAGCGCGCCGAGACCGACGCCGACCACGCGCTCGCCGTGGTGCACACCGACTACGCGGCCCAGGTCGGCGTCCTCACGCGGATCGCGGCGCGGATGCGCGGACGCGGGCGGGGCGAGATCGTCGTGTTCTCGTCGATCGCCGGCTGGCGCGTCCGGCGCGCGAACTACGTGTACGGCTCGGCGAAGGCGGGCCTCGACGGGTTCGCGAGCGGGCTCGCGGACGCCCTGCGCGGGTCGGGGGTGCACCTGACGCTCGTCCGGCCCGGCTTCGTGATCGGCCGGATGACGGCGGACAGCGGCCTGTCGCCCGCGCCGCTGTCCTCCACCCCGGAGCAGGTGGCGGACGCGGTGGCCGACGGCCTGGCGAGGCGTCGCGACGTCGTCTGGGTGCCCGGTCGGCTGCGTCTGCTCGCCGTCGTCATGCGGGTCCTCCCGGCCGCGGTGTGGCGCCGGATGCCGCGCTGAGCGCCTCCCCCCAGATGGCAGGAAAGCGTCGTTGCTGTCAGCCGGTGGCAGCAACGACGCTTCCCTGCCACGGGGGGGACGGCCGGGCTCAAGAGCGGTGCGTGATCTCCGCCGAGGCGCCCGGCCCCAGCTGGAGCGAGGTCACCGGGACGTCCCCGAGGGCCTCGTCGATCGCGGCGAGGGTGTCGGGCGTGAGCTCGATGCCGGCGGCCTTCGCGTTGGCGTGCACCTGCTCCGGCCGGGAGGCGCCGACGATCGCCGACGCCAGCTCCGGGCGGCGCAGCACCCAGGCGAGGGCGAGCTCGGCCATCGACAGTCCGGCCCCGTCCGCGACCGGACGGAGCCGCTGGACCGCCTCGAGGGTGCGGTCGGTGAGCTTCTGCTTGATGAACCCGTTCATCTCGTCCGACGCGGCCCGCGAGTCCACGGGCACCTCCTCGCCCGGGAGGTACTTGCCGGTGAGCACGCCCTCGGCCAACGGGGACCAGACGATCTGGGAGATCCCGTTCTCCTGCGAGGTCTGGAACACGCCGTCCTCCGGCGAACGCCAGAGCATCGAGTACTGCGGCTGCGAGGACACGAAGGTGACGTCGTCCGGCGCGGCCTCGAGCCCGGCGCGGATCTGGTCGGGCGTCCACTCGCTGACGCCGAGGTAGCGGGCCTTCCCGGCGCGCACGACCTCGGCGAGGGCCTCCATCGTGTCCTCGATCGGCACGCGGGAGTCGTAGCGGTGGCACTGGTAGAGGTCGACGTGGTCGGTCCGCAGCCGCTGCAGGGACGCGTCGATCTGCTTCGCGATCTGCGCGGGCGACAGGCCGGAGTCGGAGTCCGACATCGGGAAGTAGACCTTGGTCGCGAGTACGTACTCGTCGCGGCGGTAGTCGGCGAGGATCTCGCCCCAGGCGGTCTCGGCGGCCCCGCGGCCGTAGACGTTCGCGGTGTCGAAGAAGGTGATGCCGGCGTCGAAGGCGGCGCGGGTGCAGGCGGCGGTGGCGTCGGCCTCGACCCCGCCGGAGTAGGTCAGCCAGGAGCCGAGGGAGATCTCGGACACCTGCAGGTCGCTGGATCCCAGCTTGCGGAAGCGCACGACCTCGACCCTACGGACCGGGGTCCGCGACCCGCCGTCCGGAAGGGCGGCGTTACCGCCCACCGGAGACATTGCTCCGTTCGTCGCGCTCACGCCCCCGTTCGTCGCACGACGTTGAAACGCGGGTGTGAACTCTGTCCGCGTCCGCTGGTACGGGTGACACCTGTCCGACAGGATGGGTGACGCCCGCGGCGGACACCGTCTGGTCCGCCGGTCACCATCACTCGTCTAGGAGGCACCGAGGCGTGACCCTGTTGACCGCACCGCTGCGCCCGCTCGCCGACGTCATCGACCTCACCTCGGAGGCCGTGGTCGCGCTCGGCACGCTCTCGGTCGGGGCGCTGAGCCTGCTGCTCGCCTCCGACGACGACGACTACCCCCCGCTGCACTCCGTCGAGCGTCCCCGCTCCTGAGTCGCACGGCCTCCACCGACGCCCGCCCGGACCCGGTCCCGGCGGGCGTCCGTGTGTCAGCGGTCGGCCAGCAGGGCCCGGATCGCGCGCAGCTCGTCCCGGATCTCCACCAGCAGGCCCGGGATCTCGTGGCTGCGCTCCCAGTGCGGCGTGACGTCGATGCCCAGATCGGCGAGATCGCGCTCGTAGAGCTCCGCGAGCAGCGTGCGGTACGGCTCCTCGGGCACGGTGCCGTTCTCCCAGCGGGAGAGCTGGGTCTTGAGGCTGGCGGCCGAGGCGACCTCGACGCGACCCGCCTCGGCGAGGGCGCGGAGCCGGGACACCGCCGCCGTCTGCGACCAACCCTTGTCCCGTCGGGCTTCGCGGAGGGTCACCACGGCCGGAGCCTAGACGAGGGGTCCTCAGTCCCGTCCCCGGGTGCGCGTCGCCCGCTTGGGCGCCGGACGGGCCCGGCGCCCGCCGCGGGTCGCCGGCGTCGACCCCTCCGTCGCCGGGATCTCCGGGGGCGTCGGCGTCGTCCCGACGGCGGGGAGGGGCCGCCGGGCGGCCCGGCGCGGCCGGCGCGACGGCAGCCCGGACTCCACGGGCACCGGCGGGTCGTGGCGGTCGAGGAACGCGCACAGCGCCGGCCAGAGGCGGTCGCGCGACGCCCGCCCGCACAGTACGCCGAGGTGCCCGCCCGGTGCCGTCATCAGCGAGGCGTCCGCGGACGACAACACGGTCGACCCGGCCCGCACCGACCGCGGGGGCACGACGGTGTCGTCCTCGCCGGCGACCAGCAGGACCGGACGCTCGAGGCGCCCGAGGTCGATCTCGTGCCCGCCGACGTGCACGCGGCCGGACGCGAGCTCCCGGCCGTCGACCATGGCGTGGAAGGACGAGCCGACGAGGCCCGCCTGTGCCCCCAGGATCGCCCGCACGTCGTCGATCGCCTCGAGCTGGGCGAGGAAATCCCGGTCGGCGAGGTGCGACAGGACGGTCAGCGGCGTGGTGAGGAACGTGCCGACCGAGGCGACGGTCAGCGCCTCCGGGATCCCGGGCGGGCTCGGCAGCAGCCCGAGCAGGGTCTGGGCGGTCGCGAGCACCGGCCCGCCGGCGGCGAGCGCCAGCGGCCGGACCGGGACCCGCTCGGGCACCTGGTCGAGGGCGAACGGTGTGGCGATGGCGGTCACCGAGGCGATCGGCAGGCGCGCGTCGTCCGCGGCGGTCAGCAGCGTCGCGAGCCCGCCGATCGACCAGCCGACGACGTGCACGGGAGCGCCGTCGTGATGGGCGGAGACGGTCCGGATGACGTGCGGGAGGATGTCCTCGACCCACCGCGCGAGGTCTGCGGGCGACGCGGAGATCGGCGCGTCGTGGCCGATCACGTCCTCGTCGTCGACCTGGTGGACGTGCCGGCCCTCGCCGACGAGGTGCTCCACGAGGCTGCACCCGCGGCGCAGGTCGAACGCCACCCCGCACGCCCCGAGCGGCGAGACGAGCAGGACCGGCGCACCGCGCAGCCGGGCGGTGGGGTGCACGGCGTACCGGTAGGTGCTGACCTGGCCCGCGCGGGCCAGGCCGTGCGCCCGGCCCACGGCCCACGCGTCCGGATCGCTCGGCCCGGTGTCGATCGCGACCCGGGGCATCCGCCGCAGGTCGGCCAGCGGGCCCTCGATCACCCGGTCCCGGACGTTCGTCAGGGCCCGCGCGAGTGTCCTCGGCGTGATCACGTGGCCCCCCGTCGCCGTCGGTGCGGTGATCGTGCCATCCCGCCCGTCGCCCACGCCGGGTGGAACGGCTCAGGTCTGGCTGACGACCCCGGCCGCGCGCAGCTTCTCGACGCGGTCGGCGTCCAGGCCCCAGCCCGTCAGCGCCTCGACGGTGTGCTGGCCGGGCAGCGGCGGGGTGCTCGGGGCGGCGCTCGGCGTCCGGTCGAAGCGCGGCGCCGGAGCGGGCTGGCGCACGCCGAAGGCCTCGGTGATCGTGCCGCGCGCCGCGATGTGCGGGTGCTCCGCGGCCTCCTCCATCTCGAGCACGGCGGCGACGCACGACTCGGTGGGCTCGAGGTCGGCCGCCCACTCGTCGCGGCTGCGGGTGGCGAACACCTCGGTGAGCCGCGCGGTGAACTCCGGCCAGCGGGAGATGTCCCACTGGTTGGTGGCGATGTCCTCGCCGTCGAGCCCGAGCCCGGTCATCAGGGCGGCGTAGAACTGCGGCTCGATCGCCCCGACGGCGACGTACCTGTCGTCGGCGCAGCGGTAGGTCTCGTAGAACGGCGCCCCGCCGTCGAGCAGGTTCCGGCCACGGCCGCCGGGCCAGAGCCCCTGCGCCCGCATGCCGTAGATCATCGCCATCTGCAGGGCGCCGCCGTCGACGATCGCCGCGTCGACGACCTGGCCCTGCCCGCTGGTGGCCCGCTCCACGAGCGCGCCCAGGACGCCGACGACGAGCAGCATCCCGCCGCCGCCGAAGTCCCCGACCAGGTTCATCGGGATGCCGGGGGAGCCGTCCGGACCCTCGACGTGGCCGACCACCCCCGCCGTCGCGAGATAGGTGAGGTCGTGGCCCGCGCGCTGGGCCTGGGGGCCGTCCTGGCCCCAGCCGGTCATCCGCCCGTAGACCAGACGCGGGTTGCGCTCGCGGCACACCTCCGGACCGATGCCGAGGCGCTCGGCGACGCCGGGGCGGAAGCCCTCCAGCAGCACGTCCGCCTCACCGACGAGGTCGAGCAGCACCTCGACGGCCTCGGGCGACTTGAGGTCCAGGGCCACGGAGCGGCGGCTGCGGTTCAGCACGTCCTTCGCCGGGTCGCCCAGCTGCAGGCCGCCGGCCTTCGTACGGTCGATGCGCAGCACGTCGGCACCCAGGTCCGCGAGCACCATCGCCGCGAACGGGCCGGGACCGATCCCGGCCACCTCGATCACCTTGACGCCGTCCAGGACACCCATGGCCGTCACCCTAGTGACAGTCAGCGCTGACCGGAAGTGGTCCGCCCCCGGAACGAACGAACGGCACCCTCGCAGCATCGATGTGCGCGAGAGTGCCGTTCGTCCAGACCGGTACTGCTTCGATCAGCCGATCGAGTCGCGGAAGTTCTGACCCTTCTCGGCCTTCTCGACCAGCGACGCCGGCGGGGTGAACCGGTCGCCGTAGCCCTTGGCGAGGATGCGCGCGCGCTCGACGAAGCCGGGCAGGCCGCCCGGGTAGCCGTCGATGTACTGCGCCACGCCACCGGTCCAGGCCGGGAACCCGATGCCCATGATCGAGCCGATGTTGGCGTCGGCGACGGTGTGCAGCACGCCCTCGTCGAAGCACTTCACGGTCTCGAGGGCCTCGGCGAAGAGCATCCGCTCCTTCATGTCCTCGAACGGCAGGCCGTCCGAGTCCGTGGCGCCGTGGAACTCGTCCTGCAGGCCCGTCCAGAGCCTCGTGCGCTTGCCGGCCTCGTCGTACTCGTAGAACCCGGCGCCCGACGAGCGGCCCTTGCGTCCGAGCTCGACCATCCGGTCGACGATCGGCTCCGAGGGGTGCTCGTCCCAGACGCCGCCCGCGGCCTCGACACCCTTGCGGGTCTCCTGGCGGATCTTCTGCGGCAGCGTGAGCGTGAGCTCGTCCATCAGCTGCAGCGGCGGCGCGGGGTAGCCCGCCTGCGATCCGGCCTGCTCGATCGCCGCCGGCGACGCGCCCTCGCCCAGCATGGCGATGGCCTCGTTGAGGAACGTCCCGATCACGCGGCTGGTGAAGAACCCGCGCGAGTCGGAGACGACGATCGGCGTCTTGCGGATCTGCAGCGCGATGTCGACGGCCTTCGCCAGCGTGGCGTCGGACGTCTTCTCGCCGGAGATGATCTCGAGCAGCGGCATCTTGTCGACCGGCGAGAAGAAGTGCAGGCCCACGAAGTCCTCGGGCCGCTCGACCCCGGTGGCGAGGTCGGTGATCGGCAGGGTCGAGGTGTTCGAGCCCAGCACCGCGTCGGGGGCCAGGTGCGGCATGATCTCCGCGAAGACCTTCTTCTTGAGGTCGGGGCTCTCGAAGACGGCCTCGATGACGAGGTCGGCGCCCTGCGCGTCCTCGGGCTTCTCGGTCGGCGTGATCCGGGCGAGGATCGCGTCGGCCTTCTCCTGGGTCTGCTTGCCCCGCGAGACGGCCTTGTCGAGGATCTTCTTCGAGTAGTCCTTGCCCTTCTCGGCGTTGGCCAGGGCGACGTCCTTGAGGACGACCTCGATGCCCGCGACCGCGCACGAGTACGCGATGCCCGCGCCCATCATCCCGGCGCCGAGCACGACCACCTTGCGGGCGGAGTACTTCTCGTAGCCGTCGGGGCGGGAGCCGCCCTTGTTGATGGCCTGCAGGTCGAAGAAGAACGCGTTGATCATGTTCGTCGAGACCTGCCCGACGACGAGGTCGGCGAAGTAGCGCGACTCGATCTTGGCGGCGTTGTCGATGTCGACCTGCGACCCCTCGACCGCGGCGCACATGATGTTGTACGGCGCCGGCATCGGGGCGTTCTTGAGCTGCTTGCGCAGGTTGGCCGGGAACGCGGGGAGGTTCGCCGCGAACTTCGGCACCGACGGCGTCCCGCCGGGGATCCTGTAGCCCTTCACGTCCCACGGCTGCACGGCCTCGGGGTTGGCCTTCACCCACTCCTTGGCCTTGCTCAGCAGCTCCTCGGGGGAGTCCACGACCTCGTCCACGAGGCCGACCTCCTGCGCGGCGCGCGGGTTGCGCTGCTGGCCCTGCAGCAGCACCTGCAGCAGTGCGTCGGCGATGCCGAGCAGGCGCACGGTGCGCACCACGCCGCCGCCACCGGGCAGCAGGCCGAGGGAGACCTCGGGGAGCCCGATCTTGGAGCCCTTGGCGTCCAGGGCGATGCGGTGGTGGGTCGCGAGGGCGATCTCGAGGCCGCCGCCCAGGGCGGCACCGTTGATCGCCGCGACGACCGGCTTGCCGAGGGTCTCGAGGCGGCGCAGCGCCGTCTTGATGGCCTGGGACTGGTCGTAGGCCTTCTGGGCCTCCGACGGGCCGTAGCTCCGCAGGTCCTCGAGGTTGCCGCCGGCGAAGAAGGTCTTCTTCGCGCTCGTGAGCACGACGCCGGAGATCGAGTCCTTCTCGGCCTCGAGGCGACCCAGCGTCGCCTCGAGGTCCGTCCCGAACCGCGCGTTCATCGTGTTCGCCGAGGCGTCCGGGTCGTCCATCGTCAGCGTGACGATGCCGTCGCCGTCCTGCTCCCACCGGAACATGTTCTCGCTCAACTACTCGTCCTTCCGTGCAGAGGTTCCGGGGGGATTCAGACGCGCTCGATGATGGTGGCGACGCCCATGCCGCCACCGATGCACAGCGTGACGAGGGCGCGGCGCAGGTCGCGGCGCTCGAGCTCGTCGACCATCGTGCCCATGATCATCGCGCCGGTGGCGCCCAGCGGGTGGCCCAGCGCGATGGCGCCGCCCATGACGTTGGTGCGCTCGTGCGGGAAGCCCAGGTCCTTCATGAGCTTCATCGGCACGGCGGCGAACGCCTCGTTGATCTCGAGCAGGTCGATGTCGTCGACCGTCAGGCCGGCCTTCGCCAGCACCTTGTGGCAGGCGGGCGTCGGGCCGGTCAGCATGATCGTCGGGTCGGCGCCGGAGACGGCGGTCGCGACCACGCGGGCCCGCGGGGTGAGGCCGTTCTTCTTGCCGGCCTCCTCGCTGCCGACCAGCACGAGCGCGGCGCCGTCGACGATGCCCGACGAGTTGCCGCCGTGGTGCACGTGGTTGATCTGCTCGACCCAGTGGTACTTCTGCAGCGCGACGGCGTCGAAGCCGCCCATCTCGCCGATGCCGGCGAACGACGGCTTGAGGCCCGAGAGGCCCTCCATCGTCGTCTCACGCATGTGCTCGTCGTGGTCGAGGATCGTCAGGCCGTTGCGGTCCTTGACGGGCACGATCGAGCGGTCGAAGGCGCCGTCGGCCCAGGACTTGGCGGCGCGGGTCTGCGACTCCAGCGCGTACGCGTCGACGTCCTCGCGGGAGAAGCCCTCGAGCGTCGCGATGAGGTCCGCGCCGATGCCCTGCGGGGCGAAGCCGGTCTTGAAGTTGGTCTCCGGGTCCATGGCCCAGGGCCCGCCGTCGGAGGCCATCGGCACGCGGGACATCGACTCGACGCCACCGCCGATGAGCAGGTCCTCCCAGCCGGAGGCGACGCGCTGCGCGACCTGGTTCACGGCCTCGAGGCCGGAGGCGCAGAAGCGGTTGAGCTGCACACCGCCCGTGGTGTCGGGGTAGCCGGCGGCGATGGTCGCGGTGCGGGCGATGTCGCCGCCCTGGTCGCCGACGGGGGAGACGCAGCCGAGGACGACGTCCTCGATCTGGTCGACGTCCATCTCGGGGTTGCGGGCCTTGAGCTCGTCGAGCAGGCCGACGACCAGCGAGACGGGCTTGACCGAGTGCAGGGACCCGGTCGCCTTGCCCCGTCCACGCGGCGTGCGGATGGCGTCGTAGATGAATGCCTCGGTCACGGGTGGTGTCCCTTCTCCAGCGGCGTCGAGCACCGGAATGCTCCGCGCTCCTGGCAGTCATGATGGACTGTTTGTGTCAGGTGTCAACGGGGTGCCCGGTGACGTTACCGGCGGGTAGGCACGAGGAGTGAGCCGCCTCCGCCCCGGAGGCGGTCGGCTCGCCGCACTGACGGTCAACGTTGACCGTCAGGCGACCGTCGGCGACGATCGGTCGTCGCCGGGGAGCCGAGAGGAGGACCGCATGGCCGCAGGGAACGGGGCGAGCGCGCCGACGTCGCCGGGCGCCGAGACGGGCACGCGACGCGGGGCCACGGTCCGGCGCTCACGCGAGCAGCGCACCTCCGACAGCCGCCTGCGCATCCTCGACGCCGCGGTCGCCTGCCTCGTCGAGTCGGGCTACGCGGGCACGACGACGTTGACCATCCAGGCCCGGGCCGGCGTCTCGCGCGGGCGCCTGCTGCACCACTTCCCGTCGAAGGAGACGCTGCTCGTCGCGGCGGCCCAGCACCTCGCGGCCACCCGCTTCGCCAGCGACGGCCTCGCCTCGGCGGAGCTGCCCCCGCAGGCCGACGACCCGGGCGCCCGCCTCGACCGGATCGTCGACGTGATGTGGACGACCTACCAGGAGCCCTACTTCTGGGCCTCCACGGAGCTGTGGACCGCGGCGCGCACCGACCCGGCCCTCGCGGCGGCCCTGCTGCCCGCCGAGCGACGGCTCGGCGCAGCCATCCGGCAGACCCTCGACGCGGTGTTCGAGGCGTACGCCGAGCACGAGAACTACCCGATGGTCCGCGAGATGCTGCTCACCGGCATGCGGGGCGTCGCCCTGACCTACGGCTTCGACCCGCGCGAGGCGGCGACCGACCCGCACGTCGCGCAGTGGAAGCAGATGTGCCGGGTCCTGCTGCTCTGACCTACGTGCGGCCCTGCCGGACCTCCCGCGCGTAGGCCTCCGGAGTGCGTCCCAGCGCCGTCCGGAAGTCCCGCACGAGGTGGGCCTGGTCGGCGTAGCCGAGGGCGCCGGCGACCTCGGTCCAGCTGACCCGTGCCCCGTCGCGGACCGCCTCCGCGGCCTCCAGCAGGCGATAGCGCCGGATCACCCACGTCGGGGAGACCCCGGCGCAGCGGGCGAACGAGCGCTGCAGGCTGCGGCCGCCGATCCCCGCCCGGGCCGCGAGCTGGTCGAGCCGTCGCACCTCCCGGTCGGTCTCGGCGAGCCGGGCGACCGCGGCGACCTCCCGGGCCTGCGCCACACGGTCGGGAGCGGCCCGCGAGACCGCCTCCCCGAGGCCGTCGACGAGCACGGCGACGCGGTGCGGCTCGGCCGCCGCGCTGTCCTCGGAGTCCGGCCCCATGGCCGCGAGCAGCGTCGACGCGTCCAGACCGGCGATCATGTCGAGGGGCACGACGCGGTCCCGCAGGGTCGAGACGTCCTCGACGAACGCGCCGAAGCCGCCCACGGTCGACTTCGCTGCGACCGTCCACCCGGTCCCGGCGAGTTCGCGGTCGACCAGGTCGAGGAACACGCCGTTGAGCAGGGCCTCCGGCTCCGTCCGGCCGGTGCGCGCGTCCGGGGTGCCCACCGAGACGTTGAGCGACGGGTGGGGGAGGACCTCCTGGCGATGGTTGCCGCCGGGCGGCAGCGACCACCGCACCGCCCACACGAAGTCGACGAGGCCCGCCAGGTCGGTCGGCACGCCGTGGCGCACGAACGACACCCGCTGCTGCAGCAGCCACGGATCGAGGATCCCGCGGCTGTCGCGGGCCACGGGGCGCGGACCGGTCACCGCGCCAGTCTCCCCGGCCCGTCGCTCCGCTCGCCACGTCGCCCCCGGCCCGTCGCTCCGCTCACCACGTCGCCCTCGGCCCGTCGCTCCGCTCACCACGCTGTCGCGGAAGTTCAATCCCGACGACGGGTCCGCCCGCCAGGCTCGTCGTCATGACCGACACCCGGAGAGAGCTGAACGACGTCCTCACCGACCTCGCCGCGCTGGTCGACACGGTCGACGGCGACCGGTGGCACGCCCCGACGCCCTGCACGGACCTCGACGTCGCGACCCTGACCGACCACGTGGTCGGCTGGTCGACGACCTTCGCCGCGGGCTACGCCGACCCTCAGGGACGGGCGCCGGCCGGCCCCACCGAGGTCGACGGGAACCGGGGCGAGGCGATCCGCGCCGCGGCCGCGACGCTCGACAGCGCGCTGGCCGGCGGCGCCGCGGAGCGCCCGCTGTCCCTCGGCGAGGCGGCGATGCCGGGGGAGATGGCGCTGTCGATGATCCTCTGGGAGTACCAGGTGCACGGCTGGGATCTGGCGGTGGCGCTCGGCCGGCCGTGGAAGCCCGCCGAGGAGGGGCTCGAGGCGTCGCTCGCCTTCGCGCCGATGATGCTCACCGACGACTACCAGGGCGAGGGCAAGCCGTTCGCCCCGCGCGTCCCGGTGCCGGACGACGCGCCGGCGCTGGACCGCCTCGTCGCGATCTCCGGCCGCGACCCGCGGTGGACGCCGCCCACCTGAGGTGCGCTGCGCGCCTGGGAGTACTCATCCGTGCCTCAGCGCGGATGAGTACTCACAGGGCGGTACGCCACCTAGATCAGGGACTTCAGCGTCTCCAGCTGGGACTTCACGGCCTCGTGCTCGGGGTTCAGCGGCATGATGTTGAGCTGGGTGACCCCGGCCTCGGCGAACTGCTTGAGCTGCGTGCGGACCTCGTCCTCGCTGCCCACCAGCGACACGGCGTGGGCCAGCTCGTCGGGCACCGCGGCGGCGGCCTCGTCCTTCTTCCCGGCGAGGTAGAGGTTCTGGATCTCCTCGGCCTCGTCGACGTAGCCGTACCGCTGCATGAGCTGGTTGTAGAAGTTCTTGTCCTTCGCGCCCATGCCGCCGATGTAGAGCGCCATGGTCGGCTTGACGTACTGCAGCATCTCGCCCGCGCCCGGCCCGATCGCCAGCCCGACCGCGGTCGAGATGCCGAGCGGGCCGAGCTCGGGCGCCCGCTTCGCCTTCCCGGCCGCGAGGGACTCGCCCCAGATCTCCTCGGCCTTGCCCGGGTGGAAGAACAACGGCTCCCACACCTGCACGAGCTCGGCGGCCAGCTGCACGTTCTTCGGGCCGAGGGCGGCGAGCAGGATCGGGATGTCCGCCCGGACCGGGTGGTTGATGAGCTTCAGCGGCTTGCCCAGGCCGGTGCCCTTCTCGGGGGCCAGCGGCACCTCGTAGTACTTGCCGGAGTACTGGACCTTCTCGCGACGCCACACCTGACGGCAGATGTCGATGATCTCGCGGGTCCGGCCGAGCGGGGCGTCGTACTTGATGCCGTGGAAGCCCTCGATGACCTGCGGGCCGCTCGCGCCGATCCCGAGCGTGAACCGCCCGTTCGAGACGTAGTCCAGACCGGCCGCCGTCATCGCCGTCAACGACGGGGTGCGGGTGTAGATCTGGATGATCCCGCTGGCCAGCTCGAGGCGTTCGGTGCGGGCCGCGATGTAGCCGATCTGGCTGATGGCGTCGAACGTGTACGCCTCGCGGACCGCGATCGCGTCGAGACCGGCCTTCTCCAGCTCGACGAGCTGGTCGACGGTCTCGCGGAACCCCTCACCGCTGTAGGCGAGGCTCATCCCGATCTTCACTGCTGGTTCCTTTCCCGGGGCTGGAGAAACGGTCGGGGCTGGTTCAGGCGAGCACGATCCGACCGATGATCTCCTTCATGATCTCGGTGGTGCCGCCGTAGATGGTCTGGATGCGGTTGTCCATGAAGGCCTTGGCCACCGGGTACTCCCGCATGTAGCCGTAGCCGCCGTGCAGCTGGAGGCACGCGTCGATGACCTCCTTGGCGGTCTCGGAGGCCCAGTACTTCGCCATCGACGCCTCGGCCGGCCCGAGCTTCTTCGCGTTGAGCTCGGTGATGCACCGGTCGACGAAGGCGCGGGTGACGGCCAGCTTCGTCGTCAGCTCCGCGACCTTGAAGCGGGTGTTCTGCAGCGAGGCGATCGGCCGGCCGAAGGCCTTGCGGTCCTTGACGTAGGTGATCGTGTCCTCGAGGACCTTCTCCGCGCCGGCCGTCGAGGCGATGGCGATGGAGAGGCGCTCGCGCGGCAGGTTCTGCATCAGGTAGATGAAGCCCTGGCCCTCCTGGCCGATGAGGTTGGAGGCGGGCACGCGGCAGTCGGTGAACGAGAGCTCGGCGGTGTCCTGGGCCTTCATGCCGATCTTGTCGAGGTTGCGGCCCCGCTCGAAGCCGGGGGTGTCGCGTTCGACCGCGATGAGCGAGAAGCCCTTGGACCCGGCGTCGGGATCGGTCTTGGCGACCACGATCACCAGGTCGGACAGGATCCCGTTGGTGATGAAGGTCTTGGCGCCGTTGATGACCCAGTCGTCGCCGTCGCGGACCGCGCGGGTCTGGATGCCCTGCAGGTCGGAGCCGGTGCCCGGCTCGGTCATCGCGATGGCGGTGATCATCTCGCCGGAGCAGAACCGCGGGAGCCAGCGCTCCTTCTGCTCGTCGGTGGTCAGCTCGGTGAGGTAGGGCGTCACGACGTCGTTGGCCAGCGGGAACCCCAGGCCGGAGAAGCCGCCGCGGGCGATCTCCTCGGAGAGGATCCAGAGGAACGTCAGGTCGTCGGAGCCGCCGCCGCCGAAGCGCTCCTCGACGTCGAGGCCCAGCAGTCCGGTCTTGCCCGCCTGCAGCCACACCTCGCGGCTGACGTGGCCCTGGGACTCCCACTCCTCGTGGTGGGGCGCGACCTCCTTCTCCAGGAAGTCGCGCACCATCTCCCGGAACGCCTGGTGTTCGTCGGTGAAGATCGTGCGCTCCACGAGCATGCTCCTCTCACGGGGGGAGACCTCAGGGTCCCCGGACCGAACGGTAACAGTCAAGCCTGACTCTTCCCGCTCCCCGAGGCGGCGGGCTACGGTGCCGCTCGCGGTGTGTCGCCAGTCACCGTGCTCCCGATTCGTCCGCTTCCGTCAGCCGAGGAGACGTCGTGACCGCGTCCACCCCGTTCCGCCTCACCGACGTCGTGCGCGACCACGCGCGTGACCACGGCGACCGGGTCGCCCTGACCGCCGGCGACACCCGGCTCACCTACGCCGAGCTCGAGGACCGGTCCGCCCGGGTCGCGGGCGGACTGCGCGACCTCGGGCTCGGCGAGGGCGGCCGCGTGGTGTGGATCGGCAAGAACGCGACGCCGTTCTTCGAGCTGCTGTTCGGTGCCGCCGCCGTGCGTGCCGCCGTCGCGCCGCTGAACCTGCGGCTCACGCCGGCCGAGCTGATCGACCTCACCGGGGACGCCGAGGCGGGCCTGGTCGTGCTCGGCCCGGAGTTCGCGGGGCTGCGGGAGAAGATGTCCGACCGGAAGGTCCTCGTCGTCGGCGAGGACTACGAGGCCTGGGTGGACGGCCTGACCGAGCGCGTCGACCCGTCGCCGGACCTGCGCGACGACGACGCGGTGCTGCAGCTCTACACGTCGGGCACGACGGGCCGGGCCAAGGGCGTGCTGCTCTCGCACGGCAACTTCGCCGCGCTGCTCTCGGTCGGCGGGCACTGGGGGTTCGACGACGACTCGGTCGGCCTGTGTGCCATGCCGCTCTTCCACATCGGCGGGTCCGGCTTCGCGCTCGTGTGCCTGTCGTTCGGGGCGCGGGTGGTGCTCGTCGCCGACATCGTCCCCGACCAGCTGCTCGACACGATGGAGCACGAGCGGGTCTCCAACGCCTTCCTCGTGCCCGCGGTGCTGCAGATGCTCTGCGCGGTGCCCGGGGCGGCCGACCGCGACTGGTCGCGGCTGCGCGCCGTGGCCTACGGCGCGTCGCCGATCACCGGAGCCGTGCTGAACAAGGTGCTGGAGACCTTCGATGCGCCGCTCTTCCAGGTCTACGGCGCCACCGAGACCACCGGCGCGATCACCCAGCTCGACCCCGAGGACCACGACCCGGACGGTCCCCGCGCCCACCTTATGCGCTCCGCGGGCAAGGCCTACCCGTGGGTGGAGCTCAAGATCGTCGTGGACGGCGAGGACCGCGGGCCGAACGAGATCGGGGAGGTCTACATCCGCTCCTCGCAGGTCACCGCGGGGTACTGGCGCCGGCCCGAGGAGACGGAGAAGGCCCTGACCGCCGACGGCTGGCTGCGCACGGGCGACGGCGGCTACCTCGACGAGGAGGGCTACCTGTTCCTCACCGACCGCATCAAGGACATGATCGTCACCGGTGCGGAGAACGTGTACCCGATCGAGGTGGAGAACGTCGTCGCCCAGCACCCGGCCGTCGCCGACGTGGCCGTCATCGGCGTGCCGCACGAGAAGTGGGGCGAGGAGGTCAAGGCCGTCGTCGTGGCGAACGAGGGCGAGACGATCGACCCGGACGAGCTGGTGGCCTGGGCCAAGGAGCGGATCGCGGGCTTCAAGCGCCCCCGCTCGGTCGACGTCGTCGACGCCCTCCCGCGCAACGCCACCGGCAAGATCCTCAAGAAGGACCTGCGGGCGCAGTACGGCGGGAGCGGGTCCTGACGACGGGTCGGCGCGGCCCCGGGCCGGGAGGTCCCGGCCCGGGCGGCGCCACGGGTCGGGACCGGGAGGGGCCGATGACCGACGATGGGGCCGGACCCGACCCCGGGCGGGCGGCGGACCTCACCGGCCGGGCGGTGCAGGCGGACGACGACGCCCGCGTGCTCGCCGCCCGGCTCGCCCGGACCGCGCTCGACGTCGCCGCGACGCTGGACCGCGTGGCGGCCACCCGCGAGGCGCGCGCCGCACAGGTCGGCGGCGCGGCCGCGGAGGTGTTCCGCGCGTCCGCGCGCCGTGCCCGGTCGATGGCGGAGAGCGAGCGCGTCGAGAGCCGGGAGCTCCGCCGCGCGTGGCGGCTGCCCGACTGAACCGCCCGCCCGGCCCGACTCGTCGTCGGGGGACCGGGGTACAGGACCGGGATGTGACGTCGCTCGCCTCCGTAGCGTACAGCATGTTACGGTCGCGGCCCGACGTCGTCGTCTCGAACGGAGGACTTCGCCATGAAGATCGTCGTGGACTACGACAAGTGCAGCGGACTCGGGATGTGCGAGTCGATGGCCCCGGACGTCTTCGAGGTCGAGGACGACGGCTCCCTGACCCTGCACCTCACCGAGGTGCCGGAGGGTCGGGAGGACGAGATCCGGCAGGCCTGCGAGGCCTGCCCGACCGAGGCGCTGTCGCTGCAGGACTGAGGGGCAGGACCGACCTGCTCGCGCCCCCGTCGCTCCGCCACCACGCCGCGGCGGGGGCCGTCACCGCCGACACCACGCGAGGAGACGCCCGACCATGACCACCGCCAGCGCCCCCGGCAAGCCGGACCACGACGGGCTCGACGTGTCGTCGCTGGACTTCTGGTCACGGTCGACCGCCGAGCGCGAGGAGACCTTCGCGCAGCTGCGGGCGGAGCGCCCGGTGTCCTGGCACCCGCCCGCCGAGGGGGTCATGGGCAAGCCCGAGGGCGAGGGTGGCTTCTGGGCCGTCGTCCGCCACGCGGACATCGCGTACGTCTCGAAGAACCCGAAGCTGTTCTGCTCGGGGCAGGGCGTGCAGTTCCAGGACGCGCCGCCCGAGCTGCTCGAGGCGAGCCAGTCCTTCCTGGCGATGGACTCGCCCCGGCACACGCAGCTGCGCAAGATCGTCGGCTCGGCCTTCACCCCGAAGCGCATCGCCCGGCTCGAGGAGACGATCGCCCAGCGGGCCGAGATGATCGTCGACGAGCTGCTCGAGCACGGTGACGGCGACTTCGTGCAGCTGGTCTGCCGGCGCCTCCCGATGTGGATGATCTACGACATGATGGGCCTGCCGGTCGAGCAGCAGAGCGATCTGGCCGAGGCGGCGGACCTGCTCGTCGCGGCCAACGACGCCGAGGTGCGCGGGGCCCACGGGGTCGACGATCCGCTGGAGCTCATGGGGCAGGCGCTGTTCGCCCTGCTCGGGCCCGGTCTGCAGATCGCCGAGGAGCGGCGTTCGCACCCGCAGGACGACCTGATGACGAACCTGGTGCAGGCCGAGGTCGACGGGCAGTCCCTGACCGACGAGGAGATCGGCGCGTTCTTCGTGCTGCTCTCCGTGGCCGGGAACGACACCACCCGCAACACGATCGCCCACACCGCCGTCGCGCTCACCGAGTTCCGTGACGAGCGCCGTCGCCTGGCCGGCGACCTCGACGGTCTGATGCCGACGGCGGTGGAGGAGATGGTGCGCTGGGCCTCCCCGGTGCTGACCTTCCGGCGGACGGCCACCGAGGACACCGAGCTGGGCGGGCACCGGATCGCCGCGGGCGACAAGGTCGTCATGTTCTACGAGTCCGGCAACCGCGACACCGAGGTGTTCACCGACCCGCTGCGTCTCGACGTCGGGCGCGACCCGAACCCCCACCAGGGCTTCGGGGGCGGCGGCCCGCACTTCTGCATGGGCAACATGCTGGCGCGCACCCAGCTGCGCGAGATCTGGCGCCGGCTGCTCACGGTCGCGCCCGACTTCGAGGTCGACGAACCCGCCCGGCTCACGAGCAACTTCGTCAACGCCGTGAAGACGCTGCCGATCCGGCTGAACCGCTAGGAACCGACCCGTCGCTCCAGGGCCTCCGTCGCGTGGGCACGCACGAGGACCTCGAACTGGTCGAGCTGCGCGGCGAGGTCGACGGGCGGGCCGGAGTGGTGGAGCTGCTGGTGGCCGACGAGCAGGCTCAGGGCGACCTCCGCCAGCGTCGCCGTGAGCCCGCCGTCGTCGATCAGCGGGGCGAGGACCTCCCGCAGGGCCTCCCGCCGCCGGTCGTCGACCCGCTGCTGCGCGGCGGCGACCACCTCGTCGGTGCCCGCCCACCGGCGGATCGCGGTCTCGGCGTCGTGCGGCACGGTGAGCGCCAGGCGTTTCATCAGCTCGACGCGTCCGACCGGGTCGGGTTCGCGGCGCACCAGCTCGATGAGCCGGTGCACCTCCTCCTCGGCCCAGTGCTCGAGCAGGCCCGCCACGAAGCCGTCCCAGCTCCCGAAGTGGTGGTAGAAGCTCCCGCTGGTCACGCCGACCTCGCGGCAGAGCCGCCCGATGCGCAGGGCGGGCAGGCCGGGTCCGGCGAGCAGGCGCATCGCCGCGTCGTAATAGGTCTCGGGCGACGCCGTGCGGGACATGGCGAGCTCCTTCCCCACGGTCTTGATCCACGACCGTAACGCACTATACGTTCTGTTCTCGCCGACGCGAGGACGCCGAGGAGGACACCGATGTCAGACACGGTCCGGCGGAGCCCGGCGCCCGCGGCCGTCACCGGGTCGCCGGTCGAGGTCGCGGTGCGTACCGCGCGCACGGCCTACGACTCCGGGCGCACCCGCTCGTTGCGGTGGCGCCGGACGCAGCTCGCCGCGCTCGAGCGCCTGCTCGCCGAGGCCGAGGACGAACTCGTCGGCGCGCTCGCGGCCGACCTCGGGCGTCCGGCGGTCGACGCGTGGCTCGCCGACCTGTCCTCGACCGCGGCCGAGTCGCGCTACGCGCGGAGGTACCTCGGCTGGTGGGCCCGCCCCCGGGTGACCGGCGTGCCCCTGGGCGTCGCCCCCGCCGTCGGGACCTGGCGTCCGGAGCCGCTCGGGGTCGTGGCGATCATCGGACCCTGGAACTACCCCGTCTACCTCACGCTCGCGCCGCTCGTGGCCGCCCTCGCGGCGGGGAACACCGCGGTGCTCAAGCCCAGCGAGTACGCGCCGGCCACCGCGGCCGCGCTGGGGCGGCTGGTGCCCCGCTACCTCGACCCGCAGGCCGTCACGGTGGTGCCGGGCGGCCCGGCCGAGACCCAGGAGCTCATCGGCGCCGGGGTGGACCACGTGTTCTTCACCGGCAGCCCCGAGGTCGGCGCGAAGGTCATGGAGACCGCCGCCCGCACGCTGACGCCGGTCACGCTCGAGCTCGGCGGCAAGAGCCCGACGATCGTCGACGCGAGCGCCGACGTCGCGGTCGCCGCCCGTCGCGTGGCCTGGACGAAGCTGATGAACTCCGGACAGACCTGCGTCGCGCCGGACTACGTGCTCGTGCACCGCGGGGTCGCCGAGGAGTTCCTCGCGGCGTTCACTGCCGCCGCCCAGGAGATGCGGAGGGGCGACCTCGCCATGCGGGTGGTGGACGAGCGGCACGCCGCGCGCGTCCGCGGCCTGCTCACCGGCCACGGTGGCCGGGTGGTCCTCGGCGGGGACACCGGGGTCACGACGGCGGGGGCGGGCGACCTGGCGGGCCCGGGGGTCGACCTCACCGTGGTCCTCGACCCCGACCCCGACTCCGCCCTGATGCGCGAGGAGATCTTCGGGCCGGTCCTGCCGGTGCTCACCGTCGACTCCATGGCCGAGGCGGTCGACTTCGTCGAGGCCCGGCCGCGGCCGCTCGCGACCTACGTCTTCTCCCGGACCCGCGCGACCGTCGAGGCCGTCCGGGACCGGATCGCGACCGGCGGGATCGTCACCAACCACACGATGTTCCACGTGCTCGTCCCGCAGCTGCCCTTCGGCGGCATCGGGCGCAGCGGGATGGGCGCCTACCACGGGAAGTGGGGCTTCGAGGCCCTCAGCCACCGGCGCCCGACCCTGCACAAGCCGACCTGGCCCGACCCGTCGCTCGTCTACCCGCCGTACGCGGAGTCGACGAGGAAGCTGCTCCGCAAGATCTTCTAGGAGGACCTGCGTGTACCCCGGGACCTATGCCGCCTCCGCCCCGGAGCGGCCCGCCGTCGTCGTCGCCGAGACCGGCGAGACGCTGACCTACGCCGAGCTCGACCGCGAGTCGACCCGGCTGGCCCGCGCCCTGCACGACCAGGGCCTGCGCCGCGGCGACGTCGTCGCCATGCTCGCCGACAACACGCCGTGGGCCTTCGTCGTCTACTGGGCCGCGCAGCGCTCGGGGCTCTACATCACGGCGATCAACCACCACCTCTCGCCCGACGAGGCCGCCTACATCGTCGACGACTGCGGCGCCCGCGTGCTCGTGGTCGCCGGGCAGCGGCGGGCGCTGCGCGAGCTCGCCGTCGCCCTGGTCGACCGGACCCCGGGGGTGGCGCACCGGATCTCCTTCGACGGCGCCCTCGACGGGTACGACGACGGGGCGGCGCTGCTGGCCGCGACCTCCGCGGAACCGCTGTCCGACCAGCCCCGGGGCGCCGACATGCTCTACTCCTCGGGCACCACGGGTCGGCCCAAGGGCATCAAGCCGCCGCTGCCCGACCGCCAGGTCGACGAGCCCGGCGACCTCATGCTCGCCGTGTTCGGCCGGCTCTACGGCTTCGACGAGGACACGGTCTACCTCTCCCCGGCGCCGGTCTACCACGCCGCGCCGCTGCGCTACTGCGGGATGATCCAGTCGACCGGCGGGACCGTGGTGCTGATGCAGCGCTTCGACCCCGAGGGTGCCCTGGCCGCCATCGCCGGCCACCGCGTCACCCACGGGCAGTTCGTGCCGACGATGTTCGTCCGCCTGCTCAAGCTGCCGCAGGAGACGAAGGACGCCTACGACGTGTCGAGCCTGCGCGTCGTCGTGCACGCCGCCGCGCCGTGCCCGGTGGACGTCAAGCGGGCCATGATCGACTGGTGGGGCCCTGTTCTGCAGGAGTACTACGCCTCCACCGAGGCCAACGGGGTCACGCTCATCGACTCGCCGACCTGGCTGGAGCACCCCGGCTCGGTCGGCCGCGCCGCGCTCGGCGTCGTCCACATCTGCGACGACGACGGGCACGAGGTCCCCACCGGCGACGTGGGCACGGTGTACTTCGAGCGCGAGGAACTCCCCTTCGCCTACCACAACGACGAGGCGAAGACGCGGGCCGCGCAGCACCCCGACCACCCCACCTGGACGACGACGGGTGACCTCGGGCGCGTCGACGAGGAGGGCTTCCTCTACCTCACCGACCGCAAGAGCTTCATGATCATCTCCGGGGGCGTGAACATCTACCCCCAGGAGATCGAGGACGCCCTCGCGCTGCACCCGGCCGTGCTCGACGTGGCCGTGGTGGGGGTCCCCGACGAGGACATGGGCGAGTCGGTGCTCGCGGTGGTCAGTCCGGAGGGCGAGCCGTCCGACGACCTGGCCGAAGAGCTCCTCGCGCACCTGCGCGCGCGCATCGCGGGCTACAAGGTGCCGAAGCGGCTCGTGTTCGACGACGACCTGCCCCGGACCCCCACCGGCAAGCTCGTCAAGGGACAGCTGCGCGAGCGCTACGCGGCGGCGGGCGCCGCGTGAGCACCGACGCCCACCGGGGCGGTGCCGGCTCGCCGCTGGTGCTGCTGCACGGCGCCTCGGTGTCGTGGCGGTCGTGGCAACCGGTGCTCACGCCGCTCGAGCGGGAGCACCGGGTGTTCGCGCCGACGATGCCGGGGCACCGGGGCGGTCCGGTGTGGGACACCGCGCTGGGCCCCTTCACGATCGACCGCCTCGTCGACGGCGTCTGCGCCCAGCTCGACGCGGAGGGGATCGACACCGCGCACGTCGTCGGGAACTCCCTCGGCGGCTGGGTGGCCCTCGAGCTCGTCCGGCGCGGCCGGGCGCGCTCGGCGGTGGCGCTCTCGCCGGCCGGCGCCTGGCGCTCGGGCTGGGACCTGCGTCGCCTGCTGTGGACCTTCCGGGTGCTCCGGGTCGTGGCCCGCCCGTCGTTCGCGTCGGCGCTCGCCGGGAGCCCGCGCCTGCGGCGTGCCCTGCTGCGCAAGACGATGGAGCACGGGGAACGGGTCGGCCCGGAGCTGGTGCCGGACATGATCGCCGACGTCCGGCAGTGCGACGTCCTGCTGCCGCTGCTCGACGCCGCCGTGGACCACGGGTCCACCCGGGTGCTGCGGGACCTGCCCTGTCCGGTGCGGATCGCCTGGGCCGAGCACGACCGGATGATCCCGTGGCGGTCCTACGGCGCCCCGATGCGCCGTGTCGTCCCGGACGCCGAGTTCGTGCGCCTGCCCGGCGTCGGCCACGTGCCGATGTGGGACGACCCCGCCCTCGTCGTCGACGCGGTCCTGGGGGTCACCCGGGCCGTCGACGGCCGCGAGCGGGAGGCGATCTAGCCCCGGACGTGCTCCAGGACGAGGTCCGCGAGCTCGTCGGGGGCCTCGTCGGGAATCCAGTGCGACACGCCGGACAGCACGGCGAGCCGGTGCGGGGCGAGGACGAACCGGTCGTTGTTCTCGACGGCGGCGCGGGTGATGAAGCCGTCGCCGTCGCTCCACACCTGCAGGGCGGGGCGCTGCACCGGCCGGCGGGTGTAGCCGGGGGCCGCGAACGGCAGCGCGCGGTACCAGTTGAGCGGTCCGGTCGGGTACGGCGAGACGGCCGCCGCGTCGCGGGCGGCCTGCTCGCGGCCCGCCCCGGTCCGGCGCAGGATCGCGGCGAAGCGTCGCTCGTCGCCGACCAGCAGCTCGGGCAGGCGGGGCAGCTGGAAGGCGCCCATGTACCAGGAGTGGGGCAGCTGCGGGCCGGCGTACATTGCCCGGAGGAACGCGGCGGGGTGCGGCACGGACACCCCGGTGACGGTGCGGACCAGCTCCGGCCGGTGCGCCGCCAGGGCCCAGGCCACGACCGCACCCCAGTCGTGCCCGACCACGTGCACCGATCCGGCGCCGGACGACTCCACCAGCGCCGCGGCGTCGTCCACGAGGTGCTCGATGCGGTACGCCCGCCGCCCCGCGGGCCGGGCGCCGGGGGAGTAGCCCCGCTGGTCCGGGGCGAGCGTGCGCAGGCCGGCAGCGTGCAGGTGCGCGGCGACCGGGCCCCAGGACGCCGAGGTCTGCGGGAAGCCGTGGAGCAGCAGCACCGTCTCATCGGCGTCCGCGGGCCCGGCGTCGACGACCTCGAAGCGCAGGGAGCCGTGCGTGAACGCGGTCAGCCGGGTCATGGCGGACATGGTGCCCGAGCCGACCCCGCGACACGTCGCCGAACGACCCCCCGCGAGGGGGTGGTCACGTTACGGTCGGCGCCGACGCGACCCGGGTGGGTGTGCGAGACCGTCGGAAGGACGCGATGAACCCCCGTGTGCGGCTCCTGATCATCCTAGCCGTCGTCGCGATCGTGCTCTACTTCGTCATCGCCCAGCCCGACAACGCCGCCGCCCTCGTCCGCGCCGTCCTCGCCGCGATCGGCCAGGCGGTCGAGCAGATCATCCGGTTCTTCCGTCAGCTGACCGCCTGATCCCGCGGGGTGAGGATGCGCCGGACGAGGTGCATCGCGAGCACGACGGAGCGCTCCCGCACGTCGCCGCGCGCCCCGGGCAGCACCGGGTCGCGGACGATCTCGGTGCCGTCCGCGGTGCGCACGCAGAAGCAGACGTAGCCGACCGGCTTCTCCTCGGTGCCGCCCCCCGGCCCCGCGATCCCGCTGATCGCCACCGCGACGTCCACCCCGAACCGCTCGATCGCCCCCCGGGCCATCGCCTGCACGGCCTGGGTGGACACCGCCCCGTGGGTGTCGAGGACCTGCTGCGGGACGCCGAGGAGGTTCGCCTTCGCCTCGTTCGAGTACGAGACGATGCCGCCCTGCACGTGGGCGGACGCGCCGGCGGGCTCGGTGAGCCGACCGGCGAGCAGGCCGCCGGTGCAGGACTCGGCGGTGGCGATGGTGTGGCCCGAGAGCAGGTCGAACAGGATCTCGTCGATGGTCTCGCCGGTCCGGGAGAACACCGCCGCACCGTGGCGGGCGTCGATCTCGGCGACGACGGCGTCGTGCGCGACCGCGGCGGCCTCGTCGCCCGGGGCGCGGCGCAGGTCGACCTCGAGGGCGAAGTCGCGCAGGCAGGTGACGATCTCCAACGGCGCGAGGTCGGTGTGCTCCCCGACCGCGCGCAGCGTCGCGGCGATCTCGGACTCCGGCACCCCGAACAGCCGCAGGTGGGTCTCGGCGAACGGCTCCGTGCGCTCGAGCAGGGCCTGGACCGGCGCGGAGGCGACCGCGTCGTCCCACATCCCCTGCACCTCGCGCGGCGGGCCGGGGAGCACCAGCACGGTGGGGCGGTAGTCGTCCCCGGGCGGTACGGCGAGCCCGGGCGCGGTCCCGACCGGCGGGATGGCCGTGGCCCCCCGCGGGACCATGGCCTGCTTCCGGTTCGCCTCGGCCAGGGCGTCCGCGTCCCAGTTCAGGCGGTCCGCGAAGCGGGCGATGATGTCGCCGACCACCTTCTCCATGTGCTCGTCGAGCTCGAGCGGTCGGCCGGTCAGGTCCGCGACGACGGCGGCGGTCAGGTCGTCCGCGGTGGGACCGAGACCGCCGCTGGTGACGACGAGGTCGAGGCCCGCGAGGGACCGCAGCGCGGCCGCCATCTCCTCGGGACGGTCGCCCACCAGGACGATCTCGGTGACGTCGATCCCCAGCCGACCGAGACGCTCGGCGATCCAGGGCCCGTTGGCGTCCCGCACCCGGCCCGCGAGCAACTCGCTGCCGGTGGCGACGATGCCCGCCGTGACCCGTGCTCCCGCGGCCATCCGCTCCTCCTCGTGGCGACGACGCTGCGACCCCGTCATCCCACCAGGGCCGAGCCCGGTCCGCCGGACGGCTGCAGCGGTGCCCGACCGTGGGGGAGACGCACCTCAGCGTGACGCTCCGGGTCGCTCGGACGCTCGGTTTCCCACAATTGGTTCATCCGGGTGATGTACGGCGCCCCGGATTCGCCAGGATTCTTGCGTAGAGTGAGCGGGTACCTGATGGGGTGACGCCGGAGCGCGTCGGGACGAGGCGGAGGTGGGAGCGGTGCGGTCGTCGACGCCCACGCTCCGCCCCGCACGGTCGACCCGTGCCCGCCCGGCCCGTCCCGCCAGCGGGGCCCGGCGGTGACCGGGCCGGTCCTCGCGAGCGTCGCGGCGGGTGCGGTGTGCCTGCTCGTGGTCGTCGCCGCGGCGCTGCGGGCGTCCCGGCGCCGCCGCTCGTCCGACCTGCGGACGCTGGGTGCCGTCGGGCGGGCCCTCGCTGCGCACGCGAGCCGCCGGGGCGCCGACGACGGGCGCATCGCGGCCCGGGCGGTCGCCGAGGCGCTGCGGGTCCGCTACGACGCCCGGCGCGTGGTCCTCGCCGTCGCCTCCGTGGTCGAGTACGCGGGGGTGCCACTGCCCGGGGACGTCCGGGCCGTCGACCTCGTCGCCCCGGACGAGGCGTTCAGCCCCGCCCGGGGGGCCTCCCGCTGGCACCGCCGCACCGCGCCGCCCGCGGTCCGGGGCTGGATGGCGGCCCGACGCGCGACCGAGGTGCTGGTCGCCCCCGTCGCCGCGCCCGAGCTCTACGACGCCGCCGGCGAACCGATGTCCTCCCACGTGGTCCGGGCCCGCCGCGGGGTGGTGGAGATCCACG
Source organism: Actinomycetospora corticicola (assembly GCF_013409505.1). Taxonomy (NCBI): domain Bacteria; kingdom Bacillati; phylum Actinomycetota; class Actinomycetes; order Pseudonocardiales; family Pseudonocardiaceae; genus Actinomycetospora; species Actinomycetospora corticicola. The sequence goes on along the minus strand of NZ_JACCBN010000001.1, from coordinate 3,973,373 downwards.
ACCCCGGTCGCGGCGGGTCGCGCCGGCCGGGCGGCCGGGCCCGCCCGCGGCCGTCCGTCGTCCGGGGCGAGCTCGCCCTCCTGGCCACGATCGCCCGACAGGTCGGCGCCGAGGTGGAGAACACCCGGCTCGAGGCGCGGTTGCGGCGCGACGCCCATCTCGACCCGCAGACCCGCCTGCTCAACCGGTCCGGGTTCCTCCAGGCGTGCGCGCGCGAGCTGGGCGACGGCACGGGGGCGGTCGCGGTCGTCTCGTTCGGACTCCTCGACCAGGTCAACGACACCCTCGGGCACGCCGGGGGCGAGCACTTCGTCGCCCTCGCGGCCCGCCGTCTCGGCGCGGTCTGCGACAGCGTGCGGGCCGCGAGCGTCGCCCCCGGCGCCCGCCTCGCGGCGCGGCTCGAGGGCGACACCTTCGCCGTCGTCGTCGCCGGGGTCGACCCGGGCACCGCGAAGCTCAGCGCGGAGGAGATGCGCGAGCACCTCGCGCGGCCGCTGCTCCTCGAGGGCATCCCGTTCGAGGCGCCGGTCCTCGTGGGCGTGGCGGCGGCGGGGGTCCCCGGGCTCGCCGGTGAGCGCGACCCGCACGCGCTCGCGTCGCGCCTGCTCGCCCGCGCCGACGTCGCGCTCACCGCGGCCCGCGCCGCCGGTCCGGTGCGCTGCTACGAGCCGAGCATGGGCGAACGCGCGGACCGGAGGCTCGCCGTGATCCGCGGCTTCGGGCCCGCGGTCACCGACGGTCACCTGCGCGTGCACTACCAGCCGACCGTCTCCCTCGAGGGCCGCACGGTGCTGGGGGTGGAGGCGCTCGCGCGCTGGGAGCACCCGGAGCTGGGGGCGCTCCTGCCCGACGAGTTCGTCCCGGTCCTGGAGGCCACCGGGCAGATCGGCGGGCTCACCCGCTTCGTCCTCGACGAGGCCCTGGCCGCGGCCCGCCGCTGGCTCGACCGGGGCCGCCGGCTCTCGGTGGCGGTGAACCTGTCGGTGGGATCGCTGGACGACGACTTCCCCGAGGTGGTGGCCGCGGCGCTCACCCGCCACGGCGTGCCGCCCGAACTGCTGACGCTGGAGGTGACCGAGAGCGGGGTCTCGGTGGAGCGGGACCAGGCCCTGCCCGCCCTGCGCCGCCTCCACGCGCTCGGGTGCCGGCTCGCCGTGGACGACTTCGGCACGGGGCAGTCCTCCCTGGCACACCTGCGCCGGCTGCCGGTGGACACGGTGAAGATCGACAAGAGTTTCGTGCTCGGCATGGGCACGGAGTCGGGGGACGTCGCCGTCGTGCGGGCGATCGTCGAGATGGGCCACACGCTGGGCCTCACGGTGGTCGCCGAGGGCGTCGAGAGCGCCGCCGTGCGCACCGCGCTCGCGGAGATGGGATGCGACGTGGCCCAGGGGTACCTGGTCTCCCGGCCCCTGCCCGCCGGGTGTCTCGAGCAGTGGCTGGACGCGCTCGCCGAGGCAGGGGGTGCCGCACAGGGCGCGGAGGGCGGCCCTGTACGCTGGTCACCGCCCGCAGAGACGGCGCCCGGCACTCCCGGGGCGGCCTGAACTGCAGCAGGACTGGCCCCTTTAGCTCAGTCGGCAGAGCGTCTCCATGGTAAGGAGAAGGTCTACGGTTCGATTCCGTAAAGGGGCTCGGCGAGAGGAGACCGGCGGGAACGTACCCGCCGGTTTCGTCATGCCGTGGCGGTGTAGCTCAGGTGGCAGAGCAAGCGGCTCATAATCGCTGTGTCGCCGGTTCAAGTCCGGCCACCGCTACCGGAACAGACGAAGTCGTAGTACTCGAGAGGACACTCCCATGGCCGCAACCGACGTGCGCCCGAAGATCACGCTCGCGTGCGAGGAGTGCAAGAACCGCAACTACATCACGCGCAAGAACCGGCGGAACGACCCCGACCGGCTCACCATCAAGAAGTTCTGCCCGAACTGCGGCACCCACCGCGGGCACCGCGAGACCCGCTAGGTCGACGCCCGCCGTGCCGCTGGACGCCTCCTTCGTCGGTCGCACCTGGCCGGCCCGCACCTACCGGGTGGGGGCCGAGAAGGTCCGTGAGTTCGCACGGGCCGTCGGGGCCACCGATGCGGTACACACCGACGTGGAGGCGGCCCGGGTGGCCGGTCACGCGGACGTGGTGGCCCCGCCGACCTTCCCGGTCGTGTTCACCTGGGAGGCCACGCGTGAGGTGGTCGACGACCCGGCCCTCGGCCTGGACTTCACCCGCGTCGTCCACCGCGACCAGTCGTTCGAGCTGCACCGGCCCGTGGTGGCCGGTGACGTGCTCACGACGGTCGTGACCGTCGCGGAGATCAAGGAACTCGCGGGCAACGACGTCGTCACCTTCCGGTGCGACGTGACCGACCCCGACGGTGTCGCGGTGCTGGTCAGCACCGCCACCCTCGTCGGGCGGGCCGGGGCGGACGCATGAGCGTGCCTGCGGTCTCCGTCGGCGACGAGCTCGAGAATCGCCCGGTCACGCTCACCCGCGCCGACCTCGTCCGGTACGCGGGCGCGTCCGGCGACCTCAACCCGATCCACTGGAACGAGCGTACCGCCACGGCGGTGGGCCTCCCCGGCGTCATCGCCCACGGGATGCTGACGATGGCGCTCGCCGCACAGTTCGTCGCGGACTGGGCCGGGGACCCCGCGGCCGTCCGGTCGTTCAGCACGCGCTTCACCCGCCCGGTCGTCGTCCCGGACGACGACGCGGGCGCGACGGTCATCCTCGGCGCCACGGTGAAGGCGGTCGACGACGACGGGTCGGTGACCCTCGGGGTCACCGCCGTCGGTCCGGACGGCAAGGCCGTCCTGGGCAAGGCCGTCGCGGTCGTCCGCGGCCGCTGAGCGGACTCCCGCCCCGCGGTCCGGCACGAGGGGCGTCCCCCCGTGCCGGTCCGTCGTGGACTCAGGACATCTCGGCGAGGAGATCGGCCATCCGGCTGACGCCGGCCCGCAGGTCGTCGTCGCCGAGGGCGTAGGAGAGCCGGAAGTAGCCCGGCGTCCCGAACGCCTCACCGGGGACGACGGCCACCTCGGCGTGCTCGAGGATCGCGGCGGCGAGGTCGACCGACGTCTTCGGGCGCTCCCCGCGCAGCTCCCTGCCCAGGAGTCCCTGGACGTCGGCGTAGGCGTAGAAGGCGCCCTTCGGCGTCGGGCACTCGACGCCGTCGATGGCGGAGAGCATCTCGACGATGGTCCGCCGGCGACGGTCGAAGGCGGCCCGCATCTCCTCGACCGCGTCGAGCGGCCCGGACACCGCGGCGAGGGCGGCCCGCTGCGCGACGTTGCAGACGTTCGAGGTGACGTGCGACTGCATGTTCGCCGCCGCCTTGACGACGTCCGTCGGGCCGATCAGCCAGCCGACGCGCCAGCCGGTCATCGCGTAGGTCTTGGCGACGCCGTTCACGACGATGCAGCGGTCGGCGATCCCGGGGACCGCCACCGGCATGGACACGTGCTCGGCGCCGTCGTAGACGAGGTGCTCGTAGATCTCGTCGGCGATCACCCAGATGCCGTGCTCCTCGGCCCAGCGTCCGACGGCCTCGACGAGCTCGCGCGGGGCGACGGCGCCGGTCGGGTTGGACGGCGAGCACCAGAGGAGGACCTTCGTCCGCGGCGTGCGCGCCGCCTCGAGGGCCTCGACCGTGGGCAGGAAGCCGGTCGTGGCGTCGGTGTCCACCTGCACCGGGACGCCGCCGGCCATCCGGGCGGCCTCCGGGTAGGTCGTCCAGAAGGGCGCGGGCAGCAGGATCTCGTCGCCCTCGTCGACGACGGTCGCGAAGGCCTCGAACACCGCCTGCTTGCCACCGTTGGTGATGAGCACCTGCGCGGCGGACACCTCCCAGCCGGAGTCGCGCAGCGTCTTGGCGGCGACCGCCTCGCGCAGCTCGGGCAGCCCGCCGGCCGGGGAGTAGCGGTGGTTCTTCGGGTCGCTGCACGCGGCGATCGCGGCGTCGACGACCGGCTGCGGGGTGGGGAAGTCGGGCTCGCCGGCGCCGAACCCGATCACGGGGCGGCCCGCCGCCTTGAGCGCCTTCGCCTTGGCGTCCACGGCCAGCGTCGCGGACTCCGCGATCCCTCCGATGCGCTCGGAGATGCGCCGATCGGTGGCGGCGGGGGAGGAGCCCCCCGAGGACGAGGACGTGACTGCGGTCATGTCATGGGATTCTCCCACGCACGCGCACGCCGATTCCGCCGGGAGGTCGGGCCGGGAGGTCGGGCCGGGAGGTCGGGCCGGTGCCCGGCCCGCGGGGTCGTCGCGATCGGCGCGGACGGGGTGCCGTAGCATGGTCGGTGAAGGGCGATGAGTCCTCGGTCCGGCGTGCGTACCTGCACGTCCGGCCCCGGGGTTCCCGTCACCCGGCGGCCCCCGACGGGTCGCCACAGGGGCGTAGCTCAACTGGCAGAGCAGCGGTCTCCAAAACCGCAGGTTGCAGGTTCAAGTCCTGTCGCCCCTGCACTGCGACGGTGCAGACATCGAGACGGCGCCCGGTTGCCGGCCGCCGAGCGTTCGGCGGCCGGAGGGCCGGGTGAGGACGGAACAGTGAGCGAGGAGCGCAGCGGCCGCGGGGCCAATCGGCCCGACGGCGACGACGCGCGTGCCGACGCCCGTCCCACCACGGCCGCCGGTCGACGCCGTCGTGGCGCGGGTGACGAGTCGGGGACCGGGTCGGTCGCCACGAAGGGCGGGGCCACCCCGTCCCGCGACGGCCGGTCGACGGGGTCCGAGGGCTCCGTCATCGCGCGGTTGCGTCGCTTCCTGCGGGAGGTCGTCGCCGAGCTGCGCAAGGTGCACTGGCCGACGCGCCGGCAGATCGTCGTGTACACGGCGGTGGTCCTGGTCTTCGTGGCGTTCATGGTCACCCTGGTCGGGCTCCTGGACGTCGGGTTCCAGAAGCTGACCTTCACGCTGTTCGGCTGACCGCCCGCCCACCGGCCACGGCCGGCCCCGCCGTGCGGTCCGACGCCGCGCACCCGAAGGAAGTGAGAGAAGAAGTGACCTCCGCAGATGTTCCCGCCACCGGCCCCGAGGGCGGTGAGCCCGAACTCGTGGGCGAGGCCCGCACGCGCGGTGTGATCATCCGCGAGGGCTCCGACCTCAGCACCGAGGAGGCCCCGGCCACCCTCGACGACGCCGAGGTCGCCCGGGCCGCCGCGCAGGCGCGTGCGGACGGCGAGGTCCCCGAGGGCGACGACGAGGTCGACCCGGAGGCCGACCTGGCCGCGGCCCGTGAGGCGCTCGGGGGCACCCCCGAGGAGGAGGCCGAGGACCTGCCCTCGCAGGCGGCGGGAACCGGTGACGCGGCCGTCGTCGACGCCGAGGGCGCCCCGGTGGTCGTGCCGACCGAGCCCGAGGAGCCCGACGAGCCCGAGGACCCGGTCAAGGCGCTCAAGGAGTCGCTGCGGCTCGCCCCCGGCGACTGGTACGTCGTGCACTCCTACGCCGGCTACGAGAACAAGGTGAAGACCAACCTCGAGACGCGCGTGCAGACGCTCGACGTCGAGGACTTCATCTTCCAGGTCGAGGTGCCCACCGAGGAGGTCACCGAGATCAAGAACGGGCAGCGCAAGCAGGTCCAGCGCAAGGTGCTGCCCGGCTACATCCTGGTGCGGATGGAGCTCAACGACGCCTCGTGGAGCGCGGTGCGCAACACGCCGGGCGTCACCGGCTTCGTCGGGGCGACGTCGCGGCCCTCGCCGCTCACCCTCGACGAGGTCACCAAGTTCCTGCTGCCGCGCCAGGAGGCGCCGGCGAAGAAGGCCAAGGGCGGCGACACCGCCGCGGCGGCCGCCGACACCCGCGGGCCCGCGCCGGTCGAGGTGGACTTCGAGGTGGGCGAGTCGGTCACCGTCATGGACGGCCCGTTCGCCACGCTCCCGGCGAGCATCTCCGAGGTCAACGTCGACGCCCAGAAGGTCAAGGTCCTGGTGTCCATCTTCGGCCGGGAGACCCCGGTCGAGCTCGGCTTCAACCAGGTCTCGAAGATTTAGTCGTCCCGCGGAGTCCGGTCCGCGGGACGGGTCCCGAACAGGAACGTGAGGAAGTCCCAGGCATGCCCCCGAAGAAGAGGCGACTGTCCGCGGTCGTCAAGCTGCAGATCAAGGCCGGCGCGGCGACGCCCGCTCCGCCGGTCGGCCCGGCGCTGGGCCAGCACGGCGTCAACATCATGGAGTTCTGCAAGGCCTACAACGCCGCCACCGAGGCGCAGCGTGGTCAGGTCGTGCCGGTCGAGATCTCGATCTACGAGGACCGCTCCTTCACCTTCGCGCTGAAGACGCCGCCGGCCGCCAAGCTGCTCCTCGCCGCCGCGGGGATCCAGTCCGGCAGCCCGACGCCGCACACGAAGAAGGTCGGCTCGGTCACCGACGCCCAGGTCCGCGAGATCGCGCAGACCAAGATGGCCGACCTGAACGCGAACGACCTCGACCAGGCCGCCAAGATCATCGCCGGGACCGCCCGGTCGATGGGCCTGACCGTCTCCGGCTGAACCACTCCGCCGGAGTCGAGTGGGAGGGCGTGCGCCGCCCGTCACCACACCTGATCCGCCATCTCACGAAGGACAGAGCATGAAGCGCAGCAAGGCCTATCGCCAGGCCGCCGAGCTGATCGACGAGGAGCACCTGTACGCGCCCCTCGAGGCGGTCGAGCTCGCGAAGAAGACGGCGAGCACGAAGATGGACGCGACCGTCGAGGTCGCCATGCGGCTCGGCGTCGACCCCCGCAAGGCCGACCAGATGGTCCGCGGCACGATCAACCTGCCGCACGGCACCGGCAAGACGGCCCGCGTCATCGTGTTCGCCACCGGTGACAAGGCCACCGAGGCCGAGGCCGCCGGCGCCGACGTGGTCGGCTCCGACGACCTGATCGAGCGCATCCAGGGCGGGTGGCTGGAGTTCGACGCCGCCGTCGCCGCGCCCGACCAGATGGCCAAGGTCGGTCGGGTCGCCCGCATCCTCGGCCCGCGCGGCCTGATGCCGAACCCGAAGACCGGCACGGTCACCCCGGACGTGACCCGTGCGGTCTCCGACATCAAGGGCGGCAAGGTCAACTTCCGCGTGGACAAGCAGGCGAACCTGCACCTGGTCATCGGCAAGGCCAGCTTCGACGCCGAGAAGCTCGTCGAGAACTACGGGGCAGCCCTCGACGAGATCCTCCGGGCGAAGCCGTCCGCCGCCAAGGGTCGCTACGTCAAGAAGATCACCGTGACCACGACGATGGGCCCGGGCATCCCGGTCGACCCGAACCGCACGCGGAATCTGACCTCCACGGAGGCCTGACCCGCGCACGTCGTACTGGCCCGGGACACCCCGCTCGACGGGGGGTCCCGGGCCGTCGCGTATCCTGGACCGGACAGCCCGACGGGTCCGCCCGTCGGCGAGCACCACCACTGTCACCGAGTTCCACCCGAGACCGCTGGTCTCCTCCCGGAGCGTCCACCACGGACGGTGCGGGAGGACGAAGGTCCGCTCCGGCGGACGGCCCGCGCAGGAGAACGAGGAACGGTGTGGGTGGCCCCGGGCCGCCCGCGTCACCGAGCCCCGTGCGCCTGCGCACGGGGCTTTCGTCGTCGTCGGGCCCGTCATTTCCGGGCCCGTCGTTCTCGGGGGAACACCGTCCGAACGCCCGAGTGAGGAGAGGAGGCGCGGATGGCTGAACGTGCACCGGCCGCCGACAAGGTGGCCGCCGTCGCCGAGATCACCGCGGAGTTCCGCGACGCCTCGGCCATGGTCGTGACCGAGTACCGGGGCCTGACGACGAAGCAGATCACGCAGCTGCGTCGGTCGCTGGGCAACGACGTGAACTACACGGTCGCCAAGAACACGCTGGTCAAGCTGGCTGCCGCCGAGGCGGGGGTCGAGGGACTCGACGAGCTGCTCGTCGGTCCGACGGCGATCGCCTTCGTGTCCGGGGAGCCCGTGGACGCCGCCAAGGCGCTGCGCGACTTCCAGAAGGACAACAAGGCCCTCGTCGTCAAGGGCGGCTACATGGAGGGGCGTCCCCTCTCCGCCGACGAGATCACCAAGCTGGCCGATCTGGACTCCCGCGAGGTCCTGCTGGCGAAGCTCGCCGGCGCCATGAAGGGCAACCTCGCCAAGGCCGCCGGCCTGTTCAACGCCCCGGCCTCGCAGATCGCCCGCCTGGCCCAGGCCCTGCAGGACAAGCGTGCCGCCGAGGGCAGCGGGAGCACCGAGGAGGCCGTCGCCGCGGTCGAGTCGGCCGACGCCGCCGCTGCCGAGTCCTGATCCCCGTCACCACCCCCTGAACGAAGAAAGAGGGACCGCCACCATGGCGAAGCTTTCCACCGACGAGCTGCTCGACGCCTTCAAGGACATGACGCTGCTCGAGCTCTCGGAGTTCGTGAAGAAGTTCGAGGACACCTTCGAGGTCACCGCCGCCGCCCCGGTCGCCGCCGCCGCGCCCGCCGCCGGTGGCGCCGCTGCCCCGGCCGAGGAGGAGAAGGACGAGTTCAACGTCGTCCTCGAGGCCGCCGGCGACAAGAAGATCCAGGTCATCAAGGTCGTCCGCGAGGTCGTCTCGGGCCTGGGCCTCAAGGAGGCCAAGGAGCTCGTCGAGAGCGCGCCGAAGCCGATCATCGAGGGTGTCGCCAAGGAGGCCGCCGAGGCCGCCAAGGCGAAGCTCGAGGAGGCCGGCGCCAAGGTCAGCCTGAGCTGATCCGGCCGTAGCCGGCGCGTCTCCCCCGGACGGGGGAGGCGCGCTACCACCGCTCGGAGGGGTGGGGTCCGACACGGACCCCGCCCCTTCGGCTTTTCTAGACCGTTCGGAGCAGCACCTTCCGGGTCCGACTCACCCGAACGCCGCGTTCCGGCTGACGTGCTACGCGGAGGTATCCCTGACGGGTGACCCGGGTTACCCGTCCAGTAACCTCCCGTCGCGCAGGTCGTTGTCGCTGTGATGCCCGACTCCTCGGGCCGTCGCGCCGTAATCGGGCGCACAGTTCGGACGGGTCACCACACGATCCGGTCCGTCCCACGGCGAGGTCGGACATCAGGCCGGGAGGCATTCAATGGGTGGCGTCGAGGTCGGGATCAAGAACCTCTCGAAGTCCTTCGGCAGCTCCAACATCTGGTCCGACGTCACGCTGACGCTCCCGGCCGGTGAGGTGAGCGTCCTGCTGGGCCCGTCGGGTACCGGTAAGTCGGTCCTGCTGAAGTCGATCATCGGTCTGCTCAAGCCCGAGAAGGGCTCGATCTTCATCCACGACACCGACCTGGTGCGGTGCTCGGAGTCGCGGCTCTACGAGATCCGCAAGCTGTTCGGGGTGCTGTTCCAGGACGGCGCGCTGTTCGGGTCGATGAACCTCTACGACAACGTGGCGTTCCCGTTGCGTGAGCACACCCGCAAGGGCGAGTCCGAGATCAAGGACATCGTCATGGAGAAGCTCGACCTGGTCGGGCTCGGCGGCGCCGAGGACAAGCTGCCCGGCGAGATCTCCGGCGGGATGAAGAAGCGCGCCGGGCTGGCCCGCGCGCTGGTGCTCGACCCCGAGATCATCCTGGTCGACGAGCCGGACTCCGGCCTGGACCCGGTGCGCACCGCGTACCTGAACCAGCTGATCGTCGACCTGAACACCCAGCTCGACGCGACGATCCTCATCGTCACCCACCACCTCGGCACCGCGCGCTCCCTCCCGGACAACATCGGGATGCTGTTCCGGCGCAACCTGGTGATGTTCGGCCCGCGCGAGGTCCTGCTGACCTCCGAGGAGCCGGTGGTCCAGCAGTTCCTCCAGGGCCGCCGTATCGGTCCCATCGGGATGTCCGAGGAGAAGGACACCGCCCAGATGGAGGCGGAGATGGAGGAGCTGAAGAAGCAGGGCGGCTCGGCGGAGTCCGAGGAGTCCTTCATCGACCCCCAGCTCAACCCCACCGAGGGCCTCGGTGAGCGCAAGGCGGTGCAGCGCCGCAAGGACCGGGTCATGCAGATCCTGCACACGCTCCCGGAGAAGGCGCAGACCGCGATCCTCGAGTCGCTGACCGACGAGGACATGGAGCGCTACGGGATCTCCAAGGACCAGGACCGCACGGAGCTGATCGAGCTCACGCGGGACAACCCGCCGGAGGACGCCGACCCGTTCGGCTACCAGGCGATGGAGGAGAACCAGACCGAGTCGATGACCGAGGGGTCGCCCGAGGAGGCCGGGGGAGAGCCCGGGTCCGGGAACCCCGACGGCGACGCGGAGGCCCGCAAGGCGCCCCCGGAGCCCCCGGAGTCCGACGAGCCGCTGGTCGGTGTCCCGGTCGACGACTACGCCGGCGGCACGGTGGTGCTCCCGCAGGCCGGCGAGCACACCAAGTCCGAGGACGAGAAGTCCGACGAGAGCGGCGCCGCCCCCGAGGACGGGTCCGACTCGAGCTCGGAGATGACCGAGACGGCCGAGGACGACACGGCGACCTCGCCGGAGAAGGACGCGGAGTCCGACGAGGAGCCCCGCACCGAGCAGATTCCGGTGTCGCAGGACGGCGGGTCGTCCGGCTCGTCGGCGGCCTCCGGGCCCGACGAGGGGCCGACGCAGCTGGTCGCGACGCCGGGTGCGGCGTCCGACCGGGGCGACGAGCGGTCCGGGTGGGCGATGCCCGCCGCGACCGGTGCCGAGGGCCGTGAGCAGTCCGCGGCCGACCAGCTGGCCGGCGGCGCGAACCCGCAGAACGGCCCCGGGCAGGGCGGGTCCGACGCGGAGCGCAAGCGCTCCGAGGGCGGACTCCGTCGACTCTTCCGCCGGAGCGACTCGTGACCTCTCGCATCACCGCCGGGCGCTTCCCGGGCGCGGGCGCCCTCTCGGCGACCGGCAAGCTCTTCGCCCTCGGTCTGGACATCTTCGTCGGCATCTTCCAGCGGCCGTTCCAGACCAAGGAGTTCATCGAGCAGTGCTGGTTCATCTCCCGGGTCTGCATCCTCCCCGCGGCGCTCGTGTCGATCTCCTTCGGCTCGGTCATCTCGCTGCAGCTGGGGTCGCTGATCCGGCAGTTCGGCGCCCAGTCGTTCTCGGGCGCCGCCAGCACCCTGGCCGTCATCCAGCAGGCCGCGCCGGTCATCTGCGCGCTCCTGGTGGCGGGCGCGGGCGGGTCCGCGATCTGCGCGGACCTCGGCGCCCGCACCATCCGTGAGGAGATCGACGCGATGGAGGTGCTGGGCATCAACCCGATCCAGCGCCTCGTCGTCCCCCGCGTCCTCGCGGCCATCCTCGTGTCGGCCCTGCTCTTCGGGCTGGTCTCGATCGTCGGTGTCGCCGGCGGCTACTACTTCAACGTGGTCCTGCAGGGCGTCACCCCGGGCGCCTACATCCAGGGCTTCTCGGCGCTCTCGAAGCCCAGCGACCTGCTCGTCGGGTTCATCAAGGCGGCGTTGTTCGGCCTCGCGGCCGGGATCGTCGCGGCCTTCCGGGGGTTGAACCCCTCCGGCGGTCCCAAGGGCGTGGGGGACGCGGTCAACCAGGCCGTGGTCATCACGTTCATCCTCCTGTTCGCGATCAACGTGATCGTGACGGCCGTCTACCTGAACCTCGTCCCACCGAACAAGTTCTAGGTACGGACCCCCTCCCCATGCGGCTCGCTCCCCACACAGCCGGAGACACATCACGATGGCAGTGATCACGCGTCGCGCCCGCGCGCTCGTGGACGGCCCCCTCGGCGTCCTCGACACCATGGGGGACCAGGCGGCGTTCTTCGCGAAGACGATCGGCTGGATCCCCCGCACCCTGCGGCGCTACAAGCGCGAGGTGCTGCGCCTCCTCACCGAGGTGGCGTTCGGCTCCGGCGCGCTCGCGCTCATCGGCGGCACCGTCGTCATCGTCGCGACGCTGACGTTCTTCACCGGCTCCGTCGTCGGTCTGCAGAGCTACTCGGCGCTGAACCAGATCGGCACGTCGGCCTTCTCCGGCTTCGTGACGGCGTACTTCAACACCCGCGAGGTGGCGCCGCTGGTCGGGGCGCTGGCGCTCTCCGCGACGGTCGGCGCCGGCTTCACCGCCCAGCTCGGCGCCCAGCGGGTGTCCGAGGAGATCGACGCGCTCGAGGTCATGGCGGTGCCCTCGCTGCCGTTCCTCGTGACCTCGCGCGTCATCGCCGGCTTCATCGCGGTCATCCCGCTCTACGTCATCGGCCTGGTCGCCTCCTACCTGGCGTCCCGGCTGCTGGTCACGAACTTCTACACGCAGTCCTCGGGCACCTACGACCACTACTTCAACCTGTTCCTGCCGCCCGAGGACGTCGTCTACTCGTTCGCCAAGGTGCTGGTCTTCGCCTTCGCGATCATCCTGATCCACTGCTACTACGGCTACAACGCCGGTGGCGGGCCCGCCGGCGTCGGCGTGGCGGTCGGTAACGCGGTGCGGAACTCGATCGTCGTCTTCACCGTCCTGGACAACCTGCTGACCCTGGCCATCTGGGGCACCACGACGTCGGTCCGGATCGCCGGATGACCGCGCCGGTGAAGGACCTCCGCCCGCCGCTGACGTCGACGCGGCGCCGCCTCTACGGGGTCGCGCTGCTCCTGATCATCGCGCTGGTGATCGGGCTCTGCCTCGCGCAGTTCAACAAGGTGTTCAAGTCCGTCGAGATGGTCACGCTGCAGACCGACACGGTCGGCAACCAGCTCTCCAAGCAGGGCGACGTCAAGGTCCGCGGCGTGATCGTCGGCGAGATCCGGTCGGTCTCCTCGGACGGGCAGAAGGCCACCGTCGAGATGGCCATGGACCCCGATGCGTTGTCCGCGATCCCGAGCAACGTCACGGCCCGCCTCATCCCGAAGACGCTCTTCGGTGAGCGCTTCGTGTCGCTGGAGATCCCGCCGAACCCGACGCAGCGACGCCTGCAGGGCGGCGACCTGATCGGCGAGGACCGGTCGCAGAACGCCGTCGAGACCGAGCAGGTGCTGAACAACCTGCTCCCGGTCATCCAGGCGGTCGAGCCGCAGAAGCTCTCCGACACCCTCGGCGCGATCTCCATGGCGCTCTCCGGCCGCGGCACGCAGACCGGTCAGACCCTGGTGCAGCTCAACCAGTTCCTCACCGGGATCAACCCGTCGCTGCCCGACCTCATCAACGACCTGCGCCTGCTGGCCCCGACCGCGGACATCTACAACGCCGCGCTCCCGGACCTGCTCTCCGCGCTGGACAACCTGGTGACGACGAGCCGCACGCTCGTGGAGGAGCGGGCGGCCTTCGAGTCGACCTTCCGCTCGGTCACCTCGGCCTCGGACGTCACGACGACGTTCCTCGCGGCGAACCGCGCGAACATCATCGAGCTCGCCGCCCGGTCGTACCCGGTGCTGGACCTGCTGCGGCGGTACAGCCCCGAGTTCCCCTGCCTGTTCCAGCAGCTGACCGACCTGACGCCCAAGATCAACGACGTCCTCAAGCCGGACACGGGCATCCAGATCGCGGCCGAGATCGTCATCGACCGCGGCAAGTACGTCCCGAGTGACGCCCCGGCCTACCGGGACACCCGCGGGCCGCGCTGCTACTTCGTCAACGGCAAGGCGCCGCAGTACCCGCCGGGCGGCCCGTTCGCCGACGGGTCGTTCGCGCCGCCGGCCTCGTCGAACTCGGGCATGGCCGCCACCGGCGGTGACAACGGCGGGGTCCAGACCCGCGTCGCCACCCCGCAGAACACCGGTGGCAGCACCTCCGGTACGAGCACCGCCCCGGCGCCCACCGAGGGCCAGGGCGCGGCGCGGATCGACGCGGCCAACATCGGTCTGCCGAACACGCCCAACTCCCCGGAGGAGCGCAGCTTCGTGACCGAGCTGACCGCCATGCAGATGGGCGTCGCCCCGTCCCAGGTGCCCGCGTTCGCGCCCTACCTGACCGGCGCGACCCTGCGCGGCACGACGGTGGAGCTCCGATGAGGGGGGTCGTCGCGCCGCTGGTCAAGCTGGTCATCTTCGCGATCGTCACCGTCCTGTCGGTGGTCCTGCTGCTGGGCACGATCCAGAACAACTTCTTCGCCTCGACCCAGGAGTACAAGGCGCGGTTCACCGACGCCTCCGGCCTCATCGCCGGCAGCGACGTGCGGATCGCCGGCGTCCGGGTCGGCCGGGTCAGCGACGTCCAGGTGGTCGACCGGTCGGTGGCCGAGGTGTCGTTCACCGTCGAGGACACACGCAAGCTCCCGATCGGGTCGCGGTACGCGATCAAGTACCAGAACCTCGTCGGGCAGCGGTACCTGGACATCCAGCGCGGCAACGGGCCGATGAACCAGTACCTGCAGCCCGACGGGGTGGTGCCGGTGACGCAGACGCAGCCGCCGCTCAACCTCACGGTCGTGTTCAACGGGTTCAAGCCGCTGTTCCAGGCGCTGAGCCCGGACGACGTGAACAAGCTGTCCTTCGAGATCATCCAGGTCCTCCAGGGCGAGGGCGGGAACATCAACCAGCTCCTCGCCAGCACCGCCTCGCTGACCTCGACGATCGCCGACCGCGACGCCGTCATCGGCCGGGTCATCGACAACCTGAACCTGACGCTCGACACCGTGAACGCCCGGGACGACAAGCTCTCGAGCCTCATCGTGTCGCTGCAGCAGCTCGTCAGCGGGCTCGCCCAGGACCGGGTCGCGATCGGCTCCACCCTGCAGCCCATCGCCGACCTCACGCAGGTCACGGCCGGCTTCCTCGCCGACGCCCGCCCCCCGCTGCGCGACGACATCGTCAAGCTCGGCACGGAGGCCGACATCCTCAACCGCAACCGAGGCCTCGTGGAGAACGCCTTGCGGAACATCCCGCAGAAGGCCAACAACTTCGGGCGGGCCGGCAGCTACGGGTCCTGGTTCAACTTCTACCTCTGCCAGGCCGGGGTGCGCATCGACACGACCCTCCCCGGGCCGATCCAGCTCCCGATCCCGAACCCGATCCAGATCGACCTCCCGGTCGGCATCATCAGCGACGCGAACCGGTGCTCGTGATGAGGCGGATGAAGCCGTTCCGCAAGCGGAACCCGATCATCATCGGGGCGGTGAGCCTGCTCGTCCTGATCCTCCTGACGGTGGCCTCGCTGAACATCCGCGACCTGCCCCTCATCGGGCAGGGGGCGACGTACACGGCGCGCTTCGGCGAGGCGGCGGGCGTCCAGCCCGACGACGACGTCCGCATCGCGGGCATCCGCGTCGGTTCGGTCACCGACGTCACGCTCGACGGCAACGACGTGGTCATCTCGTTCAAGGCGCCCGACGCCTGGATCGGCGACCAGAGCCGCGCCTCGATCGAGATCAAGACGCTGCTGGGGCAGAAGTTCATCGCCCTCGACCCCGAGGGTTCCCAGCCGCTCGACCCGGACGTCGCGATCCCGCGGAGCCGCACCACGGCCCCGTTCGACGTCATCCAGGCGTTCTCCGACCTCACCACCAACGTGGAGGCGCTGAACACCGACCAGCTCGGGGAGAGCCTGAACACGCTCTCGCAGACCCTCGACGGCGCATCCGGCCCGATCCGGCCGGCGCTCGACGGGCTGTCCCGGCTGTCGCGCACCATCTCCTCCCGCGACCAGGAGCTCGCGAAGCTGCTGGCGAACACGCGGGCGACGACGCAGGTCCTCGCCGACCGCAACCGCGACGTCGAGGTGCTGATCCAGAACGGCAACCTGCTCCTCGGGGAGCTGCGCAGCCGCAAGGCGGCGATCGACGACCTGCTCAACGGGACGATCGCGCTGTCCAACCAGCTGCGCGGCCTGGTCGCGGACAACCGGGCGACTCTCGGCCCGACGCTGGCGAGCCTCAACGGCGTGCTGACCACGCTGCAGCAGAACTCGGCGAACCTGGAGAACGGCATCCGGCTGCTCGGACCGTTCGTCCGCGTGTTCGCGAACGTCGTCGGCAACGGCCGGTGGTTCGACGCCTACATCTGCAACCTGGACCCGCCCGGGGACCTCGGCTGCAACCCGAACGACACGGCCGCGCAGCAGCAGTTCATCGGCGGCCTCCTCGGCGGGCTCAGCCCGAACCAGGCGTCCGTCACCAGCGCCGTCAACCAGCTCGGGGGACCGCTGCTGCAGGCCGGCCAGGCGGCCGGGATCAACCTCGGCACGCTCTTCCCGGGCGGTGTCCCGCTCATCAACCCCGCCGCCATCGGTCAGGGCCAGACGGCCCAGGCCCCGGCCCAAGCACCGGCCCAGCAGCCGACCCAGGGAGGGGGCTGACCCGTGACGACGCGCCTCACGACGCTGTTCGACAGCTTCGCCCGGACCCTCGCCATCGT
The DNA here is from genome assembly GCF_013409505.1 of Actinomycetospora corticicola. Classification (NCBI taxonomy): domain Bacteria; kingdom Bacillati; phylum Actinomycetota; class Actinomycetes; order Pseudonocardiales; family Pseudonocardiaceae; genus Actinomycetospora; species Actinomycetospora corticicola. The sequence goes on along the minus strand of NZ_JACCBN010000001.1, from coordinate 3,957,169 downwards.
GCTGATCGTCGCGCTCGTCGCGACCGCAGGCCTCTGGTACGCCCTGGAGCGCGGGAGCTCCCGCACGATCACGGCGTACTTCACCAGCGTGGTCGGCCTCTACACCAAGAACACCGTCGACGTGAACGGCGTCCCGGTGGGCACCGTCGAGGACATCACGCCCCAGGGCAACGTCGTCCGCGTCGAGCTCAAGGTCGACAACCGGATCCCGATCGCGGCCGACGCCAAGGCCGTCATCGTCGCGCCGACCCTGGTCTCGGACCGCTACGTCCAGCTCGGCCCGAACTACACCGGCGGGCCGATGATGAACGACGGCGCGGTGATCCCGGTCCAGCGGACCGCGGTGCCGGTCGAGCTCGACCGGGTCTACAAGAGCCTGGACCTGTTGGCGACCTCGCTCGGCCCGAACGGGTCGAACAAGGACGGTGCCCTCAACGGCCTGCTCCGGTCCTCGGCGAACGCCCTCGGCGGCAACGGCGAGGCGATCAAGCAGACGATCACCGAGCTCGCCGGCGCGGTCGGGACACTGTCGGACAACCGCGGCAACCTCTTCGCGACGGTCGACAACCTCGGCGTCTTCACCAACATGCTGGCCCGCAACGACGGCCAGGTGCGGCTGCTGAACAACCAGCTCGCCGACATCTCCGGCTTCCTCGCCGCCGAGCGGGGCAACCTCTCGCAGGTCCTGCAGGTGCTCCCACCGGCCCTCGAGGACGTCGCCTCGTTCGTCCGGGAGAACCGGGACGGGCTGCGGACCGATGTGGGCCAGCTCGCGAGCATCACCGACATCCTCGTGCGGCAGAGCCGGGGTCTCGCCGAGCTCACCGACGCCGCCCCGCTGGCCCTGGGCAACCTGACGAACTCGTTCAACGCGAGCTCGGACACCCTCGACGTCCGGCCGGTGCTGGCCCCCGGCCTCAACCTGCCGCCGATCAGCCGCGAGCAGCTCCTGTGCTCGCTGCTCGGCAGTGGTCTCCTGCCCGACATCCCGGCCGGCACGGCGCTCCCGCCGCTGCTGCTCGCGGGCCAGGTCAGCTGTGCCACGCAGACGCCGGCGGGCGTGACGGCGCTGAACGACGCCCTCAAGCCCTTCCAGGAACTCGCGGCGCTGCTCAACCAGAACCAGGCCGTCGCGCCCCTGGCGACCGGACTGCTGTCGACCGCGACCCAGGGCCTGACGCCGCGGACGGCCGAGCAGGACACGACCCCGCTGACGGCACCGGGCACGAACCTGATCAAGGGACTCACGACCGGAGGAGGACGGTGACCACCACACCTCGCACCCGCCGGGCCTGGCGGCTCGCGGTCGTCGCGATCGTCACGGCGGTGGGTCTCTCCGGCTGCGGCCTGCAGTCCATCCAGGAGGTACCGCTGCCCGGCGGGGCGTCCCTCGGGGACCACCCCTACGACGTGACGGCGCTGTTCACCAACGTCGTCGACCTCGTGCCGAACGCCAGCGTGCGGACCAACGACGTCCCGGTCGGGGTCGTCCGGGAGGTGCGACTCGCCCCGGACGGCTGGACCGCCGAGGTCACCATGTCGGTCAACGGCGACGTCATGCTCCCGGCCAACGCGATGGCCCGGCTGCGCCAGACCAGCCTCCTCGGCGAGAAGTTCGTCGAGCTCGGCAACCCGGCGATCGGGGCCCCCCAGGGCCGGCTGCAGAACGGCGCGGTGATCCCGCTGGACCGCAGCGACGTCGGCGCCCAGGTCGAGGAGGTCCTCGGGGCCCTCTCGCTGCTGCTCAACGGCGGCGGCGTGGAGAAGATCCAGACGATCTCGCGCGAGCTGAACAACACGCTGGGCGGCAACGAGGCACAGATCCGGGCGCTGCTCGACAACCTCAACGTCTTCGTCGGCACGCTCGACAAGCAGCGGTCCGACATCGTCCGGGCGCTCGACTCCCTCGACCGGCTCTCGGCCACCCTCGTCACCCAGCGGGCGAAGATCGCGAACGTCATCGACAACCTGCAGCCCGGGCTCGACGTGCTCAACCAGCAGCGCGGCCTGCTCGTGGGCACGCTCCAGGCCCTGCAACGGCTGTCCGTGGTCGGCACCGACGTGATCAACCGCGCGGGCCAGAACACCATCGCCGACCTCACCGCGCTGCAGCCGATCCTGCAGAACCTCATCGCCAGCGGGGACGCCCTGCCGGGTTCGCTGCAGATCCTGCTGACGATCCCGTTCGCGGACAACTCCCTGAACGTGATCAAGGGCGACTTCGCGAACATCGACGTGACGGTCGAGATCTCCCTGCAGGGCCTCCTGCAGAACCTGCTGGGGGTGAACCCCGCGGCGGGGAACCTCAACCAGATCTTCGCCCTCCTGCAGAACCAGCAGACGGCCCGGGCCACCGGGAACCCGCTGATCGCCCTGCCCGGCGTCCTGGGGGCGAACACGGCGCCCGTGCCGACCACCACCACGACGACGGGTGCCGGCACCGGCGCGGCCCCCGCCGCCACCGGAGGGGGCACCGGAACCGGTACCGGCACCACCGGGACGACCGGTGGCGGCACCACCGGCACGACCGGCACCACCGGCTCGACCCAGGGCGAGGGCAACTGACATGACGAAGAAGATCCGGAACCTGCTGATCCTCTTCGTCGTCCTCTCGGTCGTCGGGATCGGCTACATCGCCTTCCGCTACGTCGGCGCCGACTCGCTCATCGGTCTCGGGCCGTACACGGTCAAGGTCGAGATGCGCGACTCGGGCGGCATCTTCCCGAAGGCGTCGGTGAGCTACCGCGGCGTCGAGATCGGCAAGGTCGGCGACATGCGGATCACGCCGGGCGGCCTCGAGGTCGACCTCGAGATCGAGAACGAGGCCCCCGAGGTGCCGGCCTCGGCCGTGGCCGTGATCGCGAACCGGTCCGCGGTCGGTGAGCAGTACGTCGACCTGCAGCCGCCGCGCGACGGCGGGCCGTACCTCGAGGACGGATCGGTGATCCCGGTCGACCGCGTTCGGACGCCGACCCAGATCGACGGCCTGCTCGCGAACCTCAACACGCTCGCCACCTCGGTGCCCATCCCGGAGCTCCGGACGACGGTGGACGAGCTCTACACGGCCTTCGACCGCACCGGGCCGGACCTCCAGCGGCTGCTCGACAGCTCGAACGCCCTGGTGTCAACGGCCATCCAGCAGCTCCCGCAGACCACGCAGCTGCTGCGTGACGGCCGGGTGGTGCTCGGGACGCAGGCGAGCCTCGGGCCGCAGATCGTGTCCTTCAGCCGTGACCTCAACCTGTTCACGGCGCAGCTGAAGGCGGACGACCCGAACCTGCGTCGCCTGGTGCGGGCCGCCCCACCGGCGGCCCAGCAGCTGGAGGGGCTGATCCGGGAGACCGGGCCGGACCTCTCGCGGGTGCTCGCGAACCTGCTGACGACGGTGCGGATCATCCAGCCGCGTCTGCCCGGCGTGGAGCAGCTGCTCGTGACGTATCCCGGTCTGTCCGCGGTGGCACCGGCCGTGGTGCCCGGCGACGGTCGCGTGCACTTCGGCCTGGTGCTCAACATCGCCGACCCGCCGTACTGCCGCGACGGGTACCTGCAGCCGAACGCCGGTTGGCGGCCCGCCACGGACCAGAGCTTCATCCCGATGGACACGCGGGTCTACTGCGCCCAGGGCGGCGTCGTGAACCCCCGCGGCGCCCAGCACACGCCGGAGCTCGACGGCGGCAAGCGGCCGTACGGGGAGATCCTGAACCCGAACGAGTACTACTACGACCCCGCCAACCCGCCGCCCGGGACGTACCCGAACATCACGCCCGTGCCCGCGACGCCCTACACGCCCGGTCAGCGGCCGGCTCCGGCCCCCGGTCAGAACCAGAACGGGAACCCCGGGTCATCGGCGTCACAGGCCTCGTCGCAGAATGCAGACCAGACCACCGCGTTCTCCGCTGCGTCGTCGTCCCCAGCCGACGTCCTCGCGAACTCCGGGCGCGGTGCCCCGCCGGTCGTCATCCCAGGCCTGGGCTGACCACGACCGGTGGGACTCCTACCCCGAGGAGCTGAGGGCCCTGCCCCCCACCGACACGCTCGACCAGCCGTCCCCGACGCGACGGGGCCTCCGGGCCCCGTCGCAGCGGACCACCGTCCGCGTCCTCGCCGTCCTGACCGTGCTCGCCTTCGCGGCGGCCGTCGCGGCCGGCGTCTACTGGTGGATCGGGTCCCACGGCCCGACCGCGAACCAGGCCCGCGACCGTGACGTCGCGGTGGACGCCGCTGAACAGATCGTGGTCAACATCAACACCGTGCGCCCGCAGACGGTCGACGCCGACCTGCAGGCCGCCCAGACCTCGCTGACCGACCCGATGCTCACCGAGTACCAGAAGGTCCGCCAGCAGTTCGCCGACAGCCTCAAGAAGGCCCAGGCGTCCGTCGTCGCCACCCCCGCCGGGGCCTCGCTGACGGCCTTCGACGACGACCGGGGCACGGCCTCGGCGCTCGTCGCGATCAACGTGACGGCGTCCAGTGCCAACCAGCCGCCCACGCAGAAGCAGCAGCTGTTCCAGGTCGACATGCAGCGCACGCCGGACGGGTGGAAAGCCTCCAAGGCCGCCCCCACCGCGGGCCAGAGCTAGAGGAGGGAGCGTCGATGCCGCCCCGTACCCGCAGCACCACGACGACCGCCCCCGCCGGCCGGCGCCCGAAGGTCGCGGGTCTCCGCGCCCCCGGCCGCCGCGGCGTGACCGGTGAGTCCGGTCCCGCAGCCGTCGGACCGACCGACGTCGACCCGGACGACGTCCGCGTCGACGGGACCGACGACGTCGACCGGACCGCGGCGCCCGCCGCCCCGACCGGCTCCACCGTCGCGGACCCCGACGACGCGGGCTCCACGACCGCCACCGGGACCGCGGCGACCGGCGAGGCCGCCACGGCCGACCCGTCCGAGGCCCCGGCTGCGGGAGACCGCGACGGAGGGGCGGCGCGGCCGACCCCGAAGGCCCGGCGCACCGGCCGGAGCACGACGCCGGCCGCCGAGGAGGCGGGTCCGACCCCGCGGCGCGGTGGCACCGCGCTCCTCGAGCGGCCCGCCCCGGCCCGCACGGCCGCCTCCGCGGACCCGGCCCGGGACTCCCGGGACTCCCGGGTCGGCCGGATCGCCGCGGCCGTCACCCGCCCGTTCGCGGCGCTCGGGGCGAACCCCCGGCGCCTGATCACGGTGCTGGTCGTGGTGCTCGTCCTGAGCCTGGGCCTCGGCACCTGGGCGTTCGTGGCGGCCCGGTCCGACCGGGCCGACGGCGCGCCCTACGCCAACGCGGCCGTGGTCGACGTCGGCGGGACCGCCGAGGTCGTCGGCCAGACCCGGCAGGCCATGGAGCAGATCCTCTCCTACGACTTCACCAAGCTCGACGACTCGGTGAACGCGGCGAAGTCGCAGGCGACCGGTTCCTTCGCCTCGGAGTACCTCTCGGTGTTCGAGCAGACGATCCGGAAGCCGGCGACGGACCAGAAGCTGCGCCAGACGGCGACCGTGCTCAACATCGGGGTGCAGCAGCTGTCCTCGGACCGCGCGACCCTCATGGCGTTGGTGCAGTTCACCGCCGAGCGCACGACGAACGGTCAGACCACGAACGCCCCCGGCCTGCTCTCCGTACAGGTGGTCAAGGAGGACGGGCGTTGGAAGATCAGTGAGCTGAAGCCGGTCTGACGGCACCACCCGCCGGGTCACGGGCCCGGGAGCCGAACCCCGCTCGGGGTCGGCTCCCGGGCCCGTCGTCGTGCGGGGTGGCTCTGACCTGCGACGGGAGGACCGCGACGCGCCCCGCCCGGGTGCGCGTCGGACTTGACGCGAGCGTGGTCACCGGTCACTCTGTTCCCAGCGCGAGACCCTCGCCGTCCGACCCCGCGGTCGGGCCCGGACCCCGGTCCGGCCCCCGTCGGCGCGTCACGGTAGGGGGGTGTTCGACACGTTCGCCCACCAGTGGCTAGACTGTCGGATCGCGCTGCCTTGTCGTGTCTCCACGTCATCCGGGGGTACCCCGAAGGCCGCGCTGAATCGGCCGCCCGGGGCACTGCGCTGCGTCTCGAGCGGACGAGCTACTGACAGCGTCAGACAGCGTTGTTCCGGAAGGACGCATCTTGGCAGTTACCCGCGCCACCAGGTCCTCGAATCACCACGCGTCGTTCCCCGGAGCTCCCCTCCGGGTCTCCTTCGCCAAGCTCGACCAGCCGCTGGAGGTCCCTGACCTCCTCGACCTGCAGACCAAGTCCTTCGAGTGGCTGGTCGGCAGCGAGGAGTGGTTCGAGCGCCGCGTGGAAGCGGGCGAGGACACCCCGATCGGTGGTCTGGAGGAGGTCCTCGCGGAGATCTCTCCGATCGAGGACTTCTCCGGTTCGATGTCGCTGTCCTTCTCCGACCCTCGCTTCGACGAGGTGAAGGCCTCCGTCGAGGAGTGCAAGGACAAGGACATGACCTACTCGGCCCCGCTCTTCGTGACGGCCGAGTTCACGAACAACACGACCGGTGAGATCAAGTCCCAGACGGTCTTCATGGGTGACTTCCCCGTGATGACCGACAAGGGCACGTTCATCATCAACGGCACGGAGCGCGTCGTCGTCTCGCAGCTCGTGCGCTCGCCCGGCGTGTACTTCGACCGCACCGTCGACAAGACGACGGACAAGGACGTCTTCAGCGTCAAGATCATCCCGAGCCGCGGGGCGTGGCTCGAGTTCGACGTCGACAAGCGCGACACGGTCGGTGTGCGCATCGACCGCAAGCGCCGGCAGCCGGTCACCGTGCTGCTGAAGGCCCTCGGGTGGACCACCGAGCAGATCCAGGAGAAGTTCTCCTTCTCCGAGACGCTGCTCGCCACCCTCGAGAAGGACGCCACGGCCGGCCAGGACGAGGCGCTGCTCGACATCTACCGCAAGCTGCGTCCCGGCGAGCCGCCGACGCGCGAGTCGGCGCAGACGCTCCTGGAGAACCTGTTCTTCAAGGACAAGCGCTACGACCTCGCGAAGGTCGGCCGGTACAAGGTCAACAAGAAGCTGGGCGTCGGCGTCGAGCCGTCGACCGGCACGCTGACCGAGGACGACATCATCCAGACGATCTCCTACCTCGTGCGCCTGCACGCGGGGGAGACCGAGGTGGCGGCCGAGAACGGCGACACGATCCCGGTCGAGACCGACGACATCGACCACTTCGGCAACCGGCGCCTGCGCACGGTCGGCGAGCTCATCCAGAACCAGATCCGGGTGGGTCTCTCCCGCATGGAGCGCGTCGTGCGCGAGCGCATGACGACCCAGGACGTCGAGGCGATCACGCCGCAGACCCTGATCAACATCCGTCCCGTCGTGGCGGCGATCAAGGAGTTCTTCGGCACCTCGCAGCTCTCGCAGTTCATGGACCAGACCAACCCGCTCGCGGGCCTGACGCACAAGCGCCGGCTGTCCGCGCTCGGCCCGGGTGGTCTGTCCCGTGAGCGTGCGGGCATGGAGGTCCGTGACGTCCACCCGTCGCACTACGGCCGCATGTGCCCGATCGAGACCCCGGAGGGCCCGAACATCGGCCTGATCGGGTCGCTGTCGAGCTTCGCGCGGGTCAACCCGTTCGGCTTCATCGAGACGCCGTACCGGAAGGTCGTCGACGGGGTCGTCATCGACCAGATCGACTACCTGACCGCCGACGAGGAGGACCGCTTCGTCGTCGCGCAGGCCAACGCGCCGCTCGACGAGGACGGCCGCTTCCTCGACGACCGCATCCTGGTCCGCCGCAAGGGCGGCGACGTCGACCTCATCGCGCCGACGCGGGTCGACTACATGGACGTCTCGCCGCGCCAGATGGTGTCGGTCGCGACCGCCATGATCCCGTTCCTCGAGCACGACGACGCCAACCGCGCCCTCATGGGCGCGAACATGCAGCGTCAGTCGGTGCCGCTGCTGCGTTCCGAGTCGCCGCTGGTCGGCACCGGGATGGAGCTGCGCGCCGCGGTCGACGCGGGCGACGTCATCGCCGCGGACCGTCCGGGTGTGGTCGAGGAGCTGTGCGCCGACTACATCACGATCATGGACGACGACGGCCAGCGGACGACGCACCGGCTGCACAAGTTCACGCGCTCCAACCAGGGCACGTGCATCAACCAGAAGCCGATCGTCTCCGAGGGCGACCGCGTCGAGGCCCGTCAGGTCCTCGCCGACGGGCCGTGCACCGAGGACGGTGAGATGGCCCTGGGCAAGAACCTGCTCGTGGCGATCATGCCGTGGGAGGGGCACAACTACGAGGACGCGATCATCCTGTCGCAGCGTCTCGTGCAGGACGACGTCCTGACCTCGATCCACATCGAGGAGCACGAGATCGACGCCCGCGACACGAAGCTCGGCGCCGAGGAGATCACCCGGGACATCCCGAACGTCTCCGAGGAGGTCCTCGCCGATCTCGACGAGCGCGGCATCATCCGCATCGGTGCCGAGGTGGCCGACGGCGACATCCTGGTCGGGAAGGTCACGCCCAAGGGCGAGACCGAGCTGACCCCGGAGGAGCGCCTGCTCCGCGCGATCTTCGGTGAGAAGGCGCGCGAGGTGCGTGACACCTCGCTCAAGGTCCCGCACGGCGAGACCGGCAAGGTCATCGGCATCCGCGTGTTCTCGCGCGACGACGACGACGAGCTGCCGCCCGGGGTCAACGAGCTGGTCCGCGTCTACGTGGCCCAGAAGCGCAAGATCTCCGAGGGCGACAAGCTCGCCGGCCGCCACGGCAACAAGGGCGTCATCGGCAAGATCCTGCCGGTCGAGGACATGCCGTTCCTCGCCGACGGGACCCCCGTCGACATCGTCCTCAACACCCACGGCGTGCCGCGACGCATGAACATCGGCCAGGTCCTCGAGACCCACCTCGGGTGGATCGCGAAGAGCGGGTGGGACGTCGACGCGGACAACACCGCCGAGTGGGCCGTGAACATGCCCGACGACATGCGCCGGGTCGAGCCCGACACGAACACCGCCACCCCGGTGTTCGACGGTGCCCGCCAGACCGAGATCTCGGGCCTGCTCAGCTCCACGCTGCCCAACCGTGACGGTGTGCGGCTGGTCGGTCCGGACGGCAAGGCGCAGATCTTCGACGGACGTACCGGTGAGCCGTACCCGCACCAGATCGCGGTCGGCTACATGTACATCCTCAAGCTGCTCCACCTCGTGGACGACAAGATCCACGCCCGGTCGACCGGCCCGTACTCGATGATCACCCAGCAGCCGCTGGGTGGTAAGGCGCAGTTCGGTGGTCAGCGCTTCGGTGAGATGGAGTGCTGGGCGATGCAGGCCTACGGCGCGGCGTACACGCTGCAGGAGCTGCTGACGATCAAGTCCGACGACGTGCTCGGCCGCGTCAAGGTCTACGAGGCGATCGTCAAGGGCGAGAACATCCCGGAGCCCGGTATCCCGGAGTCCTTCAAGGTGCTCCTCAAGGAGCTCCAGTCGCTCTGCCTCAACGTGGAGGTGCTGTCCTCGGACGGTGCCGCCATCGAGATGCGCGACGGCGACGACGAGGACCTCGAGCGTGCCGCGGCCAACCTCGGCATCAACCTCTCGCGCAACGAGTCGCCCTCCGTGGACGACGTCGTCAACTGACGCCTCGCTGCGTCGCCCGGGCCGGCCACGCCGGTCGGCCCGGGCGACGCACGCGGACCCTCTAGAAAACAGCTCACCCATCCAGGGGAGAACCTTTGCTCGACGTCAACTTCTTCGACGAGCTCCGGATCGGTCTGGCTACGGCCGACGACATCCGGCAGTGGTCCTTCGGCGAGGTCAAGAAGCCCGAGACCATCAACTACCGCACGCTCAAGCCCGAGAAGGACGGACTCTTCTGCGAGAAGATCTTCGGTCCGACCCGGGACTGGGAGTGCTACTGCGGCAAGTACAAGCGCGTCCGCTTCAAGGGCATCATCTGTGAGCGCTGCGGCGTCGAGGTGACCCGCGCCAAGGTGCGTCGTGAGCGGATGGGCCACATCGAGCTGGCCGCACCCGTGACGCACATCTGGTACTTCAAGGGCGTCCCGTCGCGGTTGGGCTACCTGCTCGACCTCGCGCCGAAGGACCTCGAGAAGATCATCTACTTCGCGGCCTACGTCATCACCGACGTGAACGCGGACCAGCGGCACAACGACCTGTCGACGCTCGAGAACGAGATCGCCGGGGAGCGCAAGCGCCTCGAGTCGCAGCGCGACAACGACCTCGAGGCGCGGGCGCAGAAGCTCGAGACCGACATCGCCGAGCTCGAGGCCGAGGGCGCCAAGTCCGACGTGCGCCGCAAGGTCAAGGAGGGCGGCGAGCGCGAGATGCGTCAGCTGCGCGACCGTGCGCAGCGCGAGCTCGACCGCCTCCAGGAGGTGTGGGACACCTTCGCCAAGCTCGACCGCGGGCAGCTCATCCAGGACGAGTCGCTCTACCGCGAGCTGTACGACCGCTACGCGGACTACTTCACCGGTGCCATGGGTGCCGAGGCGATCCAGAAGCTCCTGGACACCTTCGACATCGACGCCGAGGCGGAGAACCTCCGCGAGACCATCCGCTCGGGCAAGGGGCAGCGCAAGCTGCGCGCGCTCAAGCGGCTCAAGGTCGTGGCCGCGTTCCAGGCGACGGGCAACCGTCCCGGCGGCATGGTGCTCGACTGCGTGCCGGTGATCCCGCCGGACCTGCGCCCGATGGTGCAGCTCGACGGTGGCCGCTTCGCCACCTCGGACCTCAACGACCTGTACCGCCGGGTCATCAACCGCAACAACCGCCTCAAGCGACTGATCGACCTCGGCGCGCCCGAGATCATCGTCAACAACGAGAAGCGGATGCTGCAGGAGGCCGTCGACGCGCTGTTCGACAACGGCCGTCGCGGCCGGCCGGTGACGGGGCCGGGCAACCGCCCGCTCAAGTCGCTGTCCGACCTGCTCAAGGGCAAGCAGGGCCGGTTCCGGCAGAACCTGCTCGGCAAGCGCGTCGACTACTCGGGCCGCTCGGTCATCGTGGTCGGCCCGCAGCTCAAGCTGCACCAGTGCGGCCTGCCCAAGCAGATGGCGCTCGAGCTGTTCAAGCCGTTCGTCATGAAGCGCCTGGTCGACCTCAACCACGCCCAGAACATCAAGTCCGCGAAGCGGATGGTCGAGCGTCAGCGCGGCCAGGTCTGGGACGTGCTCGAGGAGGTCATCAACGAGCACCCGGTCATGCTGAACCGGGCGCCCACGCTGCACCGTCTCGGCATCCAGGCCTTCGAGCCGCAGCTGGTCGAGGGCAAGGCCATCCAGCTGCACCCGCTGGTGTGCGAAGCGTTCAACGCCGACTTCGACGGTGACCAGATGGCGGTCCACCTGCCGCTGTCGGCCGAGGCGCAGGCCGAGGCCCGCATCCTCATGCTGTCGGCCAACAACATCCTGTCGCCGGCGTCGGGCAAGCCGCTCGCCATGCCGCGTCTGGACATGGTCACGGGGCTCTACTACCTGACGACCAAGCGTCCGGGCGCCGAGGGCGAGGGGCGGGCGTTCTCGTCCCCGGCCGAGGCGATCATGGCCTACGACCTGGGGACCCTCCACCTGCAGGCGCCCTGCCGCATCCGCCTCACCGCGGACGTCGTGCCGGGGCCGGGGATGGTCGGCGAGGACCACGAGCCCGGCACGCCCTGGCTCGCGGACACCACGCTGGGCCGGGTGCTCTTCAACGAGCTCCTGCCGGAGGACTACCCCTTCGTCGACGACCTGCTGCCCAAGAAGCGGCAGGCGGCGATCATCAACGACCTCGCCGAGCGGTACTCGATGACCGAGGTCGCCATGACGCTGGACCGGCTGAAGGACGCCGGCTTCCACTGGGCCACGCGCTCGGGCGTCACGGTCGCCATGGACGACGTCGTCGTGCCGGCGAACAAGGCCCAGATCCTCGAGGGCTACGAGGAGCGGGCCGAGCAGGTCAACAAGCGCTACCAGCGTGGTGCGCTCTCCTACCAGGAGCGCAACGACGAGATGGTGCGCATCTGGGGCCAGGCCACCGAGGAGGTGGCGAAGGCGATGGAGGACCAGTTCCCCGAGGACAACTCCATCCGTCGCATCGTCGAGTCGGGCGCGGCCGGCAACATGACCCAGATCCGCCAGCTGGCGGGCATCAAGGGTCTGGTGGCCAACCCGAAGGGCGAGTTCATCCCGCGCCCGATCAAGGCGAACTACCGCGAGGGCCTGACGGTCGTCGAGTACTTCATCTCGACCCACGGCACCCGCAAGGGTCTGGCCGACACCGCGCTCCGTACGGCGGACTCCGGCTACCTGACCCGGCGTCTCGTGGACGTCTCGCAGGACGTCATCGTCCGCGAGGTGGACTGCGGGACCGAGCGCGGCGTGCCGATGCCGATCGCGGAGCGCGTGGGGGACACCCTCCAGCGCGACGTCCACGTCGACACCAGCGTCTACACCCGCACCGCGGCCTCCGACGTCACCGACGCCGGTGGCGAGGTCGTCCTCGCCAAGGGCGGCGACATCGGACAGCAGGCGATCGACTCGCTCATCGCCCACGGGATCGACAAGGTCCGCGTCCGCAGCGTCCTGACCTGCGACTCGGCCCAGGGTGTCTGCGCGATGTGCTACGGCCGGTCGCTCGCGACCGGTCTGCTCGTCGACGTCGGCGAGGCGGTCGGCATCGTCGCCGCGCAGTCGATCGGTGAGCCCGGCACGCAGCTGACCATGCGCACGTTCAAGCAGGGTGGTGTGGCCGGCGAGGACATCACTACCGGTCTGCCGCGTGTGCAGGAGGTCTTCGAGGCCCGCGTCCCGAAGGGCAAGGCGCCCATCGCGGACGTCGACGGCCGCGTGCAGCTCGAGGACGGCGAGAAGTTCTGGAAGATCACCCTCATCCCGGACGACGGGTCCGAGGAGGTCGTCTACGACAAGCTGTCCAAGCGTCAGCGCCTCGCGACGCTGACCGTCGACGGCACCGAGCGTCCGCTGCAGGACGGCGACCACGTCGACGTCGGTCAGCAGCTGCTCGAGGGCACCGCCGACCCGCACGAGATCCTGCGCGTGATGGGCCCCCGCGAGGTGCAGCTGCACCTCGTCGACGAGGTCCAGAAGGTCTACCGCTCGCAGGGTGTGTCGATCCACGACAAGCACATCGAGGTCATCGTCCGGCAGATGCTGCGCCGGGTGACGATCATCGACTCGGGCGCGACGGAGTTCCTGCCCGGCGGCGTCGTGGACCGGGCGGAGTTCGAGGGCCAGAACCGCAAGGTCGTCGCCGAGGGCGGCGACCCGGCGGCCGGGCGTCCGGTGCTCATGGGCATCACGAAGGCCTCGCTGGCCACCGAGTCGTGGCTCTCGGCCGCGTCGTTCCAGGAGACCACCCGAATCCTGACCAACGCCGCGATCGAGGGGAAGTCCGACAGCCTCGTGGGGCTGAAGGAGAACGTGATCATCGGCAAGCTGATCCCGGCCGGCACCGGCATCAACCGGTACCGGAACATCCAGGTCCAGCCCACCGAGGAGGCGCGCGCCGCGGCGTACGCCCTGCCGAGCTACGACGACGGGTACTACTCGCCCGACGTCTTCGGCGGCGGGAGCGGCGTGGCCGTCCCGCTCGACGACTACGACTTCGGCCAGTACCGCTGACGTAGCCGTTCCCCCGCAGCACGACCCGCGCCCCCGTCCGGTCCCACCGGGCGGGGGCGCCGTCGTCGGTGGGGGAATGCCGGTCCCCCGCCCGGCGTTGTGCCCGTCGAGACGCCGTCGGTGTATGCTGCGGCGAGCCCGTTCGGCAACGTGTGCGCGTACCGCCGCCGATATGGAGATCCTGGCCGGTCTTCGAGGGCACGCAGGGTCCGTCGAGGGCGTCGTCGAGATGCGGATCCGGACCCACCTGCGAACCCGCGCGTCAGCGCAGGTATCGTCGTACCCGGTGCCCGACGCGATCGGGTCGTTGCGCTGTGCCCGTCCGTCGGGCCGGTGGACGGCGACCGGAGGCGTCGGCGGTGTCGGACGTGAGAACCGTGGCGTTCTCGCCGACACGCCCGATCCCGTGATCCGGGGTCCGACACCGACGAGAAGCGCAGATCGAGCAGGACACGAGCCAGAGGAACGAATGCCCACCATCCAGCAGTTGGTCCGACGGGGCCGCGAGGACAAGGTCGAGAAGACCAAGACCGCGGCCCTCAAGGGGAGTCCGCAGCGGCGCGGTGTCTGCACCCGCGTCTACACGACCACCCCGAAGAAGCCGAACTCCGCGCTCCGCAAGGTCGCGCGCGTGCGCCTCTCGAACCAGATCGAGGTCACCGCGTACATCCCGGGCGAGGGCCACAACCTGCAGGAGCACTCGATCGTGCTCGTGCGCGGCGGTCGCGTGAAGGACCTGCCGGGCGTTCGCTACAAGATCATCCGCGGTGCGCTGGACACGCAGGCGGTCAAGAACCGCAAACAGGCCCGCAGCCGCTACGGGACGAAGAAGGACAAGAGCTGACATGCCGCGCAAGGGACCCGCTCCGAAGCGTCCGCTGGTGTCCGACCCCGTGTACGGGGCGCCGCTGGTGACGCAGCTGGTGAACAAGGTGCTCGTCGACGGCAAGCGGTCGTTGGCCGAGCGGATCGTCTACGGCGCCCTCGAGGGCTGCCGCGAGCGCAACGGCGCCGACCCGGTGGTCACGCTGAAGCGGGCGCTGGACAACGTGAAGCCGGCCCTCGAGGTCCGCAGCCGCCGTGTCGGTGGCGCGACCTACCAGGTGCCGATCGAGGTGCGTGCCGGTCGTTCGACGACGCTCGGCCTGCGCTGGCTGATCACCTACGCGCGTGCCCGCCGCGAGAAGACGATGATCGAGCGGCTCACCAACGAGCTGCTCGACGCCTCGAACGGTCTCGGTGCCGCCGTGAAGCGGCGCGAGGACACGCACAAGATGGCCGAGTCGAACAAGGCCTTCGCGCACTACCGCTGGTGACGCGGTGTGCTCCCGGCGCGAACCGCCGGGAGCACCCGACGTCGCGAAGAACCGCCGCGGGACCCGCGGCGACGACCCGACGGGAAGAGGAATTCCGTGGCACGCGACGTGCTGACCGACCTGGGCAAGGTCCGCAACATCGGGATCATGGCCCACATCGACGCGGGCAAGACCACCACGACCGAGCGCATCCTGTACTACACCGGCATCAACTACAAGATCGGTGAGGTCCACGACGGCGCGGCCACGATGGACTGGATGGAGGAGGAGCAGAAGCGCGGCATCACGATCACGTCCGCCGCGACGACGACCTTCTGGAAGGACCACCAGCTCAACATCATCGACACCCCCGGGCACGTCGACTTCACCATCGAGGTCGAGCGCAACCTGCGTGTCCTCGACGGTGCCGTCGCGGTGTTCGACGGCAAGGAGGGGGTCGAGCCCCAGTCGGAGACGGTGTGGCGTCAGGCCGACACCTACGACGTCCCGCGCATCTGCTTCGTCAACAAGATGGACAAGCTCGGCGCGGACTTCTACTTCACCGTGCAGACGATCAAGGACCGGCTGCACGCGAAGCCGCTGGTCGTGCAGCTGCCCATGGGCGTCGAGTCCGAGTTCTACGGCGTCATCGACCTGGTCCGCATGCGTGCGCTGACCTGGCGCGGTGAGGTCCAGAAGGGCGAGGACTACGCGATCGAGGAGATCCCGGCGGAGTACGCCGAGAAGGCCGCGGAGTACCGCGAGGCGCTCATGGAGGCGATCGCCGAGAGCGACGAGTCGCTCATGGACCGCTACTTCGCCGGCGAGGAGATCTCGGTCGAGGAGATCGAGCACGGCATCCGCGCCGTGACGGTCACCAGCGAGTACAACCCGGTGCTGTGCGGGACGGCCTACAAGAACAAGGGCGTCCAGCCCATGCTCGACGCCGTCATCGCCTACCTGCCGGCGCCGACCGACGTGAAGCCGGTCGAGGGCACGCTCCTCGACGGCGAGACCCCGGTGGTCCGGCACGCCACGACGGAGGAGCCCTTCTCCGCCCTGGCGTTCAAGATCATGACGCACCCGTTCTACGGGAAGCTCACCTACATCCGCGTCTACTCCGGCAAGATCGCGTCCGGGGCGCAGATGATCAACTCGACCAAGGACCGGAAGGAGCGCATCGGGAAGATCTTCCAGATGCACTCCAACAAGGAGAACCCGGTCGACAGCGGCATGGCAGGGCACATCTACGCGGTCGTGGGCCTCAAGGACACGACCACGGGGGACACCCTCTGCGACCCGGCGAGCCCGGTGATCCTCGAGTCGATGGTCTTCCCGACCCCGGTCATCGAGGTCGCGATCGAGCCGAAGTCGAAGGCCGACCAGGAGAAGCTCTCCACCGCCATCCAGCGGCTCTCCGACGAGGACCCGACCTTCCAGGTCGCCCGCGACGAGGAGACCGGCCAGACCATCATCAAGGGGATGGGCGAGCTCCACCTCGAGGTCCTGGTCAACCGGATGAAGTCCGACTTCAAGGTCGAGGCGAACATCGGCAAGCCGCAGGTCGCCTACAAGGAGACCATCCGCCGGCCGGTGGAGAAGTACGAGTACACGCACAAGAAGCAGACCGGCGGCTCCGGCCAGTTCGCGCGCGTCATCATCGCGCTCGAGCCGATGGAGAAGTCCGAGGACGGCGCGCTCTACGAGTTCGTCAACAAGGTCACCGGTGGTCGCGTCCCGCGCGAGTACATCCCGTCGGTCGACGCCGGCGCCCAGGACGCCATGCAGTACGGCGTGCTGGCCGGCTACCCGATGACGGGTCTGCGCCTGACGCTGCTCGACGGTCAGTACCACGAGGTCGACTCGTCGGAGATGGCGTTCAAGGTCGCCGGCTCGATGGCGCTCAAGGAGGCGGCCCGCAAGGCGGACCCGGCCATCCTCGAGCCCCTGATGGCCGTCGAGGTGTCCACGCCCGAGGACTACATGGGCGACGTCATCGGCGACCTCAACTCCCGCCGTGGCCAGATCCAGGCCATGGAGGAGCGCAGCGGCAACCGCATCGTCAAGGCCGTGGTGCCGCTCTCGGAGATGTTCGGCTACGTCGGTGACCTGCGGTCGAAGACCCAGGGCCGGGCGAACTACTCCATGCAGTTCGACTCGTACGGCGAGGTCCCGGCCAGCGTGGCCAAGGAGATCATCGCCAAGGCGACCGGCGAGTGATCCCGACCGTGCCCCGTCGTCCCGATCCCCGGGACGACGGGGCGCGGTGAGGCCGGGGATCCGTCCCCGTTAGCCTCGTGGAGTCACCTCGGGTCCTCCGCCCGGCGTCAGCCCACCCAGAGGACCGCACGACCGACGTACCGCCGACCCGGCGACGACAGACCCAGAAAGTCCAGGAGGACGAGAGCAGTGGCGAAGGCCAAGTTCGAGCGGACCAAGCCGCACGTCAACATCGGAACCATCGGTCACATCGACCACGGCAAGACGACGCTGACGGCAGCCATCACCAAGGTCCTGCACGACAAGTACCCGGACCTCAACCAGGCGTCCGCGTTCGACCAGATCGACAAGGCGCCGGAAGAGCGCCAGCGCGGCATCACGATCTCGATCGCGCACGTCGAGTACCAGACCGAGAACCGGCACTACGCGCACGTCGACTGCCCCGGGCACGCCGACTACGTGAAGAACATGATCACCGGTGCCGCGCAGATGGACGGCGCGATCCTCGTGGTCGCCGCCACCGACGGCCCCATGCCGCAGACCCGCGAGCACGTGCTGCTCGCCCGCCAGGTCGGCGTGCCCTACATCGTCGTCGCGCTGAACAAGGCCGACATGGTCGACGACGAGGAGATCATGGAGCTCGTCGAGATGGAGGTCCGCGAGCTGCTGTCCTCGCAGGACTTCCCCGGCGACGACCTCCCCGTGGTCCGCGTCTCGGCGCTCAAGGCGCTCGAGGGCGACTCCGAGTGGGCCGACGCGATCGTCAACCTGATGAACGCCGTCGACGAGGCCATCCCCTCGCCGGAGCGCGACACCGAGAAGCCGTTCCTCATGCCCGTCGAGGACGTCTTCACCATCACCGGTCGCGGCACCGTCGTCACCGGCCGCGTCGAGCGCGGCATCGTCAAGGTGAACGAGGAGGTGGAGATCGTCGGCATCCGCGCGAAGTCGACCAAGACCACCGCCACCGGCATCGAGATGTTCCGCAAGCTCCTCGACGAGGGGCGCGCCGGCGACAACGTCGGTCTGCTCGTCCGCGGCATCAAGCGCGAGGACGTCGAGCGCGGCATGGTCATCTGCAAGCCGGGCTCGATCACCCCGCACACCGAGTTCGAGGGCCAGGTCTACATCCTGGGCAAGGACGAGGGCGGACGGCACACGCCGTTCTTCAACAACTACCGCCCGCAGTTCTACTTCCGGACCACGGACGTCACCGGTGTCGTGACGCTGCCGGAGGGCACCGAGATGGTCATGCCCGGTGACAACACCGAGATGTCCGTCCAGCTGATCCAGCCCATCGCCATGGAGGAGGGTCTCCAGTTCGCCATCCGTGAGGGTGGCCGGACCGTGGGCGCGGGCCAGGTCACGAAGATCCACAAGTAGGACCCTCACCCCGGTGTCGGGGCGCTGACATGCGCGTGCGACACTGGTGAGGTTGCTTGCCCGGGCGGTCGGCTCAATCGGTATCGAGCCGACCGCCCCGGCGTGAGCGGGGTCCGACAAGGACCCGGGCACGAACCGGACGCCACCCACGGGCGGCGTCCACCGTGCCGCCGAGCTCCCGGGAGGGGGCGATGCGGGACGGACACACCATGAACAGCGAGGGTCAGCGCACAGCGAGGGCCTGAGGCCGCGGAGCGACGAGCGTCCGGGGCGCACCGACCAGGGGTGTCGACACGCCCGACCGCGTGGACCGGAGAGGTCCGCCGGCCGCCGCGCGGGCCGACCACCGGACGGTGCGGCATCGTTCGAGGACGAGAGAAGGAACGGCAAGCCACCATGGCGGGACAGAAGATCCGCATCAGGCTCAAGGCCTACGACCACGAGGCCATCGATGCGTCGGCTCGCAAGATCGTCGAGACCGTGACGCGCACCGGTGCCTCCGTCGTCGGCCCGGTGCCGCTGCCGACGGAGAAGAACGTCTACTGCGTCATCCGCTCGCCGCACAAGTACAAGGACTCGCGCGAGCACTTCGAGATGCGCACGCACAAGCGACTGATCGACATCGTCGACCCGACGCCCAAGACGGTGGACGCGCTCATGCGCATCGACCTGCCGGCCAGCGTCGACGTCAACATCCAGTGAGGCCCGGCATGTCTGCAGATCCTCTCCGCAGCAACGAGAGGCGCCTGAGCGGCGTCCTCGGCACCAAGGTCGGCATGACCCAGGTGTTCGACGAGGCGAACCGCGTCGTCCCCGTGACCGTCGTGAAGGCGGGACCCTGCGTCGTGACGCAGGTGCGGACCCCTTCGGTGGACGGCTACAACGCGGTCCAGATCGCCTTCGGCGCCATCGACCCCCGCAAGGTGAACAAGCCGGAGACCGGCCACTTCGCCAAGGCCGGTGTCACGCCCCGTCGCCACCTCGTCGAGCTGCGCACCTCGGACGCCTCGTCCTACGAGGTCGGCCAGGAGGTCACCGCCGAGGTGTTCTCCGCCGGTGCCGTCATCGACGTCACGGCGAACAGCAAGGGCAAGGGCACCGCGGGTGTCATGAAGCGGCACGGCTTCCACGGCCTCGGCGCGAGCCACGGCACGCAGCGCAAGCACCGCTCGCCCGGCTCCATCGGTGGCTGCGCCACCCCGGCCCGTGTCTTCAAGGGCACGCGCATGGCCGGTCGCATGGGCAACGTGAAGACCACGACGCAGAACCTGACCGTCCACGGCGTGGACGCCGACGCGGGCCTGCTGCTGATCCGCGGCGCCGTCCCCGGCCCGCGCGGCGGCCTGGTCCTCGTCACCTCTGCTGCCAAGAAGGGCGGTGACCAGCAGTGACGACGCCTGACGGCCACACCCCGGGTGTGAGCGACACCGAGGGCCCCGACGCGGGTGAGTCGGTGGACGCCGGCACCACGTCGGCAACCGAGGCCGCGACCGCGACCCTGGCGGTCGCCCGCCGTCGCGGCTTCTCGGCCGGCGACGCCCGGCGGTCCGCGCGGCGCGACGCGCAGTCGGCCGCCGCGACCGGTGCGACCCGCACGGTCGCGGTGCACACGCCGACCGGCGGGACCGACGGCACCGTCGAGCTCCCCGGCGACCTGTTCGACGCGCCGGCGAACACCTCGTTGATGCACCAGGTGGTCACCGCGCAGCTCGCGGCGGCCCGCCAGGGCACGCACGACACCAAGACGCGCGGCGAGGTCCGCGGTGGCGGCAAGAAGCCGTACCGCCAGAAGGGGACCGGCCGCGCGCGGCAGGGCTCCACCCGCGCCCCGCAGTTCGTCGGCGGTGGCACCGTCCACGGCCCGACGCCGCGGGACTACTCGCAGCGGACCCCCAAGAAGATGAAGGCCGCCGCCCTCCGCGGGGCGTTGTCCGACCGGGCCCGCCACGAGCGGATCCACGTCTTCTCCGCGCTGGTGGACGGCACCGCGCCGTCGACCAAGGGCGCCCGCACGGCGCTCGAGGGCGTCATCACCCCGGACCGGGAGCACCGCAAGGTCCTGGCCGTCGTCGCCCGTGGCGACGAGGCCGGCCGCCGCAGCGTCGCCAACCTGCCCGCGGTGCACCTGCTGACGCCGGACCAGCTGAACACCTACGACGTGCTCCGCGCGGACGACGTGGTCTTCACGTCGGCGGCGCTCGACGCGTTCGTGAGCGCCCGCACCGCGCGCGCCGAGGAGGTCGACCAGTGATCGCGGACCCGCGCGACATCATTCTCGCGCCGGTGATCTCGGAGAAGAGCTACGGCCTTCTCGAGGAGCGCCAGTACACGTTCCTGGTGCGGCCGGACGCGAACAAGACCCAGATCAAGATCGCCGTGCAGCAGATCTTCGACGTGACGGTGGCGAGCGTGAACACGCTCAACCGCGAGGGGAAGCGCAAGCGTTCCCGCTCGGGCTACGGCAAGCGCAAGGACACCAAGCGCGCCGTGGTCACCGTGACGCCCGAGAGCCGGACGATCGACGTCTTCGGCGGGCCCGGGGCCTGAGGGAGCCAGCACAGACATGGGAATTCGCAGGTACAAGCCGACGACCGCCGGGCGGCGTGGCGCGAGCGTCTCGGACTTCGCCGAGATCACGCGTGACCACCCGGAGAAGTCGCTCATCCGTCCGCTGCACAACAAGGGCGGCCGCAACGCCACGGGTCGGATCACGACCCGGCACCAGGGCGGCGGCCACAAGCGGGCCTACCGACTGATCGACTTCCGTCGCCACGACAAGGACGGCGTGCCGGCCAAGGTCGCGCACATCGAGTACGACCCGAACCGCAGTGCGCGCATCGCCCTGCTGCACTACGCCGACGGCGAGAAGCGCTACATCATCGCGCCGGAGCGGCTGCACCAGGGCGACTCGGTCGAGGCCGGCCCCCGCGCCGACATCAAGCCCGGGAACAGCCTGCCGCTGCGCAACATCCCGACCGGTACGACGATCCACGCGATCGAGCTCCGCCCCGGTGGCGGCGCCAAGATCGCGCGGTCGGCCGGCTCGAAGGTGCAGCTGGTGGCCAAGGACGGGCCGTACGCCCAGCTGCGGATGCCCTCGGGCGAGATCCGCAACGTCGACGTCCGGTGCCGCGCCACCATCGGGGAGGTCGGGAACTCCGACCACTCGAACATCAACTGGGGCAAGGCGGGCCGCAACCGCTGGCGCGGCAAGCGCCCGACGGTCCGCGGTGTCGCGATGAACCCGGTCGACCACCCGCACGGTGGTGGTGAGGGCAAGACGTCCGGTGGCCGCCACCCGGTGAACCCGGCCGGCACCCCGGAGGGCCGCACGCGCGGCCGCAAGGAGAGCGACCGCATGATCGTGCGCCGCCGGCGTACCGGCAAGAACAAGAAGCGATAGAGCAGGAGGGAGACAGCGATGCCACGCAGTGTCAAGAAGGGGCCGTTCGTCGACGACCACCTGCTCAAGAAGGTCGACGCGCTCAACGAGGCGAACCGCAAGTCGGTCATCAAGACCTGGTCGCGCCGTTCGACGATCATCCCCGACATGCTCGGCCACACGCTGGCCGTGCACGACGGGCGCAAGCACGTCCCGGTCTTCGTCTCGGAGGCCATGGTCGGGCACAAGCTCGGCGAGTTCGCCCCGACCCGCACGTTCCGCGGGCACGTCAAGGAGGACCGTCGGTCGCGTCGCCGCTAGGCGCACGCACCCGCCGGTCACGACCCGCGAAACCAGGAAGGTAGACGAACGATGTCTGCACCAGCCGATACCGACGCAGCGACCGCGCAGCCGCGCGGCGCCGTGGCTCGGGCGCGCTACGTGCGCATGTCGCCGATGAAGGTCCGCCGCGTCGTGGACCTGGTCCGCGGCATGCCGGTGGGCCAGGCCGCGTCGGTGCTGCGCTTCGCCGAGCAGGCCGCCGCGACGCCGGTGGCCAAGCTCGTCGCGAGTGCGGTGGCCAACGCCGAGAACAACTTCGCGCTGGACCCCGCCACCCTCGTCATCTCGACGATCACGGTGGACGAGGGCCCGACCATGAAGCGGTTCCAGCCCCGGGCGCAGGGGCGTGCGTACCGCATCCGCAAGCGCACCAGCCACATCACCGTCGAGGTCACCTCCGTGACCGACGCTGACAAGGGCGGTCGCCGGCGCTCGAAGGGAAGGACCCGCTGATGGGTCAGAAGATCAACCCGCACGGGTTCCGTCTGGGCATCACCACCGACTGGAAGTCCCGGTGGTACGCCGACAAGCAGTACGCCGACTACGTGGCCGAGGACGTGAAGATCCGCCGCATGCTCTCCAAGGGCATGGAGCGGGCCGGCATCTCCAAGGTCGAGATCGAGCGCACCCGGGACCGGGTCCGCGTCGACATCCACACCGCCCGTCCGGGCATCGTCATCGGTCGCCGCGGCGCCGAGGCGGACCGGCTGCGCGGCAACCTCGAGAAGCTGACCGGCAAGCAGGTCCAGCTGAACATCCTCGAGGTCAAGGGCGCGGAGGCGGACGCGCAGCTCGTGGCGCAGGGCGTCGCCGAGCAGCTGTCCAACCGCGTGTCGTTCCGGCGCGCGATGCGCAAGGCCATGCAGTCGGCCATGCGCTCGCCGGGCGTCAAGGGCATCCGCGTGCAGTGCTCGGGCCGTCTCGGCGGTGCCGAGATGTCGCGGTCGGAGTTCTACCGCGAGGGCCGGGTGCCGCTGCACACGCTGCGCGCCGAGATCGACTACGGCCTGTTCGAGGCCCGGACCAACTTCGGCCGCATCGGCGTGAAGGTCTGGATCTACAAGGGCGACGTCGTCGGTGGCAAGCGCGAGGCCGAGCGCCAGGCGGCGCTGGACGCCGCCACCCGCGAGCCCCGTCGCGGTGGCCGCGGCGGCGGTGGCGGGAACGACCGGCCGCGTGGCCGGCGCTCCGGCGCCTCCGGCACGACCGGCTCGGGCACCGAGGCCGGGCGCGCCGCCGCCGAGCAGGCCGCGAGCGCACCCGCGACGACCGGATCGGAGGCCTGACCATGCTCATGCCCCGCAGGGTCAAGTTCCGCAAGCAGCACCGTCCGGACCGGTCCGGTGCGGCCAAGGGCGGCACGCAGATGTCGTTCGGCGACTACGGGATCCAGGCGCTCGAGCACGGCTACGTGACGAACCGCCAGATCGAGTCCGCCCGTATCGCGATCACCCGCCACATCCGTCGTGGCGGCAAGGTCTGGATCAACATCTTCCCGGACCGCCCGCTCACCAAGAAGCCGGCCGAGACCCGCATGGGTTCCGGCAAGGGCTCGCCGGAGAAGTGGGTCGCGAACGTGAAGCCGGGCCGGGTCATGTTCGAGATGAGCTACCCCAACGAGGCCACCGCCCGTGAGGCACTGCGTCGCGCGCAGCACAAGCTGCCGATGCGCTGCCGCATCGTCACCCGTGAGGAGGCGTTCTGATGGCAGCGGGAACCCCCGCCAGCGAGCTGCGCGAGCTCTCCTCCGAGGACCTCGTCGCGCGTGCCCGTGAGGCGAAGGCAGAGCTGTTCAACCTCCGGTTCCAGATGGCGACCGGACAGCTCGACAACAACCGCCGGCTGCGGACCGTCCGCCACGACATCGCGCGCATCTACACGGTGATGCGCGAGCGTGAGCTCGGACTGTCCGCGGCTCCTGACGAGGAAGGGGCGGCATGACCAGCGCCGCTGACAGCGAGCAGGTGCGCAGCGAGGTCACGGCCGACGCCCCTGCCGAGCAGAAGCCGGGCGAGCGGAACGACGACCGCGGCCTGCGCAAGACCCGCGAGGGTCTCGTCGTCTCCGACAAGATGGCGAAGACGATCGTGGTGAGCCTCGAGGACCGGGTCAAGCACCCGCGCTACTCGAAGGTCATCCGCCGGACCAAGAAGGTCAAGGCGCACGACGAGAACAACACCGCCGGCCCGGGCGACCGCGTCCTCCTCATGGAGACCCGGCCGCTCTCGGCGACCAAGCGCTGGCGGCTCGTCTCGATCCTCGAGAAGGCCAAGTAGCACTCCCCTCGGGGGCGTGTGAACCAGCTGTCGAAACCATCCGGCGCTCGTCGCCGGGAAGGTCAGGAGAGAAGTAGTGATCCAGCAGGAGTCGCGACTCCGGGTCGCCGACAACACGGGTGCCAGGGAAATCCTGTGCATCCGTGTGCTCGGTGGCTCGTCCCGCCGGTACGCGGGCATCGGAGACGTCATCGTGGCGACCGTCAAGGAAGCCATCCCGGCCGCCGGCGTGAAGCGCGGTGAGGTCGTGAAGGCCGTCATCGTGCGCACCGTCAAGGAGAAGCGCCGCCCGGACGGCTCGTACATCAAGTTCGACGAGAACGCCGCGGTCCTCATCAAGAACGACCGCGAGCCGCGCGGGACCCGCATCTTCGGCCCGGTCGGCCGGGAGCTCCGCGACAAGCGGTTCATGCGGATCGTCTCGCTCGCGCCGGAGGTGCTGTAGCCAGATGAAGGTCAAGAAGGGCGACACGGTCCTCGTCATCGCCGGCAAGGACAAGGGCGCGAAGGGCAAGGTCATCCAGGCCTACCCCGACCGCGACAAGGTCCTCGTCGAGGGCGTCGGCCGCGTCAAGAAGCACACCGCCCAGTCCGCGAACCAGCGGGGCGCGCAGTCCGGCGGCATCGTCACGCAGGAGGCGGCCATCCACGTCTCGAACGTGATGGTCGTCGACTCGGACGGCAAGCCGGCCCGCGTGGGTTACCGCGACGGCGGTGAGGGCGAGCAGAAGCGCGTGCGCGTCTCGCGCCGCAACGGGAAGGACATCTGATGACGAGCACCGAGTCTCGTCCCCGTCTGCAGCAGCGGTACCGGGACGCCATCCGTCAGGAGCTGACGGAGCAGTTCTCCTACGAGAACCCGATGCTCGTGCCCGGCGTCGTCAAGGTCGTCGTGAACATGGGCGTCGGCGAGGCCGCGCGCGACTCGAAGCTGATGGAGGGCGCGGTCCGCGACCTCACCCTCATCGCCGGGCAGAAGCCGGAGATCCGCCGGGCGCGCAAGTCCATCGCGCAGTTCAAGCTGCGCGAGGGCATGCCGATCGGTGCACGCACCACGCTGCGCGGCGCGCGCATGTGGGAGTTCCTCGACCGCCTGGTCTCGATCAGCCTGCCCCGCATCCGGGACTTCCGTGGGCTCTCGCCGAAGCAGTTCGACGGCGCGGGCAACTACACGTTCGGTCTGTCCGACCAGACGATGTTCCACGAGATCGACCAGGACTCGATCGACCGGCCGCGGGGGATGGACATCACCGTGGTCACCTCCGCGACCACCGACGAGGAAGGCCGGGCCCTGCTGCGCGCCCTCGGCTTCCCGTTCAGGGAGAACTGAGCATGGCGAAGAAGGCACTGGTCAACAAGGCCGCCGCGACCCCGAAGTTCAAGGTCCGCGGCTACACCCGCTGCAACCGCTGCGGGCGCGCGCGTGCGGTGCTCCGCAAGTTCGGGCTCTGCCGCGTCTGCCTGCGCGAGATGGCGCACCGGGGCGAGCTCCCGGGCGTCAGCAAGTCCTCGTGGTGAGCCCCGTGAACGACGCGGTCACGATCGACGTCGAGGAGGAGCTGCCCGGTCGACCGATCGACCCCCAGCTGCTCGAGCTCATCCAGCGCGTCGCCCACCGGGAGCACCTGCTCCCGGCCGGTGACGACCACCCCCCTACGAACAACTTGACCCGCCCCGGCCGCCGCAGGCCCGCCACGAGGTCGTCCGCCCGCCGGACGACCCGGGGTACCACGGCGAGGAAGGTGACCTGGTCGCGATGACGATGACCGACCCCATCGCGGACATGCTCACGCGCATCCGCAACGCCAACTCGGCGTTCCACGAGAGCGTGACCATGCCGCACAGCAAGCTGAAGGCCCACGTGGCCCAGGTCCTGCTCGAGCAGGGCTACATCGCGGGATACCGCGACGAGCCGGCGGCCGTCGGCAAGTCGCTGGTCATCGACCTGAAGTACGGGCCGAACCGTGAGCGCAGCATCGCCGGCCTCAAGCGCATCTCGAAGCCGGGCCTGCGGATCTACGCGAAGTCGACCGAGCTGCCGCGCGTGCTCGGCGGCCTCGGCGTCGCGATCATCTCGACGTCGTCGGGTCTGCTGACCGACCGACAGGCCTATCAGCGACGGATGGGCGGGGAAGTCCTCGCCTTCGTCTGGTAGCGGAGAGGGGAACCGAACCATGTCTCGCATCGGTAGGGCCCCGATCACCGTGCCGTCCGGCGTGGACGTCGCGGTCGAGGGCCAGAACGTCACGGTGAAGGGGCCGAAGGGCACCCTGAGCCACGAGGTCGACCTCCCGATCTCGGTGTCGCTCGAGGACGGCGTGCTGTCGGTCTCGCGGCCCAACGACGACCGGGAGAACCGCGCGCTGCACGGCCTCTCGCGCTCGCTGTTGAACAACCTCGTCCTGGGGGTCACCCAGGGCTACGAGCGGAAGCTCGAGATCCACGGGGTCGGCTACCGCGTGGTGCTCAAGGGCTCGACCCTCGAGTTCGCCCTCGGGTACAGCCACCCGGTGCGCATCGAGGCCCCGGACGGCATCACCTTCGCGGTCGAGAACCCGACCCGCTTCTCGGTGCAGGGCATCGACAAGCAGGTCGTGGGCCAGGTCGCCGCGAACATCCGGCGGCTGCGCAAGCCCGACCCGTACAAGGGCAAGGGCGTCCGGTACGCCGGCGAGCAGATCCGCCGCAAGGTCGGGAAGACGGGTAAGTGATGGCTGAGACCAGCAGCAACGCAGCGAAGAAGCGCGTCGTCGTGGGCAAGAGCGTCTCGCAGACCCGCCGCACCGGCCTCGCGCGCCGGCACGCCCGCCTCCGCAAGAAGGTCGAGGGCACGGCGGAGCGTCCGCGTCTCGTCGTCACCCGGTCCTCGCGGCACATCACCGCGCAGGTCATCGACGACCTGGCGGGCCACACGCTGGCCCACGCCTCCAGCATGGAGGCCGACGTCCGCGGGCTCGACGGCGACAAGAAGGCGCAGGCCGCGAAGGTCGGCGAGCTCGTCGCGTCCCGCACGAAGTCCGCCGGCATCGACGCGGTCGTGTTCGACCGCGGCGGGCGCCGGTACCACGGCCGCATCGCGCAGCTCGCCGACGCGGCCCGCGAGGGGGGCCTGACCTTCTGATGGCCCACCTCATCTCGTACACGCAAGGGAAGGACGCCTGATGCCGGGCACTCAGCGCCGCGAGGGCGGCGGCCAGGGCGGGCGCGACCGCGACCGTCAGGGCGGCGGCCGCGGCGGCGCCCAGGACAGGTCGGCGACGCTCGAGCGCGTCGTCGCCATCAACCGCGTGGCCAAGGTCGTCAAGGGCGGCCGTCGCTTCAGCTTCACCGCGCTCGTCATCGTCGGCAACGGCGACGGCGAGGTCGGGGTGGGCTACGGCAAGGCCAAGGAGGTGCCGGCCGCGATCGCCAAGGGCGTGGAGGAGGCGAAGAAGAACTTCTTCCGCGTCCCGCGCATCGCCGGCACCATCACGCACCCGGTGCAGGGCGAGGACGCCGCGGGCGTCGTGCTCCTGCGCCCCGCGAGCCCCGGTACCGGCGTCATCGCCGGTGGCCCGGTGCGCGCGGTCCTGGAGTGCGCGGGGATCCAGGACATCCTGTCCAAGTCCCTGGGCAGCCAGAACGCCATCAACATCGTGCACGCCACGGTGGCGGCCCTGAAGGCGCTGCAGGTCCCCGAGGCCGTCGCGGCGCGCCGCGGGCTGCCGCTCGACGAGGTCGCGCCGGCGCGGATGCTGCGTCAGCGCGCCGGTCAGGGGGTCTGACATGGCCGACCTCAAGGTCACCCAGGTCAAGTCCGGGATCGGGGGCAAGCGCAACCAGCGCGAGACCCTCCGGTCGCTGGGCCTGCGCCGTATCGGCGCCACGGTCACGCGCCCGGACGACCCGCAGAACCGCGGGATGATCCACACCGTGCGGCACCTCGTCACCGTCGAGGAGGTCTGACATGGCCGACAGCTCAGCACCGCTGAAGCTCCACCACCTCCGTCCGGCTCCCGGGAGCAAGACGGAGAAGACCCGCGTGGGTCGCGGTGAGGGCTCGAAGGGCAAGACGGCCGGTCGCGGCACGAAGGGCACGGGCGCCCGCAAGAACGTGCCCGCGCGCTTCGAGGGCGGCCAGATGCCGCTGCAGATGCGCCTGCCGAAGCTCAAGGGCTTCCGCAACCGCAACAAGGTCGTCGCGCAGGTCGTCAACATCGGCGACCTCGCGCGGCTGTTCCCGAACGGCGGTGAGATCGGTCCGGCCGAGCTCGTCGCCGCCGGCGCCGTCCGTGCCGGGCACCCGGTCAAGGTGCTCGGCGAGGGCGACCTCGGATCGGTGACGCTGCAGGTGAGCGCGCACGCGTTCTCCGGCTCCGCCGCCGAGAAGATCGGTGCCGCGGGCGGGTCGACGACCGTCCTGTAGTCCGCGCACCACCCGCGCCACGGGCCCGGAGGAGCTCACCCGAGCACCTCCGGGCCCGTTCGCGTCCGGAGGGGCCTCCGCCGCCCTCACCGGCGCCCCGTTCGTCGAAACGCCCTGCTGTTACCCTCGCCAGCAGGCCGTTCCGCGTCTCGTCGGACCGCCCCGCGTCGGCGGGGTGTCGGCCGTCCGGCCGGGGTCCCCGGTCGCACGGTGGGGCCGGATTCGACAACCCGCTGGAGGTCCGAGTGCTCGGCCCCGTGCGGTCCGCGCTGGCGACGCCGGACCTGCGCAAGAAGATCCTGTTCACGCTCGGCATCGTCGCGGTGTACCGGTTGGGTGCGACCCTGCCGGCGCCGGGTGTCTCGTACACCAACGTGCAGGCCTGTCTGCGCCAGGTCGAAGGCGGCGACTCCCAGAGCGTCTACGCCCTGATCAACCTGTTCTCCGGCGGCGCGCTGCTGCAGCTGTCGATCTTCGCCCTGGGCATCATGCCCTACATCACGGCGAGCATCATCGTCCAGCTGCTCACCGTGGTCATCCCGCGGTTCGAGCAGCTGAAGAAGGAGGGGCAGTCCGGGCAGGGCACCCTCACGCAGTACACGCGGTACCTCACGATCGCCCTGGCGATCCTGCAGTCCACGGGCATCGTGGCGCTGGCCGACCGCGGGCAGCTCTTCCAGAACTGCGACCCGAGCCAGTTCCCGATCCTGCCGAACGCCGGCATCTTCGACCTCGCGGTCATCGTCCTCGTCATGACGGCGGGCACCGCGATCATCATGTGGTTCGGCGAGCTCGTCACCGAGCGCGGCGTCGGCAACGGCATGTCGCTGCTGATCTTCTGCTCGATCGCGGCCCGCATCCCGGCCGAGGGGCAGCAGATCCTCTCCAGCTCCGGCGGTCTCGTCTTCGCCGTGGTCTGCGTCTTCGGCCTCGCCATCATCGCGAGCGTCGTGTTCGTCGAGCAGGGCCAGCGGCGCATCCCCGTCCAGTACGCGAAGCGCATGGTCGGGCGCCGGATGTACGGCGGGACGTCGACCTACCTGCCGTTGAAGGTCAACCAGGCCGGTGTCATCCCGGTGATCTTCGGGTCGTCGCTGCTCTACCTGCCCGACCTGCTCTCGCGGCTCGTGGGCAACTCGACGTCGGGCTTCGCGGTCTTCGTCCAGAACTACCTGGCGAACCAGTCGAACCCGGTCCACATCGTCCTGTACTTCGCGTTGATCATCTTCTTCACGTACTTCTACGTGGCGATCACGTTCAACCCGGAGGAACGCGCCGACGAGATGAAGAAGTTCGGCGGCTTCATCCCCGGCATCCGCCCGGGTCGGCCGACGGCGGAGTACCTGCAGTACGTGCTGTCGCGGATCACCTTGCCGGGATCGATCTACCTCGGCATCATCGCTGTCCTCCCGAACTTCTTCCTGGGTATCACGGGCCAGGGTCAGAACCAGAACTTCCCCTTCGGCGGGACCGCGGTGCTGATCATGGTCGGTGTCGGCCTGGACACCGTGAAGCAGATCGAGAGCCAGCTGATGCAGCGCAACTACGAGGGTTTCCTGCGCTGACGACCGGGTCGGCGCCCGTCGCCTCGGCGGGGAGCGCCACGGGCGCGCTCCGGGCAGGATGAGCGGGTGGCCGACGACGGCCCCGCACGAGAGGGAGTGGACATGAGGATCGTTCTGGTGGGACCGCCCGGGGCCGGGAAGGGCACGCAGGCGGCTCGGCTGTCGGAGCGGCTCGACGCCCCGCACATCTCCACCGGCGACCTCTTCCGCGACAACATGAAGAACGGGACCGAGCTCGGCAAGGAGGCCCAGCGGTACGTCGACGCGGGCGACCTGGTGCCGGACGAGGTCACCGTCGCGATGGTCAAGGACCGGCTCGCGCAGCCGGACGCGGCGGAGGGCTTCCTCCTCGACGGGTTCCCGCGGAACACCTCGCAGGCCGACGAGCTGGACAAGGTCCTCGGTGAGCTCGACCAGCGCCTCGACGCGGTCCTGCTGTTCGAGGTCGACGACGAGGAGCTCATCCAGCGACTGACGGCCCGCGGGCGTTCGGACGACACCGAGGACGTCATCCGCAACCGGCAGGAGGTCTACCGCCGGGAGACCGCCCCGCTGATCGAGTACTACCGGGACCTCCTGGTCAAGGTCGACGCCATGGGCTCCATGGACGAGGTCACCGACCGGGCGACCGACGCGCTGGCCGACGAGCCGGAGGACTGAGCCGACGTGGGTGCCGGTGGTCTCTCCGGAGGACGGTTCGCGGAGATGACCGCCGGCCTCGGACGCGTCGCCGGGCGGCTGTCCGGCGGTCGCATCGGCTCGGAGATCCAGCTCAAGAGTCGCGGTGAGATCGAGGCGATGCGGGCCGCCGGCCTCGTCGTGGCCGAGGCCCTGTCCCGGGTCACGGCCGCCGCGACGGTCGGGGTGTCGACGAAGGACCTCGACGAGCTCGCCGAGACCACGATCCGCGAGGCGGGCGCGGTCCCGTCCTTCCTCGGCTACCACGGCTTCCCGGGCAGCATCTGCGCCTCGGTGAACGCCGAGGTCGTCCACGGCATCCCCGCGGCCACCACCGTGCTGGCCGACGGCGACCTCCTCTCGGTCGACTGCGGCGCGATCCTCGAGGGCTGGCACGGCGACGCGGCGGTGACCCTGCAGATCGGGACCGCACGGCCGGGGGACACCGCGCTCTCGGCCGCCTGCCGCGCCTCGATGTGGGCGGGGATCGCCGAGGTCCGGCCGGGCAACCGGCTGGGCGACGTCTCGCACGCCGTCGAGCACGAGGTCGGCCGGCACCACCGCCCCGACGGCGGCCCGTTCGGCATCGTCGCGGACTACGGCGGCCACGGCATCGGCACCGAGATGCACATGGAGCCGTTCCTGCCGAACGTGGGCCGACCCGGGACCGGGCTCCGGCTGCGCGAGGGCATGGTGCTCGCGATCGAGCCGATGCTCACCGCGGGCGACCCGGAGACCGACGAGCTCGACGACGAGTGGACCGTGGTGACGCTCGACGGCGGGCGCGCGGCCCATTGGGAGCACACCGTCGCCGTCACCGACCACGGGCCCTGGGTGCTGACGGCGGCCGCGGAGACGGAGCGCAGCGGAGCTCGACCCGATGGCACGGACGGATAGCTGAACTCTCCGCTATCCGGGTACTCTCCTCGCAGGACGAAACGACGCGGGGAGGCCGTGATGGTGGAGCAGGGTGCGGTGCGGGTGTCGGACGCCGAGCGGGAGCAGGTCGCGACGCGGCTGGTGGCGGCCCACGGCGAGGGGCGCCTGACGCTGGCGGAGTACGACGAGCGGGTGCGGGCGGCCCACGCCGCCGTGGTGCGTGACGACCTCGCGCCGCTGCTCGCGGACCTGCCCGGGCCGACGTCGGCCGGGGCCGACGGCGCGGTGGCACGAGCGGCCCGACCGGCGCCGACCCGACGTCGGGACGGTGCGATGCCCCTGCCGTTCGCGCCGCCGTTCCCCGTCCCCGGGGCGGGTCCCTGCGCCGGCGGCCGGGGTGCGGTCGCCGCGTGGGCGGTGGTGAGCGTCGTCAACGTCGTGATCTGGCTGGCGGTGTCGGTCGGGTCCGCCGCGGTGGTGTACCCGTGGTGGATCTGGGTCGCCGGGCCGTGGGGCCTCGCGCTCGCACTCGGCGGGCTCGGGCGGGCGGCGGTCCGCCCCCGGACGTGAGGGCGGACCGCGCGCGGACTACTTCGGGGCCATGCGGATGGCGCCGTCGAGCCGGATCGTCTCGCCGTTGAGCATCGGGTTCTCGACGATGTGGGCGGCGAGGGCCGCGTACTCCGTCGGGTCGCCGAGGCGCGACGGGTGGGGGACCTGGGCGCCCAGGGAGTCGATGTGCTCCTGGGGCAGGGTCGCGAACAGCGGGGTGTGGAACAGGCCCGGGGCGATCGTGCAGACGCGGATGCCGATCGACGCGAGGTCCCGGGCGATCGGCAGCGTCATCCCGACGATGCCGCCCTTCGAGGCCGAGTAGGCGGCCTGCCCGATCTGGCCGTCGAAGGCGGCCACGGACGCCGTGTTGACGATGACCCCGCGGTCACCGGTGTCCACGCCCGGGTCGGTGAGCGCGTCGTTCTCGCTCATCGCCTGCGCGGCGAGCCGGATGACGTTGAACGTGCCGATCAGGTTGACGCCCAGGACCCGCGTGAAGTCCTCGAGCGGGAACGGGCCCTTGCGCCCCGCGGTGCGGTGGGCGCTGCCGATCCCCGCGCAGTTGATCGCGACGCGCAGCGTGCCGAGGCCCGCGGCGGCGTCGATCGCCTGCGTGACCTGCTCCGGGTCGGTCACGTCGGCGGGCGAGAACACCGCCCGCTCCCCGAGCCCGGCCGCGACGTCGGCCCCCGCCGAGGACGGCAGGTCCACGATCACCACCGACGCGCCCTTCGCGTGCAGCTTCTCCACGGTCGCCCGACCCAGGCCGGACGCTCCTCCGGTCACCAGCGCGACGACACCGTCGACGTCCACGTGCTCCTCCTCGATGCTGGGGATGGGGCGTCATCGTGTCGCCTCCGAGGAGAAACGGTCAATGCTGACTCCTTGCTCCGCGCGCACACCCGCCGTCCGGGTCCTCGACACGCCCCGCGTACACTGAGGAGCTGGTGCGCGTGTCGTGCCGTGTCTCACGCGGGCCCGTCGGGTCGGTGCGGTCCGGTACCTCCTCACGCACCCGATCCACCCCGCACCCGCGAGGTGGTGGCACGGCGGGACGACGAGGCCGCCGCGGTGAGTACGTCCCTGGCGGGAACAGCCCGGGGACGCGGGATCCACGGTGGCGCGAGAGTGCGGAGGACATGGCGAAGAAGGACGGCGCCATCGAGGTCGAGGGCAGGGTCGTCGAGCCCCTGCCCAACGCGATGTTCCGGGTCGAGCTCGAGAACGGGCACAAGGTCCTGGCGCACATCAGCGGCAAGATGCGACAGCACTACATCCGAATCCTCCCCGAGGACAAGGTCGTGGTCGAGCTCTCGCCGTACGACCTGTCGCGCGGTCGCATCGTCTACCGCTACAAGTAACCGGCAAGCGAGGACGAGATCGTGAAGGTCCAGCCGAGCGTCAAGCGAATCTGCGCGAAGTGCCAGGTGGTCCGCCGTCACGGGCGGGTCATGGTCATCTGCGACAACCTGCGGCACAAGCAGCGTCAGGGCTGACGCCCACGCACCCGGGCCCACCCGGGTGCGAGACATCCCCCGTACCTACGTCGGCACAGTCCCGGCGGAACCACCCCCGGCGGGAGGCCGGGGCCCGACGACGGACGTCGTCGGGACGGACGGGGTTCCAGACCTCCTGACGACACGAGGAGTACGTCGCCACATGGCACGCATTTCCGGCGTCGATCTGCCCCGCGAGAAGCGGATGGAGATCGCGCTGACCTACATCTTCGGGATCGGCCGCAGCCGGTCCAAGGAGATCCTCCGGGAGACGGGCATCGACCCCGACCTGCGGAGCAAGGACCTGAGCGACTCGGACGCCGCGGCGATCCGTTCGTTCATCGAGCAGAACCTCCGGGTCGAGGGTGACCTGCGGCGCGAGGTCCAGGCGGACATCCGGCGCAAGGTCGAGATCGGCAGCTACCAGGGCCTCCGCCACCGGCGCAACCTCCCGGTCCACGGCCAGCGGACGAAGACCAACGCCCGCTCGCGCAAGGGCCCGAAGAAGACCGTCGCCGGCAAGAAGAAGGCCACCCGCAAGTAGGCGGGGCCCGATCACCTCACCAGGAGTCAGCTGAATGCCACCCAGGACCCGCGCCGGCGCCGCCGGCGCCAAGAAGGTGCGCCGCCGGGAGAAGAAGAACATCTCCCAGGGCCAGGCCCACATCAAGAGCACGTTCAACAACACCATCGTCTCGATCACCGACCCCAGCGGTGCGGTGATCGCGTGGGCCTCCGCCGGCCACGTCGGCTTCAAGGGCTCGCGCAAGTCGACGCCGTTCGCCGCCCAGATGGCCGCCGAGAACGCGGCCCGCAAGGCGGCCGAGCACGGCATGAAGAAGGTCGACGTGTTCGTCAAGGGCCCGGGCTCGGGCCGTGAGACCGCCATCCGTTCGCTGCAGGCCGCGGGCCTCGAGGTCGGGACCATCTCCGACGTCACCCCGCAGCCGCACAACGGCTGCCGCCCGCCGAAGCGTCGTCGGGTCTAGGGCCGAGAGGAGAACGAGAGATGGCTCGCTACACCGGCCCGATCACCCGTAAGTCCCGTCGCCTCAAGGTCGACCTCGTGGGCGGCGACAAGTCGTTCGAGCGTCGTCCGTACCCGCCGGGGCAGCACGGTCGGATTCGCATCAAGGAATCCGAGTACCTCATGCAGATCCAGGAGAAGCAGAAGGTCCGCTTCACCTACGGGGTCCTCGAGAAGCAGATGCGCAAGTACTTCGAGGAGGCGAACCGTCGCGAGGGCAAGACCGGCGATGAGTTCCTGCGCCTGCTCGAGTCGCGTCTCGACTCGGTCGTCTACCGCGCCGGCCTGGCCCGGACGCGGCGCGCCGCCCGCCAGCTCGTGGGTCACGGTCACTTCCTGGTCAACGGCCAGAAGGTGGACGTCCCCAGCTACCGGGTGACGCAGTTCGACATCATCGACGTCCGCGACAAGTCGCGGAACATGCTGCCCTTCGTGGACGCGAAGGAGTCGTTCGGTGACCGCCCGGTCCCCGGCTGGCTCCAGGTCGTCCCGGAGACGCTGCGCATCTTCGTCCACCAGCTGCCCGAGCGGTCGCAGATCGACACGCCCGTCTCCGAGCAGCTGATCGTCGAGTTCTACTCCAAGTAGCTCGACCGGCCCGACCCGGCGATCCTGCCGGGTCGGGCACCTCGTTCGGCATCAAATAGCGGATGCCCGAGCATCGGAAGGAACAGTTCTGTGCTGATCTCCCAGCGCCCGGCCCTCTCGGAGGAGCCGGTCGACGAGACCCGGTCGCGGTTCGTCATCGAGCCGCTCGAGCCGGGCTTCGGCTACACCCTCGGCAACTCGCTGCGGCGGACCCTGCTGTCGTCCATCCCGGGCGCGGCCGTGACCTCGATCCGGGTCGACGGGGTCCTCCACGAGTTCACCACCGTCCCGGGGGTGAAGGAGGACGTCACCGACATCATCCTGAACCTCAAGGAGCTCGTCGTGAGCTCCGAGGAGGACGAGCCGGCGACGATGTACCTGCGCAAGCAGGGCCCGGGTACGGTGACGGCGGGGGACATCGTCCCGCCCGCCGGCGTGACCGTGCACAACCCGGACCTCCACATCGCGACCCTGAACGACCAGGGCCGTCTCGAGGTCGAGCTCGTGGTGGAGCGTGGCCGCGGCTACGTCCCCGCCGCGCAGAACAAGGCGTCCGGCGCCGAGATCGGCCGGATCCCGGTCGACTCGATCTACTCGCCGGTGATGAAGGTCAGCTACAAGGTCGAGGCGACCCGCGTCGAGCAGCGCACCGACTTCGACAAGCTGATCCTCGACGTCGAGACCAAGCCCTCGATCACCCCGCGCGACGCCATCGCGTCCGCCGGCCGCACGCTCGTCGAGCTGTTCGGTCTGGCGCGCGAGCTCAACGTCGACTCGGAGGGCATCGAGATCGGGCCGTCGCCCGCCGAGGCCGACTCGATCGCGGCGTTCGCGATGCCCATCGAGGACCTCGACCTCACGGTCCGGTCCTACAACTGCCTCAAGCGGGAGGGCATCCACACGGTCGGCGAGCTCGTCGGCCGGTCGGAGGCCGACCTGCTGGACATCCGCAACTTCGGTGCGAAGTCCATCGACGAGGTCAAGATGAAGCTGGCCGGCCTCGGGCTGGCCCTGAAGGACAGCCCGCCCGGGTTCGACCCGAGCGCGGCCGCGTCCGACTACCCCTCGGAGGGCTACGAGTCCTACGGCGAGGGCGGCGGGTACGGGTCGTTCGGCACCGACGACGGCCAGGACTACGCCGAGACCGAGCAGCTCTGACGAGCACAGCAGCTCCGGAGTCCCGAGAGCTCTGACGTACTGCCCCCTCCCCGGCCCGCACGCGGGCCGGGGAGGAAAGGCGCCTGAGACAGGAGCACGAGAATGCCCCAGCCCACGAAGGGCCCCCGCCTCGGCGGATCCCCCGCGCACCAGAAGCTGATGCTGGCCAACCTGGCCACGTC
This sequence comes from Actinomycetospora corticicola, assembly GCF_013409505.1. Classification (NCBI taxonomy): domain Bacteria; kingdom Bacillati; phylum Actinomycetota; class Actinomycetes; order Pseudonocardiales; family Pseudonocardiaceae; genus Actinomycetospora; species Actinomycetospora corticicola. Next base: position 3,920,170 of record NZ_JACCBN010000001.1, on the reverse strand, counting down.
CCTCTTCACGCACGGCCGGATCCACACCACCCGGGCCAAGGCCGAGCGCCTGCGCCCGTACGCCGAGCGCCTCATCACGAAGGCGAAGAAGGGCGACCTGCACAACCGTCGCGAGATCTCCCAGCAGATCCGCGACAAGGACGTCGTGCACCGCCTGATGGCCGAGATCGGCCCGTTCTTCGCCGACCGGCCCGGTGGCTACACCCGGATCATCAAGACGCTGCCCCGCAAGGGTGACAACGCGCCGATGGCCATCATCGAGCTGGTCAACGAGAAGCTGGCCTCCACCGAGGCGTCGGCGGCCACCCGGTCGGCGGCGGCCCGGAGCACCGAGGTCGGCGCGCCGGCCACCGGTGCGGCGGCCACCGCCGCGACGATCGCGGCCGCCGAGTCGCAGGACTCCACGGCGGACGGTGCCGCGGCCGAGGAGGCCGTCGGGACCGACACCGACACCCCGGTGCTGGCTGAGGAGGCGACGACCGCCGAGGCGGAGTCCGGTTCCTCCGCGACGACGACCGAGGTCGGCGGCGGTTCCGGGGCGACGACCGGCTCGGACGAGTCCACGGACACCGCGGCCGACGAGGTCCCGGAGCCGATGGCGGAGAACGCCGCGGACGCCGCGGGTCTCTCGACCGACACGAAGGACGAGTCCTGACCGGACCCGCTCCCGAGCACGACCACCCCGGGCCCGCCGTCGACCACGACGGCGGGCCCGCGGTGTCCCTGCCGTCGGTGCCACCGGTGCGGCTGCGGATCGACCTGGCCTACGACGGCACGGACTTCGCCGGGTGGGCCCGGCAGCCGGAGCTGCGCACCGTGCAGGGCGTGCTCGAGGAGACCCTCGCGGTGCTCGCCCGGGAGCCGGTGGCGCTCACGGTCGCCGGGCGGACCGACGCGGGTGTGCACGCCGACGCGCAGGTCGTCCACACCGACGTGACCCCCGGCAGCGCCCTGCTCGCGGCCGACGGGACGGTGCCCGACGGCATGGTCCGTCGGCTGGCCCGCATGCTGCCGCCCGACGTCCGGGTCCACCGCGCCGCGCCCGCGCCCGCCGGGTTCGACGCCCGCTTCTCGGCCGTCCGCCGGCACTACGCCTACCGCGTCTGCACCGCGCCGTCCGGCCCGGAGCCGCTGCGGGCCCGTGACACCCTGCGGTGGCCGCGCCCGCTCGACGTGGCCGCGATGGACGAGGCGGGACGGTCCCTGCTCGGCGAGCACGACTTCGCCGCGTTCTGCCGTCCCCGCGCCGGCGCGACCACCATCCGCGAGCTGCAGCGCCTCACCTGGCACCCGTGCCGCGACGAGCGCGACGTCGTGGAGGTCCGGCTGTCGGCGGACGCCTTCTGCCATTCCATGGTGCGGTCCGTGGTCGGTGCCCTGCTGGCGGTCGGGGAGGGGCGCCGCCCCGTGGACTGGCCGGCCGGCCTGCTCACCGCGGAGCGGCGGTCCTCGGAGATCCACGTCGTCGCGGCCCACGGGCTGCGGCTGGTCGGGGTCGACTATCCCGACGACGGGTCCCTGGCGGCCCGGGCGGCCACCACCCGGGCGGTCCGCACCCTCGACCGCTGACGCCCGGGGTCAGGCCCGGCGTACCGGTCCGAGGACGGCGGTCTCCCGGTCGGCGGTGACGAGGTCGAGGCGACGCCAGAGGTTGCGGCCGAGCGCGACGACGCCGTGGTCGGGCAGCGTCCGCAGGGACTCGGCCATCGGCTCGGACAGCCGCCACAGCCGGGTGGCGAGGTCCGCCTCCTGCGGGGGCATCCGCCCGAGGAGCACGACGTCCGCGTCGTCGGCGGCGTCGGCCACGGCCGGTGTGAGGGCGGGCAGCACCAGCAGGGTGGTCCGCCAGGGACCGCCCGGCCCGGCCGACGGGTCCGGTCCGGACGGGGTGGCGCCCCGGTCCCGCACGGTGAGCAGGGCGTCGGTGTCCCCGGGGTGCAGGTCGGGCTCCTCCCCGGGCAGCTCGTCCGCGGGTCCGGCACCGACGTGCACGCGGCCCGGGTCGGCGGCGGCGCGCGCGATCGGCTCCCACGCCGCCGCCCGGCCGGTGGTGACGACGAGCCGGGCCCCCTGGGCGACCGTGCGCAGGGCGATCTGCCGGGCCAGGTGGAGCGCGCCGAGGACGACGATGCGGGTCGGCACCGGGCGCAGGACGGCGAGCGGGACCGGCGCCCCGGACGGGTCGGCCCCGAGCACGACCCCGGCAGGGGTGATCGGCACGCGCACGCCGTCGAGGGCGTCCACGGGCAGCCGGAGGGCGGGCGGGCGCCGGGCGGACGCGCGGCGGGTCACCCGGGACCGCCGCCGGGCAGGGTCGCGCGCAGACCGGCGGACTGTCGGCCGTGCAACGGCTCGAGGTGCACGCCGTGGGCGCGGGCGGCGGCGACCAGCTCGCGACCGGCCGCGACGACGTCGGTCGGGCCGAGCCCGGTGACGCGGACGTGCAGGTCGAGGCCCACCTCGCCCGGCTCGTCCGCGGCGACCAGGGCGAGCGCGACGGTCGAGACCGCGTCGGGTGCGACGAGCGCGTCGAGGTCGAGCGCGGGGCCGAGCGAGGTCGCCGCCCAGGTGGCGTGGCCGACCTCCCCGAGGACCACGGCGTCCCACCGCTCCTGCACACCCCCGGCGGTGCGGTCGAGATCGGCGCCGGCCGCCACGGCGACCGCCTCGCGCACGTCGGCGCGGTCGAGGGGACGGACGGGCGTGCCGTGGTCGGCGAGGACACGGCCGATGCGCGCCAGTGCCCCGACCAGCGCCCGGCGCGCCCCGAGCACACCGCCACCCCGGTCGGCCACCGCGTCGGGACAGCGCTGCGGGTCGAACCGCACCACCAGCCACAGACTCCGGTGCGCGGCGTCCGACAGCGGCCCGAGGACCTCGCGGTGCGCGGCCCGGGCCGGTCCGTCGGCGGCGCCGGGGCGGACGTGCCGCACCACGGTGAGCGCGTCGAGCACCACCCCGCGGTCGGACAACGCGGCCGCCAACGCCCCCACGGGGAGGCCGCCGGACCCGTCGTCGGGCGGGTCGAGGACCAGCGGCAGCCCGTCGGGGTCGGGGGCGAGCACGGCGCTCCACGCGCCGTCCATCCCGCCCAGCAGTGCCACCGCGCGCCCGTCGTGGTCCAGCGCGTCGACGACGTCGAGCGGACCGAGGGCCGCGTCGAGGGCGGACAGCCCGAGCCCGTCGTCGGGATCGGCGCCCGGGACCTCCCGCGGGCGGGCGCGGTGGCGCAGCGCGAGCACCGCCCAGGTGCCGAGCAGTTCCCCGCGCACGCGGACCAGGCCCGCGACGAGGGCCAGCGAGAGGACGATCCCGGCGAGGGGGAGCCCGGCGCCGGTCGCGAGGAGCCCCAGGGCGAGGACGAGGCCGAGCTCCGCGAGCAGCACGCCGGTGAGGGGCACCGGGCCGAGCGCCGGTTCCCCGGGGCGGCTGCTCACGACCGCCTCCGGCGGCGGACGACGAGCCCGGCGAGGACCACCGCGAGGAGGACGGCCACGCCGCCCGCGACCGCCGGCAGCGGGCCGACCGTCGCCGGGGGCGGCGCCGGTATCGGGGCGGGAGCGGCCGGTCGGGTCCCGGCGAGGGCGGCGGCGACGTCGAGCGCGCCCGCGCCGACCGCGACGGGTGCGGCCCCGACCACCGGCGCGGCCGTGTCCCGCAGCCGCGCGACGACCGCGGGGGCGGGCAGCGTGGGGAAGCGTGCGCGCAGCAGCGCCGCGGCGCCCGCCACGCGGGCTGCGGCGAAGCTCGTCCCGACGACGGGTCCCGGTGCCGAACCGGGCAGCGTGAGGTCGGCGGTGAGACCGGCCGACCGCGCGTCGAGGGCCGCGGGCACGCGCCCCGGCGCCGCGATCCCGACCCACGGCCCGGCCAGCGACGACGGGTCCGGGGTGCCGCCGTCGTCGAGGGCGCCGACGGTGAGCACCTCCTCCGGGTCGAGACCGAACCACGCCGGGACCGGCACCGTCACCACCCGCTGCGCCGCACCGGCGGGGTCGTTGGCCGGGCAGGCGGGCCCGACGTTGCCCGCGGCGGCGACGACCACGACGTCCCGCGCGGCGGCGTCGGCCACCGCCGCCCGCAGCGCGCCGACCGCGGACCCGGCGCCGCCGATCAGCGCCGCGGCCGGACGGCAGGCCGCGATCGCGAGCGTCAGCACCCGCACCCCCGGGACCGACGCGGCCGCGCGCACGGCCCGGGCCAGGACGGCCTCGTCACCGGCGCCCCCGGTGTCGGTGCGGTACCAGGCGGTGTCGGCGCGGACGGCCAGGACGCGGGCGCCGGGCGCGACGCCGACCACGCCGTCGTCCGGGCCGGGGGCGGCGGCCACGACCCCCGCGACCGCGGTGCCGTGCCCGTCGCAGTCGCTGCGCGCCGACCGGGCGGCCACGAAGTCCCCACCGTCCACGACCCCGCCGCTGAGCCGCGGGTGGGCGGCGACTCCGGAGTCGACGACCGCGACCAGCACCCCGTCCCCGCTCGCGCCCGGCACGGCGTCGGGCTCGCCGGACAGGGCGTCGAGCGGGCCGGGCGCCACGCCGGCCGGGCAGGGCCCGAGCGGGGCCAGGCCGGGCAGGGCGTCGGGCGCCCGCGGGAGCGCCGCGAGGGCCCCGGCGTCCGCGGCGGGGAGCGGCGGCGGGGCGACCGGGATCGCGGTCCCGACGCCGGGTCCGGCCACGGCCGGGACGGCGGGGGCGAGCAGCCCCGCCGTCAGGACCGCGCCGAGCACGACGCGGGTGAGGCCCCTCGCGGTCACAGCAGCCGCACCACCGCGAACAGGTCGGCGACCGCACAGGCGAGCGGGACGACGGCCGCGATCGCGACCCCCTCCGCCAGGTCCACGGCGCGCCGGAGGCCGGGGGCGGCCCGGCGTCGGGGGCCGATCGCGCCGAGCAGCACGACGGCCGCCCCGACCACGGCGGCCGCGAGGCCGATCCCGAGCCGCGCGGCCCCCGGTGCCGCGGCGGCGACCGCTCCGACGCCGATCGTCGCGGCCCCGGTGAGCGCCCCGAGCAGCAGGACCACCGCCGGGACGGCGTTGGCGTAGCTGCGCGAGCGCAGCGCGACCAGGACCACGAGCAGCACCCCGAGGACGGCCCCGGTGGTGCCGCGCCAGCCGGGCGCCGGCGCGAGTCCGAGGACCGCCACCGCGACGACGAGGACGGCGACCGTGCCCCCGGCGAGCCCGGTCAGCACCGCGTGCGCGCGGTCCGCCCGTCGGTCGAGCGCGGCCGGATCGCCCGGCGCGGCGTCGGATCCACCACCGGGGTCGGCGTCGGCCGCCGACAGCGGCACCTCCGGCAGCGGGAGCCGCGCGAGCAGGACGGCCAGGCGGGGCAGCACGGACAGGGCGACGAGGGCGAGCGCGCCGGCACCGGCGGCGACCGCCGCGGCCTCGACGGGGCCCGCACCGCGAGCCCCGGCGACCGCCCCGGCGACGGTGGTGACCGCTCCGGTGGCCGTGCCGAGCGCCGCCGCCGTCGCGAGCCCGGTGCCGACGGCGAGCGCCACCCGGTCGGTCCGCGGTGCCGCGAGCAGGACGGTGCCGGACGCGACCAGGGCGAGGGCGGACGCGACGAGCAGGTGCGCGCCTCCGAGGCCGGCGGTGAGCGGGGCGGCGTCGGGGCCGGGGACGAGCGCGAGGCCGCACACGGCCGCCGCGCCCGCGGCGACGACGACCAGGACGGCGGCCGGGCCGGCCCGGCGGGCCAGGCGTGGGGCGAGCGCGGCGAGCACGGTGCCCGCGAGGGCGACCAGGGCGGCGGCGCCCGCGGTGACCGCGCCGCCCGCCGTGCCCGGCCCGCGGCCGGCGGCGACCAGGGCCCCGAGCAGCGTGGTCCCGGCCACGACGCCGCCGATCAGGCCGCAGCGGTGGGCCCAGCCCGCGTCCCACGGCCGGAAGCCCGCGGGCCGGAACTCGGCCAGGGCGTCGACGACATCGTCGTAGAGCGGGGCCGGGGCGGCGTCCGCGCGGCGGCGCAGGACGAGCTGGTCCCCGTCGAGGACCCCGAGCTCGTCGATCGTGTGCCGCGGGTCGGCGGGGGCCTGCCCGAGCAGGGCGAGGGTCCAGCCCGTGGCCTCCGCCCGGTCCGCACTGCGGAGCGGGGTGTGGGCCGAGGTGCGGGCGGTGGGGCGCGGGTGGGCGGTGTCGGCGTCGGTGAGCTCGACCAGCACCGGGAGCAGCTCGCCGACCGGCACGTCACCCGGCAGCGCCAGGTCGACCCGGGTGGTGGGGGCGAGCACCGACACCCGGGTGACGGCGGCGACGGGCTCGGGCACGGCCGGGAGCACTCCGACGGCGGCCACCCCGCCCGTCGCGCCCGCCACCGGGGGGCCGCCGGGCCGGACCGGCGTGCTCGTGCGGCCGTTGCCGGTGCTCACCGGGCCACCTCCGCCTCCGTCGTCGACCCTGTCGGTTTCGTCCCCGACCGGGTGATCGGCTCCCTAGTATGGCCAGCGCACCGACCCGCGGTGGGGCGAACACGGAGATCCGCTCGGGTCGGCCGCGGAGGGGAGGGGCGTGGGCACGCAGGTCGTCCGGCGCGGGCCGCGCGAGGCCGCGCCGGTGATGCCGGGCGGCGAGCTCGCGCTCGAGGCGCCGCCCGAGGAACCGCGCGTCGCGCCCGCGGGCCTGCTCGCCCGGCTGCTGCCGGTGGTGATGGTGCTCGCCTCGGTGGGCTTCGTCGTGGTGCTCGGGATCGACAACCCGACGTCGTGGCTGTTCGGCGGGATGATCGCGCTCTCCACCCTCGGGATGGTGGCGGGCGGCTTCTCCCGCGGCGGTGCGCAGCGGCGGGCCGAGGCCGACGCCGAGCGCGCGGACTACCTGCGCTACCTCGCGCAGGTGCGTCGCCGGACCCGCGCGGTGGCCGCCGAGCAGCGCGCGAGCCTGGAGTGGACCCACCCGGATCCCGATGCGCTGGTGGCGCTGGCCCGCGGGCCGCGCACCTGGGAGCGCCGCCCGGGCGACCCCGACTTCGCCCACGTGCGGGTCGGCCGCGGCGCCCAACGCCTCGCCACCGCGCTCGTCCCGCCGCAGACCGGCCCGGTCACCGACCTGGAGCCGGTGACGACGGCGGCGCTGCGCCGGTTCGTCCGCGCCCACTCGGTGGTCGAGGCGCTCCCCACGGCCGTCTCGCTGCGCGCCTTCGCCGCGGTGGCGGTCACCGGACCGGACGCGAGCCCCGTCGGGCGGGAACGGCGCCGGGCGCTGGCGCGGGCCCTGGTCGCGCAGCTGGTCACGTTCCACTCGCCGGACGACCTCCGGCTCGCCGTCGTCTGCGGGGCGGACCGGCGGGCGGACTGGGAGTGGGTCAAGTGGCTCCCGCACGTCGCGCACCCGCGGCTGCACGACGGGGCCGGGCCGGTGCGGATGATCGCCTCGTCGCTGGCGACCGTCCGGGCGTGGCTCGCCCCGGAGCTCGCCGACCGGGCGCGGTTCAGCCGCGGTGCCGCGCCGACCGCGCCGCACGTGGTGGTGGTCTGCGACGGCGGGGTGGTCGCCGACGACGCGGCGCCCGGGGACGACCCGGCCGAGGAGGGGCTCGTCGGCCTCACCCTGATCGACCTCGGCGCGCGGCTCGACACCCTCGTCGCGCGCCGGGGCCTGCGGCTCGTGGTGGCCCCCGACCCGGAGCGGCCCGGCTCCGACCGGATCGGGGCCGCCACCGACGTCGGCGTCGAGTGGTTCGGCCGGCCCGACGTGCTCCGCGAGCCGGAGGCCGAGGCCCTCGCCCGCCGGCTCGCGCCGTGCCGCACGCCCGCCTCCGCGCCCGAGGGGCCCGGGCCCACGACGCCGGGGCTGCTCGACCTGCTCGGCGTCCCCGGGACGCCCGACACCTTCGACGTCGGCGCCGCCTGGCGGCCGCGCGCCCCGCGGGACCGGCTCCGCGTGCCGTTCGGGCTGGGGGAGGACGGCGAGCCGGTGGAGCTCGACCTCAAGGAGGCCGCCCAGGAGGGGATGGGACCGCACGGGCTCTGCGTCGGGGCCACCGGTTCGGGCAACTCCAAACACGGGTTGAGCGCACGGTACGGGCAGGTCCTGACCTGCGACTACTCGCGCAGCATCCCAAGTTGACGCCGTAGGTCCGCCTCATCCCACCGCGCATGGCCGCCGGGTGTGAGGAACGTCGGATGGAGCTTCCCGGCCGTGGTCCATCGGTTGAGGCTCCGTTGGCTCACGCCTACCCGGCGGGCCGCTTCGGTGGTCCGAAGTAGAAGGGCCATCACAGCCACTCGCCCGGCTGCCGTGGTGCGTCTGCCATCTCAGGGGCGAACGGGGGAGGGTCGCCCGGCCGTTCTGTCTGCCAACCTCTTCGGACCTCAGCGGCAAGCCACCCGAGAGGTAGACCGATCAGCACCCCTAGCAGAACCCTCACCCGTCCACGATCCGTCGGACAGAGTTGCGGTGATACCCGGTCAGCTCTGCTACCTCAGCGATCGTGACTCCTGAGCTGATAGCCGCACGCATGGCTTCCCTGAGCTGAGCGTCTGCCTGATCCGCCACGATGCGGACCGCTTCCCTCTCACGGATAGCTTCGTTGAGTTGCTGCCGTGCCTCCCGCTGGTCCACCACGGCAACGTGACAGCGCACAGTCGTTGGTTATGACGACGGTTCACCTATGCACACTCGTAGTGCACACTACGTCCTATGAAGCGGTACGTTCTCCACGCCCGGCTGTTCGCTGGCCCCCTCTGCTCCCCGGTCAAGAACGAACTACAGGCAGCAGAGGGGGACGACTTGGCCGCTTTGGAGGAACTAGCCGACGACTACCGGGAACGCGGCTTCCGGGTCTGGGTCTACGAACGCCGGTCTTCTACGTTCGGCGGGGTGCTCTCCCTTCATGTCCTGACTGAGCGGTGAACACAACTGCGAGACCCATGGCTAGCCACGGACTGATCAGGTAGGCGCATCCGAGCGCCAGCAGCAGACCGATGAACCAACGATGCAGGGTGATATTCACGGTTGACCTTCCTGGTGAGTGGCGGTAGGAGAGCACAACGACACCCCTCCGCTACAACTCGGATCGACGTGAGCACAACCACCGGCAACCGGCTTGCACGGGACGAATCCGACGACGGCACCAAGCCTGCCCATCGCACCCCTTGGACCGCCAGGGGGTGGGGCACATGCACAACATGCACACGAAGACCTGTCGGTTGACCCTCTCCAAGCAGGCGTAGCGTCCGGCTGACTACTCTTCCCGGTGTGAGCACGCTAGCTACGTCTGAGCGCACCGGAGTTGAGAACCTATTGGTGGCGGTCGACATCGGGGAACGACCACGGCTAGGGCAAGTCTCTACAAACAGCAGCCTGCTCGCCGAAATCTATGCCGAATGCTTCGAAGCGATGCTCACGCACAATTTCACGGACTTGTTGTTCAAGGAGCCTCGACCTCAGCCAGACCTGTGGATCAAGCGCATGTCCCTGGCAAGTCCGTGGGAAGTGGTCCTTTCGGAAGCGCTACGCGGAACACCGATCGCCACAGGCGCTGCGGTCGGTTACGGCGCTCTACGTGCCATGAAGTACGTGCTCGATTACAAGATGAGGTGGGACAACCACAAGGTTGAGCGGACCCGCAAAGAGCTAGACAACGAGCGCGAGAGACTCCGATTTAGCATCGAAGCAAGTAAAGCGTTCGAAGACGCATTTGACCTTGAGTGGCAGAGGCACCCAAATAGTCCGCCGGGGTACCGACAGCTAGCTGATAACGTATACGACCTTGCACCGTTGTTAGAAGTTAAGTCGGTATCGGACGACGACCCCCGTTCCTGAACTGATGCTTACCGGCGGTTGTTACCCCGGTTGGTAAGCAGACACGCATAGCCACCTGAGATATCTCATGCTTGCGTTGACCAGCTTCGGCCCGACAGGTGAGGGTTTGCTGCATGACCGACTCACCGCTCTTCACGATTGCCGTTCTGCCGGATCGTTCCGTGCGCCTCCACATCGGACCTGGATTCACCCCGGAAGACGTAGACTTGGCCGTCGAAGCTGTAGGGAGGGTGACTGACTCCCTTAGCTAAAGCGATCTGGCTTAGCCCCTCAGCTCCCCCCTGGTTGAGGGGCTTTGTCGCGTCCAAGGACGGTCTTACACCGACACGGCACGAGGGAGTTTCAGGCTGCCGTGGGTGGACGAGGAAGGCTTCCTCGTGGGCACCGTCGAACTCCCCGTAGGCCTGCCGTCGGACGACGAGGATGACCCTGGTGTGTGACCGGCCTGTCTTTACTTGTCACTCGGGACCGTTCGTGCTGCGTAGTCACTAGCGGAATATCTCCAGTAGTACCGCGCGGTCACGATACGGCTCCGGGCCGGTTTGTCGTGTGCTCTGATGTGGGCATTGCCGTCTCACACGAGGTGGCTCCGCTAGCGAAAGGACACAGGGTTATGGACGAGGCTGCTATTCTGTCCGTGGCCGTTCTGGAGAGTGGTGAGGTTCAGCTCCACCCCGGCCCTAAGTTCACGGGCGATCACCTGGAGCTGATGATGGAGGCCGGGGGTCTCGTGACGCTTGCCGTTGCCGCTACGGCTCCATGAGTGGCGGAGCAGAAGTGACCGGCACTCCGGACCCGAACGACGAGGAAGCCGACTACTGGCGACGCTCGGAAGAGGAGTACGACGAGGGACACCAGGACGGTTCCCGACGGCCGGAGCCGGAAGAGTAACCGGTGGCGCTAGCGGTTCTCGTCCTCGTCGTGTTCCTGGCCGTTCTCGGAGCCCTCGTCCTGTCCCCTAGGCACGCACGAGTCCGACGCGCGTTCTTCCGGCAGGGAGTCACGCCAGGGAAGGCCCTAGGGCTGATCTGTCTCGCGTTCGGACTCCTGGGAGTCCTTCTGTGGGCGGTCGACTGACGGACCGTCAGAGAGGCACACAGGCCCCGGTTCGAGCTTCTCCACGAGGGAGGCCCGGCCGGGGCCTCGTCGTGTCCGTGCCCGTTGCTACCGTTCTCTCGGACCCGGAGCCCGACTAGCAGAGAGACGACGAGGGATCACGTGCCACGGCCGGTCTAGGTGGATCGGTCACAGGCGGCAGTAAGCCACCCGGTTTACGTGCTGAGGCCCTTGCCATCTCTAGGGGTACCGCCGTGTCCGTTCTCGATGCCGCCCGGTCGTTCTCCGGTGCGTTCGCCGTTCTCCTCCTGGCCGCTGTCGTGGTCGCCGTTCTGGCCTGCCTCGTGGTCTGCCTCGTCGCACTGATCCGGGCCGACCGGCCGGACGTTCCGGCCGTCACGAGGGCACTCGGAGAAGTGGTCCGGGCCTTCCTGTCGCCGTGGCGCCGTGGTCGCTAGCTGGAGCACCGGCAGGCCCTCCGCTCCGCTCCGGGACCGGCCTTGATTCTCACGCTGCGTATATGAAACGAGCCAGCCGGCGACCCCCTTTCGTAGACGGAGAGTGACATTGGCACCCGGATTCCCGGTGCGTTCCTACGCTCCACCTCGTCGGGATGATGCACCGGCTACAAACCGGTCCCTAGGGTCCGTGGTACCTCCTACGGCCATCCGTCCGGAGACTGGAGCACGAGCCCGCAAAACAGCAGCTCAGGGCACGCGTGGTACTCCGATTCCAAACCGGTCGCTAGGGTTCTTGGTATCCCGCACGGGGACCGGCCGATACGGTCGAACAGCACGAGGACGAGGAAGGGAGGCAGGGATGGCACGAGCAATGGCACGGGGATCGTCCCTGCCGGTGGAAAGGTTCGGCTAGACGACGAGGAGTCGTCCGGTCCGGCCCGTTCTAGGGGATTCCTAGGGCGGGTCTTTTTTGTGCTCATAAGGCATAGAGCTAACTAATGAATTGTGGAGTGACGAGACGTATGCCCGAAACGAGGCGTAAGGAAGTCCTGGAGCCATGGGTGAAGGATTACGCGGCACAGGTAGTGGCACAGGCTCCGCCGATGACTCCGGCGCTGATCGCCCGACTCAAGGCGATTCCGGGGACGCTGAGCCCTCGTCCTGTAGCCACCTAGGCGGATGACCGTCTGAGAGGCCCTAGGAGCTATCTAACGCTCCACGGGTCCAACTACCCGGTTCGAGCTCACGAGGGCCGGAGCGGGCGAATGAGCAACCAAGACAACGCCGTGACCAGCGGTTCAGGTAGAGCAGCACTTAGAGGATTCCTATGCCTAGGCGGAGAGACGTTGCGTGCCTCGTCAGCACAAGTGAGCTGGAGCAGAAGCACGGAGTTCGGAACGCGGTTGAGCGCGTCAAGGGATGGCTCCGTGACGGACTGATCCACGAGGCGGGTCGGTACTTCCCGCCGTCGGGGCCGATGGTCCCGCTATATCCCGGAGAACGAGCACTAGCCCTAGCGAACGGAGACGCGTGATGGCTGACGTAGAGAAGTACGGAGAGGGCAACCGGAACACGACGATTCGGGGCCTGGAGGGGGAGAGGTTCGGACTCCTCGTGGTCCTCCGTTATTGCCCGTTCTCCGAACGGCCGGAGAGTGCCCGGCAACGGAAGGACGGAGCGTGGTGGTACTGCCGTTGTGATTGCGGGTCGGAGAAGGCCATCCGCGGAACGAATCTCAAGCAAGGTGCTTCCCGGAGTTGTGGGTGCCAGTCGCGCCGGTACGGATTCCGCGCGGCGTGATGGACGAGGGCCTAGACGACGAGGCGGAGCGTCTCGTGAACGAGCACCGGCCGGGCTGGAATAGTCGACTAGGGGACGAGTGGTGACCAGTGAGAGGTTCCCGGTTCTGTCCCTAGCGGAAGCGTTCGAGCGTGCCAGTCGGACGGAACGATGGGTGTTCCATGAAGTCATCTCCTCCAGCATCACGACTCTCTACGGACCGTCGAATGTAGGGAAGTCCTACCTCGTCGCGTCCATGCTTCTCTCCCTCATGGTGGACGGGAGGGAGTTCCTGGGAATGCAACCGGTGGACGAGTCGAAGGACTGGCGTCCAGCCATCCTCTGCACGGACCCCGGTTCTCCGGAGGAGTACGCACAGAGAATCTATGCGGGAGTTCCTGACGCTAACGCTCTAGACGTACCGATGTACCGAACCGGGATGACTAAGACTCCGGAGGAGTGGCGTGACCTCACCTCACTCCTGATCGGCACCGGCCGGAACTTTGTCGTCCTGGACAACTTGAATGGCAGCACCGGGGACCCGAATGACACGGCTGCCGCCACGGTCGTCTATGACGGCTTAGACCTCCTCGTGAGCCGGGGGATTCCCGTTGTGGTCCTCCACCACGAGACGGAGAAGTACGCAACGAAACGGGGGGCGGCACCCATGGGTACCGGGGTGCCTGTCCAGAAGTCCCGTGCGTGGATTCAGGTTCGGCAGACCGCTAGGCGTCGACTCCGGGGCGGGAATACCGGCCTGTATGTCCAGGGGAACGGACTCGCACAACCGGCGGAGATTATCGCTCAGCCGCTAGCCGGGCCGGACTACCGCGTACTCAGTCACGGGCCGGTGGAGCCGGAGGAGCAGCACGAGGAAGCCGGGGACGAGTCACAGGCTCCAGCCGGACGGGAGAGGGGCAGGAAGGCCCTCACGGACGCACAGGCGGCCGCTATGGCTGCCGTGGTGGCTCAGGAGTGGCCGGAGAAGTCCGGCCGTGCCGTAGCCGGTGAGCTAGCTAAGAGGTTCCCCGGTGTGCTGACGGAGAGCACCGCTCAGACGCACATGACCGGCAACGGGAAGATCAGGCGACGGCTCCAGCGGGAAGGCGACCGGTGGTCGCTCCGGTGAGTGGTGATGATGATGGTTCCCCCTTATATATCCCCCTCCTCATCACATCATCACTACCTAGGACCTTGTCGTGATCGGTCCTCCACTTAATTGACCGGACTCCGTCCGTGCCTGGGTGTCTTGAGATGGCCTAGGAACAGGGCGGAGCCCTAGCGGAGCCCTGGGTGGCTCCGTCCATCCCTAACGCAACACAGGTGACCTATGCCTAGGTACTCAGACCAGGATCAGAGAATCCATAGGTGGATGGAGAACGTAAAGGAAGGCCGTAGGCCGGGAGAGAGTGACGAGGAGTGGAAGGCACGGTTTGCCGTTCCTCCACCTCTCCTAGGCGGAGTTCTGTTGTTCGGGCTGGAGAACGGTGAGTCCAGCCTTGACCGGATGACCGGGAAGAGATGGGGCACGTTATGACGGACTGGATTGTGTGGCCGGTAGAGACGGACATGACTCGTGACGAGACACAGGTTCATTGCTCGGAGAGGTAGAGAACTATGGCGCCGATGAGTTGCTTCTGTAAGACGCTCGGAGTCCCGTGCACGCATGACTTCTCCCCGAAGTTCATTACGGCACAGGAACGCCGTAGGCGGGAAGAGGAAGCCATGGAGCGGATCAGGAATATGACGTCACCGGAAACGGGGCAGGCCGAAGCCGGCGACCCCCTACCAAGTGACGATTAGTAGAGGAGTGTCACCTCGTCGGGGTGCCATTCCGAACAGTCGGGGCGGAGTCGGTCGTCACTCTGTCCCCGGTGCGAGATAGCGACGATCAGGCGACACCTAGAGTCAATTGGAAGAGAGCAACGATGAACGAGAACGACACTGACGCAGTGATCGCGCACGAGGACCGTGTGGCCGCTGCCCGTGACCGGGCGAACGACCGGCGGGATAAGGCGGACGCGAACGCGTATCGAGGCCTCATGGCCTCGTCCGACACTTCCCGGTATGAGGAGATGGCTGGACAGCGCGAGACGATCGGAGCGGCACTGAGCCGGGAGGCAACGGCTGGAGCCGGGGCCTACTCACCCGGTGCCCTAGGCGATGCCGGGAAGGTCCTCGTTGCCGCCCGTGACGCGTACGTGGCCGGGCAGAACGGCGCTGCGGTTGCAGCCTCGTCGGTGAAGCGCACGCTTGACGATCAGCTAGCGAATCCGGCCGGGAAGGTGGCCGTTGCGGAGGAGCTGATTGAGTCCGGTCGTCGGGAACTAGGGAAGGCTTCCGCGGACGCTATGGCGCTAGCCGACACGGCTATTGCTCTGCTGACGGAGGATGCACTTCCGAAGGTTCCTGCCGGTCAGGAAATGGTTGCCCGCGAGGATGCGAAGATGCTTCTCGGAGCGGCTCATTCCGCCGTGTCCGCACAGGCTGCCGCTGTCCGGTACGTGGAGCAGCATGACGATTCGGTGGCAGCGATGCTTGCCGACCGGCATTGGCTCAAGATGTACGTAACCGGCCGGGGATGGTCGGGCACCGATGTTGACCGGCTGTACGACGCTATCTCTAGTGCTGCCGTTCGGAAGGCTGCCACCTCGTCGGACTCCCGCCGGAAGGCGAGTGCCCTAGCCATCGGGCACGCACAGGGAATCCGCCGTGCCGCCGGTTCTCTTCCGACCCTGGGTGCCACTCTCGATCCTCGCCGTTCCCGGTAATGGCAGGGGTAGACCTAGCCGGTAGGCGGTTCGGCCGGTGGCTAGTCCTGGAGCCCGCTGAGCCGGTGCCCTGCCGGAACGGTGGCAGGAATACCCGGTGGACTTGCCGGTGCGATTGCGGCATCACGAGGCCGGTCTACACATCGGGACTCGTGTCCGGCCGTACTGAGTCCTGTGGGTGCGGGAAGGCGGATAGGCAGCGTGCCTCCCGTACCCAGCTAGCGGTGCCCGGCTAGGACGAGACAGGAATCCGGGAAGGGTGCAGTGCTGATCTAGCGCTGTGCCCTTCCTCCCTTCTGTGCACCCCCTTGATATGCCCCCCTGCTCTATCCACCCGGTAGGTAGGTATGCCTCACCCCCTGTACTGCCTGGGCCTAGCCCTATGCCATGCCCCCCTCATATCCATAGCCCTCACGCTATGCATTGCACTAAGCAATAAGCACAAGAGCAATAGCATGCTGAGCACACAACAACAGTGATGCGTACGCATATGCCTTGACCATACGGCTTGCCCTCATGGCATGACATGCACGCCAACACAACGCAAGCGTTGCGATGCGAATTGTTGTTTTGTTTTTCTCTTTTGCTTTTTCTTCTTTCTTATTGACAAAGTCTGTGTGCGGTCGAGCTGGAGCGCGTCGACGCGTCGCGATGCCCCCCTAGCCGGGGGGTGCCCCCTCCAGCCATGGACTACGGGACCGCCGGGGAGGGCTGTCTAACCAGCGCCGGGTTCAAAAAGTTCGTTCTTGCAGGTACTGCATCTCCTTCATGGGCCCAACTCCTCGTCGTAGTTTGGCCGGTAGATCGATCTGAATTCCAACATAGGCTCGATGTCGACCTCCAAGGCGGAGCAGACTCTCCCTAGAACCTGCAAGAATTGATTGTAATACCATAAAGCAGAAACGACAGAAGAGGTGTCGTCTTGCAGTACTGCGAGGGCCTCAGTATTGATGGAAAAGCCCGTACCCGAACTCGACGAGGGAAGGACAAGTTCCACCCTTCCCGAGAGTGGTGGTTCGGCATACGCCTTTAGAATCTCTACAGCGTTGGGCTTATGTAGATATTCATCAAGTAGGTGCAAGTCGTACTCGGAGATTCCAGACGCTTGCTCTAGGTAGTCGAAACGCGGTAGAAGATCAGTCATTATCGTGTTTAGCTTGGAAATCGCGATTCGGTGGTTGTCTGGGCGACCGAGCATTGAAAGCGCCTCTAATCCGATGAAGCCATCCAGGTGGTCGTGCTGGACGCTATCAAGGAGCTCTTCCAGGTGTGCTTTGGATTGTCCAAGACTCTTGTCGTGTTTCCAAACAGCGCCTTGATCGTAAGCTTGGAGGGCACTAAGTAACATCGCTACTTTCACAACGGCGGCGTGCGCCTCTGAGAGTTTCCCGACGAGAAGGCTAAGAACGATCCCGGTCCCGGCCCGCCCTAGATCGAGGACGTTCTTCCTCAAGAGGTATTCCAGCGTCTTGAGCTCATTCTCTCGTTGTCGCTTCTCGAGAAGCCACTGGATGCCATAAAAGGCCACCGGGATTCCAAAGCACGCCGCAGTCAAACCGGATGCGAGGTTGACGATGAAACCCGTCTTGTCCCACCAGCCAGTCTCACCTTGTGGGAAGGGCGCGAAGAGACCCACGGCCGTAAGAGCGATTCCCAGTGGAACCAGCAGCCACAGAGGTCGTTTCAGCGCTTTGGGCACGAGCTGGAGGTCCCAAGACGGAAGCTTGCTCACCTTTCCGCCAGAAGCAGGGTGTGGCGATCAATCTCCGCAATGAGCGGTGTGAGCCATGCGCGCCTCTGCGACAGCTCCAGCTCTAAGCCGGTGAGGACGCGCGACCACTCGTCCAGGACCACAGTCGGCCCGGCACCGGTCGGCAACCGCGCGCGCATTCGCCGACAAGGGTGTAGGAGGTCCGTTTCCGCAGCGCCGTGTAGGACCGAGAGAATCTGAGCTAGGGAAGCGTTCGGAGTGGGCGCAATGCCGTTAGAGATGGACCGATCCGCGATGACTCGTCGTTGGTGGTCGAGTCGCTCAAGAGCGTCGTCTCTAGCGACTTGTGGAGGCTGCGGGTCCTCGTAGGGTAAAAGCACTTCGTCTGGACGCGAGACGACAGATTGCTTGCGACCGTTGCCCTTGACCGTCCGGGAGTGCCTTCCTGCGGTTTGGCTTGCCGCGCTGCGCGCTCTCTGTAGTTCTGTAATGAGCTGCATAGATATGCACTTATCCTGGGCTTCTCCCCGGCCGATTCCCCAGATGCTTAGGAAGTCCGCTTCGATCGCTAGAAGGTTCCGGAGGGACAGTAGGATTGCTTCCTCTCGCGCTATCCTCTTCGCACGGTCGTCTAGGAGCTTCTGCAGGACGAAGAAGGCCGTCGGGATGCCGATGCACGCCGCGGTGAGGCCAGAGACAAGGTTGACGACAAACCCAGTGGTGTCCCACCAGCCCTGTGGGGCCTCAGGCAGCCCTCCCCACACGCCGACCACGAAGAGGATGGCCCCGACAGGGTAGAGCAACAGCAGTCCTCGGCTGAGCCTCCGCGTCACGGGAGTGAGGCTAGGCGGACAGACGGCGGCGAGTGAAGCCAGCCCTCCCGTGTGGGGGCGGAGCGGGGCCGTTTCCATGTCGGGCACCAACGGTCTTCTCAGCCCCAGGAACGGGCTCCCTCATCCCGCATGGGTCGGGCCGTTGAGCAGCTAGCGGCCGTTCCGTGGCCCAGGCCTAACCTGGAGACCATGGTTCCTACCTACTCGCCGGAAGAGTCGGCTCAGCTAGCTCAGGGGATCGGTGCGGTTGCAATCGCTAGCGCGGGGACGGATGAACTTCTGCGGTGGGTGCTGATGAGCCTCTACCGCTCTCGGGCCGCGATTCCGGTCGTAGAGGGGCAGTCGACGTCATGGCTCCGTTGGGCCGTCAAGGTCGGTGTGGACGAGGCTAATGACCTCTCCGGCACGGTGGAAATGTTGCGAGTATTCAAAGAGCGAGTTGACGCTATCGGTCCGCTCGCAGAGAGTCGCAATTGGATAATCCACGGAACGTGGAGGCGGGCGTCTCTGTCCCCGGACAGTAAGGTGAATCCCCGACCCTTTGGCAACGACGAAGAGGACGGGACACCTGTGCTGATCTGTTCCAAAAGTCGCCTGAAAGGAAATCTTACGCAGAAGGCGTTTTCTATCGGCGATATTGAGCGCATCGCTGATGAGTACCACGCACTCAATCTCCAGATCACACGGGAATGGCAGGAGATTCGACCACCGATGCCGGACGGCTGGTTAGCAGGTAGCTTATATTAAGGAGCCCCGCCCTGGAATCTTCCGGGACGGGGCTTCTCGTCGTTTCAGGGCTTATTTGTCCGTGTGATCGTGCTCCGGGACGTTGGGCTCACCGACGAGAGTAAGAGGGTTGAGCTTAGGGGTCACCTGGACGCTTTCCGGATCGAATACCGGGCCACGCTTCTCCGTGGGCAGGATGGAGACCTGGAGGGCAGATCCGACCACCTTGCGCTTCTCTTCGATGGAGAGGGCTTCCCACTTCTCCGGGACTTCCCCCGGAGTCTTCACGTTGTCAAACATCGGGAGACGGTTGGACGGAGCGGTAAGCCGGTCCATTTCCTCCCTGATCTGTGCCTCACGGTCGCGGTTGCGGTCCACGGCAGAACGGAACTCCGCACGGCTCATGTACCCGTCCGCGTAGTCCTCCTGAAGTTCCGTAGCGCGTGCCTGGACGGCCGTTAGCTCCGTGGTGAGCCTGGACCATTCCGGGGTGACGGAAGCCCCCGGCTTGGAAGCCATGAGCTTATTGACGCCGATGAACGCGGTAAGCCACTCCACCATCTCTGCATTCACAAGAGCGTCCGTCTTGTCGGCATTGCGAGAGAGGTGATTAGGTCCGGTGCCCTTTCCGCCGTTGCACACGTAGCGGGTAGCGCGACCACCACTAGCGGAGGTTCGGACCTTGCTTCCGCAGACTCCACAAAGGTAGATGCTGGAGCCCAGGTAAGAGGGCTGATTGCCGGGGGAGGTCTTGCGCTTAGGGTCCTCCAGAATGGCGACCACAGCCAGGCGCTCATCCTCCGTCACGATGGCATCCCAGGAAGCCTTACCAACCGCTGCGTGAGAACGGTTCACCTTGCGGACCTTGTTGCCGTTGTCATCCTCGTCCCACTCGGTGGGCGCATACTTCACCATTCCGGAGTTCCTGGGGCGACGGAGAAGGTCACGAACTGCGAGAGGACTCCAGTCCTTTCCGGCGGAGGTCTTCACGCCACGGGTGTTCAGGTCCAGGGCGATAGATCGAAGAGAGCCGCCACGGAGAACGGTAGCGGTAGCGTTCCTGATCTCCTCCGCCTCAGACTCCCGGATGGTCACGCCGTCACTCTCGAAACCGAACGGGCGACGACCACCGAGAAACTTCCCAGCTTTGACATTCTCCCGGACTTTACGGCTTACGCGCTCACCGATCCGCTCAGCTTCCGCCGCGTCCCACGCCGCAATCGTGCGGGCAACGGCCCGGCCGTCCGCCGTTGAGAAGTCAGCGTCACCGCTTGCAACGGTACGAATCCGCACCTTGTGACGCTCCGAAAGCTCAATCAGAGTTTCGTACTCTTTCGGCCGACGGGTGAGACGAGAAGCCGAATAACCCAGGATGACGTCAAACTTCCCGGCTCTTGCGTCGCCGATCATCCGGTCATACTCGGGACGCTTTTTCGTGCTCTTCGTAGAGGCACCCTTGTCGTTGTCCACATACTCACCGACTACGGTCCAACCCTCACGCTCAGCGCGGTTCAGGCAGTCCTCCCGCTGTCGCTCCACCCCTAGGGCATCGCCGTCCCGGTCGGAGCTGATCCGCAGGTAGAGGACAACGCGGAGGGCGGTGAGAAGAGCGGACATAGAGTGAGCGTACAACCCTTGTTCGGGCAAGTCGGAGCTCCTGCGGACCCTCGTCCTCGGCCTGATCACCACCCACTCGTCGGCGGCGCTCAATCTCGTCCTCGTCGACTTCAAGGGCGGCGCCACGTTCGCCGGCCTGGCCGACGCGCCGCACGTCGCGGCCGTGATCACCAACCTCGCCGACGACCTCGCGCTCGTCGACCGGATGCAGGACGCCCTCGCGGGCGAGATGACCCGTCGTCAGGAACTGCTGCGGGCCGCCGGGAACCTCGCCTCGGTGGCGGACTACGAGCGGGCCCGGGAGCGCGGCGCCGACCTCACGCCGTTGCCCGCCCTGTTCGTGGTGGTCGACGAGTTCTCCGAGCTGCTGCACCAGAAGCCCGACCTGGCCGACCTGTTCACCGCGATCGGCCGGCTCGGCCGCTCGCTGCAGATCCACCTGCTGCTCGCCTCGCAGCGCGTCGACGAGGGGCGGCTGCGCGGGCTCGAGTCGCACCTCTCCTACCGGATCGGGCTGCGGACGTTCTCCGCCGCGGACTCCCGCGCCGTCCTCGGGGTCCCGGACGCCGCCACGCTGCCCGCGGTGCCCGGCACGGGCTACCTGCGTTCGGACACCTCGACGATGGTGCGCTTCACCGCCGGGTACGTGTCCGGCCCGGTCCGCCGCGCGGGCGACGCCCCGCGCCCCGCCGCGACCCCGTCCCGACGCCACGCCGTGCCCCGGCCCTTCCACGGCGGCTGGGTCGACCCGCCGGACGGCTCCGTCGCCCTGCCCGCCCCGGTCGGTCCGACGCCGGACGACGCCGCGCCGAGCGTGCTCGACACCGTGGTGGACCGGCTGCGCGACGCGGGGCCCCCGGCCCACGAGGTGTGGCTGCCCCCGCTCGCCGGGCCGGTCGGGCTGACGACCCTGCTCCCGCCGTTGTCGGACACCGACCGCGGTCGGCGCGCCCCGGGCTTCCCGGCGAACGGCACCCTGCGCCTCCCGCTGGGCCTGGTCGACCGGCCCTACGAGCAGCGCCGGGAGGTGCTCTGGGCCGACCTCTCGGGGGCGGCGGGCCACGTGGGCGTGGCCGGGGGACCGCGCGCCGGGACGTCGACCCTGCTCCGCACCCTGATCTGCGCCGCGGCGCTCACCCACACCCCGGACGAGCTGGGTTTCCACGTCGTCGACCTCGGCGGCGGGACCCTGGCGGGGCTCGCCGACCTCCCGCACGTCGGCACCGTCGCCGGCCGCGGCGACACCGACCTCGTGCGTCGCGTCGTCGCCGAGGTCGCGGCCGTGGCCACCGCCCGCGAACGCTGGTTCCGCGAGCGGGGGATCGCCTCGGTCGCCGACCTGCGCGAGCGCCGGCGACGCGGGGAGGACCTGCCCGACCCGTTCGGCGACCTCGTGCTCGTCGTCGACGGCTGGCACGCGTTCCGCGCCGACCACGAGGCGCTCGAGGCCACGGTCCTCACGCTGGCGACCACCGGGCTGTCCTACGGGGTGCACGTCGCGATCGGGGTCGGGCGCTGGGCGGACCTGCGGCCCGCGTTGAAGGACCTGCTCGGCACCCGCATCGAGCTGCGGCTCGGCGACCCCGGGGAGTCCGAGGTCGACCGCCGGGTGGCCGCCACGGTCCCGACCGGCCGCCCCGGGCACGGCATCGCGCCCGACCGCAGCCACGTCCTCGTCGCGCTCCCCGAGCCCGACGTCGTCCCCGCCGTCGCCGCCGCGTGGCCCGGGACCGGCGTGGCCCCGGTCGAACTGCTGCCGGACCGGGTGGACGTCGCGGCCCTGCCCGGTCCGGACGTCGGGGAGCGGCACCTGCTGCCGATCGGGGTCGACGAGGACCGGCTCGCGCCGGTCCTGCTCGACGTGGCCGCGGACCCCCACCTGCTGGTCTACGCCGACGGCGAGTCCGGCAAGACGTCGTTCCTGCGGCTGCTCGCCCACCAGGTGGTCACCCGGTACACGCCCGCGCAGGCCCGACTCATGATCGTCGACTACCGGCGGGGACTGCTCGGGGCCGTCGAGTCCGAGCACCTCATCAGCTACACCTCGACCGCGGACGCGCTCACCGAGGCGATGACCGACCTCGTCGCCTCGCTGCGCCGCCGGCTCCCGGGGCCCGACGTCACCCCCGAGCAGCTGCGTGCCCGGTCCTGGTGGACCGGTCCCGAGGTGTTCCTCCTCGTCGACGACCACGACCTCGTCGCCACCGCGACCGGCAACCCGCTCACCGCGCTGCTCGACCTGCTGGCCCAGGCCAAGGACATCGGGCTGCACGTGGTCGTGGCCCGCCGCGTCGGCGGCGCCTCCCGGGCGATGTTCGAGCCGGTCCTCGCCCGGCTGCGCGAGCTGGCCACGCCCGGCCTGGTCGGGCACGGCAGCCGGGACGAGGGCCCGCTGGTCGGCGCGGCCCGGCCGGGCCCGCGGCCCCCCGGGCGGGCCGTGCTCGTGACCCGCCGGCACGGGGAGACGCTCGTGCAGCTCGCGTGGCGCGACCCGGACGAGCCGATCCGGCCCACCCCCGCCCGGGACGACCCGTGAGCCGCCGCGTCGCGGTCGACCTCGGCGACACCGGCGTCGTCGCCGTGGTCGACCCGGGCGGCGGGGCCGAGGCGGTCGAGCTCGCCCCGGACCTCCCGGCCGTGTTCGCCCCGGACGACGCCGCCCTCGTCACCGGCGCCGCCGCGCGGGCGCGGGCCGCGGCCGACCCCACCCGCCTCGAACCGCGACCGCGCCGCGCCGTCGACGCCGACTCCCTCCTGCTCGGCACCCGCACCGTCGGGGTCGTCGAGGCGCTCGGCGCCGTCCTCGCGGCGGCGGTCGACCGGGCGCGGCCCGCCCTGCGCGGGGAGCGCCCGGACGTCCTCGTGCTCACCCACCCCGCGGACTGGGGGGCGCGGCGGCGGGAGGTCCTGCGGCGCGCCGGGACCGGACTCGCGGCCGACCTCGCGCTGGTGGCCGAACCCGTGGCCGCGGCGGCCCACGCGCGCTGGATGCGTCCGACCGGCCGCGACGGTCCGACCGCCGTGCTCGACGTCGGCGCACGGGGGGCGACGGCCGCGGTCGTCGACGCGACCGGGCACGTGCTGGCGCACCGGGCCTCAAGCGCCTTCGGCGGGGACGACGCCGACGAACTGCTCCTGGCGCACGTCGTGGCGGGCCTGACCGCCACCACCGGGGACGTCGCCCGGGTGCACGCCGTGGTCGAGGGCGCCACCCTGCCGGACCGTCGGCACCGTCAGGTGCTCGTCGAGGACGTGCGCGACGCCCGCGAGCGGCTCTCCGAGTCCGAGCAGGCCGACGTGCCGCTGCCCGGTACGGCCGGCACGGCGTGGTGCTCGCGGGGCGAACTCGAGGACCTCCTCCGGGCACCCTGCGGCGACCTCGTCGACCTGCTCGCCGGCGTGCTCGACGAGGCCGGGGTGCCCGCCGCGCGCCTCGCCGACGTCCGGCTGGTCGGCGGCCTGGCCCGGACCCCGCTGCTCGCGACCCTCGTGCACCGCGGGCTCGGCGTGCCGCCGGTGGTCCCGGCCGATCCGCGGACCGTCGTCGCCCGCGGTGCCCTGCTCGCGACAGCCGCCGCCGGGCGGGTGCCCGTCCCCGCGCCGGCGGTCCGCCCGGTGCTGCTGCCCGAGTGGCCGGTGGCCGGTCCCGCCCGTCCGACCGCTCCGGCCGGCGGCGCGGGTTCCGCGGGAGTGCGTGCCCCGGTCCGGGCGAGCGTTCCGGCTCCCGCCGCCTCCGCGGCTCCGCTCCCGACCCCGTCGTCGGGACCCGGACCCCGCGTCGACCCCGACGGCCCGACGGTGCGGATCGCCCACGAGCTCGTCCCGGCGGGGCGGCTCCCGGCCCGGGTGGGGCCCCCGGTCGGTCCGGGCGGGCGGGACCCCCGCCGCCGGGCGGGGCTGGTGGCCGCGGCGACGGTGGCGGTGGTCGTGCTGATCCTGGCGGTGGCCGGGCTGCGGGGCGGGGAGGGGCCGACGGCGGGGGCGAGCGCGCCGACGGTGGTCTCGGTCTTCGCCCACGCCTACGAGCTCCCGGCGGGCTGGACCGTCGACGGCTCCGACGCGGAGTACCGTCGCAGCCGCATCCGGCCCGAGGGGCAGCCGACCGGCCCGAACCTCGTCGCGGTGCAGGAGAGCGCGCTCGCCTCGCCGGACCCGGCCGGGGCGCGGGCCCAGCTGCTCGCCGGGTTCGAGGCGGCGCGGTCCGCCGGGGGCGGGGTGTCGGACCTGCAGCCCGAGACGACGTTCGCCGGGCGCGAGGTGGCGACCTACCGGCAGGTCCCGGCGCCCGGGACGACGGTGGACTGGGTCGTGCTCTTCCTCGGGAGCACCCAGCTCTCGGTGGGCTGCCGCCACGACGAGGCCTCGCGGGACGCCGTGCTCGCGGCCTGCGAGCGGGTGGTGGGGACGCTGCGCAGCCCGCCCTGAGCGATCCGGCGGGGACGAGTTCTCCCGAACCGCACCCGCGCCCGCCGTCGGGATGTCACCGTCGGAGCGGCACGTCGGTGGGAGGAGCGGGGATGGCAGGACAGTTCGGGACCGAGACGCAGTTGATGCAGGGGGCGGGGCAGCACGTCCTGGAGGTGCGGGACCAGATCACCGCGCAGCTCGCGCAGCTGCGCGGGCAGCTGGTCCCCCTGGAGGCGACCTGGCGGGGCGACGCGTCGGTCGCCTTCTCGCAGCTGATGGCGCGCTGGAACGACGACGCGAACCGGATCAACGCGGCCCTCGGGGCCATCGCGGAGTCCGTCCAGGCCTCCGCGGTCGGCTACCGGGCCGCCGAGGACGAGGTCGCCGCCTCGACCTCGCGCATCGGCCGGGCCCTGGGCTAGGAGGAGACGACATGGACGAGATCCGCGTGACCTTCGGCGAGCTCTCCGCCGCCCAGCAGAACGTGACCGCCACCGCGACCCGCATCCGCGGGCAGCTCGACGACCTCGAGCGGCGGCTCGCCCCGCTCGTCGCGGGCTGGACCGGTGCCGCGGCCGAGCAGTACCGCGCCCGGCAGCGCGAGATCGACACCGCCTGGGCCGACCTCGCCCAGGTCCTCGGCCTCGTCGGGGGACGGCTCGGGCAGGCCGAGCAGACCTACCGGGCGGTGGAGCAACGCAACGCCGCCCGGTACTGACGGGGGTGGGTGACGGGCCGGTGGGGGCCGCCGCGTACTCTGAACAGTCGTTGCGCGGTGAACGCCTGCCGCGAAGGTGATGCAGTGTGCGGATTCCCCTCGGGACGACCGCCGCGAGTGTCACCACCTGACGTACCGACCCAGTATGACCGTGACGAGGTAGCTTCCGTGCGCACGTTCAGTCCGAAGCCCGGCGACATCGACCGCGCCTGGCACGTCATCGACGCCTCCGACGTCGTGCTCGGCCGGCTGGCCAGCCAGACCGCCCAGCTGCTGCGGGGCAAGCACAAGCCGACCTACGCCCCGCACGTCGACACCGGTGACTTCGTGGTGATCGTGAACGCGGAGAAGGTGGCGCTCACCGGTAACAAGCGGGACGACCGCTTCGTCTACCACCACAGTGGCTACCCGGGCGGGCTGAAGAAGCGCACCGTGGGCGAGGAGCTCGAGCGCTTCCCGGACCGTCTGGTCGAGAAGGCCATCAAGGGCATGCTGCCCAAGAACCGTCTGGGCCGGGCCATGGCGTCCAAGCTCAAGGTCTACGCGGGCCCCGAGCACCCGCACGCCGCCCAGCAGCCCGTTCCGTTCGAGATTCGACAGGTGAGCCAGTGACCACCCCCGACGACAACGTCGAGAACGAGACCGACTTCGAGGTCACGTCCGAGGCGCCGGAAGGCGGGCAGTCGCTCGCCGAGGCCGCGGACCTGGACTCCGGCGACTTCGCCGGGTCCGAGACCGACGACGAGCTGGGCGCCGAGGTCTTCGGTGACGCCCCGGCGCCGGTGTTCGCCTCGCTCGACCGCCCGATCCAGACCGTCGGCCGTCGCAAGAAGGCCGTGGTCCGCATCCGTCTGGTGCCCGGTAGCGGCAAGCTGACGATGAACGGCAAGGCGTTCGACGAGTACTTCCCGAACAAGGTGCACCAGCAGCTCATCCGTGAGCCCCTGGTCGACACCGAGCGTACCGAGCAGTTCGACATCTACGCGCGGCTGCACGGTGGCGGGACCTCCGGCCAGGCCGGTGCGCTGCGTCTGGCGATCGCCCGGGCGCTCATCATCGTCGACCCGGAGGACCGTCCCGGTCTGAAGAAGTCGGGCTTCCTGACCCGCGACGCGCGGGCCACGGAGCGCAAGAAGTACGGCCTCAAGAAGGCTCGGAAGGCCCCTCAGTACTCGAAGCGCTGATGGGTCGCCTGTTCGGGACCGACGGCGTCCGCGGCCTCGCGAACGCGGACCTCACCCCCGAGCTGGCGCTCTCCGTCGCGTCCGCCGCCGCCCGTGTGCTCGTCGAGCACGCGGGCGGTGTCGTGTCGGGTGACGGAGCGGCGCGGCCGGTGGCGGTGGTGGGCCGCGACCCGCGGGCCAGCGGCGAGATGCTCGAGGCCGCGGTGTGCGCGGGCCTCTCGGCGGCCGGTGCGGACGTCCGGCGGGTCGGCGTGCTGCCGACCCCCGCGGTCGCGCACCTGACCGCCACGCTCGGGGCCGACCTGGGCGTCATGATCTCCGCGTCGCACAACCCGATGCCCGACAACGGCATCAAGCTGTTCGCGGCCGGCGGGCACAAGCTGCCCGACGCCCTCGAGGACGAGATCGAGGCCCGTCTCGGCGGGGTCGCGCAGCCCGACCGGCGGCCCACGGGGCGCGGGATCGGCCGCGTCACCGACGTGCCCGACGCGCTCGACCGCTACCTCGACCACCTGCTGGTGGCCACCCCGCACGCCCTCGAGGGCGTGCACGTGGTCGTCGACTGCGCCCACGGCGCGGCGTCGCTGGCGGCCCCCCGCGCCTACGAGCGGGCCGGGGCCCGGGTGACGACGCTGGCGGCGGAACCGGACGGCTGGAACATCAACGAGGGCGTCGGCTCGACCCACCTCGAGGGCCTCGCGAAGGCGGTCGTGGAGCACGGCGCCGACCTCGGCATCGCCCACGACGGCGACGCCGACCGGTGCCTCGCGGTGGCCGCCGACGGGTCGGTGGTCGACGGGGACCAGATCCTCGCGGTGCTCGCCCTCGCGCTGCACGCCGACGGCGAGCTCGCGGGCGACACCCTCGTCGCCACCGTGATGAGCAACCTCGGGTTGCACCTGGCCATGCGGGAGGCGGGCATCGCGGTCCGCACGACGGCCGTGGGCGACCGCTACGTGCTCGAGGAGCTGCGCGCGGGCGCGTTCTCGCTGGGCGGGGAGCAGTCCGGGCACGTGGTGCTGCCCTCGCACGCCACCACGGGCGACGGGCTGCTCACCGCGCTGCGGCTGATGGCCCGCATGACCACCACCGGAAGCCCGCTCGCCGAGCTCGCCGGCGTGGTGCACCGTCTCCCGCAGGTGCTGCTCAACGTGCCGGTCGCCGACAAGGCGGCCGTGGGGACGTCCGCCCGGGTGGCCGACGCCGTCGCCGCCGAGGAGGCCGCGCTGGCCGGGCACGGCCGGGTCCTGCTGCGGCCGTCGGGCACCGAGCAGGTGGTGCGGGTGATGGTCGAGGCGCCCACCGAGGACACCGCCCGCGACGTCGCGGGTCGCCTCGCCGGTCTCGTCGCCGACGTCCGCGCGTAGGCCTCCCGCCGGTGGGGCCGGTGTGGGGCCGGTGTACGCGGTGGGGGACCCTGGAGCCCGTGACACGGCGTGACGGCGGGCGCGGGACCGGACCGCTGTCCGCGGTCCCGCCACCGCGACGGCTCGGTCAGCTCGGCGCCGACACATCCGACGCGCTGCTCGCCGCGGGCGACGCCGCGGTCGAGCGGATCGTCGCCGTCCTGCCCGCCCGGGTGGCGCTGACGGAGACCGCGGGCCTGCCCGCTCCGCCGGTCGACGCCGCCGGTCTCCGGGCCCGGCACACCGCGCAGCGGGGCATCCGGTTCGCCGCGATCGCCGCCGGCGCCGAGGACCTCCGCCGGGCCGCCGACCGGGTCCGCGCCCGCCACCGCGCGCTCGCCGAGGAGGCGGGCACGCTGTGGGAGCGCTGGTCGGGGCCGTCGGCCGAGGAGGTCGCGGACCGGGTGGTCGCCCTCGGGCGGGCGGCCCAGGAGATCGTCACGATGCTCGCGGAGACCGCCGAGACGGTGGAGGCCGCCGGGCTCGCGGTCGCCGACGACGTCACCGACCGGGCGGCCGCCGCCCGGGCGCTCGGCGCCGGTGACCCCGGACCACCACCGCGGCCCGGCGCTGTCCCCGCGGCCGCCCGCTCCTGGGCCGCGGCCCTCGACGCCGTGCTGCAGCGCTACCTCGTCGTCGCCGACCGCACGGACGCGACGATCGCGGACGCCTGGCGGGAGCTGGCCGACCGCCTCGGGGTGCTGCGGCGGCTGTCGGGGACGGCCGTCGAGGTGGGGGAGCCCGCGGACACCGGTGGCCTGCCGCCCGACCTGCTGGCGCTCCCGGAGATCCTCGCCGCGCTGGGCGGGCTCGGGATGGGCGAGGAGCCGGACGACGGGGCTCAGACGGTCGACGACTCCCGGTAGACCCGCACCTCGGTGCCCTTGACCGCGCCGTCGACGAGGTCGGCGTACGCCTTCTCGCCGTTCAGGTGGTGCAGCAGGAACCCGGTGAGCAGGGCCTTGACCGTCGTGCCGACGCCCAGGTCGGCCTTGCCGTCGAGCACCAGGTCGCTCCAGTGCCTGCCCTCGACGATCGCCATGTGGCTGGCCTTCTTCACGGTGCGCAGCACCGACGGGCCGGCCCAGGCCGCGGCGACCGGTTCCGCGCCGGCTGACGGCGGGGACACCAGGTCCTTGCCGAACGCGATGTGCAGGCCGGGGCGGTGCACCGCGCGCGCGGCGTCCTGCGCGGGCGGGCGGGACTCCGACAGGGCGATCGTGGCGACGGCCTCGACCTGCCCCCGCGCCTCGGCGATCTCCGAGCCGCTCTCCCAGTACGGCTCGCCCACGGCCTGGACCCGCGTCGCGGGCGGCGGCGTCGCGGCGGCCAGGACGGCGGCGGCCGCCCCCATGCCGTGGCCGGCGAGACCGAGCTTGCGGGGGTCGACGCTCACCGCCGCACCGCGGGCGGTGCCGCCGAGGCGCACGGTGGACACGACGTCGAGCGCGGTGCGCAGGTCCCCGGCGAGCTTGCGGTGCGAGGCGAACGGGCTGCGCTCGGTGTCCGGCGCGGCCACGACGATCCCCCACGACGCCAGGTGACGCAGGAGCCCGAGGTAGCGCGGGGCCGGGTTCAGCCAGTCGTGCCCGAAGGCGACGGCGGGGAGCAGCTCACCCGACGCGGGGGTGAAGAGCACCCCGGGCAGGCCCACCAGCGCGAGGTCCCCGCGCAGCACCTGGTGCGGGCCCGGGCGCCCGAGCTCGGCGACGATCTGCTTCGCACTGGCCATGGCGCGGCACGGTAGTGCATCCCCACCCGCACTGGCCTGCTGGAACACGGCCGTGACGGCTGCGTCACCCCGGCCGCCGGTCAAGGTCCACTTCCGTCCACCTACGCTCGGAGCCCGTGTGCGGCATCGTGGGGTACGTGGGCTGGCGCCCGGCACGCGACGTCCTGCTGGGCGGACTGCGGCGGCTGGAGTACCGGGGGTACGACTCGGCGGGCGTCGCGACGGTGACGCCCGACTCGACGACGGTGGAGGTCCACCGCGCGGCGGGCGCGCTGGACAACCTGGTGCGGGTCACCGACGCCCACCCCGAGGACGCGGAGCACCCGGCGCGGACCGGCATGGGCCACACCCGTTGGGCCACGCACGGCGCGCCGACCGACCGGAACGCCCACCCGCACCGGGACGCGACCGGCCGGGTGGCCGTCGTCCACAACGGCATCATCGAGAACTTCGTCGCGCTGCGCGCCGAGCTCGAGGACGCCGGGGTGGAACTCGCCAGCGACACCGACTCCGAGGTCGCGGCGCACCTCGTCGCCCGGGCCTTCGACGAGGAGCCCGACGCCGGGCTCACCGCCGCCGTCCGGCGCGTGGTCAACCGGCTCGAGGGTGCGTTCACCCTCGTGCTCACCCACGCCGGGCGGCCCGACGAGATCGTGGCGGCCCGCCGGTCGTCGCCGCTGGTGGTCGGCATCGGGGACGGCGAGACGTTCGTGGCCTCCGACGTCTCGGCGTTCATCGACCACACCCGCGACGCCGTCGAGCTGGGCCAGGACCAGATCGTCACGCTGACGCGCGAGGGCGCGGTCGTCACCGACTTCCACGGCGACCTCGCCGCGACCCGCCCGTTCCACGTGGACTGGGACATCGCGGCCGCCGAGAAGGGCGGCCACGACTTCTTCATGTCGAAGGAGATCGAGGAGCAGCCGGCGGCCCTCGCGGACACGCTGCGCGGCCACCTCGTCGACGGCCGGATCGTGCTCGACGAGCAGCGCCTCTCCGACCAGGAGCTGCGCGACATCGACAAGGTGTTCGTCGTCGCCTGCGGCACCGCCTACCACGCCGGCCTGCTGGCGAAGTACGCGATCGAGCACTGGTGCCGCATCCCGGTGGAGGTCGAGGTCGCGAGCGAGTTCCGCTACCGCGACCCGGTGCTCGACCGGTCCACGCTCGTCGTCGCGATCTCGCAGTCCGGCGAGACCGCCGACACCCTCGAGGCCGTCCGGCACGCCCGCGAGCAGAAGGCCCGCGTGCTGGCCATCTGCAACACCAACGGCGCGCAGATCCCGCGCGAATCCGATGCCGTGCTCTACACGCACGCCGGGCCGGAGGTCGGGGTCGCGGCCACGAAGACCTTCACGTCGCAGGTCGTCGCCTGCTACCTCGTGGGTCTCGCGCTCGCGCAGAACCGTGGCACGAAGTACGCCGACGAGGTGGAGCGCGAGTACCACCAGCTCGTCGCCTCGGCGGACGCGGTGAAGAAGGTGCTGGCCTCCGCGGTCGAGCCGACCCGGGCGCTGGCCCGCGAGCTCGCCGACTCGAAGGCGGTCCTCTTCCTCGGTCGCCACGTCGGCTACCCGGTGGCCCTCGAAGGGGCGCTGAAGCTCAAGGAACTCGCCTACATGCACGCCGAGGGCTTCGCGGCGGGCGAGCTCAAGCACGGGCCGATCGCGCTGATCGAGCAGGACCTCCCCGTCGTCGTGGTGATGCCCTCGCCGCGGGGGCGGGCGACGCTGCACGCGAAGCTGCTGTCGAACATCCGGGAGATCCAGGCCCGCGGGGCGCGCACGATCGTCATCGCCGAGCGCGGCGACGAGACGGTGCGGCCGTTCGCGAGCACGCTGATCGAGGTGCCGGTGGTGCCGACCCTGATCCAGCCGCTCGTCGCCACCGTGCCGCTGCAGGTGTTCTCCGCCGAGGTCGCCCGCGCCCGCGGGTACGACGTCGACAAACCGCGCAATCTCGCGAAGTCCGTGACCGTCGAATAGGTGCGCTGCGCGCAGGTGAGCAGAAAGTGGGGCTACAGCCCCCTCAGTGCTCACCTGCCGACGAAGGAGGCACATCGTGTACGGCGTCTGGACGCCCGAGCAGGTGCAGGCCGCGGAGGAACCCGTCCTGGCGCGTACGGCCGAGGGGGCGCTCATGCGCCGCGCGGCCCACGGCGCGGCCCAGGTCGCGCTGCGCCTGCTGAGCGAGCGGACGGGCGGGGTCGTCGGACGCCGGGTCGTCGTCCTCGTCGGCGCGGGCAACAACGGGGGCGACGGGCTCTGGGCCGGGGCCGACCTCTGCCGCCGGGGCGTCGCCGTCACCGCGGTGCTGCTGGCCCCCGACCGGGCCCACCCGGCCGGCCTCGAGGCCCTGCGCTCGTTCCGCGCGCGGGTGCTGACCGAGGTCGAGCCCGCCGTCGTCGCGATCGGCCGGGCCGACCTGGTCCTCGACGCGATCGTCGGCATCTCGGCCCGGGGCGGGCTGCGCGACCCCGCGCCCGTCCTCGTCGACGCGGCCGACACCGCGGGGGTCCCGGTCCTCGCGATCGACACCCCGTCCGGCGTCGACCCGCGGACCGGGGTCGTGCCCGATCGGGCGGTCGGCGCCACGGCGACGGTCACCTTCGGGGCCCGCAAGCCGGTGCACGTGCTGAACCGGGACCGGTGCGGCCCGGTGACGCTCATCGACGTCGGGCTGGGACCGGAGCTCGGGGAGCCGCACGCCCGGGTGCTGGAGGCCGCCGACGTCGGGGCGCGCTGGCCCGTGCCCGGTCCGACCGACGACAAGTACACCCAGGGCGTCGTCGGGATCGCCGCCGGCAGCGCCACCTACCCGGGCGCGGCCGTGCTCGCGAGCGGCGCCGCCGCCCTGGCCACCAGCGGGATGGTCCGCTACGCCGGGTCCGCCGCCGACGAGGTCCGGGCCGCCTGGCCCGAGGTCGTCGCCACCGACCACGTCGAGGACGCCGGGCGCGTCCAGGCCTGGGCCGTCGGGCCGGGGCTGGGCACCGACGACGCCGGCGCCGCGACGTTGCGCCACGTGCTCGACGCCGGCCTCCCGGTGCTCGCCGATGCCGATGCGATCACCCTGCTCGGCGCCGACGCCGACCTGCGGGCCCGTGCCGCCGCGACGACGACGCTGGTGACGCCGCACGCCGGGGAGTTCGCCCGCCTCGTCGCCTCGTTCGACGACCCGCCCGACCCCGCCGTCGACCGGATCGGCGCCGCCCGCCGGGCCGCGGCCGAACTCGGCGTGACGGTCCTGCTCAAGGGCAACGCCACGGTCGTCGCGGCGCCGGACGGCCGGGTGCTGGTGCACCCGGCGGGCTCCTCCTGGCTCGCGACGGCGGGCTCGGGCGACGTCCTCTCGGGCGTCGCGGGGGCGCTGCTGGCCGCAGGCCTCGACCCCCTGGACGCCGGCGGCTGCGCCGCGTTCGTCCACGCCCGCGCCGCGGAGCTGGGCTCGCGGGGAGCCCCCGTCCCCGCCTCCCACGTCCAGGCCGCGCTGCCCGAGGCCATCCGCTCGGTCCGGGAGGCGGTGTGAGCCCCCGCGCGGAGGTCCGGATCGACCTGGACGCCGTCCGCCACAACGTCCGCCACCTGGTCGGGCTCGCCGCCGGCGCCGGGACGATGGCGGTGGTCAAGGCCGACGGGTACGGCCACGGGGCCGTCGACGTGGCACGCACCGCGCTCGACGCCGGCGCCCGCTGGCTCGGGGTGTGCACCCTCGAGGAGGCCGCGCAGCTGCGCGCGGCGGGGATCACCGCCCCGGTCCTGTCATGGCTGCACGTGCCCGACGAGGACTTCGCCCCCGCCGTCGCGACCGACGTCGACCTCGGTGTCGCCTCCCGCCGCGACCTCGCCGCCGTCGCGGCGGGCGCCCGGGCCGCGGGACGGCCCGCCCGCATCCACCTCAAGATCGACACGGGGCTCTCGCGCAACGGCTGCCCGCCGCACGGGTGGGGCGATCTCCTCGAGGCCGTCGCCGATCACACGGCCGCGGGCGAGGTCGAACCGGTCGCGGTGTGGACCCACCTCGCGCACGCCGACGCCCCGGCCCACCCGACCATCGAAGTCCAGGCCGGCCGGTTCGACGACGCCCACGCCGCCGCGCGGACCCGGCTCGGGCGGACGCTGCTCGCGCACGTCGCGAACTCCGCCGCCACGCTCACCCGGCCCGACCTGCACCGCGACCTCGTCCGGCCCGGGATCGCGGTCTACGGGCTCGACCCGATCGCCGGGGCGGGGGAGCCGACCGCCCTGCGCCCGGCCATGTCGCTGCGCAGCCGGGTCGCGCTGCTCAAGACCGTCGCCGCCGGCGAGGGCGTCTCCTACGGCCACATCTGGACCACGCCCACCGACCGGGTCCTCGCCCTCGTGCCGGTCGGGTACGCCGACGGCGTGCCCCGGCTGCTCGGGTCCACGGGGAGGCTGACGGTCGGGATCGGCGGGGTCCGCCGCCCCGTCGTCGGACGGGTGTGCATGGACCAGGTGATGGTCGACCTCGGCCCGAGCGGGACCGACCACGGCGTCGCCGAGGGTGACGAGGTGCTGCTCTTCGGCGCGGGGGACGACGGCGGGCCGAGCGCGGCCGAGTGGGCGGAGCTGCTCGGCACCATCCACTACGAGATCGTCACCGGGGTCGGGAGCCGGCCCCGGCCGGTCCGGACCGTGGTGGGCTGACCGACTTCACGGGTTATTCGGGTGCGGACGTGGTAGAAGGCCAGTCATGACGACGGCGGCGGCGGCGCGGTCCGCGGGCGACGACCGATGAGCGACGACCGGCGGCACACCGGCGGGATCATCGGGGCGATCGCGGGCACGGTGCTGGGTGGCGCGGCCGCGGTCGGCGCCGTCGGCGCGGGTCGTGCCCGCTCCCGGGTGGTGAAGGCCCGCGCCGAGCTCGAGGAGCACGAGTCCGCCCACCCCTCCCAGCTCGGCCTGCTGCCCCGCGGGCGGGAGTCCTCGGTCGCCGCCGACGACGGGGTCCGGCTCGCCGTCGAGGAGGTCGACCCGGTCACGCCGGGGGCGAAGCCCGAACTGACGGTCGTCCTCGTCCACGGGTTCGCGCTGGACCGGCGCTGCTGGCACTTCCAGCGTCGGATGCTCGCGGGCCTCACCGACCCCGCCGTCCGCGTCGTCCTCTACGACCAGCGCCGGCACGGCCGATCCGGACAGTGCTCGGCACGGGCCTGCACCATCGCCCAGCTCGGCGCGGACCTCGACGCCGTGATCCGCACCGTGGCCCCGGAGGGCGACCTCGTGCTGGTCGGCCACTCCATGGGCGGCATGACGATCATGGCGCTGGCCGAGCGGCACCCCGCGCTCTTCCGCGACCGCGTGCTCGGCGTCGCGCTCGTGTCGACCTCGGCGGGCGACGTCGGCACCGTCGGCCTGCAGCGCGCGGTGCTCTCGCACCGCAACCCGACCGTCAACGTCCTCGGCCGGCTCGCCCACTGGCGCCCGGCCACCGTCGACCGGATCCGCCGACTCGGTGGCAACGCGATGTGGGCCGCGGTCGCGCGCTTCTCGTTCGGGGACCAGGACGTCGACCCGGCGCTGATCGACCTCGTCGACTCGACGATCGCCTCGACCGCCCTCGACGTCCTCACCTCGTTCGCGAACACGCTCTCCACCCACGACCGCAAGGCGGCGCTGCGGGGCCTCTCGCAGTGCGAGGTGCTCGTCGCCGGCGGCACCCGCGACGTCATGATCCCGTACTCGCACTCCGAGGTGATCGCCGCCGAGCTGCCGCGGGCCGAGCTGCTCCCGCTCGAGGGCGCGGGCCACATGGCGATGCTCGAGCAGCCCGGGGAGTTCGACGCGGCCCTGCTCGAACTGCTGCGCCGCTGCACCCACCGCAGCCAGGTGCTCCGCCGCCTCCGGCCGCAGGAGGCCGGATCGTCGTCCCGCCGGTCGCGGCTGCGCCGACCCCGACGACGGGCGTGACCGGACCGGGGGACGCCGCCTCCCGCCGCGACGGCGACGACGCTCCGCCGCCACGGGGAGGGGCGCCGGAGGTGCCCGTCGTCCTCGGGCCGCTGACCCCGGCGGACGCCGCGGAGTGCGCCCGGCTGGAGGCGCTGCTCTTCCCCGGCGACGACCCGTGGAGCGCCGACGCGTTCCGCTCGGAGCTGCACGCGGGCCACCCGTACGTGGCCGCCCGGGCGGGTGGCCGGCTGGTGGGCTACGCCGGGATCGCGCTGCTGCCCGCCCCCGCCTTCGGACGGGACCCGGCGGAGGCCGAGGTGCACACGATCGGGGTGGACCCGATGGTGCAGGGGCACGGAGTGGGCCGCCGGTTGCTCCGCGCGCTGCTCGACCGCGCCGACGCGATCGAGGCGGTCACCTTCCTCGAGGTGCGCACCGACAACGTGCCCGCGCTGGCGCTCTACCGCTCCGAGGGCTTCGAGGTGGTGGGCACCCGACGGCGCTACTACGCGAGCGGGGCGGACGCGCACACCATGCGTCGACCGGCCGTCCCGACCGCCGCCACACGCCCGCACGACCCTCGTTGATGGATTGGCACTCGCGGCGGTAGAGTGCCAAAACGAACGGCACCGGAGCCGGCTCGGCACCCGCGACGACGGGTCGGCCTCCCGGGCGCCGTCACCCACCCATCCAGAACAGCTGGACCCCAGATCGTGGAGGTCATCCCGTGGCGAGCGTGAACATCAAGCCGCTCGAGGACAAGCTCGTGGTGCAGGCTTCCGAGGCCGAGACCACGACCGCGTCCGGCATCGTCATCCCTGACACCGCCAAGGAGAAGCCGCAGGAGGGCAAGGTCCTCGCGGTGGGCCCGGGGCGGGTCGACGACAACGGCAACCGCATCCCGCTCGACGTCGCGGTCGGCGACGTCGTCATCTTCTCGAAGTACGGCGGCACCGAGGTCAAGTACAACGGCGAGGACTACCTGATCCTGTCGTCGCGCGACGTCCTGGCGGTCGTCAACTAAGCACCGTAGGCAGCGCCACCGCCCCGGTGATCCCGAAGCTCCGGGGTCCCGGGGCGGTGGTGTGTCCGGTGTACGAAAGGACGGATAGTGCCCAAGCAGATCACGTTCGACGAGACCGCCCGTCGCGCCCTCGAGCGCGGCGTCGACCAGCTGGCGGCGGCGGTGAAGGTGACCCTCGGACCGCGGGGGCGCCACGTCGTGCTGGACAAGAAGTTCGGTGGACCGACCATCACCAACGACGGTGTCACCATCGCCCGCGAGATCGAGCTCTCCGACCCGTTCGAGAACCTCGGCGTGCAGCTGGCGAAGACGGCGGCCACCAAGACCAACGACGTCGCCGGTGACGGCACGACGACGGCCACGGTGCTGGCCCAGGCGCTCGTCGCCGAGGGCCTGCGCAACCTGGCGGCCGGGGCGAGCCCCACCGGAATCGGCGCCGGCATGGCGGCGGCCGCGGAGAAGGTCACCGAGGTCCTGCGGGCGAAGGCCACCCCGGTCGACGGCAAGCGTGGCATCGCCGCCGTCGGCGCGGTCGCCTCGCGCGACCAGGAGATCGGCGACCTCATCGGCGAGGCGATGGAGCGCGTCGGCGAGGACGGCGTCATCACCATCGAGGAATCCTCGACGCTGGCGACCGAGCTCGAGGTCACCGAGGGGCTGCAGTTCGACAAGGGCTACCTCTCGCCCTACTTCGTCACCGACGGCGAGTCCATGGAGGCGGTGCTCGAGGACGCCCACGTCCTGCTGCACCGCGAGAAGATCTCCTCCATCCAGGAGCTCCTCCCGCTGCTGGAGAAGGTCGTCGAGTCCGGCAAGCCGCTGCTCGTCGTGGCCGAGGACCTCGAGGGCGAGGCGCTGTCGACCATCGTCGTCAACGCCATCCGCAAGACGCTGCGCATCTGCGCGGTCAAGGCGCCGTTCTTCGGGGACCGCCGCAAGGCGTTCCTCGACGACCTCGCGGCCGCCACCGGCGCCACGGTGATCAACCCCGAGATCGGGCTCAAGCTCTCCGAGGCCGGGCTCGACGCGCTGGGCTCCGTCCGGCGCGCGGTGGTCACCAAGGACGCCACCACGCTGGTCGAGGGCGGCGGCGACAAGGCCGCCGTCGAGGGCCGGGTGGCGGCGATCCGTCGCGAGATCGACGAGACCGACTCCGACTGGGACCGCGAGAAGCTGCAGGAGCGGCTGGCGAAGCTCGCCGGCGGCGTCGCGGTGATCAAGGTCGGCGCGGCCACCGAGACCGAGCTCAAGGAGCGCAAGCACCGCATCGAGGACGCGGTGGCGGCGACCCGGGCCGCGGTCGAGGAGGGCATCGTGCCCGGCGGCGGTGCGGCCCTGCTGCACGCGTCGGCCGAGCTCGAGGGCGGCCTCGGGCGCACCGGCGACGAGGCCACCGGGGTGGCGCTGGTCCGTCGGGCGCTCTCGGCGCCCCTCAAGGCCATCGCGGCCAACGCGGGCCTCGAGGGTGCCGTGGTGGCCGCCAAGGTCGCCGACGGCGGCTGGGAGACCGGCTACGACGCCGCGAGCGAGACCTACGGCGACCTGATGGCCGCGGGCATCATCGACCCGGTCAAGGTCACGCGCTCCGCCCTGGAGAACGCGGTCTCGATCGCGCGCATGGTGCTGACGACCGAGTCCGCGGTCGTCGACAAGCCCGAGGAGGAGGCGCCCGCCGCCGCCGGTGGCCACGGCCACGGGCACGGCCACGGGCACGGGCACTGAGTCCCGGTAGGTCACCGGTACGACGACGGGCCCGCACGCCACCGGCGTGCGGGCCCGTTCTCGTCGTGTCCGGCCCGGATGCACGAACGACCCGTCGGTCACCGTCGACGGTGACCGGCGGGCCGTCCGTGGGTCCGTGCCGGTCTCAGCGGATGACGATGTCCTGCACCCGGCCGCGCGAGCGGGACCCGGTGCGCTCGGACTCCGAGAGTCCGCCCCAGATGCCGTAGGGCTCGCCCGCGGCGAGCGCGTGCCGACGGCAGGGCTCCATCACGGGACAGCCCTCGCACACCGCCTTGGCGCGGCGCTCCCGGCTCGCGCGGGCGGGCCCGCGCTCGCCGTCGGGGTGGAAGAAGAACGCGCTGTCCATGCCGCGGCACGCGGCGTGCAGCTGCCAGTCCCAGAGATCGGCGTTGGGGCCGGGGAGTCGACGGACGTCGGCCATCTCGACCACCTCCTCGTCCTGACGCGGGTGGGCGGCGGCCCCGGGCCCGAGGTGTCCAGACCCGACGTCGTCGGCACCACGAAGTGGTGGGCCCGGCCGGTGCGTCACCGTCCGTGCCGGTGGTCGCGCGCAGGGCGACCGTGGTCCGACCCTATGACCGCCGGACCACGGCGGACAAGACATCCGGTTGTGAGCCGTCCCCCCCTTCGCAATCGACCGCCGGTCGTCCGGATGCGCGACACACCGCGCCGATCGCACCGGTCGACGAATCCGGTGCGTGACAAGACTTGCCCATACGACCACCATCCGTGATCATTCCCTGAGCACACCGTGTTCGGTGCTCCGTGTGGGTGGCGGATACGACGGGGGAGCGGGAGGGTCGGCCGTGACCGGTCGCCCTCGGCGCCGTTGACAGGGGAGAGGGGTCCGGTGGCAACCACGTCGTACGGCGCGGTACGCCGTCCGGTCGCCGCAGGATCACCGGATGAGGAGCAGGCATGGCACCGGTCGTCGATCCGGCGCGGGAAAACCGCGGATCCGACTCAAGCCGGGGCGGCGGCGCGCCGATGACCGGTAGTGCCCGCCAAGCGACTGCAGGAACGCTGCAGGGAGGAACTTCCGTGACGACGGTCCTGATCTGCGACGACCGCCGCAGCGTGCGTGAGGGCCTGACCCGCGTCATGTCGGCCGTGCCGGGCGTCCACCGCATCGACTGCGTCGCCCACGGCGACGAGCTGCTCACCCGCTTCTCCCGGCAGAGCGTGGACGTCGTCCTCGTGGGGACCCAGCGCGCCGTGCCGACCGGGGTGGAGGCCACCCGTCGGCTCGTCGCCGCGCACCCGCAGGCGAACGTCATCGTCTTCGGTGCCCCGGACGACTCCGGCAGCATCGCCGCCGCCATCGCGGGCGGGGCCCGCGGCTACCTGCGGTGGGACGCCTCCCGTCCCGAGCTGGTCGCCGCGCTCGCCCACACCCTCGCCAGCACCTCGGTGCCGGCCCCGCGCACGCCGTCGGACACCGGCGTCCAGCTCACCGAGCGCGAGCTGCAGGTGCTGCGCGGGATGGCGCAGGGCAAGAGCAACGGCCAGATCGGGCGGGAGCTCTACCTGTCCGAGGACACGGTGAAGACCCACGCGCGCCGGCTCTTCCGCAAGCTCGGCGTCCGTGATCGTGCGCAGGCCGTGGCGCACGGCTTCCGACGGGGCCTGGTCTCCTGACCGCGCGGCCCCGTCCCGTCCACCCCGGTCGGCCCGTCGCCGACCCGGGGACCGGGGCGTATCCCACGACGCCGCCCACCTACCCGCCGTACCCGGGGTCCGCGTACCCGCCGGTCCACCCGTCCGTGGGTCCGCCGCCGCAGAGCCCGCCGGTGGGGTCGCCGATTCCCCCCGTCAGTGGGTACGGATCGGCCCCCGACGAGGTGGCCACCCCGCCGATCGGCACACCGCGTGCCGCCCATCGGGCCGCCGACCGCTGGCGGGTGCCGGATCGGGGGAACCCGTCCGCAGGACATGGCGCGGTCCGTCCGGGGGGACGGTACGGTGACGCCTCCGGGCCACCGAGTGCGTCGGTTCCCACCGTGCACGACGCGGCCCGTCGGACCGAGGTGGACCTGCGGGTCACACCGCCGCGCGTAACGCCGGGGCCACGGGGAGCGATGACCGAGTCAGGGAACGACCTCGAGAGGCTGGTGGCCGCCGCCAACGACGGCGACCGCTCGGCTCTCAATCGTGTCCTCGCGATCATCCGACCGCTCGTCGTGCGCTACTGCCGCGCGAGGATCGGGAGGCAGGAGAGGTCGTCGGTCTCGGCCGACGACGTGGCCCAGGAGGTGTGCCTCGCCGTGCTGACCGCACTGCCCGGCTACCGGGACCAGGGTCGCCCTTTCCTCGCCTTCGTGTACGGGATCGCGGCGCACAAGGTGGTCGACGCCCATCGCTCGGTGGCGCGGAACAAGTCCGAACCCGTCTCCGAGCTGCCCGAGGAACTGGACCCGTACGACGGTCCGGAGCAGCGCGCGATGAACGGTGCTCTGTCCGTCCAGATGGGTCAGCTGCTCGACACGCTGCCTCCCAAACAACGGGAAATCCTCGTGCTGCGTGTCGTCGTTGGTCTCTCGGCGGAGGAGACCGCGGAAGCGGTCGAATCCACACCCGGAGCGGTCCGGGTGGCACAGCACCGCGCACTGTCGAAGCTGCGGACCGCCGTGTCCGCGATCTCGGAAGAGGTGAGTTGAGTGGGTGGTCACCGCGCGTTCGGTGCGGGTGACGATCTGGTCGACGGCCCGGTGGACCTCGCCGCCGTCCGGGCCGACGACGCCCTGCTCGATGCGATCGCCGGCGGGGCGATCAGTGGCGGGGTGGGAACTGGGGACGTCTTCGGGCGTCCAGGGCAGGACGACGACCATCTGGCCGCCATCCTCGCCTCGTGGAAGGCCGACATCGAGGCCGAACCCATGCCGGAACTGGTGTCGCTCGACGAGGCCGCCCAGGCCGTCGAGGCCGGCCACGACGCTCGGGAGCGCCGGGCCGGCCGCGCCCGACGACGGATGCCGTTCGCGGTGGCCGCCGCGGCCATCGCCGTCGCACTGTCCGGGTTCACGGTCGCGGTCCACTCCGCGCAGCCCGGCGACGCGATGTTCGGGCTGACCAAGGTCTTCTTCTCCTCCCACGCCGACAACGTGGTCAAGGCCGAGAACGCCCGGAACACCATCGTCGAGGCGAACAAGGCGATCGCCCGCGGTGACAAGGCGACGGCCGCGTCGCTGCTGCAGTCCGTGCAGGGGCAGATCCAGGCCGTCCAGCCCGAGGACCAGCCGCCGCTCGTGCAGCAGCGTCAGGACGCGCTGAAGTCGCTCGACCCGACGCAGTCGACCGAGCCGTCGGCCGGGAGTGGGTCGGAGACACAGGCTCCTGCGTCCCCAGAGGTGACGAAGCAGCCGAGGCCGGGTTCCGGGGGCTCGACGACCGAGGTCTCGCCGACGCCGGTTCCTCCGGTGAGTTCCGAGCCCAGTACTCCGGCGCCGGATGCAGGCACCGAGGGCCGGTCGGCGACGACGACAACGACGCCCACGCCGAGCAACTAACACCACACACACGAACGGGCCCGGTTCCCCCGAGGGGGAGCCGGGCCCGTCGTCGTGAAGGGGGAGGACCGACGGCGGGCGGGACCCGCCGTCGGGAAGGACCTACTGCTCGGCGAGCGTCGCGTCCGCGAAGCCCCGGCAGTACTCCCACGTGACGTAGGCGGCCGGGTCCGGGTCGAACGGGGGCTCGTGGGGCCGCATGTGGCCCTCCTCGAGGAGCTGCTGGAGGCTCGCGCGGAGCAGGTCCCAGTCGTGGAAGTGCTGCTCCTCGCAGTCGTCGCAGTCGACGACCACCCCACGGATTCCGCGGGGGGCGAGCAGGGCCTGGAACACCGCCAGGTCCCCGAGGTCGGCGACGACCTCCTCGCGCTCCTCCTCGTCGAGGGGGAGGTCCTCCGGCGCGGTCACGTCGTGGAGCGCGTCGAGCATGCGGGAGGGGTCCGACGACGGGTCGCCCGCGAAGGGGTCGGGCGGCAGGGCTTCGTACGGCACCCCACGAATCTACCGGTCGGGAGATGTCGATCGAGGACCTCCCTACCCGCACGGCCGGGTACGACGGCGCCACTTCCCACCTGCGGAGACCGGGGTCACTCCGGGGTGGCGACTAGCATCGGGGGCATGGTGCTGACGGACCCCGACGTGCCGGAGAAGTTCGGGCTGCTCGGCCTGACGTTCGACGACGTCCTCCTGCTCCCGGCCGAGTCCGACGTGGTGCCCTCCGAGGCGGACACGTCGGCCCGCCTGTCGCGGAACATCACGCTGCGGATCCCCCTGGTGAGCTCGGCGATGGACACCGTCACCGAGGCGCGGATGGCGATCGCGATGGCGCGCAGCGGCGGCATGGGGGTGCTGCACCGCAACCTGCCGGCCGACCAGCAGGCCGCCCAGGTCGAGGTGGTGAAGCGGTCCGAGGCCGGGATGGTGACCGACCCGGTGACCTGCTCGCCGGACGACACCCTCGCCG
The DNA here is from genome assembly GCF_013409505.1 of Actinomycetospora corticicola. Classification (NCBI taxonomy): domain Bacteria; kingdom Bacillati; phylum Actinomycetota; class Actinomycetes; order Pseudonocardiales; family Pseudonocardiaceae; genus Actinomycetospora; species Actinomycetospora corticicola. Next base: position 3,877,340 of record NZ_JACCBN010000001.1, on the reverse strand, counting down.
CGGTCGACGCGCTCTGCGCCCGCTTCCGCATCTCCGGCCTCCCGGTCACCGACGAGACCGGCAAGCTCGTGGGCATCATCACCAACCGCGACATGCGGTTCGAGGTGGACCACACGCGCAAGGTCCGCGAGGTCATGACGTCGTCGGACCTCGTCACCGCGCAGGTCGGCGTCACCGCCGAGGCCGCGCTGGGCCTGCTGCGTCGCCGCAAGATCGAGAAGCTGCCGCTGGTCGACGGCGCCGGCTTCCTCAAGGGCCTCATCACGGTCAAGGACTTCGTCAAGACCGAGCAGTACCCGATGGCGACCAAGGACCCGGACGGCCGGCTGCTGTGCGGCGCCGCGGTCGGCGTCGGGGACGACGCCTGGACCCGCGCGATGGGTCTGGTCGACGCCGGGGTGGACGCCCTCGTGGTCGACACGGCGCACGGCCACTCCCGGGCGGTCACCGCGATGGTGGCCAAGCTGAAGCAGGAGCTGGGCGACCGGGTGGACGTCGTCGGCGGCAACGTCGCGACGCGCGCGGGGGCGCAGGCCCTCGTCGACGCGGGCGCGGACGGCATCAAGGTCGGCGTCGGACCGGGCTCGATCTGCACCACGCGCATCATCGCGGGTGTCGGTGTGCCGCAGATCACGGCGATCGCCGAGGCGGACTCCGCGGCGCGCCCGGCCGGGGTGCCGGTCATCGGCGACGGCGGGCTCCAGTCCTCCGGCGACATCGCGAAGGCCATCGCGGCCGGCGCCTCGTCGGTGATGCTCGGCTCCCTGCTCGCGGGCACCGCCGAGACGCCCGGCGAGCTGGTCCTCGTCGACGGCAAGCAGTACAAGGCCTACCGCGGGATGGGTTCGCTGGGCGCGATGCAGACCCGCGGCCAGCAGGGCTCGTACTCCAAGGACCGGTACTTCCAGGACGACGTGCTCTCCGACGACAAGCTCGTCCCCGAGGGCGTGGAGGGACGCGTACCCTTCCGGGGCCCGCTCTCCCAGGTCACCCACCAGCTGGTCGGTGGCCTCCGGGCGGCGATGGGGTACACGGGTTCCCGGACGACGGTCGAGCTGCAGTCCGCGCACATGGTGCGGATCACCTCGGCCGGGCTCGCCGAGTCCCACCCCCACCACGTGACGATGACGGCGGTGGCGCCCAACTACGGCGGGCGCTGACACTTCGAAAGAGAGCCCATGCGCGAGCAGGTCGAGATCGGCCGGGGCCGCAGCGCCCACCGCAGCTACACCTTCGACGACCTCGACATCGTGCCGTCCCGGCGGACGCGGTCGTCGTCGGCGGTGTCGACCGCGTGGCAGCTCGACGCCTACCGCTTCGAGCTCCCGCTGCTCACCCACCCGACCGACGCCGTGGTCTCGCCGACCACCGCGGTGCGGGTGGGCGAGCTGGGCGGTCTCGGGGTGCTCAACGCCGAGGGGCTCTGGGCCCGGCACGCGGAGGCGGACAAGGCGCTCGCCGAGATCGTGGGCCGCGCCGCCGACGACCCGGCTGCAGCCCTCGTGGAGCTGCAGCGTCTGCACGCCGCCCCGATCCAGCCCGACCTGCTCACCGAGGCGCTGAACCAGGTGCGCGGCGCGGGCGTGACGCTCGCGGCCCGCGTGAGCCCCCAGCACGCCCGGGAGCTGACCCCGACGCTGCTGGCGGCGGGCGTGGAGGTGCTCGTCGTGCAGGGGACGATCATCTCCGCCGAGCACGTCGCCTCGGACTCCGAGGACGGCGAGTCGCCGCTCGATCTCGAGGACTTCATCGACTCGCTCGACATCCCCGTCGTCGCCGGCGGCGTGGGGGACTACCGCACCGCGATGCACCTGATGCGGACCGGCGCCGCCGGCGTGATCGTGGGCTACGGGCAGTCGTGCTCGACGTCCACCGACGCGGTGCTCGGCATCGGCGTGCCGATGGCGACGGCGCTGGTCGACGCGGCCGCCGCCCGCCGGGACTACCTCGACGAGACGGGCGGGCGCTACGTCCACGTCATCGCCGACGGCGGGATGGCGACGTCGGGCGACATGGCCAAGGCCATCGCGTGCGGGGCGGACGCCGTGATGCTCGGGGAGCAGCTCGCCGCCGCGGACGAGGCCCCGGGCGGTGGCTGGTACTGGACCTCCGCGGCCGCGCACCCCAACCTGCCCCGCTCCGGCGTCGTGGGCGTCGCGCAGCGCGGGTGCGACCTCGCGGGCGTCCTGCGCGGCCCGGCCCCGCAGTCCGACGGCAGGGTCAACCTGTTCGGCGCGCTGCGGCGGGCCATGGCCAAGACGGGCTACTCCGACCTCAAGGAGTTCCAGCGGGTCGGGCTCTCGGTGCGTCGCTGACCCGCCTCCCTCCTCCCGCGTGAGGGGAACCCTCGAGCCACAAGAGCGCTCGAGGGTTCCCCTCACGCGAGGTGGGCCCGGACACGAACGAAGGGCCCCTTCGCTCGATCTACTCGAGCGAAGGGGCCCTTCGGTCTTTCCGGGGGAACGGGATCAGGCGTCGAGGTCCGTGGCCAGGAGCTCGGCGAGGGCGTCGACGGAGGCCTGCGCCCCGGTGACGTCCGGGTCGGCGGTGAGGGTGACCTCCTGGCCGCCCCGCACCCCGAGTCCGAGGACGGCCAGCATGCTGCGGGCGTCCGCGGAGTCGCCCTCGGCGGTGGCCAGGGTGACCCGGGCGGGCTGGGCCGCGGCGGCCTTGCAGAACACCGCGGCGGGGCGGGCGTGCAGGCCGATCTCGGTCGCGACGACGACGGTGCGCTCGATCATGGTGCCTTCCGTGCTCTGGGACGGGGTGCTCATGCCGACACCGTCTCGCGCTCGGTGACGGTCTCGGGGGTGGCGGCCTCGGCCTGCACCGGGCGGCGGCGGGCGAAGGTCTTCAGGGCGACGACCAGGGCGGTGGCGACCAGGGTGCCGACCACGACCGCCACGAGGAAGCCGAGCGGGTTCCCCATCAGCGGCACCACGAAGATGCCGCCGTGCGGGGCGCGCAGGGTGGCGCCGAGCGTCATGGACAGGGCGCCGGTCACCGCGCCGCCGGCCATGATCGAGGGGATGACCCGGAACGGGTCGGCCGCGGCGAACGGGATCGCGCCCTCGGAGATGAACGAGGCGCCCAGGAGCCAGGCGGCCCGGCCGTTCTCCCGCTCGACGTCGGTGAACAGCGACTTGCGGACGACGGTGGCCAGCGCCATCGCGAGCGGCGGGACCATGCCGGCGGCCATGACCGCGGCCATGATGGTCAGCGCGCCCTCGGAGCCGGTGGACAGCCCGGCGACGGCGAAGGTGTAGGCGGCCTTGTTGACCGGCCCGCCCATGTCGAAGCACATCATCAGGCCGAGCAGGATGCCGAGCAGGACGGCGTTGGTGCCGGAGAGGCCGTTCAGCCAGTTGGTCAGGCCCTCGGTGATGAGGGCGATCGGGCGACCGACGATCACGTACATCAGCAGGCCGACCACGGCGGTCGACAGCAGCGGGATGACCAGCACCGGCATGATCCCGGCGAGGGCCCGCGGGACGCGCCACGTCTTGATCCACATGACCAGGCCACCGGCCACGAAGCCGGCGACGAGGCCGCCGAGGAAGCCCGCGCCCGTCGTCACGGCGATCGCACCGCCGACGAAGCCGGGGACGAGGGCGGGACGGTCGGCCATCGCGTAGGCGATGTAGCCGGCGAGGACCGGGACGAGGAAGTTGAACGCCGCCGAGCCGATGCCGAAGGCGAGCGCGCCCCAGGCGGTGATCGAGCCGGCCGAGAACCCGCCGTCGAGGATGGTCTTGTAGAGCGGGTCGTCGTCGGGGAGGTTGATCTGGTAGCCGCCGAGGGCGAAGCCCAGGGCGATCAGCAGGCCGCCGGCCGCGACGAACGGGATGACGTGGCTGACGCCGGTCATCAGCCAGGCGCGGACCTTGGACGCGGCACCGGGACCGGTCGGGGCCTTCGCCCCGGCGGGTGCGGCGGCGGCCGGGGCCCCGGCGGGCGCCGGAACGTGGTTCTTCGCGGCCTCCTCGGCCTGCGCGATGAGGAGGTCACCGCCGGAGATGGCCTTCTTGACGCCGACCGAGACCTGCGGCAGGTGCGCGAAGCGCTCCTTGTCGCGGACCTCGACGTCGGCCGCGAAGATCGCGGCGTCGGCCTCGGCGAGCTGCTCGGCGGTCAGCGGGGTGGAGCCGGCCGAGCCCTGGGTCTCGACGACGATCTCGTGCCCGGCCTCCTCGGCCGCGGCCTCGAGGGCCTCGGCGGCCATGTAGGTGTGGGCGATGCCCGTGGGGCACGCGGTCACGGCGACGATCTTCACGCCGAGACCTCCTTCGCGATGAAGCCGGCAGCGGCGGCCGGGTCGGTGACGGAACGGAGCTCGCCGGTGAAGGACTTGCGGACCAGGCGGCGGGCGAGCGCGGCCAGCACGGTCATGTGGTCGGAGCCGCCGCCCTCGGGCGCGGCGATGAGGAAGACCAGGTCGGCGGGGTTGCCGTCCTCGGCGCCGAAGTCGACGCCCGCGGTGCTGCGGCCGAAGCCCAGCGTGGGCTCGGTGACGGCCGTGGACCGGCAGTGCGGGATGCCGATCCCGCCGTCGAGCCCGGTCGGCATCTGGGCCTCGCGGGCCTCGATGTCGGCGAGGAACTGCTCGAGGTCGGTCACGCGGCCGGCCTTCACGAGGCGTTCGGCGAGCGAGCGGACCACCTCCCGCCGATCCCCGGTGGGCAGGTCCAGGTCGACGAGGTCGGCCGTGATCAGGTCGCTCATGCTGCCTCTCCGGTGAGGTCGAGGGTGGAGTCCGGGGCTGACGCCGGGCGGACGACGATCGGGTCGATGTCGGCGGGTCCGGGCACCGCGGTGCCGGGGAGACCGACCGCAGCGGCCCCGCAGGCCACCGCGTGATGGAGGGCGTCCGGGCTCTTCGCGCCGGACTCCAGGGCGATCAGGTAACCGGCGAGGGTCGAGTCGCCGGCGCCGACGGTGCTGCGCACGGCCACGACGGGGCTCGCGACGTGCCAGGCGTCGAGGGCGTCGACGGCGATCGCGCCGCTCGCGCCCATGCTCACCAGCACCGTGCCGATGCCGCCGGCGACGAGCTCGCGGGCGGCCGCCAGCACGTCGGCGAGGGCGGGCAGCGGGTGCCCGACCAGCTCGGCGAGCTCGGCGACGTTGGGCTTGATCAGGTCCGGGGTCTGCGCGACGGCGTGGGCGAGGGCGACCCCGGAGGTGTCGACGGCGACCTTCGCGCCGGCCGACCGCGCGGCCCGGGTGATCCGGCCGTGCAGGTCGTCGGTGGCCCCGGAGGGCACCGAGCCCGCCGTCACCACCCAGCTCGCGGGGGCCGCGTGGGCGCGCACGGTGTCGACGAGCGCGTCGACCTGGTCGGCGGTGAGCGCGACGCCGGGCTCGTTGACCTTGGTGGTGGTCCCGTCGGCCTCGACGAGCGCGGTGTTGACCCGCGTCGCACCCTGGGCCGGGGTGCAGACCGGCTGCACGCCGGCGCGGCGGAGCAGGGCCGAGAGCTCGCCCTCGCCGCCGGGCATGACGGCGAGCGTCGGGCGACCGAAGCGGGCGAGGACGCGGGAGACGTTGACGCCCTTGCCGCCCGGGTCGACGCGGTGGGCGGTCGCGCGGAGCACCGCACCCGGCGTCAGGACGGGGATCTCGACCGTGCGGTCGATCGACGGGTTGGGCGTGACGGTCACGATCATCAGGCGATCACCAGGTCCGGTCCGGCCGCGCGGATCGCGTCCGCCGCCTCGGGGTGGGTCTCGAGCAGGTCGGGGTCGGTGACGAGCGTGTCGACGTCGGCGAGGGTCGCGAAGCGGGAGAAGGAGTCGGCGCCGTACTTCGACGAGTCGGCGACGACGATGCTGCGCGCCGCGGCCTTGACGATCGCGCCCTTGACCGCGGACTCGGCCACGTCCGGCGTCGTGAGCCCGCGGTCGATCGAGAAGCCGTTGGTGCCGAGGACCGCGACGTCGCAGTTGACGCTCTCGAGCGTCTTGAGCGCCCAGCGGTCGACCGCGGAGAGGGTGGCGCCGCGGACCCGGCCGCCGATGAGGTGCACGGTGATGCGGTGGCGGCCGGCGAGGGCGGTCGCGATCGGCAGGGCGTTGGTGACGACCGTGAGCTCGACGTCGTCGGGCAGCAGGGCCGCGACGCGGGCGGTGGTGGTGCCGGCGTCGAGCAGGATCGTGCTCGCGGAGCCGAGTTCGGCGACCGCGGCCTTGGCGATGCGGTCCTTCTCCTCGGAGTGCGTGGTCTCCCGGACCCCGACGGCGGGCTCGATCTCCAGCCGGTCGGTGGCGATGGCGCCGCCGTGCACGCGGTGCAGCAGGCCCTGGCGCTCGAGCGCGGTGAGGTCGCGCCGGATGGTCTCGGTGGTGACGCCGAGCTCGGCGGCGACCTGGGTGACCTCGAGCCGGCCCAGCTCCCGCGCCCGGCGGACCAGGAGCTGGTGGCGCTCTGCGGCGTACATGCCCGATCACCTCCGTTCTGCGGCTAGCTCGTGTTGTTCTGGTTGGAAGTTTGTTGGTTTGCCTGTGGACTGTCAAGGGGTCGTCGTCGTACGTTCTCCTCACCGACACACGAGGACGAGTGGGAGCGCCATGACGAGCACCGAGACGGCGACGCTGCCGGGGACGCCGGCGAGCGCGGGAGCGGCGGTCGGCCCCGTCGTGCGCGTGCCGGAACCTCTGGGGGAGCCCCCGGTCGGCCCCGTCGTCGCGGAGGACCGCCGGGAGGTCGAGGCGGCCCGCATCGCTCCCGCCGGGGCCGCGGTGTCGGGTCGCATGATGGACACCGCCGGCACGCCGGGGCTCGCGAAGGAGGTCTCCGACGTCCTCTACGCGACCGCGATGATGGCCGAGGACCCGTCGCTGGTCGAGGCGGCCGAGGGTCTGGTGCGCGACCACGGCACGCCCGCCCCGCGCGCGGTGTACGAGGCGGCCGCCCGGTTCGTCGCCGCCCTGCAGGCCGCCGGCGGCTACATGGCCGAGCGGGCGGGCGACGTCGCGGACGTCCGCGACCGGGTCGTCGCCGAGCTGCTCGGCGTCCCCGCGCCCGGGGTGCCGGTCCTCGACGGGCCGTCGGTGCTGGTCGCGACCGACCTCGCCCCCGCCGACACCGCCACGCTCGACCCCGCCACCGCGCTCGCCCTGGTCACCGTCGAGGGCGGCCCGACCAGCCACACCGCGATCCTCGCCCGGTCGCTCGGCATCCCCGCCGTCGTCGGCTGCCGTGGGGCGGCCGGCCTGGTCGAGGGCACGCTCGTGCGGGTCGACGGGACGGTCGGGGAGGTCGTCGAGGTGCCGGCCGACACGGCGGTGGGCGCGGACCTGGCCGCGGCCGGACCGTCCTCGGTCACGGGCCCGGTGACGACCACCGACGGCCACCGGATCGCGGTCGTCGCCAACATCGCCGACGCGAAGGACGCCGCCCGGGCGGCCGGGGTCGGTGCCGAGGGGGTCGGGCTGCTCCGGACCGAGCTGACCTTCCTCTCCGCGTCGAGCGAGCCCACGCCCGAGGAGCAGCGGGCCGGGTACGCGGCGACGATGGCGCCGCTGGCCGGGAAGCCGATCACGCTGCGGACCCTCGACGCCGGCGCCGACAAGCCCGTGCCGTTCCTCGCCATGACGCCGGAGGTCAACCCGGCGCTCGGCGTGCGCGGTCAGCGGCTGTTCGACGACGGGGCGGAGCGGGCCGACGTGCTCGACCGCCAGCTCGTCGCGGCCGTCGGCGGTGCCGCCGACGCCGGGGTGACCCTCAAGGTGATGGCCCCGATGATCTCGACCGCGGACGAGGCCGCCCGCTTCGTCGCCCGTGCGCGGAAGGCGGGGGTGGAGCAGGTCGGCGTGATGATCGAGGTGCCGGCGGCCGTGCTCAACGCCCCCGAGCTGCTCGCCGAGGTCGACTTCGTGTCGGTCGGCACCAACGACCTGACGCAGTACGTCTTCGCCGCCGACCGGCAGTCCGGCCCGCTCGCCGGCTTCAACGACCCGTGGCAGCCCGCCGTCCTGCGTCTTCTCGACCAGCTCTGCCGGGCCGCCGAGGTCACCGGGACCCCCGTCGGCGTGTGCGGCGAGGCGGCGGCCGACCCGGCCCTCGCCGTCGTCCTGGTCGGGCTCGGCGTGACGTCGCTGTCGGCGGCGGCCTCGGCCCTGCCCGCCGTGGCGGCGCGCGTGTCGTCGGTGGACCTCGCCACCGCACAGCAGGCGGCGCGGGTGGCCGTGGCGTCCCGCGACGTGGCCTCGGCCCGGGCGGCGGTGCGTGACGTCCTCGGCTGACCAGGGGGCGTACCGGCTGCGGTGCGAGTGGGGGCCCGACGGTGGGTCGGTGGTGGCGTCCGGGGCCGACGTCGCGGTGGTCGGCGGGCTGCGTGTCGCCGTCGAGGACCTGTGGGGAGCGGGCGCGGTGCTGTCGACGCTGGTCGGAGGCCGTGCCTCCCCGGAGGCTTCCGTGGCCGCGGCGGCGTTCGCGGCGATCCGGCCGCGGCTCGGGGAGGAGATGCGCGCCTGTTCGAGTGGGCGGGAGCTGAGCGGGCTCGGGTTCGCCGACGATGTCGCCGTGGCCTCCGAGCTGGACACGAGCAGCGTGGTGCCGAGCCTCGTCGACGGGGTGTTCCGGCCGGCCTGAGCGCGTTGCGCGGCGCACACGGTCGGCAGGGGTCATCCTGCCTCGCTGCCCCGTTGCGCCGCGCACACGGTCGGGAGGCGCAGTCCTCGTCGTCGTGGCCGTTGCGGCGCGCAACGCGGTGTTCGCCGTGCTCGTGCCAGCGCGACCGTGTGCGGGACACACAGCCACGCCGACGAGCGAGCACCTGCGGTGGTCGGAGGGGCCTGCCCACCGCCGAGGGTGCTCGATGATCATGAGCGGCTGCCGGAGCGCAACGGCCCCACGGATGTCAGTGGCATCGGGTGCCCCCGAGGGAGCTCCGTGCCACTGACATCGCCATCTCGATGGACCGCTCAGCAGCGGGAGCGGATTACGTCGACGCCTGGGCCGGTGAGGTCGTCGCAGAACGCAGGGCGGCCGGCCATCGCCATGATCAGCGCGAGAGTCGGGCCGGAGACGGGTGGCCCGTCGTCGGGACCGGCGGAGAAAGGGCCGTCGGTGGCCGCGAGGCGGACTCCCTCGGAGGTCGACCGGCTGCGCACCGTGGAGTTCTGCTTCGCGAAGAACGCCGCGAGCGGGGTCAGCGTCGACTCGGGCACGTCCCGGACCAGCCCGAGGGGGCGCCGGACGTCGGCGCCGTGCACGACGATCTCGCCGAGCCACATCTCCACTGGCCCCGGCGGGCACGTCCGGCTGTCGACCCGGTCCCGAACCGCGCCAGCGTCTCGGCGGACGTGGCGCCGCGGTGCTCGGCGAGCCGGCGGGCGTTGTGCCGGTCGAAGCTCCCGCGCGCGCCGAGGACACTGCGGAACCATCGGAGCGGGCCGATCGAGGCGCCGGCGACGAGGTGGGCGACGGTCTGCTCGACCGTCCACGCCGTACACAGCGAGCGGGCCTCCCACTGCTGGTCGGACAGGGTGGCGAGGTCGGCGGCGAGCGCGGCACGCTCGGTGTGGATGAGGGGCCAGAGGTCGGTCGTCACGGTGGTCACGACCATAGGACCGCCCGGGTCGGCCGGACTCATCGCTGAGGCACGATGGGGACCGTGAGCAGCAGTGGTGAGCACCCCGTCCTCGTCGTCGACTACGGCGCCCAGTACGCGCAGCTCATCGCCCGGCGGGTGCGCGAGGCGCAGGTGTACTCCGAGGTCGTGCCGCACACGACGTCGGTGGACGACATGCTGGCCAAGGACCCGGCGGCGATCGTGCTGTCCGGAGGGCCGGCCAGTGTGTACGCCGAGGGCGCGCCGAGCGTCGACCCGGCCCTCTTCGAGACCGGCGTGCCGGTGTTCGGCATCTGCTACGGCTTCCAGCTCATGGCCTCCGCGCTCGGCGGCACGGTGGCCCACACCGGCGACCGGGAGTACGGGCGGACCGAGCTGCAGGTCACCGAGGCCGGCCGGCTGCACGGCGACATCCCCGAGGCGCACCCCGTGTGGATGAGCCACGGCGACGGGGTCACGGCCGCGCCGGAGGGCTTCACGACGACGGCGTCCTCGCCCGGCGCCCCGGTGGCCGCCTTCGAGGATGTCGACCGGCGCCTGGCCGGCGTGCAGTACCACCCGGAGGTCGGGCACTCCCCGCACGGCCAGCTGGTGCTCGAGCGGTTCCTGCGCGACGTCGCCGGCATCCGCCCGGACTGGACGGCCGCGAACATCGTCGAGGAGACGGTCGAGGCGATCCGCGCGCAGGTCGGGCCGAGCGGGCGGGCGATCTGCGGGCTCTCCGGCGGGGTCGACTCCGCCGTCGCCGCGGCGCTCGTGCAGCGCGCGATCGGCGACCGGCTCACGTGCGTCTTCGTCGACCACGGCCTGCTGCGCGAGGGCGAGCGGGGCCAGGTCGAGCGGGACTTCGTCGCCGCGACCGGCGTGGACCTCGTGACGGTGGACGCCGAGGAGGTGTTCCTGCGCGAGCTCGCCGACGTGGTCGACCCGGAGGAGAAGCGCAAGATCATCGGCCGGGAGTTCATCCGGTCCTTCGAGGGCGCCGCGCGGGACCTGGCCGAGGGCGAGGGCGTCGACTTCCTCGTGCAGGGGACGCTCTACCCCGACGTCGTCGAATCCGGCGGCGGCACCGGGGCGGCGAACATCAAGTCCCACCACAACGTCGGCGGCCTGCCCGACGACCTGCAGTTCTCGCTGGTCGAACCGCTGCGGGCGCTGTTCAAGGACGAGGTGCGGGCGGTCGGCGCGGAGCTCGGGCTGCCCGAGTCGATCGTCCAGCGCCAGCCGTTCCCCGGCCCGGGGCTCGCGATCCGGATCATCGGCTCGGTGTCCGCGGACCGCCTGGCCACCCTGCGGCGGGCCGACGCGATCGCCCGCGAGGAGCTCACCGCCGCCGGGCTGGACCGCACGATCTGGCAGTGCCCGGTGGTGCTGCTCGCGGACGTCCGCTCGGTGGGGGTGCAGGGCGACGGCCGGACCTACGGCCACCCCGTGGTGATCCGTCCGGTGTCGAGCGAGGACGCGATGACGGCGGACTGGACGCGGGTCCCGTACGAGACGCTGGAGCGGATCTCCACCCGCATCACCAACGAGTGCGCGGAGATCAACCGCGTGGTGCTCGACGTGACCAGCAAGCCGCCGGGGACGATCGAGTGGGAGTAGGTGCGCTGCGCGCAGGTGAGCAGAAAGTGGTGCTATAGCCCCTCGAAGTGCTCACCCGACCGGAGGTCACCGTGGCGACGACGATCTTCTCCGAGATGTCCGCGCTCGCCGTGCAGTACGACGCGATCAACCTCGGCCAGGGCTTCCCCGACACGCCCGGGCCGAGGGAGGTCGTCGACGCCGCGGTCGCCGCGATGCACCGGGGGCTCAACCAGTACCCGCCGGCCATCGGGGTCCCGGCGCTCCGCGAGGCGATCTGCGCCCACCAGAAGCGGTTCTACGGGCTGGAGCTCGATCCGGCGTCGCAGGTCGTGGTGTGTGCGGGGGCCTCGGAGGCCCTGTCGTCGGCGTTGGTGGCCCTCGTCGGTCCGGGCGACGAGGTGATCGCCCTCGAGCCGTTCTACGACCTGTACCAGGCGACGTCCGTGCTGGTCGGGGCCTCTCTCGTGCCGGTGCGGATCAGCGCGCCGGACTACCGGCTGGACCCGGAGCTCCTCCGCGCGGCGGTCACCGAGCGGACCAAGGTCATCCTGCTCAACTCGCCGCACAACCCGACCGGCGCCGTGCTCTCGCGGGCCGAGCTCGAGGCCGTGGCGGCGGTCGCGATCGAGCACGACCTGATCGTGATCACCGACGAGGTCTACGAGCACCTGCTCTTCGACGACGAGGTGCACATCCCGATCTCCACGCTGCCGGGGATGGCGGAGCGGACGATCGCGGTGTCCTCGGCCGGCAAGACGTTCTCGGTGACCGGCTGGAAGATCGGCTGGGCGACCGGACCGGCCGAGCTGGTCGAGAAGGTGCTCGGCGTCAAGCAGTGGTTCTCGTTCGCCTCCGGGACGCCGCTGCAGCACGCCGTCGCCGTCGGGCTGGAGCTGCCCGAGGAGCGGTTCGCGCTGATGGGTCGCGAGCTGCAGGCCAAGCGCGACCTGCTCACCGACGGCCTGCGCGACCTGGGCATGGAGGTCTACCACTCCAAGGCCTCCTACTTCGTCACCGCCGACATCGCCCCGCTCGGGGAGACCGACTCGCTGGAGTTCTGCCGGTCGCTCCCGGCGCGCGTCGGCGTCGCGGCGGTGCCGAACCAGGTCTTCCACGCCTCACCGGTCGGGGTGGAGACGCAGGTGCGCTTCGCGTGTTGCAAGCGCGACGAGGTGCTGTCGGATGCGCTGCTGCGGTTGCGGAAGCTGTAACTCCCTCTGGTGGCAGCGGAGCGTCGTCGCTGTCGTCCAGTGGCAGGAACGCCACATCGTCGACCCGGTTTTATCTTGGTCGCCAAGAGATATTCTGGGTCCATGGGAACGCGTGTGGTGGTGGTCGGTGGTGGACCGGGCGGGGTGCTCCTGACGTACCTGCTCGCCCGCGGCGGGGTGGAGGTGACCCTGCTCGAGGCGCGGCACGACTTCGCGCGGCGCTTCCGCGGTGACACCCTCGCGCCCGGGGTGCTGGAGTACCTCGACGATCTGGGGCTGGCCTCCGACCTGCTCGCCGAGGTGCCGCACACCCGCTCGGACGCGTTCCGCTGGCACACCCCGGAGCGCACCTACCGGCTGGTCGACTACCGGGGCGCCTCGAAGCGGTTCCCCTTCTACGCGCTCATCCCGCAGGCCCGGTTCCTGCCGTGGCTGGCGGAGCGCGCGACCGGGTTCGGCGCGACCGTGCGGATGGGGGCGCGCTTCAGCGACCTCCTCCGCGACGGCGAGCGCGTGTCCGGCGTCCGCTACACCGTCGACGGTGAGCCGCACGAGATCGCGGCCGACCTCGTCGTCGGGTCGGACGGGCGCTCGTCGAAGGTCCGAGCCGCTGCGGGCATCGAGGCCACCGAGCTCGGCGCGAGCCTCGACCTGCTGTGGGCCGCGGTGGACCAGCACGACGACGACCCCCCGTCGTCGGGACTCGATCTCTTCGCCCGCCCCGGCGGCACGATCGCCCTGCTCGACCAGGGCACGGGGCAGTGGCAGCTCGGCTGGTCGATCCCGGCGGGCACGTTCGCCGAGGTGCGCGAGGCCGGGGTCGAGCCGCTGGTCGACGCGCTGGGCACCGTGCTGCCGTGGCTGGTCGACCGGGTCCGCGCGACGGTGCGGTCGGTGAACGACCTGACCCTGCTGCCCGTGCGGATCACGACCGTCGACACGTGGTCGAAGCCCGGCCTCGTGCTGATCGGCGACGCCGCGCACGTGGTCAGCCCCGTCGGCGGCAACGGCATCAACCTCGCGCTGGCCGACGCCGCCGAGCTGGCCAACCTCGTCGTCACCGGCGCGGACCCGGCGGAGCTCGAGCGGCGGCGCCGACCCGGCGTCGAGAAGGAGCAACAGGGGCAGGTGCGGATCGAGCGGGCCGCGGCGAAGCGCAACGCGGCCGGCGTGACCGGTCCGCCGACGGCCTTGCGGGTGCTGTCGAACGTCCCGGGCTTCTCCCGGCTCGCCGCGCGGCGCTCGCGGGTGCCGATGGCGGCTCCCGTCCCGGCGATCGCGGGTTCCTGACGACGGGTTCCTGACCTGCGACGATGCGGCATTCCTGCCACTGGATGACAGCAACGACGCTTTTCTGTCAGAGGCGCGAGTGGGTCCACTCCCCGCCGACCATGGTGGCCACGACCTCGACGCCGCCGATGCGGTCGGGGTCGACCGCGGTGACGTCGTCGCCGAGCACCACCAGGTCGGCGTGGGAGCCCGGGGCGAGGACGCCGCGGGAGGCCTCGTCGCCGGCGACCCAGGCGGTGTCGACGGTCAGGGAGCGCAGGGCGGTGACCGGGTCGACGCGCTCGTCGGGTCCGATCAGCCGTCCCGACGACGAGCGGCGCTGCACCATCGCCTGCATCGTGCGCAGCGGGTGGCCGTCCCCGACGCAGGGACGGTCGGACGAGGCGGGGACGCGGACGCCGGCGCGCAGGAAGGCGGCGTGCCGGTAGAGCAGGTCGACCCGGTCGTCGCCGACCGCCGTGGCCATCGAGTCGCCGATCTCCACGAGGAACCGCGCCTGCGGCACGGGCGTGACCCCGAGGGCGGCGAACCGTGCGACGCCCTCGTCGGTCACCACGCCCGCGTGCTCGATGCGGTGCCGGACGGTCGGGCGGGGCAGCCGGGCCTGGGCGTCGGCGAAGGCGTCCAGCGCGGCGTCGACGGCGCGGTCGCCGATCGCGTGGGCGGCGACGGTCCACCCCGCGAGGTGGGCGCCGACGACCATCGCGTGCATGTGCTCGGGGTCGTCCTGGTAGTAGCCGGCGTGGTCGCGGTCGCCGAACGGCGCGCTCATCGCGGCGGTCCGGGAGCTCAACGCGCCGTCGAAGAAGATCTTCATCGGGCCGAGCCGGAGCCGGTCGTCGCCGAAGCCGGTGCGCATCCCGAGGTCGAGCCCGACGCCGTCCCCGCCCGGCACCTCGTGCAGCGCGGCGTCCACCGGCATGACCTGCACCCGCTGCGCGAGCAGACCCTCGTCGCGGGCCGCCTGGTAGGCGGCGAGCTCGCGCGGGGTGCGGCCCATGAACCCGGCGGCGATCCCGCACTCGGTGACGTGGGTGAGGCCCTGCTCGGCGTAGACCCGCGACGCGCGGCCGAGCGCGGCGGCGACGTCGTCGACCGCGTAGGGCCGCATGAGGTCGGCGATCAGCGGCTGCGCGGCCTCCTCGACGACCCCGGTCGGTTCGCCCGCGTCGTCGAGCACCACCTTCCCACCCTCGGGTACCGTCGCGGTGCCGCCGAGGATGCCCGCCCGACGCAACGCCGCGGTCGACGCGGCGCACACGTGCCCGGACCGGTGCTGGAGGCGGACGGGCCGCCCGCCCGCGGCCCGGTCGAGCGCGGCGTGGTGCGGGGAGCCGCCGAGCCGGACGTCGTCGTAGCCGGACCCGACGACGAACTCGTCCGGCCCGGCCGTCGCCGCCCGTTCCGCGACGGCGGCATAGACCTCGTCGAGGGAGCGCGCCGTCGAGAGGTCGATCTCGCCGAGGGTCTGCCCGAACCACGCCATGTGGTTGTGGGCGTCGCCGAAGCCGGGCACCACCGTCGCGCCGCCGCAGCCGACCGTCCGGTCCGCGGACCACCCGGTCGGCAGCGACCCGTCGTCGAGAACGGCCAGCACCCGACCGCCGTGGATCGCGAGCCCGCGGGCGGGGCGGCCGAGGCCGTCACCGTCGAGGGTCAGGACGGCCGCGTCGTGCAGGTGCAGGTCGACGTGCATGTGCCCTCCGGGCTCGTGAGCAGAAAGTGGGGCTATAGGCCCACTTTCTGCTCACCTGCGCGCAGCGCACAACAGCGCACCGCCGCCGATCACGACGGCGGCTCCCGCCAGCACCCAGCGCGGGTCCACCGCCACCAGGGTCGCCGGGCTCGCCATGGCGAACGCCGCGACGACGAGACAGACGAGCCCGACCAGCAGCGCGATCGGGTCGCGTCGCCGCGGAGCCTTCGTCGTGGTGCCGGGCTGCTCGGCGTCGGGGTGGATGGTGGGCTGCTCGGAGGGCGTCGCCCACCCGCGGGGGTCGTACCCGGACTCAGCCACGACGCACCGCCAGGTCGCCCGCGCCGTTGCGCACCGTGAGGTCGATGACCTGGCCGCCGGGACCGTCGGGCCCGGGGTCGACCAGGCGGGTCACCGTGCCGGTCCGCCCGAGGCAGTCGACGTCCCCGACGCCGTTCTCGCAGGAGACCGTGACGTCGGCGGTCGCGGGCACGGTGACGGTGACGTCCCCGGCGCCGGACTCGACCGTGGTGCTGATCGGCGCTCCGGGTGCGAGGCGGGAGAGGTCGAGGGTGACGTCCCCGAGACCGGTCCGGTAGCCGGGCCGGACCTGCGCGGCCGTGAGCGGGGTCGCGACCAGGTCGCCCACCCCGCGCTGGTCGCCCGTGAACCCGGAGTCGGGACGCGTCACGGCGACGGACCCGAACACGGAGGCGAGGAGCAGCGGGATCGCGACGAACACGAGGCCGCGACGCGGGCGACCACGCAGGCCCGCGACGACGAGGCCGATCCCGACGACGGCGAGCGCAGCGGCCGGGATCCACACCCCGGTCACGCCGGGGAGGCCGAGCAGCACCCCGACCGCGGCGAGCCCGGCCGCGAGCAGGGCCAGTGCGAGGACGACGGGGGTGAGCACGCCGCGGCGGCGCGGCTCGCGGACCACGGGTTCCGGGTCCAAGCCAGCACGCCGATAGGGGGTCGGGCCGGGATACGCCCAGGCCTTCGGGTCGGCGCCGAGCGCGTCCCAGGCGACGGGCTCGCCGAGGTCGGCGACCATCGCGGCGAGCGGGCGCACGCCGGGCGTGCCCGGTACGCCGAGGGCGGCCCGCGAGGTGTGCAGGGCGTAGAGCGCGACGGCCGCGAGCAGCAGCCCCACCAGCGTGACGACCCGGCCGCCGGTGGCGTTCCCGACGGTCGCGATCCCGACGACGGCCGTGATGACGATCAACAGCACGGGGCTGCCGTGGTCCCGGCCGACGAGCCGGTCTCGCCGCGGCGGGTCGGCCGGGTCCGCCGGCAGGGCGAGCCAGCCCAGCAGGTAGAGCAGGAGACCGCCACCGACGATCGCCCAGACGACGAACGCGACCCGCACCAGCGTCGGGTCCAGGTCGTAGCGCCGCGCGATCGCGCCGGCGACCCCCGCGACCTTCGTGTCCTCGTGACGACGGGCGGGCCGGGACTCCCAGGCCCCCCGCGCGACGGCGGCGAGATCCGTCCCGTCCTTGGTGTTCGTGGCCCCGCTCATGGGCTCATCCTCTCGGCATCCGGTGGTGATGGTGTCCGAGCCTGCCGACGGTGACCAGCCGGATCGTCCGGGACGACCCCGGTCGGTGCCCCGGAGCGACCCCGGGATTTCTCGGGGTCGCCGGGGTGGTGAACCCGAGGTCCGGGGACCGCGCGACGTGTGACGATGGCTCCCGTGACCACCACGGAGGAACCGGCGAGGCCCCTCGTCGCCGGGCGACGTGTGCAGCGGCACCGCCGCGGCGCCGTGGTCGCGGGTGTCGCGGGCGGGGTCGCCGCGCACCTCGGCGTGCCCGTGCTGCGCGTGCGCGTGGTGTTCACGCTGCTGTGCGCCCTGGGCGGAGCCGGCGTGCTGGCCTACGGCGGGCTGTGGATCTGCTGCCCCATCGAGCCGGTCGGCACCGAGCGCGAGGTCGACGACCGCGACCGCGTCCGCGGGTACGGCCTGGTCGCGCTGGGCCTGGCCCTCGCGCTGGTGCTCTCCGCGGTCGGCGACCAGATCTCCGGCTGGATCCTCGGACCGCTCGGGATCGCGCTGGTCGGCGCGGCCGTGGTGTGGCGGGAGGCCGACAGCGACGGCGGGGCCCGCCGGACGGGTCGGTTGCGGATCGTCGCCGGGCGCGGCGGGATCGTGCGCGCCGTCCTCGGGGCGCTGCTCGTCGCCGGCGGGATCGGCGCCTTCCTCTTCACGAGCGCCGACGTCGGGGCGGTGCAGTTCGGGCTGCTCGCGGCCACCGCGACGCTGGTCGGGGTGGTCGTGCTGACCGTCCCCTGGTGGATGCGCCTGGCCCGGGAGCTCTCCGCGGAACGCCGTGAGCGCATCCGCAGCGAGGAGCGCGCCGAGATCGCCGCGCACCTGCACGACTCGGTGCTGCAGACGCTCGCGCTCATCCAGCGGCACACCGAGGTGGCGGGGGACGAGACCGCGCGGGAGGTCCGGCGCCTCGCCCGTCGTCAGGAACGGGAGCTGCGGGACTGGCTCTACCGGTCGTCGGGGGACTCCTCCGGGGACGACGAGGTGCCCGAGGCGACCTGCTTCGGGTCGGCCCTGCGCGCGGCGGCGGGGGAGATCGAGGACGCGTTCGCGGTGTCGGTGGCGCCGGTGATCGTCGGGGAGGCGGCGTACGACGTGCGCACCGCGGCGCTCGTCGCGGCCGCCCGCGAGGCGATGACGAACGCGGCCAAGCACGCCGGGGTGGACGAGGTGAGCGTGTACGCCGAGTGCGAGGACGGGACGGTGAGCGTCTTCGTCCGCGACCGCGGCAAGGGCTTCGAGCCCGACGCCGTGCCCGACGACCGGCACGGGCTGGCCGACTCCATCCGCGCCCGGGTCGAGCGGCACGGGGGCACGGTGCGGCTGCGCACCGCCCTGGGCGAGGGCACCGAGGTGGGGCTGACGATGCCCCGGACCGAGCAACCGAGTGAGGTGGCATGACGAGCCCGACCGAGGACACCGCCCGTGTGTTCATCGTCGACGACCACGCCCTGTTCCGTCGCGGCGTGCGCGCCGAGCTGGAGGGGCCGGCCGCGCGGGGCGTGACCGTGGTGGGCGAGGCCGGGTCGGTCGGCGAGGCCATCGCCGGGATCGGGCACTACAGGCCCGACGTCGTGCTGCTCGACGTCCACATGCCCGACGGCGGAGGTGCGGCGGTCCTCGCCCGGACGCGCACCGAGTACCCCGACGTGGTGTTCCTGGCGCTGTCGGTGTCCGATGCCGCGGAGGACGTCATCTCGGTGATCCGTGCCGGCGCCCGGGGCTACGTCACGAAGACGATCTCGGGTCGGGACCTCGCCGACGCCGTGGTGCGGGTGAAGGCCGGCGACCCGGTGTTCTCGCCCCGCCTCGCGGGTTTCGTGCTCGACGCGTTCGCCGACCGTCCGGGTGCGGCGCCACCGGTGGACCCCGAGGTCGACCAGCTCACCCGCCGCGAGCGCGACGTGCTGCGGCTGCTCGCGCGCGGCTACGCCTACAAGGAGATCGCGGCGGAGCTGGTCATCTCGGTGAAGACCGTGGAGACCCACGTGTCGAGCGTGCTGCGCAAGACGCAGTCGTCGAACCGGCACGAGCTCTCGCGGTGGGCGAGCGACCGGCGGCTCGTGTAGTCGGTCCCCGGTGTCAGCGGTGGCCCACGGCTGACGTCCGACGTCAGGGGGGCGCCACGACGAGTCCGTGGACGCCTGGGCGGCCGAGCGCATCGGCGGCCCGCGCCAGGGAATCGGCGTCGCCATGATCAACGGGCCCTCATCGGGCCCACGGGGCATCCGCAGGCCCGATGAGGGCCCGTTGATCACGAGCGCGGCGAGCCTCACGACGAGCGCGCAGCGTCCGATCCTGCGGCGCTCCTCCCCGGCGAGCAGCGCCGCCGTGGCGAGGGCCAGACGCCCCCGGTGACGATCCTGTGGGGCGCAGGACGGCTGGATCCCCGTCGCGCGGGCGCACGACCTGGCCGGACGCATCTCCGGGTCCGACCTGCGGATCGTCGACGACGCCGGGCACCTCGTGCAGGAGGACAGCCCCGAGACGGTCCTCGCGACCGTGCTCGAGGTGCTCGACGCCGCTCGCGTGTGATCAGGGGGCGACCACCACGACGGACTGCCCGCAGTGGCTGCCCCGGGCGACCACCTGCCCCTCAGGGGCCTGCTGCCTGCACGATGGCGCGGGCGAACGTGTCGGGCGCCTCGACCGGGACGAAGTGGCCGACCCCGTCCACGGGCTGCACGGTGACGTGCGCGAAGAACTCTCCGACACGGTCGGACCAGGCGCTCGGGAACAGGGGGTCGTGCTCGGCCCACAGGAACGTCGTGGGGACCGTGATCTTCTCGTCGGGGACCGTCTCGCCCAGGTAGCGCGGCACGACGTCTCCGGCCGCCCGGTAGTACCCGATCGACGCGACGAACGCGCCGGCGGGGCCGTACGCCGACGTCAGGTGCTCGAGCCGGGCGGCGTCCATGACGAAGTCAGGGCCGGACCAGTGGGTCCAGAAGTACTCCAGGTAGTCCCGCACGGCGTCCGGTTTCCCGTCGAGGAGCTTCTCGGCGAGGTCGAGATGGTGGAAGGACTGATACCAGAACTCCCGGAACGGACCTTCGCTGAGAATCCGTGACCCGACGCCGGGAGCCGGTGGCGTGATGACCAGGGTGCTGAGCAGGTCGGGCCTGTCCTTCGCGATCTGCTGACCGACCCTGCTGCCGATGTCGTAACCGCCCAGCACGACCCGGTTGAGCCCCAGCTCTTCGATCAGTCCCGTGACACTGCGGGCCTGGGCCGCCAGGCCGTAGTGGTCGCCGGGGTCGCGGAGGTGCTTGTCCGAGGCACCGAAACCGCGCAGGTCCGGCACGACGACGTCGAACTCGTCCCCGAGCCTCTCGGCGACGGATGCCATGTCCGTCCGGTCCCCGGGCCAACCGTGGAGCAGGACCACCGGCGGCCGACCGACCGATCCCAGACGGTCGAAGCTCAGGGTGAATCCGTCGACCGGGGCGCCCGTCGACATGGAGAACACGCTCCTTCCCAACAACGCTCGCCTTCGACCCGGGCCGCGGGCCGACGCACGCTCTCGCGCGTCAGCGGAGACAGCATCGACGATCGCCTTCCGCGAACTCCAGTGGCTGGATGGACGACCACCGGCAAGATCAGGCCACTCCCCGGTCGCCACGCGGGCCTACCGACGACGCCGCGCGGACCCGTCGTCCTGATCCTCGGTGCGTGGGGTCCGCCGTGCGGGAGAGCCCCGCTCAGACGGTGCCGGCGGGTTCGGGAGCGGCCACCTCGGGCGGCGCGTCCACGTCGCCCAGGCTCCACGGGCGCACGATCACTGCGAGGACGACGCAGGCCAGGACCAGCGCACCGGTGACGGAGAGGCCCAGTGCGACGGCGTCGTTGCCGAGTATGCCGACCAGCGGCGAGACGAGCGCGCCGACCCCGAACTGGACGGCGCCGAGCAGCGCGGCCGCGGTCCCCGCGTGGCTGCCGTGCCGGGAGAGCGCCAGGGCGGGAGCGTTGGGCAGGGCCAGGCCGCACGCGAACAGCACTGCGCACATCGGGAGGACGACGCCGACGAGGCCCGTGCCGACCAGTGCCAGGGCGAGGAGGACGAACGCCGCCACGGTTCCCGCTCCGATCGCGGCGACGAGGATGTGGCGTGGCTCGAAGCGCCGCAGCAGCAGGGCGTTCAGCTGCGTGGCGGCGATGAGGAAGACCGCGCCCGCCCCGAAGAGGAACCCGAACTGCTGCTCGTCGAGCCCGTACTGGTCCTGGTAGACGAAGGTCGCGCCGGAGACGTAGCTGAACAGCCCGGCCATCGCGAGCCCGGCGACGAGGACCAGCCCAACGAAGGCCCGGTCGCGGAGGAGCCCGCGGTAGGTGCGCAGCGTCGTCCGGACGCCGGGGTGGCTGCGGCGGGCGGGCGGCAACGTCTCGGGCAGGGCGCGCCACACGACGGGCACCAGCACCGCCCCGTACAGCGCGAGCACCGCGAACACACCCCGCCAGGAGGTGACGCGCAGCAGCTCCCCGCCCAGGGTCGGGGCGAGGACGGGGGCCACCCCCATGACGAGGAACAGCCGCGAGAGCAGCGTCGCCGCCGGACGTCCGGTGAACAGGTCACGCACGACGGCGAGGGCGACGACGGCTCCGGCGGCGGCACCCAGGCCCTGCAGCACCCGCAGCACGCCGAGCACCGCCACGTTCGGCGCCACGACGATGGCCACGGAGGCGAGGACGTGCAGCGCGGTCCCCACCAGGAGGGGGCGGCGGCGCCCGACGGCGTCCGAGAGCGGGCCGATCAGCAGCTGGCCCGCGGCCAACCCGATCAGGGTGCCGGTCAACGTCAGCTGCACCGCCGCCTGCGTGGTCTCCAGCTGGGCGGTGATCGTCGGCAGCGCCGGGAGGTACATGTCGATCGTCAACGGCCCGAGCGCGATGAGCGCCCCGAGCACCAGCGCGATGCGTACCCGGCTCGGGGGCACGGCGGCGCGCTCCTCGGAGGTGGGGTCCTGCACGTCAGGGGAGGACGAGGTCATGGCGGCCTTCCGGGGTGGGGCGATCGGTGGCCCACTGCTCCGGGGGTCCTCGCACCACAAGTCCGGATCGCCCCCGACTGTTCCGGGACGTCCTGGATGTGACGACGCCCATCGTCATGAGCCGGACGCGGGCCGCCCGCCCGCCGTCCCGGGTCGATCGATCGAGGCCGAGACCTTCGCGAGTGGAAGCCGACCAGGAGGGGGTCGGGTCGATTCCGATCTGCGGTGCCGGACCCGGCTCAGGTCGCGGCGTCGTCGTCCGGGTTCCCGGCCAGGGCGCAGGCCTCGGCGGCCGAGACCTCGTCGTAACCGAGCTGGGTCTCCTCGTTGCGACGTGCGACCTGGGAGTCGATCCATCGGGTGTGGCCCTCCCACGCGGCTTGCCGCGTACTTCCGAGGGCCTGGCCGATCTGGGCCCAGGAGGCGCCCGTAGCCCGGGCGGTGCGCACGGTGAGCTGACGTCCCGCGATGGCCTTGCGGCTGATGAGCTCTCCGAGGGCGAGCAGTTCCAGCGCCTCCGAGCGGTCGAGCGCGCTGGGGCCGCTCGGGTCGTCCGGGTCGGACAGGGAGTCCCGCAGTCGGAGTTCGTCGTAGCGCGACACGGCGACGCGCAGGGTCAGGTCGCGGTCGAGCTGTTCCGGCGTCGTCATGACTGGACTGTCCGTCAAGACAGCCTGACAGTCAAGGTGACTTGACGATGCGGTCGCGCCGGTGGGAACGGGCGAAGGAGGAGTTCGTGCTGCGCGAAGCGCGCGCTCGCCGACCGCGAGTGGCCGGACATGAACTACTACGCCGAGGCGAAGTCGCCGGTCGTCCGAGCCGTCCTCGCGCGCGCCGGGTGGACGGAAGCAACGGCCTGAGCCGCGACACGCCGGCGGCGCGGACTTTGCCTGCCGCAGAGCATCGCCCGTCGACGCTGGGCCGGTGATCACTCCGTCGCGTCGTCTCCGGGTGTCGTCGATCTGTGCGGGTCTCGCGGTGGTCGCGATCCTGACGGCGGGTTGTGGTCCCGCCCGGCTCCCGGACGCGACGAGTGCATCGCCCTCCCCGGCCGCTGCGAGCGCGTCCACGGGCGGCGGGGTGGTCACCGTGCCGGCCTCGAGCCACGTCACCGGCGTCTACCCGGCCCGGTGCCGAGCCGTCGACGGCGGTCGCCGTCCCGACCCGTCGTGCACCCCGGGCGCGGTCCAGGCCACCGTCACCCAGGCCACGATCCGGTCCACGATCTGCCGCCACGGCTGGACCGCCACGGTCCGGGCCCCCGAGACGGAGACGGGCAAGGTCAAGAAGGCCGCCATGCTCGCCTACGGCGACCCCGCCGGGACGTCGTCGACGACCGAGCTCGACCACTTCCTGCCCCTCGAGCTCGGCGGCGCGAACGACGTCCGGAACCTGTGGCCCGAGCCGTCCGACGAGCCCGGCCGCGGCGTGCAGAACTCGAAGGACCAGGTCGAGGACCACCTCAACGCGGCGGTCTGCCGCGGGCAGGTCGGCCTCGTCGCCGCCCAGCAGGCCATCGCCGCCGACTGGACCACCGCCGAGCGGACCGTCGGCCTGGTCCGGTAGGACCGGGCGTCGGGAAGGGACTCAGGCGCAGACGGCGATGAAGACGAGCCCGTCGTCCCCGGCCCGGAGGTAGCGGGAGGATTCCTGGCTCACGGCGACGAACTGTCCCGGCGCGACCGGGACGTCCTCGCCGTCGACGACCAGCCAGCCGCTGCCGCGCAGGACCGCGTAGGCGTCCTCGGCGCGGTCGTCCACGTGGTCGTGCGGGACCGTCTCCTCGCCCGCCGGCAGCTCGATCTGGTAGAGCCCGAACGCCGTCACGCCGATCGCCTCGCCGACCCGCTTCTCGAACGGGCTCGCGGCCGGGTGGGGGCCGCGGCCGACGTCGAGATCGGACGGGTCGACGATCTGGAAGGTCATGCCGGGGAACGTACGCCGGTCTAGACGGTCCGCTCCGAGTTGATCAGCCAGCCGCCGCCGGTGCCGCGGCCCATCCCGAGCTCGTGGACCTCGCGGCTGGTCGACCCGTTCTTCGAGGTGAACACCAGGGTCGCCCGGACCGTGTCGTCGTCGATCGCCTCGGCGTCGGTGACCTGCACGGACGCGATCGTCGACCAGAAGCTCTGGTAGCCGCCGAACCCGCCCGCGGTGTCCTGCATGGTCGCGCCGAGCCGCGCCCAGCCCGCGCCGGGGTTCGCGGTGACGATCGAGTAGTAGTCGCGGACCGCGGCGACCATCTGGGTCCGTTCGTCGGTCGGTCCCGCCACCCCGGTCGACGTGGGCGACCCGAGCGAGGCGCCCTCGGTGCCGGTCGAGCCGCGGGTCAGGGCGACGGCGAGCAGGACGCCCGCGAGTACGGCGGCGAGCAGCACCGCGACGACGATGGCCGTGGTCGGACGACGGCGCTTCGCACGGGAGGCGGGAGCGGCCGCGACGGCGCGCGGACCGGACCCGTTGGACCGCGGGGCGGGCGGGGCGGGCGGCCCTACCCGGTCGCCGTCGCCGAGCGTCGGGCCCGGGTCCTCCGACCCGGCGTCGGGAAAGGGGCTGCCGTGCCAGGTGGGCGACGGGGTCCCGCCGGAGCGACCTCGCGAACCGGTGGCGACGCGGTCGGACTCGGTGGAGCGGCGGGAGTCGGGGACCCGGGCCTCGTCGAGGTCGGCGCGGGCCCAGCTCGCGGTCGACGCGGACCCGGCGGCGTGGGCGATCCGGCCGAGCTCGCGGCGGGCCTGGGCCGGGGTGGGGCGCTCGGTGGGGTCGTCGCGGAGCAGGCGCATGAGCAGCGCCGTCAGCGGCCCGGCCTGGACCGGCGGGTTCACCGCCCCGGCGGCCACGGCGTGCAGCAGCGCGAGCGCGTTGTCCTCCGACCCGAAGGGCGGCACGCCCTCGACCGCCGCGTACAGCGTGGCGCCGAGGGAGAAGACGTCGGAGGCGAACGTCGAGTCCTCCCCGCGGGCGACCTCGGGGGCCAGGTAGGCGGGGGTGCCGGCGAGCATGCCGGTGCGGGTGAGGGTCAGGTCGCCGGTGGCGCGGGAGATGCCGAAGTCGGTGATCTTGACGGTGCCGTCGCTGCCGATGAGGACGTTCCCCGGCTTGACGTCGCGGTGCACGATGCCGGCCTGGTGGGCGGCGTCGAGGGCGTCGGCGACCTGGCGGCCGATGCGCGCGACGAGGCGCGGGTCGAGCGGCCCCTGCTCGGCGAGCATCGCGGAGAGGCTGCGCGAGGGCAGGTACTCCATGACGAGCCACGGTTCGTCGCCCTCGATGGAGGCGTCGAAGACCGAGATCGCGTGCGGGTGCTGCAGCCGCGCCGCGATGCGTCCCTCGCGGAGGGTGCGCTGGCGGACCTCGTCGGCCTCGGACTCGTCGAGGCCCTGGTTGAGGAAGACCTGCTTGACGGCGACGACACGGCCGAGCCGCTCGTCCGTCCCGCGCCAGACGACGCCCATCGCGCCCGACCCGATGCGCTCCTCGAGGCGATACCGCCCGGCGACGACGCGACGAGCTGTCACCGGCCTCCCTCCGCCCGAGACTCCCGGGCCCCGCGGCCCCCGTGAGGCATCAGGGTAGAGGGCGGGACGTGTCGGGTCCCACGGTCGGGTGACGTGTCACGGCCGCGATCTGCGCCTCGCCCTACTGGCCGAGCAGACCGGACGCCGTGCTGGTCACGGCGGAGACGACGTCGCCGCCGTCCGAGCCGGAGGAGGAGCTGCTGCCGGAGTCGCTGCCGGAGCCCTCGTCCGAGGAACTCCCCGACGACGAGCCCTCGTCCGAGGACTCCTGCGAGGACTCCTCCGAGGACGACTGCTTCGCCGAGGAGGACGAGCCCGACGACGAGCCCTCGTCGTCCGAGCTGGTCGGCGCGGCCTGGGACGACGATCCGCTCGAGGTCGACCTCGCCCCGGTCAGCAATGTCCCGACGGTCTCGGACACCGTCTCGGTCGTCCGCTGCAGGGTCGGCCCGACGGCGGGGACGTCCTTGGTTGCGGTGCCGACCGCGTCCACGGTCTGCGTGACGGGCGCGGTGACCGTCTCGCTGGTCTTCGCGACGAAGTCGGAGGCCGTGCTCGTGGTCAGGGCCACCGTGCCGGCCAGCGGCGGGGCGACGGTCCCCACGGTGGTGCCGGCGTCGGTCAGCAACGTGCCGGTCGCCCCGGCGACGCCCGGCCCGGACGGCTTCTGGCCACCGCCGGTGAGGATCGTGGTCACGTCGGAGACCGTGTTCGTCAGGCCCTGGGTGGCGCCGCCGACGACGGGCAGCGGGGCCGCGACCCCGCCCACGGTGTCGACGGTGCCCCCGACGAGTGCCCCGGCGGGCGCGGCGACGTCCTGCTGCACGGCACCGGTCAGACCGCCCACCGTGTCGGTCACGCCGCCGACGACGGGCCCGACGACGGGCAGGGGCTTGACCGTGTTCCCGGTGTCGACGACGGCGCCGCCGACGATCGGGACGACGGGGGTCACACCGGCGGGGGAGTTCCCTCCGCCGGGCGGGGTGCCACCACCGCCACCGGTCGAGCCGCCGCCACCGGGGAGACCCGGGATGGGCAGGCCCGGCAGCCCCCCGCCGCCACCCGTACCTCCGCCGGTTCCCGCGCCGCCGCCGGGCGGGGTCGCCGTTCCCCCCGTCCCCGGCGTCACGACACCGGGGACGGGGGCGGCGGTCGCGCCGGGGAGCGACGTCGAGCCGGCGAGCGGGCCCCCGACGAGGGGACCGCCTCCGGAGAGACCCAGGCTCTGGGCCGAGGTCGAGAACGCGGCGAAGGCGACGGACCCGGGGGCGGCCGTCAGCGCGGAACCGGGAGCGCCGGGGATCGGCGTGACGCCGTCCGGGCCGACCGGCGAGTGGACGGGGGAGTCGTCGACCGGCGGGAGGAAGGTGGGGCCGGCGACCGCGCCGATGACGCCGACGGCGGTGCCGCCGACCAGGACCGCGGCGGTGGTGACCCGGCCGGCGGCGGTGCCGCGGCGGATCGTGAGCGG
This sequence comes from Actinomycetospora corticicola, assembly GCF_013409505.1. Lineage (NCBI taxonomy): Bacteria > Bacillati > Actinomycetota > Actinomycetes > Pseudonocardiales > Pseudonocardiaceae > Actinomycetospora > Actinomycetospora corticicola. The sequence goes on along the minus strand of NZ_JACCBN010000001.1, from coordinate 3,850,450 downwards.
CGCGGCGTGGCGGCGCATCCGCCCGCTCGCGGTGATGACCGCACCCGTCGTCGGGAGCTCGCCGGTGTCCTCGCGCAGGACGTAGTCGGTCACCGGGACGCCGGCGGTGTGCCGACCGCGGTCCCGCCCGCGCTGTCGCGGGGCGTCGGGCAACGGGGGAAGCGCCGGGTCCTGCGATCCAGCGGTGCCGGAGAGGCCGTACCAGCCGCGGGACCGGTCACCCCGGCCCGCCGAGGCGGACACAGTCACGTCGTCACTCCCAGAAGTCAGCCCCCGCCAACGGTTCCTGTGAGGTGACTGTCTACTCGGGCAGGTGACGCACGCCCAGCGCCCGGGAAGGCCCGGCCGCCGATCGACCGCTCTCCGTCGCCGTGCGGGCGTGTTGCGGACACGGACGAGGGAGAACGGTGATCACTCATCCGAACGACGTCGCAACGGTCCGGTGACGGTCGTTCGGCGCTGCTGGACGGCCGCTCGGCGACGACGGGGAGCAGTGTGGTCACATCGGGTGCGCACGCTCCGACTCCGCCCGGGCCGCCCTCCGAGGTTGTCACGCGGCTGAACGGGTGGCGTCAGAAGGACGACGGCGGGTTGGCGAGCCGCTTGCGGGCGCTCTGGAGCTGGTTGACCGACGCGAGGCCGATGCCGCCGCCGAGGAGCAGCCCGATGACGTCGGGCGTGACGCCACCGTTGGTGAGCAGCAGGGCGAGGAGCGCCCCGACGGTGAGGCCGCCCGCCGCGGGCAGCCGCTTGCGGGCGTCGGCGGCGAGGTGCGAGGCGCCGGGACGCTTCGTGGCCACCGACCGCAGCATGAGCAGGTAGCCGCCGTAGCCGACGGCGGCGAGCAGACCGAGGATGGCGACGATCGTCGCGATCAGGTCGATGACCGTTCCCATGGATCCAGGATGCCAGCGCGGAGGTGTGGTCCGCGCCCGATTCCGGAACTACCGGCCGCCACCGAGCCGCCCGCGCCCGAGGCGCAGCAGCAGCATGCCGAGCTCGCGTCCCTCGCTGCCGAGGTCGCGGAACCGCGCCAGGACCTGCATCTCGCGGTTGTAGACGATGCGCGGGCCGCCGGCGGCCATGCGGGCGAGCCCGATGCGCTGCGAGATCTCGGAGCGGCGCTTGATCAGACGCAGCAGCTCGGCGTCGATGGCGTCGATCTCGACCCGCAGGTCGGGGATCTCCTCCGCCGTGGCGGGGGCGAGCCCGCCGGTGCTGCTGGTCGGCGTGTCGGTCACGGTCGTGGTCCTCACGGGTGTGTCGGAGCCGTCCGACCCCGGCACGAGAAAGCCCCGGGGTCGCGTGGACTCCGGGGCGGGCGTGGTGAGCAGTCAGCGCTGGGCAGCCACGGGAACCGGGGTCCGGGTCCCGTAGGGAAATCGCCGCGTCGCGTGCACGTCGACGAGAGTAGTCCGGGTCCGCCCCCGTGTCAGCAGCATCGGTCCGTCCGAGGAGGCCCCGGACCGTCGGGGGTGCCGGGTAGCGTGGCGAGGCGATGAGTAGCACTGAGACGGGGTCGTCCCGGACGGCCCGCCCGAGCGCCGCGGCCGGCCTCGCCGCGCGACTCGCGGGCGCGGCGGGGACCACCGCACTGCGCCGCACCGCGGACGGGCAGCCGGGCCGCGCGGACCCGCCCGGCCCGGGCGACCCGTCGTCGGGACGGGAGCGGCGCGACGACCGCGGGCAGAAGCTGCTCGAGGGGATGAACCCGCAGCAGCGCGAGGCCGTGACGCACGCCGGCTCGCCGCTGCTCATCGTGGCGGGCGCCGGTTCGGGCAAGACGCGGGTGCTGACCCACCGGATCGCCTACCAGCTCGCCCACGGCGCGCACCCCGGGCAGATCCTCGCGATCACCTTCACCAACAAGGCCGCGGCCGAGATGCGGGAGCGCGTCGCGGCCCTCGTCGGGCGGCGGTCCAACGCGATGTGGGTGTCGACCTTCCACTCCATGTGCGTGCGGATCCTGCGCCGCGAGTACAAGCACCTGGACCTGTCCAGCACGTTCTCGATCTACGACGCGGACGACTCGCGGCGGCTCGTCGCCACCATCACCAAGCAGCTCGACCTCGACCCGAAGCGGTTCCCGCCGCGCGGCCTGCTCGGGCAGATCAGCGCGTGGAAGAACGAGCTGGTCGACCCGATCACGGCCTCCGAGGCGGCGGCGAACGACTACGAGCGGCGCTGCGCCGACGTGTTCACCACCTACCAGCAGCGGCTGCAGGAATCGAACTCCCTGGACTTCGACGACCTGATCGGCCGCACGGTCGACCTCCTCCAGCGCTTCCCCGACGTGGCGGAGCACTACCGCCGCCGGTTCCGGCACGTGCTGGTCGACGAGTACCAGGACACGAACCACGCCCAGTACGCGCTGGTGCGGGCCCTGGCGAGCGGCTCGCCCGACGGGTCGGTGCCGCCCGCCGAGCTGGTCGTGGTGGGTGACGCCGACCAGTCGATCTACGCCTTCCGCGGCGCCACGATCCGCAACATCATCGAGTTCGAGCGGGACTACCCCGAGGCGCGGACGATCCTGCTGGAGCAGAACTACCGCTCCACGCAGATGATCCTGACGGCGGCCAACGGGGTCATCGCCCGCAACCCGGACCGGCGCGACAAGCGACTGTGGACCGACCAGGGCGACGGCGAGAAGATCGTCGGCTACGTCGCGGACAACGAGCACGACGAGGCCGCGTTCGTGGCCGCCGAGATCGACCGGCTCGTCGACGGCGGCGAGGTGCGCTTCGGCGAGGTCGCGGTGTTCTACCGGACGAACGCGCAGTCGCGGGTGTTCGAGGACGTGTTCGTGCGCCTCGGCATGCCGTACAAGATCGTCGGCGGCGTGCGGTTCTACGAGCGCCGCGAGGTCCGCGACGCGCTCGCCTACCTCAAGGTCCTCTCCAACCCGGAAGACACGGTCTCGCTGCGCCGGATCCTCAACGTGCCCAAGCGCGGGATCGGCGACCGCGCGGAGGCCGTGGTGGCCGACCACGCCGAGCGGGAGCACATCACCTTCGCGGCGGCGCTCCGGCGGGCGGCGGCGGGCACGGTGCACGGGCTCGCCACGCGGTCGCAGCGCAACATCGCCGACTTCGTCGAGATGATGGACGCGCTGTCCGCCGGGGTGGCCGGGGGCCAGGAGGTCGCCGACACCCTCGACGCGGTGCTCGACATGACGCGCTACCGCGCGGAGCTGGAGAACTCGGAGGACCCGCAGGAGCAGTCGCGGCTGGAGAACCTCACCGAGCTCGTCAGCGTCGCCCGCGAGTTCGTCGGCGACGCCCGGGCGAACGCCGCGGTGGCCGAGGCCGCCCAGGCCGACGGGGCGGCGGAGGTCCCGGCGGGCGTGGTGGTCGCGGCCGACGACGCCACCGACCCCGGCTCGCTGGAGGCCTTCCTCGAGCGGGTCTCGCTGGTCGCGGACGCCGACTCCATTCCCGACGGCGGGGACGGCGTGGTCACGCTGATGACGCTGCACACCGCGAAGGGCCTCGAGTTCCCGGTCGTGTTCTGCACGGGCTGGGAGGACGGCGTCTTCCCCCACCAGCGGGCACTGGCCGACCCGGCGGAGCTCTCCGAGGAGCGCCGGCTCGCCTACGTGGGGATCACCCGCGCCCAGCAGCGGCTCTACCTCTCCCGCGCGTTGATGCGCTCGGCGTTCGGACAGCCCCAGGCCAACCCGCCGTCGCGGTTCCTCGACGAGGTGCCCGTCGAGGTCGTGGACTGGCGGCGGTCCGCGCCCGAGCGGTCGGCGCCGTCGATGTCGACCGGCTTCGGGTCCGGCCGGAGCTGGGGCCGGGACCTCACCGGGGCCCGCTCGCGGCCGTCGCCGATGCGTTCGGCGTCGAGTGCGCCGGCCCTGTCGCTCGAGGTGGGCGACCGGGTCAGCCACGACAAGTACGGGCTCGGGCTGGTCACCGTCGTCGACGGCGTGGGCAGCAAGCAGACCGCGACGATCGACTTCGGGTCCTCGGGCACGGTGCGCCTGATGCTCATCGGGGGCGTCCCGATGCAGAAGCTGTAGGGGCGTGGGCTCCCCGGTTGCCGGGTCGCCGACCCGCGGGTAGGTCTGGAGGCAGGCGGTCGACCCCGATGCCGCCGAACGGTGGCTCGGTGACCCCCGGGAGTGCAGTGGACATCCACGACGACGGCCTGTTCGGACCCGACTCGGTGACGTGGCGGGTGCACGTCGAGCCCGTGCTGTGGATCGCGGGGATGCGGGCGCTGCTGCTGCAGTCGCTGCACCCCCGGGTGATGCGCGGGACCTATCAGAACTCCGCCCTGTTCGACCCGAAGAAGGCGTGGCCGCGGTTCCAGCGGACCGTCGAGTTCGTGGGCACCCGCACCTTCGGCAGCACCGCGGAGATCGAGGTGGCGGGGAGCCGGGTGCGTCGGCTGCACGCCACGCTGCGCGGCCACGACCCCGACGGGACCGCGTTCCGCCTCGACGAGCCCGAGCACCTGCTGTGGGTCCACGTCTGCGAGATCGACTCCTACGTCGACATCGCCCGGCGCGCGGGCGTGCTCGACGCCGCGGACGCCGACACCTACGTGGCCGAGAACGTGCGCGCGGCGGAGGTCGTGGGGCTCGACCCGGCGATCGTCCCGGCCACACAGGCGGAGATGGCGGCCTATTTCGAGCGGGTCCGCCCGGGCCTCCGGATGACCGACGAGGCCCGGCTCGGCGTCGGGGGCCTGCTGCGCCCGCAGCCGCACGCGCCCGCCGGGATCGCCGTCACGCTGTCCACCCTCGCGGGCCTGGCGCTGGGCACGCTGCCCCGGTGGGCGCGGCGGATGTACGGGCTCCCCGGCCTGCCGACGACCGATGCCGCCACGACGGTGGCGCTGCGCCTGACCCGGGGCGCGACGACGCTGCTGCCCGACCCGCCGATGCCGCCGCAGATCGCCCGGGCGCGCGAGCTGGTGCGGAGCGCCTGACGCGCTGCTCCGTTCGGCCGCACCCCAGGAACGAGCGAGCGGCACGTTCGCAGCATCTATGTGCGCGAGAGTGCCGCTCGCTCGGAACGGGACGGGCCTAGTCGGCGGACGCGCCCAGGGAGATGCCGCGCTCCGCGAGCCAGGGGAGCGGGTTGATCTTGGCGCCGCCCGGCGTCCAGACCTCGAAGTGCAGGTGCGGCCCCGTCGACTGCCCGCGGTTGCCGATCTCGGCGATCTCCTCGCCGGCCTTCACCTTCTGCCCCTCCTTCACGAAGGAGCGGTTGATGTGGCCGTAGACGTTGATCGTGCCGTCCTCGAGCTGCACCCGGACCCACATGCCGAACCCGCTGGCGGGGCCGGACTCGAGCACGGTGCCGTCGGCGACCGAGACGATCGGGGTGCCGATCGCGTTCGCGATGTCGACGCCGCGGTGCGAGGTGCCCCAGCGGGCGCCGAACCCGGAGGTGAAGCGGCCCTCGGCGGGCTTGACGAACTTCGGGGCGCGCGCGGCCGCCTCGCGGGCCACGGCGGCGTCGGCGACCTTGCGGGCCTTCGACAGCGACGAGACCTGGCTGGGGGCGGTGGGCGCCGGGGCGATCGCCATGACGCCGGTGGTGGCGGCGTCCAGGGCGGAGCTCGGCGCGGCGGTCGCGGCGGCGACCGGGGTGCTGGCCGCGGATGTCCCGGCGGAGAGCGCGAGGTCGGTGCGGGTCTCCCCGGTCGGCGCGTCGAGGCCGCTGGACACGACGCTGTGGCCCGCCGTGGCGAGCGCGCCGGCCGCGACCGCGGCGACGGCGAGACGGCCGGTCAGGGGGTTCGCGGCGCGGCGGCCGCGGGAGGGCCCGGCGTCGGGGGCAGGAGCCGGGGCCGGGCGCAGTCCAGCGGGCGCGTTAGTCGGCAGCGCCGGCGCGCGGCCGGACCCGCCGACGAAGGCCGTGGTCCGGCCCTCCTCCGCCGGGCGGGGCGCCGGACGGGCGGGCGTGAAGCGGGGACCGCCGCCGAACAGACCGGGGCCTGCGGCGCCTGCGAGAGCAGGCGCACCGAAGCCGGCGAATCCGTCGAACCGGGGGGTGAAGGCGGTCGGGCGGGGGGAGCTGTGACGCGCCAAAACCAACCTTTCCGCAGGTCGAGGCAGGACGCGGACGGCGGTGGCGTGGGGGCGCCGGACGAATCGTCGGGGTCGATCCGTGAGCCGTTCGTGACCGCACCGTGATGCTGGACGACGGGACGTTGTCACGGAATCCCAACCGCGGGCAAACGTCAGCCCGTGAAACACCCACCCGGCACGCCGTGTGCACGTCCGTACGCGCCGAGCGGTCGTCACCCGGTCGGGTGAGGCCGACGACCGGTGACCCGCCGGTAGGTCAGCCGGCGGCGGCGACCGGGGCGATCCGGTCCCGCGGCGAACGCGTCCGGCCCAGTCGGCAGGCCACGAGGTGCACGACCTCGGGGTCGATCGTCATGGCCATGTGGCCGACGTGCTCCAGCCGGACGTTCTCCACGTCGAGGTCCGGGTGCTCGAGCCGCGCGTTCCGCTGCGGGATGATCAGCTGGTCCATGCGACTCCACACGGCGAGGAACCGCGTGCGGCAGTCGGGGGCCGGCTCCTCCAGCTCGCGCAGCAGGTCCGACCCCGGCTGGAGCTGGCGGGGGACGAGCGTGGGCGGCAGCAGGTGCGCGATGGCCGACCCGCGGTGCGGGGTCCCGAGGGTCACCAGGGTGTCCACCCGGGCGTCGCCGCCGAGGCGCTGGACGTAGTAGCGCGAGATCAGGCCGCCGAGCGAGTGGCCGACGATGTGCACGCGGTCGACGCCGGAGACCGCGCAGAGCCGCTCGACGTGGTCGCCCAGGTCCCGCGCCGCCGTGCGGATGTCTCCGGTGAACGCCGTCAGCGGGCTGTAGTTGACGGCCTGGACGGTGCCGTGGCCGCGGCGCCGGAGGGTGCGCGCGAGGTAGTGGAAGATCGAGCGGTTGTCGACGATGCCGTGCACGAGCAGGACGGGCGTGCTCGAGCCGTCGAGGTCCGACACCAGCCGGGACCGCTCGTACGGCGGCAGGCTGTCGGTGCGGTGGTGGGCGTGGACGCCCCCGGGGCGCAGGGCCTCGTCGAGCAGGCCCCAGGGGTAGACCGAGAGGTGCACGGCGGTGTAGGCGACCTCGACCGCGAGCCCGCGGACGCCCGCGGGCACGCCGACGGTGCGCGCGGCGTAGGACAGGGCGCCCCAGGCCTGCTGCGCCATCGCGGCGAGCGAGCCGGTGGTGCCCGTCGCCGGCGTCGACGCCGACGACATGACCGGGGTCACGTCCATGAGGCCGACGTTAGGCGACGTTCACCGGCGTGTCGCCCCAGGCGCGTCATCAGATCGATCCAGAGTCGATCTCGTCGCACCGGCGGGTGAGCGCGGGTCCCGAACGGGTACCAGCTTAGTCTGCCCGGGATGACGGCCTCACGAGCCGAGCCGCGGACGAGCCCGCCCGGGCCTGCCGCGCCGGCGTACACGGGACGGGTCGGCGGGGCCTGGTGGGCCGCCGCCACCGGCGTCGTGGTGGCCGCACTCCTGCGGATCCTCGTCGTCGTGCTCGCTCCCGGGGCCATCGGCGCCCCCACCCGCGCGGCGGGGGTCCTCGCCCCGGTCGTCGCCCTCGTGGCCGCGCTCGCCCCTGGCCTGGCCACCCGGCGCGCGCGGCGCGCCCCCGGGGCGGCCTCGCTCGCGGCCCCGACCGCGCTCGGCGTCCTCGGGTTGGGTTGGCTGCTCGTCGACCTCACCCTGCTCCTCGATCCCGTCTCGGCGGCCCGTCCGGACCTCCTGCCCTCGGGCCTGTCGGTGCTCCCCGCGTCGCTCGCGGTGCTGCTGCTGGGGGCGGACGTCCTCCTGGTCGCGGCCGCGGTCGTCGCGGGCCGGGCCCTCGTGACCCTGGGCCGGGCCGGCGGGGCGGCCGTGTTCGGCGGTCACCCGCCCGGCGTCCTGGTCCGTCCGGTGGCGGGCGCGGTGCTCGCCGCCGTCGGCCTCGTGGCCGCGCCGTTCAGCGTCGAGGCCGCCGGCACGGGCTTCGCCCCGCACGCGGTCCTCGACACCGCACCCCCGGCCGGCGTCGGCGTGGCGCTGCTCGCCGTGGCCCTCGTGGTCGTCGCCGTCCTGCCGGGCCTGCGGCCCGCCGACCCGGCCGCGGACCCGGAGACCGGGATGCGCGTCCGCCGGGCGGTGCACACCGCGCTCGGGGCCGCGGTCGTCGCCGGGACCGCGCCCGTGATCGCGGCGTCGATCGCCCGGCCGGGCCTCGACGTCTCGCCCGGTGCCGTCCTGGCGATCGCCGGCGGCCTGCTCCTCATCGGCATCCCCGCCCGCACCGCGGTGCTGCGGTCGCGCGCGGCCGGGGTGGTGGCGTTGCTCGCGGCCGGCGCCGCGTTCTTCGGGGCGCTGCTGCCGACGACCACGCTGTCCGACAGCGCCCCCGTCGACAGCGGTACGGGGCTGCTGCTCCTGCCCGCCGCCGCGGTGCTCGCCCTGCCGGCCGTGCTCGTCGTCGTCGGGACCCCGCGGCTCGTCGTCCGGGCCCGCCCGACCCTCTCCGTCGCCTGGCTGACGGTCCCCTTCGCCGCCGGCCCGGCGCTCGACGTCGTCCTCGGCGCGGTCGACAGCGCCGCCCCCGCCGCCGACCCGGCCTTCGGCGCGACCATTCCCTTCCCGACGACGGGGGTCGGTGTCGCCGCGGGGGGCTGGGCCGTGGTGGGGGCGCTGGTCCTCGCGGTGCTCACCGCCGTGCTCGCCGTCGGGGCCGGGTTCGCCGAACGGCGGGACGTCGCCGGCGCCCGCACGCCGCTCGGCGCGCGTCCCACGGACGGCACCGACACCGTCGAGCCCGACCCCACGATGCTGCCGATGTGCGCCCTCGCGGCGGTGCTCGCCGTGCCCGGGTTCGGCGGCCCGCTCGCCCGTGACGCGCTCGCGGCGAACGCGGCCGGTGGGGTGTGGCAGAACCCGGGAGCGGCCGCCTGGGGCTCGCTCGCCGGCGTCGTGGGGGTCGCGATCGCGGTGCTGCTCGCGCCCCGCGCCCGCCCGGCCCGCGCGCTGGCCCTGCTCGCCGCGGCCGGTGCCCTGCTCGTCGTCCGGCTCTCGGCGCTGGTGCTGACCCCGCCCCGTCCGGGTGAGAGCGTCGGCATCGGCACCTGGGCGGCGATCGTGTGTCTGGTGGTCACCCTCGGCGCCGCCGTGGTCTCCGTGCTGCAGATCCGCGAGGAACGTCGGCCCGACGACGAGCCCTGAGCGCGCCGGGTGTGGCGGGGGTCGCCCCCGGTGCCCGGTCCGCCGCGCCGACACGCCGCTAGGGTCGCCCTCGCCGCCCCTGTGGTCGCCGCCGAGCAGATCACCGCCGTCCGTGCGACCCGCGGGGCCACCGCCGGAGTCCACCGACGGATGCTGCCGGTCAGTGATGGAGGAGTTCACGAGTGGACCTGTACGAGTACCAGGCGAAGGATCTCTTCGCCGCCCACGGGGTCCCGGTGCTGCCGGGCCGCACCGTCGACACCGCGTCCGACGCCGAGACCGCCGCAGGTGAGATCGGCGGCGCCGTCGTCGTGAAGGCCCAGGTGAAGACCGGTGGCCGCGGCAAGGCGGGCGGCGTGAAGCTGGCGAAGGACCCGGGCGAGGCCAAGGAGAAGGCCGAGGCGATCCTCGGTCTGGACATCAAGGGCCACGTCGTCCACCGCGTGCTGGTCACCGAGGCGAGCGACATCGCGGAGGAGTACTACTTCTCCTTCCTGCTCGACCGCTCGAACCGCACCTTCCTCGCCATGTGCTCCGCCGAGGGCGGCATGGAGATCGAGGAGCTCGCCGTCGAGCGCCCCGAGGCCCTGGCCCGGGTGCCGATCGACGCGATCGCCGGGGTCGACAAGGCCAAGGCGCAGGAGATCGTCAAGCAGGGGAACCTCCCCGAGGCCGTGGCCGACGAGGCCGCCGACGTGATCGTCAAGCTGTGGGACACCTTCGTCGGCGAGGACGCCACGCTGGTCGAGGTGAACCCGCTGGTGCGCGACCCGCAGGACCGCGTCATCGCGCTCGACGGCAAGGTCACCCTCGACGAGAACGCGGACTTCCGCCACGAGGCGCACGGCTCGCTCGTCGACGAGCGCACCGAGAACCCGCTCGAGGCGAAGGCCAAGGCCAAGGGCCTGAACTACGTCAAGCTCGACGACGGCCAGGTCGGCATCATCGGCAACGGCGCGGGTCTGGTCATGTCGACCCTCGACGTCGTCGCCTACGCCGGTGAGGCACACGGCGGGATGAAGCCCGCCAACTTCCTCGACATCGGCGGCGGCGCGTCCGCCGAGGTCATGGCGGCCGGGCTCGACGTCATCCTCGGTGACTCCGACGTCCGCAGCGTCTTCGTGAACGTCTTCGGCGGCATCACCGCGTGCGACGCGGTGGCCAACGGCATCGTCGAGGCGCTGAAGATCCTCGGCGACGACGCGACCAAGCCGCTGGTCGTGCGCCTCGACGGCAACAACGTCGAGGAGGGCCGGCGGATCCTCGCCGAGGCGAACCACCCGCTCGTCACCGTGGTGGGCACGATGGACGACGCGGCCGCGAAGGCCGCCGAGCTTGCCGCGAAGGCTGGTGCGTGAGATGTCGATCTTCCTCAACGAGAACAGCAAGGTCATCGTCCAGGGCCTCACCGGCTCCGAGGGCATGAAGCACGGGCGCAAGATGCTCGCCGCGGGCACGCAGCTCGTCGGCGGCGTCAACGCCCGCAAGGCCGGCACCCAGGTCGACGTCGACGGCACCTCGGTGAACGTCTACGGCGGCGTGGAGGAGGCCATGAAGGAGACCGGGGCGGACGTCTCGGTCATCTTCGTGCCGCCGAAGTTCGCCAAGGACGCGGTCGTCGAGGCCGTGGACGCGGGCATCGGGCTCGCGGTCGTCATCACCGAGGGCATCCCGGTGCACGACTCCGCCTGGTTCTGGGCGCACGCCTGCGCCAACGGCAACCGCACCCGGATCATCGGCCCGAACTGCCCCGGCATCATCTCGCCCGGGAAGTCGCTCGCCGGCATCATCCCGGCGAACATCTCGGGCCCGGGCAAGATGGGCCTCGTGTCCAAGTCGGGCACGCTGACCTACCAGATGATGTACGAGCTCCGGGACATCGGCTTCTCCACCGGCATCGGCATCGGTGGCGACCCGATCATCGGCACCACGCACATCGACGCGCTCGAGGCGTTCCAGAACGACCCCGAGACCGAGGCCATCGTCATGATCGGTGAGATCGGTGGCGACGCCGAGGAGCGTGCGGCCGACTACATCAAGGCGAACGTGACGAAGCCGGTCGTCGGCTACGTCGCCGGCTTCACCGCGCCGGAGGGCAAGACCATGGGCCACGCCGGTGCGATCGTGTCCGGCTCCGCCGGCACCGCGCAGGCGAAGAAGGAGGCCCTCGAGGCGGCGGGCGTGAAGGTCGGCAAGACGCCGACCGAGACCGCCGACCTCGCGCGTTCGCTGGTCTCCTAGGTTCGATCTGAGGCAGGCTGGGCCGACCGCGGAGCGATCTCCGCGGTCGGCTCGACGGCGTCGTCATCCCGGGAGGGCTCTTCCATGAGTGCAGGATCCGGCAACTCGGGGGGACAGCCCGGCTGGAGCGGGCAGCCGTACGCGGCGCCCGCGCCCCAGCAGCCGCGGCAGGCGCCGTCGTCGCAGCCCCAACCCGCCGTCGGGACGCCGAGCCAGCCCTTCGGGGGCGTCTCGCCCTACGGCGGATCCTCGTGGGCCGGGGCGGGTGCGCCCGGCTCCGGTCCGGCACCCGGTGGGCCCGGTCCCGGTGGACCCGGTGGTGGGCCCCAGGGGTCCTGGGGGCGGCCGCCCGCACCCACGCCCGGCCGCGGTGTGCCCGCGGCCAACCCGTACTCCGCGGTGACGGTGCCCGCGACCCCCGCGGCGTCGTCGCCGTCGTCCTCCCCGTCGTCGGCCGCGGTGACCGGTCCCGTCGACGGCGTGCCGGGTGGACCCGGTCGGCTCGCGGCCCTCGGTGCCGCCGGACTGGGCCTGCTCACCTTCATCGCGACGTTCTTCACCAGCTTCGACCCGGCCGGCCTGCTGCCCGCGCTCGTCGTCGGGGGCGGCCTGACGGTGGGTGCCTCGGTGCTCCCCGGCGCCCCGCGCACGGTGATCCCGGGCGCGGTACTGACCGTGACCGCGGCGCTGGTGAGCCTGCAGACCCTGTCGGTCACCGACGGGTTCGACATCGTGGTGGTCGTGCTCGCCGTGCTGACGGCGGCCGCCGGCGCGGTCGCGGCTCTGTCGGCCGCCGGTCTGATCGGCGGCGCTGCGCGCCCCGCGTCCGCCTCCTCCTCCGCGTCCTCCGTCCCGACGACGGGTTCCGCCGAGCAGCAGGGTCGGTCGCCGTTCGCCGGTCAGTCGTCGGGGCCGTTCGGGGCACCGAGCGAGCAGGCCACGCAGCGGGTCGCGCAACCGCAGCAGGCGCCCCGGCCGCAGGGGCAGGGGCCGTTCACCGGTCCGCCCAGCGGTGGCCACCGTGTCGGCCAGCCGTCGATCGAGGACTCGGCCGCCCGGACCCAGGTCGTGCCGCGGACGCCGGGGGCGTCGGAGTCGTCCGCGCCAGGTGCTGCGCCGGGTGCTCCTGCCGGATCGCCGGCCGGGTCGTCGGCGACCACCCCCTCCGCGGGAACGCCTGCACCGGAGGCCGGCTCGGCCTCCCCGGCGCCGGCGTCCTCCGCCCCGACGTCCGGTGCCTCGGCTGCTCCGGCGTCGGCCTCGACGTCGGGAGCCCCGACGTCCGCCGCGCCGACGCCTCCGGTGTCCGACGGCCGGGCGGTCGACGGCCGGCCCTTCGACGGACGGCCGAACTCGGTCGACCCGGCGGGCCGGGCGCCGGGCGGGGACCCCGCGTCGCCGTCGTCCCCGTCCTCGTCCCCGATGCCGGCCGCCGGTTCCCCGGCGCCCACGCGTGGCGGCGACGACCTCCCGGCGACCGCGATGATGGACGGCTCGGGCCCCGGCCCGTCGGCGCCGCCCGCCACGCAGCACGGCTCGCAGCACACCCCGCAGCACGGCGCCGAGTCCGAGGCGACCCCGCCGTCGGGCTTCCCGCGGCCCACCGGCTGGGGCGTCCCCGAGCGCTCCGACGGCACCGGACCAGAGGGCACCGACCGCTCCGACCGTCCCGGAGCGCACGAGTCCCGCTGATCTGCACCCTCGGTGGCAGCGAAGCGTCGTTGCTGTCGTCCAGTGGCAGGAACGCCACATTCACGACGGCGGGTGGAGCCGGGTCGCGGCGGCCCCACCCGTCGTCAGGAACGCGCAGCCGTGCCAACGCACCCCGGACAGGTTCCTGACGTCAGATGTCAGGATCGGGCGTCCGGCGTGGCAGCCCCACGGGGCCGCCCGGCCCTGGAATCGTCGGCGCGCGTGAGTGCTCCGGCGAAGGACGGTCGGGCGGAGACCGGCGCGGAGCCGGCCGCCTCCGATGCGGTGCGGCCGCGTCTGGCGGTGCTGGCCGAGGTCGCGCTCGTACCGGTCGTGGCCAGCTACCTCGCCGTCGTGGTCCTCGCCGCCCTCATCACCGCGGCCGCGTCGGGCACGACACCCGGGGGCGACCCGGGCCTCGGGCAGGCACTCGCCACCGGGGTGCCGCTGTGGCTCGCGGTGCACCTGGTCCCGCTCACGATCTCCGGCGCGCCGCTCGGGGTGCTGCCGCTGGCGCCCGCGATCGGTGTCGGGGTGCTCATCGCGGTGGTGGCGCGCCGCGGGGTGACCCGACTGCGCACCGCGGCGACCGAGGCACACCGGTGGACCTCCTGCGCGGTCCCGGTCGTCGCCGCGGTCGCGGCCGCACACGCCGCCGGCGGGGTGCTCGCCGCCGCGCTGTTGACGCCCGACACCGCCGCCGTCCCGGCCGACGCCTCGCCCGCGGCGGCGGGGGTCGTGGCCGGTCTGCTCGCGGCGGTCGCGGCGGGCGCCGGGGTGGTCGGGCCGTGCGGACTCGCCGCTCAGCTCGCGACGCTCCCCGACTGGCTGTGCCGCGGACTGCGGGTCGGGCTCGCCGCGACGGCCGCGCTCGTCGCCACCGGCACGGCCGTGCTGCTGATCGTCCTGCTCGCCCACGCCGACGCGGTCGCGGCCGTGTTCACCGGCGTGGCCCCGGAGGCGGGCAGCGGCGCCGGGCTGTGGCTGCTCGACGTCGCCTACCTGCCCAACGCCGTCGTCGCGGCCGTCTCGTGGGTGCTCGGCCCCGGCTACGCCGTGGGCGCGGTGAGCGCGGCCCCGACGGGCGCGGTCGCGGGGCTGGTGCCCCCGTTCCCGCTCGCCGCGCTGCTCCCGGCCGGTGCCCCTGCCGCCTGGACGGGGCTGGTCTTCGCGCTCCCGCTCGCCGTCGGGACCCTCGTCGGCTGGACGCTCGCGCCCTCCGACCCGGACACCGCGACGCGGCTGCGCACCGTCGCGGTCGCCGCCGGCACCGTCGGACTCCTGCTCGCGGTCGCGGCCGTGCTCGCGGGGGGACGCCTGGGCACCGGTCCGTTCGACCCGGTCGTCGTGCCGGCCGGCTGGGTGCTGCTCGCCGGGATCGCGTGGATCGGGGTGCCCGGCGCCGTGGTCGCCGTCCTCGCCGCGCCCGTCCCGCCGCGACCCGTGACCGCCCCGGCGCGACCCGTGGCCGAGCCCGTACCCGTCGTCGGGAAGGACGAGGACGACGACGAGGAGCGTGTCGAGGCCGACACGCCGGAGGATCCCCAGCAGGGCTAGGCTCGTCGCGAGGATCGTCGAGACGCCGGAGCCCAGGTCTGTGCACGGCGGCAAGGAGTCCCCGCTGAGCACGCAAGACCTCCCGGCCCCGCCCGCGCCCGCCCGCGTCGTGGTCCTCGCGTCCGGTTCCGGCAGCCTCCTGCAGGCGCTGCTCGACGAGGCCGGGACCTCGGGGATCGCCGTCGTCGGGGTCGTCACCGACCGCACCGGCATCGCCGCCCTGGACCGGGCGCGCGCGGCGGGGACCGAGGCCGTCGCCGTGCTGGTCTCCGACCATCCCGACCGCGCGGCCTGGGACGCCGCCCTCGCCGCCACCGTGGCCGGGTTCGAGCCGGACCTCGTGGTCTCGGCCGGCTTCATGAAGGTCCTCGGTCCGGCGTTCCTCGCCCGTTTCGGCGGGCGCACGATCAACACCCACCCCGCGCTGCTGCCCGCCTTCCCCGGCGCGCACGGCGTCCGCGACGCGCTCGCGTACGGGGTGAAGGTGACCGGAGCCACGGTCCACCTCGTCGACGACGGCGTGGACACCGGCCCGGTGCTGGCCCAGGAGGCCGTCGTCGTCGACCCGGACGACACCGAGGAGACGCTGCACGAGCGGATCAAGGTCGTGGAGCGCCGCATGCTCGTCGAGACCGTCGCGGCGCTGGTGCGCCACGGCGCCACCACCACCGGACGGACAGTGAGGATCCCGTGACCGACGCCAACGAGGGCCGCCGTCAGATTCGCCGCGCGCTGGTCAGCGTGTTCGACAAGGCCGGCCTGCTCGACCTCGCGACCGGCCTGCACGCCGCCGGGGTCGAGATCGTCTCCACCGGTTCCACCGCCGGGCGCATCGCCGACGCCGGGGTGCCGGTCACGCGCGTCGAGGAGCTCACCGGCTTCCCCGAGTGCCTCGACGGGCGCGTGAAGACGCTGCACCCGCGCGTGCACGCCGGGCTGCTCGCCGACTCGCGGCTGCCGGAGCACGTGCGTCAGCTCGAGGAGCTCGGCATCGCGCCGTTCGACCTGCTGGTGGTCAACCTCTACCCGTTCACGCAGACCGTGGCCTCCGGCGCCTCGCCCGACGACTGCGTCGAGCAGATCGACATCGGCGGCCCCGCGATGCTCCGCGCCGCCGCGAAGAACCACGAGACGATGACCGTGATCACCGACCCCACGCGCTACGCCTGGGTGCTCGAGCAGGCCAAGAACGGCGGCGTCACGCTCGCCGACCGGCGGGCGCTCGCGGCCGAGACGTTCCGCCACACCGCGTCCTACGACGTCGCGGTGGCCACGTGGATGGGGTCGACCCTCGCGCCGACCGACGGCTTCGGGGACTGGGTGGGCTCCACCGGCCGGCTGCGTCAGACGCTGCGCTACGGCGAGAACCCGCACCAGGCCGCGGCGCTCTACGGCGAGCCGGGCGACGCGTCGGGGCTCGCGGGCTCGACGCAGCTGCACGGCAAGGAGATGTCCTACAACAACTACGTCGACGCCGACGCGGCCTGGCGGGCGGCGCACGACCACGCCGACGACCAGGTCTGCGTCGCGATCATCAAGCACGCCAACCCGTGCGGCATCGCCGTCGGGACCGACGTCGCCGACGTGCACGCCCGCGCCCACGCGTGCGACCCGACGTCGGCGTTCGGCGGCGTGATCGCGGTGAACGCCGAGGTCACGGTCGCGGCGGCGGAGCAGATCGCGGAGATCTTCACCGAGGTCGTGGTGGCGCCGTCGTTCGCCGAGGGTGCGGTCGACGTGCTGGCCCGGAAGAAGAACATCCGGGTCCTGACGGCGCAGTGGTCGCCGTCCGCGACCGAGCAGCGGCCGATCTCCGGCGGGGTGCTCGTGCAGCAGCGCGACTTCGTCGACGCGCCGGGGGACGACCCGTCGTCGTGGACCCTCGCGACCGGCTCCCCGGTGTCCGACGCCGTGCTCGCGGACCTCGCGTTCGCGTGGCGGGCCTGCCGCGCCGTGAAGTCGAACGCGATCCTGCTGGCGCACGACGGGGCGACCGTCGGGGTCGGGATGGGGCAGGTCAACCGGGTCGACTCGGCGAAGCTCGCCGTCGCGCGCGCCGGTGACCGGGTGCGCGGATCGGTCGCGGCCTCGGACGCGTTCTTCCCCTTCCCGGACGGCTTCGAGGTGCTCGCCGAGGCCGGTGTCGCCGCGGTGGTGCAGCCGGGCGGGTCGGTGCGCGACGCGCAGACGATCGAGGCGGCGGAGAAGGCCGGCGTCGCGATGTACCTGACGGGGACGCGGCACTTCGCGCACTAGAGGTGGCCTGCGGCCCCGTGAGTACTTGTCCGTGCCCTGGCACGGATTTCTGCTCACAGCTGTGCGCCTGCTGAAGGTTCCCGACGGCGGGTGGTGCGGGTCCCGGGCCCGGCGTGAGTCTTCTCCGGTGACGACGCGTCGGTCCGGGACGCGTCGGTCCAGGACCCGGAGGAGACCGTGACCGAGCCGCACGACCCCGAGGACACCCCCACCCACGCCGAGGACGGGCACCCGTCGTCGTCGGGCGGGGAGGAGTGGTCGACCTCTCCGGCGGATCCGCCGACCGAGCCGGGGTGGGCGCGGTCGGAGGTGCCGGCGGCCCCGTCGGCCGAGCCGGCCGAGCCGTCGGCGGGGCCGTCTGCCGGGCCGTCTGCCGGGTCTCTCGCCGGGCCGTCCGCTGAGCCGGTCGGGGCTCCGCGGCGGTCCTGGTGGCGCTCGCGGCGGGTGCAGGTCGGGGCGGCGGGCACGCTCGCCGGGCTCGTGCTCCTCGGCGGCGGGTTCGGGGCGGGCTACGCCGTGGCGGACGCCTCGGCGCCCGCGCCCGCGACGCACGTGGCGGCCGCGAAGGCCCACCCGCGGAAGGGGGCTGCTGCTGCGGCCCGGCGGAAGCGGCAGGAGCAGCAGGGCGCCGCACCCCAGCAGCAGCCGGGCGCGGCCCGGCCCGGGACGCTCGCCGGGTAGTCCCCCGACCTGATCACGTCCGCTGTGTCGTTCCCCGGCGTCGTGGCGGACTGTCGGGGGGCTGGGTTACCGTTCTCCTCGTTCGAACAGGTGTTCGATGGACGAGGAGGCTCCCATGGCGGTCGCACACGACCTGCTGGCCGGTCGGGTCGCGGAGCTGGGGCTCGTGCGGGCCTCGGAGCTGCCCGCACGGGGTGCCCGGCCGGCAGCCTCGCACACGCGACCGACGGCGGTCCCGACGTCGGGTCCGGCGTCACCCGAACCGGAGCCCGCGCCGCCTCCGGAGCCCGCGCACGATCCCGAGCAGGCGCTGCTGCCGGTGCCCGGCGCGCTCGCGGGGCTGCTCCCGTGGGGCGGGCTGCGGCGCGGGTCGACGGTGTCGGTGCACGGGTCGACCGCCCTGCTGCTCGCGCTCGTGGCCCGGGCCTCGCGGGCGGGGTCGTGGTGTGCGCTGGTCGGGTTGCCGGGGGTCGGGATGGCCGCGGCGCACGAGGCGGGGCTCGACCTCGCGCGCACGGCCCTCGTCCCGCGGCCGGGTCCGCGCCCGTCGACGGTGGTGGCGGCGCTGGTCGACGGGGTGGACGTCGTCGTGCTCGGGGGCGCGTCGGCGTGGCGGGCGGGGGACCGGCAGCGGCTCGCCGCGCGCGTCCGGCAGAAGGGGGCGGTGCTCGTCCCGGTCGGCGCCTGGCCGGGGGCGGACGTCGAGCTGCACGCCTCCGGCGGCACCTGGTCGGGGCTGCTGGGCGACGGGGCCGGGCGGCTGCGGTCCCGGCGGGTGCACCTGCGCTGCGCCGCGCGCGGTCGGGCCCGCGACCTGCGCTCCGACGTGCTCCTGCCGGGTCCCGAGGGCGGGTGTGCCCCGGCTCCCGACGAGGCGGTGGGTCCGCTCGAGGTGGATATCGCGCCCGCGAGGACGGGATGAGTGCGGGAGAGGGAGCGCAGCGGAGCTCGACCTCCGGGGCGGGGACCCCGCTGCGGGTGGTGGCGCTGTGGTGCCCGGACTGGCCGGTGGTCGCGGCCTGCGCCGAGTCCGGCATCCCGGCCGACCGGCCGGCCGCGGTGCTGGTCGGGCACCGGGTCGTGGCCTGCTCGGCGACGGCCCGCGCCCAGGGGATCCGACGTGGTCTGCGTCGCCGTGAGGCACAGGCCCGCTGCCCCGACCTGGCCGTGCTCGGCCGGGATGCCGACCGCGACGCGCGGGCCTTCGAGGCGGTCGCGGCGGCCGTGGAGGAGCTCACGCCCGGCGTCGAGGTGATCCGGCCGGGGCTCGTCGTGCTCGCCGCACGGGGCCCGGCGCGGTACTTCGGCGGTGAGGAGGTGGTGGCCGAGCGCCTGGTCGACCACGTGGCGGGGCGGGCGCGGGTGGAGTGCCAGGTCGGGGTGGCCGACGGGGTGTTCGCCGCCTCGCTCGCCGCCCGTCGCAGCGTCATCGTGCCGGCGGGCGGCTCGCGGGAGTTCCTCGCGCCCCGGCCGGTCGTCGAGCTGGAGCTGGAGCCGGGGGTGGAGCCGGACACCGCGGGGGCCGACGTCCCGGCGACCACCGCGCGGACCGAGCTGATCGGCCTGCTGCGCCGCCTCGGGCTGACCACACTGGGCGACTTCGCGGCGCTCCCGGCCGCCGACGTCGCCTCCCGGTTCGACGCCGCCGCCGTGCGCGCGCACCGGCTGGCCCGGGGGCTCGACGAGCGCCCGCCCACCCGCCGTCGGGTGCCCGACGAGCTCACCGTCGAGGTCCCGCTCGACCCGCCGGTCGACCGGGTCGACGCCGCCGCGTTCGCCTCGCGCGCCCTCGCCGAACGGCTGCACCACGTCCTCGGCGACGCGGGACTGGCCTGCACCCGGCTCGGCGTGCAGGCCCGCACCGTCGGCGGGGACGACCTGGCGCGCACCTGGCGCTGCGCCGAGCCGCTCACCCCGTCCGCCACCGCCGACCGCGTGCGCTGGCAGCTGGAGGGATGGCTGACCCGGCGGACGGGTCAGGGGCGCAGCGGGGACGGGCTGACCGTGCTGCGGCTGGTCCCGGAGGAGGTCGTCGACGCCGGGCGGCTGCAGCTCGGGCTGTGGGGTGAGACCGGGGCGGCCGACGAGCGCGCCGGCCGCGCCCTGGTGCGGGTACAGGGGCTCCTCGGGCCGGAGGAGGTGCTCACCGGGGTGCCGGGCGGGGGGCGCGGGCCCGCCGAGCGCATCCGGGCGGTGCCGTGGGGCGACGAGCGCACGCCCGCGCTCGATCCCGAGGCGCCCTGGCCGGGGACGCTCCCGGCCCCGTCACCGTCGACGGTCCCGCCCGAACCCGCGCCGGCCCGCGTGCTCGACGCGGACGGACGCCCGGTGCGCGCGGCTCCGCGGGGGCGGCTGAGCGCGCCGCCGGCGTTCATCGGGATCGGCGACGGCGAGTACGCCCCGGTGCGGGCGTGGGGCGGGCCGTGGCCGGAGGAGGGGCGGTGGTGGGACCCGGCGGCGCCGGCCGGCTGCCTGCGGGTCCAGGTGGTGTGCGTGCAGGACGACTCGGACCCCGACCCGGCGGCGGACCTCGCGCCCGATCCGGTGGCCTCCTCGGCCGACGCCGCCGGGCTGGCGCTGCTGCTCGTGCTGCGGGGCGACCGGTGGGCCGTCGAGGGGATCTACGACTGACCGGGCGGGGTGGCGACCTGCCAGAGGTGTCCGTCCGGGTCGGCGAACGTCGCGGAGTGGCCGCCCCACGGCGGGGAGGTGGGGCGCTCGACCACCGAGGCGCCCGCCGCCTCCGCACGGGCGAACAGCGTGTCGACCTCGGTGTCGGTCTCCGCGGTCAGTCCGAGCAGGCACTCGGCGACCCCCGGCGCGGCCACCTCGTGCTCGCCGGTGACCCAGCCGAACCCGCCGCGCGGCACGAACATCAGGTGCAGCCCGTCGTTCACCACCACCTGCAGCGGCTCCGGGACGCCGTCGTCGGCGGGCTCCCCGACCGCGTCGAACCCCAGGTCGCGGTAGAAGGCGTGCGCCCGGACGCGGTCGTCGGTGGGCAGGACCAGGAGCGCCGGAGCCATGTCGGTACGGTAACAGGACTTCACAGTGCGAAAACGGCATCGACCTGGATCCGGTGAACGCGCGGCACGTTGTCGGACCCTCCCGCTACAGTCGAAGACGTCGAACAGGTGTTCGATCGTCGAGTCGGGAGGCCGGGGATGGGCTGGGGCAATCCGGCGGTGAGCTGGTCGGAGATGGAGCGGATCCTCGCGGGGAAGCCGGTCCGGTCCGGTGCCGCCCGGTCACCGGAGCGGACCGGTGAGGTCGACGGTCCGGGCACCATCGTGCATCCCGCGGACGTCACCGCGGGTCCCGTCCGCCGCCGGCCCACGCGGGACGAGACGCATCCCGGCGACGGGGGCGACTCGCCGGCCTGGAGCCGCACCCGGGCGCCCTACCGGCCGCCGCGGGCGCCCCGGCCGGAGAGCACGGCCACGGTGCCCTACGCCGAGCTGCACGCCCACTCCACCTACAGCTTCCTCGACGGCGCGAGCCAGCCCGAGGAGCTCGTGGAGGAGGCCCACCGGCTGGGGCTGGAGGCGATCGCGCTCACCGACCACGACGGGATGTACGGCGTGGTCCGGTTCGCCGAGGCCGCGCACGAGCTGGACATCCGCACCGTCTTCGGCGCCGAGCTGTCGCTGGGGCTGTCCGCCCCGCAGAACGGGGTGGCCGATCCGGAGGGAGAGCACCTGCTGGTCCTGGCACGCGATCCCGACGGCTACCGCGCGATCTCCCGGGCGATCACCGAGGCGGCGATGGACCCGCGGGCTGAGAAGGGCCACCCGGTGTACGACCTCGAGCGCACCGCGGCGACGCTGCGCGACCGGGTGGTGGTGCTCACCGGCTGCCGCAAGGGCCACGTCCGACGGGCCCTGGCCTCCGGCGGCCCGGAGGCGGCGGCCGCGGCGTTGGACCGGCTCGTGGGTCTGTTCGGGGCGGAGTCGGTGGCGGTGGAGCTGACCGACCACGGGCTGCCGGTCGACGTCGAGCGCAACGACCTGCTCGCCGGGCTGGCGGCGCGGGCGGGGCTGCCCACCGTGGCGAGCACGGCGGCCCACTACGCGACGCCCGACCGGGCCCGGATCGCGGCGGCGCTGGGGGCGGTCCGGGCGCGGCGCAGCCTCGACGAGGCGGAGGGGTGGCTGCCGCCGGGCACCGCCCACCTGCGCTCCGGCGCGGAGATGGCAACGCGGTTCGCCCGGCACCCCGAGGCGGTGACCCACGCCGCGGTGCTCGGCCGGGAGTGCGCCTTCGAGCTGGCGCTGCTCGCGCCCGAGCTGCCGCCGTTCACGGTCCCGGCGGGGGAGACCGAGGCGAGCTGGCTGCGCCACCTCGTCGACCACGGCGGCCGCGGGCGCTACGGCAGCCGCACCGACAACCCCGACGCCTGGGAGGTGATCGACCACGAGATGGCGATCATCGAGGGGCAGGGGTTCCCCGGGTACTTCCTCATCGTCGCCGACATCGTGCGGTTCTGCCGCGAGGCCGACATCTACTGCCAGGGCCGCGGGTCGGCCGCGAACTCGGCGGTCTGCTTCGCGCTCGGCATCACCCACGTCGACGCCGTGCAGATGGACCTGCTCTTCGAGCGGTTCCTCTCCCCGGAGCGGGACGGCTACCCCGACATCGATCTCGACATCGAGTCCGACCGGCGCGAGGAGGTCATCCAGTACGTCTACCGCCGGTACGGGCGGGACCGGGCGGCGCAGGTCGCGAACGTCATCACCTACCGGCCGCGCTCCGCGGTCCGGGACGCCGCCCGCGCGCTCGGCCACTCGCAGGGCCAGCAGGACGCGTGGAGCAAGCACATCGACCGCTGGGGTCCGGGGGCCGACCTGGAGGACCAGGTGCCGGGGATGCCGCGGGCGGTGGCCACGCTGGCCGAGGAGATCGCGGGCTTCCCCCGCCACCTCGGCATCCACTCCGGCGGCATGGTGATCTGCGACCGCCCGGTGGACCAGGTGGTGCCGGTGGAGTGGGCGCGGATGGAGGACCGCAGCGTCATCCAGTGGGACAAGGACGACGCCGCCGCGGTCGGTCTGGTGAAGTTCGACCTGCTCGGGCTCGGCATGCTCTCGGTGCTGCACTACGCGAGCGACTACGTGGCCGAGCACCACGGGCGGCGCATCGAGCTCCACGAGCTGCAGCCCACCGACCCCGAGGTCTTCGCGATGCTGGCGCGGGGCGACTCGGTGGGCGTGTTCCAGGTGGAGTCGCGCGCCCAGATGGCGACGCTGCCGCGGTTGAAGCCCCGGGTGTTCTACGACCTGGTGGTCGAGGTCGCGCTGATCCGGCCCGGTCCGATCCAGGGCGGGTCGGTGCACCCGTACATCCGGCGACGCAACGGCGACGAGCGGGTGGTCTACGACCACCCGCTGTGCGAGCCGGCGCTGCGCAAGACGCTCGGGGTGCCGTTGTTCCAGGAGCAGCTCATGCAGCTCGCCACCGACGTCGCCGGGTTCTCCGCGGCCGAGGCCGACGAGCTGCGCCGGGCGCTCTCGGCGAAGCGCTCGGCCGAACGGCTCGAGCGCATGCGGGAGCGGTTCTACGCCGGGATGGCCCGCAACCAGATCACCGGGGACCTCGCCGACCGGATCTTCGCCAAGACCAAGGCGTTCGCGAACTTCGGCTTCCCGGAGAGCCATTCCATCAGCTTCGCGGCCCTGGTCTACGTCTCGGCCTGGTACAAGTTCCACCACCCGGCGGCCTTCTGCGCGGCGCTGCTGCGCGCCCAGCCGATGGGCTTCTACTCCCCGCAGAGCCTGGTCGCCGACGCCCGACGGCACGGGGTCGTCGTGCACGGCCCCGACGTCACCCGCAGCCGGGCCGAACCCGACCTGGAGCCGCACCCCGACAGCACGGGCGGGGTCGCCGTCCGGATGGGGCTCGCCTCCGTGCGGGGCCTGGGGGACGAGGTGGCGGAGCGCATCGTCGCCGCCCGCGAGGCCGCCGCGTTCGAGGGGCCGGCCGACCTCGCCCGCCGCGCCGACCTCACCACCGCGCACCTGGAGGCGCTCGCCACCGGTGGGGCGCTGGCCTGCTTCGGGCTCGAACGGCGGGAGGCGCTGTGGGCGGCGGGCGCGGCGGCCGCGGGGACGGCGGTGGTCCGCGACGGGGCACGCCAGGACCGGCTGCCCGGGTCCGCGGTGGGCCTCGACGCCCCGGCGCTCCCCGGCATGTCCGCGGTGGAGCTGACGATCGCCGACGTGTGGGCGACGGGGCTGTCACCCGACGGGCACCCGGTGACCCACCTGCGGGCGGAGCTGGACCGACGGGGCGCCTACAGCGTCGCGGGCGTGGCGACGGTGCCCGAGGGGGAGCGGATCGAGGTCGGTGGGGTGGTCACCCACCGGCAGCGCCCGGCGACAGCGGGCGGGACGACGTTCCTCAACCTCGAGGACGAGACGGGGATGCTCAACGTGGTCTGCTCGGAGGGGCTGTGGGCCCGCCACCGGGTGGTCGCCCGCACGAGCGCGGCCCTGGTGATCCGGGGCCGGGTGGAGCGGGCCCACGACGCGCCGAGCGTGGTCAACCTCGTCGCCGACCGGGTGGAGCGCCTGGACCTGGTCGTCCCGTCCCGGTCGCGCGACTTCCGCTGACGCCCCCGAGGCCGTTCCCGCTGTCGGGGAGCGGCCTCGCTGCATGTCCGGGCACGCGAGGGTGACAAGAGGCAGGTCGGGCGCCGTCGGAACCTGCCCCATGTGCACTTCGGCGCGGGTGCCGCGCGGGCGGCCCGGCTCGTCGTCGCGAGGGTGACAAGAGGCAGGTCGGGAGGGTCCGGAACCTGCCTCATGTGAACCTCGGCGCGGCGCGGCGCGGGGCGCCGGGCATCGGGCCGACACGCGATCGCGAGGGTGACATCAGGCAGGTCGGGCGCCGTCGGAACCTGCCCCATGTGAACCTCGGCGCGGGGCGCCGGGCATCGGGCATCGGGCCGACACGCGATCGCGAGGGTGACATCAGGCAGGTCGGGCGCCGTCGGAACCTGCCCCATGTGCACTTCGGCGCAGGCGCCGCGCGGCCGGCCCGGCTCGCCGTCGCGAGGGTGACATCAGGCAGGTCGGGAGGGCCTGGAACCTGCCCCACGTGAACCTCGACGGAGCCCCCGAGCGCCCGAGATGTGTCGATCTGGTGCACCCGTCCCGGGTGATCGTCCGGCCCCGGCACACTGACGGGGGTGTCCCCGGCCGGTGCGAACGGCCGGGGGCACCCCCATCAGGTCGGGCAGGGGCGGATCAGCCCCCGATGATCGGCTTGCCCATCGGCAGCGACGACCCGCCGTTCGCGACGCTCATCGCGTCGAAGAACAGGTAGACGCCGACCAGCGAGAACGCGAAGACCGCGATGCCGCCACCGAACAGCAGACCCGTGGACCCGCCGGCGGTGCCGAGCAGCACGAGCAGCAGGGCGATGTCGACCAGCACGAACAGCAGCGTGAACACACTCGGCAGCCGCAGCGAGGCCAGCGTGAGCACGACGACGCCGATCAGCCAGGTCAGCAGGAACGTCTCCTGGGCGGCGACCGCCGCGTCCCCGGAGGCGTCGCCGAACCAGTTGTGGCCCAGCCCGAGCACGAGCGTCGAGAAGCTCAGCCAGAAGCCCGCGAAGATCCCGAAGATCGCCGCGACCGGGCCGGCACCGAGTCGGATCGCCCAGATGCAGGCGATGATCTGACCGATGCCGTTGCACATGATCAGGATCGGGACCATCCCGATCGCCGCGTTCGCCGAGGACCCGGTGAAACCGATCAGGTAGAGGCCGAGGGCGACCGAGCCGATCACGAACGTCGGGACCCCGACCAGGGCGGGGTTGGCCGCGTTGGCGGCCGCCTCGGCGGCTGCTGCGTCAGCCGCCCGGGTATCGGCGGCGGCGTGCGCCCCCGCACTCTCGTCGACTGTGGTCATCGCCACTCCTTCGTGCCCATGGTGACGGGCTGCCACGACGTCCGTGCTGCTCGGGACGTCGCGTGGTTGCCCGCTGACCGATCGAGTGTGATCTCACGCACCGCACACGCGCCACCGACCGTCCGTAGGGGTAAGCGCCTGCCATGACGGCCCGTGCATCGGTTCAGGCATGCTCACGGACATGAGGCGCATGCCCCGTTCCACCCGATCGGCCAGTGTCACGGGAGGGGGAGTCGCCCGCCGTCTCCTGACCGGGGCCGTCGCCGGTGCCGCCGGGACCGCCGCCATGACCACCACGGGGCGGATCTACCGCGAGGTCTACGCGCGGCGCCGCGGTAAGGCCCCGTCGGACATCACCGAGATCCTCGACTACGACGACAGCGACCACGTGGTGGTCGCCGCCTCGACGCTGTTGCAGGCGGTCACGGGACGGGCGCCGGAGTCGCCGGGGGCGCGGCGCGCCCTCTTCTGGCTGGTGCACTGGGGCTACGGCTCGGCCGTCGGTGCCGCGCACGCCGAGCTGCGCCACCGCCTCGGTGAGCCCGGGGCCGGCGTGACCTTCTTCCTCGGCTGCCAGACCATGGCGCTCTCGCTCTTCCCCGTCCTCGGGGACACGCCCGTGCCGTGGCGGTGGACGACCCGGCTCATGACCGTCAGCGTGCTCCAGCACGTCGCGTACGCCGCGGCGGTCGCCGGAGCCGACGCCGCGCTCGACCGTGTCGGTCGCTGAGGGGCCCGATCCCGCCCTGGCCCACCGCCGGGGCCACGTGATCGTCTGCGGGTTCAGCGGCCTGGGTCGCCGCATCGTCGAGCAGCTCCACCTGCGGGGCGAGTCCGTCGTCGTGGTCGACGACGCGCCCGCCGCCGCACGGTCCGCCGCGGCGCTCGCCGCGTCCGGGGTCCCGCTGGTGACGGCGGACGCCCTGCTCCCGGGCACGCTCGAGGCGGTCGGCATCGCGGGTGCGCGGGCGGTGGTGTGCGACGAGGGCGGCGACGCCGGGGAGCTGCGCAACCTGCACCTCGCGCTCCAGGTCCGCGACCGGCGACCCGACGTCCGGGTGGTGACGGCCCTCGGCAACGCGGCGATCGGCCGTGCCGTGGCCGCCGACCCGGGCCCCGGCGCGGTGCTCGACGTCGCGGCCCTGGTCACCCCGGCGCTCGTGGAGGCGTGCCTGCGCAGCCCGGTCCACGCCCTCGACGTCGCCGGGCACCGCTTCGTGGCCGTGGCCACCACCGCCCGGGCCCCGGCGACCCTGCGCGCGCTCTACGGGGACCTCGCGCCGCTCGCCGTCACCGGCGGGACGCCGCCGGTCACCCGGATCTGCCCCAGCCGCGACGACCGGGTCGACACCGGGGACCTCGTCACGGTGCTCGGCAGCGACGACGAGATCACGACGGCGGGGGTGGAGGGGTCCGCTCCCCGCCGCCGGACGCCCACCACCCGGCGCGGGGGCGGGCACGACCCGGACGCCGCCCGGGGCCGGGCCGGCGTGCTCGCCCGGGCCGCCGCGGCCGTCGTCGCCGTCGTCCGCGAGTCCGACCGGGGGCTGCGGTGGGCCTTCGCCAGCCTGCTCGCCCTGCTCGCGCTCTCGACCGCGGTCATCGCCGTCGGCTACCGGTACCCCGACGGCTCACGGATGGCGCTGGTCGACGCGCTGTACTTCTCCGTCGAGGCGGTCGCCACGGTCGGGTTCGGCGACTACACCTTCGCCGGGCAGAGCGTCTGGCTGCGGGTCTGGGCGATCTTCCTCATGCTCGCCGGCGTCGCGGCCACCGCGATCCCCATCGCGTTCTTCACCGACATGCTCATCAGCCGTCGGCTGTCGGTCACCGCCGGACGCCGGGCCGCCTCGGCCTCGGTCGGCCACGTCGTGATCGTCGGGCTCGGCGAGGTCGGGGTGTCGGTGATGGAGGCCCTCCTGGCGCGCGGCCGCGACGTCGTCGTGGTGGAGGCCGACCCGGGGAACCGGCACCTGCCCCGGGCCCGCGCCCTGCGCGTCCCGGTGGTCTTCGGCGACGCGACCACCCCGACGGCGCTGCGGGACGCCCGCGTCCCCCGCGCGGCCGCGGTGGCCGTGCTGACCAGCGACGACATGGCGAACATCGAGACCGGGCTCGCCGTCCGGGACCTGCTGGGCGCCACGGCGTCCACCCCCGTGGTGCTGCGGCTCTTCGACCGGGACCTCGCCCGCACCGTCGCCGCGCGGTTCGGGTTCGACACGGTGCGCTCGATCGCGGAGCTCGCCGCCCCGTGGTTCGTGGGGGCGGCGCTCGGGCTGGACGTCCTCGGCACGTTCCCCGTCCACGGGCAGGCCTTCCTGCTCGGCCGCCTGCGGGTGGAGGCCGGCAGCGAGCTCGACGGGCTGGCGATGCGCGACCTGTCGTCGCGGACCCGCGTGATCGCACTGCGACGCGCGACCGGACCCGCGGGACGGGCGCCGCTGCAGCACCCGCCGCGGCGGGACACGCGCTTCCGGGCGGGCGACGAGGCATTCCTGGTCGGCCCCGACTCCGAGCTCCTCGGGGTGCTCGGGCGTTCCCGCGCGCCGCGTCGTCCCGACGGCGACGAGCAGGCCCCTGCCGTCGTCGCGCCCGGCACGCGATGATGGGCGCGTGACCGCGACGATCCTGGACGGCAAGGCCACCCTGGCGACGATCATCTCCGAGCTCGGCGAGCGCGTCGCGAAGCTCGCGGCGGCCGGTCGGCCGCCGGGTCTGGGCACGGTGCTCGTCGGCGAGGACCCCGGATCGCAGTCCTACGTGCGGGCGAAGCACCGCGACTGCGCCAAGGTCGGGATCGAGTCGATCCGGCGCGACCTGCCGTCCGACGCCACGCAGGCCGACGTCGAGCGGGCGGTGGACGAGCTCAACGCCGACCCGGCCTGCACCGGCTACATCGTCCAGCTGCCGCTGCCGAAGGGGCTCGACGCCAACGCCGTCCTCGAGCGGATCGACCCGGACAAGGACGCGGACGGCCTGCACCCCACGAACCTCGGCCGGCTGGTCCTGGGCGAGACGGCACCCCTGCCCTGCACCCCGCGCGGCATCGTCGAGCTGCTCCGCCGCTACGAGGTGCCCCTCGACGGGGCGAAGGTCACCGTCCTCGGCCGCGGCATCACCGTCGGCCGCCCGCTCGGGCTGCTGCTGACCCGGCGCAGCGAGAACGCGACCGTGACCCTCTGCCACACCGGCACCCGCGACCTCGCCGCCGAGGTCCGCGCCGCCGACGTCGTCGTCGCCGCGGCGGGCGTGCCGGGCATCGTCACCGCCGACATGGTCAAGCCGGGGGCGGCCGTGCTCGACGTCGGGGTCTCCCGCGGCCCCGACGGCATCCTCGGCGACGTCGCCGAGGACGTCCGCGAGGTCGCGGGCTTCGTCGCCCCGAACCCGGGCGGGGTCGGGCCGATGACCCGCGCGATGCTGCTGACCAACGTCGTCGAGCGCGCCGAGAGGGCCTGAGCGTTCATGACGACGGGTGGGGGCGACCAGGCGGGCGCGGAGCGCCCGACCGGCACCGACCCGACGTCGGGAACGGGCACCGCGGCGCCCGAGGATGCGGCTTCCCTGCCACTGGACGACAGCAACGACGCTTCGCTGCCACTGGAGGAGGGGCCGCCACCGGGGGAGGGCCCGCGGCACCTCCGGCCGCCGCGCACCGTCGGGGACTACGCCCGCGCCCTGCTCCACCGGCTGCGGGCGCAGGCGCCGCTCGCGGCGGTGCTGGCCGTCGCGCTCGTCGCGTTCGTGCGGATCGGGCTGCAGCACTGGCGCGACGGCACGACGATCCTCGGCGTCGCGCTGCTGCTGGCCGCCGTCCTGCGGGTCGCGCTGCCCGACCGGACGGCGGGTCTGCTGGCGGTCCGGCCGCGACGCACCGACGTCCTCACGTACGCGATCTTCGGCCTCGTGGTCATCCTGCTGTCGCTGAGCATCACGGGCGGTCCGCTCGCGACCCGCTAGACGGGTGAGGAGGACGACCCGCCACACCGCGTCGGTGCAGGTGTCGCGTTGATAGCGTGCGGGGAAGAGGCAACGCACGGGCCTCCCGACTCCGGCCGGGCCCGGCGCGCGCCCCCGAGAACCGTGCGGCGCCGTCTACCAGGCGCGAGAGGAGAGCCCGAAGAGTGGCGAAGATCAAGGTGGAGGGCACCGTCGTCGAGCTGGACGGCGACGAGATGACCCGGATCATCTGGCAGTTCATCAAGGACAAGCTGATCCACCCGTACCTCGACATCGACCTCGAGTACTACGACCTGGGGATCGAGTACCGCGACGAGACCGACGACCAGGTCACGGTCGACGCGGCCAACGCGATCAAGAAGCACGGCGTCGGCGTCAAGTGCGCGACGATCACCCCGGACGAGGCGCGCGTCGAGGAGTTCGGCCTCAAGCGCATGTACCGCTCGCCCAACGGGACGATCCGCAACATCCTCGGCGGCACGATCTTCCGCGAGCCGATCGTCTGCTCCAACATCCCGCGCTACGTCCCGCACTGGACGAAGCCGATCGTCGTCGGGCGTCACGCCCACGCCGACCAGTACCTGGCCCAGGACTTCAAGGTCCCCGGCCCGGGCACCGTCACCATCACGTACACGCCCGACGAGGGCGAGCCGATGGAGCTGCAGGTCGCGAAGTTCCCGGAGGACGGGGGTGTCGCGCTCGGCATGTACAACTTCAAGGCCTCGATCGTCGACTTCGCCCGCGCCTCGCTGCGCTACGGCCTGGACCGCGGCTTCCCGGTCTACATGTCGACGAAGAACACCATCCTCAAGGCGTACGACGGCATGTTCCGCGACACCTTCGAGGAGATCTTCGAGTCGGAGTTCAAGGCCGACTTCGAGAAGGCCGGGCTCACCTACGAGCACCGCCTCATCGACGACATGGTCGCCGCCGCCATCAAGTGGGAGGGCGGCTACGTCTGGGCCTGCAAGAACTACGACGGCGACGTGCAGTCCGACATCGTCGCGCAGGGCTTCGGCTCGCTCGGCCTCATGACCTCGGTGCTCATGACGCCGGACGGCACCGTCGAGTCCGAGGCCGCCCACGGCACGGTGACCCGGCACTTCCGCCAGCACCAGCAGGGCAAGGAGACCTCGACCAACCCGATCGCCTCGATCTTCGCGTGGTCGCGGGGTCTGGCCCAGCGTGGTCGTCTCGACTCCAACGACGCGCTGGTCGACTTCGCCGAGAAGCTCGAGCAGGTCTGCATCCAGACCGTCGAGGACGGCAAGATGACCAAGGACCTGGCGCTGCTGATCGGCAAGGACGCGCCGTACCTCAACACCCAGGACTTCCTCGACGCGATCGACGAGGGCCTGCAGAAGGCGATGGCCTAGGCCGTACGGCCTGTCCCGCTCCGGAACGAACGGCACCCTCGCGCACGACGATGCTGCGAGGGTGCCGTTCGTGCGTTCCGGACCGGGACGCCTGCGACACTCCGCGGCGTGATCGAATCCGAGCACCCCTCCCGCGGCCGCGTGATCGGCGACGGCCTGGCGTGGACGGCGCGCTGGAGCTGGCGGTTCCTCGTGGTGACCGCCGCCCTCGCCGTGCTCGGCCTGCTGATCGGCCAGCTCTGGTCGATCATGCTCCCGGTCTTCCTGGGGCTGATCATCGCGACGGTGCTCGAACCGCCGGTGGCGTGGCTGCGGGCGCGGCGGGTGCCCTCGACGGTGGCGGCGCTGATCGTCGTCGTCGGCGGGCTCGCCGTGCTGGTGGGCATCGTGGTCCTGCTCGCCCCGTCGGTGGCGGGCCAGGCCCCGCAGATCGTGCAGGGCGCGGTCGGCGGCATCCAGCGGATCCAGCAGTGGGTGCAGGGGCCGCCGCTCAACCTCGGGACGAGCCAGATCGGGGCCTACGTCGACCTCGCGGTGCAGCGGCTGCAGCAGAGCGCGGTGCAGATCGCGGGCGGCGTCGTCACGGGGGTCACCGCCGTCGCCAACGGCATCATCAACGGGGTCCTCGCGATCATCATCGCGTTCCTGTTCGTCAAGGACGGCCCGAAGTTCCTGCCCTGGCTGCGCCGCCGGACCGGCCCGGTGGCCGGGTCGCACCTGGAGACGGTGAGCCGCCGCGCCTGGGACCGGCTCGGCGGGTTCATCCGGTCCCAGGCCCTCATCGGCTTCGTCGACGCGCTCTTCATCGGCATCGGCCTGGTGATCTTCGGGGTGCCGCTCGCGCTCCCGCTGGCCGTGCTCACCTTCTTCGGCGCGTTCATCCCGATCGTCGGTGCGCTCGTCGCGGGGGCGCTCGCGGTGCTGATCGCGCTGCTGGTCCAGGGCCCGACGGTCGCCGTCGGGGTGCTGATCCTCATCCTCGCCGTCCAGCAGATCGAGGGGAACCTGCTGCAGCCGCTGGTGCAGGGCAAGGGGCTCGGGCTCAACTCCGCGGTGGTCATCCTCGCCGTCACCGGCGGCAGCGCGCTGTTCGGCATCGCCGGTGCGTTCTTCGCCGTCCCGCTCGCGGCCGTCGTCGCCGAGATCGTCCGCTACCTCGACCAGCAGGTCGCGCGGCGCACCGGCGAGGAGCGTGACGCCGAGGACCCCGCCGACGGCCCCGCCGACGAGCCCGACGCCGAGCCCGAGGAGCAGCCGGTTCCGCCGGGCTCCGGGGCCGGCTCCGCCGAACGCGCCGCGGACTGACCCGCTCCCCGATCGGGGGGTGGGGAGCGACCCGATTCGGGTACGCGTCCTCGGCCCGCGGGGACTCCTCCCCGGCCCTCGGGCCGGAGAGGACCAGACGTGACGCAGGAGATCGTGCCCCTGCCCGCCGGCACACCGCGGGCGAGCGCTCGGCGGAGCCGTGGCCAGCTGATCGGGGACGGCCTGGCGTGGACGTCGCGGTGGAGCCTGCGGCTGGTGCTGACGGCGCTCGGCGCGGTCCTGCTCGGGCTGATCATCGGCGAGCTGTGGTCGATCGTGCTGCCGGTGCTGCTCGGGCTGATCATCGCGACGGTGCTCGAGCCGCCCGCCACGTGGCTGCGCCACCACCGGGTCCCGTCGGCGCTCGCGGCGCTCATCGTCCTGGTCGGGGCCCTCGCGATCGTGGGCGGCGTGATCGCGGCGATCGCGCCGTCGGTGGCCGCGCAGATCCCGCAGCTCGTGAACAGCGCCTCGGGCGGTCTCGAGGACGTGCAGGGCTGGCTCACCACGACGTTCGGGCTCGGGCAGACCCAGATCGGCCAGGCCGTGCAGGCCGGCGTCGACCAGCTGCAGAACTCCGCGACGGCGATCGCGGGCACGGTGTTCTCCGGGCTCACCGTCATCGCGAACGGGCTGATCGACCTCGTCCTCGCGCTCGTCCTCGCGTTCCTGTTCGTCAAGGACGGCTACCGGTTCCTCCCGTGGCTGCGCCAGCAGGTCGGGACGACGGCGGGGGTGCACTTCGCGCAGGTCGGCTCGCGGGCCTGGGACCGGCTCGGCGGCTTCATCCGGTCGCAGGCGATCATCGGCTTCGTCGACGCCGCCTGCATCGGGGTCGGGCTGGTGATCCTCGGGGTGCCGCTGGCCCTGCCGCTCGCGGTGCTGACGTTCTTCGGGGCCTTCATCCCCATCGTCGGGGCCCTCACGGCGGGGATCCTGTCGGTGCTCATCGCCCTGGTGAGCAACGGGCTGACCAACGCCCTCCTCGTCGCGGTGCTGATCCTCGCCGTGCAGCAGATCGAGGGGAACCTGCTCCAGCCGCTGGTGCAGGGCCGCGGGCTGGGCCTGCACGCGGCCGTCGTCATCCTCGCCGTGACCGGCGGCAGCAGCGTGGCCGGCGTGGTCGGCGCGTTCCTCGCGGTGCCCGTCGTGGCGGTGGCCGCCGAGATCCTGCGCTACACCAACGAGCAGATCGACCAGCGCGCCCGCTCGGACGACGAGCACCCGTCGCAGGCGCCGCGGCCGACGGACGCGGAGCTCCTCGCGGCCGAGCGGCCCCGACCGGCGGGCGCCATCGCCCGCTGGGTCCGGCGCCGACGGCAGACCGTCGAGCCGGACGACTCCGTGGCGGCCGAGGACGGGACGAACCCGGCACGCTAGGGCTCTGCGACGAACGGGTGACACGATCCTCCGGTCACCCGGCGGCAACATGCGTGGCCTTCACTGTCGCCTCGACCCGTCGTCGCGAAGGGACTGCCGTGCCGGGACCGATCGAACGTCTCTCCACCCACGTGCTGGACGTGGCCGCGGGGGTGCCCGCGCCGGGCGTGCCCGTGGTCCTGGTGCGGGACGACGACGGGACGGTCCTCGGCCGCGGCACCACCGACGCCGACGGGCGGGTCGCCGAGCTCAACGACGAGCCGTTCGGTCCGGGCGAGGTGACGCTGACCCTCGACGTCGCCCCCTACATGACCCGGACGCACGGCACCGTGTTCCACCCCCGGATCACGGTGCACGTCCGGCTCGACGGGGCGCGGTCGCACTACCACCTGCCCGTCCTCGCCGGACCGTTCTCCCACACGACCTACCTGGGGAGCTGATCGCGCAGTGGGCTTCGTCCTGGGCACCAACCAGTACGGCAAGGCCGAGGTGCGGCTGGTGCACGTCGACCGGTCGACGCCGCGCCACGTCATCACCGACGTGACCGTCACCAGCCAGCTCATCGGCGACTTCGCCGACACCTTCCACACCGGCTCGAACGCCTCGGTGATCGCGACCGACACGCAGAAGAACACCGTCTACGCGCTCGCCCGCACCGGCGGCGTCGGCGCGATCGAGGAGTTCGCGCTGCGGATGGCCCGGCACTTCGTGTCGCCCGAGCACCCCCAGGTGACCGGCGCGCGCCAGGAGATCGAGCAGGTCTCGTGGGACCGGATCGACACCGCGGACGGCCCCCACGACCACGCCTTCGTGCGGGGCGGGACCGAGACGCGCACCGTGGTCGTCACCAAGCACGGGGAGACCGAGACCGTCATCTCCGGCCTCACCGACCTCGTCGTCCTGAAGAGCACCGGCAGCGAGTTCCACGGGTTCCCCCAGGTCGCCTACACCTCGCTGGTGGAGACGACCGACCGCATCCTCGCCACCTCGGTGTCCTCGCGGTGGCGCTACGTCGGCACCGACGTCGACTGGGACAAGGCGTTCGCGGGCGTGCGGGCCACGATGCTCGACCGTTTCGCGTCCACCCACAGCCTCTCGCTGCAGCAGACGCTCTACACGATGGGCACCGCGGTCCTGGAGGAGCACCCGGAGATCGCCGAGATCCGGTTCTCGATGCCCAACAAGCACCACTTCCTGGTCGACCTCTCCCCGTGGGGCCTCGAGAACCCGAACGAGGTCTGGTACGCCGCCGACCGGCCGTACGGGTTGATCGAGGCGACGGTGACCCGCGACGACGTCCCCGCCGACGAGGCCGCGTGGGCGGGGATCGCGGGCTTCTGCTGAGCCGCCCCCTCTAGGCTCCGGCGGCGATGCCCCACGATCTCGTCGTCCGCGCCCGCCGGGTGGTCCTGCCCGGCGGCACCGCCCCCGCCGTCGTGACCGTCTCCGCCGGGCGGATCACCGCCGTCGCCGACCACGACGCCCCGGTCGACGGCCCCGTCGTCGAGCTCGCCGACGACGAGGTGCTGCTGCCCGGGCTGGTCGACTCCCACGTGCACGTCGACGAGCCCGGCCGCACCCACTGGGAGGGGTTCGCCACCGCCACCGCCGCCGCGGCGGCCGGCGGGGTCACGACGCTCGTGGACATGCCGCTGAACTCGATCCCGCCGACGGTCGACCCCGACGCGCTGGCGGCGAAGCGGGACGCGGCCCGTGCGCAGGTGGCGGTCGACGTCGCGTTCTGGGGCGGGGCGGTGCCGCTGCGCGACGGGGTGCCCGACGCCGCCGGTCGCGTCGACCCGGACCGCATGGCCGCCCTCGTCGAGGCCGGGGTGCGCGGGTTCAAGTGCTTCCTCACCGACTCCGGGGTGCCGGAGTTCCCGCCGGTCTCGCACGACGACCTCGAGGTCGCCGCCGCGACGTGCGCCGCGCTGGGCGTGCCGCTGATCGTGCACGCCGAGGACGACGGGGTGCTGTCGGAGTCGCCGCCCGCCGGGCCCGACTACCGCTCGTTCCTCGCCTCCCGCCCGCCCGGGGCCGAGACCACCGCGGTGCTGCGCCTGGCCGGCGTCGCCCGCCGCACGGGCGCCCACGTCCACGTCCTGCACGTCTCCGCGTTCGAGGCGGCCGAGGAGATCGCCGTCGCGCGCGACGCGGGCGTGACGATCACCGCGGAGACCTGCCCGCACTACCTGGCGCTCGCGTCGGAGACGCTCGCGAGCACCGCGGGCAAGTGCTGCCCGCCCGTGCGGTCGGAGTCGAACCGCGAGCTGCTCTGGGGCGCGCTCGCGGCCGGGCGGCTCGACGCCGTCGTCTCCGACCACTCGCCCTGCCCGCCCGACCTCAAGGAGGGCGGCTTCGGCGCCGCCTGGGGCGGGGTGTCCTCGCTCGAACTGGCGCTCCGGGTCGTGTGGTCGGGCGCGGCGGCGCGGGGCCACACGCTCGACGACGTCGTCGCCTGGATGGCCGCCGCTCCGGCGCGGCTCGCGGGCCTCGGGCGGAAGGGTGCCATCGAGGTCGGCCGCGACGCCGACCTCGTCGCGTTCGCCCCGGACGAGGTCGACGAGGTCGACCCCGCGGCGCTGCACCAGCGCCACCGGATCACCCCCTACGCCGGCATGGCGCTGCGCGGCGCCGTCCGCCGCGTCTGGCTGCGCGGCGCCGAGGGCCCGACGACGGGCGCCGGCCGACTGCTCCCGGAGGACACCCGATGACCGACCTCGTGGACCTCGCCTCGCGCGCCGTCGGCGGCGGCGTGGTGGCCGCCAGCGACGAGACGTTCGCCGAGAAGGAGAACCTCGTGACGGCGGCGGCCCCGACGCACGCCGCCCACACGTTCGGGCACAAGGGTCAGGTCTACGACGGCTGGGAGACCCGCCGGCGCCGCGACGACCTCGGCGCGGCGGGGGACGACTGGGCCGTCGTCCGCCTCGGCCTGCCGGGGATCGTGCATCGCGTCGTCGTCGACACCGCCTTCTTCGACGGCAACCACCCGGTGGCCGCCGAGGTCGACACCTGCTGGCTGGAGGGGAGCCGCACCCCCGCGACCGTGGTGGCCGCGCCGTGGGAACGGCTGTGCGGCACGGACCTGAAGGGCAACACGGCGCACGACGTCGACGCCGAGGTGCCCCGGGCCGCGACGCACGTGCGCCTGCGGATCCGTCCGGACGGCGGGGTCGCGCGGCTCCGGGTGCTCGGGGAGGTCCTGCCCGACGTGCGGCGCTGGCGGGGGATCGGGGTGGACCTCGCCTCGCTCGCCGCGGGCGGGCGCGTGCTCGACGCCTCGAACCGGCACTACTCGCCGCCGGAGAACCTGCTGCTGCCGCGCTCGGCCGCGCACATGGGCGAGGGTTGGGAGACCCGGCGTCGTCGCGACGGCGGGTTCGACTGGGTCGACGTCGGGCTCGGGGCCGCGGGTCACGTGCACCAGGCGGTGGTGGACACGACGCACTTCGTCGGCAACGCGCCGGGCACGGTGCGGCTCGTGGCGGTGGGCGCGGACGGCGAGCACGAGCTGCTCGGCGAGACCCCGCTGCAACCCGACACCGAGCACTGGTTCGGCGCCGCGGAGGGCCTCGACGCCGACCTCGTCGTCGACCGGGTGCGGGTCGAGGTCCGTCCCGACGGCGGGTTCGCGCGGCTGCGGCTGCTCGGGCGCCCGACCGCGGAGGCGACCGCCGCAGCCGGTCTGCGGCGGTTCGACGCCGTTCCCGCGGCCGTGGCCGAGGCGGTCCTGCTCGGCTGCTGTGCGGCGCCCGGGTGGTCGGCCGCGGTCGCGGCGGGCCGGCCCTACGGCACGCCCGACGCGCTCGTCGCGGCCGCCACCGAGAGGGTGCTCGCCCTCGACGACGCCGAGCTCGCCGCCGCGCTCGCCGGCCACGCCCGGATCGGCGCCCCGCAGGACCGGACCGGGAGCCGGGAGCAGGCGGGCGTCGCCGACCCGGACCGGGCGGCGCTCGCGGAGGGCAACCGCGCCTACGAGGAGCGCTTCGGCCACGTCTACCTGGTGCGGGCCGCGGGTCGCTCCGGGGCGGAGATGCTCGCCCTGCTGCGCGAGCGGCTGACCCACGACGCCGCGACCGAGGCCGGCGTGGTGCGGGCGCAACTCGCGGAGATCACGGCGCTCCGGCTCCGGGCGCTGTGGACGCCGTGACCCCCACCCCCCGTGGCAGGAAAGCGTCGTTGCCGTCACCGGGTGACAGCGACGACGCTTTCCTGCCACCGGGACGGGGGCTCCTCGACGAGATCGACGTCCGGCTCGCGGCCACCGACGCCGCGCTGGACGCCGACGAGGCCGCCCGGGCCCGCCTCGCCGCGCGCGGGCCCGAACCGGTGCACGTCTGCTACGTCCCCGCCGACCGGGTCACCGCCGACACCGCCCGCGCCTGGGGCGACGAGGCCGCCCGGCTCCTGGCCGCCCACGCCGACGACCCGGAGCTGCCCGACGTCCTCGGCGTCCCGCCCGCGGCGCTGGCCGACGCCGTGGCGCGCGCCGCCCGCACGCTCGACCACCGACCCGTGGCCGACCTCCGCGCCGACCTCGAGGACGGCTTCGGGCACCGCCCCGACGACGAGGAGGACGCCGCCGCGGTCGGCGCGGGACGTGCGGTCGCCGCACTGCTGGCCGGTGGGCGCGCCCCGGAGCGGGCCGGGCCGCGCGTGAAGTCGATGGAGCGCGCCACCCGCCGTCGGGGGCTGCGGTCCTGGGCGCTGTTCGCCGACGCCTTCCGGACGGCGGGTGGGGACCCGGGGCGCCTGCGGGTCACGCTACCGAAGGTGTCGGCGCCCGAGCAGGTCGCGGCGTTCGTGGCGGCGTGCACGGCGCTGGAGGCCCACCACGGGATCGGCCCGGTCCCGCTCGAGCTGCAGATCGAGACGCCGCGGGGCGCGCAGCGGGTGGACGCGCTGGTCGCGGCGGCCGGTCCGCGGGCGGCGGGGCTGCACTACGGCACCTACGACTACTCGGCGGCGCTCGGCATCGCCCCCGACCAGCAGCGCGCCGACCACCCCGCCGCCGAGCACGCCAAGGCGGCGATGCAGGTCGCGGGCGCGGCCGCCGGCGTCCCGGTCTGCGACGGCTCCTCGGCGGTCCTGCCCGTCGGCGACCGCACGGACGTGCTCGCGGCCTGGCGCATCCAGGCCCGCATCGTGCGCCGCGCCCTGGAGCTGGGGATCGGCCAGGGCTGGGACATGCACCCGGGGATGGTCCCGGCGCGGCTCGTCGTCGTGACGGCCTTCCACCGGGCCGGCCTGCGGGCCGCGGTCGACCGGCTGCGCGCCTACCGGGCGGGCGCGTCGTCGGGGACGCTCGACGAGCCGGCGACCGAGCGGGCGCTCGTCGGCTTCCTGCGTCGCGGGATCGCCTGCGGGGCGGTGGACGCCGACGAGATCGACGTCGAGGTCTGAACCACGACCGTCACGCGACCGTCGACGCGGACGCCTAGAGTGACCGCTCACGGCACCGTGGCCGGCACCGGTAGGCAACCGATCCACGGGAGGCCCGATGTTCGTCGTCCCCACGGTCGATCTCGGCCCGTACCTCGACGGCGACCCCGCCGACCGGCCGCGGACCGCCATCGCCCTCGACTACGCCTGCCGCACGGTCGGCTTCGTGCAGGTGGTGGGGCACGGGGTCCGTCCGCGGTCGGTGGCCCGGCTCACCGAGGCCCTCGACGCCTTCTTCGCCCTGCCCGCGGAGACGAAGCGGGACCTGGTGGTCACAGACGGCACCAACCGCGGCTACAGCCCGCCCCGCAGCGAGTCGCTCAGCCGCAGCCTCGGCCTCGAGCGGGCGCGGATGAACGACTTCTTCGAGGCCTTCAACGTCGGGACGGCGGCCGACGGACCGCCCGATGGCGGCGACGGCAATGTCTGGCCGGACCTGCCGGGTTTCCGGGAGGCGGTGGAACGGTGGGTCCACGAGGCCCGGCGGGTGGCCGGGGCGCTGACGACCGCGCTGGGCGACGCCCTCGGCGACCGGGAGGCGCTGCGGCGGCTCGCGAGGAACCCCGTCGAGGTGCTGCGCCTGAACCACTACGCGCTGGCCGAGCAGGACCTCCCCGACGACGCCGACCTGACCGGCATGGGCGAGCACACCGACTACGGCCTCGTCACGGTCCTCTGGGCCGACCGCGTGGCCGGTCTGCAAGTGCTGCACGACGGCACGTGGCACGACGTCGTGCCCGACGAGGGCGCGCTCCTGGTCAACCTCGGCGACCTCACCGCGCGGCTCACGGGCGACCGGTGGCGCTCGACGCTGCACCGGGTGCGACCACCGATCGAGAACGGCCGGGTCCGGCGACGGCGGTCCGCGGCGTTCTTCCACGACGGCGACCCGGACGCCGTCGTCGAGACCCTGCCCCTCGCCGGCGCGCGGCCCTACCCGCCGACCACGGTGGCCGCGCACCTCGCGGCGAAGCTCGGCGGCAGCCGGGAGGGCGCGTTGACGGCGGGGGCCGAGCGCGAGGCCGCCCGCGTCCAGGAGGCGGCCCGATGAGCGACGACGAGACCTTCCTGCGCGAGGCGGTGGCCCTCGCCGAGCGCAACGTGGCCGAGGGCGGCGGACCCTTCGGCGCCCTGATCGTGGCCGACGGCGTCGTCGTCGCCCGCGGGCAGAACCGCGTCACCCGGGACATGGACCCCACGGCCCACGCCGAGGTCACCGCGATCCGCACGGCGTGCCGGGACCGCGGGGACTTCTCCCTCGCCGGGGCCACGCTGTACACCAGCTGCGAACCCTGCCCGCTGTGCGTCGCCGCGTCGCTGTGGGCGCGGCTCGACCGCGTGGTCTTCGCCGCCGACCGGCACGACGCGGCCCGCGGCGGGTTCGACGACCGGGAGTTCTACGAGCTCTTCGCGACCGACCCGGGGACCTGGCCGACCCGGGTGGAGGCGATGGGGTCGAGCCTGGAGCTGGACGCACAGGCGCCGTTCGACGCCTGGCTCGCGAAGACCGACCGGGTGCACTACTGAGCCGGGAGGAGCCATGGACCTGCTGACGGTCGGGACGTACGCCCGCCCCGCCGACGACGACGCGCTGCGCGCGCTCCAGCCGTCCCTCGGGCCCGACCGGGCGGTGCTGGGCGGCGGGTCGTGGCTGTTCTCCGCGCCGCAGCACCACCTCGCCGGGCTCGTCGACCTCACCGCGCTCGACTGGGCTCCGGTCGCGGCGGACGCCGACGGCCTGACCCTGGCCGCCACCGCCACCCTCGCGACCCTGGCCGACCTCGACCCGTCGTCGTTCCCGCAGTGGCCCGCCGTCGCGCTGTTCGCGGGCTGCTGCGAGGCGCTCGTCGGCTCCCGCAAGATCTGGCACACCGCCACCGTCGGCGGGAACGTCTGCCTCGCGCTGCCGGCCGCGCCGATGGTCGCGCTGGCCGCGGTGCTCGACGGCCGGGCCACGGTCTGGACCCCCGACGGCGGGGTGCGCACGGCGCCGGTCGTCGACCTCGTCGTCGGCGCGCAACGCACGTCGCTCGCGCCCGGTGAGGTGCTGCGGTCGATCCGCCTCCCGGCCTCGGCCCTGCGGGCCCGCACCGCGCTGCGTCGGGCCTCGCTGTCCCCGCTCGGCCGCTCGGCGGCGCTGCTCGCCGGCCGCCGCGATCCCGACGGCGGGTTCGTGCTCGCCGTGACCGCGTCGCTGCCCCGGCCCGCCGTCCTGCGCTACCCCGACCTGCCCACCGCCGAGGTCCTCGCCGCCGACGTGGACGCGCTCGGCGCCGAGCTCCGCTGGTACGACGACCCGCACGGCGCGCCCGCCTGGCGGCGGGCCATGACGCTGCGCGACGCCGAGGCGATCCGCCGGGAGCTGGGGGACGGGGCATGACGACGGTGGACGGGGAGCCCGTCCCGGCCCCTCCGCGGGCCGGGCAGTGCCTGCGCACCTACCTGCGCGACCACGGCCACCACGCCGTGAAGAAGGGCTGCGACGCCGG
Source organism: Actinomycetospora corticicola (assembly GCF_013409505.1). Classification (NCBI taxonomy): domain Bacteria; kingdom Bacillati; phylum Actinomycetota; class Actinomycetes; order Pseudonocardiales; family Pseudonocardiaceae; genus Actinomycetospora; species Actinomycetospora corticicola. Next base: position 3,808,955 of record NZ_JACCBN010000001.1, on the reverse strand, counting down.
GGACTGCGGCGCCTGCACCGTGCTGGTCGACGGGACGCCCGTCCACTCCTGCCTCTACCCCGCGGTGCGGGCGGCGGACGCGGTGGTCACGACGGCCGCGGGGCTCCCGGAGGGCCCCGACGACCCCCGACCGCGCTTCGTCGCCGCGGCGGGGTTCCAGTGCGGGTTCTGCACGCCGGGGATGGTGGTCACGGCGGCGGGCCTGGCCGAGCGCGTGGCCGATCCCGCCCGTCGGGCCCGCGCGCTGCAGGGCAACCTCTGCCGGTGCACCGGCTACCGGGCGATCGCCGACGCGCTCGACGGGCGGACCGCCACGGCCGCGGGCCCGGTCGGCGCGTCCGCGTCGGCGCCCGCCGCGGAGCGGGTCGTGCGCGGCGCCGAGCCGTACACCCTGGACGGGGAGCCGCCGGTCGGCACGGCGCACCTCGTCGTCGTGCGCAGCCCGCACGCCCACGCGCGGATCACCCGGATCGACACCCGGGCCGCCTGTGCCGTCCCCGGCGTCCTCGCGGTGCTCACCCACGAGAACACCCCGGCCACGCTCTTCTCCACCGCCCGCCACGAGAGCCGGCTCGACGACCCGGACGACACCCGGGTGCTCGACGACGTCGTCCGGTTCCACGGCCAGCGGGTCGCGGCCGTCGTCGGGACCGACCTCGCCGCGGCGGAGGCGGGCGCCCGCGCGGTCGTGGTGGAGTACACGCCGCTGCCGCCCGTGCTCGACGTCGAGACCGCCCGGGAGGCCGCCCCGATCCACGGCGACAAGGGGCCGGACAGCCGGATCGCCGACCCGGCGCGCAACGTGGTGGCCGCCCTGCACCAGGGCGTCGGCGACCTCGCCGTCGGGATCGCGGAGGCCCGCCGGGCGGGCGGGGCCGTCGTCACCGGCACGTGGCGCACCGGGCGGGTGTCGCCCGCGTCGCTGGAGACCCACGCCAGCCGCGCGTGGACCGACGAGGCCGGCCGGCTCGTCGTCCGGACCTCCACCCAGGTGCCCTTCCTCGTCCGCGACGAGCTCGCACGCCTGCTCGGACGGCCCCGCGAGTCGGTGCGGGTGCTCGCCGGCCGTGTCGGCGGCGGGTTCGGGTCGAAGCAGGAGATGCTCACCGAGGACCTCACGGCCGTCGCGAGCCTCGTGACCGGGCGCCCGGTGCAGTGGGAGCTGACGCGCAGCGAGTCGCTCACGGCCACGCCCACCCGCCACCCGATGCGCGTCACGGCCACCGTCGCCGCGCGGCCGGACGGGACGCTCACCGCGCTCGGCGTCGACGTCCTCTCCGACGCCGGGGCGTACGGCAACCACTCGCCCGGCGTCATGTTCCACGGCTGCCACGAGTCGATGGCCCTCTACTCGGCTCCGCACAAGCGCGTGGACGCCGAGGCCGTCTACACGACGACGCCGCCCTCCGGCGCCTTCCGCGGGTACGGCCTGGGGCAGGTGCAGTTCGCGATCGAGTCCGCCCTCGACGACCTCGCCCGCGAGCTGGGCCTCGACCCCTTCGAGCTGCGTCGACGCGCCGCGGTCCGCCCCGGGGAGCCGTTCGTGGCCTCCGCCGACCCGGTCGAGCACCCCGACGACCTGGCCTTCGGGTCCTACGGCCTGCCCGACTGCCTGGACCTCGCCCGGGAGGCCCTCGGGCGTGACGTCGAGCCCGCCCCGACCGGCCCGACGTGGCGGGTCGGCGAGGGGATGGCCGCGGCGATGATCGCCACCATCCCGCCGCGCGGCCACCGGGCCCAGGCGCACGTGACGCTCGACGGGGACGGGCGCTACCGGGTCGACGTGGGCACCGCGGAGTTCGGCAACGGCACCGCCACGGTGCACGCCCAGGTCGCCGCCACCGTCCTGCACGCCCACCCCGACCAGGTCGTCCTCCGCGGCGGCGACACCGACGCGGTCGACGTCGACACGGGCGCCTTCGGGTCCACCGGCACGGTCGTCGCCGGGACCGCCGTCCTCCGGGCGGCGGAGGCGCTCGCGGCCCGGCTGCGCGCGCGGGCCGCCGACCGGCTCGGGGTCGACGAGCACGGCTGCCGGATCGGCCCGGACGGTGTCACCGCCCCGGACGGGCGCGTCGTCGCCCTCGCCGAGCTGGCCGGGGCACGGGGGACCGGCGAGCACACCGGCAGCCCGCGGTCGGTGGCCTTCAACGTGCACGCGGTGCGCGTCGCCGTCGACACCGCGACCGGCGAGGTGCGGATCCTGCGCTCGGTGCACGCGGCCGACGCCGGCGTGGTCGTGAACCCGCAGCAGTGCCGCGGGCAGGTCGAGGGCGGGGTCGCGCAGGGGCTCGGCACCGCGCTGTACGAGGAGATCCGGCTCGACGACGACGGGCGCGTGACCACCCGCGTGCTGCGGGACTACCACCTGCCCCAGTTCGCCGACGTGCCGCGCACCGAGGTGCTCTTCGCCGACACCGTCGACTCCCTCGGCCCGTTCGGCGCCAAGTCGATGAGCGAGTCGCCCTACAACCCGGTGGCCCCGGCGATCGCCAACGCGATCCGCGACGCGACGGGCGTCCGACCCCGTCGGCTGCCGATGACCCGCGACCGGGTGTGGGAGCTCTGCCGGGAGGCCGACCTCCCGGCGTAGGTCGGACGCGGCGCCGGTTCGGCCGACCGGCGTAGCCGCCCGGGTGACGAGTCCGTTCCGCCCGGTGACGTCACGTCTGCGAACGATGCGTGAAACGCGGATGTCACGCCGCCTTCCTAGGTTCCCTGCCGCGCCGCCCGAGCCCGGGTCCGGCCGCTCCCCACCTGTGGAGGTCACGTGCCCCCGACCGCCGGTCCACTGCTCGGCCGCCGATCCTTCCTCCGCTGGTCCGGGATGGCCGCCGGCGCGCTCGGCGGCGGGGCCCTGCTCGCCGCGTGCGGTGGCGGTTCCGACTCCGGTGCCGCTCCCGCCGCGCCGGGCTCGGACCAGTACGGCCGGGTGGCCCTGCAGCTGTCGTGGATCAAGAACACCGAGTTCAACGGCGAGTACGTGGCCGACTCGAAGGGCTACTACCGGGAGGCCGGCTTCGAGGGGGTCGACCTGCTCGCGGGCGGCTCGGCCTCCACGGGCGTCGAGACCAACCTCGTCTCCGGCAAGTGCTGGGCCGGCCTGTCCGCCCCCGTGATCACCGCACCCGCGATCCTGCAGGGCGCCCCGCTGAAGATCGTCGGCGCGACCTACCAGAAGAACCCGTTCTGCATCGTCTCCGCGGCCACGAAGCCGATCGCGGTCCCGCAGGACATGGTCGGGAAGAAGATCGGCGTCCAGGACTCCAACGACCAGGTGTGGAACGGCCTGCTCAAGGCCAACAACATCGACCCGGCGTCGATCAACCGGGTCCCGGTCCAGTTCGACCCGTCGGTGCTCACGACCGGCGAGGTCGACGGCTACCTCGGCTACATCACCAACGAGCCGAACACGCTCAAGGTCAAGGGGTTCGCCACGCAGTCGTTCCTGTTCGCCGACCACGGGCTGCCGCTGGTGGCCGAGACGGTCACGGTGCTGCAGGAGACGATCGACAACGAGCGGGAGAAGCTCAAGGCGTTCCTGCGTGCGGAGATCCGTGGCTGGAAGGACGCCGTGGCCGACCCGGCGGCCGCCACCCGGCTCGCCGTCGAGAACTACGGCAAGGACCAGAACCTCGACTACGCCGAGCAGCTGCTCGAGGCGACCGACCAGAACAACCTCGTCGTGTCCGACGAGACGCGGGCGAACGGCCTGTTCACGATCTCCGACCGGCTCGTCGAGGAGAACCTGCAGGCGCTGCGGCTCGCCGGGAGCGCCGTGTCGAAGGAGCAGCTGTTCGACCTGTCGCTCATCGCCGAGGTCTACGCGGCCGACCCGTCGCTGAAGAGCTGATGACGACGAGCGAGACCGAGCGTCCCACCCCCGTCCACGCCCGACCGGTGGGCACCGGTCTGGACGTCACCGGGCTGACGAAGACCTTCGGCAGCGGGCGGCGGGCGACCCGGGCGCTCGAGGAGATCGACCTCCGGACCGTCGAGGGCTCGTTCGTCTCGCTGCTCGGCCCGTCCGGCTGCGGCAAGTCCACGGTGCTGCGCATCCTCGCCGGGCTGGACGAGCCGACGGCGGGCCGGGCGCTCGTCACCGGTCGCACGCCCGCCGAGCTGCGGCGCTCCGGCGATCTCGGGGTGGCGTTCCAGGACGCCGCGCTGCTGCCCTGGCGCTCGGTGACCGCCAACATCCGGCTGCCGCTGCAGGTCTCCGGGGCGACGCCGTCGAAGGACCCGGACGAGCTGGTCGCCGACCTCGTGGCGCTCGTCGGGCTGGAGGGCTTCGAGTCCGCCAAGCCCGCCCAGCTCTCCGGCGGGATGCGCCAACGGGTGTCGATCGCCCGCGCGCTGGTGCTCGAGCCGCAGGTCCTCCTGCTCGACGAGCCCTTCGGCGCGCTGGACGACATGACCCGCCAGCGGCTCAACCTGGAACTGCAGCGCATCTGGAGCACCCAGGCCGCGACCACGCTGATGGTCACGCACGGGATCGGTGAGGCGGTGTTCCTGTCCGACCAGGTCGCGGTGATGAGCCCGCGGCCGGGACGGATCGTCGAGGTGGTCGACATCGACCTGCCGCGGCCCCGCACCCCGGAGATGATGCGGACGCCGGAGTTCCACGCCCTGCACGACCGGCTCTCCGAGCTGCTGTTCGGCCGGTCCGGAGAGCCCGCGTGACCCGCCCCTGGCTCGGCGGCGCCGTCGGGACCCTCGCGATCGTCGCCGTCTGGTGGCTGCTGGCCGCGACCCTCTTCGCCTCGAACGGCGCGGTGCCGACCCCGCCCGCCGTCGTCGCGAGCGTGGTCGACGACGGGTGGGGCTTCTACTCGGTCCACCTCTCGGCGACGGTGTCGGAGGCGGCGCAGGGGTTCCTGTGGGGCAACGGGCTCGCGATCGGCCTGGCCCTGCTCGTGGTCCTGCTGCCGTGGCTGGAGTCGGTCGTCGTGAACATCGCGGTGATCAGCTACTGCCTGCCGATCCTCGCCATCGGCCCGATCGTGACGGTCGTCTTCGGCGGCCGCACCCCGATGATCGTGCTCGCCGCGATCTTCTGCTTCTTCACCACGGTGATCGGGACGCTGCTCGGGCTGAACTCCGCCGACCGCACCTCGCTCGACGTCGTCACCGTGTACGGCGGCGGGCGCTGGTCGCGGTTGCGGCACGTGCAGCTCATCTCCGCCGTCCCGGCCGTGCTGGCCGCCCTGCGGATCGCCGCCCCGTCGGCGCTGCTGGGCGCGATCATCGGGGAGTACCTCGGCGGGGTCGACACCGGGCTCGGGGTGGCGATGACGATCTCGCAGCAGCAGTACCTCGTCCCGCGGACCTGGGGCCTCGCCCTGGTGTCGGGCCTGGTCGCCGGTCTGGCCTACGTCGCGATCGGCCTGCTCGCCCGGGTCGCGGCGCCGTGGGCCCGTGGCGGCGCGACCGACGTGACGCTGGCCTAGGAGGAATGGATGACGCTCGTGGAGTCGCCGCTGACGGCGGCGCCGGCCGCGCCACCCGCCGTCGGGGGAGGAGGGAGCGCGCTCCGTCTGCTCGGGCGCCGGCTGCTGCCGGTCGGGGTCTCGATCGTCGCGGTCCTCGCCCTCTGGGTCGGGTTCCTGCAGGTGTTCGGCATCCGGCGGGTGATCGGGAAGACCCCGCTCGACGTCTGGGGCTGGCTCGTCACCGCGCCGCAGGCCGCGGCGAACCGCGCCGTGGTGTTCGGCAACCTCGGCATCACCCTGCGGGACGCCGGCATCGGCTACGTCGCCGGCCTGGTGGCCGCGCTCGCCGTCGCGATGGTGTTCGTCCTGTCGCGGTCGGTCGAGCAGGCGCTGATGCCGGTGGCCACCCTGCTGCGCTCGGTGCCGCTCGTGGCGATGACGCCGATCATCGTGCTGGCCTTCGGGCGCACCCTCGGTGCGGTCGCGGTGATCGGGGCGATCGTGGTGTTCTTCCCGGCGCTGGTCACCCTCGTGTACGGGCTGCGGTCGGCCTCGGTCCAGGCCCAGGAACTGGTCGCCGTGTACGGCGGCGGCCGGTGGACCCGGCTGCGCCTGGTGATGCTGCCCTCGGCCGCGCCGGCGTTCTTCGCGGCCGCCCGGCTCGGCGTCCCCGGGGCGCTCGTCGGCTCGCTGATGGCGGAGTGGCTCGCCACCGGCCAGGGGATCGGCGCGGCCCTGCTCAAGGCGATGGGCGGGTTCCGCTACCTCGAGATGTGGTCCTCGGTGGCCGTGGTGACGGCGGTGTCGATCCTCGCCTACGCCCTCGTCGGGATCGTCGAGTCGGTGGTGCTGGCGCGGATGGGCCTGGACTGATCCGGGTCGCCTCGTCGAGATGGCGCTCATAGGTTCCGCGAACCCCGATCCGGACCCATGAGCGCCATCTCGTGAAGAACATGGATCCGGAGCGCGGGCTGCGGAGTCCGAGCTGGTGTGGCGATCCTCCCGAACCGGCCGTTCCGTGGTTCCGACGCCGTCCGCTGCGGCGAGGTCACCTGGCAGATCCTGAAGGGCCCCCGATACCGGCACGTCGCGTACGACACCTACGTCCCGGTCACCCTCGAGGACACCCCGCGGACGACGATCATGGTCGCCGCGACGTGGGCCGGACCCACCGCCGTCGTGTCCGGCTGGTCGGCCTGCCTGTGGTGGGGGCTCGACGTCGAGCCCCGACCGGCGCCGCCGACCGAGGTCACCGTGAGCGGCCGCCGGATGCGGCCCCCACCCGGCACCGTCGTGCACCACGCACTCCTCCCGACCACCGACGTCGTGGAGGAGGACGGGTTCCGGGTGACCACGAGGCTCCGGACCGCCTACGACCTGGCACGGCTCGCTCCCTTCGAGGACGCGGTGGTCGCCGTCGACGCCCTCGGCGCGACCGGGGGCTTCGACGGTCCGGACCTCGAACGGTTCGCCCGGGAGCGGGGCCGGTCCCGGGGATCACGACGGCTGGTGCGGGTCGCGGAGGCCATGGACCGGCTCTCGGAGTCACCGCCGGAGACCCGGGCCCGGCTCCGCCTCGTGGCCGCCGGTCTGCCCCGGCCGCGGTGTCAGTACGTCGCCCGGGACCACCGGGGCCGGTTCGTGGCCCGGGTCGATCTCGGGTGGCCCGAGTACCGGGTCGCGATCGAGTACGACGGGCACGATCACACCGCCGACGACCGCCGTGGGCGCGACATCGACCGGATCGAGGCGCTGCGCCGACTCGGGTGGACGGTGATCGTGATGACGAAGACCCAGCTCGCGCGACCGGGGTGGATCGAGCGGCGCGTGCGGGAGGAACTGAACGCTCGCGGTGCCCGGCTCTGATCGAGACGGCGTCCCTGGGTCCTGTCGACCCCGATCCGGACCGATGAGCGCCACCTCGACGAGTCGCCCTACAACCCCAGCGCCACGGCCCCGGCCACCAGCGCCAGGGCGCCCAGGACGACGTAGCCGGCCGGGAACCCGCCCGCCAGCTCGGCCACGAGGACCCCACCGGCCGGCGCGAGGGCGACCGCGACGGTGGTCGGCGCGGTGAAGATCCCGTTGACCCGCCCGAACGAGGTCGTGCCCCACCGGTCCGAGACCACGGAGGCCTGCAGCAGCGTGTGCATCCCGCGGCAGGCCCCGGCGAGCACCGCGACGGCGATCACCAGGCCCACCGGACCGGGCAGCACCCCCACGAGCACCACGAGCGCCCCGCCCACGGCGACGACCAGCGCGACCCGGACGCCCGGGGCGGTGCGCCGGGACAACGGCGCGTAGAGCAGCCGCCCGCCCACCTGACCCGCGCCGATGAGGCCGAGCCCGATCGCGGCGAGCCCGAGCGGGGCGCCCCGCGCCTCGAGCAGGCCGACCAGGTTGATCGTGGCCGAGTAGAGCCCGAAGCCGGCCAGCGCCATCACCGCGGCGAGCCCGAGGAAGCGCGGCGAGCGGATCACGGCCCGGGCCACGTCGTCCGGTGTCCCGGGGCGCACGGCGGGAGCGGTCCAGGGCACGCGCAGGAACGTCGCGTGCAGCGGGACGCCGACGACGGCGACGACCAGCGCGAGGACGAGGTAGGTCTCCCGCCAGCTCAGGGAGCCGACCAGCGCGGCGGTCAGCGGCGCGAAGACGGTCGAGGCGAAGCCCGCGACCAGGGTCACCGTGGTCAACGGGCGCAGGCGGTCGGGGCCGTACCAGCCGGTGATCGCGGCGAACGCCGGCGGGTAGAAGGTCGCGGCCTGGCCGGCGCCGACGACCACCCACGCCACGTAGAACGCCACCAGGCTCGGTGCGAGCGCCACCGCGGCGAGGCCGAGGGCCCCCAGCACCGACCCCGCCGTCATGACCCCGCGGGGCCCGAAGCGGTCGAGCAGCCGCCCGACGACCACCCCCGTGATCGCCGAGACGACCGCACCGGCCGAGAAGGCCCCCACCGTGGCCGTGGACGACCAGCCGGTGTCGGCCGTGATCGGCCCGAGCAGCACGGGGAACGCGTAGTACAGCGTGCCCCAGCTGGTGATCTCGGTGACGCAGAGCGCCACGAGGCCCCGTCCGCGAGCGTCCATCGCCCGCGGACGGTGCCACATGCGGCGTCAGGTCAGGAGGCCTCGACCTTCGGCATGATGTCGTTCTTGATCCGCTTGAGGTCGTCGAGCGTCTTCGAGGTGGGCACGTCGGTGAACGGCGGCCAGATCAGCGGCATGGTCAGACCGGCCTCCTTGTACGCCTTGAGCCGGTCGGTGAGCTGGGCCTCGGTCCCGACGAGCAGGTTGGTCGGGACCCCGACGTCGGTCTGGTCGGTCTCGACGTCGGTGATGACCGTCCAGATCATCGAGCAGATCTCGAGGTCCTTCGAGCGCTTCTCCGAGCCGATCTCCTCGAACTGCTGGTCGATGGCGGTGAGCCACTTCCCGAGGCTGGTCGGCGAGTCCTGGATGCCGATGAAGCCGTCGAGGTCGTACTTCGAGATGCGCTTCGCGGCCCGCAGCGGGTCCTTGAGGCCGGACATGAAGATCGGCGGCCGCGGCGACTGGAGCGGCTTGTGGCCGAAGCCGCAGGGGTCGAAGTCGGCGAACTCGCCGTGGAACTCGAAGTGGTCGTTGCCCCACACGCCCTGGAGGATCTCGATGGTCTCGCGGACGTGCTTGTGGCGCTTCGGGAAGATGTTCGAGGCGCTCGCGGCGGCGAACTCCTCGGGCATCCAGCCGGCGCCGACGCCGACGTTGAGGCGACCGCCCGAGAGGTGGTCGATGGTCGCCAGCTCGGCGGCGAGGACGCCGGGCGAGCGGAACGGCGTGTCGATGATGCTCTGCCCGATGCGGACCTTCGAGGTCTTCGCGGCCAGCCACGGCAGCAGCGGGTAACCCTGGAACCACCGGCCCTTCGACTCGACCGGCAGCGCGTTGGGCAGGCCGTCCATCATGCCGAAGGAGTACTGCAGCTCCTGGCGGTCGGAGGCCGCGGGCACGACGATGCGGTCGAGGGTCCACACCGAGTCGAACTCGAGCTCCTCGGCGAGCGCCGTCAGGTCCTCGAGCTCCTTGATCGACACCTCGGTGCGGAAGTTCGGCAGGTAGAGGGCGAGCTTCATGTCGTGGGTCCTCCTGGAGGGTCGATCCGGGTCGGATGACGTCGGGCGCGGGGCGCGGCGACCACGACAGGGGCGCCGCTGCTCCCGCAGTGCACCACCATGGGTGACCCGCCTCACAAGATTGACAACGCTTTATCAACGGCGGCACAACGGCGCGCGGCGGGCCCGACCGGGGCCTTGTCGACCGCCGGTGACGCCCGGCACGATCGACGATCAGTCAGCGGAGGGGGTCAGGGTGGACCCGAACGTCGCCCCGCGGGTCCTCGTCGTCGACGACGACGAGGCGGTGCGGACGGTCGCGTCGTGGCAGTTGGAGTCCGACGGGTTCGCCGTCGACCAGGCCGGCGACGGCGCCGCGGCGCTGGCCGCGATCGACGGCACGCCGCCGGACCTCGTGGTGCTCGACCTGACGATGCCCGGCGTGGGCGGGCTCGACGTGCTCCGGCGGGTTCGCGCGGCCCCCGCCACCGAGTCGCTCCCGGTGATCGTCCTGTCGGGCCGCAGCGGGGAGACCGACCGCATCGTCGGGCTCGACCTCGGCGCCGACGACTACCTCGTGAAGCCGTTCTCGCCCGGTGAGCTCGCCGCACGGGTCCGGTCGGTGCTGCGGCGGTCGCGTCCGACCGCGCCCGTCGTCGCGGGGGACCTGGCGCTCGACGTCGCGGCCCGCGAGGTGCGGCTCGACGGCGAGCCCGTGGAGCTGACCGCCCGCGAGTTCGATCTGCTCGCGTTCCTCGTCGCGCACCCCCGGCAGGTGTTCTCCCGGGCGCAGCTGCTCGCGCAGGTCTGGCGCAGCGAGGGCTGGCAGGGGGAGGCCACCGTCACCGAGCACGTCCACCGGCTGCGGCAGAAGCTGCGCCCCGACCCGGTGGCCAGCCCGCGCATCCGCACCGTGCGCGGCGTCGGCTACCAGCTCGACCCGTGACCGCCGTCGACGACACCCAGGTGCTGCTCGGCCATCAGCACCGGGTCCTCGAGCTGCTCGCCGGTGGAGCCGGGCGCGGGGTGGTCCTCGAGGCCGTCACGCGCTCGCTGGAGGAGCTGATCCCGGGCAGCCGCTGCTCGATCCTGGTCCTCGACCCGGCCACCGGGACGCTGCACCACGGCGCGGCCCCCTCGCTGCCCGCGGCGTACTCGGCCGCGATCGACGGGCTCGCCATCGGGGAGGACGCCGGGTCGTGCGGCACCGCCGCGCACACCGGTGAGGCCGTGATCGCCGCGGACGTCGCCGTCGACCGACGCTGGATCCGATACCGGTCGCTCGCCCTGCCGCACGGGCTCGGGTCGTGCTGGTCGAGCCCGATCCGGCTCGGTCGGGCGGACCGGCGGGAGGTCCTCGGGACGTTCGCGGTCTACCACGAGGCGGGCCACTGCCCCGACGAGCGCGAACGCCGCCTGGTCGCGCGGTTCACCGACCTCGCGGCGCTCGCGCTCGAGCACGACCGGCTCTACGGCGAGCTCGCCCAGAGCGAGGAGCGGTTCCGTCGGGCCTTCGAGGACAACGCGGTGGGCATGGCACTCACCGACCTCGACGGGCGGTTCCTCAAGGTCAACCCCGCCCTCGCCCGGATGGTCGGGCGCGACGCCGCCGACCTGCTCGTCGAGGACCTCACCGCCGTGGTCCGCCGCGAGGACCGCGCCGGCGCCCGCCTGCTCCTGCGCTCGCTCGCCGGCCGCGGCGGCCCCCCGGTGTTCGGCGCGTCCGGTCCCGGCCCGCTCGAGGTGACCCTCCTGCGCGCCGACGGCAGCACCCTGATCGCCGCGCTCAGTGCCTCCGTCGTCGGGTCCGGCGCCGGGAGGCACCTGAGCCTGAACGTCGTGGACGTGACCGCCCGACGGGCCGCGCAGCGCGACCGGATCGCCCGCCGCGAGGCCGAGCTCGCCGCGCGGGTCGCCGAGGACGCGAGCCGGGCCAAGTCCGAGCTGCTCTCGACGCTCTCGCACGAGCTGCGCACGCCCCTGCAGGCCATCGTCGGGTTCGCCGAGCTGCTCGGGACCCTCGACCTGCCCCCCGAGCGGCGCGGCGCGGCGCTCGGGCACATCGACTCCGCCGCCCGCCACGTGCTCGACCTCGTCAACGACGTCCTCGACCTCGCCCGCCTCGAGGCGCGGGCGCTGCCGCTCTCGCCCGCCCCGGTGGACCCGGGCGCGGTGATCGCCGACGTGACCGCACTGCTCGCGCCGCTCGCCGCCCAGCGGGACGTCCGCGTCCGCGTCGATCCCGACGCCGGGTGCGGCGGGGCGTACTGCGACGGCCGGCGGCTGCGGCAGGTGCTGATCAACCTCGTGACCAACGGGATCCGCCACAACCACCTGCACGGCTGGGTGGAGGTCACCGCGCACGAGGACGACGAGGAGGTGGTGCTCGCCGTCCGCGACGGCGGGCCCGGGATCGCCCCCGCGCTCATGGACCGCCTCTTCGTGCCCTTCGACCAGCTCGGGCTCGACGCCGGGGGTTCCGGGCTCGGGCTGGCGCTGGTCCGGGGGCTAGTGGAGGCCATGTCCGGGACGGTCGGGGTGACGAGCACGCCGGGGGAGGGGACGACGGTCACGGTGCGGCTCCCGGCCGCCGTCGATGCGGTCGCGACCGGGGCGGGCGTACGTTCGGGTGGTGGCTGATCACATGCCGACCGACGACGTCGTGCGTCTGCTCGCCGCCCGCGGCGAGGAGCTGGAGGAGCTGCTCGACCGCGCGGCCCGGCGTCGGGACGCGCACCTCGAGCACGAGGGCCGCCCGGGCGTCGTGACCTACAGCCCGAAGGTCTTCGTCCCCCTCACGCGGCTGTGCCGCGACCGGTGCCACTACTGCACCTTCGCCACCGTCCCGGGCCGGGTGCCGGCGGCGTACCTGGAGCTCGACGAGGTCCTCGACATCGCCCGCGCGGGCGCCGACCAGGGCTGCGCGGAGGTGCTGTTCACCCTCGGCGACCGGCCCGAGGCCCGCTGGCGCGCGGCCGGCGACTGGCTCACCGCCCGCGGGTACACCTCGACCATCGACTACGTCCGGGCCGCCGCGCAGGCGGTCCTCGACGAGACCGGGCTGCTGCCGCACCTCAACCCCGGCGTCATGACCCCCGACGAGCTGGCCGTGCTGCGCCCGGTCGCGCCGTCGATGGGGATGATGCTCGAGTCGACGTCGACGCTGCTCATCGAGCCCGGCGGCGCGCACTTCGGCTCGCCGGACAAGGACCCGGCGGTGCGTCTGGAGGCGATCGCCGACGCCGGGCGGGCGCGGGTGCCGTTCACCACCGGCATCCTCGTCGGGATCGGGGAGTCGCTGCGCGACCGCGCGGAGTCCCTGCTCGCGCTGGCCCGGCTCGCGGAGGAGTACGGGCACCTCCAGGAGGTCATCGTCCAGAACTTCCGCGCGAAGCCGGACACCGCGATGCGCGGCGAGCCGGACGCGGAGTTCGACGAGTTCGTCGCCGCGGTGGCCGTGGCCCGCCTGCTCATGCCGCTCGGCGTCACCGTGCAGGCGCCGCCGAACCTCGCGGGCGAGCTCGGGGACGCCGACGACGCCGCCGACGACCAGGCCCTGCTGCTGCGCGCCGGGATCGACGACTGGGGCGGCGTGTCGCCGGTGACGCCCGACCACGTCAACCCCGAGCGCCCCTGGCCGGGCCTCGACGCGCTCGCCGCGGTCACCGACCGCGCCGGCTTCACGCTGCGCCCGCGACTCACCGTCTACCCGCGCTTCCAGCGCGAGGCGGGGTGGATCGACCCGGCCGTGGCACCCGTCGTCGGGAAGCTGGCGGACGCCGACGGTCTGGCCTCGCCGCAGTGAGCTCCTGGCTGCGCGCTGCGGCGGAGGACCCCGCGGGTCTTCCCGACGACGGGTACGTCGCGCTGCTCGGTGCCGACGGTGAGGAGCTCGAGGAGCTCGCCGCGCTCGCCGACTCCGTCCGGCGTCGGACGGTCGGCGACGAGCTGACCGTGGTGGTCAACCGGAACCTCGACCCGGCCCTCGTCGTGAAGCCCGAGCACCTCGACGCGCTCGTCGACGAGGCGTGGTCGTTGGGTGCCACCGAGGTGTGCCTGCAGGGGCCGCTGCCCGACGAGGCGGGCCCGGACGCGGCCGTCGAGCTGGTCGCCCGGATCACCGCCCGGGCCCCGCTGCACGTGCACGCCTTCCGGCCCGCCGAGGTCGAGGCCGCGGCGGCGCGGCGCGGCTCGTCGGTCGAGGCGTTCCTGACGGCGGCCCGCGCGGCCGGCCTGGGCTCCGTGCCCGGCACCGCCGCGCGCATCCTCGACGACGCCGTCCGCACCACGCTGACCGGCGGCAGCGACATCCCCGCCGCCCGGTGGGTCGAGCTGATCCGCACCGCGCACCGCGTGGGGCTGCGCTCGACCGCGACGATCCTCTACGGGCACGTCGAGACCGCGGCGCAGCAGGTCGCGCACCTGCGGGCGCTGGCGGCCGTCCAGGACGACACGGGCGGGTTCTCCGAGCTCATCGCGATGCCGCTGGTGGACGTCCCGCCCGGTGTCGCGGCGCGGGGTGCGACGGCGCGGGAGACGCGGGCGCTGCACGCGGTCGCGCGCCTGCTGCTGCACGGGCGGATCGACCACCTCCAGGCGGCCTGGCCCAAGCTCGACCGCGACACGGTGCTGGCCGTGCTGCGGGGCGGCGCGGACGACCTCGGCGGGGTGCTGCTCGACGGCGTCCTCGACCCGGGTGCGGGGCCGGAGGCGGGCCGCGTGCTCACCGCCGCGGACGTGCACGACATCGCCGGCGCGCTCGACCGGCCGGTGCGGCAGCGGACGACGCTCTACGGCGAGGTGGAGCCGGAGCGGGTGACGGTATGACCGTCGCGGGCACGACCGAGGTCGAGGTCGCCATCGTCGGAGCGGGCTTCGCCGGGCTCGGGCTGGCGATCCGGATGCGGAGGGAGGGGCGGCGCGACTTCGTGCTGCTCGAGCGGGCGGACGACGTCGGCGGGACCTGGCGCGACAACCGCTACCCCGGGGTGGCGTGCGACGTCCCCTCGCACCTCTACTCGTTCTCGTTCCGTCCGGCGCCGGACTGGTCGCGGGTCTACGCGCCCGGCGCGGAGATCCAGCAGTACCTCCGCACCGCGGCGGCCGACGAGGGCGTGGCGGAGCACGTGCGGTTCGGCGCCGAGATGAGCCGGGCGCGGTGGACCGGCGACCGGTGGGACATCCGCACGGGCGCCGGCACCGTGCGGGCCCGCGTGCTGGTGCTGGCGGCCGGGCGGCTGACCGAGCCCCGGCTGCCCGCGATCCCGGGGCTCGGGGACTTCGAGGGTCCGGTGGTGCACACGGCGCGCTGGGACCCGGCGACGCGAGTGGACGGGCGCCGGGTGGGCGTGGTGGGCACGGGCGCGTCCGCGGCCCAGGTGATCCCGCAGCTGGCCGACCGCGCGCGGGAGCTGGTCGTCTTCCAGCGCACCCCGACCTGGGTGGTGCAGCGCGGCGACCGGCCCTACACCGCGGAGGAGCGCGCGCACTTCAGCCGCGATCCGGGCGCAGCCCGTCGTCACCGGGAGGACATCTTCGACGAGGCGGAGCGGGGGATCGCCGCGCGGCGCCGGCTCCGGCCGGCCATCGACGAGCTCCGCGCCCGCGCCCGGGCCCACCTCGACGCCCAGGTGACCGACCCCGACCTGCGCCGACGCCTCGCGCCCGGCTACGAGATCGGGTGCAAGCGCATCGTGCTGTCCGACGAGCTCTACCCCGCCCTGGACCGGCCGCACGTGACGCTGGAGGACTCGGCGCTGGTCTCGGTGGAGTCCTCGACCGCCGTCGCGGGCTCCGGGCGCCGCCACGACCTCGACGTCCTGGTGCTCGCCACCGGCTTCCACAGCACGCGCCAGCCCTACGCCGACCGCGTGCACGGTCGGACGGGGACGCTCGCGCAGCACTGGTCGGAGGGGATGAGCGCCTACGCGTCCACCGCGGTGCACGGGTTCCCGAACATGTTCGTGCTCGACGGGCCGAACGCGAGCCTCGGGCACAACTCCGCCGTCTACATGATCGAGACGCAGATCGACTACGTGCTCGGGGCGCTGGCGCACCTGGGGGCGGCGGGCGGTCCGCTCGAGGTGTCGGCCGCGGCCGAGCACGCCTACGTCCGCGACGTCGACCGCGCGGCGCGGGACACCGTCTGGCTGCGCGGTGGCTGCCGGAGCTGGTACGTCGACGAGGCGAGCGGGCGGCTCACGCTGCTGTGGCCGGGCTCGGCGCGGTCCTTCCGGGAACGTAACGCGGAGTTCGACCCCCGCCCCTATCTCGGTACGGCCGGGGCCGCGACGGCGTGATCGTCCGGTTCGCTGGGTAGGTCCCTCCCGTACTGGGCGTCGGGGAGACGAGGCGGGCATGAGCGCGACCATCTACGGGACGGCGGAGCCGGCCCCGAAGACGAAGTTCGAACAGATCCGGGAGCAGCGCCCGTGGCTGGACCACCTGGTCCGGGCCGCGGCGCGGTACACCGAGAAGCACGGGGACCACTACGCCGCGGCGATCACGTTCTTCTCGATCCTCGCGCTCGTCCCGCTGCTCATGGTCGGGTTCGCCGCGCTGGCGTTCGTGCTGGTGAACAACCAGGCGCTGCTCGACCGGTTCTCCGTGGGCATCACCCAGGCGGCGCCGCCCGGGCTCGGTGACCTGCTCAACCAGGTGATCCGGCAGGCCATCGAGCAGCGCAACGCGGTCGGGATCATCGGTCTGCTCGGCGCGCTGTTCACCGGGCTCGGCTGGATGGGCAACCTGCGAGAGGCGCTCTCCGAGCAGTGGGACCAGCGCGGCGAGGCGCCGACGGTGGTCAAGCGCTACGCCGGCGACCTGGTGGCGATGATCGGCCTCGGGCTGGCCCTCGCGCTGTCCTTCGCGATCACCGCGATCGCCACCGGGGCCTCCTCTGCCGTGGCCGAGTTCCTCGGGCTGGCCGACCAGACGTGGGTGAAGGTCGTCCTGTTCGTCGCCGGGCTCGTGGTGACCCTGGTGGCGAACTGGCTGGTCTTCCTCTGGGTGATCGCGCGCCTGCCCCGCGAGCCCGTGACCCTGCGTTCGGCCGGCCGCGCCGCGATCCTCGCCTCGGTCGGGTTCGTGATCCTGCAGCAGGTCATGACCGTCTACATCGCCAGCGTGACCAGTTCGCCCGCCGGCGCAGCGTTCGGGCCGATCATCGGTCTGCTGGTGTTCGTCAACTTCGTCTCGCGGTTCATCCTCTTCGTCACCGCCTGGGCCGCGACGCTCAAGGAGAACGAGCGCGAGGACGTCCCGGAGCCGGCCCCCGTGATCGTCCGCCCGGCGGTGACGGTCGCCCGCGGGCCGGGCGCCCGCGCGACGGCAGGTCTGCTCGGTGCCGGCGCGGTCGTCGGGGCGGTGCTGGGGATCAACGGGGTGCGTCGCAGCCGGCGCTGACCCCTCTCCTGAACGAGCGGCACTCTCGCGCACATAGAGGCTGCGAGAGTGCCGTTCGTGCGTTCCGGGACGGTGGCGGACGGCCGCAGCGGCTACGTCCGGTGGCGGTACCGGGCGGCGAGCACGACCAGCCCGAGCAGCACCACGCCGCCGAGCGCGAGCCAGGTGCCCCAGCTCGTGTCCCCGGAGGCCGGCGAGTCGGGCGCGTCCGCCACGGCGACCCGGGACGCGTCGGACCCGCCGCGCGACCCGTCGTCGGGAGCCTGCTCGGTGAGCCGACCGACCGAGGCGTCGCGGGGGAGGGCGTAGCCGTAGTCGAGCAGCGCCAGCCCCTGCTCGACCATCGGCACCGGGCGCTGCTCGCCGTGCATCAGCACGACGACGAGCCGCCGGCCGCCCCGGTCCTGCGCGCCGATGTAGGTGTGGCGGGCGTCATCGGTGAAGCCCGTCTTGCCGCCCAGCGCGCCCGGGTAGCGGAAGATCTTGTTGTCGTTGTCCACCGCGAACGGCGGGGTCGGCCCGAAGCCGGGGAACTGGATCTGCCGGGTCCCGACGGCCTGGGCGAACGCCGGCTGCTGCATGCCGAGCCGGAAGATGCTGGCCAGGTCGTACGCGCTCGAGCTCTGGCCCGGCCCGTCGAGCCCGGACGGGGTGGCGGCGCGGGTGTCGTGGGCGCCGACGTCGGCGGCGGTGCGGTTCATGAGGTCGACCGTGGCGGGGACCGAGCCGGTCAGGCGGACGGCGAGCGCGTGGGCCGCGTCGTTGCCCGAGGCCATGAGCATGGCGTCGAAGAGCTGGCGCACCGTGTACTGCCCACCGGGCCCGATCCCGACCCGCGTGCCCTCCTGGTTCGCGTCGTCCTGCGTGCCGACCAGCACCTGGTCCATCGGCACCTGCTTCGCGACGAGCAGGCCGGTGAGCGTCTTGAGCAGCGACGCGGGACGGAGCCGCGCGTGCGGGACCTTCGCCGCGAGCACGGCGCCGGAGTCGAGGTCGGCGACGACGTAGGACTGCACCCCGACCTCGGGCGGGGCCGGGGCACCGGACGGGACGACCGTGCCGCACGTCCCCATCGCCGCGCCGCCCACGGGGGTCTCCGGCACGGGGAGGGGCGCGGGTGCCGCACCACCCGGTCGCGGTGCCTCCGACTCGTCGACCGGGGGACCGGGCTGGTTCACCTGCGGGCACGCGGCCTGCGCCGGGGCGGCACCGGCCACGGGCGCGGCGCTTGCGGCAGGGGCGGCGCCGAGCAGCACGAGCAGGGCGACCAGGAGGGCAGCCGCGAGGCGATGAGGCATCGGGAGACCAGGCTAGCCGTCGACCCGTCGTCGGGAATGCGGAAGGGCACCTCCCCGACGGAGAGGTGCCCTTCGGCGGCGGCGGGAGGGGATCAGCCCTCGTCGTCCTCCGGGGCGTGGTCGCCGTTGAGGCTGATCTCGCGGCCCGAGGTGAGGGCGGGCTTGCGGGCCTGACGGCGGGCGGCCGGGCGGGGCGCCGGGCCCTGCTGCTGGCCCCCGGAACCGAGGATGATCTCGGCGAAGGTGGAGAGCGCCTCGTCGAGCTGCCCGGCCTGGCGCAGCTCGGACTCCTCGTTGGAGCGGTTCACCAGCGCGACCACGGCCTCGTGGTCGGGGCGGTTGACCAGCGTGCCGTCGAGCTTGTCGAGCGACGCCTCGAGCGAGGACGCCAGCGAGGACACCCGGTCGCGGAGGTTGGTCTCGACGCCGTCGACGCGTGCGCCGAGGCCGCTCAGGGTCTTCTCGAGGTTCTCGGTGGTGGCGGAGAGCGTGCCCTCGACACCGTCGATGCGGGTGCCCACGACGTGCTCGACGTTCTCCACGCGCCCGACCAGCGAGTGCTCCACGCCCTCGACGCGCCCGTTCAGGCCGTCGAGGCGACCGGCCAGCTCCTCGAGCCGGCCGGTGAGCTCGCGGGCGGTGGACCCGGCCTCGGAGCGCGAGGTCTCGGCGTCGGAGCGGGCGGCGTCGCGGGTCGAGGCGAGCTCCTCCGACAGTGCCCGGGAGGTCTCGGCGAGCGCCCGGGAGGTCTCCTCGACCTGACCGCGCAGCGAGGACTCGACACCTTCGAGGCGCTCCCGCACGGGACCCGTGACGGCGGCCGGCAGGCCGTCGAGACGCATCTCGTGGCGGTCGAGGCGGTTGTCGAGGTCGTCGAGGCGCTTGTGCAGCCCGCCGATGCGGTCCTCGAGCCCGTCCATCCGGCCGGCGACGCCCTCGAAGCGCCCCGTGACGCCGTCGAGACGGCCGTCGAGCTGCGCGAACGGGGCGGCGAGCTTGTCGGCCACCCGGTCGACGACGCCCTCGACGAGCCGGGCGAGCGAGGAGATCGCCGACTCCTGCGCGTCGAGCTTCGCGACGGTCTCGTCGAGCCGCTCCGCGAGCACGCTCATCTCGGTGCGGTCGGGCACCTCGGCCAGCCGCTTCCGGATGGCGCCGAGGGCGTCGAGGGCCGCGAGCCGACCGTGGATCTCGTCGAGCGAGTCGAAGATCTGCTGCTGCTCGGAGTCCCGCACCTCCGCGGCCCGGACGAGCATGCTGCGCATCCGGTCGAAGGACATGGTCTGGTTGGTGTCGATCACAGTGGAGCCCACTCCTCGCGGGGACACGGCCAGGTCGCTCGACGCCGCGCGGTCGATCTCGACTTCGGTCATCGACCACGGAGGCTAGCCAGGCGGTGTGACCCTTTCGGACGCGACCCCTACCACCAGGAGGGGAGCGTGATCCCGTGCGCCACTCGGGTCACGGGTGACGCAGGCGTCCCAACAGCCGGTCCTCGAGTTCCCGCCACCGGGTGGCCTCGCGGGAGAACGGCGGCGAGGGGGTCAGCCGGTTCGGGTCGGGCCGCAGGACGAACGAGACCAGCCAGCCGAGCGACTCCGACGGCGCGAGCGCCTCGCGGGTGAGCTCGTCGCCCGCCCAGTCGGCGGCGTCGAGGAGCAGTTCGACGGCCAGCTCCAGCTGCGTCGGGTCGACGGCCTCGGGTCCCTCGAGGAGGTCCTCGCCGAGCCCGACCAGGACGTAGCGGTTCTCCGGGGCGACCTCGACCTCGAGATCGCCGCCGACGGCCGCCGTCAGGACGTCGGCCCAGGTGGAGACCTCCGCGAGGTCGTGGCCCTCGGCGCCCTCGCCGGCGATCCAGGTCCGCAGGGCCCGGCTGTTCGCGAACACCTCGATGCGCCCGTTCCGCCCGAGGAAGACCGGCTCGTCGTCGAGGAAGCAGCGCAGGGTGATCACCTCGCCCTCGGCGGACAGGATGGAGATCGGGTCGATGCCGATCTCCTCCCAGAAGCCGGGCTCCGGCTCCTCGGCGGCGTCGACCAGGTCGCTGTGCACCGACTCGCCGGCGGTGTCGGTGCGGAGCTCGGCGGGGGCGTCCGCGAGCGGGCCGTCGACCGCCGAGTCCTGCGGGTCGGCCACGACGGCCTCGGGGTCCGCCGGGTGGTTCTCGGCGTCCTCGGCGCTCCCGGACGAGACCGCGTCCTCGGGGTCGTCGGTGTCGGTCTCGGTGTCGGTCTCGGTGTCGTTCTCCGTCGCGGGCGGCGTCGCCGTCGCGCGCAGCTTCGCGGCGAGCTCGACGTCGACCTCGGGGATCGCCACGAGGTCGTCGAGGGCGTCGAGGACCTCGTCCCAGCGCTCGGCGACGACGTCGGCGAGCTCGGCCCAGAGTGCCGCGCCCTCCCGGCCGCCGAAGACGAGGGCTCCCTGTCCGAGCGCGGCGAAGGCCGGCGTGGAGTCGAGGATCGTGGTGACGACCTCGAGGTCGCACACGTCGGCGAGCGACCGCGTCATGGCGGTGATCTCGGCGAGGTCGTCGACCGACCAGGTGTCGGGCTCCTCGGCGACGAGCTCGGGGACCCCGACGACGTCGTAGCGCTGGATGTCCTCCGGCGTCAGCTCGTCGACCGACAGACCGCCGACCACGGGCCAGGCCGGGTGGTCGGCGAGGTCGTGGGAGACCCCGTCCGCGTCGCTGGTGCGGATCCAGGCGGCCAGGTCGGCGGCGTCGGCGAAGGCGAAGACGTGGTCGTCGTCGCCGAGGAACGCCTCCCACTCCTCGCCGTCCTCGCGCCAGCGCGGCGCCCAGAGGGTCACCAGATCCCCGCCCGTCAGGGCGAGGGTGATGGGGACGATGTCCTGGGCCACGAGCGGCCTCCGGTGTCTCCTGGCGGGGTGATCACGTGCGGCGGTCACCCTAGGGGCCACGGCGTGACCAGGCCGTTCGGGGCCGTCGGGTTCCCTGTACCGGGCCCCTCTGTCAGGGTGCGGACGGTGGACCTGCTGCGGACGCCGGACGACCGTTTCACCGATCTCGCGGGGTTCGACCTCGTGCCCCGGTACGTGGAGGTCGCTGATCCCGACGCCGGGTCGGTGCCGGTCCGCGTCGCCACCTACCGGGTCGGGCCCGAGGGCCCCGGCCCCACGGTGCTGCTCCTGCACGGCGAGCCGACCTGGTCGTACCTGTACCGCTCGGTGCTCGACACGCTGGTGGCCGCGGACATCCCGGCGGTCGCCGTCGACCTCGTGGGCTTCGGGCGGTCCGACAAGCCCGCAGCCGTCGCCGACCACACCTACGCCCGGCACGTGGCGTGGGTGCAGGAGGCGGTGTTCGAGGCGCTCGGCCTCGACGACCTCGTGCTGGTCGGCCAGGACTGGGGTGGGCTGATCGGCCTCCGGCTGGTGGCCGCGGCGCCGGAGCGGTTCCGGGCGGTCGTCGCCGCGAACACCGGGCTGCCGACGGGCGACGCGGACATGCCCGCGCCGTGGTGGGCGTTCCGCCGGGCCGTGGAGCGCGCCGAGACGCTCGACGTCGGGCGCTTCGTCGCCTCCGGCTGCGCGCGGGGACTCGACGCGGACGCCCGGGCCGCATACGACGCGCCGTTCCCCGACGACTCCTTCACCGCCGGGCCGCGCGCGATGCCGCTGCTCGTCCCCACGCGCCCGGACGACCCGGAGTCCGCCGCCAACCGGGAGGCGTGGGCGGCGCTCGGGCGGTTCACCCGGCCCTTCCTCGTCGCCTTCTCCGACGGCGACCCGATCACCGGACCGATGGCGCCCGCGCTGCAGACCCACGTCCCCGGCGCGACGGGTCCGGACCACCCCGTCCTGCGCGGGGCCGGGCACTTCCTGCAGGAGGACGCGGGCGGCGAACTCGGATCCGTCGTCGTGGAACTGGTGCGCGGCCTGGACTGAGGAGTGTTCGGAAAAGGGTCGCGGAATTGTCGGGCAGCACGAACGAATGAAGTCGGCGCCGTTCTCGTGACCTCCGATCCGAACGTGCCGTTGGTCGGTGCGTGATGGAGCGGCTCCGCGACCGGCGGGCCGCGGACACCTCGAATTCCATGGGGGAATCAACGTGTCGATGTTCCGCAAGACCGTACTGACGACGGCGATCATCGGCGCCGGCCTCGGCTCGATGACGGGTGCCGCGTTCGCCGGGGACGACCCGGGCGACGGTGGGCACCACGGCAGCCACGACAAGCACTCGTCGAGCCAGTCCGCCAAGGGTGGCTGCAGCAACGAGGTCGCGGCTCAGTCGAAGAACGGCTCCGGCCGTTCGCTGGGCGACACCACCGGGGGCGACCAGGACCTGTCCGCCTCGAACCTGTGCCACATCCTCACCGGCAACGAGATCCTCTCGAACAACAACATCGCGCTGCCGCTGGGCACGATCGTCAACGGCGACACGGTGAACCGGTCGCTGACGAGCACCAACACCTCCGACTCGACCCGGACGACGACGCTGGGCTGAGCACGTCCGACCGCCGCCAGGCGGCCGACCCGCACGATCCACGGGCCGGCACCCGAGGGAGTTCGCTCCCCGGGTGCCGGCCCGTCGTCGTGGGGCCGCCATGGGCGGTGTCATTGCTCCGAGCGGGTGAACATCCGCCACGGATTCCCTGCTCAGGACACGATCGTGTCTCTCCTCGTCACCCGGACCGAAATATGCCCGTGACCTTCACTCGATCGAGGCGTTGAAGTCACCGGGTCGTGACGCGTGATCGCGTCATGACGCACGGTGTGCGATCCGTCCGGTCGCGCGCGTGTTCCGTCGACCAGGGGAGTGACTCCAGCGTGTCCACCTTCCGTAAGACCGTCCTGACCACCGCCATCATCGGCGCGGGCCTCGCGTCCACCTCGGGTGCGGCCTTCGCGAGCGACTGCAGCCACGACAGCGGCCACCACCACAAGAGCCACTCGTCGACGACGAACAACACGACGAACAACACCTGCGTGAACAGCCAGGGTGGCTCCGTCGACAACGGCGGCTCGAAGCAGCTCGGCCTCATCACCGGCAGCCAGGGCGCCATCGGCGGCAACGTCCTCTGCGACGTGCTGAACAACAGCGTGAACGGCAACCTGTCGAACAACAGCATCAACATCGCCGGCCTCGGCAGCATCATCCCCTGATCGGTCTTGACCCCGGGCCCGCAGACCGACCCGCGAGACTCCGGCGACCCCCGATCGCCGTGAGCCCGGGCCGGGGAACGGCCTGACCGATCTCCGGTCGACGTGCGGGCCGGAACCGACCACGGTTCCGGCCCGCAGTCGTCCGGGCGATGGACACCCCCCGCGATCAGCAGAAGGACACCGCATGTCCATGTTCCGCAAGACGCTCCTCACGACGGCGATCGTCGGCGCCGGCCTCGGCTCGATGACGGGTGCCGCGTTCGCCGGTGACGACCCGGGTCACGGTGACCACCACGGCGATCACCACGGCAGCCACTCGAAGACCGTCAACAACACGACGAACAACCACTGCGTGAGCAACCAGGGTGGGTCCGTCCACAACGGCGGGGCCACGCTCATCGGCGGCATCACCGGCAGCCAGGCCGCGCTCGGCGGCAACATCCTGTGCGACGTGCTCAACAACAGCCTCAACGGCAACGGCTCCAACAACAGCCTGAACATCGGGTCGTCGGAGCCCGAGACCGCCGAGCCGACCGAGACGGTCCAGGCCGCCCCCGCGCAGGCTGCTCCGGCTGCTGCTGCGCCGGCCGCCACGACCTCCGCGGTGCCCGCCGGGACGACCTCGACCCCCATCCAGGGCTAGGTCTGTCCTTCCGCACGACGACGGCCGGTCCGGAGCTCTCCGGGCCGGCCGTCTCGTCGTTCACGGGCCTACGCGAGGGTCACGGCAGGCATCCCGGCCAGCCCCTGACCCTGCCCCACGTGCATCTCGAGGAACGGGTCGGGCGGCGCCGCACCGCGAGGGCTACACCAGGCATGCCGGCGGGCCCAGGAACCTGCGTCACGTGCACCTCGCGCGGGCGACCTGTCGTCGTGACGGCGGGTGCTCCCGCGTCGCGAGAGTGGCCCCGGCCCGCTCCGCCTGGCGCTGCGCCGCGAGGTCTACACCAGGCAGCTCAGCCCGCCCGTAGGCCTGCGCCACGTACACCTCGCGGAACCGGCCCAGCGGCGCCGCGCCCCGACGTCACCTCATGCATCCCGGCCGCCCCACAGGCCCGCCCCGCAGGCCCACGAGCGGGCGAACAAGGTGTCCAGCAATTGTCGAACACAATTGCCGAACAGATTTGCGGAATCGTCGAACACCAACGGGGGAACGTCGTGACGGAGCCGTGACCTCGATTCGCACCCCCGCGTTGTGCGGTCCGAGAACGAACGGCGCGGAGCACCAGCTCCCGCCGGACCGGGAAACACGTGATTCGGGGGAATCCGAGATGCAGATGTTCCGCAAGGCCGCCGTCGCCACCGTCATCCTGGGCGCGGGCCTGGCCTCCACGGCGGGCGTCGCCATGGCGCACGGCAGCCACGGCGAGGCCGCCGGCAAGAGCTGCTCCAA
The DNA here is from genome assembly GCF_013409505.1 of Actinomycetospora corticicola. Classification (NCBI taxonomy): domain Bacteria; kingdom Bacillati; phylum Actinomycetota; class Actinomycetes; order Pseudonocardiales; family Pseudonocardiaceae; genus Actinomycetospora; species Actinomycetospora corticicola. The sequence continues at coordinate 3,784,205 of NZ_JACCBN010000001.1, read as the reverse complement.
CGCCGCCGCCGCCAAGAACAGCAACGGCGCGGACCGCACGCTGGGCGACACCACCGGTGGGGACCAGGGCATCGACCTGAGCAACACCTGCGACATCCTCAACGGCAACGAGGTCCTCTCGGGCAACAACGCCGCCACCGGTGGCACGATCGTCAACGGCGACACCACCACGGTCGACGACACCCGCACCTCCTCCTCGGAGAGCACCATCATCACCGACCTCACGGGTCTCCTGGGCTGATCCGCCCCCGACCTCGACGGGCCGGACCCACGCGCACGGCCCCGGGAATTCCCGGGGCCCGGCTCCCCAGCTGCGCGAGGGTCCGGCCCTTCGTCATGTCGTCACCCTTTCGGCGGATACGCCGCAGAATCGGTGACATCGGCCCGCCCGGCGCCGATTCCCCTGCTGACACCGGAATGCATCCCGCGGCCGGTGAGAATCCAGGGGGAAACGTCATGAAGAACGTCATCGGTCGCGCCGCCATCGCTGCCGCCGTGATCGGCGTGGGTATCACCTCGACCGCCGGGATCGCGAGCGCCGCGCCGTCGAACTCGTGCTCCAACTCCGTCAAGGCGGTCTCCAAGACCTCCGTGGGCCGCACCCTCGGGGACGTCACCGGCGGGTCCCAGAACATCTCCGTGTCGAACTCCTGCCACAACGGGAACGGCAACGTCATCGGCAGCCGGAACAACACCGCGACGGCCGGCGGCACGATCCGCAACGGGGACCAGACGACCATCACCCGCACCGTCACCCGCACGACGACGTTCGACTCCTTCTTCGGCCCGGGCTTCCCCTTCAACTGATCCCCGCTCCGACGACCCACGGCCGGCATTCGCGTACGCGTTTGTCGGCCGTTTCGTCGTTCCCGTTCGGGCGAACATTCCCGGGAATTCGCGTCGAGAACGGTGCCGCATCCGTTGGGCTCCTCGACCGCAGGAACCGATGCATCGGGGGATCCCACTCATGTCCGTCTTCCGCAAGACCGTTCTCGCCACCGCCGTCCTGGGCGCCGGCCTCGCCTCCACCGCCGGTGTCGCCATGGCGCACGGCAGCCACGGCGAGGCCGGAAAGTCCTGCTCCAACGCCGCCGCCGCCGAGAGCAGCAACGGTGCGGGCCGCACCCTGGGGGACACCACCGGGGGCTCGCAGGACCTGTCCGCGTCGAACACCTGCGACATCCTCAACGGCAACAAGGTGCTGAGCGACAACAACGCCGCCACCGGCGGGACGATCGTCAACGGCGACACGACCGACATCTCCACCACGCGCACGAGCTCGGACACGAGCACCCGCACCACGACCGCCGGCTGATTCCACGCCGTCACCGCGTCCGACCGGGCCGGTGCCCATCCCGCGAGGGTGGGCACCGGCCCGTCGTCGTTTTCGGGTTTATCGAGGTCACGGTGTCGCGAAATAGTGTCGTGAATTGCTGCGATGGTGTGGCCCCGAAACTCGGGGCGTCACGAACGGGGGAACGTCGTGATTTCCCCGTGACCCTCCTATGGGCCGTCCGTTGATTGCGACGTGGCCGTCATGCACTGCATGGAACCGGCGCACACCGTCCGACGACGATATTCGGGGGAATACCACATGTCGATGCTGCGCAAGACCGTTCTCACCACCGTCATCATCGGGGCCGGCCTCGGCTCGATGTCCGGTGCGGCGCTCGCGTGGGACCACCACGGTTCCGACTCCGCCAAGGGCTGCTCCAACTCGATCGCGGGTGCGAGCGAGAACGGTTCCGGTGACTCGCTGGGCGACACGACCGGCGGCGACCAGGCCTTCGATGCCAGCAACCTCTGCGACATCCTGAACGGCAACCAGATCGCGTCGAAGAACAACGTCGCGACCGCCGGCACGATCATCAACGGCGACACCACCGACATCACGCGCACCTCGACCGACACCAACACCGAGACCACCGACACCACGGTGCCCGCGACCCCCGGTGGCGCCGGCGGCCTCGACCTGGGTGGCCTGCTCGGCGGCCTCGGCTGATCTCTCGTTCCGCCCGCCCCTTCACGCTCCCCGGGAGACACCCATGTTCCGCAAGACCCTGATCGCCACCGCCGTCGTCGGCACCGGCCTTGCCTCGCTCGCCGGCATCGCCTCGGCGCACGAGTCGGGCCACGCCGCCAAGGGCTGCTCGAACGCCGCCGAGGCCGCCGCGAAGAACTCCTCCGGTGACTCGCTGGGCGACACCGTGGGTGGCGGGCAGACGCTCGACGCCAGCAACACCTGCGACATCCTCAACGGCAACGTGATCGGCAGCCAGAACAACGTCGCCACCGCGCTCGGCACGATCGTCAACGGCGACACGACCGACATCACGCGCACCTCGAGCGACACGTCCACCGTCGACCGCTCGACGACGGTCACGCCGCCGGCGTAGTCCCCGCCCGCGGACGGGCCGCCCCGACCGCGCGCTCCGCGGCGGGCCCGCCCCGCCCCGCACTCCGCCGGGAGTCCCCGAACCCCCGGTGTCGTTCCACCCGCCCGGTCCCCGCCGTGCGGTCCTCCCGGCGGCGTCCGCCGCCCGCTCCCCAGGAGAAATTCATGTCCATGCTGCGCAAGGTCGTCGTCTCCACCGCCATCGTCGGCGCCGGCCTCGGCTCGCTCGCCGGGATCGCCTCGGCCCACGAGTCGGGCCACGCCGCCTCGGGCTGCTCGAACGCGATCAAGGCCTCCTCCGAGAACGGCGCGGGCCGCACCCTCGGCGACACCACCGGTGGCGACCAGGACCTGTCGGGCTCGAACGTCTGCGACATCCTGAACGGCAACGAGATCCTCTCGGGCAACAACATCGCGACGCTCGCCGGCACCATCGTCAACGGCGACACCCGCACCGAGACCTCGGACCGCACCAGCACGACCACGATCACCGAGACCCTCACCGGGCTGCTCGGGCTCTGAGGTCCTGACGCTCCATCACACGGCCGGTGTCCCCTCCTCACACCCGAGGAGGGGGCACCGGCTGTTCGTCGTCCCGGGGTCCGTGCACCGGCAGGGCGTCGACCCACGGGTCCGCCGGCCCCTCCCAGTCCCACCGCCGCATCTGCGGTCGGCTCCGGCGGCTGGACAACCCGCGGTAGAGCTCGTACAGGTCGACCCGCAGCACGCTGCGCACGGCGCCCTCGGCGGTGTCGTCCGGGCTGCGCCACTCGGTCCCGCCGGCGCGCACCACGAGCGTCTCCCGGCCGCGGATGCCCTTCACCACCTGCCGGACCAGCACCGACGCGGTCCCGGCCCACCCGTCCCACGGCGGCTGCGGCGCCCCGAGCGCCTCCACGAGGTCGCCCTCGTGCACCAGCAGGTCCCCGACGACGGCGAGCGGGACGCGCCGCTCCTCGAGCGCCTCCGTCGTCGCCGCGAGGTGGCTCTCCCACTCCGCGAGCAGGCTCCCGACGTCGAGCCCGGCCCGGTCCCGCACGTGCGTCGCGGTCCACTCGGGGCCGGCGAACCCGGCGGTGCGCCGGGCGGCGACGTCGGACGCGGTGCCGACCAGGTGGGCGAGCAGGTCCCGCACGCTCCAGTCCGGGCAGGCGGGCACCGCCCGCTCCCACCTGTCGTCGGGAAGGCCCTCGACCAGCGCGACGACGCGGGCGTGACCGGAGCGGTAGACGTCGGCGCTCACGGCGCCAGGGTCCCAGACGGCGGGTCCGGCTAGGTTCCCTGGCCATGCTCCTCGTCGTGGACCATCCGCTCGCGCGCGTGCGTCTGACCGCCCTGCGCGACGCCCGCACCGACCGCGCCGCGTTCCGCGCCGCCGTCCGCGACCTCACGACGATGCTCGTCTACGAGGCCCTGCGCGACGCGCCGGTCACCGACACCCGCGTGACGACGCCGGTGGCCGACACCGCAGGCACCGCTCTCGCCGCGCCGCCGGTGCTGGTGCCCGTCCTGCGGGCCGGGCTGGGCATGGCAGAGGCCGCGCACGCGCAGGTGCCGGGCGCGCTGATGGGCTTCGTCGGGGTGGCGCGCGACGAGGAGACGCTGCAGCCGACCCCGTACATGGAGTCGCTGCCCGCCGACCTCGCGGGCCGGCCCGTGTTCGTGCTCGACCCGATGCTCGCCACCGGCGGCTCGATGGCCCACACCATCGACCTCCTCGCCGCGCGGGGCGCCGACGACGTGACCGCGGTGTGCGTCGTCGCGGCGCCCGAGGGCATCGAGCGGCTCCGTGCGGCGCACCCGGCGGTCCGCGTCGTCACCGCCACCGTGGACGAGCGGCTCAACGACCACGGCTACATCGTCCCGGGTCTGGGGGACGCGGGGGACCGGCAGTTCGGGGCGATGTGAGGGCGACGTAGCCCGCGCGGGAGCCCGGTGGCGCGCACCGGGAGAATGAGGACATGAGCGAGTCCGTGCTGACCGCCGTCGCGTGGCCCTACGCGAACGGTCCCCGGCACATCGGCCACGTGTCCGGCTTCGGTGTGCCCTCCGACGTGTTCTCCCGCTACCAGCGGATGGTCGGGAACCGGGTGCTCATGGTGTCGGGCACCGACGAGCACGGCACCCCGATCCAGGTGCAGGCCGACGCCGAGGGGACCACCCCGCGCGAGCTGGTCGACCGGTACTCCCGCGTGATCCAGGACGACCTGGTCGGGCTCGGGCTGTCCTACGACCTGTTCACCCGCACCTCCACCGACAACCACCACCGCGTGGTGCAGGGGATGTTCGAGGGGTTGTGGAAGAACGGCTACGTGTTCGGGGAGAAGACCCTCGGCGCGATCAGCCCGTCGACCGGCCGCACGCTGCCCGACCGCTACATCGAGGGCACCTGCCCGATCTGCGGCTACCCGAGCGCCCGCGGCGACCAGTGCGACAACTGCGGCAACCAGCTCGACCCCGCCGACCTCAAGGAGCCGCGGAGCCGCATCAACGGCGAGGTCCCGGAGTTCCGCGAGACCGAGCACCTGATGCTCGACCTCCCGGCGTTCTCGCAGTCGCTCGCGGGCTGGCTCGACACCCGCACCAACTGGCGCCCGAACGTCCTCAACTTCAGCCGCAACCTGCTCGACGACCTGCGGCCGCGCGCGATCACCCGCGACCTCGACTGGGGCGTCAAGGTCCCGCTCGACGGCTGGCGGGACGCGCCGATGAAGCGCTTCTACGTCTGGTTCGACGCGGTCATCGGCTACCTGTCGGCGTCGGTGGAGTGGGCCGAGCGCTCCGGTGACCCGGACGCCTGGAAGCAGTGGTGGTGCGACCCGCAGGCCAGCGCCTACTACTTCATGGGCAAGGACAACATCGTCTTCCACTCGCTCATCTGGCCCGCGCTCCTGCTCGGGCAGAACGGGGCGGGCGACAAGGGCGGGACGCCGGGGGAGTTCGGCACGCTCAACCTCCCGACGGAGGTCGTCTCCAGCGAGTTCCTGACGATGTCGGGCTCGAAGTTCTCCACGAGCCGCGGCACGGTCATCTACGTCGGGGACTTCCTGCGCGAGTTCGGGCCGGACGCGCTGCGCTACTTCATCTCCGTCGCCGGGCCGGAGAACCAGGACACCGACTTCACCTGGGACGAGTTCGTCCGCCGCACCAACTTCGAGCTCGCCAACGAGTGGGGCAACCTCGTCAACCGCTCGGTCTCGATGGCGGCGAAGAACGTCGGCGCGGTGCCGGAGCCGACCCGCCCGGAGGTCGCCGACGCCGAGCTCCTCGCGCAGTCGCGCGCGGCGTTCACCACGGTCGGCGCGCACCTGCAGCGCTCGCGGTTCAAGCAGGCATCCACCGAGGCGATGCGCGTCATTGGAGCGGCCAACGCCTACCTCTCGCACCAGGAGCCGTGGAAGCGCAAGGACGACCCGGAGCGGCGCGACACGATCCTGCACACCGCGCTGCAGGTGGTGCAGGACGCCAACACGCTCCTGACGCCGTTCCTGCCGCACGCCGCGCAGAAGGTCCACGAGGCCCTCGGCGGCACCGGGGTGTGGGCGGCGCAGCCACGTCGAGAGGAGGTCGGCGCCGGTTCTTCAGCCGACCTCGGCACCACCCACTCCGTGCTCACCGGCGATTACGCCCACGAGCAGGCGCGCTGGGAGTCGACCCCGATCCCGGTCGGCCGGCCCCTCGCCCGACCCACCCCGCTGTTCCCCAAGCTCGACCCCGAGCTGGGGGAGACGGGGCCGTCCTGGGCACCGATCAAGCGTGGGGAGTAAGGATCGGGTCCCGCCCCCCGTCCCGGAGCCCATCCGCGGCGGGGTGATCGACGCCCACACCCATCTCGACGCGTGCGGGGCCACCGACCCCGACACGTTGGCCCAGGTCCTCGACCGGGCCACCGCGGCGGGCGTGACCGCGATGGTGACGACGGCGGACGACCTCGCGTCCGCGCGGTGGGCCGCGTGGGCGGCGGGCACCGACGCGCGGGTGTTCGCCGCCGTCGGGCTGCACCCGACCCGCTCGAACGACCTCGACGACGCCGCGCGCGCCGAGCTCGAGCACCTGGCGACGCTGCCCCGCGTCGTCGCCGTGGGGGAGTCCGGCCTCGACGACTACTGGACGACGCGGCGGGAGGACTGCGCGCCGCTGGACGTCCAGCGCGAGGCCTTCGCCTGGCACATCGATCTCGCCAAGCGCACGGGGCTCCCGCTCGTGATCCACGATCGCGAGGCCCATGACGCGATTCTCGACGTCCTGCGCGCCGAGGGGGCCCCGGAGTCGGTGGTCTTCCACTGCTTCTCCGGCGGCCCCGATCTCGCCCGCGTGTGCGCCGAGCACGGCTGGTCGATGTCGTTCTCGGGCACCGCGACCTTCCGCAACGCGAACGCCGTCGACCTCCGCGAGGCCGCCGCTCACGCCCCGGCCGACCTCGTGCTCACCGAGACCGACGCCCCGTTCCTGACTCCGCACCCGTACCGCGGTAGGCCGAACGAGCCATACGTCATCCCCCACACGGCCCGGGACCTCGCGGAGCTGCGTGACGAACCGGCCGAGGAGCTCGCCGCCGCGGCCACCCGGAACGCCCAGCGGACCTTCCGGCTGGCCGAACAGCCTCAACCGTGACCCTCCGTCGCACGAAGGAGCGCGCGGTGACCGCGCTCGTCGTGGGCGGGCTGCCGCTCGGCGCATCACGTTCGTGTCGCCTTGATGGTTCTGACGTCCGAGTCGTTACCGTGCTGTGACTCGCCGGGATGGAACCACCCCCGGCATCCGGGATGACCCGGAACCTTCCCCAGGGTTCCGGATCGACTCCCCCCGGATGCGGTTCCTGCCCGGAAGCACGGATGAAGCGGATTCCTCTGTGGCTGTACTGCGCTCCCCCGCGTGCTCCGCTCGTCGCGGCACCGCCCTCGTGGCGGTCGTCCGATGAGCACCGACTCGACGCGCACCGCGCTCGCCGACTCCTCGACCGCCGACACCGGCTGGTTCGACGCCCTCGAGGAGGGCTGGGACGACGGCTGGGACGGGCTGAACGCCGGCACCGCCGAGTGGCAGGCCGGCCGTGAGTCGCACGCCCCCCGTACGGGTCCGCTCCCCACCTGGGCCGATGACATCACCGGCCCGCTGCCGATCGCGGGGCCGGGCTGGGCAGGTCCCGGCTCCGCGAACGGCGCCCCCACCGGGACGCTCGCCGTCCCGGACCTCGACGAGTGGAGCGACCTCGAGTCGCGCACCGGGATGACCGGCTCCGGCTCCGTCGTCACCGCCGAGCCGACCCCGGCCGCCGCGCCGGCGGGCCTCGACCCGCGGTCCTACCGCGAGCGCGACCTCGCCGACACCGGCCGCTACTCGCTCGCCGTCAAGGGAGCGGTGGCCACCGCGCTCATCGCCGTCGCCGCCGGGGGCAGCACGGCGGTCGCGTTGGACAAGGAGGTCACGGTCACGGTCGACGGCGTCGACCAGGTCGTGCACACCTTCTCCGGCACCGTCGCGGGTGCCCTGGCCTCCGGGGACATCGAGGTCGGTCCCGCCGACCAGATGTCGCCGTCGCCCACGGCGAAGATCGCCGACGGCGACCGCCTCGTCGTCAACCACTCCCGCCAGGTCAACCTCGTCGTCGACGGCAAGCCGATGTCGATCACGACGACGGCCACCACCGTCGCCGAGGCCCTCGGTCAGCTCGGGATGCCGACCGGGGCGCTCGCCGCCTCGGCGCCGCTCGGGTCGCTCATCCCCAGCAGCGGCATGAACCTCGCCGTGCAGCTGCCGAAGAACGTCACCTTCACCGACGGTGGCGGCGCCCCGCAGCAGCTCACCACGACGGCCGCCTCGATCCAGGAGTTCCTGGCGCAGCGCGGCCTGCAGATGGGCCCGCTCGACACGGTCAACTCCGGCGACCTCGTCAACGGCGCCGCGATCACCGTCGTGCGCAACGCCGTCACGCAGGTCACCGAGACCCAGCCGATCGCGCCCCCGATGCAGACCGTCGAGGACGCGACGATGGACGCGGGGACCACGAAGGTCGACCAGCCCGGCCAGGCCGGCGAGCAGGTCCAGACCTTCACGGTCAACACGACCAACGGCAAGGAGACCGGCCGGACCGCCATGGGCGCCCCGACCGTCACCAAGCAGGCGGTCGGCGGCGTGATGCGCAAGGGCACCAAGAAGGCCGGCCCGGCCATCGGCAACACCGCCAAGTGGGACCGCATGGTCAAGTGCGAGGCCGGTGGCGACTGGAACATCAACACCGGCAACGGCTACTACGGCGGCCTGCAGTTCGACAAGCAGACCTGGAACGCCTACGGCGGCGGCCAGTACGCCCCGCGTGCCGACCTCGCCACGCGCGAGGAGCAGATCGCGGTGGCGGAGAAGGTCCGTGACGCCCGCGGTGGCTACGGCGCCTGGCCGGTCTGCGGCAAGAAGTAGTCACCCTCCTGGTGGCAGCGACGCGTCGTTGCTGTCATCCAGTGGCAGGGAAGCCACATCGTCGATCGGGCCCCGGGACTCCCCGGGGCCCGTTCGCGTTCGCCGGGTCCCGACGGCGGGTGTGCCGCGGCCTGGGATCATGGTCGGCGTGACCCCGGCGCCCGTCCGTCTGCTCGGGGCCGGTGAGATCCGGGCGTTGGCCACGGAGCTCGGCGTGCGGCCCACCAAGAAGCTCGGCCAGAACTTCGTCCACGACGCCAACACCGTGCGCCGGATCGTGCGGCTGGCGGAGCTCGGTCCCGACGACGTCGTCCTCGAGGTCGGCCCGGGGCTCGGCTCGCTGACCCTCGCCCTGCTCGACGAGACCGCGGCCGTGGTGGCCGTCGAGATCGACCCGGCGCTCGCCGCCCGGCTGCCCGCCACCGCCGCCGAGCACGCCCCGGACCGCACGCTGCACGTCGTCGAGGCCGACGCCCTGCGCATCACCGCCGCGGACCTCCCGGTCGCGCCCACCGCCCTCGTCGCGAACCTGCCCTACAACGTCGCCGTGCCAGTGGTGCTGCACCTCCTCGCCGAGCTGCCCACGCTGCACCGCGGGCTGGTGATGGTGCAGTCGGAGGTCGCCGACCGCCTCGCCGCCGGCCCCGGCGAGCCCGCCTACGGCTCGCCCAGCGTGAAGCTGGCCTGGTACGCCGACGCGCGCCGTGCGGGCCCGGTGCCGCGCGGGGTGTTCTGGCCCGTCCCCGGCGTCGACTCGGCGCTCGTGGCCTTCGAGCGCCGTCCGGAGCCCGACGGGGACCGGCGCGCCGTCTTCGCCGTCGTCGACGCCGCCTTCGCCCAGCGCCGCAAGGGGCTGCGGGCCGCCCTCGCCGGCTGGGCCGGGTCCCCGGCCGAGGCCGAGCGCCGTCTCCGCGCGGCGGGGATCGACCCGACCACCCGGGGCGAGCAGCTCGACGTCATGCGCTTCGCCGCGCTCGCCGCCACCCCGTCCTGACGTCCGCTCCCACCCGACAGGAATGGCCCGTCGATGTCACGGGATGCGTCGACGGGGCCACCGACCCACCGCCCGTCGTCCCGGATACGTTACGAACATTGACTGTAACGGAAGCTCGACCTACCGTCGTCCCATGACCGCTACCGCCGAGGACCTGATCCTCCGCAGCATCCCCTTCCTCGAGACCATCAAGAACAAGACCGCGGGGGAGGAGCTCGAGGCGTACCTCAACACCCACCACGGCCCCGGCGACCCCGTGTGGGACGACCTCGCGGCGATCATCCGGGACGGCGTGGAGCAGGGCTGGGCCGCGAACATCGAGGTCGACGGGCCGCACTACCGCCGCAGCCGGATCTCCGAGCCGAGCGAGCGGCTGAGCTGGTTCAGCATCACGGCCGTCCTCATGGACAGCGTCGAGGAGTTCCGCGGGCAGTACCACCAGCACCCCTACGGCGAGATCAACATGGTGATCCCGCTCGACGAGGGCGCGCAGCTGGGCGGGCCGCGCGGGTGGCAGGGCCCCGGGTGGACCGCGCCCGAGCCGGCGAGCCACCACTACCCGGAGGTCCGCGGCGGCGCCGTGATCGCGCTGTTCTTCCTGCCGGCCGGCCGCATCTCCTACGACATCGACGCGCCGGACGCCTCGTGACCCTCGCGCAGCGCACCGCCGCCCCGGCCGCCCCGGCCTCCTCGGTCTCCGAGGCGCTGCGGTCGCGTCGGAGCGTCCGGGCGTTCCGCCCGACGCCGGTGCCGCGGGAGCTCGTGGAGGAGCTGCTCGCCCTGGCGTCGCGCTCGGCGAGCAACTCGAACACCCAGCCGTGGCGGGTGCACGTGGTGACCGGCGACGCGAAGCGCCGGCTCGCCGAGGACCTGTGGGAGGCCCTGGACGCCGGGCACCGGCACCCGCAGCCCGGCTACACCTACCAGCCGGCGCCGGAGGCCTGGGTCGAGCCGTTCCGCAGCCGCCGCGCGGCGTTCGGCGACCAGCTCTACCGGCAGTGCCTCGGCGTGGAGCACGACGACGCCGAGGGGCGCGACTGTCACCACCGGCGCAACTACGAGTTCTTCGGCGCCCCGGTCGGGATGATCCTGACGGTGAGCGCCCACCCACTCGACGGGGCGCTCGTCGACGCCGGCCAGTTCCTCCAGGGCCTCATGCTCGCGGCCCGCGAGGCCGGGTTGGACACGTGCGCCCAGGCGTCGTTCATCGACTTCCACCGCGTCCTCCGGCGGCACCTCGACATCGGGGACGACCAGATCGTCGTCTGCGGTGTGGCGCTCGGGTACGCCGACCACGAGCACCCGCTCGACGAGGTGGTCACCCCGCGCGAGGCCGTGTCGGCGTTCGCCACGTTCCACGGGGACGGCGGCTCGTAGGGTGCGGGTCGTGGACGGAGCGGCGACCGGTGAGCAGTCGAACCCGGGCGGGCGCCCCCGCGACCCGGCGCTCGACGAGGCGATCATCCGTGCCACCCGTCGACGCCTGGTGCTCGACGGCTACTCGAAGATGGCCCTCGGCGACATCGCGTCCGACGCCGGGGTGTCCCGGCCGACCCTCTACCGACGGTGGCCGGGCAAGTTCGAGCTCGTCGTCGACGCCCTGGACTGGGGGTTCCGCGCCCAGCTCGACAGCTACCCGCCGCTCGACCTGGCGGCCCTCCCGCCCCGGGAGGCGTTCGCCGAGGCGGTGCGCCGGGTCGACCCCTGCTACGTCAACCCCGACGCGATCATCCTGCAGGGCGGGTTCATGGGGGAGCAGCCCCGCGCGCCGGAGCTGCTGCAGATCCTGCGCGAGCGCGCGGTCGAACCACGCCTGGCGCTGCTGGTCGACGTGCTCCGGGGCCTGCAGGAGCGCGGCCACGTCCGCGCCGACCTCGACGCCGACGCCCTCACCACCATGTGCTTCGGGAGCTTCTTCGGCGCCTTCCTCCGCGGCGACCCCGGTGGTGCGCCCTTCGCCGAGCGCGTCACCGCCACGGTCTGGCCGCTGATCGGCCTTCCCGACGACGGGGCCCGTCGTCGGGAAGGCGCCGTGGCGGATTCCTGACGCCGGACGTCAGCCGTGTGCCACCGCTGACGTCCGACGACCCGCTACGCGGCCGCCGGGAGCAGCCGACCGACCAGGTCGGAGAGCGTCAGCAGCCCCAGCGGGCGGCCGTCGGACTCCACGAGCGCCAGGTGGGCCCGCTGCTCGCGCATGGTCTCGACCGCGGCGTGCAGCAGCGTGTCCGCGTCGAGGCGCAGCACCGGGCGCATCACCTCGCGCGCCGTGGTGGACGCCGGGCGGGTGAGGGTGTCCCGTACGTGCACGTAGCCCACGGGGCGCCCGCCGTCGTTGACCACGAGCCGCAGGTGGCCGCTGTCGCGGGCCAGCGCCTGCACGGTGGCGACGTCGTCGTCCGCGGCGACGCCGACCGGCTTCCGGGCGAGGTCGCGCACCGGGGTCCGCTCCAGCTCGAGGGCCGCGAGCAGCTGGTCGCGGCGCTCCGGGTCGAGCGCGCCGGTCTCGGCGGAGTGGTCGACGAGCTCGCGCAGGTCGTCCGGTCCGCGGCCGCCGGCCATCTCGTCGACGGGCTCGACGCCGATGGCCCGGAGGCAGCGGTTCGCGGCGCCGTTGAGCACCACCAGCAGCGGCCGGGTCACGACCATGAACGCCCGCATCGGCAGCGCCAGCAGCACCGCGGAGCGCTCCGGGTGCGCGATCGCCCACGACTTCGGGGCCATCTCGCCCACCACGAGGTGCAGGAACGTCACCACGATCAGCGAGAGCACGAACGACGCCACCCCGGCCACGGCCGTCGGGACGCCCCAGCCGGTGAGCAGCGGGTTCAGCGCCTCGTCCACGGCCGGCTTGGTGATCGCACCCAGGCCGAGCACGCAGAGCGTGATGCCCAGCTGCGAGCCGGCGAGCAGCAGCGACAGGTCGCGGGCGCTGCGCAGGGCGGCGCGGGCGGAGGCGCTGTGCGCGGCCTCCTCCTCGAGCCGGTAGGTCCGGGCCGCGACGAGGGCGAACTCGACGGCGACGAAGAAGGCGGAGGCGGCGATCAGCAGGACCGACACCACGATCGCGGTGACGCTCATCGGGAGACCTCCCGGTCGGCGGGGACGGCGGCCGGGTCGGTGAGCGGGGCCCACCGGAGTCCGACCTCGGACGGGACCCGACGGTCCACGGCACGCACGGTGGCGTGCAGCGTGCGGTCGGGCTCGTCCGGGTCGTCGTCGGGGATCGTCAGGACGACGGTGTCGCCCGGCTCGGGCAGGCGGGCCAGCTCGGCGACGACGAGGCCCGCGATCGTCTGGTACTCGCCCTCGGGCAGCTCGGCGTCGATGAGGCGCGACACCTCGTCGACGTGCCGGTCGCCGGGGACCACCCAACCGTCGCCGGCGGTGCGCGTGCGGTCGGTGCCCGCGGGGTCGTGCTCGTCGGTGATCTCGCCGACGAGCTCCTCGGCCACGTCCTCGACGGTGATGACGCCCGCGAGGTCGCCGTACTCGTCGAGCACACAGGCGAGCTCCTCGCCCTCGGCCCGCAGCTGCTCGAGCACCTGGGGCAGCGGCAGCGTGGACGGCACGAGCACCGGGGCGCGCATGAGGTCGGAGACCGGCGCCGTCGTCGGGCCGGTCCAGGCGAGCACGTCGCGCAGGCACACGACGCCGACGAGGTCGGGGGCCGAGCCGGCCCCGTCGTCGTCGGTGTCCGGGGCGGTGCCGAGCACGGGGTAGCGGGAGTGCCCGCCGACCATCACGCGGGTGAGGTCGGCGACCGTGTCCTCGGCCCGCACCCACGACACCCGCGGCCGCGGGATCATCGCCGCGCGGGCGGTGCGCTCGGAGAAGTCGACCGAGCGGTCGAGCAGTGCGGCGAGCTCGGGGCGCAGATCGCCCGAGTCGCGCGAGTCGTCGATGATCGCCTCGAGATCGCGTGGCGTGGCCGAGTGCTCGACGTCGTGCACCGGCTCGATCCGCAGCGCCTTGAGCAGCGCGTTCGAGGCGGCGTCGAAGAGGCGGATGATCCAGCCGAACAGCGCCAGGTAGATCTTCGTGGACAGCGCGAGGGCGCGGGCCACCGGCTCCGGGCGGGCGATCGCGAGGTTCTTCGGGAACAGCTCGCCGAACACCATCTGCACCACGGTGGACAGCAGGAGCGCGAACACCGTGCCGATCGCCACCCCGATCGCGGTGGGGACGCCGGCGACGCCGAGCAGCTCACCGACCCCGTCGCCGATGAGGGGCTCGGCGACGTACCCGACCAGCAGGCCGGTGACGGTGATGCCGAGCTGGGCGCCGGAGAGCATGAAGGAGGTGCGGCGCGTGATGTCCAGCGCCCGCACGGCTCCGGTGTCGCCCTCCGCGGCGCGGGCGCGCAGGCGGGCGCGGTCGACGGCCATGTAGCCGAACTCCTGCGCCACGAAGTACCCGGTCGCGGCGGTGATCAGGACGACCACCACCACGCCGAGCAGGATGCCGAGGATCGTCGTGATCATCGGGGGGCCACCACCTGGTCGACGGGACCGGTGGTGTCAGGACTGTGACTGGGGTCCATGGCTCCTCGCCTCGGGGACTGCCTCGGGGAACTCGCGTTCGTTGACCGACCAACGTGTGTCCGCTTCGAGAGGTTCCCCGCGTGGGGCGGTCGTGAACGAGGCGCCGGGGGCGCTTCCGTACCCTGGACGGGTGCTCTCCGCCGTCGGGCCCCCGGTGACCGTGCGTGTCCCGGCCAAGATCAACCTCCACCTCGCGGTGGGCGACCTCCGCGCCGACGGCTACCACGACCTCGTCACCGTGTTCCAGGCGTTGAACCTCTTCGACGAGATCTCGGTCGTGTCGACGCACCCCCGGCGGGGCGCGGACCACGCCGACGGGCCGGACGTGGAGCTGCTCGGGGACGTCTCCGAGGCCGACCGCGCGGCCGTGCCGCTCGACGGGTCGAACCTGGTGTGGAAGGCGGCCGTGGCGCTGGCCGAGGTCGCGGACCGCGAGCCCGACGTCCGGATCGGCATCCGCAAGTCCATCCCGGTCGCGGGCGGCATGGCCGGAGGCAGCGCCGACGCTGCCGGCACCCTGCTCGCGCTCTCCACGCTGTGGCGCCTCGACCTCGGGCGCGAGGCGCTGATGCAGGTCGCGGCGCAGGTCGGCAGCGACGTCGCGTTCGCGCTGCACGGCGGCACCGCGCTCGGCACCGGGCGCGGTGAGAACCTCGTGCCGGTCCTGTCCCGCCACACGTTCCACTGGGTGGTCGCGCTGTCCGACCACGGGCTGTCCACCCCGACGGTGTTCGGCGAGCTCGACCGGCTGCGGGCCGCGGCCACCGCGGAGAGCCCCGTGCGTCGCGTCGGCGACGTCGAGCCGGTGCTCGAGGCCGTGGCATCCGGTGAGGCCCGCTCGCTCGCGCTGCTGCTGGGGAACGACCTGCAGGCCGCGGCGGTCAGCCTCGACCCGGGGCTGCGGCGGACGCTGCGCGCCGGCGTGGCGGCCGGCGCGCTCGCCGGGGTGGTGTCCGGCTCCGGGCCGACCTGCGTGTTCCTGTGCGCCGACGGTCCCGACGCCGTCCGCGTCGCCGCCGAGCTCGCCGGGGCCGGGGTGTGCCGCACGGTGCGCGTCGCCCACGGGCCGGTGCCCGGCGCGCGCGTGACCGACGGCGACCCGGCCCGTCCTCCCCGTGGCCCCGGTGGCCCGCCCGCGCCGGATCCCGGCCCGAACATGTACGCCTGAAAGGCTGCTGTGCCCAACCTCGTCAACCTCGAGAACGTCGCCATCTCCTTCGGCGGCCCGAAGCCCGTGCTCGACGGCGTGTCCCTCGGCGTCGAGACCGGCGACCGGGTCGGCGTCGTCGGCCGCAACGGCGGCGGTAAGTCGACGCTGATCTCGATCCTCGCCGGGCGGCAGCTTCCCGACGACGGGCGCGTCAGCCCCGTGCGCGGGCTGCGGATGGCGTCGGTGACCCAGCAGTCGCAGCCGACCGGCGCGACCGTGCGGGCCTCGGTGCTCGGCGGCGAGGTCCCCGACCACGAGTGGGCCGCCGACGCACGGTCCCGCACCGTCATCGAGGGCCTGCGCCCCGGCGGCGGCCGCGGCCTCGACGCGTCGGTGGAGGGCCTGTCCGGTGGCGAGCGGCAGCGGATCGCGCTCGCAGCAGCCCTCGTGCAGGACCTCGACCTGCTCGTGCTCGACGAGCCGACCAACCACCTCGACGTCGAGGGCGTGCGCTGGCTGGCCGCGCACCTGCTCGCCCGCCGGACCGCGCTCGTCGTCGTGACGCACGACCGCTGGTTCCTCGACACCGTCGCCTCCCGCACGTGGGAGGTCGTGGACGGTCGCGTCGAGCAGTTCGAGGGCGGCTACAACGACTGGATCTACGCCCGCGCCGAGCGGACCCGGCTCGCCGACGCCGCCGAGCAGCGACGCCGCAACCTCGCGCGCAAGGAACTGGCCTGGCTGCGGCGCGGCCCGCCCGCGCGGACGTCGAAGCCGAAGTACCGCATCGAGGCCGCCGAGGCGCTGATCGCCGACGTGCCCGAGCCGCGGAACTCCGTCG
Source organism: Actinomycetospora corticicola (assembly GCF_013409505.1). Classification (NCBI taxonomy): domain Bacteria; kingdom Bacillati; phylum Actinomycetota; class Actinomycetes; order Pseudonocardiales; family Pseudonocardiaceae; genus Actinomycetospora; species Actinomycetospora corticicola. Next base: position 3,767,864 of record NZ_JACCBN010000001.1, on the reverse strand, counting down.
AGCTCGTGACGATGGCCCGCCACCGCCTCGGGCGCACCGTCATCGAGCTCGAGGACATCACCCTCACCGTCCCCTCGGACCCGCCGCGCACGATCGTGAACCGGCAGACCTGGCGCATCGGCCCGGGCGACCGCGTGGGCATCGTCGGGATCAACGGCTCGGGCAAGACGACGCTGCTCAAGACCCTGGCCGGGGAGCGGGTTCCCGACGGCGGGTCGCGCGTCCTCGGCACGACGGTGCGCCTGGCGCACCTGTCGCAGGACCTCTCCGACCTGCCGTTGCACCGCCGCGTGCTGCAGGCCGTGGAGGACGTCGCGGAGCGCGTGTTCATCGGGGGCCGGGAGCACACGGCCTCCGCGCTGGCCGAGCGCTTCGGGTTCACGGCCGCGCAGCAGTGGACGCCGGTGTCCGACCTCTCCGGCGGCGAGCGACGCCGGCTGCAGCTCGTGCGGCTGCTGATGACCGAGCCGAACGTGCTCATGCTCGACGAGCCCACGAACGACCTCGACGTGGACACCCTCCAGCAGCTCGAGGACATCCTCGACGGCTGGGCGGGCACGCTCGTCGTCGTGAGCCACGACCGCTACCTCACCGAGCGGGTGTGCGACCGGGTCGTGGCGCTGTTCGGCGACGGGAGGATCACCGACCTGCCCGGCGGCATCGAGGAGTACCTCCGTCGTCGGGACCAGCAGCTCGAGACGGCGGGTGCGGTGCGCACGGTGGCGTCCTCGTCGGCCACTTCCGGGACGTCCGAGGCCGACAAGCGCGCGGCCCGCAAGGAGATCCAGCGCATCGAGCGGCGGATCGAGAAGCTGGACACCCGGGAGAAGCAGCTGCACACGCTGCTCGCGGACGCAGCCAACGACCCGACCCGTCTACTCGATCTCGACGCCGAGCTCCGGGCCCTGATCGCGGAGCGCGAGGGTCTCGAGGAGGCCTGGCTGGAGGCGTCCGTCGACTGAGGCCTCCACGCCGTCGAGGTCGAGGGACCGGCTGCGGGTGCGGGCGCCGGGCCCGAGGACCGTCCCGGCGCGGGGCCCGTCGAGCGGTGGGAGGCTCGCCCCGGACCGTCACGACGGCAGGTCCCGGGGCGATGCTCCGACGTTCGGGGAGAGGCGGCTGCCGTGGACGAGGATGCGACCTCACCGTCGTCGCAGGACCGGTACGCGCGGGGTCTGGAGATCCTGCGGGCGGTCGGCGGCCGGCACGACCCGGCGGTGGTGGAGTCCCTCGCCGACCTGGCGCCCGACGTGGCGCGGTACACCGTCGAGTTCGCCTACGGCGACGTGTACGCCCGCCCCGGTCTGACCTGGCGGGAGCGGCAGCTGGTGACAGTGGCGGCCCTGACCGCGCTGGGGAACGCCGCGGCCCAACTGCACTTCCACATCCGCGGGGCCCTCGAGGTCGGCGCCACGCCGCGCGAGATCACCGAGACCATCGCGCACGTCAGCGTCTACGCCGGCTTCCCCGCCGCCCTCAACGGGTTGAGCGCCGCGCGGACCGTGTTCTCCGAGGCGGGGACCGAGGTCGACGTCGCCGCCGACCCCGGACCCGCCGGGGACGAGAGCCGGTACGAGCGGGGCCTGCGCCTGCTGTCGGAGATCGACGGCGACGCCGGGCACCGGGTGGTCGAGAGCCTGCGCGACGTCGCGCCGGACCTGGGTCGCTACCTCGTCGAGTTCGCGTTCGGCGACATCTACGCGGGCGACGGCCTCGACCTGCGGACGCGGGAGCTGGTGACCGTCGCCGCGTGTACGGCCCTCGGCACCGCCGCCCCGCAGCTGCGTCTCCACATCGGCGGATGCCTCTCCGTCGGCGGCACCCGCGAGGAGGTCCTCGAGGTCATCACACAGATGGCGGTCTACGCCGGGTTCCCCGCGGCCCTGAACGCGCTCGCCGAGGCACGGGAGGCCTTCGCGTCGCACTGACGTCCACGGTCGGCGTGACGTCGATGCCAGGAGGGCTACCGGGGGGTGACGGCGTCCGCGAAGGTGGTCGCCGGTCGTCCCAGGAGCATCTCGAGCACCCGGGGGTTGCCGTGCAGTCCGTGGGTGCCGTACTCCCGGCACATGGCGGCGAAGTCGCGCTTCTCGGCCTCACCCATCCCGGGGGGAGCCACCGCGCCCGGCTCGACCGGCAGGACGCGGTAGGGCCGACCCGTCACCGCCGCGAGCTGCTCGACCATGGTGGTGGCGGAGAGTGCTTCCGGACCGGCGAGCTCGTAGGTCGCGTACTCGTGTCCGTCGTCGAGCAGGCAGGTGGCGGCGACCTCGGCGAGGTCGGTCAGGTCGAGGGCCGACAGCCTCCTGGTCGGGTCCCAGGCGATGACGACGTCGTGCTCGTCGCCGCCCAGGTGGGCGAAGAGGCCGGTGACCGACTGGGCGAACATCGCGGGCTGGAGGACGGTCCACGGGACGCCGCAGTCGCGGACGGCCTCCTCGCCGTCGGCCTTGCGCACGTGGTGGGCCATCGTGCTGGTGTGGGGGTGGATCACCGAGCTGAGCACGATGCGGTCCAGCCCGACCTCGGCGGCGGCGCGGGCGGCCGCGGCGATCATCTCGGCCTCGTCCTGCGCGAAGCCGGGACACACGACGAAGACGGCACGGCACCCCTCGAGCGCGTGGGTGAGGGAGGACGGGTCGCGCATGTCGGCCCGCTCGCGCCCCGTGCCGTTCCGCGACAGCGGCCGGACAGGCGCGCCGCGGGCCGTGAGGGCCCGGGCGACGCGTGAGCCCGTTCGTCCCGTCGCTCCGAGCACGGCGATCGGTCGCTCGTCCATACCGCGGTCGACTCCTTGCGCTGCGGAGGTGAGCCGGCCCGACGCCGTCCCCCGTCGAGGGAGAGGGTAGGTCGGGAGGACGGCCCCCTCCGCGTCGACGTGAGGGTCGGCGACGTGGTTCGTGCGGCCCTGACGCCGACCCAGGTCTGGTCAGTGAGGTCCGTGGCGCAGGAGGATGGCGCCGGATCGCGGGACGGCACGGCGACGAGGAGTCCGATGACCGGAGCGGTGGGGCCCGCCGGATCGATCACCGGGCGCGGGATGACGATGAGCGATCTGGTCGCCCGGGACGCGCGCCTGGAACCCGACCGCACGGCTTTCGTCGACGTCCGGTCCCGACGGTCCTACCGCGAGGTCGACGACCGCGTGACGCGGCTGGGCAACGCGTTGGCCTCCCGCGGTGTCGCCCCCGGGGACCGGTTGGCCGTGCTGGGGCTCAACAGCACCGACGTCGTCGAGGCCTGGCTCGCGGCGCTGCGGATCGGCGCGATCGCGGTGCCGGTGAACTTCCGGATGGTCGCCGACGAGGTCGCCTACGTGCTGGCCGACAGCGGGGCCCGCGTCGTGCTCTGCGACGAGGCGTTCGTCCCGGTCGTCGACGACGCCCGCCGGGCCGCCCCCGAGGTCGTCGACGTGCTCACCCTCGGGGCCGGCCTGGACGCGGTGCTCGCCGAGGCGACCGGGACCTCCACCGAGCGGCCGGTGGAGGACGAGGCGGCGGCCTTCATCATGTACACGTCGGGGACGACGGGGTCTCCGAAGGGAGCGGTGCTGACCCACCGCAACCTCTACCTGCACGCCTTCTGCTCGATGGCGACCCTCGGGCGCGAGGGCGACGACCTCGTCTGGATGTCGGCGGCGCCGCTGTTCCACATCGCCGGGCTCTCGGGGATGCTGCCGGCATTGATCACCGCGGGGACGACCGTCATCCCGCCGTCGGGCGGGTTCGACCCGGCCGCCACCGTCGCGACCCTCGCGAACGAGCGCGTCACGTCGTGCTTCATGGTCCCGGCCCAGTGGCAGGCGGTCTGCGCGCTGCCCGACCTCGCCACCTTCGACCTCTCCCGGCTGCGCCGTATCTCCTGGGGCGCCGCGCCGGCGTCGGACACGCTGCTGCGGACGATGATCGAATCCTTCCCGCAGGCCGAGGTCTGCACGGCCTTCGGGCAGACCGAGTGCAGCCCGGTCACCACCTACCTGCGCGGGGAGGACTCGATCCGCAAGATCGGCTCGATCGGGACCCCCATGGTCGGCGTCGAGGTCCGCGTGGTCGACGACGAGATGAACGACGTCCCGCGCGGCGCGGTCGGGGAGATCGTGTACCGCAGCCCCATGGTGATGACCGGGTACTGGAACAAGCCCGACGAGACCGCGGAGGCGTTCCGCGGCGCCTGGTTCCACTCGGGCGACCTGGTGCGCGAGGACGAGGACGGCTACCTGTATGTCGTCGACCGGCTCAAGGACATGATCATCTCGGGTGGCGAGAACATCTACTGCGCCGAGGTGGAGAACGTGCTGGCCGCGCACCCGAAGATCGCCGAGGTGGCGTTGATCGGCGTCCCGGACCCGAGGTGGGGCGAGACCCCGCTGGCGGTCGTCGTCCCGCGCGCACCGCATGACGCGCCGACCGACGCCGAGGTCGAGGCGTTCGCCCGCGAGCACCTCGCGGCCTACAAGCGGCCCCGGCACGTCCGGTACGTGGACGCCCTGCCGCGCAATGCCGGGGGCAAGGTGGTCAAGAAGGCCCTGCGCGAGCGCTTCGGTCGCGACGACCAGCGCTGACGTCGCCCTACGAGGGTCACGGGGCCTGCGCGACGATCGCTCGGGTGGGTCGAGCGGGTGCCGAGCGGAGAAGATGGCGGTCATGGCCGACCAGGACCTGATGCCCGCCGCATCTGCCCGGTCGGCGCGGCGCGCCTTCACGACGGCGGCTCTCGCGGCTGACAGGCTGCTCCGGTGACCGCCGCGGGCCGCCGGTTTCGGGCGCCCACGAGTGACATCGGATGCGCGGTCCCCTGAAGCGGGCCCATGCCCCTCACGTGGGTGCACCGGCCGCGTGCCGGGCCCGCTCGAGTCGTGCGTTCGGGTCGACAGACGTGGACATGGATGACAAGGTCGGCGTCGTTCAACCCGCGCCAGACCCCGCGGATCCTGTGGGGCCTGACGCCGTCGTCATAGCAACGGACGTCGAGCAGGCCCCCGCCCCGAGGTAGGGAAGCTGCTCCATGAAGGCGTTGGTCTACGACGGTCCGAGGTCGGTCTCGGTCCGGGACGTCCCCGATGCAGGGATCGAGCGCCCCACCGACGTGCTCGTGCGCATCACCACGACCAACATCTGCGGGTCGGACCTGCACATGTACGAGGGCCGCACCGGCCTGGAGGCCGGGTTCATCGTGAGCCACGAGCTGTCGCTGGCCGAGGCGCCCGACGCCTACCGGAGCTTCGACGACCGCCTGGAGGGCTGGACCAAGGTCCTGCTCAAGCCCGCAGCCTGACCGGGTCCGCGCCGCGGGTGACACCTGCGGTGCGGCGGCCGGATCCATCCCCATCCAGGAGGACACCCGTGAGCACCCGGGACGACAACATCGCTACGCAGGAGAAGGCCGCCGAGCGCCTCAACGCCGGGGACGTCGACGCCGGGGTGGACATCATGTTCGCGCCGGACGCGGTCGACCACGACCCGGCGCCGTTCCAGGAGCAGGGCCGCGAGGGGTACCGCCGGTTCTTCCACTACCTGGTCGGCGCGTTCCCCGACTTCACGATCACCCCGCAGCGGATGGTGGCCGACGACGACACGGTCGCGTTCGCCTACACCCTGACCGGAACCCACCAGGGCGAGTTCGAGGGTCTGGCCGCCACCGGCCGCCGGATCGAGGTGCGCGGGCTGCAGCTCGGCCGCTTCGAGAACGGTCAGATCGTCGAGCGCTGGGGCGCCACCGACATGGCGGGCCTGCTCTCCCAGCTCCAGGCCTGACCCCCACCACCGTGGGCAGGAGCCCGCCGATCCGGCTGCACCACCTGAACGCTGGACGGGGGACCCGTCCTGCTGCTCCACGGGCTCCCCGAGTCCGGATCCAACCGGCGCGAGGTCGAGCAGCTGATCGTTCACACGGGCGGGCCGCGGAGCACGAAATCATCGACCGTCCGCCGGTCCCGCACGTTCTCGAAGAATCCTAGGAGTGAGAGTGGCAGGTGCGGTGTTGAATCACATCAGACGAGGGAGCGGCAGCCCGCTGTTGCTCGTGCACGGTCTCGGTGCCGGGTGGAATTCGTGGTCCCCGATCCTCGATGAACTGGCAGAACATCGTGAGGTCATCGCCGTCGACCTGCCGGGTTTCGGCGAGACACCGCCGTTGAGTGGCGACATCTCGATCGCGACCCTGACCGACTCCGTCGAGAACTTCATCCGCGACCAGGGCCTGGACGGGGTCTCGACCGCCGGCCAGTCGATGGGCGGCCGCATCGTGCTCGAGCTCGCACGGCGGGGCGTGGGCGGCGACACCGTGGCGTTGGACCCGGGCGGCTTCTGGAGCGACCGCGAGGTCGCCGTCTTCGGCGCCACGCTGCGGCCGTCGATCGCGCTGGTCCGAGCGCTGCGACGCGGGCTGCCGGCGCTGCTCGACAGCGCGGTGGGAAGGACCTTGCTGCTGGCGCAGTTCTCGGCGCGGCCCTGGGCGCTCTCGCGCGAAACCGTGCTGCCGGACGTGCGCGGGCTGGCCGACTCCCCCTCGACCGGCGCTGCCATGGACGCCCTGACCAAGGGCCCCAAACAAGAGGGAGCCCCGGCCGGCACCGTGCCCGGCCGGGTCACGATCGGCTGGGGTCGTCGTGACCTGGTGACCGTCCCGGGACAGGCCGCACGGGCCACGGCGCTCTTCCCCGACGCGAAGCTGCACTGGTTCGAGCGGTGCGGCCACTTCCCCCAATGGGACGCCCCGCGCGAAGCGACCCGGCTGATCCTCGACAACACCAAGTGAAGGATGACGAACCTCGTCGACGATCCGTACGAGATCGTGCGGTGACCCTGTGGGCGTTGCGGGGGCAGATTTCGCCGCGAATGTGCGGGTGATCTCGCCGTTCGACCGATCGATGGCTTTGGAACGCCGGGCTGAACCAACGGGGGCCGTCCTCTTGACTGACATAACGCGCGTAGGCAGGCGGTGAGCCTCGCCGCTCCTCGCGCGTCCGGTTCGTGCTGAAATCGCGACGAGGCTGAACCACGCTCGACGGACGCCGGCCGTGTTCGAGCGCTCAGCGGTCGTCAGGCCCCGACCCGGGCGGCTCTCTATGCGATGGTCGGATGGCGGCGCGTCCATCGACGTTCGTGCAGTTCGGCGACGATGAAGCGGGCGACGTCGGCGCGGGTGACCGAGCGGCCGCGGGGTGGGGTCGCGGCGTCGGCGACGCGGTAGAGGTCGGTGGGGTCGCGGTCGAGGAGCAGGACGGGCCGGACGAGGGTCCAGTCGAGGTCGGAGGCGGTGATGAGGTCCTCCATGGCGATCATGTCGGCGTACAGCTCGCGCAGCAGCGGGCGGACGAGCAGCCGGTACCAGGGGGCGAGTTCGGGGTCGTCGTAGCGGACGCCGGCTGAGGTGACGCCGAGGAAGCGGTCGACCCCACAGCGGTCCATGGCCGCGACGGTGGCTCGTGCCCCGTCGGAGTAGAGCCCGCGCGCGTGACGCCCGGGCGGACCGACCGCGGAGACGACGACGTCGTGTCCCGCCATCGCGGTCTCGAGGCTCGCGGTGTCCCGCACGTCGGCCCGGGTGACGGTGAGGCGGGCGGTTTGCTCGGCGGGCAGGTCCGGGTTGGGGAGCCGGTCGGGGTGGCGGGCGGTGGCGGTGACGCGGTGACCGGCGCGCAGCGCCTCGGTGACGACGTGGCGCCCGATGCCGCCGGCGGCGCCGAGGACGACGACGGCGAGGCCGGTGCTCACGAGACCACCTGCGAGGGTCCGGCCACGGCGGCGGAGGTGCGACCGGTGCCGGTGAGGCTGGTGCGGACCCGGTGCCACGCGGCGAGGGTCGGGAACCCGATGCGGGCGGCCCCGCTGGCGAGCGGGTGGGACAGTCGTTGCATCGAGTGCAGGAGCCCGAGGGCGTCGCGCACCCGGGACGGGGCGTAGCCGGTCATCGTCTGTTGGAAGCGCAGGGTGGCGAGCGGGATCGTGGTCGTCCCGTCGCGGGCGGCGACGAGTTCGGTGGCGAGGTGTCCGGCGTCGCGGACGGCGGTGGCGGCTGATCCGCCGCCGGTGGGCGGCATGGCGTGGACGGCGTCGCCGAGCGCGGTGACCGCGCCCGCCGGCCACGGCGTGAGGTCGCTGTCGGGGTCGCAGGTGTGGTAGCCGAAGTACGCCGCGCTCGTGGGGTCGGTGGCGGTCAGGAGGTCCCGCAGGTCGGGCGCCCAGCCGCGCAGAACGATGAGGGAGTGGGCGACCGGGTCTTGCGCCGCGAGCGGCGGGCCAGAGGATCGCGTGGGTCGCAGCAGTGCCTCGGGCCCGATGAGTCCCCAGACCAGGGCCGGTGGCTCGGTGATGGCCGCGACCTCGCGGCAGGTGGCCGGGTCGACGGTGGCCCCGGCGGCGGGGTCGTGGGCGGTGAGGAACAGGCCGAGCCCGCCGGGCCCCTGGGCGAGGCCGGGGCCGCCCGCGAGGAGCGCGGGCAGCCGCCGGCGGACGGCTGCGGTGAGCGGAATGCGCGCGGCGATACAGCCGTAGTCGCAGGGGGTGGAGGTGGGTCGGCCGGCGAGGTTCGCGGTGACCCGGGACCGGACGCCGTCGGCGCCGACGAGGACGTCGGAGACCTCGCTGTCCCCGTCTTCGAAGTAGGTGACGACCCGGCCGTCGGGACGGACCTCGTGGTCTCGGTAGCTGCTGCCGAAGCGCAGACGCTCCCCGAGCCCCTCGGCCAGCAGCGCCCGCAGCGGAACCCGGCCGATGAACAGGGCCTCGTCGGCGGGGTCGAAGGTCTGCTCGGCCAGGACGCGCAGCCGGTGGTCGGCGAGGGTGAGGACCCGGGACGCCGACGGTGGCGCCGAGCTGCCCAGGAGGGCCTGGTAGTGCTCCGGGCCCAGCGCTTCGCACAGGGTCTCGCAGGCCGGCCGGTCGAGGGCCAGGCGGTACCCGCCGGTGGCGCCCACGTGGGCGTCCCGGTCGTGCACCACGACGTCGATGTCGGCCCGGCGCAGGGCCTGCGCGAGGGCCAGGCCCCCGATCCCGGCGCCGATCACGGTCACCCGCATGGTCGTACCTCCCGATCGCGAATATCAGTCAGCTGATACCATACGTGGGTGTCCGACGATGCGCTGCCCGTGTGGAACCTGGTGCGGACCGCGCACGTCGTGGGCCTGCGCTTCGCTGAACTGTTCGCCGCGATGGACCTCACACCGACGCAGTTCGGCGTCCTGCGCGCTCTCGACCGGGGCGAGGGGATGAGCCAGGCGCAGCTCGCCCGCGAGGTGCTGGTCCGACCGCAGTCCATGGGCGTGCTGGTCGGGGACATGCTCGACCGTGGCCTGATCGAGCGGCAGGGACCAGGCGGCCGCGGACGGCGAGTCGGCCTGGCCCTGTCCGCGCACGGGCGGGAGGTCCTCGAACGGACCCGGCCCGCCGTGCGCGACTTCAACGCACCGGCCGCGCTCGGCCTCACCTTCGCGCAGGCCGCGATGCTCGAGGAGATCCTCGATCAGGTGCGTCGGACACTAGAAGCATAAGGCTGATTTCATTGGAGCAGTAGCCCGCGCGAGCCGTGCGACGGCCGAGCTCACGGCCACAGGCGGGCAACACGGGTCGGGCTCCCCCCGCGGGGGCAAACATTCCTCGACACAGTTCGTATCGACTGACCGTTCGTGTCGACTGGCCCTTCGTGTCGACGAACGAAGATGGCGGACTGGGTCTGTTGAGTGACCCCAGCCGTCGCGCGATCTTCGAGCTGCTCGCACGCCAGCCCTGCTCGGTGCAGGAGCTCTGAAGCGGCCCCGGGTTGAGTGGAGGCTGGGTTCTCCCGAGAGCGTGTGCTCTTTGGGTGGCTTGCTGCGACCCGGCGTCGATCTGGGCCTGCTTGACCCAGCCACGCAACGTGTCGCGGTTGACTCCGAGCTGCTGCCCGACCCGGCTACACGCTCCGGTGACGCTGGCCTGCTCCTCGCCCTCGACCAGATCCAGGACCAACCGGACCGAGCGCTCCCGCATCTCTTCGGGGTACTTCTTCGGTGCTGGCACGCTCCACCCCCTCCCGGGGCTTCAGAGCCGCCACCAGACCCGGGGCGCTTCACCGACGGCGCTCCGGCGTGTCACTTCTCGGGGTGCAGCTGCGGTTGCCGATGACGCTGAAGGTCGAGTCCCTGTTCGGTCACCGGGGTGTAGAGGTTGATCAGGGACCCGTCGGGGTCGCGGAGCAGCAGCGACCGGTTCCCCCACGGCATCAGGGTCACGGGTTGCACGACCCGCAGCGCGTCGCCGAGCTCGGCGAGCAGTTCCTGGAACAGGAGGTCGACGTCGTCGACCAGGAACTCGGTGATCGCGCTGTCGTTGGCGGCGGCCCGCGGAGGGGTTCCCTCGACGAACGCGACCCGGTCGACGTGGCTGACCGCGAAGGTGGCCGACGGCGTCACCATCTCGGCGAAGTCGTCGGTCAGCCATCGGGCGGTGACGCCGGTGATGGCCTCGTAGAAGCGCACGAGAGCCTCGACGTCCTCGGTGAGCAATCGGACGGAGGCGAGCTGGACGGTGTTGGCGGGGGCGGTCTGGGTGTCGGTCATGGAGCGCACGCTAGGTCGGATACCGGTCAGGATCGGCCCGGTATCGGCGCGATACTTGCAGCATGGTGAGACCGGTCGGCCGGGTCCTGGCGATGCTCGAGATCCTCCAGGCGGGCGGCACCCATACCGTGGCCGAGCTCGCCCGCCGGGTCGTCGTCGACGAGCGCACCGCGCGCCGGTACGTGCAGCACCTGCGCGAGCTCGACATCGCAGTGGAGACGGTGCGGGGACGCTACGGCGGCTACCGGCTCGCCCGTCACTCGCGGCTACCCCCGCTCATGTTCACCGACGAAGAGGCGCTGGCCGTCGTGTGGGCTCTGCTGGCCGACCGCCGCGACACGGTGGGACCGACATCGGAGCTGGCCGTGCAGAGCGCCTCGGCCAAGGTGCGGCGGGTCCTGCCGGCGGGACTCGCACGGCGCATCGACGCGGTCCTCGACACCGTCAGCTTCACCCCGGCGCCGGACCGCGACCGGTACGAGGAGCAGGACGGGTCGGCACGCGCGACCGTGCTGCTCGCCCTGGCTGAAGCGGCTCGTGACCTGCGCCCGGTCAGCTTCGGTTACACCGCGCGCCGCGCGGCAGCGACCCAGCGTCACGTCGAGCCGTACGGCATCGTCGCGCACCAGGGCCGGCTCTACCTCAGCGGATTCGACGTCACCCGACAGGCGGTCCGCACCTTCCGCCTCGACCGCATCGCCGGCGTGCGGACGCTCGAGGGCACGGTGTCGGCACCGGTCGACACCGACCCGGTCCACCACGTCCTCGGCCCCTTCGCCCCGGCGCCGCAGCTGCACGAGGTCGCACTGCGCGTCCACGCCGAACCGGCCCACGTGCGATCGTGGCTGCCCGAGACGATGGCGTCGGCAACCCCGGTCGACGCCGCCGGCGGAGAGTCGGGCTGGTTACGGGTGTTCCTGCGGGCCGACCGCCTCGAGTGGGTCGTGGGCACCCTGGTCGCGATGGACCGCCCATTCGTGGTCGAGTACCCCGAGGCGCTGCGCGACCTCGCGGCCGGCCTGGCGAGCCGCACAGCTGAAGTCGCTGCGGCGGCGTCGGACGACGCCGCGATCACCGCATGGTCAGGTGACCCGGGTGCGACTCGCACCCCTTCGAGCCGCGCTCCAGGCTCAACCGCCACGCCATCATCGAGGACGCCAAGCTGACTTCGAGAAGCATCACGGCAGCTACAACTCGAGCTGGACCTCCTGACCTCGACGGCCATAGGTCCGGCTTTCGTCTCGGAGCCGGGCCGGCGCGCAGTCGGGCTCCCACGGCCGGCGGACGGATCACGCCGCAGCGGGAGACGGGGGACATCTGCCGGGTCGGGCTTCCTCCCCGACACGTCGTCGAATTCCGGCGGGGAGTCCTGGAGAACGTCGCGTGACCTTCACGCGCGCGACCGGACACGCCCACGACGGCGCGGAGGGTCCGCCCCGCCCTCTCGCTCGAGTTGCCGAGACCCGTCGCCCGTGAGAGCCACCACCGTGCTCGGTCGAGCCTTCGCCATAACTCGAATCCCCTGACCCGAGGTCAGAGCCGACCGGATGAAGAGTCGGTCCTCGCGGCCTAGCAGCCCTTCGTCGACCCGCCGGCCCCGGCGTCCGCCGCACCCGAGCACTCGCGGGGCCAGACCGTGTCGCTCGCGCCCGACCTCGACGCGCTGGGAATAGCGGGCCCGTCAGGCGGTCATGCCGCCGTCGACGGGGAGGACGACGCCGGAGATCTGGCTGGCGCGGTCGCTGAGTAGCCAGGCGGCGGCGTCGGCGACCTCGGTGGTGGTTCCTGCTTTGCGTAGGGGGACGGCGGCGAGTCGGCGGGCGACGCCGTCGGGGTCGTTCTCCCGCCAGGCGGTGAGCATGGGGGTCTCGGTGGGTCCTGGTGCGACGGCGTTGACGCGGATGCCCAGTGGGCCGTTGTCGTGGGCGGCGGTGCGGGTCAGTCCGATGACGGCGTGTTTGCTGGCCTGGTAGGCGCCGAGGCCGGTGTTGCCGCGGTAGCCGCCGATGCTCGAGGTGTTCACGATCGATCCGCCGTGTTGGCGCATCGCGCGGATCTCTTCGCGCAGGCACAGCCAGGTGCCTTTGACGTTGACGGCCATCAGCCGGTCGAAGTCGGCTTCGGGGACCTCGTCGAGGCGCCCTTGCTGGTTCATTCCGGCGTTGTTGAAGGCCCCGTCGAGGCGGCCGAAGCGGGCGAGTGTCGTGTCAATCGCCCGGGCCACGTCGGCGGCGACCGCGACGTCGGTGGCGATGTGGCCGACCTGGTGCCCGGCGGCGTTGAGTTCGTCGGTGAGATCGGCGAGTGTCTTCTCGGTGCGTGCGGCGAGCATGACCGCGGCGCCTTCCTCGGCGAAGAGCCGGGCGGCGTCGGCGCCGATCCCGGTGCTGGCGCCGACCACCAGCACGACCTTGCCCTCGAGCAGCATGTGTTCTCCTGTCATCGGTTGCGGCCGCGCAGCGCGAGCAGCGCCCGGGCCTCGTTGGGGGTGGCGATCTCCCGCCCGAGTTCGCGCAGGATGCGCACGGCCTTGTCGACCTGTTCGGCGTTGCTGGCCGCGGGGCGGCCGCGTTCGAGGTAGAGGCTGTCCTCGAGGCCGACGCGGACGTGCCCGCCGGCGAGCCCGGCTGCGGTCATGAAGCTCATCTGGTGCTTCCCGGCGGCGAAGCAGGAGAGCTGGTGGGCGTCGCCGAAGAGCCGGTCGGCGATCGTGGCCATGTGGCGGAAGTTGTCGAGGTCGGCGCCGATCCCGCCGAGGACACCGAAGATCGTCTGGACGAGCAGCGGGGGGCGCACGAGTCCGCGGTCGAGGAAGTGGGCCAGCGTGTAGAGGTGGCCGACGTCGTAGCACTCGAACTCGAAGCGGACGCCGAGGCCGTCGCCGAGCTCGCGCAGGGTGCGTTCGATCTGGTCGAAGGTGTTGGCGAAGATGCGGTTGCTCGAGCCGCGGACGTAGGGCTCCTCCCAGTCGTGCTTCCACGTCTGGACCCGATCCGCGGCGCCGGCGAACACGAAGTTCATCGAGCCCATGTTGAGCGAGGCGAGCTCGGGGGCGTGGGCCTTCGCGGCGGCGAGCCGGTCGGCGACGGCCATGTCGGCGCTGCCGCCGGTGGAGATGTTGATGACGGCGTCGGTCTCGGCGGTGATGGTGGGGAGGAACTTCGCGAAGACCTCGGGGTCGGGGCTGGGTCGGCCGGTGCGGGGGTCGCGGGCGTGCAGGTGCAGGATCGCCGCGCCGGCGCGGGCGGCGTCCACCGATTGGCGGGCGATCTCCTCCGGGGTGACGGGCAGGGCGTCGGACATCGACGGGATGTGGATCGACCCGGTCACCGCGCAGCTGATGATCGTCTTGCGGCTCATCGGAGCACCTCGGCGGCGGGCGTGGCGGTGCGGTGCTCGGCGTCGCGCATGTCGACGTCGCGGGTCTCCGGGCCCAGCAGGCCACCCACTCCCACCAGGACCCCGGCCACGACGAGGAGCGCGACCGCGCCGAGGGCGCCGGGCAACACGGCGGACAGGCCGCTGAGGTAGAAGGCGTAGAAGGCGGGGATGATCAGTGCCAGGCTGTAGCCCACGCCGTAGCCGCTCGCCCGGATCGTGGACGGGAAGCGTTCGGTGAGGTAGGCGGCGATCGGGCCGAAGGTGCCGAGGGTGAAGATGCCGATCAGCGTGGTGAGCACGAGCGCGAGCCCGAAGGTGGGTCGCGTGGTCACCAGCGCCGCGTACGCACCGCCGCCGATCACGATCATGGCGACGGCGAAGCCCAGGTAGAAGCGGCGGCGGCCGATGCGCTGGGAGAGCACCCCGAACAGCGGGAAGCTGGCTGCGGTGATCGCCATCGTCACGGCCATCGCGATCGAGACCTGGGTGCTGGAGAACCCGAGGTCGGACTTGAGCAGGCCCGGCATGACGGCGCTGGTCATGTTGTTCGCCAGCCACACCCCGCTCATGAGGACGAAGACCTGGGCGAGCGCCCGGCGGTGCGGGCCGGTGACGAGTTCGGCGAGTGGGGATCGGGCTCCCTCGGCGGTCCGCTCGGTGGGGGGTTCCTCGACCTCGCGGGAGTACTGCCGGTAGAGCACGACGGCGAGCAGGGCGCCGACCACGAACGGGATGCGCCAGCCCCACTGGCTGTAGGCCGAGTCCGGTCCCGCGGACGGGATGACCTCGAGCAGCAGCAGGGTGACCGTCGCAATCACGGCGTAGGCGCCCGGCGAGGTGCAGGTGATCAGCCCGCCGTTGAGGCCGCGTCGGCGTTTCGGGCTCCACTCCATCGCGAGCGGGACCGCCGTCGTGTACTCCCCGCCGAGGAAGATGCCGTCGACGAAGCGCAGGGCGATCAGCAGGCCGACCGACCAGAGCCCGATCGTCGAGTAGCCGGGTAGGCAGGCGATGAGCAGCGTGGTCACGCCAAACCCGGCGACCGCGATCAACGTGGTCCGCTTGCGGGAGGTCGTGTCCGCGAAGTGCCCGAAGATCGCGGCGCCGACCGGTCGGGCGATCAGGGTGGACGCGAACACGAGCGCGGTCAGGATCGCCGAGGTGCCCGCGTCGAGCGAGGCGGACTGGAAGTAGGCCGTGGCCGGGGCCAGCACGACGATCGGCAGATAGATGTCGAACTGGTCGACGAAGTAGGCGAGTACGCCGGCGCGGACGGCGGTGCGCGCCTTCGCGGCGTCGCCGTCGGTGCCGGCAGGTCGAGCGGTGTGGTCGAGGCCGTCGGTGACGGGTGGGGAGTCGGACATGGTCGTCCTCGGCTTTCGGGTCGATCGTCGGTGATCGGGCGCGCGCCGCCGACACGACACCGCGGTGGCGGGTCGTGGGAGCGCCGGGAGGGGGTCAGTCGGTCGCCGGGTACTCGGCGCCGAGTTCCTTGGACAGGGCGCGCGCGGTCTCGAGGACCGAGCGCACGGTGGAGGAGTCCTCGGCGGTGGAGGCCGAGCGTTCCGTCCCCACGGCGGCGACGGCGGCGCAGACCCCGTGCTCGTCGAACACCGGGGCGCCGACCGCGACGATGCCGTCGAGGTCCTCGTTGGCGGCGAAGCCGCGGACGCGGACGCGCTCGAGCACCCGCTCGAGCTCGCGGCGCTGGGTCTCCGGCACGTTGGTCATGAGCCGGGTGACCGAGAGCTGATCGTGGTGGTAGGCGAGGAAGACCTTCGCCTGGGCGCTGTCGAACGAGAGCTGCGTGCCCACCCGCACGGTCACCAGGGCCGCCCTGGTGCTGTCCTCCTCGACGCGCGTGACCACGGCACCGGAGGAGCCCCACAGGCTCAGGACCGCGGTGAGGTTCGTGCGGGAGGAGAGCCCACGCAGGAAGGGCGGGGCGAGGTCGACGACCTTGCGGCGCCCCAGCGCGAACGCCCCGACCTGCAACAGCAGGGCCCCCGGCACGAAGGACCCGGCCTCGACGCCGCGCTCGAGCAGGCCCGCCGCCACCAGCGAGGTGCAGTACCGGTAGGCGGTGGTGCGGTTGAGGCCGAGCCGCTCGGCGGCCTCGGCGGCGGTGATCTCCGGGGTGAGCGGCCCGAAGAGGCCCAGCACCTGCGCGGCACGACTCACCGACTGGATCTCCGCCGGCTCCTGCACGGGATCAGTCATATCGGAAGCCGCCACCGCTGACCACCTCCCTTCTGAACTCCTGGTCCGTCATGTGAACGTCTGGACGGTAGAACGTGCGACCCATGCCACACAAGCCCGCTGTCGACGCCATCTCACGTGGCGTTCGGTGGTCTTGACGTTCACATGTCGAACTATCACGCTGAGATGCGAACCAAGCAAAGGAGCTCGTCATGTCAGCTGCTGTCGCGCAGGCTCTGCACGGGTTGGTGGACCTCCACTGCCACTCCGGGCCCAGTCCGTTCCCGCGTCGGTTCGACCACGTCGAGGCCGCCCGTGACGGTGCCGAGCGCCTCGGGATGCGGGCGATGGTCGCCAAGTCCCACCACCACAACACCGTCATGGATCTGCTGGCCATGCGCGGTCGGCTGGCCGAGGTGGACACCGAGGTCTTCGGTGGCATCGCGCTGAACAGCATGGTGGGCGGGCTCAACCCGCACGCGGTGCGGATGTCGCTCTACATGGGCGGGCGGGTGGTCTGGTTCCCGACGATCTCCTCCGGCCGGCACATCGACTGCCACCCCGAGGGCGACCACTTCCCCACCGCGACCGTGCCCCTGACCGTCGAGCGCATCGACATCACCGGCGACGACGGTGAACTCCGACCCGAGGTGCACGAGATCCTCGACGTCATCCAGGAGACCGGCGCGCTCATGTCCGCGGGGCACATGCACCCGGAGTTCATCCGCCAGCTCTTCGAGGTCGGGCGCGGGCGCGGGATGGACCGCATGATCATCAGCCACCCGAACTTCGTCATCGGCGCCGAGCCCGAGCAGTGCCTGGAATTCACGCGCCTCGGGGCGTTCATCGAGCACGAGGCCGTGATGTACGACCCCGAGGCGAACATGCGGTGGGAACCGCGCGCGCTGCTGGAGTGGATCGAGCGGATCGGGCCCGAGCACACCGTCCTGGCCTCGGACATGGGCCAGCACAACAACCCCAAGCCGGTCGACGGGTTCCTGCGCGTCGCGGGCGCCCTGCTCGACCTGGGCCTCGCCGAGAAGGACCTGCGCCTGATGGTGCGCGACAACCCGAGCTTCCTGCTCGGCCTGGACTGAGGAGACCCGCCGTGTACGACCCCACCGACCCCCGCGCCGCCCTGGCGGCCACCGCGACGGCGCGTCCCGCCGACGTCGCCGCCGACCCGGAGTACCTCGACTTCTCCCGCTCCGCGCCCGACGAGGTCTCCCCGGCGGGTGGCCGCACCTGGATCGCCCGCTCGCAGAACGCCGTGCTCGCCCACACCCGCCCGGTCGCGGGGGAGACCCTCGAGCCGACCGACCTGGACACCGAGCAGGTGGTGATCCTCGCCCACGACGACTCCGCCGCCCACTTCGTGACCGCCGGCGGCGAGGACACCCTGCGCGGTCGCGGCGTCGTCATCATCCCGCCCGGTCACTGCGAGATCACCGCCCTCGGCGCGGGCGACCTCGTGCGCCTCGTCGAGAGCGGCACGACGTGGGCCACACGCGCCCGGAACGCCGCGAGCTACGACACCCCGCACGCGAACGTGGCGCCGCTCGAGCCATGGCCGGCGCCGCCCGGCGGGGAGAAGCTCCGCGTCTACCCGCTCGCCGAGATCCCGACCGAACCCGGACGCTTCGGACGTATTTTCCGGTCCCGCTCATTCATGGTGAACTTCCTCGACCACCACGACGGGCCGCGGGACCGCACGAAGCTCTCACCGCACCACCACGACGACTTCGAGCAGCTCTCACTCGCGGTCGAAGGCGAATTCACCCATCACATCCGCACGCCCTGGGGCACCGATTCCTCGCGCTGGCGCGACGACGACCACGTGACCGTCGGGAGCCCCTCGATCACCGTCATCCCACCACCGACGGTCCACACCACCGAGGCCGTCGGGGCAGGGCGGAACCAGTTGATCGACATCTTCGCCGGCCCGCGGGCGGACTTCTCCTCCCGCCCCGGCTGGGTGCTCAACGCCGAGGAGTACCCGACGCCATGAGCACCCTGCTGACCCTGCCCGGACAGGAGGCCCCGAGCACGGCGCCCGTCGGGACCTGGCTGAAGATGCCCGCCGTCGAACCGGCCCAGATCGCTGCCTTCGCCGGCTTCGACTTCGTGATCATCGACCTCGAGCACACCCTGCTGACCCTGGAGTCGGCGTACCGGTCGATCGCGGTATCCGCCCCGTCCGGCGTCGCCCCCCTGGTCCGCGTACCCGACCACGCACCCGCGACGATCCAGCGGGTCCTCGACGCAGGCGCCCACGGAGTACTCGCGCCCCGGGTGGACTCCGTCGACGCCGCCGTCGCGGTCGCCCGCGCCGCCCGCTTCCCCCCGCACGGCGACCGCGGCGCAGGAGGCACCAGCCGCGCCGGGAACTGGGGCCTGCGACCGACCACGGACTACCTCGGGTTCCGCCCACTCGTGATCCCACAGATCGAGAGCGAACGCGCCGTCGCCGCCGCGCCCGACATCCTCGCCCTCGACGAGGTCGACGCGGTGTTCGTCGGCGCAGCCGACCTGGGTCTCTCCGCCGGGCTCGCGGCCAATGATCCGACCCTCGTCGAGATGGTCGACTCCGTCCTCGACGCCGCGGCAGCCGCAGGCAAGCCGTGCGGCCTTGCCTTCGGCGCCGACGCCGAAGCCGGGGCCCGCGCAGCGGCGAAGGGCGCCGCATTCGTCGTCCTCGCCAACGACACCACCCTGCTCGCCCTGGCCGCCCGACAACTCGTCGCCGACTACCGCGCGAGCTGACCCGGCCGGAAGGCAAGGGCCTTGCACGTGAGACCGAAGGCCAGGGGCTACCCCTCAAGTCGGCCGAGCTGGACCAGGACTGGCCCGACGAGCCGACCACTGCGGTCGCCGACCCGTCGGGCGACGCCCTACGCCCGGACGGACGTCGATGGCCTCCCCACCCCGCCGGGTCGTGACCGTTACTCAACCCCTCTCATTCCCCTTGGCGGCTCACGCGGCTGGCACTGCGCAAGACAGACCGTCGGGCTTGCTGGAACGCGTAGCAACTGCGGCTGTTGCAACGCGCGGTCGCGGATGGCGTCCTCTGACGTGAACTACACCGTTAGCTACGAGACCCGTCGACAGTGGCAGCGCCCAACTCTCTACGAGCGGGCACGTGGGGGCCGGGGGCGCCGACAAGGTCGCATCCCGCCGGCGGCGGGCCCCGGGGCTCCTGACGGCGTGCGGTCGGTGCCGGTCAAAGCGTGACGAGGTCGGTGAGGTAGACGTCGGCAGCCCGGGGGACCTCCGTGACGCCGAGTTCGGCGGCGACAGCGGCGAGGCCCTCGTCGGCGACGGCGAGATCGACCTGCCCGTCGGTGGTGAACCAGGGCGCGATGAAGCGGGCGTGGTAGCGCCGTACTTCGTCGGGGGTGGCGCGGCCGAGGAAGCGCTGGAGGTAGGCGATGGCGGTCTCCGGGTTCTCGGCGAGCAGGGCCAGGGCCCGACGCTGTGCCCGCACCGCGGCCGTGACGGCCGGGTGATCGAGGGGGATGACGGCGGGGTCGACGGCGAGTCCGACGGTGGGGATGGCCAGGTGGTCGCCGACCCAGGCGAGCTCGTGGAACCCTTCCTCGGCGGCGACCTGCGCGGGGGCGAGGGTGCTGCCGAGGTAGGCGGCGTCGACCTCGCCCGCGCGGAGTCGGCGGAGGTCCATGGCGTAGTCCCCGGGCGGGCGGACCACGCACTCGAGGTCGCGGTCGGGGTCGAGGCCGTGGCGGCGCAGGACGATGCGGGCGAAGCAGCCTGGTGCGGTGTGCGGGGCGTGCACCAGCAGGCGCCGACCCCGCAGCTGTTCCATGGCACTCACCTGCGGGCCGCCGACGAACCAGAACAGGGGGCGGTGGGTGCTGACGGACAGGGCGGTCCACTCGACGCCGTCGGCGAGTCGGGTGAACACCGAACGTCCGAGCCCGATGGTGGCGCCGCGACGGAGCCGCTGGTCGTCCCAGCTCACCCCGTCGCGCAGAGCGAGGTGCACGCCCTCCTGTTCGGGGAAGCCTTCCTGGTCGGCGACGTAGGCGACGAGTTCCTCGTGCAGGCCGTGGCCGACGTAGGTGAGGTCGAGGGTGTGCAACGCGCTGCTCCGGTGCGGCTCGATATCAGGGTGGTCGCGGTGCGAGGTCAGGGCATGAGCGCGCCGCCGTTGACCGGGGCCCAGCTGCCGGTGGTGAAGCCGGCGTCATCGCCCGCGAAGTAGGCCACGGTGCGCGCGACGTCCTCGGGTCGGGCGAGCCGACCCATCGGGGTGGCCGCGGCGAGCTGTGCGCGGAGCTCGTCGGGGAGCTTGTCGCCCACCGCGGTGTCCTCGACGGTGGAGGGGGCGACGACGTTGGCGGTGATGCCGTGCGGTGCGACCTCGGTGGCGACGTAGCGCACGAAGGAGTCCAGGGCGGCCTTGGCGACGCCGAGCGCGATCATCCCGTCGCGGGGGCGTCGGGACAGTCCGGTGGACAGGTAGACCAGCCGCCCGTAGGAGCGGTCGGTCATCCCCGGCAGCACGGCATGGGTGAGCAGATAGGCGGCGCGCAGCTCCTGGTCGAGCTTGGCGCCGAGCTGCTCCCAGCCCAGGTCGGCGAACGAGGTGACCGGGAACGGCGCCATGGCGTTGTGCACCAGCACGTCGAGCCGCCCCCAGTGTCCGACGGTCGTCTCGACCAGCCGGGTCACGTCGTCGGGGTCGGTCACGTCGCCCTGCACCACCAGGGCCTCCCCGCCGCCCGTCCGCACGTCGCCGGCGACGGCCTCGGCGGTGGTGGCGCTGTCGCGATGATTGACCACCACGCGGTAGCCGCGGCACGCGAGTTCGCGTGCCGTCGCCGCACCGATCCCCCGGCTGGCTCCGGTGACCAGACATACCCGCTCGCTCATCTGCGGTCTCCTCGCTGTCGATCTCGGTCGAAGGACCTCGCGACGTCCCGCGCGAACCGGGCGGCGCGGGGCCCCGGGACGGGAGCGCGGTGCTCACCAGGCCCGGACCGTCGTCGCGGTGACGACGGACCGTGGGGCGAAGGTGGCGAGCTCGCGGCCGGGGTCGTCGACGGTCCGGATCACTTGAGCATGAACCCGGCGTCGACCCGGTGCTCGACGCCGGTGATGTAGCGGGCGTCGTCGGAGACCAGGAACGCGACGAGCGCTGCGACGTCCTCGGGCTCGACGAGGTCGACGCCGGGCAGGAGGTTGCCGCGCATCGGCTCCAGCAGGTCGGGGTGCTCCTCGGCCCACTGCCGGAAGGCCGGGTTGTCGCCCATCATCGTGTTCACCCCGGTCGGGTGGACGACGTTGACGCGGATGTGGTGCGGAGCCAGCTCCCAGGCCAGGGTTCGCATGAGGGCGATCACGCCGAACTTCGCGACGTTGTAGTGCGTGCACCCGGCCACCGAACGCAGACCGCCCACCGAGCCCGTGAGCACGACCGCGCCGCCGTTCCCCGCCTCGATCATGACCGGGACGACGGCGCGGCACGTCTTCCACACCGCCGTGAGGTTGGTGGCGAGCATGTCGTCCCACTGGTCGTCGGTGAGGTCCCAGGTGCTGTCGGCGACGCTGAGGACGCCGGCGCTCGGGACGAGGGTGTCGACGCGGCCGAACTCGCGGCGGGCGGTGTCGGCCAGGCGGGTGGCGGTGTCGGTGTCGCGCAGGTCGCCCTCGACGGCGACGGCGCGCCGTCCCTGCTTCTCGACGAGCCGGACGGTCTCGGCGAGCTCGTCGTGGGTGCCCATCGGGTAGTCGACGGTGGCGATGTCACCGGGCACGTCGGCGACGACGACGTCGGCGCCCGCCTTTGCGAGCCGGACCGCGTGCGCGCGGCCCTGCCCGCGGGCGGCGCCGGTGACGACGGCGACGCGGCCGTCCATGCGGTTGCCGTTCCCGGCCATGTCAGGTCCTCCTCGAGAGGGCGATCCCGGCCCGCGCGAAGCAGGTCCGGAGGTGGGTGTCGGCGCGGCGCAGCTCGCGGGTGACCTTCTCGACCGGCCATCCCGCGGTGCCGTGGCACTTCAGCGACGCCGCTCCGGTGTAGGCGACGCGGTCGAGCGCCGCGAGCCCGACCGCGTGGTCGAGCACGCCGTCGGGGCGCGGCAGCTGGCGCTCGCCGGGACCGAAGTCCAGGCCGTCAACGCCGCGGCGGTAGGCGCGGTCGACGTCCCAGAGGTAGTAGTGGAAGAGCTTGCCGCGTTCGGCGAGGAACCACACGGCCTCGCTGATGCTCTCGCCCATCACCCACAGGTGTGGGGGAGCGAGGCAGACGCCCAGGTTCGGGTGGTCGAGCTCGGTGACCAGCCGACGGATCTGGGCGAGGCTGTCGACGCCCTCCGACCAGCGCTGATCCTCTCCGGCACCCGATTCGAAGTCGGCGGAGAACGGCACCGTGAGGTGGTTCTCGACCGCGATGCGCACGCCGAGACGCTCGGCCTCGTCGAGCATCGGTGCGAGCCAGTGCTCGACGAACTCAGGGTAGGGCGCCTCGCAGTCGAACACGAGGGTGTCGACGCCGAGGTCGTGGGCCAGGCGCAGTCGGGCGGTCAGCTCGTCGCGGTCGCGGCCGTAGCAGGTCAGTCCGGTGGCACGCATGCCGTGCCGTCCGAGCGTCCGCCGGATCGTCGCGACGTCGTCGCCGGGATGGACGTGGTCGGCCAGGGGCGGGGCCGAGGACCAGAGCATCACCTCGTCGAACCCGAGGCCGGCCAGCTCGCCGAGCGCGGTGTCGAGGTCGGCATCGTGATAGGGGAGGATCTCCGCGGCGTACCTCACGCGATGTCCGCGGCGAAGAAGTCACCCATCACCCGCGCGAGCTCGGCAGGGCGCTCGAGGGCCATCGAGTGCCCGCAGCGCTCGAGCTCGACGTAGCGGACGTCGTCGGCCACCCGCTCCATCTGCCGGCGGCCCTCCTCGCCGATGAAGCTGTCGCTGCCGACCGTCAGCACGGGCATCGGGAGCCGACGCGCCGACCACCGCCGGTCCAGCTCGATGTTGACGAACGTGGCCCGATACACCTCGAAGATCGCCCGCAGGCCACCGGGCGCCGACGAGCAGCGGACCCACTCCTCGACACAGTCCTCGGTGATCGCGGCGGGGTCGTAGGTCTCGTTCTTCATCCAGGTCTCCCAGAAGACCCGCTCCCGCCCGCTGATCAGCATCTCGGGGAAGTCGCGGACGTGGAAGAACCCGACGTGCCACAGGAAGTGGTCGGACGCGACGTTGTCCTCGGTGAGCGCCGACCACGTCTCCAGGCCGGCGCCGGGCACGAGCATCTCGGAGAAGGACAGCCGGGTGACGCGCTCGGGATACGAGGCGGCGACCCCGTAGGCGAACGCAGCGCCCCAGTCCTCGCCCGCGACGGCGAAGCGCTCGTGTCCCAGCGCCGTCATCAGCTCAGCGACGTCGGCGGCGATCGTGCCCATGTCATAGCCACCGTCGGGACGGGCGGAGTCGCCGAAGCCGCGGATGTCGGGCGCGACGACGGTGAACCGCTCGGAGAGCAGCGGGATGACGCGGTGCCAGTAGTACCAGGTCTTGGGGACACCGTGGAGCAGCACCAGCGGCGGCCCGGAGCCCGCGGTCACATAGTGCAGACGAACCCCGTTCACAGTGGTCCGCCCGTGCGTGACGGGGTGGCCGGAATGGTCGGTGACCTCGCGCATCTCGTGCTCCTCGACAGCGGGCGACGACAGCGTCGCTCCCCGTCTTATGTTCGCGGCGAGCAAATGTCAAGGCGACGCTAACGCAAGAGCCTCAGGTCAGGTCGGCCCGGCCGACGGGGCTCCCGTCCTGCAGCCACCGCACGAGGCGCGCCGGGGAGAGCAGCTCGTCGACCACCATCGTCGCGGCGCCGATCAGGCCTGCCCGCCCCGACAGCGGCGAGGGCTCGATGCGCAGCTCCCGCGTGGCCAACGGCAACGACCGTCGGTACACGATCTCCCGGACCGCCGCGAGGACCTGGTCGCTGGACGCCCCGACCTGGCCTCCCAACAGGACCATCGCCGGGTTCACGAGATTGACCGCCACCGACAGGGTGGTCCCGATCAGCACACCGGCGTGCTCCAACATCCGCCGCGACTCCTGGTCGCCCTCCCGCGCGGCCTCGACGACGTCGCGGGCGGTCAGTTCCCCGGCGTCGGCGAGCCGCGCGGCGAGACGCCCGCTGTGGCCACCGCGGGCGACCGTCACGGCGTCCCGGGCCAGTGCCCCGCCCCCGGCCAGCACTTCGAGGCAGCCGCGGTTGCCGCAGCGACAGACGATGCCGGAGTCCTCGTGCACCGCCGTGTGTCCGAGGTCGCCGGCCGCGCCCTGCGCCCCGCGGTGCAGGCGCCCGCCCGTGACGAGGCCGGCGCCGATCCCGGTCCCGATCTTGACGTAGAGCAGGTCGGAGACGCCTCGGGCCACGCCGTGGCGCAGCTCGCCCAGGGCCATCGTGTTGACCTCGTTGTCGACCCACACCGGCACGCCGAACCGACCGGCCAGGTGCTCGCGCACCGGGTGACCGTCCCATCCGGGCATGATCGGCGGCGCCACCGGGCGACCGCTCGCGAACTCCACCGGACCGGGGAGCCCGAGCCCGAGGCCCCAGATCGGGGCGACGTCGCCGACGTCGCCCCGCAGGTCCTCGAGATCATCGGCGATGCGGTCCAGGGTGGCCTCGGGTCCGGCCGACACGTCCCACGCCCGGTGCCGGTGCTCCCGCAGGGCGCCGCCCAGGTCGGTGACGCCGACGGCGAACCCGGTCGCGCCGACCTCGGCGACGAGCACCGCGCCGGCCTCGGCGCGGAACCGCAGCTCGCGCGGCGCCCGGCCGCCGGTCGACGGCCCGAGCTCGCCCTCGACGACCAGATCCGCATCGAGGAGCCGTGTCAGCCGGGCGGACACCACGGTGCGGCCGAGCCCGGACCGCCGAGCGAGTTCCGGACGGGTGCGGGCGCGCCCGTGTCGGACGAGGTCGAGCAGGAGCACGAGGTCGTCGACCTGCTCGTCCAG
The DNA here is from genome assembly GCF_013409505.1 of Actinomycetospora corticicola. Taxonomy (NCBI): domain Bacteria; kingdom Bacillati; phylum Actinomycetota; class Actinomycetes; order Pseudonocardiales; family Pseudonocardiaceae; genus Actinomycetospora; species Actinomycetospora corticicola. The sequence goes on along the minus strand of NZ_JACCBN010000001.1, from coordinate 3,742,753 downwards.
ATCGAGCGCCCTGCTCATGGCACCTCCCCGGGCCCGTGGGGTCGAATCTGGAGCCGAGAGTAGGTCATTGACTTCTGCTCGATGCGAACATTAGCGTCGTTCGCGTCGACGAGGACGACCACGGGAGGGCTGATGCGGCTCGGCTACCACGCCATCACCTGGGGTGGCCTGACGGCGACCGCCGAGGGAGTCACCAGCGTCCGGGACCTGCGCTACCGCGTGGCCGGCGACATGACGCGCGCCCTGCACGACATCGCGGCCGCGGGTTATGCCGGGGTCGAGCTGTTCGAGGGCAACGTCCTCGAACTGGGCGACGACCTCCGGCGCCTGCTCGACGAGACGGGCCTCGAACTGGTCGGCGTCTACACCGGAGCCGGGTTCGTGTTCGACGACGTCCGCGAGGAGGAGCTGGCGCGGATCGCGGTGTCCGCCGATGCTGCCGCCCGCGCCGGGGCCTCACAGCTGGTCGTCGGCGGCGGGTCCCCGCGGGCCGCGGGCCCGCATGCCGGGGACCTCGACCGCCTCGTGATCGGGCTCGACGCGGTCGCCGACCTCGCGGCCGAGCGGGGCCTGACCGCCTGCTTCCACCCCCATCTGGGCACCATCGTCGAGGCCCCCGACGCCGTCGACGCCGTGCTGGACCGCTCACGGATCGGGTTCTGCCCCGACACCGCCCACCTCGCGGCCGGCGGCGGCGACCCCGCCGCCCTCGTCCGGCGCCACGGTGACCGGGTCCGGCACGTCCATCTCAAGGACCTCGACCGGGCCTCGGGGGCGTTCCGACCGCTGGGTACCGGGGACCTCGATCTCGACGATGTCCTGGCCGCCGTGCGGGAGACCGGCTACGACGACTGGCTGGTCGTCGAGCTCGACTCCTTCGACGGCGACCCGGCCGATGCCGCCCGGACCAGCCGCGCCTGGCTCGCCGACCGCGGGTTCGGGGCGCCGTGAGCAGGGACGTGAGCTCCGCCCTGCGGGTCGCCGTCCTCGGCGTCGGCTTCATCGGCACCGTCCACGCCCACGCGGTACGGGCGTCCGGCGCCCACCTCGTCGCCGTCGCCGCGTCGGACCCCAGCCGTGGTGCCGACGCGGCCCGCCGGCTCGGAGCCGACCGCGCGGGCGACGCCGAGGAGATCGTCGTCGCCGACGACGTCGACGTCGTGCACGTCTGCACCCCGGACGCCCTGCATGTTCCGCTCGCCCGACGGGCCCTGGCCGCCGGCAAGGCCGTCGTCTGCGAGAAGCCACTGGCGACCACGCTCGACGACGCGCGGGCCCTGCTCGACGAGGCCGGGGACGCCGTGACCGCGGTCCCCTTCGTCTACCGCTTCCACCCGATGGTGCGGGAGGCCCGTGCGCGCGTCGCCCGGGGCGACGCCGGCGCCCTGCACCTGCTCCACGGGGGCTACCTCCAGGACTGGCAGGCCGCGGGGGACCCCGGATGGCGCGGCGACGGCGACGCCACGCGGGCCTTCGCCGATGTCGGTATCCACTGGTGCGACCTCGCCGAGTTCGTCTCCTCCCACCGGATCACCCGGCTGCTCGCCCGGCTCGCCGCCGACGGCGCCTCGACGACGGTGCTCTTCGAGACCGACCACGGCGCCACCGGCTCGACCACGGTCAGCCAGACCGCGATCGGGCGGCGCAACCAGCTCGCGCTCTCGGTGGACGGAGCGCGTGCCTCCTACGGGTTCGACCAGGAGGAGCCCGAGACCCTCGCGGTGCGGGGCGTCGACGGCACCGTCGTCCTGCCCCGCGGCTCGGCGTCCATGGACCCGTCGGCCGCCCGCTACTCGCGGCTGCCGCCCGGCCATCCGCAGGGCTACCAGGACTGCTTCGACGCGTTCGTGTCCGACGTGTACGAGGCGGTCTGTGGCGAGCGCCCGGACGGGCTGCCGTCCTTCGCCGACGGTGTCCGGGCCGCGGCGTTGACCGATGCCGTCGGCCGTTCGATCGCGGCCGGCGCGACCTGGGTGGAGGTCCCCACGTGAAGCTCGGCATGTTGACCGCCTGCCTGCCCGACCAGACCCTCGAGCAGATCGCGGCCTGGGCGGCGCGGGCCGGCTACGAGGCGCTCGAGGTGGCCGCGTGGCCCGCCGTCGGGGACCGGGAGTTCACCGCGTCGCACCTCGACGTGGTGTCCCTCGACCAGGCACGGGCCGACGACACCCGCGCTCTGCTGGAACGCCACGGACTGGGGTCGGCGCCGTCGTCGCTGGCGTACTACGACAACAACCTGCACCCCGACCCCGACGAGCGGGCCCGCGTCAACGCCCACGTCGCCGCCTGCATCGACGCTGCCGCGCTGCTCGGCACCGAGACGGTCGGCACGTTCATCGGGCGCCATCCCGGGCGGACCGTGGCCGAGAATCTCCGGGACGCCGAGGAGATCTTCGCTCCGCTGGTGGACCGGGCGGGGGAGCGCGGCGTGAAGCTGATCGTCGAGAACTGCGTGATGGAGGGGTGGCACCCCGACGGCTATCCGGGCAACCTCGCCTACTCGCCCGAACTCTGGGAGTGGATGTTCTCCCTCGGGCTCTACCTGAACTTCGACCCGTCGCACCTGGTGTGGATGGGCATCGATCCCGTCGAGGCGCTCGCGCCCTACGTCGACCGCATCCCGCACGCCCAGGCCAAGGACATCCAACTGTTCCCGGACCGTCGCAACAGCTACGGCTGGCCCGGGATCGCCGTCGGTCGCGAGTCCGACCCGTTCACCACCGGCTGGTGGCGCTACCGCGTGCCCGGGCTCGGCGACGTCGACTGGCGCCGCGTCGTCGACACGCTCTACGCGGGCGGCTTCACCGGCGTGCTGTCGGTCGAGCACGAGGACCCGGTGTGGGGCGGCACCGAGGACAAGGTCCACACGGGGCTGGAGGTCGCGTACCGCACCCTCCGACCCCTGATCGTCGCGTGAGCGGCAGAGGAGCTGACATGACCGTCGTCGACCACCGGGGCGAGACCGTCCGCGCCCAGCGGGCCACCGTGAACGGGGTCCGCCTGCACTACCGCATCGCCGGGGACGGCGACCCGGTGCTGCTGCTGCACGGGGTCCCGAAGACCTCCTACTACTGGCGCAAGGTCCTGCCCCACCTAACCCCGCGCCACACCGTGGTCATGCCCGACATGCGCGGCCTCGGCGACTCCGAGCACGCCGAGTCCGGCTACGACATGGCCACCATCGCCGACGACTTCGCCGCGCTCATGGCCCACCTCGGCCACGAGCGCTACCGCGTGGTCGGGGAGGACTGGGGCGCCGCCGCGGCCTACCAGCTCGCCGCCCGCCACTCGGAGCACGTCGTCCAGCTCGTCTACCAGGAGATGATCCTCTCCGGGTTCGGGCTCGAGGACTACTCGTTCCTCACGGCCGAGAACGTCGCGAGCTACGTGTGGCTCTGGCACATCAACTTCTACGCCGTGCCCGAGTTCCCCGAGATGCTCATCGCCGGGCACGAACGCGAGTACTTCAGCTACTTCATCAAGCACGAGGCCCAGGACGCCACCGCGATCGGCGAGGACGCGATCGACGAGTACGTCCGGTGCTACTCCTCGCCCGGCGGCCTGCGCGCCATGGCGAACATCTACCGGGCCACGCTCACCGACGCCGCGCAGAACCGCGAGGCCGCGAAGACCCCGCTGCCGATGCCGGTCCTCGCCGTCGCCAGTGATCCGTTCATCGGCGCCGACAACGCCCGGGTGTGCCGGGAGGTCGCCACGGACGTGACCACGGTGTCGTTCCCCTACGGCCACCAGCTCGCCGAGGAGTGCCCCGACGACCTGGCTGCGGCCTACCTCGACTTCTTCTCCGGAGGCACCCCGTGAGCACGTTCGCCGTCCGCGACGGGCGTCTCGTCGACCCCGACGGACACCCGTTCCTGTCCCTCGGGCTCAACCACGCCGACGAGACCAACCTGCAGTACCCGCACAACATCGACGTCTGGCGCCGGAAGTACGGATCCCGCGAGGCGTGGCTGTGCGACGGGCCGCTCGCCGACCTGCGGGCGTGGAACATGAACACGATCGGCTGGACGCGCGAGTACGTGGCCGGGGGCTGGGGGGAGGCCCTGGACTGGTTCGGCGACCCGATCGACCTCTACCACTCGCTGCCGTGGACCTCCGCCGAGCTCCGAGGGGCCGGACTGCCCTACGTCGCGCAGATGCAGGTCCAGGACATCGAGGACTGGAACGGCCACCCCGCGTTCCGTCCCCTCGACGAGGACTTCGCAAAGTGGTGCGACTACCTCGCCCGCGCCGTCGTCCTCCCGCACGCCGACGACGAGAACCTGCTCGGGTACTTCTTCGTCGACATCCCCGCCTGGCTACCGCACGCCTCCGGGCGCGACTTCCCCGAGCTCGCCGGGCTCGACGGTGTCGAGCGGGAGGGCAGGCTCTACGACGTCGCCAGCCGCTACTACGAGACGATCACGACGGCGATCCGCCGCTACGACCCCGACCACCTGATCCTCGGCGACCGCTACAACGGCGACAAAGGCATCCCCGAGCCGGTGCTGCGCGCCATGGCGCCCTTCGTCGACGTCCTCTCGGTGCAGCGCTTCGCGGGCCCCACCGAGGACGACCGGCGACAGTTCCGCAACGACCTGGCCGGGTGGAGCGAGCAGGCCGGCGGCAAGCCCGTGCTCGTCGCCGACCACGGCAACTGGACGCCCACCGACCTGAACCCGCACCGCGTCGGGCTGCCCGACCACGCCGCCCGCGGCGAGGACTACGGCCTCGTCCTCGACGCGGTGCGCCACGAGCCCTGGTTCGCCGGCCTGCACTGGTGCGGTTACGTCGAGAACCTGGGGCGCGGATGGGGCGTGAAGGACCCGTTCGACGAGCCCTACCGTGCCCTCACCGACGCGATCACCGCCCACAACCGCCGGGCGGTCGATGAGCACACCGCGGCAACCGGGGGCGCTGCGGTGACTGCTGCGAACAGTCCGACGACGTAGCTCGGTCGCCGCGGAGGACTTGGCGGTCGAGCTGCTGCTCGTGCCTGCTTCGCAGGCGAACGCCGGTCTGCGCCGTTCAGCCGTCAGCCGAGTCGATGCGCTGTCCAGCTCCGACAGCCGCCCGACAGAACGCCGCGATAACGGGGATTATCGCGGAACCGCGTACGCGATTGGGTGAACTCAGCGTGCTTCCGGGGAAGGTGTGATCGGAAGACTAGGCGTTGCTTGTGAGTGCTGCGATCTCGTCGACGGTGCCGGTCTCGCCGAGTCGGGCGCCCAGAAGGACGCCGAGCAACAGGGTGGCAGCGATGGAGGTTCGCCAGGACCAGCAGCCCCACCGAGACGCCGCCGCTGATCACCACCAGCTGGCGGGGCGTCCGGCGAGTCACCCCAGCTGGGTCGCCAGCTGCTGGAGCTGTGGGATCTCCCCGGCGGGTGCGGTCGAGATGGCGGTGGCGAGGTCTCGGGCCGGGGTGTAGGTGCCGCCCCGCAGCTCGACAGCGCTCATCTGCGCAGCCCCGGTCTCGGAGTTCGCCGAGGAGAGCAGCGCGTCGCGGTCGAACGCGCTCCCGGCCTCGCCGCGCAGCCGGGCCAGCGTCGGGTCGTCGATGTACCCGGACGCCATGGTCGCGTCGCCGGGTGACGTCGTCAGGTGCAGCGTCGTCACCCAGCTCTGGAGCCGGTCTCGTTCGGGGGTCTGCTCGGTGACGATCCGCTGCCCGAACTCTCGGACCCGCGGGTCCGACCCCTGCGCCGCCATCAGCGCGCCGACCTGCAGCGCCCGTTCGTGGTGCGGGAGCATGTGCAGCACGAACGCGGAGTCGACGGGAGTCGCGGCCGCCGGGGGCGCCGTCGTCGCCATCGTGCCGGTACCGGACGGTGCACCTGATGCGCCACAGGCGGCGAGCGCGGCCAGGGCCGGGGCGAGCAGTCCGATGGCGAGCCGACGACGGGCGCGTTCGGATCTCATCGAGGTCGTTCTCCTCACGTGGATGACCGCATGCGTTCGCGGCCCGACCCGTCCACGTTCACCCCGCGGGGCAACCGTTCTGGCGTGACGGCCGCCTGGAATCGTCGGGGATCGGCTGCCCGGTCGGCCGGGCCCGTAGCAGGGACCGGTGGACGGCCCAGCGAGCCAGTCGAGGTTCCCCTGGTAGCTCGGAGATCGACGATCATGGCGGTGGGCCAAGGGAGGGTCTTCGATGGTAGCGGCGAAGAAGTACTCCGACGAGCTGTGGGACCGCGTGGTTCGTCTGTAGCGCACGAGTAGTCAGCGTCCGACGTTCCGTCGGCTCGCCGAGCAGCTCGGCGCCCCGTCACGGCCGCAGTGCGCGCACCGTCAACTCGGGACGCAGGGCAGGGGCGCTCACTGATACTCCGGGGGAAGCGGGGGAGGTGGTCCTCGGCGCCTGAGCCGTCTGACCACCTCCTGGCCGCGCGAGCGCCGGTCCAGGCGCACCTGCACGAGGCCGGGCCACCGGCGGAGCCTCGGCGGGGTCATCGGGTGCGACGACACTCGTGGAACGGCGAGCGGGACGCCGTGGTCGCCCTCGTCGTCGCTGTCGTGGCGGCTGGCAGGGTGCGATGCCGGGCGTGGCGGCTCTGCGACTCGATCGGCCTTGCGTGAATCCGGTGGTCGGAGGATGCTCCGCTCGACGGGGCACCCTCGACGGCCGAATGGGCCGTGGACTCCGGCGTCAGCCCGCCAGGGAAGTCCGGGCACTTCCAGAAGGCGCGTTCCCGGACGATCTCGTGGATCGTCTCGGCCGGTCGGACGCGGTGTCCGCTCGTCGAGTTCGACAGCCGGGGTCGTCGGCCATGTCGTGTGTCATCTCCGAGGAGGTGGCGTCGCTCCGCAGGTCCCGACTCCGAGTTCGGTGACCACAACGCACGAGCAAGGACCTCCTGTGTTTCCTGTTGCCGGTTCTCCCTGGGACTACGACACTCCTGCGCCTCCTCGTCCGCTCGAGGAGGAGTGGATCGACCGGCTGATCTCGCTGCGGGTCCTCTCGCTGCACGGCGACGTCGACGCCGACGCGCAGGCGCGGCGATGGATCGCCGGCGATCCCGAGGCGCGGCGGGTGTGGGACTCGGTGTCACGCGACTCCCGTCTCTCCGAGGGCGGCTGGTGATGCGGGTCGTGGGTGGGCAGCTCGTCGTCGATCTCCTCGATCTCGCGCGGGAGGTTCTTGGGGTGTTCGCGCAGGGGCTCGTGGTCCTGTCCCCTGCACCGATCAGTCCTGGCGAGCGCGAGGTGCGTCGCCTCCCCGCACCGTCGCGGTGGGCGCCGGACCCTCTGCCGGCCCCCCGGCAGGCCGCGCAAGCCGTCAGCCACCGGTCCTGAGCGTTGAGGAGAACGCCGGTGCCGCGGTGACCCCGACCCCACGACGGCTGGTCCTCGCCGGTGGCCTGGACATCCGCGAGATGAGCAACCTGACCGAGTACCGCGGTCGCCTGCACAGCACCGGGGTACGGGCCCTCGAGCTCGATCTCTCGGCGGTGACGAGCTGCGACCGGCACGGCCTCGAGGGCCTCCTGGCCCTGGCCGAGCGCGGGGACGGCCTGGTGGTCGTGGTGACCGGCGCCCGCTGGCGGCACTTCATCGGCATGCTCGGAGCCGCGGACGTCCGCGAGGTCCGCCGCCTCCATGCCGCTGCCCGCACGCTGGTCGATCGCCGGGCGGCCAGCGAGTGATGACCGGACGGTCCGCGAGCGAGCATCTGTCGGGTCGATCGCGCTCGGAGGTGGCTGCGGACTGCGCCTCCCGCTACGACGCCGGCGCCACTTTGCGCGGGATCGCGCTCTCGGTCGGGATCAACGTCGCCACCGTGCGCAAGCTGCTGCTGGAGAGCGGCGTCCCGCTGCGTCCACGGGCCGGCACCGCGCGTCGAGTCGCCCCGGCGATTCCACCGACCGCGCCGTCCCGCGACGGGCTGGTGGTCGCCGCGCACCTGCCTGCTCGAGCGGGAACGCCGTCACGGGATTCTCGATGATGCAGCTGCCCGGGTCCTCGCCCGCCGGCCACCCCCCGGCGGACGCCGGGCAGCCCATCACCGTGCGGTGATGTCCACGGTGTGCCATCCGGTGGCGCCGTCGGGGATGGTCAGGCTGAACGCCTCCGGCTGCGTGGCGCCGGTGGCGTCGGTCGCGCGGACCTGGAGGGTGTGCGCCCCTGGGGAGAGGTCGAGCTCGGCGCGCCACATCCGCCACGTGTCGATCGAGACCTCGGCGGCGAGGGTGGCGGTCTGCCACGCCCCCGAGTCCGCGCGGACCTCCACACGGGCCACCCCGCGATGCTGCGCCCAGGCGGTGCCGGCGACGACGACGCGACCAGCCGGCACCGTCGCCCCGTCGCGTGGCGCGTCGATGCGCGACTGCGTCTTGACCGGTGCTTGCGCGGCCCATCCGCGTTGCTGCCAGTAGGGCTGGAACGCGTCGAAGGTGGTGAGTTCGATGTCGGTGATCCACTTGCATCCGGAGACGAACCCGTAGAGCCCAGGGACGACCATGCGGACCGGGAAACCGTGTTCCACCGGCAGGGGTTGTCCGTTCATGCCCAGGGCGAGCATCGCGTTGCGGCCGTCGGTGCAGGCGGCGACCGGGGTGCCGGTGGTGAAGCCGTCGACGCTGGTGGAGGCGATCTGGTCGGCGCCGGGTCGGACACCGGCCTCGGCGAGCAGGTCGCGCAGGGGTACACCGAGGAAGACCGCGTTGGAGATCAGGTTCCCGCCGATGTCGTTGGAGACGCAGCACATCGTGATCGGGGCCTCGAGCGCAGCGCGGGCCCGCAATTGGTCGTAGGAGAGCGTGATCTCCCGGTCGACCATCCCGTGGATGCGCAGCTGGTAGGAGGACGCGGACACCTGGGGCACCTGCAGGGCGGTGTCGATGCGGTAGAAGTCGGCGTTCGGGGTGATCCAGGTCGGTGTACCGGACGCGGCGAAGTCCGCGTCGGGAGGAGGGCTCGCCGGCGCTCCCCCCGGCGACGGCAGCGGACCGACGGCGTTCCGGGAGGCCTCGGCCCCTCCGGAGGCGGCGAGGACTCGCCCGAGGAGTCCGGTGACGGCTGCTCCGGCGAAGGCCGCGCCGAGTCCGAGAGCGAGCCGCCGTCGGGGATTGCGGGCGTACCCGGCCTCGACGTCCGGCTCGGCTCCCGTCGCTCCGCCCGACGCCAGGGCCAGGCGGTGCAGCCCCACGAACGTGGCCACACCGCCGACGAGCGCCACGAGCGGGGCGATCAGGTAGGCGGCCGTGAAGGTGGGGGACGCGACGGCCGTCGACAGCCCGACGAGACCCAGGACGACGACGAGCACGGTCCCCGGCAGGACGCTGCGGCGCGAGAGGAGCCCGCCGATCACGGCGACCGCGGCGATCACGACGGCCATGCTCGCCAACAGCACCTGCTTGTCGTGCACACCGAACGTGCTGGTCGCGAATTCCTTGAGCGCCTCCGGGGTCAGCCGGATGAACTGGTCGCCGACGGCGAGGAACGGTGAGGAGGGCGGCGCGGTGAGCGCGGCGACGAGGTCGCCGAGCCCGAGTGCGACCCCCACGGCGAGCACGCCGATCGCCGCGGCGACCGGACTCGAGATCGTGGTCCGCCGGGAGAGCGTCGTTCCCGCCGGAGGATCGGTGTCGGTCGACATACCGCTCCTTCGGCGGCCGGGCCGCTCGAGTTCGACTCCGGCGCGTGTGGACGGATCTCCTCGGAAGTCGGCGACGCGGCCCTCCTTCCGTGTGCCTCGTCGGCAGCGCCGTCCGCTGCACGTGCTCGACGTGATCTGCGAGCGGTTCGACCCCCCTCGAGCGCGTGCGCGCTGGCGGAGGAGCTGACGTGCGCGACCGACGCGACGCCATACAGCTGGTTCAGCCGCCCCGGACGAGGCGATCCACCTGGCGGGACGTCACCGTCGCCGCCTGACGGCGTTGCATCCGACGGGCCCGTCGGAAGGAGTTCCGTGATGCACCTGCATCTGCGCACGCTGGCCGTCTTCGCCGCGCTGTTGCTCGGCTCCCTGGTCGTCGGCTGGGGAATCGCCGCGAGTCTGCGGCCGACGCTGTGGAGCAGGCGCGAGGTGCGGTGGTGTGTCGGATGGGCTCCCGACCCGGTCGGCCGGACCTTCGGAGCCGCGGTCGCCGTCTTCGGTGCCGGCATCGTCGTCTCGGGCGTCGCCTGCGCGCTGATCCCTCTCGGGGTGGCGATCCCGCCGCTCGCCCGGCTCGTCGAGCTGATCGGGCTCGGCATCGTCGTCCTGGGCGGCGTGGCGCTCCTGGTCACCCACCCGGCGCCGATCCCCGAGACCGGCGGGCACGGCCTCGCCATTCCGCGAGCGAGCGCGATCGGGGGGACCGCGGTCCCGTCGCCGGTCGGGTCGTCGGGCCACACAGAAGCGGCTCCCGCCGCCCTGTCCCCTGAACCAGGGCGCCACGACGCAATGACTCGCTGAGCTCGCTGTCCTCGGCTCCGGCGCTCCTCAGTCGAGTCGTCCTCCGGTTGCCTGCGCTGCACGGACGACGATGTGGTCGATGTCGACATCGTGGCCGGTCGCGACGGCGTCCTGGAGCATCTCGACCGCGAGTTCCGCGGTCGCCACGTCGACCAGCCAGGTCGAAGGCAGGCTCCCCGGCTCGCAGCCGTCCTCGACATGACGATCATCGACGGCAGCGAGCACCACGAGACCCGAGCACCCGACCGGCTCCGACGCCCACAACCTCACGTCGCCAGTCTGCGCGGTGAGCAGCTGGACGGCGGTGAACGGGAACTCCTCCGCTGTCGCCGCCCCACCGGGTCACGGCAAACCCCGACGCCGTTCCCGGCGAACGCGAACCATGGCCATCACCCGGGATCGTCCCCACCCCTGTCCCTCGGGCACGGGCGGACGACGGCGGAGGACGGGCGTCGCCGTCGCGGCGCTCGTGGTCACCGCCGGTCTGCTCGCCGGCTGCGGCTCGCCGGGTACCGCCTCCACACCGGCCGCCACGCCGACGCCCTCGTCCACGGCCACCTCCGAGCCCGCGGCGACCCCGCTGGCCGAAGCGCCCGAACCGGCCGTCTCTCCGCCCGCGCGGGCCTCGCTGCCGGGCACGGTGATCCCGTTGGCAGGCGCGCCGGAAGGGATCGCGGTGACCGCGGCGGGCACGGTGGCGGTCAACGTCCGCAACCCCGACGGACTCGACATCCTGCCCATCACCCCCGGCGGCCAGGGCCCGACCACCACGACTCCGAGGTTCGTCCCCCTGCGCAGCGAGGGGCGGCACCTGACCCTGGCCGGCCCGGACGGCCCAGCGCTCTCGGCCGGGGAGAAGGACGGCACCCTGTCGGTGATCGACCTGCCCAGCGGGCAGATCGACGACACGGTGCCCACGACCGGACCAGCACCCCACGAGGCCTTCGCCGTCGGGGAGGGCACGATCTTCGTGGCCAACGAGTTCGGCAACTCCTTCTCCATCATCCGCGACCGCCGGGTCGTCCGCACCGTGCCGACCCCCTTGCAGCCCGGCGGGGGCGCCGCGACCTCCGACGGCCGCTACGCCGTCGGAGTGGGAGTGCGGGGTCGACAGATCACCGAGTACACCGCGACCGGTGACACCGTGGGCACCGCCAACTGCGGCGCCGGTCCCACCCACACCGTGGCCGGCGACGACGGCCTGTTCTGGGTCAACGACACCAACGGCGATGCCGTCCTCGGCTTCGAGGCCACCCCCACCGGGCCCCGGCAGGTGGCGACCATCCCCACCGGAGCGGGCTCCAAGCCCTACGGCGACGCCTACGACACCGCCCGCCACACGCTCTGGGTCACGCTCACCGGCACCGACGAACTCCTCGGGCTCACGCTCTCGGGAACCCAGGTCCAGCACCAGGTCTCGATCCCGACGGTGCGCCAGCCCAACAGCGTCGCCGTCGACCCCACGACCGGCGAGACCGTGACCACCGGCTCCACCACGAACGGCCAACTCCAGTTCGTGCCCTACCCGGAGGCGCTGCGCTGAGGGCTCGTCTCCCATGCTCTGAGAGTCACTCGGTGCGCGTGGTCACCGAGTGCGCCCGAACTACTGTCATCGGGTGGCACGAGCACGTGTGGGACCGGCAGCGGTTCTGGCTCTGTGTCTGGGAATTCTGGCGGCCGGTCTGTTCGTCGGGATCACATTTTCTCAGGTGACCGGCCGTTGCTCGGCCCCGACGATCATCGGCGGTCTGATCGAGGGCTTCTCGGCTCGCGCGACCGTGTCGGACGGGTCCACGCTGACCGGGCGTGTCGAGGCTGATCAGGCCGCCGCGGTGCGAGTGGGGCAGGAAGTGTCAGTCGACCAGCCTCTGGCCGAGACGGCCGTGAATGCCTGGATCGTCGCGCTCCGCGGGAACGAGTTCACGGCCAGCGTGGATCCACCGCCATGGGTCGCGGTCGTTTCCTCCCCGGCCCCGGGCATCTTGCGGTCCGGGCGCAGCGGGACGGTCGAGGTCGACACGATCGCCGTCAGCAAGACCCTGCTGACGCCCACTGCTGCGCTGACACCGGTTCCTGGGCGGCCAGGCCTGGCCACGGAGCTCATCGGAGGATACGGCGCCCCTGTCGAGCGTGAGCTCCGCCGGGTCGAGGCGATCGAGGGCGATTTCGCGCTCGCCGAGCTCACCGACGATGCAACCGCGGCCGGTCTGGGCATCCGATCTCCCACCCGCGATCGTGGGTGGTACGGCGTCATCGTGCCCGATCGGCTCTGTCGGGTCGCTGCTCTGTGGCCTCCGGTCCTGGACGGTCCACGAACCGCGCGCATCGCCGAGAACCGCTAGCGCCCGACACGATCACACCCGGCATGGGCCGCTTCATGGGGCCAGATGTCGGGCCGCGCACGATGAGATCGACTCCTGTCCTACGACACAGAGCCGCGCCGACTCCTCGCGGACACCAAGGCCCTCGCGACTCGGAACCTCGTCCCGGAACGCCCGTCGGCGACCGGTCGTCAGGTGACCGCAAGGTCGGCGCCGGTATGGCAGCTGGTCGAGGCGGGGTACGGGAACGGGAGATCGTGAGCCGAGCGAACGACAGAGGGACGATGGACACGCGCGACACGCGGAGGCGGCGGGTCCGAGGGCTCGTGCCCGCGCTGGCACTGGTATCGCTGACCGGGCTGGCCGCGCTGACTGCGTGCGGAGCGGCGGGGGAACCCGCATCCGGTTCGCCGGTCGCCCGCTCGACGGTCACGACCTCGACGCCGACGTCCACCTCCGTCGCGCCGACGACGGGAGCCGCTGTCGGCACGCCGTCGGGACCCGCGGCGACCTCCACGACCACCTCGCCGCCGGGGCGGCCCGGCGTCATCGTCCCGATCGCGCCGGGTGGTGACGCCGCCGGCGTGCCGCCGGTGTGTCCGACGTCGTCGTTGTCGATCACGCTGGGTCGTGGGGAGGGCACGACGGGGACCGTCTACCGGCCGTTGGTCTTCACCAACACCGGCTCGTCGGCCTGCCGGTTGCGAGGCTTCGCCGGCGTCTCCCACGTGGCCGGGGACGACGGACACCAGGTCGGACGCGCCGGCGCCTGGGTCGGCCCGCGGGGCGACGCGGTCGAGCTCGCTCCCGGGGACACCGCACACGCGATCATCAGCGTGACGAACGCCGACCTGGTCGACCGCGACGCGTGCCGGCCCACCGAGGTGCGCGGCTTCCGGGTGTACCCGCCGGGGAGCGAGGGGGCCGCGTACGTACCGTCCCCCGGAGTCTCCTGCTCGGGCGAGCTGTCCACGATCCGCGTACGGACCATCGTGCCCGGGCCGGGTGATCTCAGCGGCGACACCGGTGTCACGGCGCCGCACTGCGCTACGACCGCGCTGTCGGTGCGGCTGGGAGAGGCCGAGGGTGCGGCCGGGTCGAGCTATCAGCCGCTGGTGTTCACGAACACCGGGGAGTCGGTGTGCGCGCTGCAGGGGTTCCCGGCCGTCGCGCACGTCGCCGGCGACGACGGTCATCAGGTCGGCCCGGACGCCGAGGAGGTCGGCCCGCCCGGTGAACGGGTGGAACTTGCTCCCGGCGACTCCGCGCACGCGACCCTGCGCACCTCGGACACCGGTGCGCTCGGGTCGGACCGGTGCGATCCGGTCGAGGTCCGCGGTCTGCGTGTCCACCCGCCCGGCGAGGACGCCGCGGCGTATGTGCCCCGTCCCGAGCGGGCGTGTGCCGGCGACGTGGTGACGCTCCGGATCGGGGCAGTGACCTCGGACTCCGACTGACGCCGACGTCCGGGGGCGCGCAGAGCGCTCCCTGGACACACCGCTGCGGTCGACGCCCCCCTCACCATGACCGTGATCGGGCCTCGATCACGAGTCGTCGATGAGCCTGGAGGACTGTGATCGCGCCGTCGGACCCGAGAATCCTCGGGAGCATGCCGACGGCGCGCGGGCCGTCGGCGAGGGACAGCCCCTGCAGTGACCACTCGATGCCAAGGACGGCGTCGGCGGGCTCCTCCGACGGCTGGCCGTGCTGGGCGAGTAGATCGGCGAGGGCCGCGCTCCACGCGACCTCGTCGGCGCGCACTCCCACGGTGGCGCGCAGCACGGCGACGACGATCAGGCCCAGGACGATCAGCAGCAGCGTCCACGTCCAGGAGCCGGTCTGCGGGTCCTTGTGGTCGGCGAGCCAGACCGTGGCGGCGATCGTGGCGGCGCCGAGGGCGGTCCCGCTGCTCCACCACAGCGCCCGGCGGCTGGCGCGTCGGTTCCGAGCGGCCTGGGACCCCTGGGTCGTGCCGGGTGGGTGGGACACCGTCGAGCGGTTGGTGGACATCGTCGGGCTCCTGCTTCGTCGTGCGTCGGTAGATGGGCTCGGGGCCGCCGACGAGGCGCCGCTCTAGAACCCCAGCTGCCCGTGGGCGTTGAAGCCCTTCGCGCGCACCCGGCCGTCCGGGGTGAGCAGCAGCAGGTGCTGGTCCCCGTGGGCCACCATGGCGGCGCCGGTCAGGTCCGGGACGGGCGTCCACCCCCGGGGGCCGACCTCACCGCCGCTGAGTCCCTCGTGGTCCCGCATCAACACGGTGCCGTCGGCGGTCCGGACCCGGACCCCGGCCGGACCCGCCGTCGTGACGGCGGACCCGGCGGGTAGCTCCTGTACCGGGGTCAGGGTGCAGGCGCGTCCGCAGTCACCCGGGGGCCGTCCCTCGAGTCGCCCGCGCACCCACACCGACCCGTCGAGCCCGATCATCACCAGGCCATACCGCCCGGTCGAGAGCGCCACCGTGGCGTCCGGCCCGGCGAGCCGTGTAGTAGGTGCACGACGTCAGCAGGACGAGCGCCAGCCCGAGCAGGACGGCGACACGGACGGTCATGCGGGGAGTCTCGGGCGGCCCGAGGAGCGGGTCTGCCTCCTTCCCGACGACCGGTGTGTCACGGTCGCGACACTCGTCAGCCGAGGGGCCCGGTCGCTCCAGGTGGTCGTGGGCGTAGTCGCGTGCAGTCCGACCGCAGCAGTTTGATCCCACGGGGGCGAAGGGCGTCAGTCAGTGGGCAACGGGTCGGTCGCGCGGGGGCCGCATCCGGCTGTGGCAGCGGTGCGGAATCGGGCGCGCTCGTGTTACCCGGCGTGGTCGAGCGGCGGCGGCGTGGGGACGGCCGATTCCGGCTCGAGTCCGGGGCCGGAATCGTCTCGGAGCTTCGGGTGGTGGCTCCTAGTGTGGTCGCCGATTGTGGCCGGCGCTGGCGTCCGGGATCTTCGGTTTCCGTACAGCAGGGCGTGTGGGCCGCACCGGTGCGCCCGTTCGGGCGAGCGGACAACTAGCCGGAGCAGGCAGTGGGGAGCCCTCATCTTGAAAGCCTCGATCACGCTGACCGTCGACGGTCGGGAGCGGTCGCTGACGATCGATTCCCGGACCACCGTGCTCGATGCCCTCCGCGAACACCTCGACGTCACGAGCGTCAAGAAGGGTTGTGATCACGGCCAGTGCGGTTCGTGCACGGTCCTGCTGAACGGTCGGCGCACCCTGGCGTGTCTCTCGCTCGCCGTCGCCCACGACGGCGACGAGGTCGTCACCGCCGACGGGCTCGCCCCGGAAGGGGAGCGGCACGCGATGGCGCAGGCGTTCCTGGACGCCGACGCCTACCAGTGCGGCTACTGCACCCCGGGCCAGATCACCTCGGCGGTCGGGATGCTCGGAGAGGTCGACAACGGTCACCCGAGCGCCGCGGCGACCGACGTGGCCGCCCCGCCCCGACTCGACCGCGCCGAGATCGCCGAACGCATGAGCGGCAACCTCTGCCGCTGCGCCGCGTACGCCAACATCGTCACCGCGATCGAGAACGCGCACGCCGCGCAGGATGGAGCCCTCCGGTGAGGCCCTTCACCTACACCCGCGCCGACGACGCCGACGGCGCCGTCGCCTCGGTGACCGCCGACCGGGAGGCGATGTTCCTCGCCGGCGGCACCAACCTCGTCGACCACCTCAAGCTGGGCATCGCGGCGCCGAGCACGCTCGTCGACGTCACCGGCCTGACCTCCGACCGGATCACCGATGTGGACGGCGACGACGGGCAGGAGGGAGGCCTGCGGATCGGAGCCGCGGTCCGCAACTCCGACCTCGCCGCGCACCCCCGGGTGCGCGCCGAGTACCCGGCGCTTGCCGAGGCGCTGCTGCAGGGCGCGTCGGGCCAGCTGCGCAACATGGCCACCACCGGCGGCAACCTGCTCCAGCGCACCCGCTGCGCCTACTTCCAGGACCGCACCACACCGTGCACGAAGCGATCACTCGACGAGCCGTGCTCGGCGCTCGGAGGATGGGCGCGATACCACGCGATCCTCGGCGCCGCCGAGGACGACGAAGGCCTGCAGCGCTGCATCGCCACCCACCCGTCGGACATGGCCGTGGCGATGTCGATGCTCGACGCCCGGGTGCAGGTCCTCGGCCCCGAGGGCGAGCGCACGATCCCGATCGGGGAGTTCTACCGGCTTCCCGGCGACGACCCGACCCGCGACACCGTCCTGCGCCACGGCGAGCTCATCACCGCCGTCGACCTCCCGCCCGCGCCGATCGCCACCAACTCCACCTACTACAAGGTCCGCGACCGGGCGTCCTACGCGTTCGCGCTCGTCTCGGTGGCGGCCGCGCTCGAGGTCGACCGCACCCCCGACGGGCCGGTCGTCGCCGACGTGCGCCTCGCCCTCGGCGGGGTCGCGCACATGCCGTGGCGCGCGCACCGTGCCGAGGAGGCGCTGCGCGGGCGCCCGGCGACCGAGGAGAACTTCCGCGCCGCCGCGGAGGCCGAACTCGAGAGCGCGCGACCCGTCGAGAGCCCGGCCGGCGGTAACGCCTTCAAGATCCCGCTGGTGGCCGGGACCGTGACCGCGGCCCTGCGCCGCCTGGCCCAGGACCCGTCTGCGACCGACGGCGTCTCCGGAGAATCCGCATGAGCATCACCGCACAGTCGATGGGCACCTCCCACCCCCGCATCGAGGGCCCCCAGAAGGTCGCCGGCACCGCCCGCTACGCCTTCGAGTACCCCGTGGTCCGGCCGCTGTACCTGCACCCGGTGCAGTCGACGATCGCCCGGGGCCGGATCACCGCGATCGACGCCTCGGCGGCCGAGGCCCTCGACGGTGTCGTGGCCGTGATCACCCACGAGAACGCAGTCCGGCTCGCGGACACCTCGGACGCCGAGTGGTCGGTCCTGCAGACCCCCGAGGTCGGGTTCCGCGGCCAGTACGTGGCCGGGGTGCTCGCCGAGGGATCCGAGATCGCCCGCCAGGCCGCCGAGCTCGTGGCCGTGGCCTACGACCAGGACACCCACGTGGCGTCGCTCGACGAGCACTCGCCCGATCTCTACGCCCCGGACGTGGTCAACCCGGCGTTCGCGACCGATGAGAGTGTCGGCGATCCGGACGCCGCTCTCGCCGCCGCCGAGTACACGGTGCGCCAGACCTACACCACGGCGATGACCCACAACAATCCCCTCGAGCCGCACACCACGATCGCGACCTGGGACGCCGAGGGCGGGCGGCTGACGCTGTTCGAGTCGACCCAGGGCGTGGTCACCACCCGCAAAGCCGTCATGAGCCTCTTCGGTCTCGACGCCGACGCGGTCACCGTGATCGCCCCGCACGTCGGCGGCGGGTTCGGCTCCAAGGGCAACCTGCACGCCAACACCGTGCTGGCCACCCTCGCCGCGATGGCCGTGCCCGGCCGCGCGGTGAAGTACGCGCTGACCCGCCAGCAGATGTTCGACCTGGTCGGGTACCGGACACCGACCATCCAGCACGTCGCGCTCGGCGCCGAGGCCGACGGGACGCTGACCGCGATCACGCACGACGTCGTCGAGCAGACCGCCCGGTACAAGGAGTTCGCCGAGCAGACCGCGACCTACAGCCGCTCGATGTACGCCACCCCCAACCGGCGCACCACCCACCGCCTGGTCCCGCTCGACGTCGGGATGGCTTCGTGGATGCGAGCGCCCGGCGAGGCTCCGGGCAGTTTCGCCGCCGAGGTCGCCATGGACGAGCTCGCCGTCGTCGCCGGCCTCGACCCCGTCGAACTGCGGGTGCGCAACGAGCCAACGGTCAGCCCCGAGTCGGGGCTGCCGTTCTCCAGCCGTAACCTCGTCGCCTGCCTGCGACGCGGCGCCGAGCGCTTCGCCTGGTCACATCGCGACCCGCAGCCCCGCGCCCGCCTCGTCGACGGCTGGTGGCACGGCACGGGGGTGGCTGGTTCCAGCTACCCGGTCAACACCATGCCCGGGTCCACCGCGGTCATCCGCTTCCACCACGACCCCTCGCTCGACCCCGCCCTCGGCGCCACCGGGCGCTACGAGGTCGAGATCGCCGCCGCCGACATCGGCACCGGAGCACGCACCGTCCTCACCCAGATCGCCGCCGACGCGCTCGGCGTGCCCGCCGAGGTCGTCGACGTCGAGATCGGCGACACGGCGCTACCGACCGCATCGCTGGCCGGCGGGTCCTCGGGCACGGGCTCGTGGGGCGCGACCATCGCCGACACCGCCGACCGCTTCCGCGACAAGTGGGGCTCCGACCCCGAGGACGGCGCCGAGGCCGACGGGGCCATGCCCGACAACGCCTATGGTGACCAGTACGCGATGTCGGCGTACGGAGCGCATTTCGTCGAAATCGCGGTCCACGCCGACACCGGCGAAATCCGAGTGCCACGGATGCTCGGCGTATTCGCAGCAGGACGCATCGTCAATCCGACGTTGGGGCGGTCGCAGTTCCTGGGGGGCATGACGATGGGCCTGTCGATGGCCCTGCACGAGCAGAGCGTGCTCGACCCGCGCACCGGCCACGTCGTCAACCGTGACCTGGCGAACTACCACGTCGTTTCCAACGCCGACGTCAACTCCATGGAGATCGACTGGATCGACGAGCAGGACCCCTACGTCAACCCGATGGGCACCAAGGGCATCGGCGAGATCGGGATCGTCGGGTCGGCCGCAGCCATCGCCAACGCCGCATATCACGCCACCGGTCGGCGCGTGCGTTCGTTGCCGCTGACGGTGGACGACTTCATCGGGTGAGCGGTCGGCGGGACTGATCAGCGGGATGACGCACTCGTCGCGTCGTCAGTTCGATCCGCGAGGTGGGGCCTTGTCCTGTCACCAACCCGGACCTTCACCGCACAAGCAGCGCGGCCTGCTCGAGTTCGTGCTGAAGACGGTCCGAGGCGGACCCGCTGAGATCTCCATCGTCTCCGAAGGACGGCAGGCGGCGCCGAGGACACGACCACGACGCGGAGCGGGGTCGGCGCGGGTCTCGTGGGCGGCGTCGGCCTGCTGGTGCCACGCGCTGTGGTGCCCGGGGGTCCGGTCAGCTGTCGACGGTGAGCACCACCTTGCCGACCATGTGCCCGGCCTCCACCAGCTCGTGGGCCTGCCGCAGGGTGGTGGCATCGAGGGGGCCGACCTCGCAGGTGAGCGTGGTTCGTAGCGTTCCGGCGTCGACGAGCCCGGCGACGGTCTCGAGGAGGTTGTGCTGCACGACCATGTCGTCGGGGGCGTAGAGCGGGCGGGTGAACATGAGCTCCCAGTGAAAGGTGATGCTCTTGTTCTTCAACGGCAGCAGCTCGAGCCCTTCGGGCCCGTCGATCGCGCAGATCGCGCCTCCGGGGCGAAGCATCCGCTCGTAGGTCTCGATCATCCCGCCGGTGCGTGAGGAGAACACGAGGTCGACACCGTCGGGCGCGACGGCGGCCACGGCCTCGCCGAGGTCGCCCGAGTGGTCGACGACGTGGTGGGCGCCGAGGTCGCGCGCCCACTGCTGCGACTCCGGACGCGACGCGGTTCCGATCACGGTGAGCCCGGTCAGCGCGCGAGCGAGCTGGATGACCATCGAGCCGGCCCCGCCGGCGGCCCCGATCACGACAAGCGTGCCGGTGGAGTCGGCGTCGACGCCGAAGCGGTCGAACAGGGTCTCCCACGCCACGATGGTGGTGAGCGGGAGCGCGGCCGCCTCGGCGAAGGACAGGGTGCGCGGTTTGGGCCCGACGATCCGCTCGTCCACCACGTGAACCTGCGCGTCGGTTCCTGCCCGCGCGGTCGAGCCGGAGTAGTAGACCTCGTCGCCGGGGCTGAACATCTCGACCTCCGCGCCGACTCCCCTGACGACCCCTGCCGCGTCGTAGCCCAGGATGTGGGGCTCGCCTCCAGGGTCCTTTCCCGCGCGGAGCTCGATGTCGACCGGGTTGACCGACACGGCCCGCACCGCGACAACGAGGTCTCTCGGGCCGGGGGCGGGGACGGGCACCTCGACATCCTCGAACACATCCGCGCCCCCAGGACGACGGTAGGCAACGGCACGCATCGTCTCGGTCATACGCCCATCCTTCAGTCTCGCGGTAGGTGAGGCAGTACGGCGACTCGCAATTCGGCGCCGTGCTGGTCGAGGTTCCCTCGGACCGTCGGGCGGTCGGCGCGGCGTCCTGTCGGCGCGGACGTGAATCCCTCGATGCCAGTCATCACGAACAGAATGTCAGCCATCGTCTTCAATTTCCCCGTCGAGGGTGAGAAGTACGAGGCATGGGTGTGCAACCGTCCGATCAGCGGCTGGCGCTCGCCCCCGCCGCGGAGCCGAGGCGGTTCTGCGCTGAGACCGATGTCGGGTGTTCAGCGCACGAGAAGCGCGGCCTGCTCGAGGTCGAGTTCGCGTTGGATGCGGTTGAAGGCGGCCTCGGTGAGGTTTCCTTCGTCGCGGAGGGAGAGCAGGCGGCTTCTCTCGGCGGTGATCATGGCTTGGCCGTAGCGCCGGTAGGTGTCGCGGGGGAGTTCCTGCTGCCCGTTGTCGGTCGCCGCGCGCGGTTCGAGGAAAGCTTGCGGGTCGGAGTCGGCGGTGCCGGCGCCGTCGGTGTGGGACGGCGATTCGAGGGCGGCGAGCTGTTCGTCGGCGTCGTGCCTGCGGTTCTGCACGCGGCGGCGGAGCTGGTCGACGACCTCGTCGCCGCCGCGGTCGTCCTGTTCCATGTCTTCGAGACAGGCCAGCGCGGCGTCGGCCGCTTCGCGTCGCGCGTGTGCTTCCTGCCGTGCCTCGGTGGCCACTTCCGACCCGCCGCCGGCGAGCCGGCGCGCCAGCAGGGGGAGGGTCAGTCCCTGACCGAGCAGCGTCGCCAGGATGACCACGAAGGTGAGGAAGACGATCAGGTCGCGCTGTGGGAAGGCCTGCCCGTCGGGCATCACCAGCGGCAGGGTCAGGACCGCGGCCAGGGACACCGCGCCCCGCATCCCGGCCCACGCGGTCAACGTCGACTCACCCCAGGTCGCGCTCCGGTGCCCGAGAGCGGCGGGTATGGCCTGTTCGGTGAGGGCCAGCCACACGACACGGACGACGACCAAGGTGATCACGACCGCGACCGATGACGTGATCACGACGGCGAGCGGGGTCGAGGCGAGCCCGGCGATCACGTCGCGCAGCTTCAGCCCGACCAGCAGGAAGACGATGCCCTCGAGGAGCCAGGACACCGCGGTCCGGACCGACCCGGTCACGACGCGGGCTCCGGGCTCCATGATCGTCGTCGCGCGGTGGCCGAGGTAGAGCCCGGTGCAGACCACCGCCACCAGGCCGGAGGCGCCCACCACGTCGGCGGGCAGATAGGCCGCGAACGGGGCGACCAGGAAGACCACGACGTCGGTGTAGGGGTTGCGGACCCGCCGGCGCACCCAGGCCATGACCGCGGCGACGAGTCCACCGATGACGAGCCCGCCCAGGGCGCTGAGCAGGAACTGCCCGCTCGCCTGGGCGAAGGTCAGGCCCTCGCCGGTGGCCGCGGCGACGGCCACCGTGAGCACGGTGAGCGCGGCGGCGTCGTTGAACAGGCTCTCGCCCTCGAGCAGCGCCTCGACCCGTCTCGGCAGGCGGATCCCGCGCGCGACCGCGGTCGCGGCGACGGCGTCCGGCGGCGCGACGGCAGCCCCGAGCGCACACGCCGCGGCGAACCCCAGGCCGGGCACCACGGCCGAGGCCACGACCCCGACCGCCAGCGCCGACACGATCGTCAGGCCGACCGAGAGCAACAGGATCGGCCGTATGTGCCGCCGGAACGCCGGCAGTGACGCGGCGAACGCCGCGCAGTAGAGCAGCAGCGGGAGCAGGACGACCAGCACCAGGTCCGGGTCGATGCGCAGCGGCGGGACGCCGGGCACCCACGACACCGCGGCGCCCACCACCAGCAGCGCGATCGGGTCCGGGACACCGATCCGACGTGCCCCGGCCCGAACCATCGCCGTGAGCGCCACCAGTCCGGCGACCACCGCAACGATCTCGACCACCACGACCGACTCCTCGCGCTCGACCTGCTCGACGCGGCTCCGGCTGCACGTCAGTCCGGTGGCCCGGACCGACCGTAACCCGTCGGGCCTCGCCGCTCGGCGCGGCTCGACGGCTCTGAAGCCGAGGCCTCAGGGTTGGAAGACGGCGCGGACGCAGCCGTCTTCCTTGTTCTTGAAGATGTCGTAGCCGCGGGGTCCGTCGTCGAGGGACATGACGTGGGTGGCGAGGTGGCTGGTGGTGATCTCACCCTTGGCCATGCGGTCGAGCAGCATCGGCAGGTAGCGCTGCCCGTGCTGCTGAGCACCGCGCAGCGTGAGGCCCTTGTTCATCAGGGCCCCGAGGGGAAACTTGTCGACCAGGCCGGCGAACACTCCGAGAGAGAACACCGACCCGCCCTTGCGGCAGGCCATGATCGCCTCACGGATCGCGAGCGGACGGTCGTTCTCCAGACGCAGCTGCTGCTTGACGTAGTCGTAGAGGTACGCCGGGCCGGTGGTGTGGGCCTCCTGGCCGACCGCTTCGATGCACACGTCGGGGCCGCGGCCGCCAGTGCGTTCCCGGAGTTCGGCGCCGACGTCGGTGCGGCTGTAGTCGATCGTCTCCACCCCGACGTGCTTCTTGGTCATCGCGAGCCGCTCGGGGAGCCGGTCGATGACGATGACCTGCTCGGCGCCGAGCAGCGTGGCGGCGCGGGCGGCCATCTGGCCGACGCCTCCGGCGCCCCACACCGCGACGGTGTCCCCGGGCTGCACGCCGCCGAGGTGCGCGCCCATCCAGCCGGTGGGGACCCCGTCGGAGGCGAACACCGCGGAGAGGTCGTCGACCTCCTCGGGGACGGTGAACGCCCCCTGGTCGGCGAACGGGACCCGGACGTACTCGGCGTGGCTGCCCATGAAGCCGCCCATGGCGTGGGAGTAGCCGAAGATGCCACCGGGCTCGTAGCCCCACAGGGCCTGGCCGATACCGGGGTTGGTGTTGGTGTTGTCGCACAGCGACCACAGGTCGTTGTCGCAGTACCAGCAGGTGCCGCAGCCGATGAAGGACACCACTACGACCCGGTCGCCCACGGAGTGCTTCGTGACCTCCGGGCCGATCTCGACGATCTCGCCCGTGAACTCGTGCCCGATCACGTCGCCGGCCTCCATGGCCGGGATGTAGCCGCCGAGCAGGTGCAGGTCCGACCCGCACGAGGTGGTGTAGCGGACCTTCACGATCACGTCGCCGGCGTTCTGGATCCGTGGGTCGGGGACCCGCTCGACCGCGAGCTTGTTGACGCCCTCCCAGCACAGTGCCTTCACAGTCGCCCCTCTCCCCAGGCCCGCGCGGTGACCGCGCGCAGCAGTTGTCCGGCCGGTCCGGGGTGGCTCGACCCCGGCCGGGACGGTTCGACGACCTCGCCGCACTCCAGGACCGACTTGGTCTCCCGCAGCGCCGCGCGGACCGCGCGACGCAACTCGACCGACCCGCCGTCGGGAGCCGTCGGCCTGGCCGCCAGTTCGGTGCCCTTGTCACCCGGCGCGGCGCCCACGGTCACCTCGACCTCGCTGCGCATCCGACTCAACGGGCCAGAGCCCTCGACTTGGGTCTGGACGTCCTGCGGTGTGCGGTACACGGTCACGACCAGCCACCGCCCGGGTCCGTCAGACCCGCCGCGGCGAGGGCCGCCGGAGCCGACCAGCCCTCGAAGTACCCCGACCGCGCCGGCTGTCCACGTCGGCGCCCCGGTCGCCTCGTCCTCTACTCTGCTCACGTCTTCTCCTCATCGTGCAACGGTCCTCGACGTCACTCCGCACAGACCTGGTGACCGCGTCGGCCTGGGACGACGGTGGGTCGGTCAGATCGGTGACTTTTCCGCGATGACGTCCACCGGCTCGATGCTCGGCGCGGTGAACAGCACCCCGGTGTTGTCCTGGAGGGCCTGGGCGACGGCGCCGGACAGATGGGTCCGGCGGCCGTCGTCGTCGGGGAACGCGTCGTAGATGCCGAACGAGGAGGGCCCGAAGCGCAGCGCGAACCAGCGGACGGTCCCTGGTTCCTGCTCGACCAGGTTCAGCCCTTGACGGAGGAAGTTCTCGACGTCGCTCTCCCGGCCGGGGAGCGCCTCGATCCGGACCAGCAGTCCGACGGTCACGGGCTCGGCCATGTCATATCTCCTTCTGTCGGGGGTGTCGACCAGGGTCCTGGTGGTCGGGTCAGAAGGCGGCGCCGGCTGCCTCGGCGACGATCTGGTCCTGCTCGCCGGTGGAGGTGTCGAACGCCCGGTCTCTCCCGCTGCGGTCGCACTCGACCCGGTGGACCGGGTGTGGTCCGGGCAGGGTTCAGGTCGGGTTGAGGACGACCTTGGTCCAGCCGGCCTCGCGGGCGTCGAAGTGCTTGTAGGCCTCCGGGGCCTGCTCGAGGGGCAGGTTGTGGGACACGATCCAGGAGGGCTTGACCTTGTCCGCGGCGATCAGGTCGCGCAGTTGGCGGTTGTAGCGCTTGATCGGGGCCTGCCCGCAGCCCATCTGCTGGCCCTTGAACCAGAAGTTGCCGAAGTCGAAGCGGGCCTTGCCCTGCTGGGCGAGCTCGTCGGGGGCGCCGGGGTCCTGGGGGACGAACACGCCGACGGTGCCGATGCCGCCGGTGAACCGGACCGAGGCGACCAGCTTGTTGAGAGTGTCGGCGTTGTCCTCGTGGCCCTGGGGGTCGTGGGCCTGGTAGCCGACGCATTCCGCGCCGCGGTCGGCGCCGACTCCCTTGGTGTGCTGCATGACCTGCTCGACGGGGTCGCCCTTCGAGTCGTCGATGGCGATCGCCCCGATCTGCTCGGCCAGGCGCAGCCGGTCGGGGTGGCGGTCGACGACCATGACCTTCGCTGCACCCCTGACGGTGGCCGAGAGGGCGGCCATCAGTCCGACTGGGCCGGCGCCGTAGATGACGATGGTCTCGCCGGGCTTGAAGCCCGACATCTCCACGGCGTGCCAGCCGGTGGGGAAGATGTCGGAGAGCATCACGTAGTCGTTCTGCTTCTCGGTGGCGTCGTCGGGCAGGCGCAGGGCCTGGAAGTCGCCCCAGGGGATGCGGAGCAGTTCGGCCTGCCCGCCGGCCCAGCCGCCCATGTCGGCGAAGCCGTAGGCGCCGCCGGCGACCCCGTCGGTGTTGGCGTTGAGGCAGTAGTTGGTCAGGCCGTGCTCGCAGTTGCTGCAGTGCCCGCAGGAGACGTTGAACGGTGCGGAGACCATGTCCCCGACCTGCACCTTCTCGATCCCGGGGCCGACCTCGACGACCTCGCCGACGTTCTCGTGACCGAAGATGCGGCCCTGTTCGAAGTCGGTGCGGCCCTCGTACATGTGCAGGTCCGACCCGCAGATGTTGGTGGCGGTGATGCGCACCAGGACGTCGTTGGGTCGCTCGATGCGGGCATCGGGGACCTCGGAGACCGAGACGTCGCGCGGACCGTTGTAGACCAGTGCCTTCATGGGGACCTCCGTGGCAGCAGTGACTGTGGTGGGCTGGGCCGGAATCAGGTGCGGGCGCGAGCCCGGCCCGCGGCGAACTCCTCGACCAGCGCCGCGCCGAAGGCGGGCAGGTCGTCGGGGTTGCGGCTGGTGACCAGGCCGTCGTCGCGGACGACCTCCTGGTCGACGACGTGGCCGCCGGCGTTGCGGATGTCGGTGCGGATGCTGGGGAACGACGTCAGGGTCCGGCCCCGGACGACGTCGGCCTCGACGAGCGTCCACGGGCCGTGACAGATCGACCCGACCGGCTTGCCGGAGTTCACGAAGTCCCGCACGAAACCCACCGCGTCGGCGTCGGCGCGCAGGCCGTCGGGGTTGACCGTCCCGCCCGGCAGGATCAGGGCGTCGAAATCATCGGGGGAGACCTCGGAGACCAGCTGGTCGACGCGGAACGTGTCGCCCTTGTCGATGTCGGCGTTCATGGCCTGGATCTCGCCGGTGTGGATGGAGAGCAGCGTGACCTGCGCTCCGGCGTCCTCCACGGCCTGGCGGGGCTGCTCGTACTCGACCTGTTCGACGCCGTCGGTGGCCAGGATCGCCACCCGCCGTCCGCGCAGTTCGTCGCTCATCGACGATCACCTCTTTCTGGTTGACGTGCAGGACCCCGACCCCGACGTCGGGACGTTCTGACGGCCGCCTACTCGCCGCGGACGTCGCTCCCGGGGTGTGGGGGACGCCCGGTGGTGTCAGCGCGGGACGGCGCCCGTGCGGTGGGCGGGGCGGGCCGCGGCGCGGTGCGGGCCGGGCTTCGTGGGTGCCGTGGGGGCGCGGTGTTGCCGAGCAGGCCGCCGAACACCGCGACGGCGGCGTCACTGGCCCCGTCCGGGCCGGGGCGGTCGTGACGGTCGCGGTCGCAGGCCAGCGCGACGAGGTCGGCGGCGAGGTCGGCGAGCTTGGTGTTGGTGTGCTGGGACAGCCGGGCCAGCAGGGCGAACGCCTCGTCCGGGTCGATCGCGAAGTGGCTGATCAGGATGCCTTTGGCCTGCCCGATGGTGTCGCGGGTCTGCAGGGCCCGGGACAACCCGTCGACGCGCTCCTCGAGCTGGGCGATCCGGTGCTGCGCGGACTCCACGGGCCGCACAGCGCTCTCGTGGCCCACGCCGCAGATGCGGGAGCTGTGGTCACGATCGGACGGCATCGGCATGGGCTGCGATTCCTCCGCGGCGTGAACCGGTGATGACTGGCAGCGACGACGTTAGGAGCCGCCGCAGCCGGACCAGAGCCGTTTCCGGACGCCAGGACGGTGCGGAATCGGCACCTGCCGCGCAGTCTCCGTTCCTGCGAGTGGCGGTCAGCGCAGCGGGCAGGCCAGCGTCGCGGCGGGGGCCTCGCCGTAGTGGTGCCGGTAGGCCGCGGCGAACCGCCCGGGGTGGCTGAACCCCCACCGGTGCGCGATGTCGATGACGCGGATACCGCTGCCGGGGTCGGCGACGACGAGGTCGGCGCGGGCGCGCTCGAGGCGGACGTGCTGGAGGTACTGCTTCGGGGACCGGTCGAGCTCGCGGCGGAACCCCGCGTGCAACGCCCGCACCGAGAGCCCCACCGTGCGGGCGACGCCCTCGACGGTCAGCGGCTCGTCGGCGTGGGTCCGCATCAGGTCCGCCGCTTCGCCCACCGTGCTGCGCTGCGCCGGTTCGGGTCGGTGGTGCAGCTCGTGGGTCCAGTTGTTGGGCTGGCCCAGCAGCAGGGTGCTCACCATCTGTTCGCGTAGTTGCGCCATCACCAGCGGGTTCACCGCCCCGGGCCCGGCGCCGGCGAGGACCCGCTGGAGCAACCGGGCCTGCCCCAGCAGCGCCGCGGTGACCTCCTCGCCCATGGCAGGGTCGAACTGCAGGTCGGGCCGCTCATCTTGGGCGGTGACGAACCGCGCGGCCAACGACTGCAGCACGTCCAGGTCGATCCGCAGCACCAGCAGCCGCAGGGCTTCGCCCCAGTCCATCACCAGTTCCGAGGCCGGTGTGCCGACCACCGCCGACCGCCCGGCCACAGGGTCGAGCCGGCGGCCCTGGTGGCTCGCGGTCAGCGCCCCGCTCAAGGGAAGGCACACCGAGACGTAGTTCGGGAGCGGGTCGGCGGTCAGCCGCACCGCCATCCCGTAGTCCATCTCCAGCACCGACAGGCCTGGTGTGCGGACCCCGCGGATCTCAGCGGTGAAATGGCCGGCTCGGGCCGGGACGACGGTGTGGCTCGACATGATGTCGGTGACCTGCGCGACCAGGTCGTCGAGATCGTCGGTGCGGACCAAGGCTCGACCCGCCGGGTCACTCGGTTGCTGGGTCATCGACTTCCCCCGGGCCGCGGTGCTGGGCCGGCGGGCCGCCGCTGGTGGCGCGAGCCGACGCGTGCTGCACCCGGGTCGGTGCGGGTGCATGACGAAGACACCCTACGTACGGGGTGCCCGGTATGCGAATCACAGGAGATCCCGTGGTGACCCGGTGGTCGGACGGCGTGCGCCCCGCGGTCGGTCGATGTGCTGCGCTGACTGCGGGCGAGCGCACCAACCGAGGGTGAGGACGGCTCGGCCGGACATCGTGGTCTCGGCGGCCGGGCGCGGTGTCGTGACGGTCAGGCGCGGATCGGGTGCTGGGCGATCCAGTCCTCGGCGGCGATCAGGGGCAGCAGTGCCGTCCACATGGCCTCGACCCGGGCGGGCAGTTCGTCGAGGGTGCCGCTGCGTTCGCAGATCAGGTTGTGGCCCGCCATCAGGGTCGCGACCTGCCGGGCGAGTACCGCGACGTCCACGCCCGGTCGCAGCGAACCGGTCGCGGCCGCCTCCCGCAGCCGCGACGCGACGACCCGCTCGACGAACCGGTAGTGCGCGGCGCCGTGGCGGACCGTGACCGCGGCATCGTTGAGCAGCCGGACCCCGCCGCGAACGATCGCGTCGTGGCGGACGGTGTCCACGACCCGCTCGGTCAGCACCACCACCGCGCGTAGCGGTTCCCACTCCGGCGCCTCGAGCTCGGCCAGCACCTCGGCCCACGCCGCGTTGGTCGCAGCGATCACCGCGTCGGCCACGGCCTCCTTGTGCGGGAAATGGAAGTACATCGCACCCTTGGTCACCCCGCTGCGGGACAGGATCTCGCTCAGCGTGGCCCCGTGATAACCGACCTCGGCGAACCGTTCCGCGGCGGCCGCCACGATCGCGGCGCGGGTCGTCAACGACTGCTCGTGGCGCTGCCCGGACCGACCCGGCCCGGAGGAGGAATCTGCTGAGGGGGTCACCGTGCTTGCCTCCCGATCGACCGCTTTCGCTCCCCCTCGGCAGAGCATTCTACGAAGCCCGGAGAGTCGAGCAGTCTCATCGGGCACCGCGCCCGCTCATGAGGGATCGCGGCCGGGCCGGGGGTTCAGCGCGGGTGGAGCGAACAGGTCGATGACCTGCTCGTCGTCGCAACGCTCCGGTGGCCGACGACCGTCAGGACGCTAGAACCTCCCGCTGCCATCCACCGAGCCGGTTCCGGAGACCGACGAAGGTCGGAATCGGCCGGGACGGCCGACGTGTTCGGCGGTCGGGTGGGGCCCGTCAGGTGTTCGCAGGCGTCCCGACGGGCGATATGGGTATTTCGATGCCGTCCGTCCCGACGAGAGGAACGTCGTCCGTGCGCAGTGTGTTGCTCGCTCTCCTGCCCCCGCTCCTGCTCGTCCTCGCCGGGTGCAGCTACGGCGCCGAACCGGCTGCATCCTCGTCGCGGCCCTTCGCACCGGAGAACACCTCGGCGCCGGCCAGCCCGGACACGTGGCTCTCCCAGGTCTGCACAGGGCTCGCTCCGGCACGCACCACGACGGGGCCGCCCGAGTCGATCGCCGGTCAGCCGGCAGCGTCCAAGCAGCTCATGCTCGCCTATCTCGACGGCCGCATCGCCGGGCTCGGCCGGGCGGCGGACCAGGTGAACGCGGCCGGTCCGGCACCGGTGGACGACGGCCAGAGCGCCACTGCCACGGCCGTCGATCTCTTGCGCGAGCAGGCCGCGACGCTCTCCGAGGAGCGGGCGGCGCTCGCCGCGGTCCCGGACAACGACCCCGCGACGATCGCGAACCAGCTCCAGCAGGTCCGGGCGAACGCGGTGACCACGAAGGCGTCGACGCTGCGGGACCTCGCGAGCCCGGCGGCTCTCGTCGACGAGGCCTCGGAGGTCCCGGCGTGCGAAGGGCTGCGCTGAGTCGGTGCTCGAGGGCTCCGATCTCGTCCGGTTCGTCGAGGACGCCGCGGACGTCGCGGCCGGACCCGTCGGGTGATCGCACGATCCTCGTCGGCGTGGCCGTCGGTCGGGGTCGGCCAACACCGCATCGGGCAGTGCACCCTGCAGGGGTTCCCCCGGGGTGTCCTGCTCGACCGACGTCTCGACGATCCCGGTGCGCACGATCCTGCCTGGCTGCGGCGACCTCGGCGGCCGGGCCGATCCCGGCGCACTCGGCTCGGAGCGGTGTGATCCGACGGCGGTCCGAGGACTGTGTGTGGTCCCGCCGGGCGAGAGCGCCGCTGCCTACGTGCCCCGCGCCGGGACCGCGTGCGCCGCAGACGTGGTGACGTTGCGGGTCCGGGCGATCCGGTCGGATGTCGACTGAGCCGGCTCGGGTTCAGAGGCCCAGCCCCTGCCGGTAGGTCCGGACCGCTTCGCGGTGCTCGGGGCGTGCGGCGGCGTCGAGATCGTCGAGCAGTCGGGTGATCCTCGCCGGCACCTGGGTCGCGTCCGCGCCGTAGTGGTGGATCTCGTCGAGCGCGATCCGCAGCAGGGTCGGGACGTCGTCGGAGGGGATGCAGAGGCGGGTGGTCCCCCGATCGTCCTCGATCCGGACCGGCGGCCAGGGGCGGGTGACGATGCGACGGAGCAGGTCGTGGACGGCGTCGAGGATCTGGCAGGCGGTCGTGGGGTCGTTGATGCTCGTCGAGAGCGCCTTGACCGCCACGTCGACGAGTTGCCGGAAGCCGAACGCCAGGTCCTGGTCCATGGTCCGCTCGGTCGCGGTGCGGACGTGACAGGAGTACCGCTCCGCCCTCATGCCACCACCACCGGCTCGAGGATGGACGACGAGCAGCGTCGCTCCGGCGGGCACGAAGTCCCCGACGCGAGGCTCGAGGACGACGACGCTGTCGTCCTCGACGGCCTGACCCAGGAGTCCGTCGTGATCGACGGACACGACGAGCCCCGGTCTGTCGGCCGCGACCGCGGTGCCCGGACCGACGATGGTCGGCGGCGCCGGAGCCGGAGCAGCGTCGACAGGGTGGCGGGACTCCAGCAGGTCCCGGGTCTCCTCGGCGATGCTCGTGATGATCGATGACGCCTGGATCATGTGCACCACGTGGTGGATGTAGAGCACGAACTGGCCGACCGCGAGGAGCACGAGCAGGCCAGACACCGTCACCGAGACCCGCGGGACGAAGGGATCGGTGTCGGCGGTGCCCAGCACCTCCCGCAGAGCGAAGACGGCGTAGAGGAAGCTCGCGATGAACAGCCCCAGCGACCACTGGATCGTCCGGTCGTGCAGGAACTGGCGCAGGACACGGGGCGAGAACTGGCCGCTGGTCAGCACCAGGACCACGACGGTGATCGAGAAGACCAGGCCGGTGAAGGAGATCATCGCGGTGATCACGGCACCGAGGAAGCTGCGGGCACCTTCGGGTGGCCCGGGGAAGAGGAACGCGCCGCGGTCGTCGCCGATGGCGTGATCGAGGCGGGCGAGAGCAAACGCGAGGACGATCGCGACGCCGCCGCACCAGGCCGGGACGACCCAGAACCGGCCGGAGGCGTTCCGCGCGCTGGGGGTCATCCGGCTCCTCGGCTACGGCTCTGCCCGGGACGTCGGGCCGGGCGTCGGCGCGGCGCCGAGGTGGCCGGCGGTCGACGTGCCGGCATGCCGACCGGAGGTACCCGCTCCCACCGGCCCGATACCGGATCGAACACCACCGGGCGGTGCGCGGGCGAATCGAGATGCTGGAGCAGGCGGTTGTGTCGAGCGGGGGAGTTTCCTGACGGCCGCGTCCGACCGGACCGGGGAACTCCGGTCCCTGCCGTCGGCCCCGGAGCCAGGGGAGCTCCTGCCGTCGCGCCCGGCGCGGTCAGTCGCTCCGCCCAGTCACGAGATCGCCCTCGGGCAGCCCGCGGTGCAGCGGCTCCATCGTGCGGTACCAGGTCTCGGCCGGGACGGAACCACCGGTGAGGGTCCCGTCCGAGCAGACGCGGACGGGGTCGGTGCAGACGGGCTGCGGCGCGCCTCGGTCGGAGAAGGTCAAGACCGCTCCGGCGTACGACGACGTGGCGCCGACGAACGCCGACGACGCCGAGACCTGGGTGGTCCCCGTCTTGCCGATCATGGGTCGGTCCCACCCCGTCTCGTCGGCGGCATCGGCGGAGGTGCCGTCGGTGTGGTCCCGTGAGAGAGCGGTGCGCAGATCGGCCGCGATGGAGGCGGGCACCGCCTGCTCGCAGGGCGGGGCGGGGAGATCCATGGCGCGGCCCTCGCGGTCGGTGACGGACAGGATCGGTGTCGGCGGACACCAGCGGCCGTCGGCGACGAGGGTGGCGGCCACGTTGGCGAGTTCGAGCGGACTGGTCGGGTTCGGGCCGAGGGTGAACGAGGCCTGGTCCTGTGCGGCGACGGCCTCCCCGATGGTCCCGCCGCCGCCTGGAGACGGCGCGTCGAGGGTCCGCCGCAGGCCCAGCGCCCGAGCGGCGTCGACGACGGGTCCGATCGAACCGATCCGGTCCTCGAGCTCGACGAACGTGGTGTTCGGCGAGGTCGCGAGCGCCCGGGTCAGCGTCATGCGGTCGTCGTAGCTGCCGAGGTTCTCGACGGTGTAGCCGGGCGAGATCGCCGAGGTGTAGCGCTCGGGGACGTCGAGCTCGCTGTCGGGAGAGATCAGCCCCTGCTCCAGAGCGGCTGCGGCCGTGAAGATCTTGTAGACCGACCCCGCGCCGCGGAGGGGTGCGGTGACCAGGGGCAGCGAGCTCTGCCCCTGCCCGGCGTCCGGTCCGTACTCGCGGTTGGTGGCCAGGGCCAGCACCGGCCGGGAGCCCGTACCCGGAGCCACGACCGCGACCACGTTCGCGACCCCCGACGAGGTGCCGACCCGTCCGGCGGCCGCGTCGGCGCGTGCCTGTGCGTCCGGGTCCAGCGTCGTGCGGACGGTGTAGCCGCCGGTGCGCAGCTCCGATGAGGGAATCCCGGCCTCGGCCAGCTCCTCCCCGGCGTACCGGCAGAAGAAGCCCAGCCCTTCGGAGGCCGCTCCGCACCCCGGGGCCGGACGGGCCAGGGGCGAGAGCATCCCGAGCGGGGCGTCGTCGGCCGCTGCGGCCTGTGCCGACGAGATCGAGCCGACGTCGGTCATGGCGCGCAGGACCTCGCCGCGGCGGGCCCGCGCGGCCTCGGGGCGGGTCGTCGGGTCGTAGCCCTGCGGACTGCGGACGATCCCGGCGAGGAGCGCGGCCTGCGGCACCGTCAGGGTGGCTACGCCCCGAGCCGCGCCTGCGATCTCCACGCGGTGGCCACCCCACCAGCCCAGGAGTCGGCCTTCGGGGCCTGTCGGAGCGATCAGGCCACAGGGGTCTTCGCAGTGGTCCCAGAGCAGCAGGCCACCTCGTCCTCGACCGCGGAGTCCAGGCTCGTCGGCGAGGAGAGCACGCCGTCGCTCCCGTAGACCTGGGAGTCCTCCTTGACGGTGTAGACCTCCCAGGGCTCCTTGCCGGGGCCGTGGACCCAGACCTTGTCCTGGCGGGCGTAGCAGCAGGTGGTGTCGTCCTCGACCTGGGTGAACAGCCCGAGCTCGCCGAGCCGGGCGGTGGCGTCGTCGACCTCGGTGGTGGTCTCGACCTCGACGCCGAGGTGGTCCATCACGGTGGGGCGGTCGGGCTCGCCCTCCAGGAGCACCAGCTTGAGCGGGGGCTCGGTGATGGCGAAGTTGGCGTAGCCGGGGCGTCGCTTGGCCGGCTCCGCGCCGAACAGCTGGCTGTAGAAGCGGATCGAAGCTTCGAGGTCGGAGACTCGCAGGGCGAGCTGCACGCGCGACATGAGGTGGTCCTCCCGGGACTGTGGCGGCGCCTGTTTCGACGTCGGTCGAGGCAGCACCTTGCGGGTGTAGATAGACGACTGTCAAGGTAGACGGATGTCGAAGCAGGAGGCGGAGGAGCGGGTGCTCGTTCAGCTCGCCGAGGTCGTGGGGTGTTGCTCGCCGTTGGCCCGCGAGCCGTTGTCGGCCGGGCAGTCGGGCGAGTTGGCGCGGGTGTTCAAGGCGATGGGGGACCCGGTGCGGTTGCGGCTGCTCTCGCTGATCGCCTCGCATGCGGGTGGCGAGGCGTGCGTGTGCGACCTGACCGACGTGTTCGACCTGTCCGGTCCGACGATCTCCCATCACCTCAAGGTGCTGCGCGAGGCCGGGCTGATCACCGGCGAGCGCCGGGGCACGTGGGTGTACTACCGGGTGCGCCCCGAGCTGCTCGCCCGGGTCGCCACCGTCCTCGTCCCCTCCGACGCTGCTGATGTCGTTCCGACCGACCGTGCGGCGCTGCCGGTGGTGGACGCGTGAGCGCGCCCACGCGCGACGAGGCATCCGTGGTCGGGAAGCTCTCCACTCTCGACCGGTTCCTGCCGGTGTGGATTCTCGCCGCCATGGCGGTCGGGCTCCTTGCGGGCCGCCTGGTCCCGGGGCTGGGGGAGGCGCTCGGTGCGGTCGCGGTCGACGGGGTCTCGCTGCCGATCGCGCTCGGCCTGCTGATCATGATGTACCCGGTGCTGGCGAAGGTCCGCTACGACCGGCTCGACACCGTCACCGGCGACCGCCGCCTGCTGGTGTCCTCGCTGGTGGCGAACTGGCTGCTCGGCCCCGCGCTGATGTTCGCCCTGGCGTGGCTGCTGCTGCCCGACCTGCCGGAGTACCGCACCGGGCTGATCGTCGTCGGGCTCGCCCGCTGCATCGCCATGGTCATCATCTGGAACGACCTCGCCTGCGGGGACCGCGAGGCCGCCGCCGTCCTCGTCGCCCTCAACAGCGTCTTCCAGGTGATCGCCTTCGGGGCGCTGGGCTGGTTCTACCTTTCCGTGCTCCCCGGCTGGCTCGGGCTCCCGACGACGGGCCTGGACGTCTCCCCATGGGCGATCGTCCGCTCGGTGCTGATCTTCCTCGGTGTCCCGCTGCTCGCCGGCTACCTCACCCGACGTCTCGGAGAGCGCGCGAAGGGTCGCGACTGGTACGAGGCGAAGGTCCTGCCCGGGATCGGGCCGTTCGCGCTCTACGGGCTGCTGTTCACCATCGTCGTCCTGTTCGCCCTGCAGGGCGACGCGATCACTTCCCAGCCCCTCGACGTCGTCCGGATCGCGCTGCCGCTGCTGCTCTACTTCGCGGTGATGTGGGCCGGGTCCTACGCCCTCGGCCGTGCGGTCGGGCTGGGCTACGAGCGGACCACCACGTTGGCGTTCACCGCCGCGGGCAACAACTTCGAGCTGGCCATCGCCGTCGCGATCGCGACCTGGGGCGCGACCAGCGGTCAGGCCCTCGCCGGGGTCGTCGGCCCGCTGATCGAGGTCCCCGTCCTCGTCGGCCTGGTCTACGTCTCCCTGTGGCTACGTCGTCGGCTCTTCCCCGCCACCGACCCCGCGCTCGAGGAGACCCGCCGTGGCTGATCAGCCCTCCCCGCAGGAGTCCCGGCCGGTGCCCGAGGTGCTGTTCGTGTGCGTGCACAACGCCGGGCGCTCTCAGATGGCCGCCGCGCTGCTCGCCCACCACGCCGCGGGCCGGGTGCGGGTGCGCTCCGCCGGGTCCGCCCCGGCCGACACCATCAACCCCGACGTCGCCGAGGTGATGGCCGAACTCGGTATCGACCTGACCCACGAGGTCCCCTCCAAGCTCAGCACCGACGACGTCGACGCCGCCGACGTCGTCATCACCATGGGCTGCGGGGACGCCTGCCCGGTCTTCCCCGGCAAGCGCTACCTCGACTGGCAACTCGACGACCCCGCCGGCCTGCCCGCCGAGCAGGTCCGCCCGATCCGCGACGACATCGACCGGCGGGTGCGAGCCCTGCTGGCCGAACTCACCGTCACCACGCACACCGCCACGGTCTGAGCGATGAGCCCCGGGGGTGGCGCGCCGAGCACGGGGCGTGCGCTCACCGGGGCCGTCCTGCTCGACCTGGCTGTCTCCCCGCTGTTCGCCTGGGACGTCTTCACCGACACCCTGCGCCGCGACCTCCACGCGGGGGATGCCCTGCTCGCCGGGGTGTTCTCGGTGGGACTGCTCGCCTTCATGCTCGGCGTGCTGCTCGGTGGCCGGGTGGCCGACCGCACCTCACCCCGCCGGCTCGCGCTCGTGGCGCTGGCCGGGACAGTGACTGGGCTGCTCGGCACCGGTACGGCCTCCACCGCGGGCGTGCTGTTCGTGACCTTCGGGGTCCTGGTCGGCGCCTCCACCGGACTCGGCTACGCCACCGCTGTCCGGGTCGCCGGGACCGTCACGACCCGGCGTGGTCTCGCTCTGGGCCTGGTCGTCAGCGCCTACGCCGCTGGAACCGCGGTCCTGACCCCGCTCGCAGCCCGGCTGCTCGGCGTCCTCGGGCGCGGCCCGACCTTCCTCGTCCTCGCCGGGCTGCTCGGCGCCCTCCTCGCGGTCGCGGCACTCTTCGTGCCTGGTGCGGCGCCTCCACCACGACGCCCGGAGGCGGGCCCGCACCGGCTCGCCGGAGCGCGGCCACGTGGGGCGGTGGTGGCGCTGTGGCTGGCGTTCGGGCTCGGCAGCGCCCCCGGGCTCGCCGCGTTCGCCCAGGCCGGGGCACTCTCCGGCCGCCCCGGCGCGACCGCGCTGGCGGTGACCTCGATCAACGTCGGGAACTTCGCCGGGCGCCTGCTCGCCGGACCGGTCTCCGACCGGCTGGGATACCGTGCGGCGCTGCACCTCAACAGTGCGCTGCTGGTGCTGGCCTGCCTCCCGCTCGCCCTCGGCGCCACCGGCACCGCCGCGCTCGTGGCCTTGCTGGTGCTCGGTGGGCAGTACGGGGCGCTGTCGGTCCTGACCCCGGCCGCGACCGCCGACGTCGTCCCCGCCGACCGATTCGGCACCACCTACGGGCAGGTCTTCACCAGCTGGGGACTCGCCGGACTCACCGCACCCGTCGCCGTCACCACACTCGCCGCCGCCACCAGCTACGCCACCGTCTACACGGCGTTCCTCGTCGTCGCCATCGGCGCGTCAGTCTCGGTGGCGAGCTACGCGAAGCTGTCTGCGCGGGCGACACCCCTGGGGTACCGGACGGTCAGAGGGGCCGGGAGTCACCCGGTGCTGACGTCGCGGCTGGAGGCGATCCAGGCCTGGTTCCGCCGGCGACCGATGGTCCCCTACCCGGTGGGGTATCCAGCATCGGGACGGATACCCGCAGGAGCGGGTTCGGGTGGGCTGATGGGCCGGTCAGGCCAGGGACGGGAGAGGCGTTCGAGCTCGGCGACGGCGACGATCTGCTCGCCCTCGTCGTTCTCGCGGCCCGGGCTCTGCGAGGAAGGACGACCAGCATGCAGATCGCGCACACCGCCGAGGTCGACCTCGTCGAGGCCGTCGACCCCAGAGCGCTGCTCGGCATGGCCGCCGGCGAGCAGGCCGACCTCGCCGACACCGCCGCCGACGCCGGCACCCGTCCGAGCGCTGCGCTGGACTCCCTGGTCGGTGGGTCCCGTGGCTGACGAGGACACCATGACCGGCGTCGTGCTCACGGCGTTCGGTGGGCCGGAGGTCCTGGTCGTCCGCGATGACCTCCCGGTCCCGCAGCCGGGCCGGGCGCAGGTCCGGGTGCGTGTGCGTGCTGCGGCGCTGAACAACACCGACGTGTGGACCCGTGAGGGGGCCTACGGGACCGCGGAGGACCCCGCCGCGCTCGCGGGGTGGCTCGGGCCGATCGCCTTCCCCCGCATCCAGGGCGGCGACGTCGCCGGGGTCGTCGACGCCGTCGGGGAGGGCGTGACTCCGGGGCTCGTCGGGCGTCGTGTGCTGGTCGATCCCGCCCGCTACGCCCACGACGGGCCCGACGCGCCGATCGTGGCGGTGCTGGGCAGCGAGTTCGACGGCGGGTTCGCCGAGTACACCGTCGTCGACGCCGCCCGCGTGCACGACGTCACCGGCTCACCGTTGACCGACGAGGAACTGGCCTGCCTGCCCATCGCCTCCGGCACCGCGATGGGGATGCTGGAACGTGGCGGCATTCTCGCCGGCGAGACGGTGGTGGTGACCGGCGCATCCGGAGGGGTCGGGCTGGCCGCGGTCGGACTCGCCGCCGCCCGCGGCGCCCGGGTCACGGCGATCACCGAGAGCAAGAAGGCCTCCCTGATAGAGGACGCGGGCGCCGAGCGGACCGTCGACCGCTCCGGCGCGGACGGAGATGTCGTCGCGGCGGTCCGGGCGGCCCACCCGGACGGTGTCGACGCGGTGATCGACGTCGTGGGCGGCGACCAGCTCGCCCGCCTGATCGATGTCCTGCGTCCCGGTGGGCGGGCCGTCGTCGCCGGAGCGGTGGCCGGCGCGGTTCCGGCGATCGACCTGCGTCGGCTCTACCTGCACAACCGCATGCTCATCGGGTCCACGATGCACACCGCCGCGCACTTCACCAAGCTGGTGCAGCACGCCCGCGTCGGCGACGTCCGCCCTCGGGTCGCCGCGTCGCACGCGCTCACCGCCATCGGCGACGCCCAGGCCCAGTTCCTGCGCCGCGAACACGTCGGCAAGATCGTGGTGGTGCCCCGGGCGTAGGTCGAGCGAGCAACTGCGGTGATGGGTCATGACATCGGCGACGGCCCCGCGACTCGCCAGGGTCGCCGGGTGCAGCGACGACAGGATCCTCGATGGACGGTCGTCGCGGCCGTGGCTCCGATGGTCGGGCTGGGGGCGCTGGTCGCGCCGTCCCAGGCACTGCGGCTCCTGGGTTCTCGCGGCGCACCGGGCGGGCGACCTCGAGCGCGCGACCTTCGTCCTCGCGATGGTGCTGTCGACCGTCATCGTCGGTCTTGGCGGCTCCGCGCTCGCGCAATCGAGCCGATCTCGCCCGGGGCGAGGTGACCGGTGACGGTTCCACGCCGCTCGACGAGGTCCGGGGACACGATGCCCCGCGCTCTCATCTCGCAGATCTCATCGTTGTCGGCTTGCGTATCAGCTGACCGTGGTCGAGGGGATCAGGACGGTTCCGGACCGTGGTCGTAGGTACGCATCGCGAACGCCGTGTGGAGTGCGAAGGTCTCCGAGCGCATGGTGGCCCGGTGTGCGGCCGTCGCCCATCGCGCGGCGTCGCGGAGCCCCTGCACGTCCTCGGCAGCGAGCTCGAACTCGGCGGCGAGGACCCCGGTCAGCGCGCGGACGTCCTCGATCATGTCGTCGTGCCGCTCGGAGGCGGCCCGGTCCGTGGTGGTCTCGCCGAGGAGCTCCTCGCGGGCGATCAGCGCCCGGGCGGCAGCCTGGCGTACCGAGACCCCGGTCTCCGGGCACACGATGTCGGAGAAGTCCGCGGACCCGGCGTCGCACGTCACGTCAGGGGCCTCCGTCCTGTCGGTTGCGACCGTCCGATGCCCGAGGCGGCCGCTGACATGGAACGCCGGGACGACCTCGCGTGGAAGCCCTCGGACCTTGCGAGTTCCTGACGACCGTGGCGGGCGTTCGATGCCGGATCCCCGTCAGTCGTCGTCCCTCGCCTCCGGGAGCTCGACGACGAACCGGGCACCACCGCCGGGGCGGTCGGTGACCCATGCGCGCCCGCCGTGTCGCCGGACGTGTCCGCTGACCAGGGCCAGGCCGAGACCGGAGCCGGTGCCGGCGCCGCGGCGACCGGCCGTCGACCCCCGCGCGAAGCGCTCGAAGATCTCCGCCCGGTCCTCTGCGGCCACCCCCGGCCCGGCGTCGTCGACCTCCAACCGGACGAGGCCCGGATCGTCGGGGGCCGGGCCGACGCCGAGCCGGACGACGCCGCCGCCGTGGCGGGCGGCGTTGGTGCACAGGTTGGTGACGACGGCGTCGAGACGGCGCCGGTCGGCGACGACGTGCGTGGTGCCGGGGACGAGGTCGAGGAACTCCTCGAGCCCCTGGCGACGCGCGACCGCCCGGGTCAGGGCGGCGAGGTCGACGCGGTCGAGGTCGCGCTCGTCGACCGGCTGATCCATCCGGGAGATCTCGAGCAGGTCGTCGACCGTGTCGACGAACCGGTCGAGGTCGGGGCCGAGCAGGTCGACGGCCTCCCGGGCCGCCGGCGGCAGGTCGTCGTAGCGGCGCCGGAGCACGTCGGTCGCGCCGAGCAACGTCGTCAACGGGGAGCGGAGCTCGTGGCTCACGTCCCCGGCGAAGCGCGCATCGCGACGGACGCGGTCGCCGAGGTCCTCGACCGTGCGGTTGAACGTGGTCGCCAGCCCGGCGAGCTCGGGGTCCGCGCGCACCGGGAGCCGGGCATCGAGGTCCCCCCGCGCGACGAGGGACGCGGCGGCGGTGAGTTCGTGGAGGGGGCGCAGCGACCGCCGGGCCGTCCACGCCCCCAGCGCCGCACCGGCGGCCGTCGCCGCCGCGGTGCCGCCTACCAGGAGCAGGGCCAGGAACCGACGCGTCCCCTCGAGTTCCCGGATCGGGGCGAGTTCGACGAGCACGTCCCCGCCCGTGCCGAGGGCGGCCGCGCCGGCCATCACCGCCCGGCCGTCGACCTCGGACCGCATGACGGCGGGTGGGTCGCCCGGGCCGAGACCGGTCAGTCCGCGGGGGAGCGAGGTCGGGGCGACGGCGGGGCCGGAGGACGTCCAGGTCCCGGCCGACCGCAGGAGCACCGTCGTGTCGGGCTCGCCGCCGAGCCCCGCGAGCAGGTCGGGCAGTCCGCCGGGGCGGTACTGGCGGGTCCCGACGACGAGCGCCGCGTCGGCCGAGACGCGCGCCCGCACGGCGTTCTCGCGCTGGGCGGTGGCATAGCTCGTCGTCAGGAACCACGTGGCCACCGACAGCGCACCGCAGACCACCAGCGTGACGAGCCCGAAGGAGATCGCGACCCGGACGCGGAGGGAGGCGGTCCGCCGGGCCGTCACGGTTGCACGCGGTAGCCGTGGCCGCGGACGGTCAGGACCACGGACGGCGCGTCGGGGTCCTGCTCGATCTTGCGGCGGAGACGGCGGACGTGGACGTCGAGCAGGCGGGTGTCGCCGAAGTAGTCGTAGCCCCACACCCGCTGGAGCAGATCCTCGCGGGACACGACCCGACCCTCGCCCTCGACCAGCTCGGTGAGCAGGCGGAACTCCGTGCGGGTCAGCGCGATCGGCTCGCCGGCCCGGGTCACGACGCCCTCCTCGGGGCGCAGCACGAGGTCGGCGACGACGAGTTCCCGGCGTGGCTGCCCGCCGGCCCGCCGCCGCCGGAGCAGGGCCCGGACGCGGGCGGCGAGCTCGCCGGGGACGACCGGTTTGGTCACGTAGTCGTCGGCGCCCGCCTCGAGGCCGGCGATGACGTCGTCGGTGTCCGAGCGTGCCGTCACGATGATGATCGGGAGATCCCCCCGCTCGCGCAGCGACCGGCACAGGGCCATCCCGTCGACGCCCGGGAGCATGAGGTCGATCAGGGCGACGTCGACGTCGTCGTCGAGCAGGGGGAGGGCCTCCTCGGCACTGGCCGCCTCGCGGACCTCGATGCCCTCGTCGGCCAGGCCGACGGTCAGGACCCGCCGGATCCGGTCGTCGTCCTCGACGAGCAGGGCCCGGGGGCCCTCGTGCTCGGTGCGCTCCATCGGTGTACCTCCCGAGGACATCCGACCATCACCGTCCACCGGTCCCACGCCCGGGCGGTGCCCCCGTCGGGTGGTCGCAGGAGCGGGACGGCGCGACGACGAGCGTCTCCGCCGCGAGGTACAGCGAGCCCATCAGCAGGTAGAGCCAGACGAGGAGGATGAGACCGCCGCCCAGGGCCCCGAGTCCCTGCGCGACACCCGCCGCGACGGAGACGTAGAGCGGGTACGCCGCGCTGGCCACCAC
Source organism: Actinomycetospora corticicola (assembly GCF_013409505.1). Classification (NCBI taxonomy): domain Bacteria; kingdom Bacillati; phylum Actinomycetota; class Actinomycetes; order Pseudonocardiales; family Pseudonocardiaceae; genus Actinomycetospora; species Actinomycetospora corticicola. Next base: position 3,700,604 of record NZ_JACCBN010000001.1, on the reverse strand, counting down.
CCATCCGCCCACCGCCAGCGCCGCGGCCGGCAGCAGCGTCCGACGTCGGGACCGCCGCTGCGTGCCCGTCCGGAGAACCAACGATGCCCAACCCAGCAGGGCGAGCAGCATCAGCGGCCAGCGGAGCGCGCGCCAGAGCAGGTGACCCCCGGGCAGACCGAGCCAGACGAGGGGGTCCTGCACGGCTGCGGCCGTGACGGTGGCGGACCCGACGAGCAGGAGGAGGCCCAGGGCGACGGCGACCCGCCAGGAGCGCGGCGTGGTCCCGGAGATGGTCGCGAGGCCGTACAGCACCGAGCGCAGCGTGCGCACGACCAGGACCACCGCGGCGGCGGTGCCGGCGGTGAGCAGACCGGGGGTGCTGGTGGTCAACAGGGTCGTGGCGGCGTCCGCGGCCGCGCTGCCCCGGGTCGTCAGCACCAGCCGGAGCAGCCCGGTCATCCCCTCGATCGCCGCGGTGTCGGCCTCGCCGGGGAGGGCCGGCGCCGCGGCGCGGAGGATGGCCACGACGGTGAGCAGCGCCGGGAACACCGAGAGCGCCGCGAAGAACGCCGACTCGGCGGCGAGGGCCGGGAGCCGGTGCGCTGCTGCGGCGGCGAGGACCCGGCCGAGGGCGGAGCGCGCGAGCCGTCGTCGTCCCGGGAGAGCCACGCCGGACAGGCTGCCCGGCGGGCCCGCCCGCCGACCGGGCGGGCCGTCGTGGGTCAGGCGT